>CANJRX010000046.1 GCA_947476895.1 Fidelibacterota bacterium | reverse complement strand
TCCCTGGCGATGTCGCTCACGGCCTCGAGAATGCGCGGTCTGCCGCCGGGGTTGCCGGATTGGCCCTTGGCCCAGGTGGTGTGTGTGATAAGCATGGTGGGGGCCTCAGATCAGGAGTGGAGCAGGGTGGCGCCAATCATACCACGGCCATCCCACAACCCGAACACCACGCGGCGCAAACGTCCTCAACGCCAAAGGTGATCAAACAAACCAAAGAGGCTCACATGGAATTCATGAGCATCTTAGGGATGTTTGAGCATCTTAGCAGAAAAGGCCCTCAATTCTTATCTCTCAACTGCCACAGAGCAACAGCATCAAGGTGTGGACAGCGGCTGTAAGTCTGAGTGTGTCCGTTGCTGGTTTTAATCTGGGCGCTGTTGGCGTCGATTGAGATAACGCGACAGCCTTGAATTAGGGGAATGCAGGTTCAGAAAGACTGTGCCAATAGCGCGTGTCGCGGCGGAACAGGCGGTGAAGGCGGAGAAGTAATTTCATCGTCCTTCGCTACCGGTGCTGGCGCCCAGACGCAACTTGTGGACCACTGCTTACTTTTGGCCAAGAGTGGGTCCTGGGTAGCTGATGCCAAGCTGCTCGAGATAGTTGCTGTATTTGCTCTGGTCGTAGTAGAACTTCTCCATCTGTGGTCGCAAACGCTCCATCAAATCTTTGTTCAGGTGGATTGCTGGCGTGTCGGCAGCGGTCAGGATCGGATCGTATTTTCCATTTTTGATTTGGACGTCGTTGAAGTACGATTTTGCGCTGGTGATGAGTGCTGGCGTTGTCGCTAGGTCGAGCACGGTCATGGCCACGGCCTTGGCGCCAGCGACCGCGCCTTTATGCGCGATGGGCGTAGCCATAGCTATCCCGGCCAGCACATTGTGCGTGATAGTATTGGGAATATTCGAAGGATAGCGGATCGTGATGGTCGGTACCGCCCACATTACGTCGCCAATATCGTCTGATCCGCCACCCGCTGATTTGCCGCGGCTTTCCGGGGTGGAGATTGGCTCCACGGTACTGCCAAGCGGCTTGACGACCAGCTTGTTGATTTCCTGCACTGTCCGGGTGAAGGCCTGGTCGGCGTCGCTCCATTGCGGCATTCCGACCATTTTGATGTTCTCCTGGGCGGCCTCTGCCATCGGCTTGTTGCCGAATTGTGGCGCGGCATAGCCAAGAACTTTACGCGTCACCGTCGTACCCGTTCCTGCGGCGGCAGCTTCAGAGATTTGATTACCAAGAAAGTAGAGTTTGCGGATCCCTTCGAAGCTTAGTTCGCGGAAATAATACCAGACCGAGGCTTCGCCTGGCACGATGTTGGGTTGTCCACCGCCGTTGGTGATTACGTAGTGCGAGCGTTGTGTAAGCGGGAGATGCTCACGGCGCATGTTCCAGGCGGTGTCCATCAATTCAACGCCGTCGAGCGCGCTTAGGCCCTCCCAAGGCGCTGCGGCGGCGTGGGATGTCTTGCCGTGGAAGCTATACTCAACGGATACCAAACCTGTACTGCCCATCTCTCCCCAGCCGGTGCCAAAGCTGTTACCGACGTGGGCGAAAATAGAGGCATCGACACCATTAAACAGGCCCTCGCGGACATAGTAAGCCTTGGTGCCAAGCAATTCCTCGGCGACGCCGGGCCATAGCATAAGCCTGCCTTTGATGCCGTGCTTGGTCATGACATCTTTGGTTGCGAGCGCCGCTGCGATCATCAGCGGCATTCCTGAATTGTGTCCTTCACCATGACCGGGCGCGCCCTCAACCATCGGGGTAAGCTTTGGCGATCCCGGCAGTTGTGAGAGGCCGAGCAGGCTATCGATATCACTGCCGAGGGCGATAAGTGGCCCATCCTCGCCCCAAGTCGCGGTCCAGGCCGTTGGAATACCGGCGACGCCGCGTGTAATTTTGAAACCATTTTTTTCTAGTATGGCCGTCAGATAGGCCGACGTCTGGACTTCTTGAAAACCGGGCTCGGCGAAACTAAAAACCGTATCAACCATCTCCTGCACAAGCTTAGCCCGTGAATCTATGCTGGCGGCCACCTCTTTTTTTAGGGCAGGATTAGCTGCTGCATGGGCAGAGTTCTGTGGCGCGCTCAGCGCGGTTGCCACCAATAGAATAGAAACAAGCTTATTTACTGCAATGATCATTTTTTGCTCCCATAACCGCTTATCGATAAAAATTTGCTGACAGGTTGCAGCAGCTTGTAGCTTTATTAGAAAAGGAGTCGGCTTATAAATGTGACCTGACCGATTTTCTGTACCAGTCGTGATGTTAGTCTACCGCATGATTTCGCTCTGTTCGAGTGGTATTGGCATCGGGTTATAGGTCAGCGGCGCCGGCGGCCTATAGCCGAGCGATGAATGGGGCCGCTTGGTGTTGTAGTGCTTACGCCATTGTTCGATCACTACTTTTGCCTCCTTCAGACTGTAGAAGGTCTCGCCGTTCAGTGATCTGCCCCCTTCAGAGTGTTCCAGCGACTATTTTAGTCAGGCCTGACCAGCCTGGTTTTTTTTGTACCAGTTGATTTAAGCTGACATCCATGTCTCCTGACAACCATGTTGGCCGGATGCCATAGCGTGAATTCCAGAAAAGAA
The DNA here is from genome assembly GCA_947476895.1 of Fidelibacterota bacterium. GTDB lineage: Bacteria > Pseudomonadota > Alphaproteobacteria > Rhodospirillales > Rhodospirillaceae > SHVO01. The sequence continues at coordinate 1,025 of CANJRX010000046.1, read as the reverse complement.
CGGGAGCCTCGCATCATGAAATTCGGATGGATCGCCGCCGTCGCCGTTGCCGGGCTCATCGCCGCGCACGCCAGGGCTGACGAACTCGTTATCCGGACCCCGCTTGGCTACGCCGGGGTGCTGGCGGGGATGACGGCGAGTTTCGAGGCCGCCACCGGCGACAGGATCACGATCGCAGGCAACAATGACACCGCCGATCTGGTGATTCTGGGCAAAGAGCAGGTCGAGGCGCAGGTAAAGGCCGGCAAGATTGATGCGGCAGGCATTACGGATCTCGGCCAAGTGCGCATCGGCTTCGCCGTCAAGGCCGGCGGGCCGAAGCCCGATATCTCGACACCCGAGAAACTCAAGGCTGCCGTGCTTGCCGCCAAGTCCGTGGGGCTGTCGCGCTACGCCAGTGGCCAGTTCGTGTTGGGCGAGTTGTTCCCCGCGCTCGGCATCGCCGACCAAGTACAGGACCGGATTGTCCGCATCGACGGCTCCGTCGGTGAAGGCGTCGTCAGGGGCGAGGCCGAGGTGGGCTTTCAGCAGATGGGCGAACTGCTCCAGGTCACCGGCCTCACGGTCGTCGGCCGCATCCCCAAATCTCTCGAGCGCGTCATCGTCTACACCGCGGGGCTCGCCACGGGCACAAAGGTGACTGCCGCCGCCCAGCGCTTCATCGCCTACGCAAAAAGCCCTGCTGCCGCCGCCGCCTATAAGGCGATGGATTTTGAGTTGGTGAAATAGCAATTCACGCGCAGGCCAGCGCCACGCCTGCTCAATACCCGTTCGTGCGCGTAATCTAAGCTTGAGGGTAGTGAGCGGCTAACCGACAAAAATAGCGGGCGGAAAAAATCCATGGCGAATCTCAATCATGCAATCAACTATATTGAACCGACATTCCCCGGACGAACCCAGTTTCGGGCATCGCCGTGGGCTTCGTTGCCGCGAATAGCAATATATCGGGCATTGTCACATTGATAGCCGGCTTGCGGGCAGACTGACCATTCGTTACCCAAGTTGATGCCCGCAATCAGCCACGC
>CANJRX010000045.1 GCA_947476895.1 Fidelibacterota bacterium | reverse complement strand
TGCACCTGCCAGCGCCGTCAAGCCAAGCGCGTCGTCCAACTCGCGGTAGGCGAGCAACCCTGCATCGGATGTGACGTTGGCACCGTGAAATTCCAGCTTGAGACGGCGGTCGAAATCGAGCCTGGAAACGCCGGAATCCGCTTCACCCGCTGGGTGCGCCATGATTGTCCTCGATCCAACGACATAAACTGCTGATACCTATGTCTGAATCGATGCGCACCCACTTGCAACTCATATGTTCATCCGGGGAATGCGGGGTGAACCTGGTCGAAGACTGCCAGCCGCTGGTGGCCAAATACCCCGGCATCATGCTGGCGCCTTACGGCAGTTACTTAAGCCCCGGCGCCACCGACGTTTCGGATCGTTAACCCGAGCATTCAATAACCGACTGATAATCCTAGCGCTTCTACCAAACGTCAAGGGAAGCAGCTAGGATCGCTGCCTATGGCAACCCATACCTCCAAAAGCGTCATCTACGCCGCCTTGATCGGCAACGGTCTCATCGCGGTGACCAAGTTTGTTGCCGCCGGCCTCACCGGCAGCGCGGCCATGCTCAGCGAGGCTGTGCACTCCGTCGTCGATACCGGCAATCAGATGCTGCTGCTGTTCGGCATTCGCAGCGCGGCCAGGCCGCCGAGCGCTCAGCATCCCTTCGGCTATGGACTGCAGCTCTATTTCTACACCTTTGTCGTGGCGGTGCTGATTTTCGGCGGCGGGGCGGCGGCATCGTTTTACACCGGCCTGGAAAAGATTCAGCGCCCGATCTCTATTGAAGATCCCTGGATCAACTACCTCGTGCTGGGCTTCAGCGCCGTGTTCGAAGGCGCCGTGTGGCTGGTCGCTTTCCGAGCCTTCAATGAGGAACGCGAAGGCCGTCCGTGGCTGATGGCGATCCGGTCCAGCAAAGACCCGACTGTGTTCACCGTTCTGTTCGAAGACACAGCCGCCATGTTTGGACTGCTCGTGGCCTTTATCGGCATTTTCCTGAGCGAGCACCTCGATATGCCCATTCTCGACGGTATCGCTTCGATGGTGATCGGCGCGATCCTGGCAACGACCGCCTTCTTTCTCGCGAACAAGAGCCGCAGCCTTTTGACCGGCGAAGCCGCCAGCCACGAAACGCGCCTGGGCATCAACCGCATCGCCCGCGCCGCACCCGGGGTCGTGGGGCTGAACCAGGCCCGCACCATGCACTTCGGACCAAATGACGTGTTTGTCGCCTTAAGCCTGGATTTCGAGGACTCGCTTCCCGCCTCGGAAGTCGAACGCACCGTTACCCACATCGAACGCGCCATCAAAGCGGCACATCACGACGTGACTCGCGTATTTATAGAAGCACAGAGCTTCGATGCTGATCGCCGCGGGGGCGAGGCCAAGCGCGAAGAAGAGCTTTAAAAAATGTATTCGAGCGACAACCTAATCCTTAAAATCCCATAGCCTGCCGCGAGGCGATACACTAAAAGTCGGGCACGCGCTGTAATGGGTTTGGTTCCGCAGTCGCTTCCTTAGAAAAATTCTTTCGGAAAACCGATGGCCACCCACGACTCTGCTCCATCCGACGACGACGACGATCTGCCGCCGCTGGTCGTTACATCGCTTTCGAATTTAAGCTTCCTTGTCATTGATGATAGCCCGGTAAGTCTGGCTCTGATGGACGGCGTACTCAATTCAGCATCTGTCGGCACAGTTCAGAAAGCCTCCAGCGTATTCGCCGCCGCGAGCATCCTCGCCGACCCTTTGAAGAAGACCGATTGCATCATCTGCGATCATCATATGGACGGCATGACAGGGCTCTCGCTTTTGCAGCGCATACGCGCGGGACGCAACACCGTCATTCCCCGCGACATTCGCTTCATTATGCTGACAGGCGATTCAAATACCGACCTGGTGCGTGCCGCCGCGGCGCTGGACGTCAACGGCTTTATCAAAAAGCCCATCACTGTCAGCGCCGTGCTCAAGACCATACACTTGGCTTTCGGCCGGCAGCTGCAACTCAAGCCCGCCGCCGACTATGCCAAAGTCGTTTTGCCGACGGGGCCTAAGCGTTAGGGCTTACGCTGCGCGTAGCACGGTAGTGCCACAGCGCTACGGCGGGTGCGACCAGCAACTCCATCGCCAAAGCCGCGATCACCGAGTTCGACGGCGGCCATATCACGGACAGCGAAAACACGCGGCCGATGCCGCCCATCACAACGAGACCCGTCAGAAGATAGATGCGCATGCCTTGCGTTTCGATCCGCGGAATGGCTGTGACGTAGGCCACGCCGATCGCGAATAGCAATCCCGAGAGATAGCGGAAGTGACTTTCAAGACCAGGCGCCACGGCAGCGCCTTGCATCATCCACGGACCTAAAATCATGCCGGTCCCGCCCGCGCTGAGCGGCACCAGGCTGCAAAGCGCGATAATCGATTGCAGTAATCGTTTGTGTTTCATCTGATCCTTCTAACAAAAAACCCCGGCATTGCTGCCGGGGGGTATAGTGATATCCAGCATTAATTAATAGCAAAACGGCCCCCTCCTCACGGAGGGGGCCGTTTCTATCGCTGAGTAACCGGGCGGCACTCAATGCGGCAAGTTTAAATAAAGCCCCGCCATCATTACCTCCTGAAACCACCCCTCCGTCGACACGATGCGTATCACAATGAAATTGAATCGCGCACGAGTTGGGCCAATTCAGTGCGCAATTTGGGTGAAAGTTTGCGTCCCACGCTCGTATTTAAAATATTTACTTGCTCCTGAGGGTCGCTTTGCAAGTCATATAGCTCGTCGTATTCAGGGTTCATATTCCAATGAATATATTTGTAATTTTCATTGCGTATGGCTTTGTAGTCTGCATCAAGAACCCAAGGGTACGGCAAATCATCGCTAAAGTTTTCTATTAGAACAGACGAGCGCCGCCCCTTTTTTCCATACCCGCTGGCCAATAGTGGCGCGAATGATATGCCTTGAACGTGGCTAGCGATATTGGCTTGGCCAAACTGCAGAATCGATGGCGCAATATCTATCATCGAGACTAGTGAATCCACGGATGTTCCGGGCCTAATCATAGCCGGATACCTAACGAGTAGTGGAGATCGAATAGCTTCTTCGTACGGAAGTCGCCTTTCGAGACTCAAGCCGTGTTCACCAAAGAAATATCCATTGTCGCTAGTAAATACGATCATCGTGTTTTCCAGCGTGCCCGATTCTTCTAGTTCGGCCAGAATATTTCCCAGACCTTCATCGATAGAGAGAATCATTTCCGCCCGCTCGCGAATGCTCTGCTCGCTTGTACCGGGGTCTAGCCGTGAGCCGAATTCCTTCACGATCTCGGGAGAGGCTTTTCGCTCTAAGAATTTCTGCACCATGACGCTTCCCAACGCGCCCTCAACCGCAGACTTTTTGATCTGCGAGCGCGGGAAGATCTCGTTTTGATATATTCCCTTGTGTCTTTCAGCTGGAATGTACCGAGCGCCATACTCATTATCCACCGAGCCGTCGTTTCTCTGGATGGAATCGGGGTGGACAGCTTTATGGGCTAGATAAAGAAAGAATGGACGAGAGCTGTCTCGTTGATCGCGAAGGAACTTTAATGACCTATCGGTCAATAGGTCAGTAACGTATCCCTGAACCTTATTGAGCCGACCATTTTCATAGAGCTCCGGATTAATGATTCTTCCTTGTCCCGGAAAACTTACCCAGTAGTCAAAGCCAGGCCGCGGTGACGGGTCATTCCCCATGTGCCATTTACCAACATGAGCCGTTCTATAGCCTGCACGCTGAAGCTCCTGGGGAAACGTTTTCAGAAGATGACTAAGTGCATCGCGGCTAGCATTATTGTAAACGCCATGACGTGCGGTGTGCTGTCCCATAAGGATGCAAGCACGATTTGGTGAACATAAGGGAGTAGCGTGGAATGCATTTGAAAAGGACACCCCTTCCCGTGCGAGCCGATCAATGTGCGGGGTTTTGAGATAGGGGTGACCGGCCGCGCTGAACTCGTCCCACCTGAGATCGTCTATCACAATCAGAATGATATTCGGGCGCGAGTTTGTGCCTTGTGCTGCAAATGCTCGAGTTGACCTGCTCGCAACCAGAGCCGCCCCACTGGCCCCAACTAAGCTCAGCATCTTTCTGCGATCCAATGACAGACTCCTCTTTTTTTTTGGGTTGCACTGGCATGCAGAGTAATCCGCACAACAGCATATCGCGGTTCTATAGGTTAGTTTTCCACTTCGGAAAGGTTGTCGGCTGACCGAGCAAAAATAGCTTTTTTCTCAAAAGACACTGCTGGAAGGCATATTGATGGATTGAGAGATATGTGTCACCGCTCAATTTGCTGGGCTACATAGGTCAGTCCCCAGCCAAGCAGCTTGCCAAAATGCGCGCCAATTCAGGATTTAGCCTACACACGCCATCTTGCTGTAATATGAAATCGCTCCCTGAAAAGGATTCTTCGGCAATTAGCTTAAGAATTGCGCGGTCCACAATTGGGCGCTGTGGCTCCATTAAATCAAAGACGAATGAATGGCGTTCTCGGCTTGACTGACCTGACCGATTTTCTTTACCAGTCGTGATGTTAGTCTACTGCATGTTTTGGCTCTGTTCGAGTGGTACTGGTATCGGGCTATAGGTCACCGGCGCCGGCGGCCTATAGCCGAGCGATGAATGGGGCCGCTTGGTGTTGTAGTGC
>CANJRX010000044.1 GCA_947476895.1 Fidelibacterota bacterium | reverse complement strand
TGATGAGAAGAAGTCTCAGGTGCGTATTATTGGAGTATATGCACGCTCACTTTAAAGGGCATTGTCACATTGATAGTCGGCTTGCGACTCTTCTGCCCATCCGTTAGCCAAGCTGATGACCGCAATCAGCCATCCCGGCTGCCACCCCAAATACCCGATCCCCAAACTAACATTCGACCCAGACCACTCACAGGATACCGGTCAGGGTGCGCTGAGGGGACCGCGACGAAACTAACGCCGGTCAAGCGAACCAATCTAGCGCCTTGAGTGTGATGCGCACCTGATAGCGCAAATCGGACTTTTGCAAGACGGCGCTAGTTATATAACACTGGGCACCAGCGATGATATTTGGGGGACTAATGTTCGTATGCACTTTGTCGCAGCGCCCTTCGGAAATTTCAAACCGGAGCGTCAGATCGAAAACAGCCGACTGTGCCCGTGGGGCACGGGTTCGCCTTGTCCTATTGGTGGTTGCCGGTGCCCTGGTTTCGCAGGCCGCGGGCGCTGCCGAACCGGAAGCAAACAAGCCCCAAGAGCCCGTTTCCGGTACGGAGAACGGCTCGGTCGTAACCTACGACAGAGCCTATCTCGCGGCCTTCAACGCCATCTCGGCCGAAGACCTGCTGCGGCGCATTCCCGGGATCCAGGATCTGCTTGGTGGCGGCGGTGGTGGTGGTAGTGGTGGTGGCGGAGATCAGCGCGGGTTCGGTTCCAGCGGATCTTCCATTCTTTTTAATGGCAGGCGACTTTCAGGCAAAAGCAACACCCCCGTCGATGCCTTGCGGCGCATTCAAGCGCGCCAAGTAGTCCGTGTCGAGGTTATCCGAGGCTCAGCACCCGGACTCGATGTGCGCGTCGGCAATGAGGGTATGGTCGTCAACGTCGTTCTCGAGAGCGCCTTGAGCTCCGGCTACGGCTCCTGGGAGGCCAGCGCGCGTTATTTCACGGACGGTACGTGGCAAGCTGGCGGCAAACTCTCCTACGCTGGCGAGATCGGTGCGCTGGGTTACACCCTGGGGGTGGAAATCGATCCGCGCTTGCGCGCGCGCACAGCTGATGATCAATACTCCCTGCCGCCGAACCCAGCGCCCTTCGGCCGCGCGAGCCTTCTCAGTGAAGATCGCGCCACGAAGTACATCGGCACGGCCGGCCTTAAATACGATTTTACCAACGGCGACGTTGCCAATCTCAACGGCCGCTATGCCAGCGAATTGCTGCATACGGTCCAGCCGCAGCAGAAGTACCGCATCACTTCTCCCACCAGTGAAGTGTATACGGGCAGCACGTTGCTGCTGAAGGACGCCGACCGCAATGCCGACGGCGAGATCGGCGGCGACTTCGAACACGGCTTTTCCAGCGGTGACAGCCTGCGGGCATTGTTCATTTTATCTTCGAAGAAGCGCCCCGCGGACGCCAACTACTTCGCAACTCCCCCCGGAGGTTCGGAGAGCGAGACGCTGCGCCAGGTGATCAAGGCCGACAGCTCGGAACGGATTCTGCGCAGCTACTACAAGCTGGCCATAGCGCCGGGGCATTCGCTTGAGGTCGGTGGCGAAGTGGCGTTCAACGCTCTCAACCAGACAAACCAGCGGTTCGAGAACATAGGGGTAGGCGGCGCGCTGGTGCCCGTGGCGCTGTTCAATTCGAACTCCAAGGTAAAGGAAACAAGATTTGAGTCCTTCACGCGGTACTCTTGGCAGGCAGCGCCCAGCCTCTATGTCGAAGGTGCAGTCGATACGGAATACTCCAGCCTGAAGCAGCGGGGAGTGGATCTCAACGCGTCGCGCAGCCTGTTCTTCATCAAGCCGAGGCTCGATATGCGTTATGACGTAAGTCCGCGCGTACAGCTCCGCGGGCGGATTTTCCGCACCGTCAGCCAGCTCGACTTCGCCAATTTTGTTACCAGCGTCAGCACAAACGACGTTCGTGTCGGTGTGATTCAGGCCGGGAATCCTAACCTTGTGCCCGAGAAGACCCTGACGTTTGAAACCACTGGCGAATACAGCCTTCCCTCGGACCAGGGCACCGTCAGCTTGAGAGTGTTCTATAACGATATTACCGATGCCATCGACAAACTTGTCATCGGCCCGGACGTAGCGGGCACCGGCAATATCGGCGCCGCGAAGTCTTACGGCGCCGAGGCCAAGGCGGGCTTGCGCCTCGGCTGGCTTAATCTACCCGGCGCCAGCATTGAAGCCACGGGAAAAGTGAAAGACTCCTCCGTGCGCGATTCTTTCACGCTGGTCCGCCGGCCTCTGAATGAATTTCGCAATTACGATTGGTCGGTGACTTTCCGTCACGATATCAACTGGCACAACCTCGCCTATGGCGCGACCTTTGAGGGCGAGGATGCCACGTTCAGCTCGGATATCGATTTTACACAATCGTACTCCGCCCATCCCGAGGCATCGGCCTTTGTTGAGATGCGCGCGGCGGGCCTCGTCTTCCGGCTGCAAGTGCGGGAGTTGATGTGGGCCAAGACCCGTGACCGGCTGGCCTATGTGGGCAACCGCGCCACCAGCGCGCTGGAGCAGCGGGAGATGCGCCACGAGTCGATAGCGAATGAGTACCGCTTTATCGTCCGGGGAACGTTTTAGAGATCGCGGTTAACCACCGACGCCAACAAACTCATGGCACCGATCGCGGTGGGAGGGCCGGAAAGGTTACCGGCCATCACCGCTACAACATCGGCCTTTGACGCCGCGAAAACCTCATCGCAGCGCGCAAGATAGTGCGGCGGATAAAATGTGTCGGCATCGCAGAAAGCGACAAATTCCGTGCCCACGCGCGCCAGACCGCATTCCATCGCGTTAATCTTGCCAGGCCGCGGCTCGCGCAAATATAACGGTGTTATGCCGATTGCGTATTTTAGTATGCCGCGCGCAAGGTCCTCGGAGCCATCGGTAGAGGCATTGTCCACCAGAATAAGCTCGAACGGACGGAATTGTTGAGCAATCAGGGACGCCAGCATCGCGGGCAGGTAGTTCCTCTCGTTGAAGTAAGGAACCACCACGGACCAGCGTATATTCTTCGCGTCATATGTGGCATCGGAATGCATGGCAGCGCGGAGCTAAACAGGGGGGGGGGGGACCTCTTAGCAACGTTTTCCCTGGAAAAATAAAGAATCATTCGTGACAGATGCTGCTCCCCAAGGAGCGGGGCCGCGTAAACCTCTCTCACGTTCGGCTTCGGGTTCGCGTCAGCGGAATTGTTGTCCGTGACCAATACGCTTACAGTCGGGCTCAAAAGATACATGGCTGTGAGGGATTTGGCTGCTGGGGTGGGCAACCCGCGTTATTTGCGGCTTTCGATCACCAGCCTTAACAATTCGGCTAAGGTTAAATCGCGGGAGCGGGTCACCCGTTACCAGTACCGCTGATACATACATCAATATTGCAGGGGCGTAAGTCTCTCCTTTGCTCCTAGTTCTTGGGGATTATTCACTTGCCCACGGCGATGACTGAAAATGAATCCGGCACCATCGGCCCGCGGACCGGGCGGCCGCCGGGGGTTGCCGGAGGTGTCGACGGGCCGAATTCCGCGGCGATCAGCAGGATACGGTTGGTCTTACTATCCAAGGTTAAGGTCTTTGCGGTCGTCGGCGTCTGAACAGTCTGCACTACACTAAAATTGGTGGGGCTGACTTCCTTCACGACCGTAAGGGTGCCATCGCCTTGCGAGCTGAAGGCTTCCATGGTGGCCGGGTTAAATGTGGCGCCGTCGGTGCCCGCGCCGATGGGAACAGTGGCGATGATTTTCCCATCATCGGAATTCAGCATGACTAACGTTGCAGGATTGCGGCAGGCGGCAAAGAGGATGTGATTCTTGACGTCAAAGGCAAGACCCGCCGGCGTGCCGCCCTGGCCACCGAGACTGTAATGGGCCGTGACAGCCATGGTCTTAGCGTCCAAAACCGCAATCTCGTCCTTATCCTCAATATCCACATAAATGTGGCCCTTGCCGTCTGTGACGGCTTGCTCAGGCGCGCCGCCCAAGTCGATCGTACCGATAACCGCACCGTCCTTGGCGTCGATGACCGTCGCATTGGGCGCTACATGGCTCCAGATATAAATCCGCTGGTTAAAGGGATCGGCGAGAATACCGTCCGGGTTACCGTCGACACCAATAGTCTTGATGGTGGCCAATGTTTTGGCATCCCACATGACAACGGGCTTGCTCGTGGCGAAGCCATGATTTGATTTTGCATCCACTGCTGTGCCGCGTGCGCTGGTGCCAGCAATTTCGCCGATCTGTTCCAACGTATCCAGATTGAGGATCATAATTCTTGGAGGAGAGGTCTGACCACTACGGGGAATGTAGAGTCGCCGATTGACGCTGTCGGCGTAGACATAGTCAAATCCACCTATTCCGCCAACTTTCGCTGTCTTTAGGATTTTGTAGGGCCCGGCGCTTGTTGCCTGCTGGGCAAGCCCTGGTGTGGCAACCAATGTGCATGCAACCACGCCCGCCATAAAAATGCGGCGAATGAGTTCTCGCGATGAAGCCAGACACATAGCTTTAAAATTATGAATTTCGCCCATTTGTCCCCCCGAAGGCCGATGAACCTTCAATATGAGGTAGGCGCGCAGACGAAGCAATCTTCGTCGCAGAGTGAGCGCCAATGTCTAGCGGGACTAGGTGTTCGCAGAAGTGCCGCTGAGGGGACAAGCTGCTGCATTACACTCGAGTTGATGGAACCACGTGACCTGACGGCTTTTTTTGTACCGGTTGATTTGAGAGAATTGACCCCAACAGGAGGAGCTGAACATGGCGAGACGTGGATTAGGCGCGGAGCAGATTGTTTCCAAGTTAAGGCAGATCGAGGTGCTGATGGCGCAGGGCAAGT
>CANJRX010000043.1 GCA_947476895.1 Fidelibacterota bacterium | reverse complement strand
CGGCGTTCGCCGATGCCTCATAAGCCGTGCGCTCAATCCTTAGAACAGGTCCGCCAGCTTGCAATCGCCGGCCTGAGCCAGGAGCAGGTGGCAGCGCAGATCGGCATCGATCCGAAGACCCTGCGTAAGCATTACGGAGAGACTCTAAGCGACGCACTCGCGATTGTCTCCGGCAAGATCGCAATGTCACTAGCGCAGAAAGCTATCAACGGTGATGTGATCAGCGCCATCTTCTGGCTGAAGGCAAGAGCTGTTGACTCAAATTGGGGTCAGAGTAAAATAAATTAATTCACTCTGACCCCAATTATAAAATGGCGCGGTTAGGACGGTATTTTCTTGAGGGGCAGCCGCTGCATGTCATTCAGCGGGGGAATAACCGTCAGCCGATTTTCTTTAGCCGCCAGGATGCGCTCGATTTTTTGGCTTGGCTGGGTGAGGCCGCGGACCGTCACGGGCTTAAAATCCACAGCTATGTTCTGATGCCCAACCATGTGCATCTGTTGGCGTCGCCGGATCAGGCCGACAGCCTGCCACGCACAATGCAGTCCCTGGGCCGGCGTTACGTCCGCCACATCAATATGCGCCATCAACGGACGGGCACGTTGTGGGAGGGCCGCTACCGCGCGACGGTCGTGGAAACCGAGCACTATTTCCTGCACTGCAGCCGCTATATCGAGCTGAACCCCGTGCGCGCGAAGCTAGCCGCCGATCCCGCCAGCTATCCCTGGTCTAGCTATCGCGCCAATGCCTTGGGTGAGGTCGATGCCCTGATCACGCGGCATTCTGTGTTTGCCGACCTGGACCCACAAGTTTACAGCGCCGCCTTTGCCGATGGATTGCCGGCCGAAACGCTTGCGGTAATTCGCAACGCCACGAACAGCGGCTGGCCTTTAGGCGATGAAAAATTCCGCGAACATATCGCGAGCCTGGGCGGCAGACGCACGCAACCTTTGCCGCGCGGACGGCCCAAGCGCACGGCCGACGTCTCAGCGCCGTCGCGGCCGTTTCTGGAATAAATCGGCTTATTTCTTTTTGGTCGGCTCGATGCGTTCGAGCTGCATGGACAGCTGAATCGGCGCACCCGAGAAGAAAGCCCCCGGCTTATCGCCGGCTTTCAACGTGAACTCATACCCACTGCCGTCTTTCTCCGTCACGGACATCGTCAATAGCCGCGATTTGCCGGTGGCGGTGGTAAAAGACTGATCCTGGTCGACGCTGACTTTGGAATTGTCGCCCGCCGACGCGGTGACCATTTTGCGGAAAAGATCTTCAGCCGTTTCCGGATCGCCGGCTTCGGCCCATAACACGCAAGCCTCGGAGCCGTTCCGTAACGACAGCGTAAACTTACGGCCGTTAGGGCTAGGCAAACTCCACGCAGCACCTTTAGCGCCCGGCGTAGTGCCGACAAACGTGTTCAACGCATTGGGTTCTGTGATGGGCGGCAGGCGCGCTTCCTTCGCCCAAGCGCGAATTTGCTCGGGCTTGCCGACGCGGCGCATGCAAGTCGCAGTGAACAGGCGGTAAGTAAGCTCGGCGTTGTAGTCTTCCGCCATCGCCGCAGCACTCGGAAGCAACGCAAGAACTGCGCAAGCTGACAAACCAGCCCATCGCCGCAATTTCATGATTCGCTCCCTAAGTACATAACGTGTGCCAAAACCTTACCTCCGCGATGCGTTGGGATCAACGCAAAGCAGGCTGCTCTCGGAACTGTTACAGGAGAAGTTAGGCGGGTTCGCCCACGCCAGGTGCCGGCACCGAAAGGCCGTCTTGCACGTATGCGTTCAATTTATTGCGCAAGGTGCGGATTGAAATGCCGAGGATCTTGGCAGCGTGAGTCCGGTTGCCGAAAGTATGTTTCAGCGTGTCGATAATAAGGTCGCGTTCGACATCGGCGACGGTGCGGCCGACCATGCTGCCGCCGACTTGTGCGGCGGGGCTACCGAGGCCGCCGCTGGACGCGAAATCGAAAGCATCGGGACCGATTTCATCGCCCGACGACAGCAACACCGTTGTCGAAAACTTCGTAGCCGATGGAGCCGCCAGACGGCAGGCCTAGTTCGGCCATCTCCATACGCACCGGGGTCACGCGCTCGCCCGTAACCATGATTTCGGTATTGTTATTGGCCATCTGGAACGGAATGGCTTTCAGTTCCAACTGCTGGGTGATTTCACGGCTGTCGGTGGCTGAGAGGTTGCCGTACAGCAAGGCCATCGGCGGTGCCGAGAAGCGCGTCGCGAAGAAGATGATGAAGGCGATCAAACCGACCGCCACGCCGCCCATAGCTGCTAGCCGGGCAGGCCCAAGATTGCGTATCTGCGTCACAAACGGGTTCATTTCAGTTCCTCTCGCCGGATCGTCAAAAACCGGGTTTCGCCCCGCCAAAAAGGCATAGGCCCACCTCTGTGCGAACCGTATCGGCGGGCAATGAAGAACAAGTTAACAGTGGGAAATTTTTGCCGGGTTGGCCCTGGATGTGAAGAGTCCCGCGGCTTTACGTTGATGCTATAATAGGCACTGGTCCGCGCCCGCGCGGTATTGGAGCCCTAAGCATTTGACGACACGGCATTCAGAACGGACTTCTACCGCCAGCGGCGTCGTCATTGACCTGAGCGCGGCCATCGTCACGGTCACCGACGAAGAGCCGAAGATACTGTTGGTCCGCCCCGCAGATATGGCGCCGCGGCCCGGGCTTCCCTTCGGCCCCTTCGATCCCACCGGCCACCGTACCTTGGAAGAAGGCTTGCGGGCCTGGGTGGAAGAGCAAACGGCCCTGCATTTGGGCTATGTCGAACAGCTTTATACGTTCGGCGACCGGTTTAGAGATCCGAAAGAACGTGCCGGCGGCCCGCGGCCAGTGTCGGTGGGATACCTCGCACTCGTACGCCAAACCGCGCTGAAGGATGCAGGGGATTCGATTTGGGGCGATTGGTATCGCTATTTCCCCTGGGAAGATTGGCGTTCCGGTGCGCCTACCATCATCGACTCTCTCATCGCGCCCGCCCTCACGGAATGGGTAGACAGCGCGACAAGCAAACCCGACCGCAATCGTCGCCGCGAGCGTGTGAACCTGGCCTTTAGCCTGGGTGGCGCGGCCTGGGATAACGAACGGGTTTTGGATCGCTACGAGCTGCTTTACGAGGTGGGACTGGTGTTTGAAGCCAGTTTTGACGCGGGAGCAGACCCCTCCGATAAGCTGGCCGGCACTCAAACCCATACCGGCGCAGCCCTGACTAAGGATCACCGCCGTATCCTCGCGACCGCTATGGGTCGCCTGCGCGCCAAGATCAAATACCGGCCGGTGATCTTCGAGTTGATGGCGCCGACCTTCACACTTCTTCAGCTGCAAAGAGCGGTCGAGGCCTTGTCCGGTGGCCGTCTGCATAAGCAGAACTTCCGCCGGCTGGTAGCCCATGAAGGGCTGGTGGAGCCGACCGGGCACATCTCCGGGCAAACCGGGGGACGCCCTGCCGAGCTGTTTAGATTCCGCCGTGAGGTGGTCCATGAGCGCCCCGCTCCGGGGGTTCGTGTTGCAGTGCAGGTCAGTAAGCGCGCTGGATAGTCCCTATAACTAGTTGATTTGTAACATGGATACCCAACTGGTTGGACTTATGCTCACTTCAAGCTTTACTTGACTCCCGGGCACACCGGTCTTAGGGTCATCATTACCACGTCCGAGCACGTGCTTTTTCTACCGCGTACATATGCTCAAATTAAGTATAAGTTTCGCACTTCTGTCATAACTTGTGGATAAAGGCGACCGCCCATGAACGTGGTCAATCGCACTGCTGCCAAAGATCTGCGCTTCACGTCTGAAGTGGAGCGGGATACGGCGCACCTTTATGAAAAAGTGAAGCACGTCATTCCGGAAATTGAATGGCCGGTGTTCGCGCCGCTCATTGCCCGGATCAATCAGCTGAAGGCCGAAAAGAACGCGGTCATCCTTGGCCATAACTATATGACCCCGGAAATCTTCCATTGCGTGGCGGACATCACCGGCGACTCATTGGCGCTGGCGCGGAGCGCCGCCAATACCCAAGCCGACATTATCGTCATGGCCGGCGTGCACTTCATGGCCGAGACCTCGAAGATCATGAACCCGAGCAAGAAGGTCCTGATCCCCGATATGGGCGCAGGCTGTACGCTCGCGGAAGCCATCACGGCCCAGGACGTGCGCAATCTCAAAGCGCAGTATCCGGGCGTGCCGGTTGTCACCTATGTGAATACTTCCGCCGACGTGAAGGCGGAATCCGACGTTTGCTGCACCTCCGCCAATGCCGCTGCGATCGTCGAAGGTCTTGGCGTGCCGCGCGTGATCATGATTCCCGATGAATACCTCGCGCTCAACACCGCCAAGCTGGTGACCTGCGAAGTCATCACCTGGAAGGGCCGCTGCGTGGTGCATGAGCAGTTCACCCCGGCCGAAATTCGTATGGCCCGCCAGCATTATCCAGGCGTCGTTGTGGTGGCGCACCCTGAATGTTCGCCCGAAGTGGTGGCTGAGTGCGATTTCACCGGCTCGACCGCGGCGATGATCGACTACGTTGCAAAAAAGAAGCCGGCGAGGGTCGTGCTGGTGACCGAATGCTCCATGAGCGACAACGTCGCCGCCGAATTCCCGGAAATCGATTTCGTGAAGCCGTGCAACCTCTGCCCGTTCATGAAGAAGATCGAGCTGCAAAACATTTTGCACTCGCTCGAAACCGAAACCACGGAAGTGCATATCGATCGGGCCATCGCCGCGCGTGCGCGGGTGTCGGTCGAGCGTATGATCGCCGGCAATTGGAAATACGGCACCTAAAGCGCCGTTTCATTTCATGGTGACAATCACTCCGCCGTCTCAGGCTCACATTGATGAGCTTGCCCGTCGCGCTTTGGCCGAGGATCTCGGCGAGGCCGGGGATATCACAACGGATTCCGTCATACCCCCCGACCGCCAGGCCGCAGGTGTGATCGCTGCGCGCAAGCCCGGCGTGGTGGCGGGCGTGCCGGTAGCGATGCGGGTGTTCCAGCTGATCGATGCCAACGTGCGCGTTGTTGCTAAGCGCGCCGACGGCGCAAAACTGACGCCGGGCGATGTGGTGTTGGAGATTGCGGGCGCGGCGCGTTCGCTGCTCAAGGCCGAACGCGTGGCGCTGAATTTCTTGGGCCACCTTTCGGGGGTTGCCACTGCGACGGCCGATATCCAGGCGGCTATTGCGCATACCAACACGAAAGTCTGTTGCACGCGAAAGACCACGCCCGGCCTGCGCGAGCTTGAGAAGTATGCGGTGCGGTGCGGCGGTGGCGTCAATCACCGCATGGGGCTTTATGATCAAGTGCTGATCAAAGACAACCACATCGCGGCGGCGGGCGGCGTGGCGCAAGCCATCAAGGCGGCGAAGGCTTATGCCCCGAAGGGCGTAAAGCTTGAAGTCGAAGTGGATACACTTGCGCAGCTCGATGAAGCTTTGAGCGTCGGCGTAGACCAAGTGCTGCTCGACAATATGAGCCCGGCGCAGCTGAAAGAAGCCGTGGCGCGCGTGGCGGGTCGGGCGATCACCGAAGCTTCGGGTTCGATTACCAAAGCCACGGCGCCAGCCATCGCGGAATCAGGCGTTGACCTGATCTCGGTCGGCTGGATTACACACTCCGCGCCGTGCCTAGACCTAGGCCTCGATTTTACCGCTTAGGCTTTACGCGAACCCATCACGACCAGTGACCTGACGGCTTTTTTTGTACCGGTTGATTTGAGAGAATTGACCCCAACAGGAGGAGCTGAACATGGCGAGACGTGGATTAGGCGCGGAGCAGATTGTTTCCAAGTTAAGGCAGATCGAGGTGCTGATGGCGCAGGGCAAGT
>CANJRX010000042.1 GCA_947476895.1 Fidelibacterota bacterium | reverse complement strand
TGCAGGAACGACACCGCATCAAACGGAAAACCATCGAACATCGTCGCTTGCTTCACCGCAAGCTCGCCGCCTAAGATCGATCAACCAGATGAGGCTAACACTCCGCTAAATCACGCCCCAATCTGTCCCAAATGCTTTGACGACGCACACAGAGAAGAACATTCGCTTGCCGGTCGTTGAAACCGATGCCAAAGCCGTCAATCAACCGACCTACGCGCGCCTGGTGCCCGATGGCCCCGACAATAACTTTCAGCGGACGCAATGGATCATGATGGGTGCACTCGCGCTCGCCCAAAAAAGCGTGCATATCCTCACGCCGTATTTCTTGCCCAATGACGCGCTCACGCATGCGCTGTCGGTCTGCGCTTTGCGCGGCGTTGATGTAAGCGTGGTTGTCCCGCGTAAGACCGACATCAGGTTACTGGACTGGGCCATGAGGGCTAAATTTCAAGACCTCATGGAACACGGGCTTAAAATCTATACTGGCGGGCCGCCCTTCGATCATACCAAGCTGATGGTTGTGGATGACGCTTGGGTTTTGCTGGGATCAAGCAATTGGGATCAGCGGTCTCTGCGCCTGAATTTTGAAGCGAATCTTGAGTGTTATGACGCGACATTAGCGGAGACTATGGAAAGCCATTTCCAAGCTATGAAGCAAGAGGCCACGCTGGTGTCGTTAAAAAACTTGCAATCGCTTCCGCGCCATATCAGGCTGCGCAACAATTTCGCGCGTTTATTTATGCCCTATCTGTAGACCGCGTTTCTAAGGCCGGGAGGATTTATGAAAAAGCTTGTTATTGCCGTCGTCGTGTTGGCGGTTGTGATCGTGATTGCGTGGCGGTTTAGCGGGACCGGATCGAAAAGCACGTCTTCGAATCCGCTGGAAGCCGGCGCGGCTTGGGCGGCACCTGATCCTGGCCTCGGCTGGATGAATAAAGAAGGCATTGTCACCGCGCCTGAAACCGGCGCTTCCATGACCTTCTGGAATTTCGGCCGCCGCGCGACGCGCGAAGATTCGGCTGTGTCCGAGGAAGGCCACACCCAGCTTATGATTCTGGGTGGTAGCGTTGCGCAAGGTTACGGCGTAACCGACGCAGAAACCTTTGCCACTTTGCTGGCCGGGCAATTTCCCGACTATGCTTTCGAGAATTTCGGCACCGGCGGCTATTCGGTAGACCAGGCCAAGACTTTGGGCGAACGCGCGTTCGATCAGCTTTATAAGGGCCCCAAGCCGCAGCTTGTCATTCTCGCTTACCAAAGCAGCGGCGCTGCGACGGCGGAAGACGTGGCGGCGACCAAGAAAGCCATCGCGGACTTGGAAGCCTTTGTGAAAAGCAAAGAGGGTCTGTTCGTTGCGGTGACGGTTGAAGACAAATCCGGCATGGCCAAACAAGTGTTCGAGGGTGCCGATTACACCCACACCGATTGCAGCGCTTCTGTGGGCAGCAACATGCAGAAAGACGGTGTGAACCCCAACGCAGCGGGCCACAAAGAACTTTCCGAGTGCATCGCCGAGTGGATGGGCGCTGCGGTGACGCCGTTGCTGGCGCCGTCGGAATAAGCATTACGCGCTGAGTGATAAAAAAGCCCGGGTGATTGCCCGGGCTTTTTCTTTTGCGAGGTGTGCCGCTACGGCTTTCTAAACTTCATCACGAACTGGTCGGTCTTGCCGCGTACACCGCTATCGAAGACGCGGGCGTTGTGGTCGTCGGCGGGATTGGCGAGCAGGGTGCTTTTTTCGACCAGGACAAAGCCGATGCCTGTGACTTCGGCTTCGACCGATTGCGGATCGATGCGGTGTAGGCTTTCGGCGACGCTGTCGCCGGCGCCTAGCGTGGCGGCGTGGTCGACGATGATATAAATGCCGCCTGACTTCAGCGCGTTGAATACGGCTTTATTATAAGCGCCCATATCGGTGGGTCCCAACATCGGCGTGTGCATGTCGTGGTAGTTGAGCGAGGTCCAGGCGACATCGAGCGGCTGCGGCACTTTGATATTGTCCAGCGGCGTAATCACCACGCTTACATTGCTATAACCGGCCTCGGCAGCGATGACTTTAACGGGGTCGGCGGCTGCGGCGCGGGCTGCGACCAGTTCTTGCGGCACGATGGCGTAGACTTTTCCGCTTGGCCCGACGGTCTTTGCAAAAATGCGTGTGAAGTAACCGCCGCCGGGAACGATATCTCCGACTTTATCGCCGGGCTTAATGCCGGCGAAGGCGACGAGTTCTGCGGGCTTGCGGTCGGCGTCGCGGTTCTTGTCGGCGGCAGGACGCGAAGCGTCGGTCACAGCGGCTGAGATTGCCGGTGGAATATCGGCTGCGCGTGCCGCGCCCGCAAAAGTCAGCGCGGTGCAGGCAATGATGACCGATTTAAACGTCATAAACGTCCTCTAGCCCAACCGGTTAACGCCGTCGAAAGCCGCAGTTTTATAACACTCGGCCAGCGTCGGGTAATTGAACACGGTGTTCACAAAATAATCGATGGTGCCTTTGTGCGCCATCACGGCCTGGCCGATGTGGAGGTGCCGGTATTGATGCAGATGCCGCCGACGACGGCTTGGCGCTCGATGATCAAAACGCGGCGGCCAAGCTTAGCCGCCTGAATGCCGGCGCGCTGGCCGGCAGGGCCGGAACCGATCACCACTAAATCGTAGTCGTAGCTCATGCCCGTCCCCCGAAAGCCCCGTTACAGGGCTACGATGCTAGCTTAAGGGAGGGAGGTCAACAGGGATGGGATTAACAGGCTGGAATTGCTGTAGTTTTGTGGGATTTAATTCGTACCTGGTACAATTAATTGCCGGGCAGCGGTGGAGGCGGTGGGACGCCTTCGCCGCGCGGCATGCCGCCCTGCATATTGCCGCCGCGCATGCCGGGGGCGCGGTCGAGCTGGCGGGCCAGGACGCGGCGCTGGGTGGCGTCGAGTTTGGCGGCGGAAGCGGCGAGCGAGCGGTGGAAGGCCGCCATGACCGCGTCGCTTGAGAGGCGAACTTCGGCAAGGGCTGCATCCAGCGCGGCGGCGTCTACGGTTTCGGCGCGGATCAGCTCGGCGCTTTTCTTGCGTGCGGTGGCCAGGTCTTGCAGCGCCTTGTTCATGGCGGGGCGTTCGGCCTGGAAGGCGTCGCGTAAAGCCTCACGTGTTTCTTGATCGCCGCGTTGATCACCTCGGGCTTGATCGCGGCCCTGCATGCGGCCAGGGCCATCATTATTGAAAGGGCGCGCGATCATGGGGCGCAAACCACCGCGTCCGTCGTTGCCGAGAATGAAGCCGATGAACAGGGCATTCACCAGCAGTGAAATCAGCAAAATCCATTTGATGCGACGTTCGGTCATGTTTTTTCTACCACAGGAGGGCTATCAAATCGGCATCGTCGGCGGTTTCAGCCGCAGAGATATCGCTGGACGTATCGCCGTCTAAGGTGGCGTCGGCGATGTCAGTCTCAACTTGCGTCGTTGTTTGCGTATCGGTCGTTGGGAGATCGGCGCCTGGCAATCCAGCGCCCAGCAACAATCCGAACACCAAAAAAGCGGCAAAGGCTGAGCCGAGGCGCAAAGGCGCCAGCGGCCATGCGCTGATACGCGATGCATTCACCTGAGCGATGATGTTTTGTGTCGCGCGGGTTTGCAGCCAGGGTGAGGGTGCCGGCACCTGCCAGGACTTCATGGCGGTATCTAAGGCCGCATCTGACTTGTTTTGTTCTGTGTTCATGGCTTCTGTGCTCATTGTCCGAGGTCCAACAGTTTCTCTTTCAACGTCGCCTTGGCGCGATGCAACAAGGACTCCACCGCGCCGACACTGACTTTCAATACGTCTCCGGCTTCCGCCAAGCTCATCTGCTCGTAGAAACACAATGTCACCGCCATGCGCTGGCGGAGGGGTAATTCCTGCATCGCTGCCGCGACGCGCGCTTGCGTCTGGTTTGCCGATAAGGCCGCATCCGGCGTTAGGCCGTCATCGGCAGTATCGGCCGCTGTGTCCAGATCGCTGTGCTGCCAAGGCCGCGCCTTGCGGTACACATCGATCGTGCGGTTATAAACCGCGCGGCGCAGCCAGACGAAAAAGCTGGTTTTCGACAGCCAGCCTTCGCGGTACGTCAACATGCGCGCCAGCACATCCTGCGCAATATCCTCGGCCTGTGCTTTCTGCCCGACCAAGCGAAAGGCGATGCGGTACACCGTGTCGGCATGGCGCTCGACCAGCAAAGCAATAGCGCTTGCGTCTCCGGCGCGGCTGCGCGCGATGAGACTTTCGTCGGTGGGCAGTGTCATGGCTTCCAAACTGTGGTGCGCCACGACCGGCCGGCTGCGGTCCAAAGCCATATGCGACATGTATAGGAAGAGACGATTCTCACAACCCGTTCCTGCGGTAGAAAGTTGAAGCCTCGCAGAATTATGCGCAGGAAAATCCGGCGCGCGCCCGTCTCCTGAATACGAGGGACAGAATGCTCAAATGCTTTATGTCCATAAGTTATTGAATTTATTTAATTTATTTATTTCGGCGATGCGCCCAATCCTCCCCCTTCTCCCCGAAGAGGCGCATTGCTGAACCCCGGGCGGTCGCCCTCCCGATCGCCCGGGCGCCTTCCCTCACGGTGATGTTCATGGTCAGGCTGCCGCAATTGGCATAAAAAAGGCACCTAGGCGGAAATTGCATTGGCTACCGCAAATCATCCAGGGAGGAAGATCATGCGCAATTTCATTAAGGGGACGCTCACCGCATCAGCATTCGTGTTTCTTATGCAGGCCCAGGCCGCAAACGCAGTCGTAGTTGTGCTCGGCAACGGTTTGGCCAACGACTGTTATGAAGCCGCGCTGGCGATATCAAAAGGCCTGCCAGCGCCGTCCATGACCGTGACCGGATCCATCATCGACGTAGCACCCGTGAAACTGTGTACGCTGGCGTTGGACGCCGACACCATCGGCGGACGCGATCTCGCTGGTACGTACGTCAATCGTGGCGTTATCAATTTCATGGACAAGAATTACGAAGCCGCGCTGAAGGATTTCGACTTGGCTGTCGGCGTGGACGACACAATTGGCGAGGCTCATGCGAACCGCGGTGCGGCCCTTGTGGCGCTGAAGCGCTGGGCCGACAGCATTAAAGCCATCGATAAGGGCCTTGAGCTGGGCACCGACGAAATGGCGAAGTCCTATTACAACCGCGCCATCGCTTATGAAGAAACCGGCAACGTCAGAAACGCCTACTACGATTACATGAAGGCTGCTGAACTGGTGCCGGCGTGGGAAGCGCCCAAAGCGCAACTGCTGCGCTTCTCGGTGAAAAAACGTACCTAAACGCTTCCACGTCCATAATTACGCCACGATGCCCATGGCAAACTACGCCATGGGCATTTTGCGTACCATCGGCACCCTCACGATTGTGTTGGAGCTAGGCTTTCTCCTCGGCGTGTTTACAAACCACGCCGAAGCAGCCTGTACGTGCGTCTGCCTCGACGGCAAACCAAAGGCGCAGTGCCCCAGTATTTTGGAAACAGCAACCTGCCCGGCAAGCGTGTGCAGTGCCGACGCGAGGTCCGCACCGCCTATGCCGCACACGGACTGTCAGTTGGTCCAAGTCATCGATCCCACCACGGGAAAGGTGGAGCGCAAACGGGTCTGTAAGTAGATTCGTTTGCACGGTGCGGTTTCAACGGCCCTATTCATCCAAGACACCATCGCTTGCATCATAATCGTGGCTCGCTCGATGGGCGTAGCTTGCGGACATATATCTGCATAAGCGCTTGAAAATCCCGCATTACGGCTTCGCAAGGTAACTAAGTCGCGGTCGCGACGTTGGGTTTGTACGACCGTGTAGCGGAAGGAGCTGTGGTATGAACCAGAAACAAGATTCAAAACTTGGCGATGCCTTTGACCTGACCGATTTTCTTTACCAGTCGTGATGTTAGTCTACTGCATGTTTTGGCTCTGTTCGAGTGGTACTGGTATCGGGCTATAGGTCACCGGCGCCGGCGGCCTATAGCCGAGCGATGAATGGGGCCGCTTGGTGTTGTAGTGC
>CANJRX010000041.1 GCA_947476895.1 Fidelibacterota bacterium | reverse complement strand
CCGAATTCCTGTGGCCGCATTTGCGTGGTTACGGCGAATTCGGTCTTCCATGTAGCCCCGGCGAAAGTATGCACATGCAGGATGCCGCTATATCCATCCGCGTTCGAAAGCTTGGATTTTGTGAACAAGGCATGAGGCTCATAGCCTGCGCGCACCACCCCTGGATGAAATGTCGATTCCTGAAGCACCAGAAAAATATCGGGCAGTGTGCCCTCCGGCGCGGTGAGGCCCTGACCCAGCTCCGCTGGCGTCTCCATTGGTGGTGAGGCGGCGCTGGCTTCGCTTGTCACACGAAGGTGAGGTCGCGGCATGACCGCCGAGGCGACAAAAGTTCTAAGGCTGGGTGCAGCAAGTTCACTTTCCCAGTTATTTATGGTCTGGTCCCATTTCCAAAGCCCGACGATGCAGGCGATGGAAATCAGTGTCAGAGCCACCGCTGCCGCCGCCTCGAAACGCGAGAATGCGCCCTTTCCCATAAAAAGGTGTTTGATATAGAGCAACGTCGCGGCTATGGCGACGATTGCGGCGATGGCTATGCGCCAGTCATTGTAGATAAGCAGCAAGATGTTCTGCTGCAGGAAATGGTGATCGTAGGTTACGAGTGGAACGCCAGTCAGTCTGAACTTCATCGCGCTGCCAGCCAGCAGCACGAAGGCCGGAATCGCAGAGAGGGCAAGAAGCGTCAGCGGGCGCTTCCCGCGCGCGGATCCCAAAATAAAGAATGGCGCCATTAAAAAGCCGATATATGGATCGAGATACAACACGGCATAAAGTACCGTCGCCGCGACGACGAGAAGCGCCATAACCCGACGTAGCGGCAGATCGGATGCAGCGCGCATGCCCGACCTCAGCACGAATAGTTCCAGACGAAAGCCGGCGGAAGATTGAGGATCTCAAAGCCGATCATCTCGCTCTTCGCAAAGATTCCGCCGAACGGATTGACTGGAAAATAGGTATAGCTGATCAGCTGCTTCACCGTCCCCGCCTCCACCGCGCGCGTTACTCCGGCACGCAACGCGCCGAATTCCAGATTGTTGACATTGGGAATGCTGCTGACAATAACTGTGGGCTTTTGTAATTCGTTCAGGATAATCACGGCGCAGCTATTGAGAATCATGCGGTTTGGGAAAGTGGCCTTCAGGTGCTGATATCGTCTCGTATCGCGCTCGATGCTGACGGTCGGCTCGGGTAAATACGCCGTGACAGATCCGTAGCCGGCGCCCAACTCGACAACTGGCGACGACGCTCCGCCGACGGCCTCGGCGATGCGCCGCGCAAGCCAAGGAGACGATTCACAAATCGCGCCGATGGATGCACAGGACGACAGGAACCCGGCTAGGCGGGTCACCGCTTTGGGAGATGCCGCGCTCAATGCCGGCGCGGATACGCCCACTGGATTAATGCTCATCGCGACCCCCCCCCATTTCTTGCGATAACCTAGTCATCGGCGGGGTATTGTCACGGAGTTTTTGTAATAAATTCGTCATATAATAGTGAGCGGGATCGGTCAGGTCAGACCGGTACAAAAAAAGCCGTCAGGTCAGTTTGTTCCCAGACCCCAGGAACAAGGTGCGCGTGCTAACCGTCGCTGTCTTGCTCACCCCCAGAATCCGGTCGGTGATGTGCTCCGCCGTCAGCATCCGCTTGATGGTGCCGTGCGGTATCCAGTCGGTATCCATGTCATCAAACTCGATCACCGCCGGGCTGCTCAGCAGCAAGGACAGAATGACCTTGGTGGCTTCCTCCGAGGTCGTCGGATATCTGTAGATGCGTCAAAGGGGCCTGATCGCCTAGGTCATTGGGCCAGACCGCCCAAAGTCCCCTCTAGGAGGTGACCTTGGGCAGCTTAAAATCGGCAATGTCAGACTATTTTTTGGGAGCCGCGCAAACAAAATTCTCGGCGACATTGGTATCGCCGGTTCCTTTGTACTGCGCCACTTGCGGATAAGGGCAAATCGGGCGGGTCATCTTCACGCCGGCGGTCGGCTTGTCATCGACATACTTCGTCGCGACAACCTGTGTCGGTGCGATCCCCTTCTCTACCCACGCATCAAGGGCCGGCATCATATCGAAGGTATTCGGTCCAGGACCTCTACGGCAGTGGCCCATCGAAGGCACCATGAACAAACGGTAGAAACCATCGGTTTCCGCCTGGGCTTTTGCAGCGCCGTGCTTTTTGCCCTGATCCGCCACCACATTGTCATAATAGTTGAGTGAGTTTTTGGCGGGAATATCCGGATCACCTAAGCCGTGATAGTGCATGATCTTGCCGCCGCGCGCCTTGAACTTTTCAAGGTTCGGGTCCGTGGCGTTGAGGACGTATGCGATGGTCTGGCCGGGCACAACTTCTTTTTTCTCAACGTAGTCGATGCTTTCTTTTGTCCATTTCCAGCTGTGGAGGTCCCAGTTGGGATCGTTGAATACGAAGTATTTAAAGAAAGGGAATCCCTGCCGACCGTGCTCGCCGCCGTAGGGAAAATCGCTGGAGAGCGTGTTCGGCCAATTCTCCGCCTCACCACCAAGATCGAAACCTGGGTAATAACCAGCGGGAATACGGTCACCGGGGCCGGCATAAAATTTCTTGACGGCGTCCACCTGCTCCGGCGACAGACACGTCTTCGCGGCCTGGCCAGACTTGCACAGCAGTGCTTCGGGGTTGAACTTACAAGCCCCCGGATTGCTTATGATGCCGTCCTTGAGGCCATCATTGGCATCGCAGGACTCGTTGAGCACCTTGCCGACAACCGCCGCAGTCCAATCGGGCAGAATGGAATTGGGGCCTTTGTCGTAGAGGACGGAGGCCAGGTACAAATGCCCGCCGATGTAGTGATTGGTTGTGTTGTAGCCCGGGGCACCAACAATGATGCCGTCGTAATCTTCGGGATAACGCTGCGCCTCCAAAATCCCTTGGCGGCCACCCTGGGAGCATCCGGTAAAATAAGACCGCGAAGGCCCCTTGCTGTAGAAAGCCTTCACGAACAACTTGGACTGCTCGGTCATCAGGTGAACGGCGCGATACCCGAAATCGATAATTTTTTCCGGGTGCCGATATGCAAACGTCCCATCCGAGCCCCAGTGGCCGGTATTGGTATTCGCCACGGCATAGCCCGCCTTCAGCATATTAGCCATGGCGCCGTAGCTGATGGAGCCCTGGAATCCACCATTGCCGACGCCAACAAATTTTCCGTTCCAGCCCGAACTTGGCATCCAGACCTCATACTCGATGTCTGAATCGCTTGTCGGATGCGCCGCCACCGCGACGCGGCAGAAGGTCGGCATATTTTCGAGAACGGTCCCATCGGCAGTCCGGTAAAGGCCTGCGGGATTGGTTTGAACAGCATGTATGTCAGAATTGGGGATCTTATAATCCCACAGCGCCTCACATTCTGTGGCCAGTGCCGGCGCAGCTAGCGCCGATGATGCTAATAGAATTGTGGAAAGTGAGAAAATAATTGATCTGCATTTCATGAATTTCCCCCAAGGTTTAGCTGATGTAATTTTTCAGAATAATATTTAGCCACACACAGTCTCATCGGGTCCGAAGAATGGCATATATCCTTCAATTCGAAGTACCATACGCAGGCCTCAGTCCTGGCGCTATCGCCATTTGCTGTGGGAGCAAGTTGGCGGAGCGCCAGATGTCTGTGTTGGAAACCGACATTTTCCCTAACTTAAGTCTTCAACGCAGCAACCACTTGATCGACAATAGGAAGGATCGCCACGCCTCCACCCGGCGGGCTTGCGTCTGTGCGGCCCAAATTACGCGCTATGGCGAACTCATCAGTAACGGCCCGGCGGTGCACAACCACTAAATCAAGAGCCGGCAAGCAGACGATGTATTGTCCGTAATTGCCGTCGGCCATATAGGATCCCACCCACTCTGGTCCTTTGCGTCCGTGCGAGGGAAGCCACCAGAGGTAACCATACCCGCGCTCCTTGTCGGCCTCGACAACGTGCGTTGCCGTGCTTTCTTTGACCCATGAAGCGGGCACAATTTGTTGTCCGTTCCATTTGCCGTCGTTGATCATGCACAAGCCCAGGCGCGCCATGTCGCGGTTCGACAGAAACATGTGATACGCTTTATAACGCGACGTGGCCGGCTCGTAGCCCATCATACGCAGGCGGTTGATGTCGAAGTCTTCGAACCCTAAGGGGCCGGCCAAATCTTCGGCCAGGGCCTTGAACACCGACTTGCCGGTAAGTTTCTCGAAGACGAAGCCGCAGACGTTGAAGTCCCAGTTGTTGTAGTGGAAGTGCTCGCCGGGCTTATAGGCCCCGCGTGCAGGAGTATTTTGGTCGCCGCCAGGGCTGCCTTGGGGCGTATAAACGCCCGAGCTCGACATCAATATATGACGGACGGTGGCTGACTTCTCCTGAGCCGTGAGCCCAACGATGTCGTCGATGCCTAGTTGGCCAAGCGTGGTGTCGAGCTTGATTGTGCCGTTGGCGACATATTTGCCATAGAGCGTCGACATAATGCTTTTGCGTGACGACGCAAGGTAGCTCACTTGGTTGAGAAAGCCGTAGGAAAGCGCGACCTTTCCACCCCGTACCACCATGAACGACGTGGTGGGTAACGGAAATAGGGTGGCTACAACTTCCTGCAGATCGGTTTTGAAGCCTGCATCTTGTGGCCTTGTCCAGCGTTCCCAGTGAGTTCCGGGATTAGTTTTAGCAGTGGCCGCGGCGGCGAAAGCCCGCGCGCTAAAGGTGTCCTTTAAAGCGAGAGCCGCAGCTCCCACGGCCAGCGTTTGCACGGCGCCGCGACGGCTCAACAGAGTACCATTGTGGGTCATGACTTCCTCCCTAAATTGCTCCCCAAAAGAGGCTACATTCGCTTCATCTGAGAGTCGAGATACGAGGTATCGAGGGCGTGTGAGGCCACCCTTGTTGGCCCCCTATTGGACACGCAGGCGATTTTGTGCACTGCCCCCTTTGAAGTGGTCCTCCCTGAGGTATGATTTTGCCATGAAGGAGGACGGCGATGGCAAGGAAGAGGCACTCTGCGAGATTTTCAGTAGCCAAAGCCCATTCCTCGCCGCACTGCGCCGCTTCGACTAGGGGGCCGTTTTGCCTTCTGATCAACTCTCGGTGAGCAGCGTGCGCTTTGCGTCCCGTGTCTTCCACAGAGACCAGCCTGTACCGACAGCCAGGATGGCGAAGGTGATGCTGAGGGATACCGCGGGCGGAATCTTTGCAAGACCGAGGGCGTCGGCAACGAAGATTTTAGACCCTATGAAAACTAACAGAACGCTCAGCGCATACTTCAAGTAATGGAAGCGATCGACCATCGCCGCCAGGGCGAAGTAAAGCGCACGCAGGCCAAGGATCGCAAAGATGTTTGATGTGTAAACGATAAAGGGGTCTGTGGTGATTGCAAATATGGCCGGGACGGAATCGACAGCAAAAACGACATCTACGATCTCTACCATGGCAAGGGCGAGAAACAGCGGGGTCATGAACCACGCATTTCTTCCCGATACGGGGTCGTTGCGGCGCACCCAGAAGCGGTCGCCGTGCAACTCATCTGTGATAGGGAAGCGGCGTCTGATCCAAACGAGTGCTGGAGATGCGCCGACATTGTAGGTCTTATCGGCCGTCAACCACATCTTCACGCCGGTAAAGATAAGAAACGCAGCGAAAACATAGAGCGTCCAACTGAATTTCTCCACTAAGGTCGCGCCCATGCCGATCATGACCGCGCGAAGGACAATCACCCCAAGAATGCCCCAGAACAGGACGCGATGCTGATACAGACGGGGAACGGCGAAGTAGGTAAAAATCATCGCGATGACAAAAACATTGTCCATCGCCAGGCTCTTCTCAATAACGAAACCGGTCACATAGGCCACGCTGGCCGCCTCGCCCATCTGCCACCACACCCAGCCT
Organism: Fidelibacterota bacterium; assembly: GCA_947476895.1. Classification (GTDB taxonomy): domain Bacteria; phylum Pseudomonadota; class Alphaproteobacteria; order Rhodospirillales; family Rhodospirillaceae; genus SHVO01. The sequence goes on along the minus strand of CANJRX010000041.1, from coordinate 967 downwards.
CCGAAGGCCAGCCCCATTGAGATGTAAAATCCCGACAGCAAGAGGCTCTCGCGGACGCCGATCTCGCGTTGGGTGCGATGAAGCACCCCGAGATCGAGCGCGAGCAGGACGACAACTACGGCAAGAAAGGCCAGCCACATCCACAGCGGCGTACCAAGCCAGATGATTTCAAGAAACGGCATTCACGCCTCACATCAAGGATGTCAGATCCATGCGGGCTGCCGCACGGTCTATTTTTTGGGGCGGAGGGCGGCGAACATTGTATTCGCCGCCCCACCTAAAGATCAAGCTGGTTGGGATTGTTTGACGTGGCCGGACAGGTGATCCTTTACGACAAGCCTGAGCTTCTTGAGATACGATAGCCTGAAGTGACGCAAACTAACCGCAAACTTTCTGTCATAAGGCGCATTACGCACATCATCATTCACGATACGCTCGCGACAATGGCATCTCAATACTACGTATTTCGAAGTGCGCGCCCCGCATTTGACATGGAGACACTGCTCAAAACGTGCGCTGCAAGCTAAAAGACACGAAATCCCGGTCGGCGAAGGGCTGGCGGCGTGATGAATAAGTCGGCGCTGTACAAGCGGACGCTGTTCTTGGGCCGCGACAGGCACGCGACACTTAAGGCGCTGTTGGGTTCTGAGGCTTTGGTAGAAGAGATTGTCCAACCCAAAGGGGGCGGAAGACCGAAGACGATCTACCGGCTTGTGCCACCGCGCGCCGCGAGTGAATAGCGCGTCTCAAGCCGACACCTTCCTTGGCCGTCCCGGCTTCCGAATGCGCGCGGCATCCGGCGGCAGTATTTCTCCTGCTGACCTGACCGATTTTCTTTACCAGTCGTGATGTTAGTCTACTGCATGTTTTGGCTCTGTTCGAGTGGTACTGGTATCGGTCTATAGGTCACCGGCGCCGGCGGCCTATAGCCGAGCGATGAATGGGGCCGCTTGGTGTTGTAGTGCTT
>CANJRX010000040.1 GCA_947476895.1 Fidelibacterota bacterium | reverse complement strand
GCACTACAACACCAAGCGGCCCCATTCATCGCTCGGCTATAGGCCGCCGGCGCCGGTGACCTATAGCCCGATACCAGTACCACTCGAACAGAGCCAAAACATGCAGTAGACTAACATCACGACTGGTAAAGAAAATCGGTCAGGTCACCGTTCTTCATCTTTTGGAGGCGCGTGAACCCCATACGTTTCAAGCTGTTGTACAGGATGTCGAGCATGTACTCGTTGTCCTCGACCACCATGATAGAGATGCGGTCGTGGCCAGGATCAACCTTGTCTTTATTCAGCATCGACACGTGAAAATTCCTATCCCCGTAAAGGGATATACGCGACTTCTTGGAATGGTTGAGAACTACCCGAGCAGCAGGACGCGCTCAAGCCGAACTTGGCCAACCTAACGGGCGCAGTCCAGAACCACAATCTAAGTTTATGTAATCAATGCACTTTTGGCAAATGAAACAGGGCGCATTATGTCCCTAGGCAAGCCGTGAAAGTGGCCTGATCGACGTTTCCGCCTGAAAGCACGACGGCCACGGTGCGGCGGGCCCCACCGCTCGGCACAACATGATGCCCCGCCAAAAGGGCCGCCAGAGCCACAGACCCGCCCGGTTCCACGACAATCTTCAATGTTTCGAAGGCGAAAGCCATGGCTTTGCAGACTTCGGCATCGGTCACGGCATACCCTCCACTGAGGCCCGTACGGTTCAGGGACCAGGTCAAAACCCCGGGTATCGGTGTGAGCAGTGCATCACACAGGGCGTTGGAGCTTGAAACATTACGTTCACGCTGGCCGCTGGTGAGTGAGCGTTTGTGGTCGTCATAGCCGGCGGGTTCGGCGGCGTAGATGCGCGCCTTGGGATTGGCGTGGTGAACGGCAAGACCTACGCCGGCAATGAGACCGCCGCCGCCCGCGGGGCAAATCACATCATCCACCATCAGCCCCATGCTTGTCGCTTGGGCCATGAATTCCAAACCCAAGGTGCCCTGGCCGGCGATGATATGCGGATCGTCGTAAGACGGCACAATCACGGCGCCGCGCTTGGCAGCGATCCCCCGCGCGATGGCTTCGCGGTCTTCGGTTTCGCGGTCATAGGTGACAACTTCAGCGCCAAGCGCTTTGGTGTTGGCCATCTTGATGGCCGGGGCATCGGTGGGCATGACGATTACGGCGGGGATACCGAGCAGGGCTGCCGCAGCCGCGACGCCTTGGGCGTGATTGCCGGACGACCAGGCGACGACGCCGGCTTTGCGCTCACTGGGCGTAAGTTGCACCAACCGGTTAAAAGCCCCGCGGAACTTGAAAGATCCCGTCAGTTGTAACGGCTCAGCTTTCAGAAGCACCGTCGCGCCCACCAGCCGATCCAACGTGGGCGAATGCAACAAGGGCGTCAGGACCGCCGAACCTTTGGCGTGATCACGCAGACGCGCAGAGGCGGCTTCCACATCGGCGAATGTCGGTACGGTGTCGCTCACGTCGTCCTCCCCCAAGAATATCCTCCGAGATTATCACAGCGTGTTCGTGCGCGCATGCTGGTGTAAGCTAGGTTTGCTGAAATTGGTGGAGATCATCTCGTGTTGCCCGAAGACGGTGCTTTGCGCCGCATCGTTTTGGCTTTGTTCGTGGGCGTGCCGCTGCTGTTCGGCGTCATTTCGCTAGGCCTTGGCCAGGACGCCAACTGGGATTTGCGGAACTACCACTGGTACGACGCCTACGCCGTACTGAATGGCCGGCTCGATGTGGATATGGGCGCTGCGCAAACGCCCACCTATTACAATCCCACACTCGACGTCCCGTTTTACCTCGCCGCCACTGCGATGCCCGCAAAGCCGTTCGGATTTTTGCTGGGCGTGCTCCAGGGCTGTAATTTCATTTTGCTGTATCTGCTGGCGTCGCGCACGTTGCGCCTCAGTGATCCGCGCCTTCAAGTTCTTGCGGCGGCGTTAGTCGCGTTTGTGGGTTTGATCGGCGGCGGGCATTTGTCTCTGGTCGGCGCTATTTTCTACGACAATATCGTCAGCCTGTTTGTGTTTGGCGCCATGGTTGTGATTCTGCGCAGCGCTGCCGTTTTGCAACACGGCAGTTGGCCGAAAGCTTTAAGCCGCGCAGCGCTGGCGGGCCTGCTTGTCGGCTTCGCTGTCGGCCTCAAGCTGCCAACACAGATCTTCGCGGTCGGGGTCTGCTTCGGCCTCTTGTTCATTCCAGGCCCGTTTCTGCGGCGGTTTCTGCTGTCTTTTGTTTGCGGCCTCGGCATCATCGCCGGTTTCGCGCTGCTCGGCGGTTGGTGGATGTGGGAACTGTGGACTCACTTCGCAAATCCGCTGTTTCCCTACTTCAACGATGTCATTCGCTCGCCCTGGGCGTTGCCGGAAAGCTATCGCGATTCACGGTTCCTGCCCAAAAGTCTTGGCGCTGCGCTCACATTGCCTTTTCAGATTTTTCTGGATGGTAAAGCGGCCAGTGAAATCCCGTTCCGCGATGCCCGCATTCTCGGCGCGTACATTGTTATGCTCGCGACGCCGATCATGCTGTTGGTCCGCCGCATGAAAACCGCGAGCGTCGCAGATAACGACGATGCTCCATCTGTCGATATGTTTGCGCTGCGCTATCTCGCCGCTGCTGCTGCCCTTTCATATGCCGTGTGGCTCGGGCTTTTCGGCATCTACCGTTACGCCATCCCGCTGGAAATGCTGGCGCCGCTTCTGGTCGGCGCTTGTGTTGCCGTATGGCCGGTGGGCCGCATGCGCCAATTTAGCCTCGCCTTTGGCCTGCTCGGTTTCATGGTCGTCACCAGTAGCGCCGGCACTTGGGGCCGCATTCCGTGGGCATCGGGCTTAGGAGGCAAGTTCGTGGATGTCACGTTGCCGCCGATTGCCAACCCCGCGCAGACCATGGTGCTGATGACCGGTTTCGCGCCGACGGCCTTTGTGATCCCGGCGCTTCCGCCGGCAATCCCCGTGCTCCGGCCCTACAGTTTTCTTGTCGAACCCGACCATCCGACGCGCTTCAACGATGTCTTGAAAGCCCGTGTCGCGGCCCATACCGGTGAATTTTTATTGATACAACCCGTATGGGAGAAGTGGGCCGCCGAGAAAATCCTGCCCGGCTTCGGCCTGGAATTTGATCCCGCGGGCTGTCAGCCCATCCAAGCCAATCTCGATACCGAACTGGAACTTTGCACGCTTCGCAGGCGTGTTAACCCCTAAACAATTCATGCTATGAATAGCCTCATGTCCAACACCGCGCCGCGCATTGCTGTTCTGATTCCCTGCTACAACGAAGAGGCTGCCATCGGCCGCGTTGTGAAGGACTTCCGCGCGACGTTGCCCGATGCGGTGATCTACGTTTACGACAACAACTCGCGCGACAAGACGGTTGCCGTCGCCGCCGAAGCTGGCGCTATCGTGCGTCATGAATCGTTGCAAGGTAAAGGCAACGTCGTGCGGCGCATGTTCGCCGATGTCGAGGCCGATGTTTACGTGATGGTGGACGGCGACGACACTTATCATGCGGCGTCTGCGCCCGCCCTGATCCACAGGTTGCTCGCCGATCAACTCGATATGGTCAACGCCGCGCGCGTGACGGAAGTGCAGGCGGCCTATAGGCCCGGCCACCGTTTCGGCAATCTGATGCTCACGGCCTTGGTGACGTTTGTTTTCGGCAAGCGCACCGCGGATATGTTGTCCGGTTATCGCGTGTTCTCGCGGCGTTTTGTGAAATCGTTCCCCACGCTGGTGAGTGGCTTCGAGATTGAGACCGAACTTACGGTCCACGCGCTCGAATTGCGCATGCCGATCACCGAAGTCGCGACACCCTATAAGGATCGCCCCGAAGGCTCCGTCAGCAAGCTTTCAACTTTCAAAGACGGCTTTCGCATCTTGTTCATGATCGGGAAGTTGGTGAAAGAAGAGCGGCCCATGGAGTTCTTCTCGCTTGCGGCGATGGTCTTAGCGGTCATTTCCATCGTTCTGGCATGGCCGCTGGTGCTCACGTATTTCGAGACCGGCCTTGTGCCACGCTTGCCCACGGCGGTGTTATCCACGGGTTTGATGATCCTTGCGTTCCTGGCGGTGGTCTGCGGCTTAATCCTCGAGACCGTCACGCGCGGCCGGCGCGAGATGAAGCGCCTCGCCTATCTCGCGCATCCCGCGCCGCAGCTTTCAGCGCCGATGCTCGCGGCTGTCCAAGCAGGCCATGATCCCTTCAGATCTTAAAAGTACGCATCCACAGCTAAATGAATTTCTGCGCTTTGGCGCAGTCGGTGTGGTGGGACTGTTGGCTGACATGGCAGCGCTTACCGTTGCCACGAAACTGCTCCATCTCGACCTCTACAGCGGCCGGGTTTTTTCCTACCTCATCGCCGCCACCACGACCTGGGCTTTGAACCGCCGCTTTACGTTCGCCGCCGACCCGCAAACATCGGCGCTTCGACAGTGGGCGAAGTTCATTGCCGCCAACGCCATCGGCGGGATCGTGAACTACGCTGTCTACGCTGCCATCGTCACATTTACGGCGTTGGGTGCGGCTTGGCCGCTGCTGGGCGTAGCGGCAGGATCCATCGCCGGAATCGCCTTCAACTTTACCGTCAGTAAGCGCTGGGTTTTCAAGAACCGGGCGTAGGCCACAGACCCCCGAGTCTGAGGCGATTATGAGGGTAAAACGCTAAGTATATGAATGTGTTACATTGCGTTGCAGCAACCGCCGGAAGGCCAAAACTAATTAAAGATTTAGTTGCACCGCAAATGGGGCACGCGCTAAACGTAAGCGCTTCTTTTCGGGGGGTTCCGCCAGCCGGCCATAGCTTTGACATGGTTCATTGTCAAAATCGCTTCAGCTGAGAACCTGATAAAAAGACATTCACTTTAAGCCGCGCTAAAGGCGACCCGTACGAAGCACGCACTATCTGGGAGGGCACTGATGCTGGCCCGATCTGACTTCTGAGTTTCGAAAGACTAACGGACCAACTTCAACAGCGAGGAATTTTCATGCGTAAGGCAATTTTGTTGGCTTCCCTTTTGGTGCCGTTCTCGATCGGCGCGGCGAACGCCGCCGACGCGAACATGGGCAAGCGCCAGTTCGGCGTCTGCACGTCATGCCACACCGTCGAAGCCGGCGGCCCGAACAAAGTGGGCCCCAACCTTCACGGCGTCATCGGCCGTAAAGCCGGTTCCAAGGCCGACTTCTCCTATTCAGACGGCATGAAAAAGTCGACCGTCGTTTGGGACGAAGCCGCTCTCGACAAGTACCTGGCGAAGCCGCAAGACTTCATCCCCGGCAACAAGATGGCATTCCCGGGCTTCCCGAAGCCTGAGTCGCGCGCCAACGTCATCGCTTATCTGAAGGAAGCCTCGAAGTAATCTTCGGCTTTCTTTGAATGGATTAACGGCCGCTGGATTTTCCAGCGGCCGTTTTCTTTTAAGTTGCTAAATCCGCGACAAAGCCGCCGGACTGGCGATGCCAGGCCCGCGCATACGGTCCGTTCTGCGCGAGCAACTCGGTGTGCGTGCCGATTTCCACAATGCGGCCTTGGTCCATCACGATCAGACGGTCCATGCGGGCGATGGTCGATAGCCGGTGCGCGATGGCGATGACCGTGCGGCCTTCCATTAAAGTGTCCAGCTGTTCCTGAATGGCGGCTTCGACTTCTGAATCGAGCGCCGAGGTGGCTTCGTCCATCACCAGGATCGGCGCGTTCTTCAAGATCACGCGCGCGAGCGCGATGCGCTGGCGCTGACCCCCGGAAAGTTTCACGCCGCGTTCGCCCACATGGGCATCAAAGCCTTTGCGGCCCTGCCAGTCCTCCAGCGTCATGATGAAGTCGAGCGCATGGGCGAGGCGCGTGGCTTCCGTGATCTCTTCGTCCGTGGCGTCAGGACGGCCATAACGAATATTGTCGCGGATCGAGCGGTGCAGCAGCGAGGTATCCTGCGTCACCATGGCGATGTTCGCGCGCAAGGTCTCTTGCGTCACACCGGCGATGTCTTGGCCGTCGATCAGGATGCGCCCGGAATCCAACTCAAAGAAACGCAGTAGCAAATTGACCATGGTGGACTTGCCAGCGCCCGATGGACCGACCAGACCAATGCGCTCGCCAGGGGCTATGCGTAAGTTGATCCCGTGAAGCACGCCGCGTTCCGTGCCGTAGCCGAAGTAGGCGTCCTCAAAACGCACCTCGCCTTGCGTGACCGATAGCGCAGTGGCGTAATCGCGATCGCGCATCTGGCGCGGCACGGCGATGGACTTCATGCCGTCCTGCACCGCGCCGACGTTCTCGAAAATGCCGGTGACGCTGGAGGCGACCCAGCCCGACATCGCCGCAATTTGCCAGGCCAAAGGCAGCGCCATGGCCACGGTGCCGACGTTGATCTGGCCCACGGTCCACATCCACACGGCGGCCGCCCCCATCGCGACCACCAGACTTGCATTCATGGTGGAGAGCATCAGCGAGAACAGCGTCATCAGGCGTTGTTGTTTGCGGAAGATCTCGGTGTGTTCGTCCACGGTCGCGCGGATATAGGCGTCTTCGTCGCGCGGGCGCGCGAACAGTTTCACGGTCAGGATGTTGGTGTAGCTGTCGACAATGCGGCCCGTGAGCACCGAGCGCATTTCCGATGTGGCGCGGCTGCGCTCGCGCATGCGCGGCACGAAAAACTTCAAAAGGATGATGTAGAACACGAACCAAATCGCCACCGGCAGGGCTAGGCGGATGTCGCTTCGCGCTAATACCGCCATAGCGCTGCCGCCATAGACCACGATGTACCAAACGGCGTTGGTGGCCACGACCACGCTGTCGCGCAAGCTCGGTCCGGTTTGCAAAATGCGGTTGGCGACGCGGCCCGCGAAATCGTTCTGAAAAAAGCTCCAGCTTTGCCGCACCACATACCAATGGCTCTGCCAGCGGATCAGGTTGGTAAGGCCCGGCACCAGGGCCTGATTGATCAGAAGGTTTTGCGCGAGCAATACCGTTGGCCGCAGTGACCTGACGGCTTTTTTTGTACCGGTTGATTTGAGAGAATTGACCCCAACAGGAGGAGCTGAACATGGCGAGACGTGGATTAGGCGCGGAGCAGATTGTTTCCAAGTTAAGGCAGATCGAGGTGCTGATGGCGCAGGGCAAGTC
>CANJRX010000039.1 GCA_947476895.1 Fidelibacterota bacterium | reverse complement strand
AGACTTGCCCTGCGCCATCAGCACCTCGATCTGCCTTAACTTGGAAACAATCTGCTCCGCGCCTAATCCACGTCTCGCCATGTTCAGCTCCTCCTGTTGGGGTCAATTCTCTCAAATCAACCGGTACAAAAAAAGCCGTCAGGTCAATACATCTTGATGATGTGCCACAGAATGGGCCGGCCGCCGATCTCGACCATCGGTTTCGGCCTCACAGCCGTTTCCTCGGAAAGACGCGTTCCGAACCCGCCCGCCAGGATCACGCTCTTCATTTCTCAGCCCTTTGATTTCCGGAAGTGATTCCGGAGACATAGTTCCAGGCGAGCTTCATCCATCGCCCTTAATATTGATTTAACCAGGCTGGAAAGACGACCAAGCATTAACGATTTGTTGTCGAATCTACCGCTGCGAGAAGTCTGTGGGTTGTGTGAATGCACAAGCCCACGACGTTTGTATATGAGCCGTTAATAGCGCTGACAAAGGCGCCTGCGGGCCCTTGGATGGCATAGCCGCCCGCTTTGCCCTTCCAATCGCCGGAGGCGATGTAGGCGTCGATGTCCTGGGCGCTGAGGGGTGCGAACTTCACCATGGTCATGACAGTGCGCCGGAGCATCTTGCCGTCGGCCTTACGCAATACAATGCCGCCGTAAACGCGGTGACGCCGCCCTGCGAGCAGTTTGAGACAGGACAAGGCTTCCTTCTCAGTCTCGGCCTTGGGGAGAATGCGCCGGCCGCAGGCTACGACCGTATCCGCGGCGAGGATCAGCGCAGCGGGATGCAGACGCGCGGCGGCTTCAGCTTTATCGCCAGCCAAGCGCAGCGCGAGCGGCCCTGGAGCTTCGTTGGGCCGGGGCGTTTCGTCCACATCCGTGGGCAGCACCTGATCCGGTGCGCGGCCAATCTGCTGCAGCAACGCAAGCCTGCGCGGCGAAGCCGAAGCCAAAATGAAAAGCGGTTTGTTCATATGAGTTTCAATAACACTATATGTCCTTGGAATGCAGCCGGGGAAACAGATCGAGTATCCGCTGCTGAATTTGGTCCCGGGTATGGCGGTAGGCCGCAAGCCGCGCCTCGCGCGTGCCTTCCATCAGCGACGGGTCAGCGATGCTCCACAGGCGCAAATCGCAGTGCATATAGCGCGTCAATGCCGTTGCAGCTGATTGCGCTTCGGGCGACAAAGCAATCGCCACGTCAAAAGAATCGTCTGTCAGGTTGTCGAAGGTCTTGGGGTTATGCCGCGCCATGTCGACGCCGATCTCACGCATGACTTCGACCATGAGCGGGTCCAGGCCGCCTTGGCGTACGCCTGCGGAATCCACGAACACCTGCCCACCGTGAAAACGTTTCATGATGCCTTCGGCCATGGCCGAGCGGATTTCGTTCATCGAGCAGCAGAACAGAACTGATGAGGGAAGGATTTGCATGGCTGCTTATCCGCGCATATGCAAAACGCAAAGCAGCGTGAAAAAGCGCCGCGATGTGCCCTGATCAAGCTCGACATGCTCGGCCATGCGCTCCTTGAGCATCTGCGCGCCTTCGTTATGCAGTCCCCGGCGGCCCATGTCGATGGCTTCGATGTGCGAAGGCGTGGCCGCCTTAATGGCGTCGAAGTAACTCTCGCAGACCATGAAGTAGTCTTTGATGATCATGCGAAAGGGCCGCACGGTCAGCACGATTTCGCGGCAAGGTGCGTCGGCCGTATCGCGCACATCGAAGATCAAGCGGTCTTCAACCAGGCTGAGCTTGAGGTGATAAGGCCCCGCGGCCGGGCTTTCGCCTTTCAATATGAAGACGTTTTCTTCCACCAGATCGAACAACGCGACTTCGCGTTCGTGCTCCACCTCGGGGCGGCGGCGCAGGAATGATTTTTCGTCCAATTGGATTTTGACAATGGACCTGCACCGAACAGGTTCACCTTGCGACATGGGGTCGCTATCGCCCGTCCCGGGTTCGTTACTACCCGGGTCCGTCATCAGCCGTCGCCTTCCGGCTGAAGGCGCAAGGAAATCGACAACGCATGCGCATCCAGCACTTCTGCTTCAGCCATGGCCAGCGCGCCGGGACCAATGGCTTTTAGCCCGGAACTTCCGCAGTCGATTAACGATGTGCGTTTCAGGAAATCGAGAACACCGAGGCCCGACGAGAACCGCGCAGCGCCCGATGTCGGCAATACGTGGCTGGGACCGGCGATGTAGTCGCCGACAGCTTCTGGTGTGTGGCGGCCGAGGAAAATGGCCCCGGCATGGCGAATATCTTTCAGGAGCGCTTTGGGATCAGCAACAGCCAGCTCCAAATGCTCGGGCGCAATCTGATTAACCAACGCAGCCGCATCTTCAAGCTTCTGCACGACGATGACCGCACCATTGTCGTTCCAGCTTTTGCTAGCGGTTTCACGGCGCGGCAGCGCTGCCAATTGCTTCTCAACAGCGGCCATCACACGATCAGCGAAAGCGTCGTTATCTGTGATCAACACCGATTGCGAAGACGCATCGTGCTCAGCCTGAGCCAACAGATCAGCGGCAATCCAGGCTGGGTTGCTGGCCGCATCGGACACTACGGTCACTTCAGATGGGCCGGCGATCATGTCGATGCCAACAGTGCCGAAGACCTGCTTTTTGGCCGAGGTGACATAGGCATTGCCCGGACCGACAATCTTATCGACCGCCTTCACGGTCTGGGTACCGTAAGCCAGCATGCCGATAGCTTGCGCGCCGCCCACGCGATAAACCTCATCAACACCCGCCACGGCGCAGGCCGCGAGCGTCAGCGGATTGGTTTTGCCTTCAGGCGTCGGCATGGTTACGACCAGACGCTGCACGCCGGCGACCTTCGCGGGCACAGCGTTCATCAGCACAGACGAGAATAAAGCCGCCGTGCCGCCGGGCACATAAAGACCGGCAGATGATACCGCAGTCCAGCGCCAGCCAAGGCCAATGCCGGAATCATCAGTGTAGTATTCGTCTTTCGGCAGTTGGCGCTCGTGATAATCGCGAATACGCATCGCGGCTTCTTTAAGCGCGCCTAACGTCTTGGCATCGCATTTCGCCGCCGCGCCGTCGATTTCTGCTTTGCCGAAGGCCAGCGTCGCGGGCGTCAACGAAATGCGATCAAATCTGTTGGAATATTCAATCACCGCAGAATCGCCGCGGGTTTTCACGTCGGCCAGCACACCGGCAACGATGCCATCCACATTCGTCTTCACTTCGCGGCTTTTGGCGACGAGTGCGGCGAAGGCGGAGGCAAATCCGGGGCTGCTCGCGGAAAGTTTCTGGGCCATGGCTTAAGGAGCCTTTACGGCGTCACGAAACTTTTCGACCCAGCCGCCGATTTCCTGCGACCTGACTTTGAGCGCGGTGCGGTTGACGATCAGGCGCGAGGTGACGTGCACCAGCGTTTCCACTTCCACCAGGCCGTTGGCCTTCAGCGTATTGCCGCTGGACACCAGATCGACGATGCGCGGGCAAAGGCCCAACACCGGCGCCAATTCCATGGCGCCGTTCAGCTTCACGCATTCAGCCTGAATGCCGCGGTCGGCGAACCACTTGCTGGTGATGTGCGGATATTTGGTGGCGATGCGCACATGGCTCAAGCGGTCGAGCGCAAGGGTTTCGTCCAGCGCCTTGGGCTGCGCGATGGATAGACGGCACTTGCCGATACCGAGATCGAGCGGCGCGTAAATTTCCGAGTAATCGAATTCCATCAGCACATCGTTGCCGGCAATGCCGATCTGCGCGCCGCCGAAAGCCACGAAGGTCGCCACATCGAACGAGCGCACACGAATTAAACTGATCGTCGGATGGTTGGTCGCGAACATAAGTTTGCGGGAATTTTCGTCGCCGAAGGCAGCCTCCGGCTCGATCCCGGCCGCGCGAATGATCGGCAGGGCTTCATCAAGAATCCGGCCCTTGGGCACGGCGATGACGAGTTGGTCTTGGCTCATGGCACGCTCAACAGAACTCAATGAAAGACTATAGGCGCGGCCTTTTACACGGTTTTCGTTAATGCCACCACCGGCATGACGGATCAGCGCGCGTCCATCCCGCAAGCTAACATATTGATTTTACTTTTTAAATAAGGACTTAAGCGTCCATCGGGGCCACGTCGACTTCGACCGTCAGGTCCTGACTGCCGCCGCCGATCAGCACACCGCGCATGGGACTGACATCGTCGTAGTCGCGGCCCCAGGCCAGGCTGACCAAGTCCGTCGACCCGCGCGTGCCGTTGGTGGGATCAAGGTCCAACCAGGTATCGCCACCACACCATACCGACAGCCAGGCGTGACTGGCATCGGCGCCGATCAGGCGTGCTTTCCCCGGGGGCGGCAACGTGCGGAGATATCCGCTGACATAGCGCGCCGCGAGACCCATGGAGCGCAAGCAACCAATCGCGAGGTGGGCGAAGTCTTGGCACACGCCGCGGCGTGTGGTGAGCACTTCGGCCAGCGGCGTGGCGATGGTAGTGGCGACGGGGTCGTAGACGAACTCGTCGTAAATGCGGCTGATCAAATCGAATGCCGCCTCGCCAATGGGACGGCCCGGCGTGAACGACGGCAAGGCGTAGGACCGCAAAGCCGGCAACGGCGGGATCATCAGTGATGCATGGGCAAAAATGCTGGCGTCGCGCGCGTCGGCATCGGGCGCAAACTTGATCGCATCGCGGATGGTTTCCCAGGCCGGGCTGCGGGCAATGTCGAAGGCCGCCGGCGGCGCCACGTCGACTTCGAAGTCCACCTGCACAATCAGTTTGCGGTGGGGGACTTCCATGGCGATGTAAGTGATCGGGTTTCCGAAGTAATCAACGTGCTGCGTCAACCGTTCGGGCGGCGGATCGATCGTAATCTTGTTTACCGAAAACGTCTGGCGCGGCAGAAGACGCGGGTTCAGATGCAGCGTGTGCTGCGCATGCTGAATGTCGTCGGTATAAACGCAGGTCGTGGTGTGACGGATGCGATAGCGCATGTTTTCAGGCTCGGTCGTATGGTCGCGCACGGCAGTCCCTCCTGACCTTCATTCCCGGATTCTAAGCGCGCCGCGCCAGCGCGTGCGTAAAATACGCGCGCGACAACAGGTCCGAAATTTCGGGCAAAATCGCATCGAGTAAAGAGAATGCTGCGCGCAGGGAAATGTTCTCGGCCTTTTCGTTTTTTGCCGACACCACGGGGCGAGTAGCCGCCGCAATACCCTCTTTGACCATGTCTTTGGCGGCGTCCACGCGCGCGGCGAAACCGAGGTGGCGCAAAATCTGCACCAGCAACCACGCGCTATCGCGGCATGAGCCGAGCGCTTTGCCCAGCGTTTCCTCGCAGGTTTGAATACCCGGCTCAAGGCGGATCACATAACCGATGCGCTGCTGAAGGCTGCGATTGATGTCGATGAGGAAATCGATGGTCGTGCGCGGCGTGCGGTCGATGGCGGCCAGCAGCGTTTGCAGCAACGGACCTACAGGCTGCTTCTCCATATAGGGACGCAACTCGTGGGCCAGGTCCGGCTCGTAGACAAACGGAAATTTCTCGGCGTTTTTTTTCCAGGAAGAAGTCGAAGGGATTGATGATCGACAACTTGGCGACCAGATCGACTTCCACCAGGAACTCGCGGGTCTTTTCCGGAAACACAAAGCGCGCGAGATAATTGGACTGCGGGTCCTGCTGCCAATTCAGAAAATGTTGTTTGGGTGTGACCTTCAGCGAGTAGCTGAGGATCGGCGTGCGGCAGTGGGGTGCGGCAGTGGGGTGCGGGGCGAAGGCGAACAATCTGCGGCGCAAGATTGACAAGCTTGTCGTAGAAATAATGCGTGCGGTGGGTGAGCGCGACCTGGATTGCCATTGTTGTTTTTGCTTTAGCTCCTAAACATCAGACTCTTTGGTCTCGGGGGCCATGTTCAATGGTTTTATGCTGCGCTGCAATAGGCCTGTCACATGCAAATTACTGAAATAATTAGAAAGGCTTAGTGGCCGACAATGCGCTCGATCCGCGCGCCACAGGCGCCCAGTTTCTCTTCCAGGCGCTCATATCCGCGGTCCAGGTGGTAAATGCGGTTCACCAGCGTCTCACCATCGGCGGCGAGGCCCGCGAGGATTAGCGACGACGACGCGCGCAAATCGGTCGCCATGACCGGGGCACCCGACAGCTTCGAGGGACCGCGCACAATGGCAGAGGCGCCGTGCACGTTCACGTCGGCGCCCATGCGCCGCAGCTCGGGCACATGCATGAAGCGGTTCTCAAAAATGGTCTCGGCGATCATGCCAGCGCCGCTGGCGGTGGCCATCAATGCCATCCATTGCGCCTGCAAGTCCGTGGGAAAACCGGGGTAGGGTTCGGTGGCCATATCAACACCCGTCAGCTGGCCTTGTGCCGAAACCACGATGCCATCGCTGGTGACTTCAACGGAAACGCCTGCGCGGCGCATGGAATCGAACACCGCTTCCAGCAATTCATAGCGCGTGCCCTTGAGCACGATACGGCCGCGCGTGATGGCAGCGGCAATCGCATAGGTGCCGGTTTCAATGCGGTCAGGAATGACAGCAACGCGCGCACCGTGCAGCGTTTTGACGCCGGTAATTTTCAGCGTGCCCGAGCCGATGCCGGTGATCTTCGCGCCCATGGCGTTGAGACATTCGGCGAGATTGCCGATCTCGGGTTCGCGCGCGGCGTTCTCGAGCGTGGTGTCGCCGTCGGCCAACACGGCGGCCATCAGCAGATTCTCGGTGCCGCCCACAGTGACTTTCGGGAAAGTGACGTTCGCACCTTTGAAACGTCCGCCGGTAACGGTGGCGTAGACATAGCCTTCTTTGACCGTGATCTTAGCGCCCAGCGTTTCAAGCGCCTTCAAGTGCAGATCGACGCCGCGCGTGCCGATGGCGCAGCCGCCGGGCAACGAAACCTTGGCCTCGCCGGTGCGCGCAAGCAGCGGACCCAGCACAAAGAAGCCCGCGCGCATGCGCCGCACAAGATCATAAGGCGCGGTGACACTGGTCACTTTATCGGTGGTGAGCGTCATGGAGCGGCCCGTGGGGCCCGCTTCAACAGACCCGGGCGCTAAGGCCGACTGATCAATCCGCGCACCGTGTTGGCGCAACAGATTGCTCATGGTGGTGATATCCACCAACTCCGGCATATTGATGAGTGTCAGCGGCTGGTCGGTGAGTAGTGTGGCGGCCATCAGCGGCAAAGCAGCGTTCTTCGCGCCGCCGATTGTGATCTCGCCGGTCAGCGGCACGCCGCCTAAAATCCGAATGGCATCCACTACAATCTGATCCTTACGTAAAAATGCTTAGAGGCGGGCCCACTTAAAGCCTTGGAAGTGTCACGCCTTCTTGGCCCTGATACTTGCCTTTGCGGTCGGCGTAGGACGTTTCGCAAACGCTGTCGGCCTTCAGGAAAATAAACTGCGCGGCACCTTCGTTGGCATAAATGCGCGCGGGCATGGGCGTGGTGTTGGAGAACTCCAGCGTCACGTGACCTTCCCATTCAGGCTCTAGCGGCGTCACGTTGACGATGATACCGCAGCGGGCATAGGTGGATTTGCCCAGGCAAATCACCAACACATCGCGCGGAATTTTGAAGCGCTCGACGGTGCGCGCGAGGGCGAAGCTGTTCGGCGGTATCACGCAGACATCGGTCTTGCGATCGACAAAGCCGGCTTCGGAAAAATTCTTGGGGTCCACGACGATGGAATCAAGATTGGTGAAAATCTTGAACTCGTCCGATACACGCGCGTCGTAGCCGTAAGACGAAACACCATACGAGATCACGCCGTCGCGGCGCTGGGCTTCAGTGAAGGGCGTGATCATGCCCTGCTCCTGAGCCATCTTGCGTATCCAGGTATCGGGCATCACGGACATGGCCTGGAGCGTCCTCAGTTGTGTTGAAGAATGACGGAATTTTTGTAGCGAATTCCACCCGTGCAAGCTACTCGCTTTTGGCCTTGTCGTCGGGATCGGGCGGTGTGCTTTCGGGCGCAGTCTCACGCGAGCGGATCTGGCTTTTCCGGCGGCGCAGGTTCTCGCGCAAAGCGTCGGCCAGCCGGGCCTGAGCTTCCTCGGAAGTAAGCCGCGGGCCTCGTCGCTTGGGGGAAGGCGGTTCGAAAGCTGTCATAGGGGCCTTTTCCCACACTTCGCGGGGCCGCGCGAGGCCCTTTGGAACCCCAGCGGAAGCTAGGAAAAGCGCCAAAAAAGAACCATGCCCGGGTTGCTTGCACCCCTCGGGGTGATGTGGCATGTTCCGCGCCTTCGCGAGGGGACTTATGCCTAAGTCCCCCACATTTGGCGCTGCCGTAGCTCAGTGGTAGAGCACCCCCTTGGTAAGGGGGAGGTCGAAAGTTCAATCCTTTTCGGCAGCACCATTCTTTCAATGACTTACGACACTTTTCCCTTTTGGCCATTTGCGCGGGTAAGCACTGGGTAAGCACGCCAGTGGCTAATCCCAGCCACTTCACCCCCGCACGACGGACTGCGCCTTTTCTATATGTATAAGGCCCCAGTCGATAGCCATCAGCCCCGCCACTTTCCGACCCCCCATCCCCCCGAAACCGGCAGGGGGGGTATGCTCAATGCGGGGCCCCCAGCCATGCATGGCGGGTCGGTGTTTTTTTTAATTACGGCAGGCGGTGGTTTATGACCGATAAAAGCGGTTTTGAAGAAGCTAAGGAATATTTTGCATCTCGCGGCATCCCAATGAACCGAAAGAATTACATCGACTATATTTACGTTGGT
>CANJRX010000038.1 GCA_947476895.1 Fidelibacterota bacterium | reverse complement strand
GCACTACAACACCAAGCGGCCCCATTCATCGCTCGGCTATAGGCCGCCGGCGCCGGTGACCTATAGCCCGATACCAGTACCACTCGAACAGAGCCAAAACATGCAGTAGACTAACATCACGACTGGTAAAGAAAATCGGTCAGGTCAGTGCCCTGTCTCTGGCGTCAGGACAATGTGAGGTCCGAGGGATTAAACCCTGCCTAAACCCGGCCTTTTCAATGAATTGAACGGTTAGCGGATGACGCTTTCGAGAAGCTCCCGGTAGCGCTTTACCACCGTGCCTTCGGAAAATTCCGCAGCGACCCGCGACCGGCCGCCTTCGATCAGGCGAGCACTCAACCCAGGATCGCTGAGCAGGCCCTTCACGACGGCCGCCAGCGCCGCGGCGTCGTCCACAGGCACCTTGAGGCCGTCGATGCCATCCGCAATCAGGAAGCCGGGGCCTTGGCTGGCGGCGGCCACCACGGGAATGTCGTGCGCCCAGGCGTTGACCACGACGTTCCCGAAAGGCTCGAAGCGCGAAGGCACCAGACAGATATCGGCCGCCCGCAAAAGCGCCGAGCGGTCGTCACGCCACCCCAGGAACCGCACACGCGCCTCTAATCCCAGTTCGGCAGTGAGGTTTTTGAGCTGCGTTTCCAGCGGTCCGTCGCCCGCGATCCACAGATAAGCATCGGGGATTTGTGCAAGGGCATGGATGGCGACGTCGATGCCTTTGACGTCGTGCAACCGCGCGAGAATCAAAAGCACTTTGGCGTCGGCAGGCGTCGCAAAGTCCGCGCGCGTGACGGGCGGATCGCTCGTGACAGGACAGAAGTTCGGAATGTAATGCACTTCTTTGGCGGGACGGCCTTCGCGCACCACGTAGTCAGCGATATCAGGCGTGTTGCAGATCAGATGCGCGCATTTACGGTAGTACTTGAGATTGTAGTAGCCGCCGAGACGGCCAACATTCACCCACGGCCCGCGCGGCAGGTTGGTGCTGGCGCGGTTCATCCAGCCCAAAATCACATCGGGATTTTCGACGCGCGCGAGGCGTTTCAATTTCCAGGGCGTGACGATATCCAAAGGCCCGCCGAAGACCATCGTGCTGACGCGAGCCCCCGCCGCCGACAGCCGCGCCGCGCGCATGGGATAGGGGCGGATCACGCAAGCTTGGTCGACCCGGGCCCGCGCCATGGCCAGGACCAAGTCCTCGTAAAACACCTCAGCGCCGCCGTGAAGGCCGCTGGCCATGACTTGGAGAATGCGCACCGTTGTCCTTTTCGCGAAACGTTCCGAACAGGCTATAAGTCCGTGACTATATCCGCGCAACGCCTATCCCAATGTTATGATTTCGGCCCCATGAGTGAAACGTCGCCTGTGAAATACTCGTTGAAACACCGCTTTGAAGCCGGTTTGGCGCATGTGGTGTTTGGGCTGGTGCGCCATCTGCCCTTCTCCGCCGTGTCAGCTTTTGGCGCGCGGCTGGGCCGAACCGTGGGGCCTCTGACCAGCGCGCACCGCACCGCCGCCCGCAACCTGGCCCTCGCCCTGCCCGAGCTCGACGACACGGCGCGGGCAAAAATCCTGGGCGATACCTGGGACAATTTCGGCCGCACGATGATGGAATACGCGGTGTTGTCGCAACTGGCTGATACGCCCGAGCGTATTGTCGTTGAAGGTCACGAGGCTTTGGCCGCACTCGCCCGCGAGGGCCGCGCCGCCGTTTTGTTTTGCGCGCACCTCGCCAATTGGGAAATTATTCCCATGGCGCTCGCCCGCCTCGCCAAACCGCTGACCATCGTCTACCGCGCACCGAACAACCCGCTGGTAGACAAGATCATCGGCGAAATCAGAAAGCCTTATACGGCCGGGATGGCCCCAAAGAGCGCCACGGGCGCGCGGTTGATGATGAAGGCCCTCGCCAATCACGAACACCTGATCCTGGTGGTGGATCAGAAACTCAATACCGGCTTGGAGATTCCGTTCTTCGGGCGCGGTGCATTCACGGGTGATGCCGTGGCGCGCTTTGCCATGCGCTTCGATTGCCCGGTGTTTCCGGTGCGCACCGAACGGCTGGAAGACGGGCGCTTCAAAGTCACCGTGGAAGCGCCGTGGCAGTTCCCACCGAATGGAAATGAAGAGGACGTGCGCGTAGCCCTCACGCGCATAAACCGCCGCTTAGAAGATTGGATCAGGGCGCGTCCAGGCCAGTGGCTCTGGATGCATAAAAGGTGGCCGAAGTAGGCTTACTCCGCCGGCGCAACCGTCACGGCGAGGCCGTCCATCGCGTCGGTGAATTTGATCTGACAGGACAGCCGCGAGTTGGCCGGCTTGAAGGCGTTGGTCTGTTCCACCAACTCGGTTTCGTCTTCGCTGCGCGGCGGCATCTTGGCGGTCCAGGCGTCGTCGATGAACACATGGCAGGTGGCGCACGAGCAGCAGCCGCCGCAGATGGCTTCCACGTCCTGGCCGGCATCGCGCAGAATTTCCATCAGCGTATTGCCGACCTTGCCGTTGATAGACTCGGTTTTGCCGGCGCGGTTGGTAACGTTGATGACGGCCATAACTGTCCCTGCTTCGAACTCAAAAATGAGCCCGCTGCCTATCGTACTCAGGCCAAACCCGGCAAGGCCTTATTCGCCGCTAGGTCTGAATCAGACAGTACCGCCAACGGATTAGGCGAAAGTCCCGGCCCAAAAATGCCTATTTAAAGCTGTAAAATCCCGCGATTTATCTAGGGTTAAGTCACGGACAGTTCTCATAAAAATGAGTATTGGCCGCGTTTTTCGCAACCGCGTTCGAGGCGAAACGTATATAACTGAAAGTTGAGGACACCGGGGAAACTGGGCCTCGCGTTGGGGGATGACAACGATCTGGAGGGAGCACTATGGATACGTCAAGTACGCCGTCACTCCGTACACTTGGCCTCGATGTAAAGGCTGTGGCCCGCAAGCGCGGTGCCGACCTGCCGCAGCACCCGCTTCTGCCGCCGCAGGTTCTGGCCTTCACCCGGCAATGGCTGGCCCTTGGCGGCAAAAGCCTGCCTCTGTGGTCATCATTCGATCTGATGGATGCCGGCGATATCGTGCCGTACCTCACGATCCTGCGCTGCCAGCCCGATAACAGTTTCACCTTCACGTTCATGGGTTCTGCCGTCTCGGCCATTCTGGGCGAGGACCTGACCGGCTGCATGGTCAGTTCGCGCTATGCGGTCTGGGGCGACGTGGATTGGTATCGCCGCTGCAAGCCCGTCGCCGATGTGGCCGACATCCAGTTGCTGTCGGGTGCGGTTAACCCGCCCTACACGTCGGCCATCGACTTCATCGCTGCGGATTTTCCGTTCATGGATGACGCCGGCGGTGGCGTGAGCCACATCATTGGCGTGACCGTAGCTAAGCTGAACTAAGTTGAGAATACGCGCCGGGCCGCTAAGGCCTGGCGCACAATCTCAGCCTGGCTCGGCATCATGTCCGCCGGCAAGGCATCGGGCGATACAATCGCACCTTCAAAGATCTCGAAGTTCGGTGTGAACGTCTGTCCGCCGGCGACGGTGCCGACCACCACCACTTCCATATGCCGCGGGTGGATGGGCCGAATCGACATCACGGACGCCACCTTAACGTCCATCCCAATCTCTTCCTTCACTTCGCGGATGGCCGCCGCTTCGGGCGTTTCACCGGCATTCAGATATCCCGCCGGCAAGCCCCAAGGATGCTGGCGGCGGTAGACGTGCCGTAAAATCAGCACCTTGCCTTCGCTTGAGAAGAACACCCCCACCACGGTGATATTAAAACGCACGTTGAGAAGACCCACGATCAGGCGGGTGATGGGCCGGGGCACGCTGCGGAAAATGCGGGAAATCAGGTTTTTCATGAGTCTGTGGAAAACCGGGCGTTGGTTTTGCTATCGAAAAACCTGAAGGTATTCACAGCCTAAACGCGTTTGATCGCCCATGACAGTCCGTGAGATTCTTTTCTTCTTCGCCGCCGTCTTGGGCCTTGCCGCAAGCAATCCGGCAGGAGCCGTGGATTTGCAAAATCGAGATAAGAAATCTTACGACGTCACTGTGAACGGCTCGGACGGTTCGAGCACAACCGTCACCGTCAAAGCCGGTGAGAGCGTGAAGGACATTTGCAGCGACTGCGTGATCCTTTTGGGAGCCGGCTCGGTTGAAACGCGCGGCCGCACGACCGTGAAAATCGAAGGCGGCAAAATCTCGCTCACCTCCGCGAAGTAGATTTATTTGCTCTTTAAGGTGTTGCGCCCGATCCAGGCGGCCAGGGCCAACAGCACAAATGTAGTGATGATCAGCACCGTCGCCAGCGCGTTGATCTTGGGACTGACCCCCAACCGAATGCTGGAATAGACCACCATCGGCAGCGTCGTGGATTGCGGCCCCGAGACAAAGCTCGCGATCACCAGATCATCCAACGACAGCACAAAAGCCAAAAGCCAGCCTGCGATGATAGCCGGCTTGATCATTGGCAAAGTAATGAGGCGAAAAACCGTGAAGGGCTTTGCGCCCAGATCCGCCGCCGCCTCCTCGACATCGCGGTCCATGCCCACAAGGCGCGCCTGCACGATCACCGCCACATAGGCCATGGTGAGTGTGGTGTGGGCGATGACGATGGTGAAGATGCCGCGCCCTGGCATCCAGGAGAACGCCTGTTCCAAGGCCACAAACAGCAGCAATAATGAGAGACCGGCGATGACATCGGGCAGCACCAGCGGCACGGCGACGGTACCAGTCAGAATCGCGCGACCGCGGAACCGTCCGAAGCGCGCAAGGGCATAGCCCGTCGCGGTGCCGACAACGGCAGCGAGGCTGGCCGACAGCAAAGCGACGATGACGCTGTTGCCCGCAGCACCCAGAAGCTGACCATCCGATAGGAGTTCACCGTACCACTGGGTCGAGAAACCTGCCCAGACCGTGACCAGCTTCGAGGCGTTGAAGGAATAAACCATCACCACGATCAGAGGCACGTAGAGGAACGCGAGCCCGAAGCTGAGAACCGTGGTGGAAAAGCTGCGCGCTTTCATGGGCGTTGATCCGTGCGTGGTTGCAACGCCTGGAACAGCATGATGGGTGCCACGAGCACGACCAGCAGCACCATAGTGACGGCCGCACTCATGGGCCAATCGCGGTTGGAAAAGAATTCAGCCCAAAGAACTTTGCCGATCATGAGTGTGTCCGCGCCGCCCAAAAGATCAGGGATTACGAACTCGCCCACGGCCGGGATAAAAACCAGCAGGCAGCCGGCGAGCACACCCGGCAACGAGAGCGGCAGCGTGACGTGCAGAAAAACCTGCCACGGCTTAGCACCAAGATCAGCGGCCGCTTCCAGCAACGCGCCGTCGAGTTTCTCCAACCGTGCATAAAGCGGCAACACCATAAACGGCAAATATGCGTAGACAATGCCGAGGTAAACCGCGCCCGAGGTGTTGAGCAGCTGCAACGGCGCGTCGATCATACCAAGCGATTGCAGCGCTGTGTTGATGATCCCGGTGGGGCGCAAAAGCCCCATCCAAGCGTAAATGCGCACCAGGAACGAGGTCCAGAACGGCAGAATGATCAGGACAAGCAGAAGATTCCGGCGCTGCGCGGGCGCGCGGGCGATGGCATAGGCCATGGGATAGCCCAGCAGCAACGTGAGCAACGTTGAGACAAAGGCTATCCACGATGAGCTGAAGTAGGCCCGCACATAAAGGCTATCCGAGAACAGCAACTGATAGTTCGCGAACGTCGTCTTGACGCCAACGATGGCGCCGTCGAGACGTTCAAAGAAATCCGAATACGGCGGCACACTCACTTGCGCTTCCGCAAAGCTGATTTTCAAAACGAGCGCTAACGGCAACAGCAAGAACAGCGCGGCCCACAGCCACGGGAGCGCCAGAACGGCGGCGCGGCGCGTCATTCCGGTAGTTCCATAACGGCACTGGCCGGCCAGGACAGATGCACAGCATCGCCCTGATTGAACGCTTGTGCGCCTTCGGCGTGAGGGACCGACACGCGGAGCGTTTGTCCCGCCGCAGTCTTCACAAAACAGGTGGTCGCGGTGCCGAGATAGACCACGTTTTCTATTGTGCCGCTGACGCCATCGGTGAGCGGGGCGTGCGATATCCTGATGCGCTCGGGCCGCAAGGCCATCGTCTTGCTGGAGCTTGTCCAGAGATTGATGTTCCCGAAAAACCGCGCGACACGCGCGTTGGCAGGGCGCTCATAAAGCGCGAGCGGCGTATCTATTTGCAAAACACGGCCCGCTTCCATCACAGCGACGCGATCGGCCATGGCCATGGCTTCATCTTGATCGTGGGTCACTACGATGAATGTAATACCAAGGCGCGCGCGCAAGGCTTTCAGTTCCATCTGCGTACGCTCGCGCAAATGTTTGTCGAGGGCCGCCATGGGTTCGTCCAACAGCAGCACACGCGGGCGCTTGGCAATACAGCGTGCGAGGGCCACACGCTGGCGTTGGCCACCGGACAGCTGATGGGGTTTGCGTTCACCCAGTCCATCCAGCTCAACAGCACCGAGGGCTTCCTTCACGCGGGCAGCGAGTGCGTCGCCTTGCAGCCCATCTTGCTTCAGGCCAAAGGCAATGTTGGCCGCCACGGTCATATGGGGGAATAGCGCGTAGGATTGGAACATCATGTTGACCGGCCGCGCATAGGGCGGTGTGGCGGTGACGTCTTTGCCGTCGATGAAAACCTGGCCCGCGTCGGGTTGCTCCAGCCCCGCCATGATCCGCAGCAACGTGGTCTTGCCGCAACCGGATGCACCCAGCAGCGCGAGGAACTCGTTCTCGCGCACATCCAAAGTCACGCCGTCAACGGCCGCCGCCGCGCCGAAGCGCTTCGTGACGCCTGCAATGCGTAAGACCGTATTCATGAAACGCTAGTTGCCGCTTTTAACACGGTTCCAGATGCGCGTGCGCAACCGCTCGATATCCTGGGCCGGCGTGTTTTCGGGAAACAGCTTCTTCATCATGTCTGGGCCGGGATAAACCGTTTCGTCTTCGAGGACTTCCTTCTCCGTGAACGGCTTCGCCTTGGTATTCGCGTTGGCGTAATAAACCTCGTTGGTGATCGGCCCGATCACTTCCGGCATCAGGATGTAATCCAAGAAAGCGTGCGCAGCATCGGGATGTGGTGCATCTTTGGGGATCGCCATGAAGTCGAACCACATCACGGCGCCCTCCTGCGGAATGCTGTAAGCGATCTCGACGCCCTTTTTGGCTTCTTCAGCGCGGTCGCGGGCTTGGAAGATATCCCCAGAATATCCGGTCGCGACACAGATGTCGCCGTTGGCCAGCGCCGAGATGTGTTCTGAATTGTGGAACTTGGTGATCGACGGGCGCACCTTCTGCCACAGGGCACCCGCGTCTTCGTAGTCTTTGGCCACCGTCGAATGCGGGTCTTTGCCCATATAGCTCAACGTGAATTCAAAAATGTCCGAGGCCGCATCGAACACATAAAGCTTGCATTTCGAAAGCTTGGCAGCGTTGGCGGGATCAAGGATCAGCTTCCAGCTATCCACCGGCGCATCTTTGCCGAGTGCTGCTTTGACTTTGGCGACGTTGTAACCAATGCCCGACGTACCCCACATATAGATGATGCTGTGCGCGTTGCCGGCGTCGGCCCCCGCAGCACGGGCGGTGATGGCGGGATCTTGCGTGTTCAAATGCGGCAGTTTGCTTTTATCGAGCGTGCGCAGCACATCGGCGGCGATGAAGCGCTTAAGGATGGGACCATTGGGTACCACGACGTCATAACCGGATTTTCCGGCCAGCAATTTCGCCTCGAGGGTTTCTGAGGAATCAAACACGTCGACATTGACCTTGATGCCGGTCTTTTTGGTGAAATTGGCGATGGTGTCCGGCGCCAAGTAGTCAGACCAGATGTAAAGGTTCAGCACCTTCTCCTCGGCGGCGTGGACCGATACGGAAATCAACGCTGCACAGGCCGCGACAGCGAGGCAAAAATGACGGCGGATCATGGTGTCACCCTCAACGATAAAACCCATCACTTCATACCCGATTTTCACCGCCAAGGCGACGATGGGAAGTGGGCGACGGAGTTGCAATAGGCCATACTCCGGGTCATGAGATTGGCAGTAGGCATGACGGCATTTTTTCTCGGGCTCGCGCTGGCAACAGCCGCGCGGGCCGAAACTATTCTTGATCTGCAGAAGGCCGTGCAAAGCGCACAGGCCGCGGTCGATCAGCAAGCCAAGGCGGCTGACCACGCCAAGGACGAGACACTGAAAGCTGTCGGCGCGCTCGGGGCAAAGGGCAACACCGCCGCCATGGCCACCATGCTGGCTATGGCCGAGCAGCGAGAGCAGGCCGCCGCTATCGCCGCTTTACAAAGCACGGCCGCCTTACGCAAAGCGCGCCAGGCCTTGAGCGAAGCTTTGCTCGACATCACCGAGCAAGGTAGCGCCATCGAGCGCGCCGCCGCCCGCGCAGAGCACGGCGAAGTCGCGCCGTCGGTCAGCGATCTTTTAGTCTGCGATGGCCCGGACTGCGTCGCGGTCTCGGCACGCGAACATGCGGCCATGGTGCTGATGGGCGCCGTGACACCGGTGTTCGATCACGCGAAATGGCCGCCGGCTGACGCTGCATCTGCGATCACGGTGCTCGCCTACCGTCCCGAAGCGCCGCCCCTTGCGACCTTGAAGCGTGAGGTAACTGCTGCGACCGAACGTGCACAAACCACACGGAGCGCCGTGAACGCTGCACGTGGCGCTTTGCAAAGCAGCGCCGACCGCGCAACGGCCGAGCGTTACGTCCAGGCCCGCACCGCGGCGGACGCGGCACAGCTTGAACACAGCGCCGCCGAAGACCGTCTTACGAAAGCTGTACGCCGTTATGCCGACGCGGCCCGCGCTTTGAAACGCGCAAGCCTTCTCGCAGGCGATGGTTACACTTTGAAGACCGGCGCGGCTAAAGCCTGCCGGATGACTGAATGCATCGCCGCCGAGGGCCTTGAAGCGGCGGCCTTCCTGGTAATCGGCGCGGCCGAGGACGCCAAAGGCAGTCAAAAGCGCTTGGTCGCGTTTGTCGCGGCCGAACCTGATGGCCGCATGGTTTTCCGCTGACGGTGTAATTCCCGGCAGCGCGGGCGCGGAATTTGTGGCAAATTCGGCCCGCACACGATTGGGGACGATAGATATGGGCTTAACGACAGGTACTTCTAAAATCACCCGCGCCTATGGTCCGGGACCGCACGGCCAAATTCATTACCGGCGTTCGGGCCCCGATGGCACGCGCAGCCCGCTTCTGCTGCTGCATCCCTGCCCCGGCTCTGGCTATCTGTTCGATAACTTCATGGCCGAGATGGGCCGTGACCGCACCGTTATTGACCTGACCGATTTTCTTTACCAGTCGTGATGTTAGTCTACTGCATGTTTTGGCTCTGTTCGAGTGGTACTGGTATCGGGCTATAGGTCACCGGCGCCGGCGGCCTATAGCCGAGCGATGAATGGGGCCGCTTGGTGTTGTAGTGCTT
>CANJRX010000037.1 GCA_947476895.1 Fidelibacterota bacterium | reverse complement strand
ATTAGAAAGGCGATATGGCGTTTAACATATGTCTCAAGTCGGGAAAGTTACCGACCACACACCCTTTGATTTCATCAAGACTGATATCAATATGCTCACTCGAGCAAATCGCCTTAAGGCGTCGGACACAAGCATCAATCTGTTTCTTTCTTCTAGGCGAATTCATCAAACCTATCGACATCGAGATGGGCGTAAATCTTGATATCAAAGGTCCTGACCAGACCGACGACAGTAACATCGGCGTTTGTATAACGGGCCATCATGGACAGAATTGTCGACTTACCAACACCCGAGCCGGCGAAGATGCCGAGGCGCTGGCCGTGACAGGTGGTGGTGAAAGTATTGAGCGCGCGCACACCCAGATCGAGTTTGCCGCCGATGCGTTTGCGGGTATGGGCCGGCGGTGGGGGCGCTTTAATAGCGTAGGCGGCTTCACCGGCGCCGAGCGCGCCGCCGCCATCAACAGGTTTGCCCATGCCGCTGATGACGCGACCGAGCCATGAATCGTCGGGATAGATCGCAGGCGCGGCTTCGGCGATTTCAGCGCGACAGCCGAGACCTATGCCTTCCAAAGCGCCGAAGGGCATAACCAGCGCGCGGGCATTGCGAAAGCCGACGACTTCACAGGGAACGATGCGGCCATCGCGCGCCACCACGTTGCAGCGGTCGCCGACCGACAAATTCTTCTGGACGCCCGAGACCTCGACCAGGAGGCCTTGCACAGCAGCCACCTTGCCGAAGACCTGGTGGGTCGGCAGGCGGTACATCTCACCGAGTAACGACGTAATATTGACCACAACTTCTCCCGTAACCGGATCAATCACCCCCGCCATTCTGGTGGGGTGGGCGACCCTAAAAACGCCGATTTAAAACCCTGGTGCTGAAACCGACGGTCGAGAAGCTTAATCCTTACCGCGGGGGTATTAACGCGCCGTAAAATATCGGCCCGAGAAGGACTTAGACTTCAACCCGTTAGAGCCAAATTCACGCGACTCGTTAGGTTTTATTAGGAAGTGTTGATAACCTATGTTAATATCTTAACCTGGGTATAGTGGGCAAATTAAAGCGGGGCACAAGATCATGCGTATCCTATTGGTTGAGGACGATCCGTCAACATCGCAAGCCATCACGACGATGCTGCGCAAGGAAGACTGGGTCATTGATTCGACCGACTTGGGCGAAGACGGCCTCGATCTCGGTAAGATTTATGATTACGACCTGATCATTCTCGATCTGATGCTGCCCGACATGGACGGCATGGATGTGATCCGCCAGCTGCGCAGCGCTAAAGTCGCAACACCTGTGTTGATCCTCTCGGGTCTGCAGGAAGCCGACAAAAAAGTGCAGGGTTTCGGCGTTGGCGCCGACGATTACCTGACCAAACCTTTCAACCGGGAAGAACTGGTGGCCCGCATTCAAGCCATCGTGCGCCGCTCGAAGGGTCACGCCCAGCCGAAGGTCCAAGTGGGCCGTCTGAGCGTGCATCTGGAGGCGCGTACCGCTGAAGTCGATAATGCGCCGCTGCATTTGACCGGCAAAGAATACGGCATTCTGGAACTGCTGGCCTTGCGTAAGGGCACGACCCTGACCAAGGAACAGTTCCTCAACCATCTTTACGGCGGCATGGATGAGCCGGAGCTGAAAATCATCGACGTGTTCATTTGTAAGCTGCGCAAGAAACTGGCCACGGCCACGGGCGGCGAGAGTTACATTGAAACAGTCTGGGGCCGCGGTTACGTGCTGCGCGAAACCGAAGCCGCCGAAGGTGCCGGCAGCGGTGTCAGCAAGAAAGCCGCCAACGGCTAACGCCACGACGACTTAACGACCAAAAGGCCGGTGACCATCGCCGGCCTTTTTCGTTTAAGGCCCTGGCTTGGGAAACAGTCTAGGCCCGTGCTATATCGTCAACCTATGGCGACACAATTTCATGAAGATTTCCGGCGTGACGGCGGCGAACCCAAAGCCACCGAGCGGTCCTTCGGTTTGGTCTTTACAGGCGTGTTCGCGCTCATAGGAGTGTTGCCGCTGCTGGCGGGGCACAGCACGCGCCTGTGGGCGCTGGGTGTAGCGGGGGCGTTCTGTGTACTGGCCTTCGCCGCCCCCAAAGTCCTCGCCCCTTTAAACCGGATTTGGATGTTCATCGGCAAAGTGATGCACAAAGTTGTCAGCCCGCTCATGCTGGGACTTTTGTTCGCCATTGCCGTTGTTCCGACCGGCTTGTTTTTGCGTCTGAAGGGCGCAGACCCTTTGCGCCTGAAGCGCGACCCGAAAGCTAAAAGTTATTGGATTGTGCGTGATCCCCCGGGACCAGCGCCAATCTCGTTCAAGAACCAGTTTTAACAGCACGGACCAACCCGCATGGCCTTCCTCATTGAGTTCTGGCGCTTCCTCCAGGTTAGGAAAAAATTCTGGCTCTTGCCCATGTTGATCATGCTGGTGCTGTTCGGCGGCTTGATTGTGCTGGCCCAAGGCTCGGCCATCGCGCCTTTCATCTACACCTTGTTCTAGACCGCTTTGCGCGTTCTTGGCCTTTCCGCACTTTATCACGACAGCGCTGCCGCGCTGATTGACGACGGCCGCATTGTCGCCGCCGCGCAGGAAGAGCGTTTTACGCGCAAGAAACACGACGCCAGCATTCCCCGGAACGCCATTCAATCATGCCTGGATATCGGTGGCCTGAAGCTTGAAGACATCGACCTGGTCGCCTTTTACGAAAAGCCCTTCGTGAAGTTCGAGCGGCTTTTGGAAACCTACGCCGTGTTCGCGCCGCGCGGGTTCACGTCGTTCCGCCAGGCTTTGCCGCTGTGGATCAAAGAAAAGCTGTTTCAGAAAGATCTATTGATCCGTGAACTCAAAGCCTTCGCGCCGGATGTGAAATGGCTCGATAAGATCGTATTTTCCGAACATCACTTGAGTCACGCCGCCTCGGCTTTCTTCCCCTCGCCTTTCAACGACGCTGCCGTTCTGACCATGGACGGCGTCGGCGAGTGGACCACGACCTCATTGGCTTTCGGTTCAGGCAATCAGCTCAACATCCATAAAGAAATCCACTTTCCGCATTCGCTTGGCCTGCTCTATTCGGCCTTCACCTATTACACCGGCTTCAAAGTGAACTCGGGCGAGTACAAGGTGATGGGCTTGGCGCCTTACGGCACACCGCGCTTTGTTGATAAGATTCTCACACATCTTATCGATCTAAAGGACGACGGCAGCTTCCAGCTTGATCAAAGCTATTTTGATTACTGCACCGGTCTGACCATGACCAATAAGCGCTTCGATGCGCTGTTCGGTGCACCACCGCGCAAAGCCAGCGAGCCATTGACGCAGTTCCATATGGACTTGGCAGCTTCAGTGCAGGCCGTGACGGAAGAAGCCGTGCTGCGTCTCGCGCGCGGCATCAAGGCCGAGACTGGCGCGAAGAACTTGTGCCTCGCCGGTGGTGTGGCGCTGAATTGCGTCGCCAACGGCAAAGTTCTCAAAGAGGGCATCTTCGAGAACATCTGGATTCAACCGGCAGCAGGTGATGCCGGCGGCGCGCTGGGTGCAGCGCTCGCGGCTTATCACTTGCATCACGGTGGTGCACGTCAGATGAACCCGAGCGGCGACAGCATGTCTGGCGCGTTGCTTGGCCCATCGTTCAAACAAAACGATATCGAACAGCGCTTGACGGCTGCCGGTGCAAAATTCTCGGTGTTGAACGATACGGACGTCATCAGCGAAACCGCCGCGGCTTTGGCGTCGAACGCCGCCATTGGCTGGTTTCAAGGTCGCATGGAGTTCGGACCGCGTGCGTTGGGTGCCCGCTCGATCATCGGCAATCCAGCCTCACCCGAAATGCAGCGCACGCTGAATCTCAAGGTCAAATTCCGCGAAAGCTTCAGGCCCTTTGCGCCCGCCGTGCGCCGCGAAGACGTGGCCGAGTGGTTCGAGCTGGATTGCGACAGCCCCTACATGCTGCTGGTCGCAAACGTGCAGGCCGACAAGCGCGTGAAGGCGGAAGACGCAGTTAAATTCGGTTTAGTCAAGCTCAACATGGTGCGCTCGCTAATTCCAGCGGTGACACACGTTGACTATTCGGCGCGCGTACAAACCGTAACTGCCGACGTCAACCCGCGCTTCCATGCGCTGCTGACGCAATTCCGCGCGCTCACGGGCATTCCCGTTCTGGTCAATACCAGCTTCAACGTGCGCAGCGAGCCGATTGTCTGCACACCCGAGGACGCCTTCCGCTGCTTCATGGCGACGGAATTGGATGTGCTGGTGGTCGGAAATTGTTATCTGCGGAAAACCGATCAAGACCCAGCCTTGAAGCTGGACTACTCCGACAGCTTCGAGCCGGATTAAAGATCGACCTTCGCTGCCAATGACAGCGACGCTGGGCGGTCGGCGCGGTGCGCCGCATAAATTCCCAAGTCCGGATCGACCGCGCGGAAGTTGCTGGATACGCCCATGACGGTCTCATTGAGACCAAGGTAAAGCACGCCGTCGTCAACCAGCAGACGCCCCAGCTTCTGCAACACTTCCAGCTTGGTCTTGAGATCGAGATAGACCAGCACGTTGCGGCAGAAAATGGCGTCGAAACGCCCCAGCGGAAACAGGTCGTCCATGAGGTTCCAAGTTTGGAACTTCACCATGTTGCGCACGCCGTCATTCAACACCCAGGAATCTTCCTGCTTGGTGAAATACTGCAGCAGCGTGCGGATCGGCAGACCGCGCTGCACGTCGAACTGGCTGTAAATTCCTTTCGCCGCGGCCGCGATGGCGGTCGCGGAAATGTCGATGCCGACAACCTCAATATTCCACCCGGGGAAAGACGAGGAAACGTCTTTGATGGTCATGGCAACGGAGTGTGCTTCCTGCCCGGTCGAAACGCCGGCAGAAAGAACGCGAAAGCGCGTCTGTATGCCGCGCGCGACGCGCAGGTTTGGCAACACCACAGTGCGGAAATGGACGTAAGGTTTCCAATCGCGGAAGAAGGCCGTGTCTTTGGCCATCATGGCGTCGATCACCGCCGTCTGCATCGCGGGGTCGCTGGCCCGCACGCCTGCGATCAGGTCGGCGACGGATTTCAGCCTTAAATCGCGCACCAGCGGCATCAGACGGTTTTCGAGCAAATAGGTTTTGTCGCGGGTCAGCACGAGGCCCGACCGTTCCTTGAGAAAGCGCGCTGCGAGTTCAAAATCTTCGGGAGACATCAGCCCAACAACCCCAGCAACACGAGTTTTGAGCGTACGATCTCGCTGTCGAACGGCTTCATAATGTATTCGTCCGCGCCGGCTTCAAGCGCTTGGCGGATATGCGGCGCATCGTTTTCAGTGGTGCAGAACACGACCACAACTTTGTTGCCGCCCGGAAGCTTACGCAGTTCGCCTGTGAATTCCAGGCCGTCCATCACCGGCATATCCCAATCCACAACGATCAGATCGGGCATGCGGATGGTCAAAGCGTTCAGCGCCTTGCGGCCGTTCTCGGCTTCATCCACATCGAAGCCCAGATCTTGAATGATCTTGGAAGCGACGCGGCGAATAACGCGGGAATCATCGACGATCAGGCACCTTTTCATGCGGACCCGGCCTTCGGAAAGATGGCCGTCACCGTCACGCTGGAGCCCGACGCGTTGAGCGTAACGCGTCCGCCTGCGGCCCGCACCATGCGCCCCGCAATATTCCCGTGTACGGTTTTTGCGCTGAGGGCCGGCGGCACTTGCCCAGCTACCGCTGCGATGAGTTCCTCGCGCACCATGGACGTGCGGCCTTCCGCGCCGCGCGCTTCGACCAATACCGTGAGGCCATTGTCGGGTTTGATCTGCAAGGTCATGGACCGACAACTGGGCTGCGTTTCTAAGGCGAGCAGGCAGAGATTGAGCAACATTGGAACCCAACCCGAACCCAACGCCGCAGCACCGCGCGCAAAATCATCCATGGGTGGCCACGTAATCTGTGGTTTGCCGCTTGGCCCGGCGATCGCGTCGAGGTAGCCGTTCAAAAGTGTTTTGGGATCAAGCGACGCACCGCCTGCAGCACCCAGAGCCGCGCGCATGAATTTCAATTTGAGAGACGCGGCCGCCGAGCTGTTGCCGATGAGGCCTAAAGTCTCTAGATCGGCTTGCGCAGGATCGCCGCCGATCAATTCAACCCCAGCCGCCACGGCGCCCACCGGCCCTGCCAAATCGTGACAAAGCCGCGTGCAAAGTAATTGCGCCAATTACAATTCGGTGTCGCTCATCCCCGCCGATCCCGGCTACCCTCAGTCAAAGTTCAACGCTTGTAAGACCGAACAAGTTCTCGCGTAACGCGTTGAAATTCGAAAAGGCTTATAACCGCATGAATTTTATTGTTATTTTGTATCCGCCGCCCGGCCTCACCCTAACCTGCAAAAACTTAACGGGCCCTTCAGAATACGCACCCTTTGGCGAAAGCTTACCAGGGGAGACACCCGGGTCAAAAGCCACTAAAAAGAGAAAATCCTGATCAAACAGCGAGATAGCGCACCCAATCCCCCTATGAATCTCGATTTGACCCCCGGCATGCTGGTCCGTAATCCTGCTCACCCCGAATGGGGACTGGGTCAGGTGCAGTCGGCGGTGGGGACTCGCGTGACCGTGAATTTCGAAAATGCCGGCAAAGTGAGTATGAACTTAGCCGCCGCACACCTGGAGGCGGTCGATGATCCCTCCAAGTTGGATTAGGTTCATCCCATGACCGCTATGCCATCAACACCGGTTCTGATCGACCCCTTCGGCCGCGCAATCCATTATTTGCGGGTGTCGGTTACGGATCGGTGCGACTTGCGCTGTGTGTATTGCATGTCCGAGGACATGACTTTCCTGCCGAAGGCCGAGCTGCTGTCGTTGGAAGAACTCGACCGCGTGTGCAGCGCCTTCGTCGAACAGGGCGTGCGCAAATTGCGCATCACCGGCGGCGAGCCTTTGGTCCGGCGCAATGTCATCAGCCTGTTCCAGAGTCTTGGCCGCCATCTCAAAACCGGCGCCCTTGAAGAACTGACGCTGACCACCAACGGTATGAACCTCGCCAAGCATGTCGATGACCTTAGAAATGCCGGCGTGCGGCGCATCAATGTGTCGCTGGATTCCCTTGACCCTGCGCGGTTCAAAACGATCACGCGCTGGGGCGATCTCGCCAAGGTCATGGAAGGCCTGAGCGCCGCTAAGGCCGCCGGGATGAAGGTCAAGATCAACACCGTGGCCATGCGCGACGTCAACGAAGACGAATGCGAAGAATTGGTGGCTTGGTGCGGCGCCCAAGGTTTTGATCTTGTCTTTATCGAGACCATGCCTATGGGCGACATCGACGGCGACCGCACACAACAATACCTGCCGCTTTCCATGCTGCGCGCACGCCTTGAGCAACGCTGGACGTTGGAACCGATTCCGGATGTTACCGGCGGGCCGGCGCGTTACACGCGCTGCACCGAGACCAGCGGGCGCGTCGGGTTCATTACGCCCATGACCCATAATTTCTGTGAGTCCTGTAACCGCGTGCGCCTCACCTGCACCGGAATGCTTTACATGTGCCTTGGGCAGGATGATGTGGCCGATTTGCGCAGCCCTATGAGGGCCAGCGAAGGCAACGAACTTTTGACCGCTGCTATTCATGAGGCCATCGTGCGCAAGCCCAAGGGCCACGACTTTGTCATCGATCGCCGTCATAACCGCCCGGCCGTTCACAGGCATATGAGTGTGACCGGGGGCTAAACCCACCTGCAATTTTAGCGTCTTGCTATATACTCGCGCGGCTGCACTCTAGAGGAACTTATCCAATGCCTTTTTCACGCGTGGCCTTTGTCGCCGCTGACGGCCAGCCGGCCCGTGATGCGCTTGCGGCGCTGACCAAGCGCTATGGTCAGCACGCGCCCGAGGACTGCGACATCATCGTTGCCCTGGGCGGCGACGGATTCATGCTCGAGACCGTGCACAATTATATGCAAATGAAAGTGCCGATCTTCGGCATGCACCGCGGCACGGTCGGGTTTCTGATGAACCGCTACGAGGAAACTGGCCTGATGGAGCGCATTCAGCGCACCACGGAAGTCAGCCTTTATCCTTTGCGCATGACGGTCATCACCGCCGATGGCGCGACGCACGAAGCCTTGGCGACCAATGAAGTCTCGATGCTGCGCCAGACCCGTCAGGCTGCCAAGATCAAGATCTTCGTCGACGGCAAAGAACGTCTGGCCGAAATGGTTTGCGACGGCGTGCTCGTCTCCACGCCCGCAGGATCCAGCGCCTATAATCTTTCCGTGCACGGCCCGGTGTTGCCGCTGGGCGCGAACGTCCTCGCCATGACACCCATCAGCGCCTTCCGCCCGCGGCGTTGGCGCGGCGCGATTTTGCCGCATACCGCCGTGGTGCGCTTTGTCATGCAAGAGCCGGAAAAGCGCCCCGTCAGCGCGGTGGCTGATCGTGACGAAGTCCGCGACGTCATCGAAGTGACGGTCCGCGAAGACCGTTCGCTGGCCACGCGCATGCTGTTCGACCCGGAGCACAATCTGGAAGAACGCATCGTCGCCGAGCAGTTCGAACCCTAATCTTTTTTTTCAGATAGGAGCCTTCATGCAGACCATCCTTGTCTACGTGGTGGCGGCCTTTGCTGAAATCGCGGGATGTTTTGCGGTCTGGGCGCATTTGCGCAAAGACGCCTCGATCTTGTGGCTGATGCCGGGCGGCATCGCCCTCGGTCTTTTCGCCTATCTTCTCACGCGCGTGGACAGTGCTGCAGCGGGCCGCGCCTATGCCGCTTACGGCGGCGTTTATATCGCGGCGTCACTCGTCTGGCTGTGGGCGGTTGAAGGTGTGCGGCCGGATCGGTGGGACATTGCCGGCTCAGTTGTCTGCCTGGCCGGCGCAGCCCTGATCATCTTTGGACCGCGGACGGCCTAGGTTACCAGAAGAAGCCCGGGATAATCATCGCGGGCACATTGCCTTCATGCCGCGCCAGGGCTTCGGCTTTGGCGGGATCGGCGGCCACGCCGTAGCTGATGCCTAAAGCTTCCGCATGAATACCGCCCGTGCACCAGATGGCAGATAAACCGGCAGCATTGGCGCCTTTGACGTCGGTCTCAAGGGCGTCGCCCACCACAGCGATACGGCGGCGGTCGAAAATACCGAGGCGTTCCACAGCAAGGTTGTAAACGGCAGGATCGGGCTTGCCGCGATAGGCCACGCGTCCGCCCATGCTTTCGTAACGTTGTGCGATGGCGCCGGCACAAACGATGGGTTTGCCTTCGCGGATCACCAGCATGTCGGGATTGGCGCAGACCATCGGCAGGTTCCGCGCCCGCGCGATTTCAAGCGCTGCTGAATAATCTTCGACACCTTCATCAAGGCCGTCGGGGCCGGTATTGACGACAAAGTCCGCCGCGTCCGGTTGTTTTAAAATCTCGATGCCGGTGTCATCGAAAATGCTGCGGTCACGTTCCGGACCCAGGTGATAGGCACGCTGTCCCAGAGCAGCGAAAAACGGATCTTTGCGCGAGATGAGGGCCTCACGCGTGGCTTCGCCCGACGACAGCACCTCGCCGTAAAGCACGCGCGCGATGCCCATGCGCGTCATGGCTTCTTCCAGCACGTAAGCCCGGCGCGGCGCGTTAGAGAGCAGCAGCGTTTTCTTTCCGTCAGCCTTCAGGCTTTTGAACGTAGCGGCCGAAGGCGGATAGGCCCGCGCGCCGTCATGAACCACACCCCAGAGATCGAGGATGAAAGCGTCGAATTCGCCCGCAACATCGCTAAGGCCGTTGATGGCGCGCAAGGTCATGGCCGCGTTCCGGCCCGGTGATCAGCGCCGACGGCTTCGGCGACGTTCTTAAATCCATCGCGCTTTAGCAGGATCACCAGTTCGTGTTTGATCCGGCCAATCAGGGCCGGGCCTTCAAAGACTAAGGCCGTGTAAAGCTGCACAAGTGACGCCCCGGCGCGGATCTTGGCATAGGCGTCCGCACCGCCGCCAATGCCGCCGACACCGATCAAAGGAATCGTGCCACCGGTCAATTCGTACATACGCCGCAACAGGCGTGTCGAAGATTCGAGCAGCGGCGCACCACTCAATCCACCGGTTTCGTCCCGGAAGGCTGACGACAAACCCTGGCGGCTGACGGTGGTGTTGGAAATCACAATGCCGTCGACGTTCTCTTCACGCGCGACTTTGGCGATGTCGGCGATCTCGGCGGAATCCAGATCGGGCGCGATCTTGATGAGGAGCGGCGGCGATACACCGATTACCGCGCTGTCGCGCGCAGTGCGTGCCGCGCGAATGATGCCGGTCAGAAAATCTGTGTTCTGTAGCGCGCGCAGGCCCGGCGTGTTGGGCGACGACACATTGATGACTAGAAAATCGGCATGAAGGGCAAGCCGGCCCGCCAGCGCCGCATAGTCGGCCGCCGCATCGGTTTGGTCCTTGTTCTTCCCGAGATTAACGCCGATGGGACCATTTTTGCGATTACGGCGCGCGAGACGGTCGAGCACCACACTTAGACCCTGGTTATTGAAGCCCATGCGGTTGATCACCGCGCGGTCGGCATCGAGCCGGAACAGGCGGGGCTGGGGATTGCCGTTTTGGGGAAGCGGCGTAACGCCGCCGACCTCCACAAAGCCGAAACCCAGCGCCAGAGCCGCATCAGGGATTTCGGCGTTTTTATCGAAACCTGCTGCTAGACCAACAGGGTTTTTAAAGCTCCTGCCCCACACCGTCGTGGCCAGGATCGGATCGTCCGGTGCAGGCGGATAAAACCTTGCTGCGAGCCCGGACTTTAGGCCCCAAATAGCGAACCGGTGAGCCTGCTCGGTATCAAACCGGCGCAAAAGCGGCAGTACAAGGCGGTAAGGATCAATCATGCTGCGCACTCTGTAGCCCACATGGCGAGGTTCTGGAAGTCACCGGCGATAGTCCCAAAAGAGGCCCATTTATTGGACGCCACCACATTCAACCGTGAATACATAGCGCGGTCAGCCCAGGTCACGTACTTTTGGTGCTAGTTGAGTATTTCGCTGAAGGCATAAACTTTACTGGGGAAGCTCGAGCAAGCCCTTTGTGTTGGTCCGGCAAGCCGTTATATTGCCCGCTTTAGGGGAACTTCCATTCTAAACTTAAAAGTTATCCGTGCGTACTGATCCAAAACTTTCCACACGAGGCCTCGCGCGCTTGATCGAGCAAGTGGGCAAGGCTGCCTATAATCTTGGTTTCACGCCGGGGCTAAATCCTGCGCAGTGGGCAGCGTTGCGTTACTTCGACGAAGCGACGCTTGAGCGGCGCACCGTCACCCGCTTCGCGCAATTTCAAGGCACCAGCAAAGGCACGGCTTCGCAGACCGTCGCGGCTCTCGTGCGTAAAGGATATTTGCGCCGGGTCGGCGACAAACAAGACCGGCGCGTTCATCGCCTGGTGTTGACGGATGAAAGCCAAGCGCTGCTCAAGGGCGATCCCCTGCAACAGCTGAGCCAAGCGCTTGAGACGCTCACGCAGGAAGAACGCTGGGCTTTGGCGGTGAATATGGAAAAAGTTTTGCGGCAGTTGATCCACATCTAAGCGACGTGGAAGACGCCTAATCGCCGAGCACGGCTGCAATTGCGTTCAGCAGCTCGGCTTTCTCAAACGGCTTATAGACGACAATGTTGGCGCCGAACGTCGCGGCAAGCGGCGCGGTATAGGTCAACGGCGCATTGGGCGCGCCGCCTGAGATGACAACGACCGGGATCTCGTTACCAGCGCCTCTGATTTCCTTGAGCAACTCGATGCCATCCATCTCCGGCATCCAGATGTCGCTCACGATGACATCGAACTCCGCCGCACGCAGGCTTTTGATAGCTTCTTTGCCGGAAGCCGCCTCGACAACGGAATGGCCAGCTGACGCAAGAATCTCGCGTACAGACAGACTTACTTCATCGGCAATCGTAATGAAGCGATTGGCCAAGTCAGCATGCGTCTGCCCGTTGGCGCGGTTATCCAGCGCGGCTTCCACGGCGTGATCAAGGATGAGCGTGACGGCTTGAAACGTCACGTCGGTATTGGCTTCAAGGATCTGGGTAAACTGCTGAATGTCGCGCCGCGCGGTAGACACAGTCACGTCGTAGGTCTGCCAAACCTGGTTGACGACCATTACGGCAATAATGACGACGGCCATTCCCGCCATCATCAACGTGCGCTGCTTCAAATTTGGGTTGGCTCTAACCGCCATTTCGTCCCCACTTGCCCCAAGGCTGACTTTAGCCCAGGCGCCGCCTTGACTCCATGTATGCAAAGGCCGTCGCACGGATCGGCAATTTATTGATAAATTACAATAAGTTGTGCTAGAGCACGGCTTTCCGCGGCGGTTCTAAATCATTTGGAAAATAAGCGGCGAGTGCTTACCTTAGCGCCACGCGTGCCCACATCGCGGCACGGCGGCCTTCATACCCAACTCAACGAGGATACCCATGACGATCAAACAAGGCGACAAGCTGCCCGCAGGTACTTTCAAGACCATGGGCGCGGAAGGCCCCAAGGAAATTTCGACCGACGACCTCTTCAAAGGCAAGAAGGTCGTGCTGTTCTCGGTACCGGGCGCCTTTACGCCGACCTGCTCGAAAGAGCATCTTCCGAGCTATGTGAAGAATTACGACAAGGTCAAAGCGCAAGGCGTGGATACCATCGCCTGCATGTCCGTGAACGACGTGTTCGTCATGGGCGCTTGGGGCAAGGACCAGAACGTCGGCGATAAAGTCTTGATGCTGGCCGATGGCAGCGGTGATTACGCCAAAAAGCTCGGTCTCGAACTCGACCTGCGCGACAAGGGCCTCGGCGTCCGCGGCAAGCGTTTCTCCATGATCGTCAAGGACGGCGTTGTGGAAAAGCTCAGCGTTGACGAAGGCAAATATGAGCTGACCGGCGCCGAAGCGACCTGCAGCCTCAACTAGCCGCCGGATCGTAAATGTCTCCTGACCGTTCCAAAGGGCCTGGCAAAGCTATTGTCGCGGCCGTGGGGCGGTCGGGAACTACGATCATCCATAAACTGCTTCTCGATATATACGTCGATTGCTACGGCAATGATTTCGATTGCCTGTACGAGCCATTTGTCTGGGACAGTTCCTACATCGGCCACTACCCGCGCGATGCAGCGCGTGAGAGTCAGTTCGGCAATCGCGATGCCCTCAGTGAAGCGGGGCTTTTCTATCACACGACATTGCCGCTTTTCGCCGACGCGCAAGAGACCGGCCCGCAGGGCTTACCAGCTTATTTAAAGGCCGACACGGCGAAGCCCCTGTTGGCGAAATTCATTCGCGCGAACGGGCGGCTTGGGTATCTGGACCGCCTCTATCCCGACGGGCGCTTCATCATCACGCTGCGCAATCCATTTGACGTGGTGAATTCGGTCGTCACGAAGTTCTCGTTCTTTGGCGCGGAGTTCCATAAAAACGATTACCCCCGGTTCAGGCAGGATGTGGCGCGCCTTTTCGGCGTGGAGTTGCCGGCAGAACGTGAGTTGCCAACGGCCTATAAAGCGGCGCTTTGGTGTCATTTCATGAACCTCGCCGCGATCCGTCATGCGGCCGGCAAGCCCAACTACAAAGTCATCGTCTACGAAGACTTCGCGGCCAATCGCGAGGCTTACATCCGCCAGATTTGCGAGCACATTGGCGCACTGACCTGACCGATTTTCTTTACCAGTCGTGATGTTAGTCTACTGCATGTTTTGGCTCTGTTCGATTGGTACTGGTATCGGGCTATAGGTCACCGGCGCCGGCGGCCTATAGCCGAGCGATGAATGGGGCCGCTTGGTGTTGTAGTGCTTACGCCATTGTTCGATCACTACTTTTGCCTCCTTCAGACTGTAGAAGATCTCGCCGTTCAGTAAT
>CANJRX010000036.1 GCA_947476895.1 Fidelibacterota bacterium | reverse complement strand
ATCTGGTCGTACGCCGTGTACGTGGCGCCGCCCGTCTCGGCCAAAACCTTCGTGATCGCAGCCGTCAATGACGTCTTGCCGTGGTCAACGTGGCCAATCGTGCCAATGTTGCAGTGCGGCTTATTCCGTTGAAATTTCTCTTTCGACATGTCTTTTCCAATTCTCTCTGATCACGGTTTGACGGCCGGAGGCCTCGGATAGCGGCCCTCCATATAAGGGATGCACTTAGAGAATGGAAGTGACGGGGTAGCGCCCCTTAGCTGACCCTGGATTCACGGGATTTAAGGCAATAAGCGCTCGGAACTGGGGAAACCTGCTTGCCGTTTTCCCTCCCTCTCCCGTACAACTACCCCCGGAAGGCCGCGACGGATGCGGGTGTAGCTCAATGGTAGAGCAGAAGCCTTCCAAGCTTACGACGAGGGTTCGATTCCCTTCACCCGCTCCACGCTTAGTTTTCGTTAGCGAATGCAATGAGCTTACGAAAACTAGCGCCCCGGCGAGCACTTGCGAGGCGGGGCAGTACTCAAAAAGTCAATTCCACCATCCGCACCCGCTTACCGCATCATCCGGTTAGCGGCCAGCGCAGGTTCAATCGCAGGGCCCTTCAGAAAATCTATCAGGGCTTTAGCGGCTTTGGCGTCGCCCTTCGCACCAATCGCAGCCGTCATCACTGCTGGTATTTGCACGTCGGCCGGCACGGGACCGATGTAGATTTGCCCACCCGGCGGGGCCATGAGTTCGCTGGCCAGTTGGAAGAACAATTCGTATTCCGCACCCATCAAGGCAGGTGGCACTTCAGCGCCGCCGATGGGCGGTTTCGTTTTTTCTTTTACGGCGTCCGCGATCCCCAGTTTAGTGCCTGCGTTCTCCACCGTCGGCTTGGCCGCGCCGGTGGCCGGGTACCTGATAACTTTTGCGCCCAACATTGCGGCCTTTAATTTCTCCGACGTACTGATGTCGAGCTTCGTTCCGCCGCGCTGCGCGACGCCGATGGGCGAGCGCCCAATATCGGCGCGGCTGCCTTTGATCACCTTACCTTTGGCCTCTACGTCGTTGATGACGTCAGGCGTGACGATCGCGACTTCAAAAGCTTGGTCGGCTTCGATGTTTGCCTGAAGTCCGCGCGAAGCGCCGTATTCAACCACGATGGGGCGTCCGAGCGCCTTCGTCAAATCCGCTCTCACAGCTTCAAACGCGCCGTGAAGGCCGTTCGAAATAAACACGCGAACATCACCGGGCTTAGCATCGCCGACTTTTTGGTTGGCTTGTTCGGCAGCTTGAGCGTTTCCGCCGAGCATCACGGCGAACGTCATGAATGCAATGATAGCGTTCCTATTTTGCATATTTTTCTCCCCCCTTAGGCAATAGCGCCGGTGCGGCGCTGCCTCACTACCGCTTACTGTAGCTCTTGATCTGAGAAATGAGAACCGCCTGCCCGCTTTTATGCGAACAGGCGGTCCACCAATTTAAGCTAGTTAGGCCAGGAACTCAGTGATGGTCTTGTTGGTGCTGTTGGATTCAACACCCCATGAGCCAATCGGAACGCCGAGAGCTTGCATGACCGTGAGGCCAAAGCGCGTAACACCGTCGCCAGGCGCTGAAACGTGCACGCCGGTTTTGAGCGCGCCGCCCGCACTTCCAAACGTGACCATCGGCATGTTTTCAACCGAGTGACTGCGGGCGTAGCCGCTGTCGGTCGAATACATGATGACCGAGCGATCGAGCAACGAGCCCTTCCCTTCTTTGATGGAGTCAAAAATCTGCGCGAACTCGAGCACGCTTTCGGCCACTTGATTGCTGAACCACGCAACCTGCTTCTGATAGCCGAGTACGGGATCGACCATTTCTTCATGCGTATACATGTGGAAGGTCTGTTGGCTGCCGGCTTGGCGCAAGTTCGACGACGAACCGCCGAAGTTCACGCTCGCCACGTTGGTCTGGCCGCAGCTCATGGCGTGCGCGAGCAACTGTGCGAACAGACGGTTCGCTTCGCGCGCTTCGTCGATCAGCATGCCGGGTTGCACTTCGAACTTCTTGAAGTTCTTCACGACTGTGCAAGCTTCCATGGGCGCCGGTTTTTCCAGCTGGATTTGCAGCTTGTTTTCCATGGCGCGGAGCGAGGTGTAGTACTCATCCAGACGCGCGCGGTCCTGCGCACCTACGAGTGTCAGCAGTTTTTCGCGCTTATCGGCAACGGCCGACAGCACGCTCTTGCGCGCCATGGCCAAAGGATCGGGCGTGAAGGTTGCGGCGTTCGGGTCTTGGAAGCTCGCGCCGAAAATGTCGGCATATAGCGCCGTCGGCGAAGGCTGGCCAGGATTCTTAGCCGTAGCACTTCGGCTGCTGAAGCTGTCTTGGCTGCCATCGCACGACACTTCGATAGAACGATAACGTGTGCGCGTGCCAATGGCGTCGGCGACAATTTGATCGATGCTCGGAAGGTTTGGAGTCGAGACGCCGCCCTGCAAGCAACCTTGCGGACCGGCAGAGTGCGCGCCAGCAGGATGCGCATCTAAGAACACTTTCAAGCCGCTCGCGATGTTGATCTTATCGCGCATCGGCGTGAAGGCTTTCATCTGAACGCCAAAGTCGTAGCCTGTGCCGATTTTTTTGGGTTCCCAATAGGTGGGTGCGTAGCCCAAGCCTTGGAACCAGGAGACGAAAGTCTTCGGCAACGGCGCGCCGTCGGCGAGAGCCTCGCCATTACTATCCAAGAAGCAATCCAGAAGCGGCAGACCGACCGTAATGGCGGTCCCGCCGAGCATGCCCCGGAGAACGGTTCTACGATTCAAAATTCTTGACATATATGGCCTCCCAGCCCTCGAAAGTGACGATTAAACCGACGTGAGCGCTTCCTCCAACCAAACTGAACGGGCGGATTGTAACAAGGTAGATACAATCGAGCCACAAAAAGCTGTTACAAAAGCAAACCGCCTGCCCGGTTTTTGTCCGGACAAGCGGTTTTACGCAGCAGGTAAGGCGATTTAGGCCAGGAACTCGGTAATGGTTTTAGTGGTGGTATTGGATTCAATGCCCCAAGACCCAATCGGTACGCCTAGGGCCTGCATGACGGTGAGGCCAAAGCGGGTGACGCCATCGCCCGGGGCCGACACGTGGACGCCGGTCTTTAAAGCCCCACCTGCCCCGCCGATTGTCATCATCGGCATGTTTTCCACCGAATGACTGCGGGCGTAGCCGCTATCGGTCGAGTACATGATAATGGCGCGGTCGAGCAGTGTACCTTTGCCTTCCTTGATCGCTTCAAAAGCATGCGCGAAGTCTACAAGGGCTTCCGTCACCTGATTGCTGAACCAGGCGACCTTCTTTTGGTACCCGAGGACCGGATCGACCATTTCCTCATGCGTGTACATGTGGAAGGTCTGCTGGCTGCCGGCCTCGCGCAGATCCGACGACGAGCCGCCAAAATTAAGGTGCGCCACATTGGTCTGGCCGCAGCTAAACGCATGAGCCAGCAACTGCGCGAATAGACGATTGGCTTCACGCGCTTCGTCGATCAGCATGCCGGGCTGCACTTCAAACTTCTTGAAGTTCTTCGGCGACGAGCAAGCCTCCATGGGCGCCGGTTTTTCTAATTGGATTTGCAGCTTCTGTTCCATCGAGCGGAGCGAGCTGAAGTATTCGTCCAGGCGCATGCGGTCTGAGGCGCCAACAAATTGCGTCAATTTCTCGCGCTTAGCGGCAACGGCCGAGAGCACACTCTTGCGCGCCATGACGAGTGGATCAGGTTTAAATTCCGCGACGTTCGGATCGACAAAACCCGAGCCGAAAATATCGGCATAAAGCGCTGTCGGCGACGTCTGCGGCGGATTGATAGCGGTGGCGCTACGGCGGCTATAGCCTTCCTGTGTGCCGTCGCACGACACTTCAATGGAACGGTAGCGTGTGCGCGTGCCGATAGCGTCGGCGACAATTTGATCAATCGTGGGAAGGTTCGGCGTTGAAACGCCGCCTTGCAGACATCCTGCCGGACCGGCCGAATGCGCACCTGCGGGATGCGCGTCTAAGAAAACTTTCAACCCGCTCGCGATATTGATCTTGTCGCGCAAAGTCTGCAGGGTTTTCATCTGCGGGCCGAATTCGTAACCCATGCCGACTTTCTTGGGCTCCCAGTAGGTGGGCGCGAAACCCAGCCCTTGAAACCATGAGACAAAGGTTTTCGGCAGCGGCGCGCCGTCGGCCATCGCCTCGCCATTACTATCCAGGAAACAATCCAGCATGGGCAAGCCAACCGTAATGACCGTGCCGCCAAGCATGCCGCGGAGAACTGTTCTACGATTCAAAATCGCTGACATATGTAGCCTCCCAAATAGCGCGAAAATTGACGATTAAACCGACGTGAACAAACCCTCCGTTAAAAGTCCGGACAAATGAGTGTAACGCGCCTGATACAATCAGGCCATTAAAAGCTGCGGGGTTAAGCCCAAAAGGAAACCGCCCGCCTCGTTTTCACGGGGCGGGCGGTTTTAGAAAAGCCTAGATTTTAGGGTTTATGGCTCGGCA
The DNA here is from genome assembly GCA_947476895.1 of Fidelibacterota bacterium. Lineage (GTDB taxonomy): Bacteria > Pseudomonadota > Alphaproteobacteria > Rhodospirillales > Rhodospirillaceae > SHVO01. The sequence continues at coordinate 9,626 of CANJRX010000036.1, read as the reverse complement.
TAACCCCAGAAACGGGCGGCAGCGTTCGCACCGCGAACGGCCGCACGGCCGTATTCGTTGTTGTCGTCGTACACGTCATGAGTCAGGTCATCGCTGACCAGAACTTCATAGGTGTCGGCGCCGGCACGATCGGTCGGGGTTTTGTCGCCCGGATAGGTGTACATGGCAAAACCACGGAACGCCCACTGACGGGTGCCGTTCTTGCGCGTCATGATTTCCCAATAGCCCGTACCCACCGCGCCTTTCGGGGCGACGTAGGGCTGCCAGGTCTTCAAGCACTCGTCGTCGCAAGACGCAGTACCCATGGCGCGGCCAACGGCCGGGTTGCCAGGAGCCGAGTTCGGAATGCCATGGCCATCAGGCTGATGGAAGCTGGTGTCCAAACGGTACAGGGTCATCTTGTCTTTGGTGACAATCGGACCGCGTGCCAGGTCGAACTTCAAACCGGCTTCCGGCGGCATCCAGTGGCGAACAAGCATGGTCGCTTCGTAGTCTTTATTCACGCCAATGCCGAACACGTCGCCAGCAGTCAGGTCGCCCGTGTAGGTAAACAGGGGCTTACCTTTGTAGGTCCACTGGGTCACGCCATCGGCGCCAACCACGGTACCGAAATCGCCGACAGCGCTGGCAACTTCAGGAGCCACGACCGGCATGAAGCGGTGCAAGCAAGCGGTCGTCGCGCAAGCCTGCTTCGGGGTGCCTTTGCCGTTGAAGGTGTAGAGCGTCATTTCGGAATGATCGACGAGCACGTAGCCGCCGCCATTGCGCGATTCTTCAACACCAATGACCGGCGGGCGCTTGATATCGCCAGCCAGCTCGAACTTAGCCGTCTGCCACTTCGGACCACCGGCTTTCAGGCCGTTGGTCTGCAGGGCTTCAGTGTCGCCGGCAAAATGATAAACGGGCTTACCGCGGTAGGCCCATTGTTTGATCTTGTCGGGACGCGTGACGATGGTCCACTGACCGGAAGCCTTGCCACCGCTCGAAACGGCGAAAGGCTGGAACTGCTGCGTGCAAGCATCGACGCAGGCAATTTTGCCGGCAGTATCATCTTCGAACACGTAAAGCGGGCGAGCCTGGTCGTCAGCGAGCACAAAGCGCTCGCTGCGACGGAAGCCGCCATTCGGGAAGAAGCCCGGGGTCTTCAGCTTCGGAGCGTTGGGGTCTTTCTCACCCCGTTCGCCGCCTTCACCGCGTTCGCGGTTGCCGCCAAAGAGCGAAGCATCTTGCAACGTGACGCCGACCGGAGTGATCAGCGGCACTTCAGCGCTAGCTGCCTGGCTTTGACCGGTATAGAGCATCGCAACCGACGCGATGGCAATCGCCGAGCAGGCTTGTTTGAAAGTCATGACGTTCATTTGTCCCACCAGGGGTTAAGGTTACGCCAGGAACTCGGTGACGGTCTTCGACGTGGTATTGGATTCAATACCCCATGAACCGATCGGCACGCCCAAGGCCTGCATGACGGTCAGACCCACGCGGGTCACGCCATCGCCAGGCGCCGAGACGTGTACGCCCGTCTTGAAGGCGCCGCCGCCGCTGCCGAAGGTGTACATCGGCATGTTTTCCACGGAGTGGCTGCGGGCATAACCCGAGTCCGTCGAGTACATGACGATCGATCGATCGAGCAACGTGCCCTTACCTTCTTTGATCGAGTCAAAGATCTGGGCGAATTCAAGCACGCTTTCCGTGACCTGATTGCTGAACCACGACACTTCTTTTTGATAACCGAGGACCGGATCGACCATTTCCTCGTGCGTATACATGTGGAAGGTCTGCTGGCTGCCGGCACGACGCAGGTTCGAGAGCGAACCGCCGAAGTTCAGGCTGGCCACGTTGGTCTGACCACAGCTCATGGCATGCGCCAGAAGCTGAGCGAACAAACGGTTGGCTTCGCGGGCTTCGTCGATCAGCATGCCGGGCTGCACTTCGAACTTCTTGAAGTTCTTCGGCACAGCGCAAGCTTCCATCGGCGAGGGCTTTTCCAGCTGGACCTGGAGCTTGTTTTCCATGGCGCGCAGCGAGGTGAAGTATTCGTCGAGGCGCGCACGGTCGGAAGCACCAACCATCGCGACAAGCTTTTCGCGCTTATCGGAAACCGCCGAGAGCACGCTCTTACGGGCCATCACAACCGGATCGGGCGTGAAGGTGGCCGAGTTCGGATCCTGGAAGCCCGTACCGAAGATGTCGGCATAGAGCGCCGTCGGTGAAGGCTGGCCGGGGTTGCGTGCCGTGGCGCTACGGCTTGAGTTGCTGGTCTGCGAACCATCGCACGACACTTCGATCGAACGATAACGGGTGCGCGTACCAATGGCGTCGGCAACGATCTGGTCGATGCTGGGCAGGTTCGGGGTCGAGACACCGCCCTGCAAGCAGCCTTGAGGACCAGCCGAGTGAGCGCCGGCGGGATGGGCATCCAAGAACACCTTCAAACCGCTGACGATGTTGATCTTCTTCTTCAGCGGGTTCAGGGCTTGCAACTGCACGCCGAATTCAAAGTCGGTGCCGACTTTCTTCGGTTCCCAGAAACCAGGCGCATAGCCCAGGCCTTGGAACCATGACACGAAAGTTTTCGGCAACGGAGCGCCGTCGGCCATTGCTTCGCCGTTGACGTCCAAGAAGCAATCCAGCATCGGCAAACCAACGCCGATAGCTGTTCCGCCGAGCATACCGCGAAGAACTGTTCTGCGATTTAAAGTTGACATATTTGGGCCTCCCAAATGAGTTCTATGTGACTGTCAGATACTATTTCGGCGCGGCGCTCTGATAAAACTCAGGGCTAGCAGCCAGAGTCTTCATCAGATCGGTGACGCGATATCCATTCGTCGCAAACGAAGCTTGGATCGTCTTCAGCCAATCACCCTGCGACCGCGGAACATCGCGACCGAGACCGTAAGCGCTGAGACGATTAACGAGACACGACGTCGCTGCCGGAAGCTGGCTCACCACTTGGCCCAAAGTCAGGGCGTTGTTGAAAGGCTTGCCGTCAATCGTACCGTTGGTGTCGATCGGCGCACCGTTTTCAGATGTGCGATAGGCGCCATCGGAATCAAAGTTCTCAAGAGCAAGACCAATCGGGTCGGTGATCTTGTGGCAGCCCGTGCACATCGCTTCGGTGGCATGGGCGTTCAAACGCTCACGCGCCGTTTTGTACAGAGGATTGGTGGTGTCCTGGACGACCGTGAAGTTCACGTTGCCCGGCGGATCAGGAACCTTCTGGCAGAGCATAACTTCGCGCATGGCCTTGCCGCGGATTGTCGGCGACGTGCGGCCGGGATGCGAGTGCAGCGACACGAAGCTCACGTGCGTGAGGATGCCCGCACGCGGATCGCCTTCCGGATATTGGTAGGCGGTCCATTCTTGCGGATAACCGTTCGGCACGTCGCTGCGAACGCTGACGCGGTACAGCGAGCCGAGCATCGGGGTCAGGAAGGTTTTGCGGGTGGTGAACAGCCCACGATAATCACCGTTCTGATTGATCAGGTGATCGGTGATGGTGCGGAGCGTTTGTTCGCGCGCATCGTCCACCGCATTACGTGTGAAGTTCGGATAGAGAGTCGCGTCCTTACCAACCAAGTCGAGTTGGTCGAACTGCAGCATGTCGACGAAGAACGAACGCATGCCGTCTTCAAGACGCGGCGAAGCGGCCAAACGTTCGATCTGCTTTTTCATGCCGGCCGGCGTATCGAGGCTGCCGTCCTTAGCCGCATCCATCAGAATGCGGTCAGGGCTGGTGTCCCAGAAGAAGAAGCTAAGGCGCGTTGCCTTGGAATAAGCATCCAATTCAAACTGGCCCGGCTTGGACTTCGAAGGCACCACCGTTTCCTGGCGGTAAATGAACTGCGGCTGAACCATCATCGATTCCAGGCTCAGTGCGAGGCCGGTGTAGAAGTTCTTGAGATCGTTCGCGCCTTTCGAGGCGAGATCGACCTGCGTCTTCATTTCATCGGCAGCGAGCGGACGGCGATACAAGAGTTCGCCGACTTTGGTCAGGAACTGTTGCGCGCAGGCGGCATCGGCGGCTTGCGCATTGGCCGGCTTACAAGGCACGAGGAAGTCGCGGTGTTGTTCATCGAGCGCTTTGGCAGCGATGCCCTGCGCGATCGTGTAGTACTGCTGGAAGCCCGAGGCGGTCAGACCGACCTTACCGGTTCCAACTTCGAGCAGGCCCGACACGCGCGGCACCGGCTCAAAGCGGCCCTGGATTTCCATATCAACACCGAACACATCGCTGACGATGCGCTGATATTGCTGCGGCGTCAGACGACGCATCAGGGCTTGATCGGTTGCTTCCGCAGCCGCCGGAGCCGCCGCCTTAACAGAGGCGAAATCAATTACGGCCGGTGTTGCTGCAGCCACTACGCCAGCGGCAACCAGGAATGTGGCAATGCGGGGTAACGTAAAACGGGTCATTTGCTGCTCCGAGCTTTTTCTGCTGCGTTCGGTGTGGTCAAAGCGGACTGCGCGCTTTCAGCGATGAAAGCCTGGATGCCTTCGATGCGCCATGCACCCGAGATTTCGGTATTCTGACCGGTCTTGGGATCTGGCGCGGCATCAGCACCGTTTCTCAGCGCGTAATAGAACGCCGGAACGTTGGTGCCTGTCATGGTTTCAAAGTTGTAGGCGCCGCTGCCGCCAACGAAGAACAATGTCTTCCACGGCACGAAGCCGCCCAGCACGGCTTCAAGCGAGCCATCCGGATTGAAGTAGCCGCGGAAGCTTGGCGTGCGCAGTTTGAAGTTCGAAATGCCGAACGGATCGCCGAGCATTTCAAAGCGTTCGCCAACCGCGGTCATCACGCCGTCTTTGATTTTGCCTTTGAAGGAATTCTGCCAACGCGGATCGGGATCGCGGCGGAACGTCCAGTAACGGCGCAAGCTGCCGGTGGCATCGCGCGCAGCGCGTTCCATAGCGCGGAAGATGTACACGGTGACTTCGCCGTCTTTGGTGAAGTCGTCGGCAACGAGGCGAACCAACCACGCCGGCGACTTATCGCGGGCGAAGTCCCAGTGACGGGCGCCGAAGGTTGGCAATTCGGTGCGCGAACCACGTTGATTGGTTTGGCATCCCGCGATCGCCCAATAAGAGTTATCGACACCCTTCTCGTTGGTGTCCGGATCAGTGAAGTCGTTCGCATCGGTCTTGCCATCGAGGTTGAAACCGAAAGCGTAGGGACCTTTGTTGACGTTCCACAGCTTCAGATCGGGAACGCTGGTCGGATACGTGTAAGCCTGCATCGGGCGGCCATCGACGCGACCACGATACGTCAGGGCTTCGCGCACATCCGGCGGCGACGAGCCACCGTTGATGTTCACAACCAGATACTCAGCTTCGTCCTTCGGCATGCCGATGGCGGCGAGCTGAGCACGGAACATTTCTTCGGGCGATTTGTTTAGACCCAGCGGGCAATCGCTGTTGTCAGGATAAGCGTTCGCGGCTTCGACGAACCACTTGACCATGAATTCGCGGGTTTCGGCCATGGCGGATGTCGCCGTACCGGCAGCCCATAAGCCGACGGTCAAAGCGATCGCGGCGCGGCGATAAATGTTCTTAGTGGGTGAAGTGGCTTCACCAGAATTATGATTCTTTTTAAACAGCACTTTAGTCCTCCCTTTGCCGCTCTCTCTCCCGGTAACAATCAGATACGCTTAAGTTTTTTTAAACTTAAGGTCCCGTATCACATTTGAATGACTCTAACATAGAATCTTTTGTAGGAGTCATATCAGCCGCAGCAACCTCCTGAGCAAATCACAATGCGGCAACAGTGATTATAGGGTATTTGGCAGACTAGTTATAGGTGATTTTGGGTCTGCGGATTTACAAACTCACTATAGCCAGTACTGGCAGCGTGTTTTGACCGCACTGCACACAAAAAAAATCTTTACAGATTCAACGGTGTGCACCTTAAAAAATATTTTAAGTGCCGTTGGACTTTTGCCGTCTCGCGCGAGGATTTTGGCGCGTGTGGAAAAGGTGTTTTTGCGCCTCAACTTCTGCGGCAAAAAAGGCGGCAGAACCGCTCTCGTTAAACGGGCGTTTCAGGTGCGCGCAGATATGGTTCGACGGTCCCGCGCAGCATAATCGTCATGGGGTTTCCCTTGCGATCCAAGGTGCGGCCGGCGGCAACGCGAATCCAGCCTTCGCTCACGCAGTATTCCTCAACTGTGTTCTTCTCAGCACCATTAAAGCGGATGCCAACGCCGCGCTTTAGCAGCTCCTCGTTATAGTGAGGGCTGCGCGGATTGTTGGACAGACGGTCGGGAAGCGTTTCAGTCATGGGTCAGAACTCGAAGATACTACGTAGAGGGCTTGCCAAGCCGAAGCTCGCGGCAACGGGTCCGCCTTCGTCCTTGCGGACTTCGGCGCGACATCCTTCGCTGCTGCGCGAGCGAAGGATGGTGGAGGGAGAAGGATTTGAACCTTCGTAGGACAAAGTCCGGCAGATTTACAGTCTGCTGCCATTGACCGCTCGGCCATCCCTCCGTAACCCCAGGAATTTCCCAAATAATCCTTTTGTGAAATGCCCTCGTCAGGAGGGGGTCCAAGTAGAGTTTCGGCCATTGCTTGTCAACGTGAAAGAAGCAGTTTAGGCCATGGGCAAAGGAAACCCATTCATGTCCAAGCATAAGTCCCACGGCGGTCCCAAACATGCGCCAGGTCGCGGTCCTACCCGCACCCCGCACCATGCAAAAAGCGGTGGAAGACCCCACGGCGACAGACCCAATAGTGACCGGCCTCAGAGTGACCGGCCACACAGCGATAGACCGCGCAGCGACAAGCCGCGGAACGCTCGTCCGCAAAATGATCGGGCGCAAAATGATCGGGCGCAAAGTGATCGGGCGCAAAGTGATCGGACGCAAAGCGAGCGGACTCACGGCGACAAGTCCCGGAGTCCTCGTCCGCACGGCGAGCGGCCTCACGGCGATAAGCCTCGGAGCCCTCGTCCGCACAGCGAGCGGCCGCACGGCGACAAGCCTCGTAGCCCTCGTCCGCAAAACGACCGTATCCATAGCCCTCGTCCTCAGACCGAACGGCCCCGTCCCGCGCCGGCTCCGCAACCCGTGCTCCGTGATGAGACAAGCGACGCCTCACCCGGTCGCAGCCGGCGTGCGACTGAAAGTTGGATCTACGGCCATCATCCCGTAGCGGCCGTGCTGGCGAATACCGACCGCAAAATTCTGCGCGTGCTAGCGACCACCGAAGCGCTTGCAAAACTGAACGCCGACAGCTCGATTCCCGCACGTACGCTGGGCCAGGTGAAGGCGGCCTCGCGCCGTGACATCGACGAACTGGTCGGCGAAGGCGCCGTGCACCAAGGCGTCGCCGTACTCACACATGCGTTAGAGCACGACCTTCAAGATGTGCTGGAGCGCATCGCCGTTGATCCCAACGCGTGCATCGTTGTGCTGGATCAAGTCACTGACCCTCACAATGTCGGCGCGATCTTGCGCTCTGCTGCCGCGTTCGGCGCAGCCGCCGTCGTTGCACCCGACCGTCACGCGCCGGACGAAAGCGGCGTCATGGCAAAGTCGGCATCTGGCGCGCTTGATAAAATCCCTTACGTAAAATCGGGCAATCTGGTGCGGGCGCTGGAATTGGTGAAGGAATATCAGTTCTGGCTGGTGGGCTTGGATGCCGAAGCGCCGCAGCAATTGTCGGGGATCAAGCTTGATGGGCGCATCGCCCTGGTTTTGGGCGCGGAGGGCGAAGGTTTGCGGCGGCTTGTGCGGGAGACCTGCGACCATGTCGCCTGTTTGCCCATGGCGGGAGACATGGAGAGCCTCAATGTTTCCAATGCAACCGCCGTGGCGCTGTACGAACGCGCACGCCAGCTAAGTCCTTCTGGAAAAATAAAGCGTTAGAGGCCCGCACGCGCTTGCCCTTTTGAGCCGAGGGTCCTATTTTCCCGCCGGCTTTCTGGGGCCGCTTGCGCCCGCGTTATGATGCCGGCTTAGCTCAGTTGGTAGAGCACCTGATTTGTAATCAGGGGGTCAGGGGTTCGAGTCCCTTAGCCGGCACCACGCTTCTCTGAAATCTTCGCTGCACAATCGAACCAGCATCAGAGTCACACTCAATGCCCGACAGAGACATCACAACGGTAAAGGCTCTGTGCGAACAGTCGCAAACACCGTTCTACGAAATTTGTTTTGATGAAACGCACTCTCCCATTTATCGCAAGATGATTCGGAGCGTTGAGTCGTGGGACGTTCGCTCACCCTACGTTTACTGCGGGCTTGTCGAAGACGTTCGCTTTTTCGGACGCTCATTCATCTTTTCTAAAACGGGGAAGTTTGTTTTCCACTGTCAGTCGTACCTCAATCATCAAAGCTCGAACTTTGAGGAATGCGCTCAGCTTTATATCGACGGCAAGACCGACCTTTTTAAAAATTATATGGAGGAAGAGTGCATTTTCTTGGGCGGAACGTGGAGCGAAGCCACGCCGCAAGGACCGAGCCATCTGACCGATCCGCCGAACTTCGGACATTTCATTTTCGAATATCTAAACCGACTGGCGATCTTCGCGCATTACGGTTTGTTGTATCGGTTGCCGATCGTTGTTTACGATATCATTCCCGCGCGTTGGCTCGAATTTCTTGAATTGGCCGGCGTCTCCAAGAACCAAATCATTCGTATTTCGCTGGATAATCCGCCGGCCTTCCGCAAGGCTTGGGTTTCATCAGCATGTCATTACCGCGACACCGCGGGCGTATACCGCGTGTGGGGCGCAGGTGTACATGCGTTGCGCTCTCTCATTCTCACCGGCATCGGCGGCGCTTCCGTCTCAAAACGTAGACGCATTTACCTCGGTCGCGACAACGCGCAGTGGCGTAAAATCGCGAATGAGCATGAGGTCAAAGCGCTGCTCGATACCTACGGGTTTGAATATCCCGTAATGTCGCAATTAAGTGCTCGCGAACAAGTTGAAGTTATTAGCAGCGCCGAAATCGTAGTATGCGCGCTTGGCGCCGGCACCGTCATGACTCAGTTTGCGCCGGAACACTGCATTACTATTCTTTTAGCGCCCGCAGGCGTCGGGGGAATCTGGGGTGGTTTAGCCAGCGCGATTTTCTTACGGCAGATATACGACAGACTTGATTGTGAGCGCGTATCTATAACCGACAATGTTCGTATAAATGCGGGTGGCGTAAACGAATTGGCGGATTTGATCGTTGATATCGCCGCGCTGAACGCCAAGATCAAAGAGGCCTTGCACACCATGTCTGTCGGGCAAACCCGAGACGCCTTGAAACTCTAAGCGTTCGTTCCAGAACTCGCTTCACCTCAAACATTAAGTTAGGCGCCGCGACGCATGCCAGACAGAGACATCACGACGGTCAAGGAATTATGCGCGGCGACTGAGACACCATTTTACGAACTCAGTTACGGCGTAGCGCACTCAAAAATCAATGCAAGCGCGCTGAAGAGCGTAGAAGCTATGGATATTCGCATGCCGTATGTTTATTGCGGCCTTGTCGAATGACCTGACCGATTTTCTTTACCAGTCGTGATGTTAGTCTACTGCATGTTTTGGCTCTGTTCGAGTGGTACTGGTATCGGGCTATAGGTCACCGGCGCCGGCGGCCTATAGCCGAGCGATGAATGGGGCCGCTTGGTGTTGTAGTGCT
>CANJRX010000035.1 GCA_947476895.1 Fidelibacterota bacterium | reverse complement strand
CGCAGACTTGCCCTGCGCCATCAGCACCTCGATCTGCCTTAACTTCGAAACAATCTGCTCCGCGCCTAATCCACGTCTCGCCATGTTCAGCTCCTCCTGTTGGGGTCAATTCTCTCAAATCAACCGGTACAAAAAAAGCCGTCAGGTCACCCATGCGTCCATTGGGACCACGCTGACCGCCAGCTCTATCGCCTTGCGCATTGACGCGTGCAGGCCCGCCGGTTTTTGTGGAAATTTCGCGCGTTGAGACGAGCGCGCCGGTTTTGGTAACGATATCCACGGCCACAACGTTATTTTCCTTGGACGTCACTTTGCCGACTTTGAGGTTTGCATTGCCGGCAATGGCTAAGCGCCCGGCGACAATGTCACGCACTTGATCGGTCGAGAGGTGGCGGTCTACTTCCGGGCGATCCGCGCGGCGCTCAATCACGCGTTCACGGATACGATCACGCATGCGTTCCCGCGCCGGGGTCGCATTTTCAGGTGTTGCATCAGACGCTGTAGACGCCGGTCCGTTCTGAGCGACCCGGATAAAAGGGCGCGCCGTGGCGTTGACGACGACTTCCTCAATGATCCAGTTCGCTTGCGCCGGCGTAACCGCGGCGACCGTTACGGCGAAAGCGGGCTGTACGAACGCGACGCCCAAGCCAATGACGGCGGCGGCGGCCAGATATTTGCTGCGAAATCCGGTGAGGTTTTTGTCGGTGGTTTTCATATTTGCTATCTCCTTTAGGTTTGTAGCCTGTTCGGCAGATAGGAGACGGGTGGACCGGTGGACTTCCTGCGGCCGGCGGCCGAGGCAGAGGGCCGAAATTGCCAATCTCGCAAGAATGTAATGGACCAGATCAAAGGTTAAAGTGCGAGCTTCGCCGCCCTTTCGCGGACAGCCGCCATAGGCTAGAAACGCCCATAATGGAAACCGGCGACTTCAATAACTCTGTCATTGAGTACGAAAATACCAATCCGTCCGTGCGGCTTAGCGCGGGCGATCATGCCCTGCATTACCTAACGCCTAATAGGGTGTGTCTGCACCGCGTGCTGACGCTCATGACTAAGGAGCCAGACACTATTATCTGGCTGGATAGCATGCCGGAAGGCTGCGTGTTTCTGGACGTAGGCGCCAACGTCGGCATGTATTCGGTATACGCCGGCGTGCTGCGCAAGGCTAACGTGTATGCCTTCGAACCGGAGGCGCAGAATTACGCGCTCCTGTGCCGCAATCTGGTCCTTAATGGACTCAATGCTCAGGCTGTCGCCTGGTGCGCGGCGCTGTCGGATGCCATGAGCTTTGAACGCATCTATCTTTCGGACTCAATTACCGGCGGCTCTTGCCATAGTTTCGGTGAGTCGGTTGACGCCTATCTCAAACCTTATGATGCGCCTTTGTCGCAAGGTTGCTATGCCACCACCATCGACCACCTCGTAAACTCCGGCACGATGGAAGTGCCGACCTATATCAAAATCGATGTCGATGGTTTTGAACACAAAGTTATACATGGGGCAGCCGAGACGTTGCGCAATCCGGCGGTGCGTTCACTGTTGATCGAGATCAATTCCCACTTGCCGGAACATATGGCAATCGTTGAAACGCTCGCTGCGCTGGGTTTCCAGCACGATCCGCACCAGTTCGAAGGGGCGCAGCGCAAGGAAGGTCTCTTTAAAGGCGTAGGCGAGTATGTTTTCCGCCGCTAAGCGTCATACCATGGAGCGGCTTAAGGCTGCTGAAATCCGTACCGCGCCGTTCCCGCACATCCTGGTGAATGATATTTTTCCGGCGGATTTTTATGCCGAAGTGCTGCGCCATATGATGCGGGACACCAGCTACGTGCCGCTCGTCAAAACCGGGCGCGTTGGACAAAACTATTCTCCGGCACGCCTGTGCTTTACGCCGCTTGTCATCGATGCCGTCGGTGAAGATGCTGAGAGCATGAATTTTTGGCGCGATTTCTTTATTGCCTATAACGATGCTGAATTTCTGCAGTGTTGGTTAGAAGTGTTTGACGGTCAGCTGCGCACACGCATCAATAACGACGTGAGCGAAGGGCGCGCCGAAGCCGCGGCCGAAATGCTGCTTATGCGCGACAAAGAAAGCTACATGCTTAATCCGCACATGGATTCGCCGTCGAAAGCGATCTCAGCGCTATTTTATATGCCGCCCGATGAAAGCCAGATCATGCAAGGCACATCAGTCTATTCGCTTAAGCAAGACGTGGCGGCATTTCCCGGCGGGTACCATGCACCTCGCGAAAACTTCGAGTTAATGGGGACCATGCCGTTCCGGCCCAATACGGTCTTCGCCTTTCCCAACCTGCAAGACAGCTATCACGGCGTAGAGCCTTTTGGCCTTAACCAGAACCGCGATGTTCTGTTGTACGACGTCAAATTCATGGCTCCGCACGGAAAGTCGCCCTAAGCGGGGTTTCCGTTCGATTGGTTTTAGTGCCTACAGCGGGCTATCGCGGCGTATAGGCGTTTGGGCGCGGCACCCCGCTAAACCCCTGTAAGTCAACGCAACCTTCGCGTACTCACGTATAATTGAAGGTTGGTGGACATACCATTCCGCTTCACAGGCTGTGACCCGTGGGATACATTCGGGGCTGGTTTAGTCATGCGCTATAAGCCTTTTTCGACACACCATTTGCGCCAACATTTGCGGAGGACATACGAATGAAACGGTTGCTCACTTACGCCCTTCTCGGAAGCATTCTCGCGGTTCCGGCCGCCTACGCCGCAAAGAAGCCCGGCGATAAAGCCGCTGACTTTTCGGCGCGAGCTTCGCTGGCTGGCAAGGAATTCAACTTCTCGCTGGCTGATGCGCTGAAGAAAGGTCCGGTCGTGGTGTACTTCTATCCGGCTGCCTACACACGCGGCTGCAACATCGAAGCGCATACATTTGCCGAGAACAAAGACAAGTTCGACGCCGCGGGTGCCACGATCATCGGCGTCTCGCACGACACCATCGCCAAGCTGAACATGTTCTCAGCGGATCCCGAATACTGCGCCGGCAAGTTCCCGGTGGCGTCGGATGCTGACGGCTCCATCGCCAAGTCCTATGACCTGAAGGTCGGCGGCGTGCGCGAAGGCGCCAAAGACAGCAAAGATAACCCGATCACCACAGCGTTCACCGAGCGCACCACCTTCGTCATTACGCCGGACTACAAGGTGGTCTCCACCTTCTCGTCCAACGACGATGGCATCGCGCCGGCCGACCACGTTGAAAAGTCGCTGGCCCTCGTGCAGCAGATCAAAAGCAAGAAATAAGCCAGCCTTTAGGCGAAAGATTGAACCCGGCGCTGTAACAAGCGCCGGTTTTTTCTTTGCCGTGCGCAGGGTTGGGGGCAGGGAGGTGCGTCCCCCTTGACCTGAGTCCGCAAAAATTTATACCGGAAATGGTCTACTCTCATTTCCAGCGCGCGCACCCGCGCCTTTAAACCCGCCCCAACCTTGGAGGCGGGTTTTCGTGTTGAGGCCTCATGAATATCACATGCGATAGGGCAGCCTTAGAGCTGCCTGCGACCCCGCGCGACTTACGTGATGTGATCCCCGCCGGTAAAGGCCGCGTCGACGCCGATGAGTACCTCAGGCGTGTGCGGCGTGGACAGACTTGCGGCATCCCGAGCTTGCTTAAACTTTTGAACATCGACCACAGCCGCGATTGGCACCGTCCCGCTACAGTGTGCATTGTCGGCGGCGGTCCCAGTCTCATCGACGAAGTAGGTGCGTTACGCCGCCTTATAAAACGGGGCGCTAAGGTGATGGCGGTGAATAAGTCCCATGATTGGCTTTTGAAACGCGGTTTGCGCTGTGATTACGCTGCGCTGCTGGATCCGAAGGATTGGGTGGCCGATTACATCGACCTCACCCTGGCGGCATCGCCGGCGACGCATAGGCGCTGCGGAAAGCTTTGGGCCGCGCCTAAGTACCTCATCGCCAGCCAATGTCACGACGACGTCATTAGCAAATTCAAGACGCGTGCGGATGCCTACCTGTGGCACGCGGCGGCGGGGCTTGGGGAGTCTGATATCCTCAAGACAGAGTTCCCACGCGAGCCATGGGTCAACATATCAGGGGCTTCGGTGATCGGCTTGAGGGCGGTTGGCCTGGCCCATGGCTTGGGCTTCCGAAGCCTGCATATGTTTGGCATCGACGGTTCCATGAAGCCACCCCGCGAGGCGGGCGGGAGGCCGCAGTTGTACGCCTACGACAAGCCCCATATCGACCAAACCTGGAAAGCTTTTGAGGTGAAGCTCACGTCGGGCTGGACGCGGGCCTTTATGGCCAATCACCACATGGCGCGCGCGGTTTATGAGTTCGAAGATTCAATGCGCGAGTGGGACACGCAAATTAAGAATGGGCGTATGGAGCCATTCAAATTAGCTGTTCACGGCAATCCGGAATATTCCGCGATCGCCATGGTGGCGGCAGGCATGGGTGTTCATACCGATGTGGGGGAAAACGAAAAATACGGACGCCCGCCGGCGTCCGTATTTACTCGTAACTGTGATTTAGGCGCTGAGGCTGGCTGACGGAGCGGACTTCGTAATAGTCGGTTTTACGTCGTCGTCCTGGGCGATTTCCTCGTCGGCACCGTACATCAGCTTTTGCATCTCATTGCGGGCGCGCCACAAGCGGCTTTTCACGGTGCCGATAGAGCAGCCCAGAGATTCGCTAATTTCTTCGTAGCTGAGGCCAGCCACGCAATTCATCATCAGGACTTCGCGTTGCACGTCGGCCAACTTCTCCATGGCCTTTAAGACTTCGCGGGTCAGCATCTTGGTTTCCTGATCGCCTTCCTGAGCGAAGAATTCTTCAGGCACAGAATCGATCGACACGCTCTGGCGTTTTGCACGACGGAAGGTGCTGATGTGTTCATTGCGCATGATGTGATAGAGCCAGGCTTTAAAGTTGGTGCCGGCGATGAAGCTGTTTTGGCCATTCCAGGCCTTGAGGGCGGTTTGCTGCAACAGGTCGTCGGCGGCCGCGCGGTTACGCGTCAGACCGAGAGCGTAAGCCCGCAGGCGCGGCAGCTGTTCGACGAGAAGATCGTGAAATTGGCTTGTCATAACACCCTCTATGATTGCCGTGACTACCAACACTAATGCTGCTCGAGGCATAAGGTTGCGGACGGCCCGTAGAAATTTCCTCATGTCCTCAAGAAGATGCCCACACCAGCTTTCGCTGCAGCGGGCAAATTCTCGTTAAAAGCCCCTATTAATGGGCAAATTGTTAATGCATGGAGCGGAGGGCGTGGGCATCGCTATGGCTCTCAATAGCATCGGCTATGGAGCGCCAGATAAGGGCCTGCTGGGCTTTACCCGCTAAAATAGAATCGCGATAGCGACTTACGGCCTCAATAAAGGCGTTACAGCCAAAACGTTCGACAAATACTTCTACGGCGGCTCTTACATCACGTTCCATGTCGGCACCTTCCGTCACTATATTTTGAGTAGTCCCCGGACCGGAAGCGCAACCCGCTAGGTGCTTCTGGCGGTCCATCTGGGACTCACAACATTGTGAGGACGACAAGGTTCCCGGCTTTTGAAGAAAATTTTGTAAACGGCATACAGATCGTCACGTCTGCAAACTTATCCGTGTTTGCCTGCTTGTCAGCGCATCCGTTAGTTGCCGCACTACCGCGTCGCGCCGAGTAATTTTCTTATGCCGGCGTCGTGGTAATCCGGTGCGGCAGCCGAGGCCTTGGTCACAAACAAGTAGCCACCGTTATTGTGTTCGGCAACGACGGCTGCACTCATGCACAGGCCGAACGCAGCGAGAAGAATGGGTTTTAGTTTCATAGCAACTCTCCATTGGCAGACAACTCAACAAAAACTCCGAAGCTGTAGGCCTTGTCTTCAGGGACCGCGCTATGCGGTTATGTTGAGATAACGCTGAAACGCGAGGAAGTTCCTTGCGCTGCACACCGGAAAGTTTGGTTTTTTTGGAATTATATTGCCGCTGACATGCATGTGAAGAGCGGCGTGAGTATCGGGCATGAAAAAGCGGAGCTGGGCATACCAGCTCCGCTTTTATTTGGCCTTACTTCGTGGTGTTAGTTTTAGGGCTGACTGTATCTAGCTTAGGCGCATCGCTGGTGGTTTGGTTCGTCTGGGTCGTGCGCCAATCTGTGAATTCACTGGCGAACTTGTCCTGACGCGCCTTGCGCCACTCACGGTATGTTGTGTCATAACTTTGAGCCTGCGTGCGACGCCAATCGCCGTAGGCGCTGTCGTGGCGGTTCAACTCGGCATCGCGCCAAGCGAAGTAATCGGTGTCGTGATGATCGTGGGTCACCGATGAGTCGCTCAGATTGCGGTCATCTTCCCACACCTGATTGCTGTGAGCGCCGGTGAAGTATTGCGGGTCGTCATTATTGGACCGGAAGTTTGACGGACGGTAGGTGCTGGACGAGCGGTAGCTCGGGCCATGGGTACCTGCAGTCCGTTCCGCCATGCGTTCGGCGGCCAAGTTTCCGGCGCGGTCCGAACCCGGACGCGGCGCATCCCAATTGCGAGCATTGGCACTGCGGCTCTGCGTGGCGTAGTTGCGGTTTTTCCACTGCCGGGCTTCGCGGGCTTCGTGATCCAGATCTTCCGGATAGCTGCGATTGTTATAGCCGTGATCTGAGTTACTGCCGTAAGGGCCTTCGTGGCCCGCATAGACATCATCACGATAGACGTCATCGCGTGCGTTTTGGGGACGCGGATTATAGTCCTGCGCGAAACTATCCATATCGCGATCATCGCGGTTGTAGTTCTCGTTGGTCCAGCGCGAATTGTCGTTTCTGTTGCGGTTTCGCATGGGGACGGGCTCCCGTTGTGATGTTGAATTTCCAATGAATGCGCAATGAAGCGCAGGAGAAAAACGGAGGTGACAGTGCCTTGTTCCCCCGAACGTTGCTTTTGTCGGTAATTTAATAGGAGGAGTTCATGACCACACTTTTTCGAAACGATAGTCCGGGCGCTTAGACCCGTGAGCAGGCTTTCGCGCATGCGAAGAAGCGCATCGCTGAACGCCGGCGTGAGGCGGAGCGCAAAGCGCAAACCCTAGCGGAAGAGGGTCGAGGTGATGACACCGAAGTGGCGCACGTGGCGCTGGGTGAGTTGGTGATCCCGCGCGCTATGCAGAATCCCGCTGTGATGGCGGTTTTGGCCCGCGCGGCGGAGGAACAGAATATTCCGCTCGCAGCGCTGCGCGTGGGTGATGTCGCCAACAGCATAAACCCGCGTACGGGCGTTCGGGAGTTTGGACTGCTCAGTGGATTTGGTGACTGGTTTTCATGAACGCTGGGGCCAGGTACGGCAAACGCCGCCGCGCCCGCGATCGTCCAACCTCCACAATTGCCCAGGAATTACGGCCAGCCGATTGAAGAGGTGGTCTCAGTGGGTAAGGCTCCCGCACCCAACGCGCCCTGGCGCGACTTCAACACCGATACGTTAGCGCGAACCATATATAATGAAGTTGGATCGTTCCGGGGTAGCCCTGAAGACCTCGATAGCGCCATGTGGAAAATCGCTCAGGTGATTAAGAATCGGCAAGCCCAGGGCGAGCGGGAAGAATTCGAAGGCGAAGACAAGACGCTCGCAAATCAGGTTCTTCCTGGTAGAGAAATTAACGCTATCAATGCCGGGTATCCGCCGGCGCGCAGCGCCTTTGAGCGGGCATCAAAAATTGCTGACGAAATTACAAGCAATCCCGAGGCCTATCCATCGCCTTGGCCCTACACCCGCTACAACACGCATGGTACAAATAGCACAGCGCCGCATGCGAAATGGGGATACCCAGTCAAAGAGCAAATCGGCCCGTTCAAAACCTATATGGGGGATCAATGGCTAAATATTTACGACGCCAAAGCCAAGCCCGGAGTCAGGTAGTTCGGAGTGTTATCGCACTGACAGTGTTGGCTACGTTAACCGCGGGTTCAGCGCAATCGCAGGATAACGACGTGTTACCGGACGTTTTCGGAAAGACGGACTTTTTCGTCCATCAATGTTATTTCGAAAAGACGCCCACGTTAAAAATGGCCACGTTCATGTCTTTTAACCCCGTAAGTTTCGATAGAGTGTTCATTGTCGACAATGATCACTTCAATTCAAGCATGACACTTAATTTCAAAAACGGGGTTTGGGAAGATGGAGAGACGCTAACAATCAAAAATAACGACGCTTTACGGGAAGGTATGTATAAGCTGAATTACCGGCTGGTAACGGCCGCTCAATTCAAGCAGATGATGAAAACGCAGCCGACAGAAGTGTGCGCTCAATAGTGGGCGTTTTATATCCCAAACGGTTACGTATCCTCAGTCTGGCATCAAGCAGCGTGATGGCGAGGTTTCGTCGAACCGCACATAAGCATCGAAAAGCTCCAAGGCCGCCCCGAGGGCGGCCTTTTATTTTCCGACTACGGTAATCTATGAACTCACCATCCCCTGATCACGCCTTGCGCGCCGATTTTCTGAAGGCGCTGGCTGATGACTTTGCCGCACATGGCGTCGCGGCCATAGCGGCTTACCGCGAAGAAAAGCCCGCCGACTATTTGAAAATCATTGCATCGGTCCTGCCCAAAGACGCGGGCGATGCGCCAGTGCCCAATACGCCTAAAAGCATGACCGATGACGAACTGCTTGCCCGCATCCGCTTGCTTGATGCCGCTATTAACGCCGCTTCTCACGGAGTTGCAGGCGTTAAAGACGGAGCAGCTGCGGCGGCTGGAGACGCGGAAGCTCCTGCTCTACCGGCCTTATCCTAAGCAAATCGATTTTCACGCTGCCGGCGCGGCGCATCGCGAGCGTCTATATATGGCCGGCAATCAGTTGGGCAAAACGCTCGCGGGCGGCTTTGAGGCGGCAATTCATGCCACGGGCCTGTATCCCGCCTGGTGGGTGGGTCAGCGCTTCACGCGGCCCACGGTGGGCTGGGCCTCGGGCGTCACGGGCGAGACGGTGCGCGATTCTGTGCAGCGCGTGCTGATGGGCCGGCACACGGATATCGGTACGGGCGCGATCCCGCGCGATAAAATCCGCGATCACAGTGCAGCGCGGGGCGTGACCGACCTGATGGATACGATTGAGGTCGCGCATGTCAGCGGCGGCGTCAGCCTGATCCGGCTCAAGTCCTATGAGAAAGGCCGCGAGAAGTGGCAGGCGGAAACGCTGGACTGGGTGTGGTTCGACGAAGAACCGGAAGCCGAGATTTATACCGAGGGTGTGACGCGCACCAATGCGACGCGCGGGATCACATGGATGACTTTCACACCGCTGAAAGGCATGAGCGCGGTGGTGAAGCGCTTTCTCCTCGATAAAACGCCGGACCGCGACGTGACCATCATGACCATCGACGATGCGGGGCACTACACATCAGAAGAACGTGCGCGGATTATTGCGGCCTATCCTGAACACGAACGCGAAGCGCGCGCCAAGGGCGTGCCGACCCTAGGTTCGGGCCGTGTATTCCCTGTGACGGAAGAATTGTTGCGCGAAGAGCAGCCGCATATCCCCAAACATTGGGCCAGAATTTGCGGGCTAGATATCGGATGGGATCACCCGACAGCGGCCGTATGGATGGCGTGGGACAAAGATGCCGATGTGATTCACGTCTATGACTGCTACCGGGTACGCGAGCAGACGCCGGTGGTGCATGCGGCGGCTTTAAATGCGCGGGGGAAATGGATTCCCGTAGCGTGGCCCCACGACGGTCTGCAGCATGATCCCGGATCGGGGGTGACTATCGCCCAGCAGTATCGTGATCACGGCGCAAATTTGCTCAGCGACAAAGCGACATTTCCCGACGGCTCGAACGGTGTGGAAGCTGGCGTACTCGACTTGCTCGACCGCATGAAAACCGGGCGCTTTAAGGTGGCCGCGCATTTGAACGATTGGTGGGAAGAGTTCAGGCTTTATCACCGCAAGAGCGGGCAGATCGTGAAGGAGGGCGACGACCTGATGGCAGCCACGCGTTATGGCTTGATGATGCTACGGTTTGCGGCGGCGAAAAGTGAGCCGCTGGATGCGCTTGCAACGTATCGCATGCCGGGGGTGGTTTAGAGACCCAAGAATCTCTACACTCGGCGGATGCGAATGTTCATTTTCTGTTTGGCGATGTTGAGCGCGGCGCTGCCGGCGGCGGCGGCCGATGCTCCGCCGCGATTCTTTGCCTTGGACGAAAGTGCGGCCATCAATATGGTGCGCGGCGTGACTCGCGCGCAGTTCGGGCCCATGCTGCACGAGACCGAAGAGTCGGCCTTCAGCAATGAACCTATTGAGCCGATTAAAATTCTCGTCTCAATCACCAAGCCGGAAAAAGGGTGCGAGAACAGTTCAGAGGCGCGGTGCAAAACCGTTACGGCCTATGCCGATACTTCGAACTTTTTTAAGTCTGAATTCGGTGTTCGGCTGAAACCGGCCTTCAACTGGACGATTGAAAGTGTGGAGGAGTATCCAAAGGGAGAATTGCCACACTGTGTTTTGGTGAGGCTGCGTGAAGAAGTCCGCGACGGCGGCCGGGATGCGTCTGGCAAATGGCCGACACGGCGGAGTGAAGTGTGCATTTTGGACCTCGGGCAGCGGCACGAGGCCGAATTCTTCGCCGATGTTGCGACCTTAACCGATGCGGAGCGGGCCATCGCGATCCAAGCGCCTGTGAAACCTAAGCCCGTTCCAGGTACGCCGTGGGAGACGGCCTTTATCACTGGCGATCCCCAAAACAAGAGCTGCGCCAATACCAGCCTGATGGGTCCCTGCGCAGCGTTTATTGTGGGGATGGTGTCTGACGGGAACGGCAAAAGCTTCGTTTTCCAAACGCCGCGCGGATTCGCAACCAAACTTGCGGAGATAAAGCCGGTGGCGGGCGAGGGCGGTGTACCGAAATGCCTCGCCATCACCTTTGAAGAGCAGGTGCGCAGCGAAGAGCTTTTGAGGAAAAGCGGGGAGAAGGTTGTGTGGCCGACGCGCAAGATTTCAACATGCGTGGCGCCCACAGGATTTGTGCGGGGGCAGGGAAATTAGCGCGCTTGACTTGAGAATCGAAAAATTTAAAACGAAATTATCTGCTGAATAAATCCGCCCCGGTGCTTTCGCTTCGGGGCTTTTCGTTTTCCAGAATCTGGAGGCTTTTATGTCCGACTGGCGTCCGCGGATTTACGGCGATGTTTTTAACGGTGGCTTCACGCCACCGATGGATGACCTCGACATCTTGCGCGCACGAGCAAAGATTTGGGCGTATGGGCGGCAGAGTAGTCCGGCAGCGGGAAACCTTGTTATGCGGGGGCCAGCGCCGCCGCTGACGCCCATTGGAATCGTTCCTCGGGATTTTAAACCCGAGATCGTGAATTACGCAGCCGCTACGGAACAGTCAACACCAACATCAGAATCAGCTTACCCCATTGATCCCGAATGGAATGACAAGGCTGCCCAAAACAACGCCGAGGTATATCGCCAGATTGGCCAGATGGATAAGTTCGAGGGCAAGGATGGATACCGAAAGGTAAACGAATCTGCTGGTTTGACCTTCGAGAACGATACTGACGGCGGCCCTCACACTTACCGCGCTTTGGGCTTACGCGCAGAGTCCTTCACAATCGAGGTGACCGAAACGGTGGCCATGACCGACCTGGGCCATTCGCTCGAAACGTTGGCCCGCC
The DNA here is from genome assembly GCA_947476895.1 of Fidelibacterota bacterium. Classification (GTDB taxonomy): domain Bacteria; phylum Pseudomonadota; class Alphaproteobacteria; order Rhodospirillales; family Rhodospirillaceae; genus SHVO01. Next base: position 2,708 of record CANJRX010000035.1, on the reverse strand, counting down.
TGCGCATGAAAGGGTTCGGGCTTTCGATCGACGATTACGGCACAGGTTTTTCGTCGATGCAGCAGCTGACTCGCGTGCCTTTTAGCGAACTTAAAATCGATCAGGTTTTTGTGACTGGTTCGGCAAAGCAGGACGTGTTGCAAGCGCTTCTGGGAACCAGCGTGACGATGGCAAAGCGCTTGAAATTACGCAGCGTCGCCGAAGGTGTCGAAAGCGAACAAGACTGGCAGACTGTTGCGCGCCTGGGCTGTGACGTGGCGCAAGGTTTCTTCATCGGCCGGCCAATGCCATACGACGAACTTATCGGCTGGTATAATACCTGGATGGGTGACCGCCAGGCCGTTGTTCCCGGCGAGTAACGAACTACCCCTTATCGCGTCAACACATTGTCCAAAGACGGGTTTAGTTTTGGAAGGCGTTTGACGATCGGGCAATGGGACGGTCTATCGGCATCGGTTACAACGCGCGCTATGTGGTTGATGACTTTTTCGGTGCCCGTGAAGTAGGTACAGTTGAGCTGCACCATGCCATTTTTTTCTTCACCGCTCGGGCCCCAACCCCAGATCAAAAGTGCGTAACCAGCATTCTGCAAGCTCGCGATGCCCAGAACAGACATGGCAATAAGCGCAAACACGAGTTTGCGCACAACGCGCGAACGCGGTTTAACGGCTTCCAGATCGATCATCGGCACGGCCTTTCCATCAGGCACCCTTTATAAACCACGGCGTTCCTGGGCGGAATAATTGATTCAGCGAAGGCTTAGCTTATAGTGATGGTGCACAACGATTGCTCGGGAGAGTCCACCATGGCCGCGCGTTACCTCATCACAAGTCTTGTATTGATCGCTAGTCTTTGCGGCTTGAATGTAAGGGCGCAAGAAGCGGATCCCGTGAAGGCGGCACTCGAGGCCGCCGCGGATGTTACCGCCGCCGCACGTACGACTGACCTGTTGCGTGATCCGCTCACGCCGGTCCTGGGGAATCCTCAAGGCGACGTGGTGCTGGTCAAGTTCGTCGACTATCAATGTCCTTACTGTAAAGCTGTCGAACCTAAACTGGATAAACTTCTGGCCGACGACAAAGGTGTAAAGCTGGTCGTCAAAGAATTTCCAATTCTGGGTCCTGAGTCGGTGCTTGCCGCGAAAGTCGCCTTGGCCGCGGGACGTCAAGGTAAATACGCCGCTTACCATCACACGCTTATGAACTATCGCGGCAAGCTTACGTCGGACGTCATTTTCAATACCGCGACAAGCCTGGGTCTTGATATGGATCGGCTGCGTAAGGATATGGTCGCGCCTGAGATTGCGGATCAGCTGATCGCCAACTTCAATCTGGCGCGGTCCTTAAAAATCTCCCTCACGCCAGCTTATATCGTTAACGCGCACGTACTCTCAGGTGTTTCGGCGAAAACGATGACCGGGCAGATCGATTTCCCGGCAGAGATTGCCACCGCCCGTGCCGCGAAGAAACCGGGAGACTAGGAGAGTTCGTGAGATTCTATCCGGCTGTCATTTGTATTCTGAGTATGTGCATTCTCGCAGCGTGTGGTGAGGAAGATCCACGCCTTACGTTGTGCAAAGCGGCTGTGACGGAAACTGTCGATAGCGCCAAATCAATTTCGTGGGCCTCAATTTTGGCCGAAGAGATCGTTGATCCGCCCTCCTTCAAGAGGGAGCCCCCTGCGGACGGCGAGGCCGGCTCTGAGTTTTTTATAGAACCCAAAGCGGATACTTATTACATCACAGTTTCATTTGCGGGTGTCGATGCGGCGAATGAGAAAGTGCGGGGCGAAGCTACATGCCGCTTTGCGCCGGACGAGGGGCATTACACTAAGGTGACGTCCGTCATTATTGATAAGACTCCGTATGATGCGGGTGAACTTGAACGCCTGACTGACCGCTATTTCCCGGTTGGCCAGTGGCGAACTTGCCCCCGATATCGCTTCTGGCAGAACCTCTGCCGCGCTTAATCAAATCGGGCGATCTTTCGCTTTTTCAGCTGTTTAACCGGCCCTGCTAACGAACTTCCGGATGCATGGAAACATGCTGGGGATTGCGGCGTTATATCTGCAGTACTCAATAGGAGGTCCGATATGAATATTTTGCACAAGAAAACAATTAGAACCGGCGTGATCGCTACCGCCGCAGTTGCGTCTTTGCTGGCGCTAGCGGGTTGTGGAACGTCGGATGGATACGATTCGCGTTCGGTAAGCGTCGGAATCTCATCTTATGATAGTGGCAATTATCCGACACGCCGGGACTGGGACGGTGATGGCATTCCCAATCGTTATGACCAAGATCGTGATGGCGACGGCGTAAGTAACCGCTTTGATTGGAATCCGAATAATCCTAACCGCCGATAAAATCGGTGTTCTATGAACGGCCCTCCCGCAGCGGAGGGCCGTTTTCTATACGGGAGGATTTCCCCGGGCGACTTGCGGAGGTAGCCCACTTAAACGATTAAAGGAACAAAAATGAAATCCACTGGCAAAACAATCCGCACGACGAAAAAAGTAATTTCCAATATCAGTCAGGCCAATCGAAACATGCGGCAGGGTGCGCGCTGACCTGACCGATTTTCTTTACCAGTCGTGATGTTAGTCTACTGCATGTTTTGGCTCTGTTCGAGTGGTACTGGTATCGGGCTATAGGTCACCGGCGCCGGCGGCCTATAGCCGAGCGATGAATGGGGCCGCTTGGTGTTGTAGTG
>CANJRX010000034.1 GCA_947476895.1 Fidelibacterota bacterium | reverse complement strand
GACTTGCCCTGCGCCATCAGCACCTCGATCTGCCTTAACTTGGAAACAATCTGCTCCGCGCCTAATCCACGTCTCGCCATGTTCAGCTCCTCCTGTTGGGGTCAATTCTCTCAAATCAACCGGTACAAAAAAAGCCGTCAGGTCAATTACCGGCTATACGCGCAACGCCATTGTCCACAACGGCATGCTTGATGCCGGCGTCGAACTGTTGTCAAAGCCGTATACGATCGAACAGCTCGCACTGAAAATCCGCGACATCCTAGGTCCCGCGCCAAAAGCTTAGCGCTCAGAAGGCCGTCATAATTGCGACAATTCCTAAGTGGGAACAGTTAGGGAATCTTTTTATTGCATTGCGAAAAGTTTCAGCACACCATCATAAAAATGTATTGTTCCACCTAAGATAGTTCAGCCCAGAGTTCGCCCGTTTGAATTTACCGGTCTCGTTCTCAGCGCTTCGCCAAAGCGGGTCCATCTTTCCGGACAGCCGCTCCTTTTCGACGGACGTAGAAGTTGTGCTGCTGTGGGTCGATGGTACGTGCCCTAAATGGCAGGCGGATATGTTGTCGCGCCGCGCGGCCTGGGAAGGCGCTGCCGACCAAGAACACGCCTGCTACGGCACCAGCATTTCGCGGTTCAAGCAGCGCGACGAACTCCGCTACACTTTGCGTTCTATCGAAAAGTTCGCACCTTTTTTCCGGCGCATCTATCTGGTGACCGACGGCCAGGTACCGGCTTGGCTGAAGGCCGCTCATCCACGCCTTCACCTCGTGCGCCACGCGGATTTTATTCCTGCAGCAAGCCTGCCGACCTTCCACTCCGACGCTATTCAAAGCCACATCTGGCGCATCTCCGGCATTGCGGAAAAATTCGTGCTGCTGGACGACGATATGTGCTTCCTCGCGCCCGTGAGCACGGCCGATTTCTATGACACCGAAGGCCGCGTCATTGTCGCCGCCGATCGCCGCCGCGTGCAGCCGCGCTCGACCGATCCCACACACCGGCGCGCCATGGCGACCCACGCGGCGCTGACTGAAAAACTGGGGCCATTGTCTTACATGCGCATTGCCCACGGACCCTATGCGCTGACGCGTGAACTGATGGCCGACTTGTGGGCGACGTTACCCGATCAATTGGCGCGGCTATCGCACACGCCGTTTCGTAAAGCCGACGATATTAAGGTGACCTCAGGTGCTGTGCAGAACTTGGCCTTGCGCACGGACCGCGCCGTGGCGCTGCCGGCGAGCAACATTTACGGCTACATTCTTCTGACCAGCCGCACCGACTTCAGCCGCTTCATTCAGGTGCCGCGCGTTGTGGGTTCGGTCGCCCGCTTCTGGATGCGCCGGCGCATGTTGAAGGCCCTGTGCATCAACGATGGCAACAAGGCCGTCAACATTCCCTTCATCGAGAACGTTGTCCGCCGTCTTTACGCGCGGCTGTTCCCCGAAAAGAGCACCTTCGAGATTTAGCTACTCAGCCGCTTGGCGCGTGCCATTGCTGTCGCTGGACGGAAGCCAGCGCAGGATCGGTTTACGCGCGGCTTTGGTTTCATCCAAACGACGGCGCGGCGACAGCATAGGTGCTGCTTTAAATTCGGCTTCGGCCGTGCCGCTTTTGGCTTTGCGCGCGAGGTGCAGCAGCGACGCGATGAAGCCGTCGAGCGTGGCTTTGCTTTCGGTCTCCGTCGGCTCCATCAACAACGCACCGTGCACGACCAGCGGGAAATACATCGTTGGCGGATGAACGCCTTCGTCGATTAGCGCCTTGGCAATATCGAGCGTGGTGACGCCGGTGCCCTTCAGGAAGCGGTCATCGAACACGGCTTCATGCATGCAGGGGCCTTCGAAAGCCGGCGTGAGTTCTTCCGACAAACGCGCGAGCAGATAGTTGGCGTTGAGCACAGCATCGCCTGACGCTTGCTTCAGACCATCACCGCCCATAGCCATCATGTAGCTGACAGCGCGTACAAACACGCCGAACTGGCCGTGGTAGCCTTTCATGCGGCCATAGCTTTGTGTGGCTGTGCCGTGACCAGCGTGTTCCTCGACGTCGAAGCCTTCGCCGACCTTGATCACCATGGGCACAGGCGCGAAGGGCGCGAGTTTCGCCGAGAGCACAGTCGGCCCCGCACCGGGACCACCACCGCCGTGCGGCGTGGAGAAGGTCTTGTGCAGGTTGATGTGCATGGCATCGACGCCGAGATCGGCAATACGCAGACGGGCAACGATGGCGTTGTAATTCGCGCCGTCCATATAGAAATAGGCGCCCGCTTCATGCACGGCTTCGGCGATGGCGATGCAATCGCGCTCGAACAGGCCGCAGGTGTTGGGATTGGTGATCATCACAGCTGCGATTTCAGGACGCAGGTGCGCCCTCAACGCAGCGACATCCACGCGACCCTCAGCGTTGGCCGGGATGGATTCCACCGCATAGCCGCATAGCGCTGCCGTGGCAGGATTTGTGCCGTGAGCGGATTCAGGAACCAAAATCGTTTTGCGATGACCTTGGCCGTTCGCTTCATGCGCCGACTTAATGCACATCAAGCCGCAAAGCTCGCCGTGCGCGCCGGCGGCAGGCGACATAGCAACGGCGGTCATGCCGGTCAGCGTTTTCAGCCAGTGGGCGCAGGTATCGATCAGCTCCAAGGCGCCTTGAATGGTCGAGACCGGCTGGAAGGGATGGATATCGGCAAAGCCGGGAAGCCGCGCCATTTTTTCATTGAGGCGCGGATTGTGCTTCATGGTGCACGAGCCCAGCGGATAGAAACCGCTGTCGATGGAGTAGTTCTTTTGCGAGAGGCGCGTGTAGTGGCGCACCACGTCCGGCTCGGACATGCCGGGCAGGCCAATGTTCTTGGTGCTTTTCATATCGCCTAAGCGGTCGGCGACCTTTGGCACGGCGGGCAGATCGACGCCGCTCATGCCCGGTGTGTTCTGTTCGAAGATCAGGCCTTGCTCGAGTTGCAGGCCACGGTTGCCGCTGGCGGTGGTCGGGATGGTCATGCGAGCACCTCCTTGAGCGCGCCGACAAGGGTATCGATATCGGCGGCGGTATTGGTTTCAGTGGCCGTGAGCAGCAGCACGTTGGCGAGCTCAGGGTACGTGGGATAGAAGCGCGAGGCGGGAACGCCGCCCAGGATGCGGCGCTTAGCCAAAGCTTCGACTACGCCTTCAGCCTTTTTGGGCAAGAGCACAGCGAATTCGTTGAAGAAGGTGCTGGAGAGGATTTTCACGCCCGGCAGCTTTTCGACCTTCTCGGCCAGCGTCACTGCCATAGCGTGATTGAGTTCCGCGAGACGCGTGAAGCCAGCTTCACCCAACAAAGTCATGTGCGTGGAGAACGCGAGGGCAATGAGGCCTGAGTTGGTGCAGATGTTAGAGGTCGCCTTTTCGCGGCGGATATGTTGTTCGCGGGTCGAGAGCGTGAGCACCCAACCGCGGCGGCCGTCTTCATCTGTCGTTTCACCACAAAGACGCCCCGGCATCTGGCGCAGGAATTTCTCACGCGTCGCGAACAGGCCCACACCCGGACCGCCGAAGCTCATGGGACCGGCCAGCGATTGGCCCTCGCCGACAACGATATCCGCGCCGATGTGGCCCGGCGGCGTGATGGCGCCCAGCGACACTGGCTCGGTGACGCAGACAACCAGCAGCGCGCCGGCCTTGTGGCAGGCTTCGGCCAGCACGGCGTAGTTCTTCAAATGCCCAAAGAAACCCGGGGTCTGCACAACGACGCAAGCATGTTCGGGCGAGATACGGCCGATGAGGTCTTCAATGCCGGCGGGATCGGGCGCGAGGCATTCCACAGCGACATCCAAAAATTTCATCGTCGTTTCGGTCGTATCGCGGTAGTGCGGATGAACATTACCCGACACCAGCGCGCTCGTACGCTTAGTGATGCGGCAGGCCATGGCCACGGCTTCGGCGCAGGCGGTCGCGCCGTCGTACATGGAAGCGTTGGCGATCTCCATGCCGGTGATGAGGGCGACTTGCGTTTGGAATTCGAAAATCGCCTGCAGCGTGCCTTGGCTGATTTCGGGCTGGTACGGCGTATAGGCCGTCAGGAACTCACCGCGTTGGATCAGGTAATCCATCGAGGCCGGCGTGTGATGGCGATAATTACCCGCCCCTAAGAACGACGGCGCGGCACCGCAGTTCAAGTTCTTCGCCGCCATGATGGAGAGCGAGCGTTCAACTTCGATCTCACTCGCCGTGTTGGGCAGATCGAACTTGGCCGAGGCCAGCGCTGACTTTGGCAGGTCGCGGAACAACTCGTCCACGGACGCAGCGCCGATGGCGCCAAGCATCTCGCGACGCTGAGGTTCACTGAGGGGCAAATAACGCATAGCGCGGTCCTCTAATTCTTATTGGTTGTTATTGTTCTTAGGCGAGTTCGGCGAGATATTTGTCGTAAGCCGCTTTGTCCATCAGACCTTCGAGTTCTTTGGCGTCGGACATTTCGATCTTGAAGAACCAGCCCGCACCTTCGGGATCTTGGTTGACGGTCTCGGGCGCGTCGGGCAACGCAGCGTTGCCTTCCTTCACGGTGCCGGATACAGGCGAATAGACTTCGCTGGCGGCTTTCACGGATTCCACGACGGCAGCTTCACCACCGGATTTCACGGCCTTACCGGCCGCCGGAACTTCGACGAACACGATGTCGCCCAGCTGGCTTTGCGCAAACTGCGTAATGCCGACAGTTCCAATTTTGCCTTCGATCTTGATCCACTCGTGATCTTTGGTGAACCGCGTCTCGCTCATAACAAAACCCCTTACTTGAAGTAACGATGTGGAACAAAAGGCAGTGCAGCGACCTCGGCAGGCAACGGCTGCCCACGTACAATTAGCGCCAGCGGAGTGCCGACCTTGGCGAATTTGCTGTCGACGTAGCCCATGGCGACGGGCCCGTTGAAACTGGGCCCAAATCCGCCCGATGTAATTTCGCCGATGCGGTTGCCTTGGCCGTCTTGAATTTCCGTATGGCCACGTGCCGGCGCTTTGCCGAGCGGCTTAATGCCGACGCGTTTTTTGCCCGCGCCGTTTTTGATCTCGCCTTGAATTTTTGCCGCACCCGGAAAGCCGCCTTCAGCGCGGCGGCGCGCACCGATCACCCAATTCAGCGCAGCTTCGCTGGGTGTCGTCGTTGTGTCGATATCGCTGCCGTACAGGCACAAGCCTGCTTCAAGACGCAGCGAATCACGCGCGCCCAAGCCGATGGCCTGCACACCGGGTTCGGCCAGCAGCGCGTTGGCGACCGTCGTCGCCGCAGCGTTGGGAATGGAAATCTCGTAGCCGTCTTCGCCGGTGTAGCCGGAGCGGAACAGGCGCACGGGCACATCTTCAAAACTATCGATGCGGCTGGACATAAAGCCCATGTTTGCTGCCGCCGGAATGAACTTCGCCAAGACCTTCGCCGCTGTTGGGCCCTGCAGTGCCAGCAGCGCTGCATCTTCATGGCGCGTCAGTGTCACGCGGCCTTTGAGCTTCGATGCAATATGCGCGAAGTCGCCGTCTTTGCAGGCGGCGTTGACGACCAGATACAGCGTGTCGTCCGACACACGCGTCACCATCAGATCATCAATGATGCCGCCATTTTCATTGAGCAAGAGCGTGTAGCGGATCTGGCCAGGCTTCAGGCCCTTGATGTCGCCGGGCACCAGGGTTTCCAGCGCGGCGTCGACATCAGCGCCCACCAGCGTGCCCTGACCCATGTGCGACACATCGAACAGGCCCGCCTGCTCGCGCGTATGCAGATGTTCCTTGAGCACGCCCAAGGGATACTGCACCGGCATGTTATAGCCGGCGAAAGGCACCATCTTCGCGCCCAGCGAAACGTGCAGGGCTTCAAGGGGCGTTGTCTTTAGGGAATCCGCGGCGGCATCTGGCACGAAAAAATCTCCAACAGAATTTGGACCGCTCACATCGCCGGATTCAGAGTCCCGGTATCTGAGCGCCCCCCTCTGTCGGAAAACCTGAAAGAATCACCGGGGTTCACTTCACTTTGAAGTGGGCCGGCTTACATCTTCGGTGAGGCGATAGAATCTCCGCCTGCTTTCCAGAGTACCAATCCCTTGCGGTCCTGTGTGCCTGAGAGGTTCCGAGGGCGGTTGCTCCTTCGGCGTCGATCCTAAGTAAGCGGCGGATCGATCTCTTCCACGAGGGTATACGGTATGAGTGGAGTGTGACCTGAGTCGGCTCTGATGGTCAACGACAGCGCACGTGAATCATCACGCGCGGCAAGTGATTCCTGTGGATAAGTCGCGCGAGCTTAACGCTGCGTGCGGGTGCGGTTGTATTCCAGCTGTGCGCTATCGGGTTGGAAGCCCACATAGACGTCAAAAGACGCCCCAGCCTGATCGGCTTTCAGCGGAATTCTGACGCGCACGCCCGACTCGGTGAAGGTTTCGCGTGCACCCGATTTGCCCGGGAGCTTGCGCACGGTTTTCATAATCTGCTTGCCGGCAGCATCGGGAAAAAACTGCGGCACGGCGACAAAATAATACAAAGGCGCAGTGTTGGCCGTGGCCGCAGGACCGCGCGTCAACGCCATGTCGACGTCGAAAATCACGGCGACGGATTCTTTGCCGTAATCGCAATGGCCTTTGTAGCCGAGGATTTCAGCCTGATATTCGATGTCGGTCACATCCCGGCCAGGGCCGTCTTTGAACTTGGTGATGGTGGCCGTGGCGTTGTCCACGCGCACGGGCGGGCACGGCGGCACAAGGTGCGGCGAGCAACCGGCGAGGATCGACAAAACCAGGATCGCGGGAAGGACAACGGCAAAGCGGCGAAACGCAGCGGACGGAAGGGTCAACATGGTACTTTCGAATGCGACGAGGTTAACTTCTGCCCTGCGGGAGCAACGCTTTCGCCCAGGGTCGGGATTTGCTATCAGAGCGCCGGATGGGCCTTCTGAAGGCGTCGCAGTCTATAGGCTGGCATCTAACTAAACTAGGCCTCTAAACTGGGCCGAAAATGACCCTGTACCGGCCCGATTCCCCGCTTTTTGGACCCCAATGATGGCTTCGCCCGCGTTAAAAATCCTTCTGGCGGCGCCGCGCGGTTTTTGCGCCGGGGTAGACCGCGCCATCCTGGTGGTAGAGCGCGCCCTGGAGAAGTACGGGGCCCCCGTCTATGTGCGCCACGAAATCGTCCATAACAGCCATGTGGTCGATGCCCTGCGCACCAAAGGCGCCGTTTTTGTCGAGGAACTGGACGAAGTGCCCGAAGGCCGCCCGGTGGTGTTTTCGGCCCATGGTGTACCGAAATCCGTGCCGGCCGCCGCCGAGGCCCGCCAACTGCTGTACGTGGACGCTACCTGCCCCTTGGTCAGCAAAGTGCACATGGAAGCCGACCGCCATTTCCGCCAGGGCCATCAGATTCTGCTCATCGGCCATGCCAACCACCCAGAGGTGGTCGGCACCATGGGCCAGCTTCCGCCCGGCGCCATGATCCTGGTGCAGTCGGTGGACGACGCCGAAAAACTGAACCCCGAGAATCCCGACAATTTGGCTTACGTGACCCAGACCACGCTGTCGGTGGACGATACCGCGGAAATCGTTTCGGCCTTGCGCCGGCGTTTTCCGAAAATCGCCCTGCCGCGCAAGGAAGACATTTGCTACGCCACGACTAATCGGCAAGCTGCCGTGAAAGCCATCGCCGCGCGTTGCGATACAATTTTGGTGGTTGGCTCACCTAGCTCCAGCAACTCTAACCGTCTGGTGGAAGTGGCGCTGAAGTCCGGTAGCCGCCGCGCGTATCTGGTGGAAGACGAAACCAAGATCGATTGGGATACGATTGTGCCCAACAGCACCATTGGTGTGACCGCCGGCGCATCGGCGCCAGAGATGTTGGTGGGCGAAGTGATCGCTGCAGCCCGCAAACGCTTCGATGTGACTGTGGAAGAAATTCCGGTTACGACTGAGACCGTGAAGTTCAGCCTGCCCCGAATCTTGAGCGCTTAAACAATGGCCGTATACACAGAAGTCTCCGACGAAGACCTGCAGGCGTTCGCAGCCGATTATAATTTCGGCGAGATCGTCAGCTTCAAGGGCATCGCCGAAGGCGTCGAAAATTCCAACTACATGCTGCAAACGGCGACAGGCCCCTTCATCCTGACGCTGTATGAAAAGCGCGTGAATCCGGCCGAGCTGCCGTTCTTCCTGAATCTCATGGAACACCTCGCGCGTTCGGGCGTGCAATGTCCTGTGCCCCTGAAGGGCCGCGACGGTAAAGCGTTGCGCACGCTGTGTGGCCGGCCGGCGGCGATCATCAGCTTCCTCAACGGCATGTCGCCGCGCCGCATCACCGCCGAACACTGCGGGCCGTTGGGCGCTGCGCTCGCAGGCCTGCATCAGGCGAGCATGAACTTCGACATGAAGCGCGCAAACAGTTTGTCGGTCGCAGGATGGCGCGATTTGTATGCGCGCACAGCGCCGGGCGCCGTTGAAGGCCTGGAAAAAGGTCTAGGTGCTCTTATCACCAGCGAATTGGAAGCCTTGAGCAAAGCATGGCCAGCTTTAGGCTCAAACCTTTTGCCCGAAGGCGTTATTCACGCCGATTTGTTTCCCGACAACGTGTTCTTTCAGGGCGGCAAATGCTCGGGCCTCATCGACTTCTATTTCGCCTGCAATGATTTCCTGGCTTACGACATTGCCGTGTGTTTGAACGCCTGGTGCTTTGAACCCGATGGCGCGTTCAACTTCACCAAAGCGAGCCGGCTCATCGCCGGTTATGAATCCGTTCGCCCGCTCACGCGTACCGAGAGAGAGGCCATGCCGACCCTCGCGCGCGGTGCGTCCATGCGCTTTTTGCTGACCCGGCTTTATGACTGGGTCAACACGCCGCCGGGCGCGATGGTGAAGGTCAAAGATCCGCGCGAATACTTGCAGAAGCTCAGGTTCCATCGCGGCGTAAAGGACATCTCTGCTTATGTCAGCTGAGATGGAAGAAGAAGACACGGTTCAACTGTTCGCCGACGGCGCTTGCCTTGGCAATCCCGGTCCCGGCGGATGGGCAGCGCTGCTGCGCTTTAAAGGCAATGACCGCGAAGTTTCCGGCGGCGAGCGGCTCACCACAAACAATCGCATGGAACTGATGGCGGTGATCGCAGGCCTGCAAAGCCTGACGCGCCCCTGCCGCGTCGCTGTGACCACCGATAGCCAATATGTCCAGAAGGGCATTACAGAATGGATTCACGGCTGGAAAAAACGCGGCTGGAAAACCGCCGACAAACAACCTGTGAAGAATGTGGACCTCTGGCAAATTCTCGATGAAGCCAGGTCCGGGCATCGTGTCAGTTGGCATTGGGTCAAGGGCCATTCCGGCCACGTCGAGAACGAACGCGTCGATGTTCTGGCCCGCTCTGAAGCCGAAAAAATCCGCGACGGCCTGTAACGATCAGGGTGATACCCAGATTTTGCGCCGCAAATTGTGGCGAACAATTATGGCAGGTCAATTTTCCTGTCTTGTTTTGGCCTTATGTTAGGCCCATCTTATTTGTCTCAACTTATGCATCGCTTTCGAGAAACAGATGGGATCGTCGCGCGCAAAAACTGAAGAGGGTTATCTGACCGGGCAATTGCTGGTCGCGATGCCCGGCATGGCCGACCCCCGCTTCGAGCGCGCCGTCATTTACATGTGCGTGCATTCGCTTGAAGAAGGCGCCATGGGCCTCATCGTCAACAAACCCCTGCCCGATGTACGCTTCAAAGACATTCTGAATAATCTGAAAATCAAACCCAGCTCGGAGACCTGCTCAGATATCCAGGTTCATCGCGGCGGACCGGTGCAGACGCAACTCGGTTTCATTTTGCATTCGGGCGATTATCACAAAGCCGGCACCTTGTCGGTCACCAGTGAGATTTGCCTCTCGACCACCACCGATATCCTGCGCGCCATCGCCGAAGGCAACGGGCCTGATAAAAACCTGATGGCCTTGGGCTACGCGGGCTGGGATTCCAGCCAGCTGGACGACGAGATCAAGCGCAACGCTTGGCTCAACGTGCCGGCGGACACGGAGCTGTTGTTCTCACGGGACTATGACGGCAAGTGGGCGAAAGCCCTGGCCAAGCTGGGCATTGCCGCGCACCAGCTGTCAGCGACCGCCGGCCACGCTTAGAAGCGCGCGCGCAGCGTCTCTAACTCATTCAGGCTTTTCTGTTCGCCTAAAGCTGCCAACGTCGGCGTGCTCGCAAAAATGCGTTGGGCGACGCGGGTGATGCCGGCGGCATTTACGTCTTCAACTTTGGCGATGATCTCAGCCGTCGTCAGCGGGCGGCCATAGACCATGATCTGGCGTGCGCTTTGGGCACAGCGGCTGCCGGGGCTTTCCAGTGACATCAGCAGGCCGGCCTTGATCTGGGCGCGGGCGCGTTTGACTTCGTCTTCGGAAATACTTTCGGTGACCTTCTTGATCTCATCGCGCAGGACCGGCACGAGCTTTGGAATGTCGTCCTGGCCGGTGCCGATATAGATCGAAAACACGCCTGTGTCGGAGAACGACTGGGTGGTGGAGAACACCGAATAGGCCAAACCGCGCTTCTCGCGAATTTCTTGGAACAGCCGCGAGGACATGCCCTCGCCCAGCAAGGTCGAGAGCGCACCGAGATTGTAGAAGTCGGGATCGCCATGGGCCACGCCGCCGTAGCCCAGAACGACGTGGATTTGCTCGAGGTCGCGAGACTGGCGGAAATCACCGCCGGCGTATTTGCCGGCCACTTCAGATACCGCCGAGCGGCGCGGCAAGCTTGCGAAGGCACGCTCGATCAACGCGACAAAGGCCGCGTGATCTACATTGCCCGAGGCCGAGGCCACCATGTTATCTGCGGCGTAGTTGGTCGCCATATAGCTGCGCAGACGTTCGGGCGTTACCGCGCGCACGATCTCTTCCTTGCCCAACACCGGCCAGCCCATGGGCTGATCGGGGAACGCAGCGGCTTGGAAATGATCGAAGATGATGTCGTCAGGCGTGTCGTCGGCCTGGTTGATTTCCTGCACCACGACGTGCTGCTCGCGCGCGAGTTCTTCGCCGTCCATGCTGGAGTTCAGCAAAATGTCTGAGAGGATATCAACGGCGAGACCGAGGTCCTCTTTCAGAACCTTAGCATAGTAAGCCGTGTGGTCGCGGCTGGTGTAGGCGTTGAGCTGGCCGCCAACGTTATCCATTTCTTCGGCTATGGCTTGCGCCGTGCGGCGCGCCGTGCCCTTGAAGGCCATGTGTTCGAGAAGGTGGGAAATGCCGTTGATCTCGGCGATTTCGTGACGTGTGCCGGCCGCAACCCACACCCCGACCGCCACGGTCTCGACCGAACTCATAGAGTCGGTGACAACCCGCAAACCGTTGGAAAGTGTCGTGACCTGAACTGCCATTCTTCTGCTGATCCTATCCGCGCACGTTTTTACGAACGAAACTCTTCACTTCATCTAAGTCGTTTGCCAACGTTGTAAAGCGCTCGGTGCGCTCAAACAGGTCGGCGAGATGGGGTGGCAACGGCGGATGTACGCCAGTGGCAGCCTTCACCGCCGCCGGGAACTTGGCGGGATGGGCGGTGGCCAGCGTCAGGCGCGGGATGGCAGGGTCAAGCTTCGCGACACGGCCGGCATGTACGCCAACGGCCGTATGCGGATCAATCAACTCGCCGGTGGTCTTATAGATTTCGCCGATCACGCGCTTGGTGCCGGCGTCATCCAGGCGATGCCCGCTGAACAACTTCAGCATTTCGGCGTGGGCCTTCGCGTCCACTGTATAAGCGCCGCTTTGTTTCAAGCCATCCATAAGGCGCGTCACGGCAGCGCCGTCGCGGCCCAGGGATTCGAACAGTAAGCGTTCGAAGTTGGACGAGATTTGAATATCCATCGAAGGGCTCAGCGTCGGCACAACACCTTCCATGGTCATCGCGCCGGTTTCGAAATAGCGCGTCAGGATGTCATTGCTGTTGGAGCCGACGATGAACTTGGCGATGGGCAGACCCATGCGGCTCGCAACAAAGCCTGCGAAGACGTTGCCGAAGTTGCCCGTGGGCACCGAGAACGCCACGGCGCGATGCGGCGCGCCGACATTCAATGCAGCCCAGAAGTAATAGACAACTTGGGCCATAATGCGCGCCCAGTTGATGGAGTTCACTGCCGAGAGGTTCATATCCTTGCGGAACGTCGCGTCGGCGAACATGGCTTTCACCATGTCTTGGCAATCGTCGAAGGTGCCTTTGACGGCGATGTTATGCACGTTGTCGGCAGCGACCGTCGTCATCTGGCGGCGCTGCACGTCCGAGGTGCGGCCTTCGGGATGCAGAATGAAAATATCGACGGCGGCGCGGCCCTTGGTCGCTTCAATCGCAGCCGAGCCGGTATCGCCCGACGTCGCGCCCACAATAGTAATGCGCTGCCCGCGCGCCTTCAGAACGCGGTCGAACATCAGACCCACCGCCTGCAGCGCGTAGTCTTTGAACGCCAGAGTCGGGCCGTGGAACAGCTCCACCAACCAATCGTTGGCGGCCAGTTGTTTCAAGGGCGCGACGGCGCTGTGGGTGAAGGTGCTGTAGGCCTCGCGCGTCAGCGCATCCAAATCCTTCTCGAGCACTGAGCCCTTCACAAAAGGCGCCATGATGCGCGCGGCCAGGGTCGGATAATCCAAGCCGGCCAGGGCAGCGATTTCATCTTTCGAGAACTGCGGCCAGGTCGCCGGCACATACAGCCCGCCGTCGGTGGCGAGACCGGTCAAAAGGACATCATCAAAGCCAAGGTCTGGGGCGCGGCCGCGGGTGCTGACGTAACGCAAAGGAGAGACTCCGAAGGGTCGAAAAGGCTGTTCGAAAAGCCTGGCTGGCAAAGGGGGCGGATACTACGCGGGGGGCCAAGGCCGGGCAACCGGCCCAGAACAGCCCCAACATCCGAGTCCTATGACGGTTGCCAAAGCCTTTTGCGACTCTTTTTTGAAATCTTAAGTTGTTGGAAATGAGTCACGGTACATCCAAAACGAGCATGGCTATCGTAGTTTTGCGTCGAAAATGTGCAATGCAGCATAGCCCGACAAAATGCCGGGGACGCCAAAAAGTGGGGCCCCTTTTATGAATCAGGTCGTCGTGTCTCCCGTCGCTCCCTCCTCCAGCGGATTGGACCTTTCAAGCACCAGTATGATGGCGTTAGTGCGCTATGCCGGGGTGCTGGATATCGCCTTCCAGCCCATCGTCGACATCCACACAGGCCGGGTCTTCGGCTTCGAGGCCCTGACCCGCAACGTGCAGGCCCTAGGGTTTTCTTCGCCCACGGAATTCTTCGACCGCTGCTACGACGACGGTCAGTTGGCGCAGGTCGAGGAATACCTGATCACCCAGGCCTTCGACAAATTTGTGCGAATCGAAGGCCACAAAACCCTCAAGCTGTTTGTGAACCTGGACGGGCGCAACATCATGGCGGGACCGAAACTGGGTCTCGTGATCGCGGCCTTACGCGACCGCTACGGCCTGACCAATGCCAACCTGGCCT
Source organism: Fidelibacterota bacterium (assembly GCA_947476895.1). Lineage (GTDB taxonomy): Bacteria > Pseudomonadota > Alphaproteobacteria > Rhodospirillales > Rhodospirillaceae > SHVO01. Next base: position 950 of record CANJRX010000034.1, on the reverse strand, counting down.
TGGAAGTTTCCGAGCGTCACGCGCTCAGCGAAACCGAAGGCGGTGTTCCGGCGCTTTTGAATCTCCGCACGCAATTCGGCGCGCTGACGCTGGATGACTTCGGATCGGGCCACGCCAACTTGCAGCTTTTCTATCACGTCGAGCCGTCGATCTTGAAACTCGACCGCTTCATCATCTCGAGCATTGGCTCGGACCCGAAGAAGGTCGTCTTCCTGCAGCACATCGTGCGCATGGCGCATTTGTTGGGGAGTTTGGTTGTGGCGGAAGGAGTCGAGACGCCGCAGGAATATTATGTCTGCCGCGAACTGGGATGCGATCTGGTGCAAGGCTACGCGGTGGCGCGACCCATGACGGCGCTAAGTTCCCTAGAGCTCAGCTATGCCAACATCGCGGCCTTGCGCAATGAAGACCGCCGCAAGGTCGAATCCGACGTCAACTTGATCATGGGCCAACTGGATACCGGAGCACCCATCCGTATCAATCAAGACATCATGGAAGTCTTCGAGCGCTTCAAAGTAGACCGCGAGCGCACGTTCTTTCCGGTGGTGGATCAGGTAGGTTTCCCGGTGGGACTGATCCACGAGCGCGATTTGAAGGTGATTGTTTACTCCATGTACGGCCGCGAACTGCTGCGTAACCCGCGGCGCATGACGGCGTCGCTTGCGGCTTTCGTGAAGCCCTGCTCGGTCGCTAACGTCAACGCATCGACCGAAAAGATTCTGGAGATCTTCTCGTCGCTACCGGAATCAGAGGGTGTTTTGATCGTCAAGGAAAGCCAGTACGGCGGCTTTCTGCATGCGCGCTTGACCTGACGGCTTTTTTTGTACCGGTTGATTTGAGAGAATTGACCCCAACAGGAGGAGCTGAACATGGCGAGACGTGGATTAGGCGCGGAGCAGATTGTTTCCAAGTTAAGGCAGATCGAGGTGCTGATGGCGCAGGGCAAGTCT
>CANJRX010000033.1 GCA_947476895.1 Fidelibacterota bacterium | reverse complement strand
GCCGTACTCTTTCCGCCAGCGGTAATAACTCTGCTGCGATACCCCAGCGTCCTTGCACGCCAATGCCGCAGACTTGCCCTGCGCCATCAGCACCTCGATCTGCCTTAACTTGGAAACAATCTGCTCCGCGCCTAATCCACGTCTCGCCCTGTTCAGCTCCTCCTGTTGGGGTCAATTCTCTCAAATCAACCGGTACAAAAAAAGCCGTCAGGTCAATAGTTCACGCGCTCGACCAATTCGGGAATGACAATGTTCATGTCCGAATAGCCCTGGCCGTGCCCGTGACTGGGCAGGTTGACCGGCATGCCGCCGAGATCGGTGGCGAAGTCCGTGCCGTGATCGATATTAAAACCGCGCAGGAAATACTGGTTGGCTTTGCCGCCGCCGGCATGTTGCGTGATGATAACGCCTGGCACCGTTTCCAGAACTTCGCCGGCACGTGACGTGGGACGCCGTGCGAGTTGTTCCGCGCCGACTGTGCCTTGAGTCGCGGAGTCCGCAATGCCTACGAGGCTGTCTTGACGGCCGAAGACGGTGATCTCTTGAAGCCGGCTGGTCCCACTGTCTTGCGCGAAGGCGGCGTTGCTGGCGCATAGCGTTGCCAGGGCCATGGCCAGTCGCGCGGCGGAATAACCCATGACGTGCAAGAGCGCGGTCGCGAGCAGGAAGCCCAGGCCGAACGACGACAGGCTGGCGGCATTCGGCACTTCCTGACCGTGGGCAAAGCCGTGAAAGAAGGCGAAGAGCGCTACGACCGCGATGCTCGCGCCAATACGAAAATGCGCCCGCGTGAGTACGAGGCCGCTGAACACGATGACAGATAGAAGGATCATCATCTCAGAGCCCGGCACGAAAACCTCCGATGCGCCGATAATCCCACCGACCGCCATGACAGATACGAAGGTAAGGGGGATCATCCAGCCAATGCGGCCGCGTTGCTATGCCGCCCATAGGCCAACAGCCACCATGGCAAGCAGGTGGTCCCAACCCTTTAAGGGGTGATTGAACCCGTCGGTCCAGCTGTTTAGGGCTAGGCCTGCGGAATGTGCTTCGGCCAAGGAGGGGAGAAGAAGAACGAAAGCGGCCAACAGGAAAGCGCGAGCGGCGGCGATTTTCATTTAAGTCCCCCTGCGGCCGAATGTCCGGCCAGCGGGGATTTTAGATGAGTACGACCCGCTGAATAAACCAAAATAGTGCAACACATACTGCTGCCGCCGAGACGGCCATGCGCAGGTTGTTGGACTTCACGAACTTGCCCAGCAGCAAGAACATGACGAAGACGAATATAAGCTGGCCAATCTCGACGCCGAGATTGAAGGCAAACAGGGACGTGACGGTTTTTCCGGGTGGAATGCCCACATCCCGCAGCACGCTGGCAAAACCAAAGCCGTGGATGAGGCCAAATGCACCGGTGATGAACGGCCGTTTGACCAGCTGTGAGCCGATCAGGTTCTCGATGGCCACATATATAATGGTCGCGGCGATTGCGGTTTCCACGAGCGGTCCGGGCAAGTGCACAAGGTCAAGCGTTGCGGCGGACAAGGTAACGCTGTGGGCGAGTGTGAAGGCCGTCACAGTCCATACCAGTGAGCGCGTGCTGGTCGCGCCCAGCAAGAGGCACATTAAGAAGGTCAGGTGGTCGTAGCCCGTGAAAATATGCTCGACGCCCATGAGCAAGAAGCTTTGGAAAACGTCGAAGGTCGAACGCGCAGTAGCGAAACTTGCCTTATCGCCGTCGCTGGAGATTACGGCCTCGCCGTTGATGTCCGCGCCGGTCACTGTAACGACGAGAGGTGCGGGGTCATCCAGCAGCGCGCTCATGCGGGCGGTCACCGCGAGATCGCGGATTGGTTCCGCAAACGTGAGGTCGAGCATCAAACGCATAATGTGCTGCTCGCCGGTCACTTCGTAGCGCGTCAGAGTAATGTCTTTAGGCGCGTCGGGCCCGGTAAAGGCAATGGCGTTCTTTAGGCGCGTGAATATCGTTTCGACATCAGCGTCGAGTTCGCTCTGGTTGACGATGCCGTCTCCATTCCGATCGAGGGACGCGACGCGCGTACCGTCGAACATAATGGTCACGGCCGCCTTTGCGCCGGTGACCTCGACTGTCGCCGAAGCAATGTCCATGCTATGGGCGAAGACGGACGCCGGACTGGCGATCAGCAGAACGATTAAAAAATTGAATAAACGGCGAATCATTGTGCAGTCTCGGCTGGAACGATGTCGGCGCTGCCCTGCTGCAGTGTGAACTTCGCGCCGCGTGCTTCCGACAGGCCTTGAATCTGGGCAAGACCTTGGAAGGTCGTTGCCAGGCGCGGAAAGCCAGGGGGCAAATCCTTATCGCCAGCGAGGTCTAGGCCTGTAAGCTTTGCAGACACTGCGCGTCCATCGCGGAAGGATGCCGAGAGCACCATGCCATCAGGCGCGGGTCCTTCTACATCCGGTTGCGAAGGATCGACGGCGTCGGCCCCAAGATGGGCGCTGATGCGGCGGTCGATAATGAAGTCGCCGAGGCCATAGGCGATGAGGCCGCCTTTATGGAATTCCACCGCTCGCAGGCTATGCGATCCGTGGCCGATGACCAGACCGGCCCCGGCTTCAATGGCTTCGCGGGCGAAGGTTTCCGTCAGCGGAAGCGGTTCATAAGACATATCGCCGGGCGCGTAATTTCCAATCGAAACGACCACCAGGGCCGCGGTCTTACGGGCTTCCGTGATGGCGGCCAGAATAGCGGCGTGATCCGTAGGGCTTACAGTAGTGGTTGTCTCATTGCGATCGCCGGGCAGAATGGTCACGCCAAAAGCATGCAGCGTGCCGTCCGCATCCGGCGGGGGACCGCCAAGGTCCGCGTTTGATTTAAGAACTTTGGCATAGGTTTCTGCGTCCACACGCGTCAAGGCGGACACATGCAGCGGATTGATGCCGGGGCGCCCCGCAATTCCGCCGCGCGCGGGCAAAGCGGGGTTGGGGTCCATCTCACGTATCGTTATGGCGGCGCTAATCAGAGCGACCTTGCCGCACGAGGTATCAACCCAAGCCGCTGCACGCGAGTTCGCGAGATCTGTGCCGGTGCCGGCTGAAACCAATTTGTTGTCCTGGAGAATTTTATCGGTCTCCGCCAAGCCATCGCGGCCAAAGGCGTTGGCATAATCGTTGGCGCGGGCAAAAGCCGAAAAGCCCCAATCGCGCAACAGAGCGGCATGCTGCGCGCCGCCGCGAGGGCCTTTGACTTCGGCTTTCTCAGGATCGGCCAGCAACGTCATGGCCAAGCTGCCTACGGTGACGTTGCCGCCCTTCAAAAGCGTGCGAGTTTGATCGGCGACGCGTGCTGCGGGGGCGGTGTCGGTGCCCATCATAATGTCCCCGGTCGCAACAACTGAAAGCCCATTCGAGCAACCGCGTAGGCCGGCGGTATTTAAATTACCGCCGCGCAAGACAAAAAAAGTGCCGCCGGCAACGGCGAGCGCTGCGATCCCAAGACCTATGACAATACCTGTGCGCAAGGGCTTACCTATCAGTTGCGAAGAGTCATGAGGGCGATCAGATCGCGCATGCTCTTCTGTGTCTCAAGGGTGGCGGCGCGTTCAATCACGGTATCGGCGCGGGCAGCGCTAATGACGGGCGCGATAAGACCGTGCACCTTCTTGTTTACCGTAGCCTCGTCGAGCGGATTTTCTTTCGTGCCGGGTGGGTACTTGGTGAAATGCTTCACCACTTTGCCGTCGGCCACCGTGACTTCGACGAGCGCGCTGCGCGGCGCTTCAGGATCGACCAAGGATTTGTCGGCGATCAACTGAACGCGCGACCTCACAGCCAAGACGGCGGGATCATCCATGCGCTCGCGCGAATGGCTCATCTCAAACGACACGGTGCCGTCGATCAAGGCGACGGCGATGAGGTGCTGCACGTTTACGTCGGGCATAGCGCTGTTGTTGACGATGCCCGCGCCGTCGGCCGGCAAGCGCACGACCACCGCCTTTACATTCCCGGGCGTTAGCTTGTGTTCTTTGCGCAAGGCCAGGAAGGCATCCAGCGGAGCTTGAATCGGATAGCCGACCGAGAACACTTTGATCGCCGTTTCCGAGATGTAAAACCGTGATCCCAGTTCAGCCACCATTTCCTCGGGCTGGGGTTTTGCGGAGAGCGCGGTGATGGCATTCTTGTCGCCGTCCAGTACATCCATCACGCCGGTAAAGCCGGCCTGCACCATAGTGACGGCTTGAGCGCCGTTGCGCGATCCCATGCCGGAGAAATCGAAGGCTTTCTCAATGTGGTCTTCGTCGCGCTGCCAGCTCCACAAGCCAGAGGTCTGCTGCGCGGCATAAGACAGCGCATAGCGCATGCGGGTTTCATCGAAGCGGGCGAGGGAAGCCGCCGCCGCCATCGCGCCGAAGGTGGCGCTGGTGCCCTCGGCGCTGCGGTAAATCGCACGTACCAAATCAGCGTCCAGCGCCTTCAGGAACCGGCAGCACAGGTCGTAGCCCAAGGTCACTGCTGAAATGAACTCTGCGCCGGTGCTGTTTTGCAGCTCTGCGAGCGCTAGCGCAGCAGGAACCGTCACGCAGCCCGGATGAGCCTTGGTGACGGGATCAAAGTCGTCGGTCTCGTCAGCGTGGGCGAACATGCCGTTGGCAAAAGCTGCGTTGGTGGCCGTGGTACGAATGTTAGTACCGAGAACGGAAGCCTCCGCCGTGCCACCCTGCGCGCGGGTATATTTTGCGGTGACTTCGCCGGGCGGCAACGTCGCGCCGGAGATAATTGCGCCGATGGTATCCAAGATACGGTGTTTCGCGTCCTGCATGACCTTGGCAGGTAACTTCTGATCGCGGGCCAAGGCCATGTAGCGCGCGAGGCGACCGGTCAGGTCGGGCTGCGCAGCGATGCTTTTCGCGATCGGCGCAACAGATTGCGCCGCCGCAAGCGCTGGTGTCGCCGCGATCAATCCACCCGTGGCCTTAAGAAGAGATCGGCGCGCAACACGCGCGCCGCTATCGCGTACCATTACTGAGCCTTTGCAGCCTTTGGGCGGACTTTAGCGAGGGTGTCGTCAACGGCCGCTTGATGCGACCGTTGGGCGTCTTCTTCCAGCATCAAGCGCTCGCTGACCAGCTTTTTCGCGACGGCATCAACCTTCGCAACGTAATCGGCCGCCGTTGCATAGCGTTCCTGCACCGAAAGGCGCGGATCGTTGTTCTTCATACGCTCGTCTTTGGTTTCGGCGAAGGCGACCGCGCCGCCCTGCAAAGCACACAGGCTCGTGGTGCCATAACCTTCGGAGCGTGGATTCCAGCCGGTGTAGGTGGCTTTGGGGACAGCGTGCACAGGAAGGCGAATGCCGCCCACCGCATTGCCGTCGGCATCAATCTTGGGCACATAGACTTTATATTCGCCGCGAATTCTCGACGGGAATACGGTCAAGTCTTCTGATGAAGCCGACACATGCATGCCGGTGTAAGGAACGCCGGGAATAGGCGCGGCCAATTGCTTCACAGAGTCTTCTACCAGACTGCCATCAGCGAGATTGGGCGAGCGGCTATCGGGCGGCAACGTACCGCGCACCACCCAGTCGTCGAGGTTTTTGAGCAAGGCGCGGAGCACCGGCCCCTGATGAAGGGGATTGAGCGGCATCACGCAGGTCTTAGATGGCGCAGCCACCGCATCGGGGCGCGCTGAGTGAGGCGTTCCCGTGGTGAGGAAAAGGCGCACGTTATCCGGCAGCTTCAGCGCTTTGCCGGTCGGGTCGGTGACCAGCAGCGACGCCCGCGAGCCCCACCATTCGTATTCGCTATCGGTCTGAATGATCTTCGGGCAGGTCTTGCTGGCGAGGCACGACTTCAACAGGCTATCGCTCTTCTTCGTGAAGGGATCAGTCGTTTCCGTATATGTGAATGGGAAACGGTCGGCCATGCCTGCCGGATCCTGCGGGTGGCGCGCGTTACGGCCCGGAAGGCCGAAGCGCATGTTTAAAGCCGTGAAACGCGCGCCGCCGATTTGCGGCAGCATGGCTTCGAACACTTGGCGGCCCGACATGTCTTCGTTGAAACCGAGATAGAGATATTCGCGCAAGTAACGTCCGCTCTGCGACTGACCAAAAGCATAAGCCCGCTCGATGACGGGCTTGCCGCCTTCCGCCAGCGGATTGGCGGCATCAGTGCTGCGGCGAAGATAGGTCACGATATCGCGTGTTGTGGCGAAGCCAACACCCAGGACCTTCGAATCCTTCGCGGTGTATTCCAGTTCGTAAAGCGCGCCCGCATCGAAGCCTTTAGGACGCGTGATCTCAACGTGCTGCGGATCGACAAACTTGAACGACATGTCCTGGGGCGTAGCGCCGGCATCTTGCCATTTCGCACGCACCGTTAATTTGGCGTTGGTTGTATCGGCAGCAGGCCAAGCCAATGCCGCGACGACGGGGCTGGTAAGGTTGTCGAACAGCAATTCTTCTTTGATGCGTCCGGTCACATTCGGAACGGTGGGGGCGACCAGCGCGAGTTCAGCACCTTCCGGCACGAAATCACCCTGCCAGCCGCTCCATACTAATGTGTAGCCTTGGCGCAAGAGGTAGCCGTTACCGCCGTCGGTTGCCTTTTCCAGACTGGCTGCGCCGCCGTCGTTGAACAGACCCAGCGAAGGCTTTCCACCGCGATTGACCACTTCGTAGAAAATCGTGTGATTGCCGCGCTTAGAATCTGATGGTTTCAGAATTTCAACGTCGACAACCGTCTCAACCAGGCCGGCAGCGTTTTTGGGCGCGAGGGTGATGTCGGCGATGGGCGCATTGCGCCGGTCTTTGGGATCAATGGTGACGGTGACCTTGGCTTTGATCTTGTCGTAAGTGCCTACGTCGCCGAACGCGCGGCCTTCAAGGGCCTTCTGCTGGACCGAGGTAATTTCAAACTTGGTAACTTCTGCTAGGGCGGGCGCAATAAAAAGCGTCGTCGCGCAGGCAGCTCCTACGGCACGTACAAAAGCTCGTTTCATTTTATCCTCCCCAGGGTTGCCGGCATTCTATGCGGTAATTGGGGGTCGTTTCACGGAATAATTCCCTACGTAATGGGCGGTTCCTTTTGCTACGATCCTCATATTGCACATGCGAAAGGAACCCTATGAGCCGGATCAACCTGGACCAAGCCAACAGCATCATTTCAGCGGCTTTAGCGCATGGACAAAAACTGGGGCTAAAAAAGCCTTTGAGCGTCGCGGTGGTTGATGCCGGTGGGCATGTCCTGGCGTTCCAACGCCAGGACGGCGCGTCGACCATGCGGTTTCAGATCGCCATGGCCAAGGCCTGCGGCGCGCTGGGCTTGGGCGTTTCCTCCCGCAAGATCGCCGAGATGGCGGTGGAACGACCAACCTTCGTCGCGTCGCTAGGTCCAATTTCCCAAGCGGGCGTCGTGCCCGCCGCCGGTGGGGTGATCGTACAAGATGGGCAGGGCCTGGCCATCGGTGCGGTTGGGATTACGGGCGACACGTCTGACAATGACGAAGCTTGCGCACTAGCCGCCATCGCGGCGGTGGGGCTGAAAGCTCAGGGCTAACCGTGCTTTGAGCGAAGACCTTTTGATCGATGGCTTAGGCCCCCAAGGCGACGGCATTCACCGTTCGCCGCAAGGGTCTGTCTTTATAGATCGCGCGCTGCCGGGCGATACGGTCCAAGCAAAAATCCAGAGCGTCGGCGATGTGCTTCGCGGCGAGCTGAGCCGGGTGGTGACGGCGTCGCCCCATCGCATCAAAGCGCCGTGCGTGCATTACGATGTCTGTGGCGGCTGCACGCTGCAACATGCTGACGCGCAGTTTTATAGGGACTGGAAAGTCGAGATTGTCCGCGCAGCTTTACGCAAACAAAATCTAGAGTCTGCTATATGGCGTGATCCAATTTTTTTGCCGGCGGGTACGCGCCGCCGTGCGACCTTTGCGGCCATCAAGAAAAAGAACATCGTGACGCTGGGATACTTCCGTCGCCGTTCGCACGATGTGACCGACGTTGCATCATGCCTTGTCGCCGATCCGGCCATCATGGCTTTGCGTGCAAAATTGACCACGGCGCTTGTGCCCATTCTGCAAGACGGCAAAGCGGCAGACATTTTCATTCAAACCGTGGGCGGCCAGTTTGAAATCGTGATCACCGGTCCTATTGGCAAACCGGACCTCGCCTTCCATGAAGCCACCGCCGAACTTGTACGCGAGTCGAAAGTGGCCCGCATCTCGTGGCGCACGCGCGACCGCGACACGCCCGAGGTGATGTTGGAAGCCGGCCCTTTACGCGCGCAATTCGGGCCGCTCGATGTTGTGCTTCCACCGCTTGCGTTCTTACAGCCCACAAAACCGGGCGAGGAGGCTTTGGTCGCGAGCGTGATGGAGGTACTTCCTAAGACCGGTAAGTTCGCCGATCTCTTTTCCGGCTGCGGCACCTTCACTGGCCCGATGTTGGCGCGTGGCGCGGTCGATGCTTACGACAATGTGGCTTCTGCCGTGCGCGCTTTGGATAAATCCAGAGGGACGCAGCCGCTGAACGCTATCGCGCGGGATCTTTTTCGCCAGCCGTTAAGCGCTGACGAAGCCAAACGTTACGGTGCGATTGTTTTTGATCCGCCGCGGGCGGGGGCGCAGGAACAAGCGAGAGCGCTGGCCTCAAGCCAAGTGCCGATCATCATCGGCGTGTCATGTGATCCAGGCACCTTCGCGCGCGATGCGCGCATTTTGGTTGATGGTGGCTATAAATTTGAAAGCGTGAAGGTCGTCGATCAATTCACATGGTCGCATCACGTCGAACTGGTGGCCGCCTTCTCAAAAGCATAGCGCACGCTTCTTGGCTTTAGCGCTCGACATATCAATGAGTTACACCAGCAGCTTCGTCCTGGAAATATTACCGTTTCATGTCCTTCGTTCATGCGCATCGAGAAGGGCAGCCATGCGAATTTCCGCGGTTGACGCAAACGCTTCAATTCACAATGATTCCAAATGGCTGCCATCCCTCGATTCTTCTTCAAGAATGCGCGAGCCGGGTGCTTTCCGCTGACGCGTTGTTCACAAAACGCTATGACTTGAAACGACACGACCAGAGCGAACACTGGCGGCAATAAGCCGATCTGAGCGCGGACTGATGCAAACGTGAGTGATGGTTAAAAGGTAACGGTAACGATGTCCGCGATTGTTCGTATTGCTCTCGAGCGCCCCTACACCTTCATCGTCATGGCCATGTTCATCATGATCTCCGGCATTGCGTCGGCGATCCGCATGCCTGTGGACATTTTCCCCGACATTCCGGTTCCCGTGATTGCGACAGCGTTCACATACACAGGCCTTTCGCCCGACGACATGTCGCAGCGGATCATGAACGGCTTCGAACGTATTCTGACGACCACCGTCAACGACATCGAGCACACCGAAAGCACGTCAGTGCAGGGTCTGGGCATCGTCAAAATCTTCCTGCAGCCCGGCACCGACGTCAGAACGGCGACCTCGCAGGTCACCGCCGTTTCACAGACAGCGCTTCGTCAGATGCCGCCCGGCATCAATCCGCCGCTTATCCTCAATTACCGCGCCTCGACCGTGCCGATTGTTCAGTTGGCCATTTCGGGGCCGGGCCTGAACGAACAGCAGATGTTCGATATGGCCTTTAACGTAATCCGTCCGCCGCTGGTGACGGTGCCGGGTGCGGCCATTCCGTTCCCCTATGGCGGCCGTCTGCGCCAGATCCAGGTGGACCTTGATCCACAGTCGCTGCACTCCAAGGGCCTGTCGGCTCAGGACGTAAGTGCGGCCATCGCGGCGCAAAACCAGATCAATCCGGCAGGCTTCGCTAAAATCGGCAGCTTTCAGTACGAGGTCAAACTCAATAACGCGCCGGGACCTATCGATACGCTCAACGCGATGCCGATCAAATCCACCGACGCCGGCACGGTATTCTTGCGCGATGTCGCCAACGTGCGTGACGGCAGCGCCCCGCAGCTCAACGTTGTGCACGCCGAAGGCCGCCGTTCCGTTCTGATGAGCGTGCTGAAGTCGGGCGCTAAATCCACCATCGCCATTGTCGACGGCATTAAGGACGCGCTGCCCGGCATCGTCCGCAACCTGCCGCCCGGCGTGAAAGTGACGCCTATTAATGATCAGTCGTTATTTGTCGGCGCGGCCGTCAAAGGTGTCATGGTCGAAGGCGCTATCGCTGCTGTGCTGACCAGCCTGATGATTTTGTTGTTCCTGGGTTCATGGCGCTCGACGGTCATCATTGCGCTGTCCATTCCTTTGGCAGTGTTCGGCGCCATCGCGTTGCTGGCCGCCTTCGGTCAGACACTTAATATTATGACGCTGGGCGGCTTGGCCCTCGCCGTCGGTATCCTGGTGGATGACGCGACAGTAACGATTGAAAACATCAACTGGCACCTTGAGCACGGCAAGGATGTGCGTTCAGCCATTCTCGACGGCGCGCAGCAGATTGTCGCACCTGCCTTTGTCTCTACACTCTGTATTTGCATCGTGTTCATTCCGATGTTCTTCCTGCCTGGTGTGTCCGGGTTCCTGTTCGTGCCCATGGCGCTTTCGGTGATGTTCGCGATGGTGACGTCCTTCGTGCTGTCGCGCACGCTGGTGCCGACGTTGGCTATGTATTTGTTGCAGCCCCATGTCGCGCACGACAGCAGAGAAGCGCCGCACAATCGCCTGGACGCTTTCCAGCGCGATTTTGAGGCCCGCTTCTTGCGGTTCCGTGCGTACTACGGGGCGGTGCTCACGCTCGCGTTGAAGCATCGCCGGCCTTTCGTGATCGGTTTCATGGTGGCGATTATCGCTTCGTTTGTGTTGGTGCCGATGCTTGGCCGTAACTTCTTCCCGTCCGTGGACGGCGGTCAGATTACGCTGCACGCACGCGCCCCCGTGGGCACACGCCTTGAAGATACGGCGATCCTGTTTGATAAAATTCAGCAGGAAATCCGTACCATCATTCCTGCCGAAGAAATTGTCGCCATCGCAGACAACATTGGTCTGCCCAACAGCGCCATCAGCTATGTCTTTAGCGCCAACGGCACCATCGGCTCCAGCGACGGTGACATTCTGATCAGCCTGACGCCGGACCACGCGCCGACGGAAGGCTATGTGCGCAGCTTGCGTGAACGGCTGCCGCGGGTTTTTCCGGAAACGACGTTCTCGTTCCTGCCGTCGGACATCGTCAGCCAAATCCTGAACTTTGGCTCGCCCGCGCCCATCGATATCCAGATCGCCGGCCGTAATCTCGAAATCAACGAAATGGTTGCGACCAAGATTCTGCGGCGCTTACGTGAAGTGCCGGGTCTTGCGGACGCGCGCCTTCAGCAATCATCGCGATTGCCGGTGCTGCGCGTCGATATCGACCGCACGCGCATGGGTTTGACGGGCTTGAAGCAGCGCGATGTCACCGGTGGTCTGGCGGGTGCATTGGCCGGAAGTTCGCAAACCTCGCCGGTATTCTGGCTCGATCCAAATACCGGCGTGCAGTATGCCGTCGTGGCGCAGACGCCCGAGCGGCAAATTGATTCACTGGATAGTCTCGAGAACATTCCCGTGACCGGCGCGACGGGTGCGCCCCAAGTGCTGGGCGGACTTGGTACGATCAGTCGCGCGCAAGGCCACGGCGTCGTCAGCCATTACAACGTCGATCCCGTGATCGATATATTCGCCAGCATTCAGGATCGCGACTTGGGTGCTGTGACCAGCGATATCAACGACATTATTGCCGAGATGAAAAGTGAGTTCCCGCCGACCGTGAGCATTACGCTGCGCGGTCAGGCGGTGACTATGAACACGGCCTTCTCAGGACTGTTCATCGGTCTCGCCGGGGCAATTGTGCTGATTTACCTGTTGATCGTCGTCAATTTCCAATCGTGGCTCGACCCCTTCGTGATCATCATGGCATTGCCCGGCGCTTTGGCGGGCATCGTCTGGATGTTGTTCGCCACACATACCACGTTGTCGGTGCCGGCCTTGACCGGCGCGATCATGTGTATGGGCGTGGCCACAGCCAATTCGATCCTGATCGTCAGCTTCGCGCGTGAACGCCTTGCTGAAATCGGCGACGCGGCCCAGGCCGCCTTTGACGCCGGTATCACGCGCTTCCGTCCTGTGCTTATGACAGCGTTGGCTATGATCATCGGCATGGCGCCTATGGCGTTGGGCTTGGGCGAGGGCGGTGAGCAGAACGCGCCGCTGGGCCGCGCCGTCATCGGCGGTCTAATTGTTGCCACCATTGCGACGCTGCTGTTTGTGCCCGTCGTGTTTAGCATCGTTCACGGCCGCAAAGCTGCGCAGGCTGTACCGTCTCAAGGAGAGGCTTATGCCTGATATGCAAGAACCGGTTGTTGTTTCAGGTCAGCAATTGAAGCGCGGGGCCTTTATCGGTGGCGGGGTTTTGGCCGCTATCCTTGTGATCGGTATCGCTGTGCGTTTGCTCGACCGCAATGAGCTTACCGCGCGCACGGAAGCGCAAGCCACGCCGAGTGTGACAGTCCTTCATCCCACACAGGGCAAAGGTGGACGCAATCTCATTCTGCCGGGCGCTATCGAAGCCTGGTCGCTGGCGCCGGTTTACGCGCGCACCAACGGTTATCTCAAAAGTTGGAACGTTGATATCGGTGCGAAAGTTAAAGCGGGCCAGGTCTTGGCCGAAATCGATGCGCCGGAATTGGATCAACAACTCGCCGCCGCCGAAGCTAATCGCGCCACGGCCGATGCTAACCGTCAATTGGCGCAGAGCACGGCGGAACGCTGGCAGCGGCTTGTTGAAAAAGATGCGGTCTCGCGCCAAGACGCCGATGAAAAGCGCTCGGAACTTGCGGCCCGCAGCGCCATGGCCAATGCGGCCCGGGCCGAAGTGGATCGCTTGCGTGCACTTTCCGGTTTCAAGCGCATTGTCGCCCCTTTCGATGGGGTGGTGACGACACGCTCGACCGATGTCGGGGCTTTGATCAGCACCGCGGGCGGATCGCAGCCGCTGTTTACAGTGGCGGATATGCGCAAGATGCGGATTTACGTGCGTGTGCCGCAAAGCGATTCCACCAGCATCAATCCGGGATTAAAGGCGAAGCTCACGCTGCCTGAATATCCTGGCCGGACATTTGAAGCCGAGCTCACGCGCTCTGCGGGCGCAGTGAGTACGCAGACGGGTACTGTGCTGATGCAGCTCACGGCGGATAACGCTGACGGCCTGCTTAAATCCGGCGCGTACGCGGATGTGAGTATCGCGCTTGAATCACAGCCTAATGTGGTACGTGTGCCCGCTTCGGCGCTGATTTTCCGCAAGGAGGGCATGTTTGTGGCAACGGTCGATGGGCAAAACACGGTCACGCTTAAGCCGGTGGTGATCGCGCTCGATCTTGGCGCGCAAGTGGAAATTGGCGCCGGATTGGCGGCCACCGATACCGTGATCGACAATCCGTCAGAATCCGTGTCGGACGGCGACAAGGTGCAAGTCCTGGACTCTAAGGCTGCCGATGCCAAGAAATAAAAAATGGGTGGCGGCGGTTTGCGCGCTGAGCCTTGCCGGCTGTAACTTTGCGCCCGCGTACCGCGTGCCGCAGACGGCCGCGCCTGAAGCTTATAAAGAAGTCGGCGGCTGGTCGCCTTCGGCCCCTGCGGATAGTTCGCCGCGCGGGGCGTGGTGGCAGACTTTCGCTGACCCGACGCTGAACGACCTTATCGCGCGTGTGGAAACCGCCAGCCCGACGTTGGCGGCGGCCGTTGCGCGTTTTGAGCAAGCCAGCGCGCTTTCGGCGCAGAGCAGCGGCCTGTTGTTTCCATCGATTGATGCCAGGGGCTCTGCCACACGCAATCGTTTGTCGGGAGAGCGTCCGCAGGGCACGACACCGGTCGTTTACAATGATTTCGTCGTTGGTCTTAACGCGAACTACGAGCTCGACCTTTGGGGTCGCGTGCGAAATCTGGTGAAGGCGGGCGAGGCCAATGAAAAGGCCGGTGCTGCCGACCTCGCGTCTGTACGCCTCAGCCTTCAGGCTCAATGCTCGAACCTTTATTTCCAGCTGCGCGGTCTCGATGCGCAGATTGCGTTGCTGGATACGACGGTCGATGCTTACACGCGCGCTCTCAGTTTAACGGACTCACGCTATCAGGAAGGCGCTGCCTCGGGTTTGGATGTGGGCCGCGCCCGTACGCAACTCTCGACCACCAAAGCGCAACGCGCAGAGTTGGCGACGACACGCGCCCTTGCTGAACATGCTTTGGCGGTTTTGGTTGGTGAGCTGCCGTCCCAGTTCACATTCACCGCAGCCCCTGTGAATCCTGCGCCTATGGCAGTGCCCACGACGGCGCCCTCGGTTCTGCTTCAGCGCCGTCCTGATGTGGCCGGTGCAGAACGCCGTATGGCCGCGGCTAATGCGCGCATCGGTTTGCAACGCGCGGCTTTCTTCCCAACACTTAGCCTCAATGCAGCTGCCGGCTACGAAGCCGTCCGCGGCGATCTGCTAACAACACCCGCGAGTTTCTGGGCCCTGGGCCCCGCGACGGCTTTGTTGTCTGTGTTCGACGGCGGCCAGCGCCGCGCGGCGGTTGATGTCGCGCGTGCATCTTTCGATGAAGCCGCAGCTACCTATCGGTCCACTGTGCTGAATGCTTTCCGCGACGTGGAAGATCAGATGGCTTTAGTGAACCGGCTGGCCGGTGAAGCTAAAGACCAGGACGATGCCGTTGTCGCGGCCACGCGTACGGCGGACCTGGCGCTGACGCGTTATAACGAGGGCGCGGCCAGCTATCTTGAAGTCGTGACGGCGCAAACAGCTGAATTAGAGTCGCGCCGCACGGCTTTAACGCTGAACACACGCCGCAACCAGGCCAGCGTCGATCTTATCCGCGCTTTAGGCGGCGGCTGGGACGCTGAAGAACTTCAAGGAAACTGAGTTTATAAAGCGTCGGTCGCCGCGCGGAACGAGGTGCGGACGTGTGCGGCGGACGGGATCTGACTGACCACACCCACTAGCAGATCGAGCGGCGTAGTTTGCTTGATGTCGGTGGGGCCGAGAAGCGATGCGCACATATCGGCGACGACGTCAGCGTCAGCCTCAAATAAGACATCAGAGGCTTTTTCGCCCAGGCCGATTTGTTCAATGACAAGGCCGGCTTTGTTCAGCCTAAGTTGAACGCGGTCACCGTTGGTCAGGGCGATCTCGCACATGCGCCTGTCGCCCTCATTGCGGTACATCAGGATTGTCGCCATGCAGGTCCCCGCCCCAGACACATTAATGCCTCAATGTGATTTGATAGTATTCCGATTAAAATGTAACCGTATAGCCCCAACATATGACGCAAGAACAATGAAATACGGGCTTTTATATACAGCAGTTGCCGTGACCGGCTTGTTATATGCCGGACAAGTGCTTGCTGCGGACGATGTCGTCAGCGCGCACGACATGTCCTGCGATGGCCGTCCGTATTCGATACTCGTCCTCGTCAAAAACATCAAAGACAATAAGGGCACCATCACCATCGACTTGCACGGCGATAACCCGGAGCTCTTCTTGAAGTCGGGCGCAAAGCTCGCGCGCCTGCGTGTGCCGGCTGTGGCGGGCGAAATGAAGATTTGCGTGCCGGTCGAGAAGGCCGGCGTTTATGCCGTTGCGCTCTATCAAGATCGCGACAGCGATCTAAAACTGAATAAAACCTGGGTCGGTCTGCCTGACGAGCCTTTTGGTGTTTCACGCGACGCGCCCATGCGCATGGCCCCGCCGAAGCACAAAGACGCAGCTTTTGAAGTCAACGGACCGTTGACGCCCGTGACAGTCACGTTGCGCAACTAGCCACCAAGCCGCTGCACACCGACGATGCGATAAATGCCGCGTAATTTGGCGCGGTCGTAAGACTCGCGCGCGCGCGGCGATAGTGTTGCAATGCGCACAGCGTCTGCGGTTAGGCTGACCACGCTTCCGATGACAAACCCACCATTGCTACGTTCCAGCACGACATCAACGTTGCCGCCATCCAGTGAGCGGGCAGGGCTTACATAAAGCATGTCGCCCGCGTCAAAGCGCGGTGTCATGCTGTTGTCCGGCATAAGAATAGCGAAGGCCCGGGCATCGTTTTCAATAAACGACGGCCGCTGGGTTTTAAGCGGCGCGCGCGCGAAGTCGGCGGCCTGAATATTCACGCCTTGAGTCGAGGCCATGAGCACCGGCAGATCCGACGTGCCTCCCGGTGAGGCCTCATGAGCATTTCCGCCCAGAACCGCCTTAGCTTCTGTAATGACCTGACGGCTTTTTTTGTACCGGTTGATTTGAGAGAATTGACCCCAACAGGAGGAGCTGAACATGGCGAGACGTGGATTAGGCGCGGAGCAGATTGTTTCCAAGTTAAGGCAGATCGAGGTGCTGATGGCGCAGGGCAAGTCTG
>CANJRX010000032.1 GCA_947476895.1 Fidelibacterota bacterium | reverse complement strand
GCGGGGCCTGCTCCGATAGAACACGTCCCGGAAAAGTGGGAACCGGTTTTCCGGTCGGACGTGTTCGTAATTTAGATTAGCGGCCTTCTATCCGGCGCAGTGAATTCACTGCGCCGGGAAGGACGCTAGACCGAGTAGTACATTTCGTATTCGATCGGATGCGGAGTGGTTTCGATACGCATCACTTCCGGCATCTTCAGATCGATCCAGGACTGGATGAAGTCCTTATTGAACACATCGCCCTGCGTGAGGAAGTCGTGGTCGGCCTGCAGGCTTTCCAAGGCTTCGCGCAACGATCCGCAAACCTGCGGAACCTGGGCCAGTTCTTCTGGCGGCAGTTCGTAGAGGTTCTTGTCCATCGGATCGCCGGGATGGATCTTGTTCTTGATACCATCGAGGCCGGCCATGAGCATAGCCGCGTAAGCGAGGTAGGGGTTGGCACCCGGATCGGGGAAGCGCACTTCGACGCGCTTGCCCTTGGGGCTCGACACGTACGGAATGCGGCACGAGGCCGAACGGTTGCGCGACGAATAAGCCAGCAACACAGGCGCTTCGTAACCCGGCACCAAACGCTTGTAGCTGTTGGTGAGCGGGTTGGTGAAAGCGTTCAGCGCTTTGGCGTGCTTGATGATGCCGCCGATGTAGTACAGGCAGGTTTCCGACAGGTCGGCATAACCCGAACCGGCGAAGGTGTTCTTACCCTTCTTCCAGATCGACTGGTGCACGTGCATGCCGGAACCGTTGTCGGCGAACATGGGCTTCGGCATGAAGGTCGCCGTTTTGCCGTACGAATGCGCAACCATGTGCACAACGTACTTGTAGAGCTGCATGTTGTCGGCGGTTTTGACGAGGGTGTCGAACTTAATGCCGAGTTCGTGCTGGGCCGGCGCCACTTCGTGATGGTGCTTTTCCATGTTCACGCCCATGTCGGCGAGAACCGACACCATCTCACCGCGCAGATCCTGGCACTGATCGACCGGCGCTACGGGGAAGTAGCCGCCCTTAACGCGCGGACGGTGACCCGGGTTGCCTTCGTCGTACTTGCGGCTGTCGTTGACGGGCATTTCTTCGCTGTCGATCGAGAAGAACATGTTGTTCGGCGCGGTCGAGTAGCGCACGTCGTCGAACACGAAGAATTCAGCTTCCGGACCGAAGTAGGCGGTGTCGCCCACGCCGGCGGATTCCATGTACGCGAGCGCCTTCTTGGCGATAGCGCGCGGGCAGCGGTTGTACATCTGGCCGGTGGCGGGCTCATACGTATCGCAGAACAACACCAGCGTCGGCTGGGCAATGAACGGATCGATCACGGCGGTCGACAGGTCAGGGACCAGCGACATGTCGGACTCGGAAATATCTTTCCAGCCGGCGATCGACGAGCCGTCGAACATGATGCCTTCGGTCAGCATCTCTTCATCGACGGTGTCGATGTACTGCGCGGTGTGCTGCCATTTGCCAGCGGGATTGGTGAAACGGAAGTCAACGTATTTGACATCCTTTTCTTTCATCAGCTCTTGAATTTTTTTGACGTCGGACATGGTGTCTCTTTCCTGTTCCTGCCGTTATCGGTTGTTGCAAATTTTTATTTAGATTGGTCCCCGGGCGCGGGCGAAACCCCTGCGCCCGGAAAATCTATTCTCTAAATCGTTTTTCTTATTGGCCGGTGTTGTTGTTGTTTTAGTCCGGCGGTCGCCTTTTTACCTATTGTCTTAGACGGCGTCGACGCCGCGTTCACCGGTTCTGATACGAATCGCATCCTCAATGCTATAGACGAAAATCTTGCCATCGCCGATGCGGCCCGTGTGGGCGGCTTTCTGAATGGCTTCAATCGCACGGTCGAGCATATTGTCGTCCATAACGATTTCGATTTTCACCTTGGGAAGAAAGTCCACGACATACTCCGCGCCGCGATAGAGTTCCGTGTGGCCTTTCTGGCGTCCAAAGCCTTTCGCCTCGGTGACGGTGATGCCTTGCAGACCGACCTCGTGCAAAGCCTCTTTCACTTCGTCGAGCTTAAAGGGCTTAATTATTGCTTCAATTTTTTTCATGCCTGTACGCGCCTCTCCGATACGCCAAGGCACGAACACCGATGCGATGTTCACCCGTGGCCCCATCTCACTTTCAAAAGCCGTGCCAACTCTGGTCTACTCTGTTCTAGCGTTAACCTAGAGGATTCATTGAAAAAGCAGCGCTTTGCACACGTTCCGCCTGCCCAAGAAGGGCCCATGCTGCTTATTTCTTAAGCAGGCTCAGCTTGCTTGACGGGGTGGCGGTAAAGGGGTTACCAACCGCCCTCTACAGAATGGCTCGATGATAAGGGCGGCGAAAGCCAAGTCCTTGTTGTGGCGGGTGTAGCTCAGTTGGTTAGAGCATCTGGTTGTGGTCCAGAGGGTCGCGGGTTCGAGTCCCGTCACTCGCCCCATTCCGTATCTCAGAGAACCCGCGACTTTTATATGTTTGCGGGCCGTAAACGGCCCGCGCGGTTCGAGGCCCGTCACGCCTAGCTTTCGTTAACGAGCGTAGCGAGTTTAAGAAAGCTGGCGCCCGTAGGGCTCGCCCCATTCCGTAAAGCATACTCCCGACCCGGTTGTGGTCTTTATTTCAATCAATTAGCGCGCCAAACAAAATCCGTTCTCGGGCGTTTCACTTACTAACACCCACATATGTATGGAGGGCGCCGGTGTCCGTGTTTTCTCGGTTTTCTTTGATTCCTTTGGTTTCGCTGACTTTGGCGCTGCCGGCTTTGGCCTTTGCACCGGCTAACATGGAAGGGCCAGACCCGAAGTTGGCGCCCGGCAAAGTGAGTACCAGGGTCAAGCAAGGCAACATTTCCGAGACCATCTGCAATCCGCGATGGATCGCCAAAGCCAAGCCGACGGCGAAGTCCTCTGAGGCCTTGATGAAAAAGCAGCTGAAAGCCTGGGGCTACGATGATCGCGACGTGACGCACTACGTCGAGGATCACGTCATCCCCGTGGAGGTTGGCGGGCATCCTACCGATGCGAAGAACCAATGGCCCCAGTCGGTGGGCGATAAATGGAACGCTGCCACCAAGGACAAGCTGGAGGAATATGTGAACCGCGAGGTTTGCTCCGGGCGCATGACCTTGAAAGAAGGCCAATCCGTATTCCAGAAAGGCTGGGTGGACGTTTTCCACGTCTATTGTGGCGCCCAACCTGACGACGTCTGCACCATGCCGGGCTCGCCGGTGCTGTTGGAAAACACTAAGCCGGTCGCAAAGTAAGGCTTACTTCGCTACATTCCGCTGTCGGAATGATAGGCGAGGGGTCTGATGTCGGTTTTTCAGCTTCTATATGTCAGCGCGGCCGCAAAGGGCGTGGACCAGGCGGAGATCGAGGCAATTCTGGCCTCGGCCCGAGCCCGCAACGCCGCACAGAATGTGACCGGCATGCTGCTGTATGCGGATCGTAGTTTTCTGCAAGTGCTTGAGGGCGTGCAGGCGGATGTCGAAGCCATCTTTGCGCGGATCGCTAAAGACCCGCGACATACAGGCCTTTCGGTCCTTTTAGAGTACAACGTGCCGGAGCGGAATTTCCGCGAATGGTCCATGGGGTTTGAGCGCCTTCAGGCCTCGGATCAGGCTCAAATGAATGCGATCTTCCAGATCAACGGGGGCGCTATTCGCCAACGCATGACGCCGGCCCAGGCCGATCAGGTTATGGTTTTCATGCGCAATTCCTATAACGTCACCACCCGCGGGCAGCTTTGAAGGGCCTACCAAATCAGTCATATCAATAAGATAGCTTGGCGAGCGGTATTATAATACCGCTTATAGAACCCACTGATTTCCTTCACTCTTTAGGTTGACTTCGGATCTTTCCTGAAGATAATGCGCGCTCCTTTGAAGCGGCCGGGTTTAGGCTGCCGAAACCCTATTCGAACTAAGCACCGGAAAGAAGAACATGCGGACGCATTCAGCAAAACCAAGCGAAGTGCAGAAGAAATGGCACCTGATCGACGCTAACGGCATCGTCCTTGGACGTATGGCGGCGGTCGTGGCCGGCCTTTTGCGCGGTAAGCACAAAACCATGTACACGCCCCACATCGATACGGGCGACTACGTGATCATCATCAACGCCGAAAAGATCAAGCTCACCGGCCGTAAAGCCGAGCAGAGCATCTTCCATTGGCACACTGGCTACGCCGGCGGCCTCAAAGAAATAACGCCCCGGGCTACGATGGCCGGCAAGTTCCCTGAGCGCGTCGTTGAGCGCGCCGTCGAGCGCATGATGCCCAAGGACAGCCCCTTGGCCCGTGGCCAAATGAAGAACCTGAAGATTTATGCCGGTGAAGCGCACCCGCACGAAGCCCAGACCCCTGCGGTCCTGGATCTCGGCGCCCGCAACCGCAAGAACAAGCCGTAAGGATTATTGATCATGTCTGAACAGAAGCAGACCCTCGCGGATCTGAAGACGGCCACCACGGCCGCTGCGCCGAAGGCTGAGCCGAAGCGCGACAAACAAGGCCGCTCGTACGCCACCGGCAAACGTAAGAACGCCGTTGCGCGCGTGTGGATCAAACCCGGCAAGGGTAAGATCACCGTCAACGACCGTACGTTCGAAGGCTACTTCGTGCGCCCGGTTTTGCGCATGGTGATCAATCAGCCGTTCACCGTCACTGCACGCGCCAACGAATTCGACGTGATCTGCACCGTCTCCGGCGGCGGCATGTCGGGTCAAGCGGGTGCCGTGCGTCACGGCATCTCGAAGGCTTTGACCTATTACGAACCGTCGCTCCGTCCGGCCTTGAAGGCCGCCGGCTTCCTGACGCGCGATCCGCGTGTCGTTGAACGTAAGAAGTACGGCCGCAAGAAGGCGCGCCGCAGCTTCCAGTTCTCGAAGCGCTAACTCTTACGGGCTTCCGTCCGTGTTCAAAGAGCGCTTCGGTTTTCCGAGGCGCTCTTTTTATTTGTGGGTTGTCTATATTTTGTTTGGGCGAGAAGCGACACTATGAAACCGAAAGTTTTCATCGACGGCGAAGCCGGAACAACCGGTCTGCAAATCCAAAAACGCCTCGAGAGCCGTGGCGACATCAAGTTGCTGTCTATCGATCCGGCTAAGCGCAAAGACGCGGCTGCGCGCGCCGATCTTTTGAACAGCGCCGATCTTGTGATCCTGTGTTTGCCCGACGACGCGGCGAAGGAAGCCGTGGCGCTGATCACCAATACCGCGGTGAAGGTCATCGATGCCTCGACCGCACACCGCGTGGCCGAGGGCTGGACTTATGGTTTTCCAGAAATGTCGCCGAACTATCGCAGCGTCATTGCCAAAGCCAAGCGCGTCACTAATCCAGGCTGTTGGTCGACAGGCGCGATTGCGTTGTTGCGTCCGTTGGTGACCGGCGGACTTATGGCGCCTGACTATCCGGTCAGCATCAATGGCATCAGTGGTTATTCGGGCGGCGGCAAAGCGATGATCGCCGAATTTGAAAATCCCGCCGACCCGACGTTCACCAAAGTGCCGTACCGCATTTACGGAACCGATCTGAAGCACAAGCATGTGCCGGAGATTCAGAAGTGTGCGGGCTTGCGCATTCGGCCGCTCATGGCGCCCTCTGTAGGCCGCTATGCTCAAGGCATGCTGGTGGAAATTCCGGTCCACTTGTCCCACCTCGCGGAAGAGGTGACGCCGGCCGATCTGCATTCCCTTCTCAGCAAAGCCTACAAAGGCGAACGCTTTGTCGAAGTGGTGCCGTTTGAGCAAAGCACGGCGATAAAAACGCTGTCGCCGGAAGATCTCAACAACACCAACAAAATGAGATTGTTCGTGTTCGGCAAAAATGACGGCGAACACGCGCGTCTGGTGGCGCAGCTTGATAATCTCGGCAAAGGTGCCTCGGGCCAGGCCGTTCAGAACATGAACATCATGCTGGGCCTGCCGGAAGAAACGTCGCTAGGTTAAGGAAGGCCATATGGCGCTGATCATTCCCTTCAAAGGCATTAGCCCACGCATTGCAGCCGATGCGTTCATTGCGCCAAATGCTGTGATCATCGGCGACGTCGAGATTGGTCCGCAGGCGAGCATCTGGTTCAACTGTGTGCTGCGCGCCGATGTGAATGCCATCCGCGTAGGTGCCCGCAGCAACATTCAAGACGGCAGCATCGTGCATTGCGACGGCGCATATCATAACGGCAAAGGTTTCCCGACAATCATCGGCGACGACGTGCTGGTGGGTCACATGGTGATGGTGCATGGCGCGCTCCTTGAGAACCACGCCTTTGTCGGCATGAACTCTGTATTATTGAACGGCACAGTCGTTGAAGGCGATGCCATGGTCGCCGCGGGTGCGCTGGTCTCGGGTAAGCGCATTCCCAAAGGCCAGCTCTGGGCCGGAAGTCCCGCGAAGTTCATGCGCGAACTTTCGGACAAAGACATCGCCGGCATGCGCGCGGGCGTGGAGCGCTATGTGACCAACGGCCAGACCTACCGCGAAGCTCTCAAGTAGTGAAAACCATCGCTGCGTTTCTTTTGGGTGTGCTTATCGCGTCGTCTGCACGTGCGGCAGATACATCTCAAGCCGACGGTTACCGCGTGGCCGTGCAGCGGGCGATCTTTCTTGATGATGCGGCACGCGCGGCGCGGCCGGAAATTCCGGGCAATTTCCAAGACATGATGCGCGCCCAGCTGTGCACCAAGAACTCACTTTCAGGTGCGTTGGAAAAATCCTCGATCGCGTATCAAGATGCCTGCGAAGTTCTGGACAGCAATGTAAATGCATTGTGCCCGCCGGGCACTTGCGTGAGCCTTCGCGTGTCGCCGCAGGTTTTCGGCAACGCGGATCTACGTCGTAAAACCGAAGCGGCCTTGAAAAATCCCTGCGCGTACTATTTGCCCGAAGCCAAACTAAAAGCGTTGAGTGATCGCATCGCGACCGAAAGCGGGCGTAAGCAGTTACTGGAAGAATATGGTAGAGACATCTCGTCCGATCTCGCCAATCAACGTGACGCCAGCGCTGCGTTCAAGTGTTCTGCGGGTGGGATCAAGTCGCGTAAAATCGCCTTGTCGTACGGCGATGAAGTTTCAGTCCTGGTGGTCGAATGATAAACCGCGTTCTTGCGCTGGCTTTCATGATCCTCGTTGCGACCCCTGCCGCGGCGGCATGTGGCTCAACTGAATGCAAAGCCGCGCTCGATGTCGTGTACCGTTACGTTGTTGAGCAACGCGCCGCTTATAGCTTTGACGACACGCGCGCGTGGCTGGCCATGACCGACAAGAGTGAACCGCCGCATTGGGAATCTCAAATCGTCATCAAGTATGTCGAGTACGGCGACGCCGACTGTCTTTCGGATATGTGCTCGGTGCACGTCACGTATCACGCCCGCGGCACGTCCATTCCTTACCAGTCGTTCAAGCCCGGCTACAGCTTTCACGATGTTTACTACCGCGTAAAGGTCACCAACGGCGCGGCAGTGATCACCGGCGATTTGGCCGGATGGTTTGTCTCGGGCGATACCGTGATCCAAGAGGTGCAGAAGGCTTTGATGCCTCCGGCGGGTCGTGATGAGGCTGCTCTTAAACGCATCCTCGTCGATGTGAACGAAGCGCTCGCGAACTAAACGCTTAAACCGCTCTGGCCTTCACATAACTTCCCGGCGCGTCTTCAATGGCTTTGAGTTTGCCTTTGCCGGGCGGGCGTGCCTGAACTTTGGCGCCGGACTGCGGCGCAAGCCATGCGTCCCAATCGGTCCACCACGACCCGGCGTGTTCCTTGGCGCTTTTGAGCCAATCTTCCGGCGTCTTGGCTTTTTTGTCGTTGGTCCAATAGTTGTATTTGTTCGCTGACGGCGGATTGACCACGCCTGCGATGTGACCTGAACCCGAAAGCACAAAGCGGATATTTCCGCCCAGAAGTTTTGTCCCGGCATAGGTCGATGTCCATGGCGCGATGTGATCTTCGCGCGCGCTGATCATGTAGGCGGGCACGTTGACGGTAGACAAATCAATCGGCACGCCGTCGAGCTTAATGCCGCCGGGTTTAATCATATTGTTCTCGAGGTACATGTTGCGCAGGTAGAAGCTGTGCATGGCCTTCGGCATACGCGTGGAATCTGAATTCCAGTACAGAAGATCGAACGGGAAGGGTTCTTTACCCAGCAGGTAGTTGCTGATGACGAAGGACCAGATCAGGTCGTTGGAGCGCAACAGATTGAAGGTCGTCGCCATGTCGGCGGCGTCGAGGAACCCGCCGGCTTCGTCCATGCGCTTCTCGAGGCCTTTGACCTGTTCTTCGTCGATGAACACGCCAAGGTCGCCGGCTTCCTTGAAATCCAGCATGGTCACGAAATAGGTGGCGCTCGCGACGGTGTCGTCGCCCTTGGCTTTGAGGTAGGCCAGCGTCGAGGCGAGCAAGGTCCCGCCGATGCAATAGCCCACCATGTGAGTCTTCTTCGACCCCGTCGCGGCCAGTACAGCGTCTTTGGCGGCGATGGCGCCTTCGAGCATGTAATCTTCGAACGAGGTCTCGGCCATGGTTTCGTCCGGGTTGACCCAGGAGACCATGAACGTGGTGTAGCCCTGATCCGTGAGCCACTTCACCAACGAGTTCCGTTCGCGCAGATCCAGGATGTAAAACTTGTTGATCCAGGGCGGCATTATGACGATAGGCACTTCGTGCACTTCGGCCGTGGTGGGCGTGTACTGGATCAGCTGGAACATGCGGTTCTGGAACACGACCTTGCCGGGCGTCGCGGCCACATTGCCGCCGACCTGGAAGGCGGTCTCGTCGGTCATGGACACGCGCAGGCGGCCTTTACCCTTTTCAAGGTCGGCCAGAAGGCGCTCGAGGCCCTTTACCAGGTTCTCGCCTTTGGTCTCGGCCACGGTGCGCAAGACTTCCGGGTTGGTCATGGCGAAGTTGGTGGGGGCGAGGGCGTCCACGTACTGCTTGGTGAAGAAGTCGACCTTGCGCTTGGTCTTGGTATCGAGGCCCTCGACGCTGCCGACCGTGGACTGCATCCAGCGTGAGGTCAGCAGGTAGGACTGCTTGATGAAGTCGAAAACCTGGTTGTCGCGCCAGGCGTCGTCTTTGAAGCGACGGTCGGTGGGGTCAGCCTGGATGCCCGGTCCGCCCGTGCCATTGAACATCTTCAGGGCGGCCGAGTGCCAAAGCTCCATGTAGTCTTTCCACAGGCCCAATTGGGCGTCGATCAGCTTGTCCGGGCTTTCCAGCATCTTCGTGGTCAGTTCCATGAAGGCTGCGCCGATGTTCATGCTGTCGGCCATGCCCAGGTGGGAGGCCTGGGTCGGATTAGATGCATTGCGAGCTATGAAATCAGCGACTAGGCGCTGCGAGCGTTCGGCGATACCGGTCATGATGCCCGCCCATTCCTCAGGGCTGCCGGCTGCGGGAACCTGGGGCGTATCTGACTGAGGCTGATTAACCATGAGAGTGCTCTGATGCCTCATTTTTTTGATTTTTTTGCGGTGTCACTCGGAGTATGGATTAGGCGCAACGGAAGGTCATGTCTATACATTATGGCCCAGCGTCCGTTGGGCCTGTACTGGAAGCCTTTGAGGGCTTTTGATAAGCTGAATCTAAGACTTCAAGTTGATCACGTAACCGATTGAAAATATGGTGACTATTGTGAGCCGCAAAAACGCCGCTAAGAGCCTGGTCCAAAGCCGCGGGATGACCGTGTTGGCATGGACTGCTGCAACCGCGGTGGTGCTGGCCCTCGGCGCTTGCGCCAGTAAAGGTGAGACGGAAAAAGCTGAGGCTCCCGCGTCGACCGCGCCAGCCGCTCCGGCTGAAGAATCTGGTGGGCTGGTTTTCGGCGGTATTAACCCGGGCGGACCTGCGACCAATTCCCGTTTCGCGCCGCCGGCCAATGTCGCCAAGGGATCACCCGATCTGAACACCGTACCGACCGAAGCGCCCAAACCGCGTTCGACGGCCGAGGAACGTGACAAGGCTATGTCCGGTCTCGTCGCCGACCGGGTCAACGCGCGTTACACCGATCAGGCTGGCCGCACCCAGCCCGTGGCGGTGCGTCCGTATGTCGATACGCCCGAAGCTGCCCGCGCCGATGCCGTCGGTCGTATAGATGCGCCTGCGCCGGCACGCCCGGCCGAAGGTTCGCCCGAAGTGGCGGCAACCGAAATACCGATGCCCACGCCTGAAGCCCGCAACTCCGACGTAGGTCCGCGTTCGCCGAACGCTGTGCCGCGCCGTGGTACGGACGTGGCCGCTAACGGCGCTTTGCAGTCGCCGAGCGCCGGTGGTTTCCGGGCTTTGGCCGATTTCGAAGCGGCCTCTTACGGCCGAGCGACCCTGGCCGGAACGCTTGCCCTCTCCGGCGGCAATCTGACGCCGAACGATCGCAACGTCCTGAACACCACGGCGCGTCAGCAGATCGACACGCGCGGCAAGGGTGCCCTTCGCGTCGTCGGCCACGGCGCCGGCGGCATGGAACGCGCCATGGTCGCAGCGAACGAGCTGCAGCGCCTTGGCGTCGCGCCGAGCAACCTGTTCGTGGGCGTCGACAACATCACCGGCCCGACGGAGGTCTTCTTCGTTCGCGGGAAATAATCCTCTCCGCATCAAAAGAAGCAACGTGGAGCGCTAGCTCCATATCTTCGTCACAATCCATCTTTACGGTCTAAGCTTCACCACCTCCTCAAGGTTCGTCATGCATACCGAGTTCCATCGCATCAAGCGTCTGCCGTCCTATGTCTTCGCCGAAGTCAACGCGATGAAGGCAAAGCACCGCGCAGCAGGCATGGACATCATCGACCTCGGCATGGGCAACCCGGACCTGCCGACGCCGCAGCACATCATCGATAAGCTGTGCGAAGTGGCGCAAGACCCGAAGGCGCACCGTTATTCGGCCTCGCAAGGCATCAAAGGCCTGCGTAAAGCGTTCGTGGCCTACTACGAGCGCCGCTTCGGCGTGTCGCTCGATATGAATAAAGAGGTTTGCGTCACCTTAGGGTCCAAGGAAGGCCTCGCCAACCTGGCGTCCGCCATCACTAATCCGGGCGACATCATTCTTTCGCCCAATCCGGCTTATCCGATCCATCCCTTCGGCTTCATCATTGCCGATGGTTCGGTGCGTTATTTGCCGTTCGAGCCCAATGCCGAGTTCTTGGCGGCTCTGGAGCGTGCGGTCGTTACGACGTCGCCCAAGCCAGTGGCGCTGATCCTCAACTATCCGTCCAATCCGACGGCCCAAGTGGCGAGCTTGGAGTTCTACGAACAGGTCGTGGACTTCTGTCGTCATCATGAGATTTGGATTTTGTCGGATCTGGCTTACGCCGAAATCTATTTCGACATCGCGCCGCCGCCGTCGGTTTTGCAGGTGAAGGGGGCGAAGGATATCGCCATCGAATTCACCTCCATGAGCAAAACCTACAGCATGGCCGGCTGGCGTGTCGGTTTCGCGGCCGGTAATCCGATCCTCATGAACGCGCTGATCCGCATCAAGTCATATCTGGACTACGGCGCTTATACGCCGATCCAGGTGGCTGCCGCTGCTGCGTTAAACGGCCCACAAGATTGCATCGCTGAGACGCGCTTGATTTATAAAGAGCGCCGCGACGTATTGGTCGAAGGTCTCACGCAAGCCCAATGGCACATTCCTGTGCCGCAGGCCTCGATGTTCGCCTGGGCGCCGATCCCAGAGCCGTTCAAACATCTTGGTGCGCTAGAATTCTCAAAACTGTTGCTGAGCGAAGCCGGTGTTGCCGTTGCGCCCGGTACAGGCTTCGGCGAAAACGGCGAGGGCTTTGTGCGCATCGCACTTGTCGAAAACAAACACCGCATCCGCCAGGCCGTGCGCAATATCCGCACGTTCATGGGTAACGCAGGTGCAGCCTTGGCTGCCCATGAAAAGAAGCGAGCCTCGTCGTGACCCAGCCTTTAAAAATCGCGATCGCAGGTCTCGGCACCGTCGGCGCCGGCACCATCAAGATGCTGCAAGTCAATGGCGCGGCGATTGCTGCGCGCTGTGGCCGTCCGATTGTCGTGACCGCTGTTGCGGCGCGCGATAAAGCCAAAGACCGCGGCGTCGACCTTAAAGGTGTGACGTGGTTTGATGATCCCGCCGCCATGGCTGCCAAAGCCGATGCCGATGTGATCGTGGAATTGATCGGTGGTTCGGAAGGTGCTGCACGTCAGACCGTAGAAGCGGCGCTCGCGCGCAAGCTGCATGTCGTCACGGCCAATAAAGCGTTGCTGGCCCATCACGGCGTGGCGCTGGCAAAAACCGCCGAAGCGTCCAATTTGATTTTGGCTTATGAAGCCGCCGTCGCCGGCGGCATTCCGATCATCAAAGCCTTGCGTGAAGGCCTGGCTGGCAACAGCATCAAGCGCATCACGGGCATTCTGAACGGCACTTGCAACTACATCCTCTCGACCATGCGGGCGAGCGGGCGCGAGTTCTCGGATGTGCTGAAGGAAGCGCAAGACCTGGGTTATGCCGAAGCCGATCCGGCTTTTGATATCGATGGCATCGATGCGGCGCATAAGCTGGCTATTCTCACCAGTGTCGCTTTCGGCACGCAGGTCGACATCAAGTCGGTGCACATCGAAGGCATCCGGCATGTGTCGTCGCTCGACATTCAGTATGCCGACGAGTTCGGCTACCGCATCAAATTGCTGGGCCTGGCCGAGCGCGACAAAGACGGCAACGTTGTGCAGCGGGTTTATCCCTGCCTGATTAAGCCCGACGTTCCGCTCGCGCGCGTTGAAGGCGTGTTCAACGCCGTCGTCGCCGAAGGCGATTTTGTCGGGAAGTCGGTGTACGAGGGACGTGGCGCGGGCGCTGGACCCACGGCTTCGGCTGTTGTCGCCGATATCATGGATATTGCTGCCGGCCGTCGCGGGCCGACATTCGGTATTCCTGCGACGCAGCTGAAGGCTCTTTCAGCCGTGCCGCTCGACCGTCATGTGGGCGAATACTATGTGCGCCTCTTGGTCGTGGATCGTCCCGGTGTGTTTGCCGATATCGCCGGCGCGTTCCGCGATGAGTCCGTGTCGATGGAATCCGTGCTACAGCGCGGACGCATCGAAAAGTCCAACGTGAACGTTGTGATCATTACCCATGAGTGCCAGGAAGCCAACTTGCTGCGCGCGCTTAAGCTCCTGCAAGCCAACGCTGCTCTGGTCGAAGCGCCGCATATGATGCGGATCGAAAATCTGGCGTAAAACGCTGGGTTAAGTGTATGCAGTGCCGAAAAGTCGGCGCCCCTTTGTCATTGCCAATCTGGTCCCCGGCCTTCAATATCCGGCCATTCTGACGACTTAAACAAGGCTTCCACCCATGTCGCTTCAACTGGATTCATCCTTCAACAACGTCCTTGAACGCAACCTGGCCCTCGAGGCCGTGCGTGTGACCGAGGCCGCCGCCCTTTCAGCGTCGCGCCTCATGGGCCGCGGTGACGAAAAGGCCGCCGACCAAGCCGCCGTGGACGCTATGCGCAAGGCCCTCAACAGCCTCAACATCGACGGCACCGTGGTGATCGGCGAAGGCGAGCGCGACGAAGCGCCTATGCTTTATATCGGCGAGAAAGTTGGATCGGGCGATGGGCCGAAGGTTGATATCGCCCTCGATCCGCTGGAAGGCACCACCATCACCGCCAAAGGTGGCTCGAACGCCTGCGCGGTTATCGCCATGGCCGAAGCCGGAAACTTCCTCAACGCGCCCGACGTCTATATGGACAAATTGGCGATTGGTCCTGGCCTGCCGGAAGGCGTGGTCGATATGGACAAAACCATTGAGCAGAACCTGAAGAGTCTCGCGAAGGCAAAGGCCAGCGACGTGGAAGACTTGGTGGTGTGTATTCTCGACCGCCCGCGTCACGCGGACCTGATCGCCAAAGTGCGCGCGGCGGGTGCACGCATCATGCTGATCACCGACGGCGATGTGTCGGGCGTGATCGCCACAGCGCAGCCGGATTCCGGCGTCGACATTTATATGGGTTCGGGTGGCGCGCCTGAAGGCGTGCTGGCGGCGGCGGCGTTGCGCTGCATAGGCGGCCAGATGCAGGGTCGTTTGTTGTTCCGCAACGACGACGAAGTCGGTCGCGCTCGCAAGTGGGGCATCAAGGACCTGAACCGTAAGTACAACATCCTCGACCTCGCGCGTGGCAACGTGATGTTCGCGGCCACGGGTGTAACGACCGGTCCCTTCCTGAAGGGCGTGCGCCGTTTCCACGGCGGCGCGGTGACGCATTCGTTGGTGATGCGCTCCAAGTCGAACACCGTGCGCTACATCGAAGCTCACCATACCTTTGAACACGACGGCAAATAGTTTCCTCGGCGTTGAACGTTCGGTCCTTGGTCGGCGCTGGGATCTGCGCGCGACGAACGACACGCATGTTACTGACCTTGTACGCCAAGCCGGCATTTCGGACGCCGTAGCGCGCGTGCTGGCCGCGCGCGGTGTTGAAGCGATAAACGCAGCCGACTTCCTACGGCCCACGCTCAAAGTCGCCATGCCCGACCCCAGTATCATGGTCGATATGGATCAGGCGGCGCGGCGCTTGGCGGCTGCTGTTAAAGCGGGCGAGTCCATCGCAGTCTTCGGCGACTACGACGTGGACGGCGCCACATCGTCCGCACTACTGATGCGGTTTTTCCGTAGCATCGGCATTCCGATCAAAGTTTATATTCCCGACCGGCGCATCGAAGGCTACGGCCCTAATGCGCCCGCGTTGCTGAAGCTGCGCGCAGAAGGCGCACAAATTGTTGTTACGGTCGATTGCGGCATTACGGCCTTTGACCCTCTGACGGCCGCGAAAGACGCGGGCCTTGAAGTAATTGTGGTCGATCACCACAAAGCCGAGCCGCGCCTTCCGGCCGCGGCAGCGGTGGTCAATCCCAACCGCCTCGATGACGAAAGCGCGCAGGGGCATCTGGCCGCCGTGGGCGTTGCGTTCATGTTGGCGGTGGCGGTCAATCGCGTGCTGCGGGCTGATGGTTGGTATGCGAGCCAAGGCCGCACGGAACCCGACTTGCGCGAGTTGCTCGATCTGGTCGCGCTCGGCACCGTCTGCGATGTGGTGCCGCTGAAAGGCCTCAACCGTGCTTTTGTCGTGCAAGGCCTTCAGATCATGGCGCGCGGCGGCAACGTCGGTCTCAATGCGCTGTCCCGCGTCGCGCGTATCGACACGAAGCCGACGGCTTATCACTTGGGATATCTTCTCGGTCCGCGCGTAAACGCGGGCGGGCGCATCGGCCAGGCGGATTTGGGCACGCGGCTACTATCCACCGAAGACCCCGATGAAGCGGCAGTGCTCGCCATGCGGCTTGATGAATACAACGCCGCGCGCAAAGAAATCGAAGCTGCGGTGTTGCGCGAAGCGATTGAACAAGTCGAGAGCCGTGGTCCAACAGACGATCCAGTAATTTTCGCCATCGGCAAGGATTGGCACCCCGGCGTTATCGGCATCATCGCCGGGCGTTTGCGCGAACGTTATGACCGACCGGCTTGTGTCGTTGCACTCGACGGCGGCATGGCCAAAGGCTCAGGACGTTCCATCGCGGGTGTGGACTTGGGCCGCGCTATTTTGGGCGCACGCGAAGCGGGCCACCTGTTCACCGGCGGCGGCCATGCCATGGCGGCGGGCTTTGCCGTCACGGAAGATAAAATTCCCGATCTCGTCGCCTTTGTGCAGAACGAAGTGCGCCGCCAGCTGCAAGGCGAGCGCTTTGCGCCGTCTTTGAATCTCGATGGCGCACTGGCAGCGTCGGCTGTTACATCGGACCTGGTGGCAGAACTCGATTGTGTCGCGCCCTTTGGGGCAGGCAACGACGAACCGAAATTCGCGGTGATCGACGTTCAGGTGAACAAAGCCGATGTCGTGGGCTCCGGCCATGTACGCTGTTTCCTCAGCGGACGTAGCGGCGGGCGGCTGAAGGCCATCGCCTTCAACTGTGTCGATTCCGAGTTGGGCCAATTACTGCTGACCGCGGCTGGGAAGCGGTTACATCTGGCCGGCACGATCCGCGCCGATACCTGGCAGGGGCGGACCGAGGCGCAATTCATCATTGAGGACGCTGCGCCTGCTTTCTAAATGGCGGATATGTCACCATTCGATGGTCGCATCTTGGTGAAAGTCGACTAAAATGAGCCGATGGACACGCGTGAGGGGATTGACGATGACGTTGCGTAAACTGGTTTGTCTCGTGGTTTTGGCTGCCATGATGTTGGGTGGCGCCGCACGCGTTTCGGCGGCTGACTTCAGCGGCGGCACTTTCACCTGCCTCGACTACACCAATGGCCTCGGCGAAAACTCTGCCGGCCGCATGTCGTCTAACCTCGCGCGCCTCTGGATGTACGGCTTCCTGGCGGGTTACTACAAAACTCAAGGTAAGCTTGAGATGAGCACCGACGATGCCGCCGACATGCAAGCGCTCGATTCAACTTTTGTTGCGACGTGCAGCACCTATCCGACGAATTCCATTTTCGCGGTGGTTGCAAAGGCCATCGCTGTTCAGCCTCACAAAATGCCGAACGCTATTGCCAGGGATTTCACGCCAACGACTTACACCTGCGGTCAGCACCTAGACGGTAAGAACGGCGCGGCCGCGGCCGCCAACAAAGCCGACCTCGCCGAGTTTTGGGCCTTCGGTTTCGTGCAGGGCTATAAGAATGTGAACTTTCCAGACTTTGAAATCGGCGCTGAGTTCAGGCCCGCCATTACAAAGAGTCTTCTGAACGCCTGTGCTGATCGGCGCGACCAGCTGATCATGGACGTGGCCGCGCAGGTTGCCGACAAGGTCAAGATCGACCCCAAAGTGCCGAAAGAAAAACCGGTCGGTCGAGGATCAAAAGGTAAGCGCTAGAGATTAGCGCTTCTTCTTGCGACGTCCCGGATTTTTCGGCGGCAGTGAGTTATCGCCGTCGCCCAGAATGCGTTGCATCAGCACAGCGTCAACCCAACGTCCGAACTTGAAGCAAGTGGAGCTGAGCGCGCCGACCACAAAGAAGCCGTGGCGGCTGTGCAGGGCGAGGGACGAGGCGTTGGTGGAATCGCCGATGACCGCGATCATCTGGCGGAAGCCCAAGGTAATGCAGCGGTCGATCAAGTCGTTCATCAGCTCGTTGCCGATATTACGGCCGCGGTAATCCTCGGCCACATAGACCGAATCCTCGATGGTGTAGCGATACCCGGAGCGCTCGCGGAACGGACTGGCGTAGGCATAGCCCACAACGCGTTTGCCTTTGGTGGCCACCAAATAGGGAAGGCCGCGCGACGCCACGCGCTGCCAGCGGGCAGTCATTTCCGCCACGGTCGGCGCTTCTTCTTCGAAAGACGCCGTCGTCAGCTGCACATAGTGAGCGTAAATCTCCTGGATCGCGGCCATATCCTGCTCGGTGGCCAGGCGGACCCGGACTTTGACGGGCGAGGTGGAGGGCTTGGCTGTCTGGGTGCTCATGAGGCTCTCTGCCGGGTCAATGGAAGTTAAAGCGGGGGATAAGCGGGAAAAATTCAGGGAGTCGTCTGTATCGCGGGGGTGGGGCCGTGGCAACCCCGAATGCGGGTACGGGAGGCCTCCCGGACAGCGGCTAACCCCCAGATTGGCGCAGGAAAAAGCGCTTTTTGGCGGCTTTGCAGGATTGTGTCCTTGGGGCCTTCCAAAGGCTTGATTTATGGGGCGTCACCCGTTATCACCGGGCCCTTCCAACGGCCCAGCGCAAGGCTCCTTGCGTCCCCATCGTCTAGAGGCCTAGGACATCGCCCTTTCACGGCGGTAACCGGGGTTCGAATCCCCGTGGGGACGCCAATATTTTCAATGAGTTAGATAGTTAAGACCTTCCCCCTAGGGGGCCGGTGTCCAATACGGGTCCAATATATGGCCACGGACGGCAGCGGATGACGCTTGGATGCTGGAGCACGCTGGGGGTGATACCCAAGCGCTGATTTGGCCAGGGCTGTAGTCCTCTCCGACCCCCACCCAGGCACTTTGCACCAGCGACGCCGTCCTGGGTGTTTAGCTTCACACAGTCGCGCCCGAGTGCATTTAAGGTTCTCAGAAGCTCTAAGCCGACCGGCTACTTTAAAGCCGCCTCTTCGCCCCTGCCTCTCGTCAGCAGCAATATCCGCCGCAGTTCAGCCCGGTCCTCCCAAGACAGGGTGGCAGCGTCAAAGGCTGGCCGATGCTCAACGGTCATATCGCCGCTGTGTTCAACCCGCTGGCTGTCGTGATGCCAGCCGCTGGGGGCACGGGAGCGGTTTTTG
>CANJRX010000031.1 GCA_947476895.1 Fidelibacterota bacterium | reverse complement strand
TGCAGGAACGACACCGCATCAAACGGAAAACCATCGAACATCGTCGCTTGCTTCACCGCAAGCTCGCCGCCTAAGATCGATCAACCAGATGAGGCTAACACTCCGCTAAATCACGCCCCAATCTGTCCCAAATGCTTTGACGACGCACAACGCATGGGATCACCCAAGGCTGCGGCGATGTCTTCTTCGCTGCGGCCAGCAGCGGCGCCATCCGTAAAGTGCGTCGTGTAATCGCCGATGACATCGTCGATCTCCCGCGGGCTCATGCCCGCCAGACGCCGGCGCAATGTGTCTAGGAATTCGGTTTTGGTCATGTGTCCGCCCCAACGACTTTCATAGGTTGGAAGTTTGAATCTTGAGGTTTGATGTCGGCCAGAATGTTGCTGACCGATTCCGCAAACGACATCCATTCGGCGCTTTGAGCCGCAAGCGCGGTCCGCCCCGTCTTGGTGAGCTGGTAGTATTTCCGCGAGGGTCCGCTCGTGGACTCTTCCAGGTAAGTTTTGACCAGGCCTTCGCCCTGCATACGGCGCATGAGGGGGTAGATCGTGCCTTCACCCATGCCGATATCCTCAGCCAGCCGGCTTGCGATATCGTAGGCATAGCCGTCTGCGCGCGATAACAGCGCCAGAACACACATTTCCAGCACGCCTTTCCGCAATTGAACTTGAACTGAATCCGCCACCAAAATCTCCGCTACCGGCTACCGCATGGTACCTTGTGATGCAAGGTACCTATCAATGTACAATGAGTCCAGGGGAATTTTGCGAAACTGGGACAAATTCCATAAGCCGTTGAATCTTTGAGGGCCTGTGATTAGATCGGGGCATGATTTTGTATGACCTGAGCTGTCCCGAAGACCACTGCTTCGAATCCTGGTTCCGCAACAGCGGCGCTGTGGAGAAGCTGATCAAGGCCGGGCAGGTGGCCTGTCCCGTCTGCGGCAGCACCAAGGTTCAGAAAGCGCCCATGGCGCCGCGCATTGGGAAATCATCGTCGCAGGACGCGCCGGCTCCTACAGAAGCTCAAAGCGGCGCGCTGGTGGAAGCCGTGGAAAAAGCCGCTCACGCC
Source organism: Fidelibacterota bacterium (assembly GCA_947476895.1). Lineage (GTDB taxonomy): Bacteria > Pseudomonadota > Alphaproteobacteria > Rhodospirillales > Rhodospirillaceae > SHVO01. Next base: position 17,470 of record CANJRX010000031.1, on the reverse strand, counting down.
ATCAATCAGCTGCGCGAAGTGATCGAGAAGAATTTTGAGAACGTCGGCGGCAAGTTCCCCGAGGAAGCGCGCCGCATGCATTACGGTGAGTCGAAGAAGCGCGGCATCTATGGCGACGCTTCGGCGGAAGAGACTCAAAAGCTGGTGGACGAAGGTATCAACGTGCGCATCGTCCCCGGATCGCGCCGCGATAAGGCGAACTAGGGCTTAACGGCCACCACCATATAATTCACGTCCAAATCCTTGCTGGTCTTCCACGTGTCGGTGAAGACATCGTAAGTAACGCCCGCAAGTTCCGTGACTTTCAGCCCGCCGTGACGCAATCCCGCGCTGAGTTCGCTGGGTTTTACGAATTTACGCCAATCATGCGTACCCGCCGGCACCCAGCGCAGAATGTATTCCGCGCCGATTTTCGCGAGCGCTAACGCTTTGAGCGTGCGGTTCAAAGTTGCCGCGATCAGTGCGCCACCTGGTGCGACCAATCCCGCGGACGCTTTCAGGAATGCTTCGACGTCCGCGACGTGTTCAACAACTTCGAGCGCGAGGACTACATCATAACGCGTACCGCGCTCAGCGATATCTTCGGGCGTGATGTTCTCGTAAGCGATATCCAATTCCGAACGCGTGGCATGAAGCTTCGCCACGCCGATGTTCTTTTCACCGGCATCGATGCCGGTGACTTTGAATCCCAGTCGGGTCATGGGCTCGGCGATCAGCCCGCCGCCGCAGCCGATATCGAGCAGGGTCAGTCCCGCAAATGGGGCGGGGGACAGCGGATCGCGCCCAAAGTGAGCCGCCAGCCGGTCACGGACGAAGCGAATGCGCGACGGATTGAACTTATGAAGTGGCTGAAAGGCCCCGGTCGGGTCCCACCAGCTGTCGGCCATGGCCGAAAACTTGGCGATTTCATCGGGGGCGGCGGTAGAAGTCATTGGCATTGGCTCAATTTTCAACTTTTCAGGGCCCCACTATAAGGTGCTGTCTGCCCCTTGTGACAGGGGGGGTGTTTGGCTATTTATACGCGCCCTCTCGGGGTGGCCCTGTTCCCTAATAGAGTCAGAGCCTTGGCGGCACTTAATCTTTAAGGAAGCTAAGTTCGTATGGCGCGGATCGTAATGAAATTTGGCGGCACGTCGGTGGGGGATATCGCCCGCATCAAGAACGTTGCCCAGCGCGTGAAGGCCGAAGTCGGTCGCGGTAACCAGGTTGCCGTGGTGGTTTCGGCCATGTCGGGCGTGACCAATCAGCTCGTCGACTATTGCACCCAGATGGCGCCTTTGCATGACCCCAGGGAATACGACGCTGTTGTCGCGACTGGCGAACAGATCACATCGGGCCTGCTAGCGATCGGCCTGCAGGAAATTGGCATTCAAGCGCGCTCCTGGACCGGGTGGCAAATTCCGATTGTCGCCGACGACGCCCACGGCAAAGCGCGCATTGAAAGCATCAATGGCTCGGCCATGGTGGCAGAAATGGAAAAGGGCCACGTCGCCGTGGTCGCCGGTTTCCAAGGCATCGCGCCCGGCAATCGCGTGGCGACCCTAGGCCGCGGCGGTTCCGATACGACGGCAGTGGCTCTGGCGGCGGCTTTGAAGGCCGACCGCTGCGATATTTATACCGACGTGGACGGGGTATACACCACCGACCCACGCATCGTGAAAAGCGCTAAGAAACTTGATAAAGTGACCTACGAAGAGATGCTGGAAATGGCATCGCTCGGGGCTAAGGTTTTGCAGACCCGTTCGGTTGAGATGGCCATGAAGCATCACGTGCGCGTGCAGGTGCTTTCGAGCTTCTCAGACGCGCCGGGTACATTGGTTTGTGACGAGGATGAGATCGTGGAAAAAGCACTGGTAAGCGGCATCGCCTATAGCCGCGACGAAGCAAAAATCACCCTGATCGGCGTGCAGGATGCGCCCGGCATTGCGGCCGGCATCTTTGGCCCGCTGGCGACGGCGAACATCAACGTCGACATGATCGTGCAGAACATCTCGCGCGATGACACAACCGATGTAACCTTCACGACGCCGCGCGCTGATCTCGAGCGCGCGCTGCAGGTCGTCAAAGACAACATGAAGGTGCCTTACAAGAGCATCGACACCGACAAGGCCGTGGTGAAAGTCTCGGTCATCGGCGTCGGTATGCGCAGCCACGCAGGCGTCGCGCAGACCATGTTCAAGGCCCTGGCCGATAAGAACATCAATATTCACATTATCTCCACATCGGAGATCAAGGTGAGCGTGCTTATTAGCGAAGAATATACCGAGCTAGCGCTTCGTGCCTTGCACACGGCCTACGGGCTCGACGCAGCTTAATCGGAGACTTAAATGTCTGAAGCGGTCGCCACCCAAGACAAGATAACGACGGCGCCGCTTCCCGCGCCAAAGGTTTCGCCTCGCCTCGCCGAGATGTGGAAACGGGGAACTGAGTTCCTCGGTTGTCCCGTGGCGATTCTGGCCGGCGCTATGTCCTGGGTATCAGAACGCAATCTGGTTGCGGCCATTTCCAATGCCGGCGGCTTTGGCGTCATCGCCTGTGGCTCGATGAACCCGGCGCTGTTGGATGCCGAGATCAAAGCCACCAAAGCGCTGACCAACAAGCCCTTTGGCGTCAACGTCATCACCATGCATCCGCAGTTGATGGAGCTGATAGAAGTCTGCCAATCCAATAATGTGACGCACGTCGTATTCGCCGCCGGCCTGTCGCCGGGCGAAGCGATTAAGAAGGCCAAATCATTTGCGAAGGTCGTGTGTTTCGCCCCGGCCGCATCGTTCGCCAAACGCCTGATCAAAAGCGGCGCAGATGCGCTGGTGATCGAAGGTTCCGAAGCGGGCGGCCACATTGGTCCGGTCTCGACCTCGGTGCTCGCCCAGGAAATTCTGCCGGTGATCCGTGACGTGCCGGTGTTTGTGGCCGGCGGCATCGGCCGCGGTGAAGCAATTGTCTCGTATCTCGAGATGGGCGCTTCGGGCGTGCAGATGGGCACGCGCTTTGTGTGTGCGACGGAGAGCATCGCCCATCCGAAGTTCAAACAGGCCTTTATCCGCGCGTCGGCCCGTGACGCGGTCGCGAGTGTGCAGTTTGACAAGCGCCTGTCGGTGATCCCGGTGCGGGCGCTGGCCAACCACGGCACGGAAGAATTCATGGAAACTCAACGCCGCGTGCTGGAAAAGCTGGTGCGCGGTGAAGTTGAACAGCTGGCCGCCCAGCTGGAAATCGAGCATTTCTGGGCCGGCGCTTTGCGCCGCGCCGTCATCGACGGCGACGTAGAGCGCGGATCGGTCATGGCCGGCCAAAGTGTCGGAATGGTAACACGCGAAGAGCCGGTTACTGCTATAATCGCCGAATTACTCGCCCAGGCTGATGCCGCTTTAGCGGCGCGCGCTGGATGATTTGGTGAACAGATGTCTCATGAGCGGCAGTCCATGAGCGGCCAGTCGATGACCGGTACTTTCAGTGCCGGCGACTTGCGGCGCATGCTCTCGCGGCTTCGGGACGTTATGGCCGGCGTGGGCGCCGTCCAGGGCCGCCTCGACAAAGTCGTGGCCCTCATCGCCCAGGACTTACGCGCCGATGTGTGCTCCTGCTACGTGATGCGCGCCGGTGAAGTGCTGGAACTGTTCGCCACTTACGGTCTGTCGCAAAAAGCCGTTCACTTAACGCGCTTGCGCGTAGGTGAAGGTCTCGTCGGTGAAATCGCCGCCCATGCGCGCCCCGTGGCGCTGGCAGACGCGTGGTCACATCCCCAGTTCGTGTATCGTCCGGAAACCGGCGAAGACTTCTTCCGCTCGCTGATGGGCGTGCCGATGATCCAGGCTGGCCGCGTCATTGGCGTTCTGGTCGTGCAGACCAAGGACGAGCGCCCCTTCAACGATTGGGAAGTCGAAACCTTAGAGACCGTCGCCATGGTCATCGCCGAGTTGATGGCCGCGACCCAGGTCGTCAAACGCGAAGAACTGTTTCAGTCAGAAGGTAACGCGCTGTTGCATGTGCGCCTTGCCGGTGCGCCTTTGCATCCAGGCGTGGGCATTGGCGTCGCCGTCATGCACAAGCCGCACGTGCGCATCGGGCGTATCGTCAGCGAAGATCCGGTCACTGAACAGTACCGCTTACATACGGCTCTCGGCACGCTGCGCCAGGAAGTCGATGCCATGATCGATGGTAGCCGCGCCGACGCCGAAGCTTACGGCGACATTCTCGAAGTTTACCGCATGTTCGCCGACGACCGCGGCTGGATCAGCCGCATCTCGGAAGTCATCGCCTCGGGCCTGACGGCCGAAGCCGCCGTGCAAAAAGTCCACGACGACACGCGCGCGCGCATGATGCAGGTCAACGATCCGATTTTGCGCGAACGTCTGCAGGACCTGGACGATTTGGCTAACCGCCTGCTGGGGATTTTGTCGGGCGGCCACATGCGCGCCGAGTTGCCGGACAACGCGATCCTGGTCTGCCGCTCTATCGGGCCAACCGAACTTCTGAATTACGACCGCCGCAAGCTGAAGGGCTTGGTGATGGAGGAGGGTTCTCCGACCATGCACGCCGCGGTGGTCGCCAAGGCCCTCGATATTCCCGTCCTGGCGCAGGTGCAGGGGGCTTTGAGCCGTATCGACTCCCTGGATTTGATTGTGCTGGACGCCAATGCCGGCCAGATCATCCTGCGTCCTTCCGACGAAGTCATCGACCTTTATACCGCCGCCGTTGAAGCGCGCGCGCAGCAAAAAGAGGCCTACGCGGCTGTGCGCGATCTGCCCGCGGTCACGCGCGACGGGGTCAAGGTATCGCTCAATATCAACGCCGGCTTCCTTTTGGATATGCAGGGCCTGATCGACAGCAACGCCGACGGCATTGGCCTGTACCGCACGGAAATGCCGTTCCTGGCGATGCCCACATTGCCCGACGTGAATGCCCAGTACGCGCTTTACAAGCAGGTCATCGACGGCGCCAAGGGCAAACCCGTAACGTTCCGCACCCTCGATGTGGGCGGCGATAAAATCGCGGCTTCCTCGATCACAGGTCCTGAAGACAATCCGGCCATGGGCTGGCGGTCAATTCGCCTCACCCTTGATAGGCCGGCTTTGCTGCGCCAACAGCTACGCGCCATGATCAAGGCGACCGAAGGCGAGACCCTGCGCGTCATGTTCCCGATGATCGCGAGCGTGGCGGAATTCGATGCGGCGCACCGCATTTTCAATTTGGAAATGGAGCGCCACATCCGCGACGGCGGCCGCGCACCTAAGACGATTAAAGTCGGCACCATGCTCGAAGTGCCCGCGCTGCTGTGGCAGCTGGATGCGCTCGTGGAGCGGGTCGATTTCATTTCGATCGGAACTAACGACCTGATGCAGTTCATGTTCGCCGCCGACCGTGGCAATACGCGGCTGGCCAACCGCTACGACACGCTGGCTACGTCGGTGTTGCGCATGATTCACTCGGTCGTGACGCACTGTAAGAATACAAAAGTCGAGGTCTCGGTCTGCGGTGAAATGGCGGGCAAGCCGCTGGACGCCCTGGCGCTCTTGGCCATTGGCTGCCGCAATCTCTCGATGTCAGCCTCTACCATCGGTCCGGTGCGTGCCATAATTCGCAGTGCGTCGCTCTCTGATCTCCAGCCTTTCGTGCTGGATATGCTGAAATCCGAAGATTCATCATTGCGCGAGCGATTCAGGGCTTTTGCCCGTGATCGTGGCATCGCTGTGACTTGATCGGCTGCTAAGCCTCTTTTAATCCCGCGCTATCCACTATAAATTCCGCCGCTACAAATAGAGGGGACGGCCAAGCCCATGGAAGGCTTCACCAACACTGCGCCTAAAACGCAATCGACATCGTCCGATGTCGGCACGTTGCTGTGCGCAACGCGCATGCGCCTGGGTAAAGACCTGCAGCGCATCGCCGAGATTCTGCACATTCGTTATAACTACCTCGTCGCGATGGAAGATGGACGCTACGAAGACTTGCCGGGTCAGGCTTATGCCATCGGCTTCGTGCGCGCCTATGCCGATCATCTTGGTCTCGACGGCGACGAAATCGTGCGGCGCTATAAAGAAGAAAGCTCGGGCCTCAAGAATCGCCCGGTCTTCGAATTTCCCTTGCCGACACCGGATTCCGGCGTGCCTTCGGGCGCGCTGATTTTAATCGCCGTTGTTTTGGGCATGGCCGTTTATGGCGTGTGGTACGGCTTTGCCGGCGCCGACCGCGAGGATGTGCAGGTCATTCAAGAAGTGCCGGATCGGCTTGCTGAACCTGCGCCGGTTATTGCTGCCAAAAAACCTGATCCGTTGCCGGCCGATGGCGCTGCCGTGGGCATGGACATCGCGAGCGAAGACGAAAGCACTGCTGCTGCGTTGCCCCCAGGGGCATTCCCGCCGCCTGCTGGTGCGGCCCCGTCCGGTTCAGCCGCGCCGGCGCCGACCTTCTCGGAAGGCGAGTTCCCGCAGAGCGAGCCGACAGGCGGTTCCGATGAATCCGAAACCGGCGTTAATTTGGACGAGCCTCCGCCGGGGGCTTATGCGGATACACCGGCGTCCGTCGCCACGCCAAAAATAATCGCGCCCGCTGCAGGGGACGCGCAGCAAGCTGCCGCGGCTCCGGCAGATGTGGTTGAGTTGCGCGCGAAGTCTGATGTCTGGATTACCTTGCGCACCAGCAACAACCCGGACCGCACCCAGCTTCTGCATAAGGGCGAAACCTTCCGCGCGCCCGAAGGCGGCGGCGGGATGACATTGGTCACGGCCACGCCGGCCGAACTGGACATCCTGGTCAACGGCCAGGTCATGCCGCCTATGGATGCGGGCGTATTTGCCCGGGGCGTGCCCTTGGATCCCGTGCGCCTGAAGAGTGCGGGTACGCCGCCAGCGGCCAAGCCTGCGGGTACGCCGCCAGCGGCCAAGCCTGCGGCCAAACCCGCGCCGTAGCGCGGTTTTTTGCCCTGCACGGATCGTACTTTAGGCCGAAGGGATTTTGCGGTATAAGCCGCTGATCCGTAACGGCCGATAGCGCCACCGGAAACTTGGAATTTAGACCATGAGTTTGCGCCCCTACCGCGACATTCAGCGCCGCAAATCGCGCCAGATCCACGTCGGCAATGTGCCGATTGGCGGCGGTGCGCCGATTGCCGTGCAGACCATGACCAATACGCTAACGACTGACATCGCCGGCACGGTCGCGCAGATTCAAGGCTGCGTCGACGCGGGTGCGGACATCGTGCGTGTCTCGTGCCCCGACGAAGAGTCGACAGCTGCCCTGAAGCACATCGTGCGCCAGGTTACGGTTCCGATCGTGGCCGACATTCACTTTCACTATAAGCGCGCGATTGAAGCTGCCGAAGCTGGCGCTGCGTGCTTGCGCATTAATCCTGGCAACATCGGCAACGCCCAGCGCGTCAAAGACGTGGTCCAGGCTGCGAAAGATCACAACTGCTCCATGCGCATCGGCGTCAACGCCGGCAGCTTGGAAAAACATCTGCTCGAGAAATACGGCGAACCGTGCCCCGATGCGCTGGTCGAAAGCGCGCAGGAACACGCCAAGATTCTCGAAGATAACGATTTCTTTGAGTTCAAGATCAGCGTGAAGGCTTCGGATGTATTCCTGGCCGTGGCCGCTTATCAGCAGCTGGCCGACGTTTGCGACTATCCTTTGCACCTCGGCATTACCGAAGCTGGCGGCTTGCGCTCGGGTACCGTGAAGTCATCTATCGGCATGGGCGCGCTGCTCTGGGCTGGCATCGGCGATACCATTCGCGTGTCTTTGTCCGCCGAGCCTGTGGAAGAAGTCAAAGTCGGCTTCGATATGCTGAAGTCGCTCGATTTGCGTCATCGCGGCGTGCGCATTGTGTCGTGCCCGTCCTGTGCGCGTCAGGGCTTCAACGTCATCAGGACCGTGGAAATTCTCGAACAACGCCTGGCGCACATCGCGCAGCCGGTGTCGCTGTCGATCATCGGCTGTGTCGTCAACGGCCCGGGCGAAGCCCGCGAAACCGACATCGGCCTCACCGGCGGCGGTAGCGGCAGCCACAAGATGTATATCGGCGGCCTGGCCGACCATAACATCGACGATGAGAACAAGATCGAGCACATCGTGAAGCTGGTCGAGAAGAAGGCCGCCGAGATGGAAGCCGCCAAGAAGGCCGCTGAGCTTCAATCAAGCGCCGCCGAGTAGCGGGCGTCCGGCCCGAACTACCCAACCCGCTTCGCGTCTCTTCTCAAAACCGGAAATTATCTCGTGTCGCAACTTCAGCCCATCAAGGGCACCCACGATCTCATGTTCGAAGACATCCGCCGCCACAGACATGTGGAAGAAACGGCGTTCGAGGTCGCGTCGCGCTATGGTTACGGCGAAATCGCGACGCCGGTGTTCGAATTCACGGATGTGTTTAAGCGCACGTTGGGCGACACCTCGGATATCGTCACCAAGGAAATGTACACCTTCGAGACCAAGGGCGGCGATAGCGTCACCTTGCGTCCCGAGGGCACAGCCGGTGTGGCGCGCGCGTTCATTTCGGGTGGACTCGCGCAACAGACGCCCCTGAAGTTCTTTTACCGCGGCCCGATGTTCCGTTACGAACGCCCGCAAAAAGGCCGCCAGCGCCAGTTCCACCAGATCGGCGTCGAGCTTCTGGGCGTGCCGACGCCGCAGGCCGATATCGAAGTTATCGCCTTGGGCGCGCACATTCTGAAAGAGCTGCGCCTGACCGGCGCCGTCACGCTCGAAATCAATTCGCTGGGCGACATCGAAAGCCGCGCGGCTTATCGCGACGAACTGGTGAGATATTTCAGCGCGCGTACCGATCAGCTTTCGGCCGACAGCCGCGAGCGTCTGGCACGCAATCCGCTACGCATTCTGGATTCCAAAGACCCCGCCGATAAAGCGGCGGTGGTCGATGCGCCGCGCTTCACAGATCATCTCAATGCTGCGTCGAAGGATTTCTTCCAGCAGGTGCAGGATGGTCTCGCCGCACTTGATATCTCATTCAAAGTGACACCGGCGCTCGTGCGCGGCCTGGACTACTACGGCCACACGGCTTTTGAATTCACGACCGACGCGCTGGGTGCGCAAGGCACCGTGCTCGCAGGCGGACGTTACGACGGCCTCATCAAACAGATGGGTGGTCCTGTTACGCCCGGTATCGGCTGGGCCGCAGGCGTTGAGCGTTTGGCGATGCTGCTGCCGGAGTTAGCGCAGGCGAACCGTCCTATCGCAGTCATTCCCATCGGCGATGAAGAAACTAAAGTTGCGCTCGCCGTCACCAACACGCTGCGCCACGCCGGTCTGTCGGTGGATATCGCTTACAGCGGCAACATGGGCAAGCGCATGACGCGCGCCAACAAGATCAAAGCGGCCTTCGCAGTGATCTTGGGCAGCGACGAAGTGCGTGATGGTGTTGCGACCGTCCGCAATCTGGATACCGGCGATCAGGTCAAAGTGGCCCAAGCCGACCTCGCGCGCCACTTAGCCGCTTTTAAGTAAGATCACGTATGAGTTTAGAAGAAAATCTCAGCAAGCTTTTGACGCGTTACGACGAACTCCAGGCGCTGATGAACAGTGCTAGCGGGGCAAAGTTTGTCGAACTCAGCAAGGAATTCTCCGAGCTCGGTCCCATTGTCGATGAGATCAATGCGCTACGCCGTCTTCAAAAAGAATTTGATGACGCGAAAGCTCTGATCGATAGCGGCGATGCCGATATGAAGTCCATGGCTGAGGAAGAGTTTCATCGCTTGAAGCCTGAAGTCGCGGCTCAGGAGGCGAAAGTCCATCTTTCGCTTCTGCCCAAAGATGAAGCGGACGCGAAAAACGCCATTCTGGAAGTGCGCGCGGGTACAGGCGGAGAAGAAGCGGCCCTCTTCGCGGCCGAACTGTTCCGCATGTACGAACGCTACGCCAGCCAGAAGGGTTGGAAGTTCGAGATCGTCGACCTCAATGAAACCGGGCTCGGCGGCTTCAAGGAAGCCATTGCCAATGTTAGCGGCCGCAATGTCTTCGCGCGTCTCAAGTTTGAATCGGGCGTGCATCGTGTGCAGCGTGTTCCGGAAACCGAAGGCAGCGGACGTGTGCATACGTCGGCCGCTACCGTCGCGGTGATGCCAGAAGTCGAAGAAGTCGATATCGAGCTAAATCCGGAAGACCTACGCATCGAAACCATGCGGTCGCAGGGTTCAGGCGGACAGCACGTCAACAAAACCGAAAGCGCCATCCGCATCACGCATATTCCGTCGGGCTTTTTCGTCAAGTGTCAGGAAGAAAAGTCACAGCATAAGAACCGCGCCCGCGCCATGAGCATTCTGCGCGCACGCCTTTATGATGTGAAGCGCCAGGCGCTCGATGCGGCACGTTCGGCGGACCGTAAAAGCCAAGTTGGCTCCGGCGACCGTTCCGAGCGCATCCGGACTTATAATTTTCCGCAAGGGCGTGTCACCGACCATCGTATCAACCTGACGCTTTATAATATTCAAGACGTCTTGGAAGGCCGTGGTGTCGATCAATTCGTCGATGCCCTCACGGCTGAAGATCAGGCCGAACGCCTCGCGGCGCTCACTTAACGCCGCCATGGCGCAGAATTGGACCATCGGTCGCGCCGTTTCAGAGCTTACAGCCGCCTTCGACGCCTTGGGTCTTGATACACCGCGTTTGGATGCGCGTATTCTGGTCGGTCACGCCGTCAAACTTGAGCCGTCGTTGCTGTTTGCCCGCGCCGACCGCATCCTCACCGAAGAAGAGTCCATTCTTATCCGCGATTATGCTGCGCGGCGCGAGAAGCACGAACCGGTTGCTCGCATCATCGGCCACCGTGGTTTCTGGGATCTCGATTTTTTAGTAACGCCCGACACGCTGGACCCGCGCGCTGACACCGAAACACTTGTGGCGGCGGTGCTGAAGTGCCGTGCGCAATATCCAGCGTCACGTATTCTCGATCTCGGCACCGGCACCGGCTGTATTCTGCTTTCGATTTTGAAAGATTGGCCGGAGGCGAGCGGCGTAGGCGTCGATCTCAATCCTGGTGCAGTCGCTGTGGCTACCGAAAATTCAAATCGCCTTGGCTTCAATGCGCGCGCCTTTTTCCGACAAGGGAACTGGTGCGACGGCCTGGACGAAAACTTCGATGTCATCGTCAGCAATCCACCGTACATCGCCGAGGCGGAATTACCGGGCCTGGCACTCGACGTCACGCATTTCGATCCGCACTTGGCGCTCAGCGGCGGTGACGACGGGCTTGTCGCTTACCGCGCGCTTTTACCCGAAGCGCGGGAACATCTTTTGCCGGACGGACGGCTATTTTTGGAAATCGGATCGACGCAGGCGCCGGCCGTCTCCGCCTTGCTTCCTGTGCATAACTTCCGCTTGGAGGCTGAACATAGGGATTTGGGCGGATTCGTCCGGTGTCTAGAGGCTGTAACGGTCTGAAAATGGGACAAAAAGCCCAAAAAACAGTTGGAAAAACCTTCCAAGCTGAATACCATCGGTTCCGTTAGAGCGGAAATCCCACTTGCGTTGTCCTGTAATAGGGACGTGGTTGCCAGCCACAAGACGCCCGAGGATTTCGCCGATAGAGCGGTTTGGTACCGCTTTACGAGCACCCCCGAAAATACATCGTGCTGCCGTGGCGCTACGATTGCCACGTCATCGGTTAAGGGCGGACGTCTCACCCAGGGGAAGATGGGAATTACTTTCAGATTTTAAGAAGGTCCATGCGTCTTGATGAACAAACCACACAATAATATGAAAAACCGTCAGCGTGGACGTAACAATAACGGCAAACCGCGTCCGGGTGGCGGCGGGGGTGGCGGTGGCGGCGGTGGCCGCAATCCGAATTTCGACGGCGGCGGCGGCGGCAACAACAACGGCCGTATGCGCGGCAACGCGCAGCAGCTGATGGAAAAGTTCCTCGCCATGGCGCGCGACGCCAGTTCTGCGGGCGACCGCGTGCTCGCGGAAAATTATTTCCAGCATGCCGATCACTATTACCGCGTTCTGAATGCGCGCTTTGAACAGCAGAACGGTCAGCCCAATAATGGCCAGCAAAACGGCCAGCGCTATCAGGGCGACAACCAGGGTGACAACCAAGGCGACGGCCAGGGCGGCAATCAAGGCGACAATCAGGGTCAGAACTTCGACCGTAATAACCAGGGCAACAACCAGGGAAATAACGGCGGCTACAATCAGAACCGCAACAATGGCGGCAACCAGGGTTATCAGGGCAATCAGAACTCCGGTAACCAGAACTCTGGCAATCAGCAGCCGCGCCAGGACTCCAATAATCAGCGGGACGCCCAGCCTGTCCAGCAACAGCACACGCCGGCCCCGCAGCCTGCGCCGCAGCCAGAGGCTTCGCCCGCGGCCGAGCAGGAAATCGGTCTGCCGCCGGGTATCCTCGGGATCGCTCCCGAATTGCCGGCCCAAGCCAGCGAACCGGTGGCTGAAAGCGCCGAAGGTGCACGTCAGCAGCGTCCGCGCCGTCGTGGTCCCCGTCCGGCCTCCGATGCTGGGGAATAAGCCGCTTTAGATCCAGATTAGTGCCATTTACGGCGTTGGTGTACCTTGCAGGATCGTAGGGTGCTCCCAATATCTTTCGGCACCGGCTGCATGAGGCAGCACGAAGGGTAGAGACATGGATCTGGAAAAGTTCACCGACCGCGCCAAAGGCTTTCTGCAAGCCGCGCAAACCATCGCCATCCGCGAGACCCATCAGCAGGTCACGCAAGAACACCTTTTAAAAGCCCTACTCGACGACCGCGAAGGCCTCGCGGCGCAGCTCATCAATAGCGCTGGCGGCGACGCACCGCGCGCACTTGCTGCCGTCGAAGCCGAACTCGCCAAGCTGGCGAAGGTTCAAGGCTCCAATGCGCAGACCTACATGTCGCAAGATTTGTCGCGCGTGCTGGACCAAGCGCAGCAGGCGGCGGAGAAAGCGGGCGATTCATTCGTCACCGCGGAATACCTGCTGCTCTCGCTGGCGCTCGCCAAATCCGGCGGTACCGCGCGCATCTTCAAGGATGCAGGCGTGACGCCAGCCGGTCTCAACACGGCGATCAAAGAACTCCGTAAAGGCCGCACGGCTGATTCCGCCAGTGCCGAAGACCAATACGAAGCGCTCAAGAAATATACGCGCGACCTTACGGCGGCGGCCCGCGACGGCAAGCTCGATCCCGTGATCGGCCGCGACGAAGAAATCCGCCGCTCGATCCAGGTGCTGTCGCGCCGCACCAAAAACAATCCTGTGCTGATCGGTGAGCCCGGTGTCGGCAAAACCGCCATCGTCGAAGGACTGGCGTTACGCATCGTCAACGGCGATGTGCCCGAAAGCTTGAAAGATAAGCGCCTCTTATCGCTGGATTTGGGCGCGCTTATCGCCGGCGCTAAGTTTCGCGGCGAGTTTGAAGAGCGCCTCAAGGCGGTTCTAAACGACGTCACGGCCGCTGCCGGCCAGATCATTCTATTCATCGATGAAATGCATACGCTTGTCGGTGCGGGTGCGACCCAAGGCTCTATGGATGCCTCGAACCTGCTGAAACCAGCGCTTGCGCGTGGCGAACTGCATTGCGTGGGGGCTACGACCCTCAACGAATACCGCAAGCATGTGGAAAAAGACGCGGCGCTTGCGCGGCGTTTTCAGCCTGTGTTTGTGGGCGAGCCGACGGTGGAAGACTCCATTTCCATCCTGCGCGGTATCAAAGATAAGTACGAATTGCACCACGGCGTACGCATTTCCGACAGCTCGCTTGTGGCCGCGGCGACGCTGTCCAACCGCTATATCAGTGATCGCTTCCTGCCCGACAAAGCCATCGACCTTATGGACGAAGCGGCCAGCCGCCTGCGTATGGAAGTGGATTCTAAGCCGGAAAAACTGGACGAGCTGGATCGCCGTGTCGTTCAGTTGAAGATCGAGCGCGAAGCGCTGAAAAAAGAAAAAGATCCGGCGTCGAGAGATCGCCTGGAAAATCTCGAAGAAGAACTTAGCGAGCTGGAAGCCGAATCCGCCGATGTCACGCGCCAGTGGCAGGCCGAGAAGGCGAAGCTTGCCGGCTCAACCAAGGTCAAGGAAGAGCTGGATCATGCGCGCATGGAACTGGAACAGTCTTTGCGCCGCAGCGAATATGAGCGCGCTGGGCAATTGCAGCACCAGGTCATTCCCGAACTTGAACGCCGCCTGAAGACGGCCGAAAGCACGCATGAAGGCAGCATGGTGACGGAGGAAGTCACGCCCGAGCACATCGCCGGCGTGGTTTCGCGCTGGACCGGAATCCCGGTCGATAAAATGCTGGAAGGCGAACGCGAAAAATTGCTGCAGATGGAAACCTCCCTCGGCAAGCGCGTCGTCGGCCAGAAGGAAGCTATCGAAGCCGTCTCCAATGCCGTGCGCCGCAGCCGCGCAGGCCTAGGCGATCCGCACCGGCCCATGGGTTCGTTCCTGTTCTTAGGCCCAACCGGCGTCGGTAAAACCGAACTGACCAAGGCTTTAGCGTCGTTCCTGTTCGACGACGAAACCGCGCTCGCGCGCATCGACATGTCCGAGTACATGGAAAAACATTCGGTCTCGCGACTCATCGGCGCGCCGCCGGGCTACGTTGGTTATGACGAGGGCGGAGCGCTCACGGAAGCGGTGCGCCGCCGGCCCTATCAGGTCATTCTGTTTGACGAAGTTGAGAAGGCGCACCCGGATGTGTTCAACGTCCTGCTGCAGGTCCTCGACGACGGCCGCCTGACAGACGGGCAGGGACGCACCGTCGACTTCCGAAATACATTGATTGTGCTGACCTCTAACCTTGGCGGCGAGATTCTGGCGAACCAGGCCGAGGGCGAAGATTCAGGCGCGGTGCGCGACCAGGTCATGAGCATCGTGCGCGGTGCTTTCCGGCCCGAGTTCTTGAACCGCTTGGACGAAGTGCTGCTGTTCCATCGCCTGTTCAAGGCGCAGATGGGCAGCATTGTGGACATTCAGATCGCGCGTGTTGCCAAGCGCCTGGAAGAACGCGGCATCGCGCTGCATCTCGACGACAAGGCGCGTGGCTGGCTTGCTGAGCATGGCTACGACCCGGCTTACGGCGCGCGGCCTTTGAAGCGCGTTATCCAACGCAGTTTGGAAAATCCGCTGGCGCTCGCGGTGCTCGAAGGCAAAATCACCGACGGCGGCAAGGTTGACGTTTCAGCGGCCGAGGACGGGCTTGTGATCGACGGTCGCAAAGCGCGTGCCGACGGCAGCGTTTCGCCGCATGTCGTGCCGGCAACAGACGGTGAAAACCGCCCGCCGTTACTGCACTAATCTCTCGAAGATTAAGGCGTCGTTGTCTCTTCAGACGGCACGGCCGCGAGGTTTTCCGGTGTCTTCAACGCTGCGAACGACATATCCGTCTGCGCGCGCGCAGCACGGAATTTCGTCATGCTCGCACCTTCAAGCTTCTGCGCCGACGGGAATTTCACACTGATCGGGTTGACCTGCTTTTGCTTCAGCAGCACTTCGAAGTGCAGATGTGGGCCGGTCACGCGGCCCGTCGCGCCCACGTAGCCGATGATCTGACCCTGGCGCACGCGCTTGCCGGCCAAGAGGTCGGGCGCGAAGCGGCTCATATGAGCATAGGCGGTCGAATAGTCGCTGTTGTGGCGGATACGTACGTAGTTGCCGTAAGCGCCATTGGGGCCGCGCATTTCGATGACCCCATCGCCGGCCGCCATGATGGGCGTTCCGGTGGGCACGCCGAAGTCTGAGCCCTTATGCAGGATCGAGTAACCCAGGATCGGATGGCGGCGCATGCCGAAGTTCGATGTCAGGCGCGCGCCGTTCACGGGCGTGCGCAGCAGGGCCTTGCGGATGCCTTCGCCTTTGTCGTTGTAATATTCGTAAGTGCCGTCGTCCTGGCGGAAGGCATAAAACTTCAGCGGCGAGCCGTTCACAGTCATGCTGGCATAACGGATATCGAGGTTGCGCACGGCGCGGCCGTCTTCGGTCAACACCTGCTCATACATCACTTGGAACTTGTCGCCCTTTTGAATGTCGCGCTGAAAGTCGACGTCATAGGAAAACAGTTTCACCATCGCGGACAGAACATCCGTCGGTACATTTTGCTCGGCAGCAGCTTCGAAAAGCGTTGAAGTAATGACGCCTTCACCACGCGAGAAGGCGCGGTGCGTTGTCGCGACAAGTTCTTTAGCGGTGAATGTGCCGTCGTCCTGGCGTGTCACCGAGATGCTGTGACCGGGCAAAACTTCAAAGTTCAACGAAGCCAGCGGCGTTTCATCACCGGCCGTGCCAAGTGCGTCGTAATCGAGTTCGAGTTCCTGGCCGACTTGCAGACGCTTCAAATCATAAACAGCGCGTACAGCTTCGACGACGTTATAGGCCGTGGTGCGATCGACGCCGGTATTCACCAGCACGTCGCCCAGCGTATCGCCTTGTTGCACCGTTACGGTTTGCGCCGCGAGGCCCATGGCAGCGCTGAACACGCCGCCCACCTCGTCGGTCCATGTCAGCGGCTCTGGTTCAGTAAGTGAAATGGTATCGGCAAGCGATGTCAGCGATAACGCTGTGATCGGCGCCGGAGAGAAGTTGGGCAAACCCGCCGGCGGTACCAGCATGGTTGCGAAGATTCCGATGAAAGCACCCGAGCAGGCATACAGCAGCGAGCCAGGCTGAAAAGTCTTCCCCATCGATTCCGTCCCGTGGTTACGAACGCCCTCGGAAACGGTCCTACCACCCCCAAGAAGGCCTCAATCCCCGCGTCTTGTGTGGTTTCTTGTTCTTTTGTGTCGCGCGGTGCCAAGACTGTGAAGGACCCGTTTCCCAGTGTCAATCGCGATTCTCGCGGCGAATCAAGCAATTGCAGCCGATTCTCGGGCGTAACAACCCTTACGGTACCGCCTGTCTCGCGCCAAATGAGTGTATTTCACCCGCAACTTGTTTCATAAAGCATTAATAATAAACGATATTATGGACTTTCTGCGCTGCGGTCCTTTTTCGTCACAAACCTGTCAGATAAATCAAAGGGACGCAGGCCTTTGGCTTATCCACAGAGCGTTAGTACATTGATTTATATGGATTTTATTTAAGTTTAAATTGGCGCTTGACGCCAGGGGGTCAAACCCTTAGAACCCCGTCTCCCACAGCCGAGGGGTTCGGAAATAACTCCTGGGCAAGGGCCGGTTTTCCCCCAAATTTGGCGGGTTTCTGGTCTCCCTGCGGGCCGCTATTTGACATTGTGAAAAGAGAAGAACGAAAGGGATGCGCAGGCGGCGCTTCGTCGATGACGAAGTGTTCTTGAGCATCCAATACGTAAACTAAGCATTTGTGATGCAAATCACAAAAGCCAGTAATAAGTAAGTATGTGCAAGGATACCTTCAAATCAACTTGAGAGTTTGATCCTGGCTCAGAACGAACGCTGGCGGCAGGCTTAACACATGCAAGTCGAACGAGCTGGGGGCTTCGGCCCCCGATGCTAGTGGCGCACGGGTGAGTAACACGTGGGAATATGCCCTTTAGTACGGAAT
>CANJRX010000030.1 GCA_947476895.1 Fidelibacterota bacterium | reverse complement strand
GCACTACAACACCAAGCGGCCCCATTCATCGCTCGGCTATAGGCCGCCGGCGCCGGTGACCTATAGCCCGATACCAGTACCACTCGAACAGAGCCAAAACATGCAGTAGACTAACATCACGACTGGTAAAGAAAATCGGTCAGGTCAGTAGCGTGCGTCGGCCGCTTTCGCGCGCGCCTGAGCGTCGGACATGAAGGCGGCCTCGTTGTGCAGGCGGTCGAGGGTTTCGATCCACGGCGTTACATACGCTGCCGGCACATCGGCGAGATTGTTAGCCCACTGTCCCTCAGGGGGATCGAACAGGAATCCCGCACCGTCCAGCATTTCCGGTATGCCGCCCGCCGGGCAGGCCAGCACCGGAATGCCGTTGGCATTGGCTTCGATGGCGACACGCCCAGCAGCTTCCAGATAAACCGAAGGATAAAGGCACGCCGCTGTGCGTTCGTAAATTTTACTGACGTTTGAGGTGTTGCTGGCGATAGAGAGGTTCGGCAATCCATGCAGTTCAGGGCACATGGCGAACAGGCTTTCGCGCGTAGCGCGCCCTTCCACAAATAGGAACTTGTAAGGCTTATCCAGGCGCTGACATTCCGTGGCAATTTTCGCGGCGATCTTTACACCCTTCACGGCGATAGGATTGATGAACGTAATGAACTCGGGCGTGTGCGTCTTAGCTGTAACGTCTTCGCGGTTCACGAAGGTTTGGGTCACGACCTTGGGCAGCGTGGTTACCTTATCCAATTCAGCACGCAGGGCTTGCGACACGGTGTGGATCATATTCACGTGGTCGAAGCGATGCGCGTCGCCTTTGAGGTAGCTGTCCGATGCCACATTCAGCACCGACGTCCTACCTTTAGAGAGCGCATGCTGCCCGGCAAAATAGTTTGAAACAAAGCCGCCGTAGGTCAGCAGTACATCGGGGTCCAGCTGTTCAAAAATATCCAGGAACAGTTTGCGCAAGCCGACCTTTTCAGAAGCCCGCAATTCAAGCGGAGAGGGGCTGTCGAAGGAGGCGATGTAGTGGGCGGCACCGTGAAAGTTCACCTTGTGCACGGGCAGATCCTGGCCGCTGAGGCCGATTTTTAAAGACCCAGTAGGCGGGCCTTCCACAGCCTTCGCAAATAGGGGATTGGGGCCATCAATGAGAGATCCTGTCACCGCCGCGCAGGTATGGCCCAGCTTTGTGAGTACGCCGAGCATGGTGCTGACACACAGGCCCGCGCCGCTGGACGAATCGGCTAAAGCGTGGGGGGAAAAGAAGAGGAATTTGGCCATTGCACCCCGGGTGTCTTTTTCACCTTTTGGTAGAATTTACCGGTTCCCATTTGGGCACGCTTTGTCGTTATCTGCCGTAAATCCTATATATCGCGGTATTACTCTATAGCGAGTCAAAATTATTTGAGGATAATTAACAATCATTGCGTGAAAAAGTCGTTGATCCTTTGACGACATATATCCCTCTGATATAGAACAGAAACGTTGGATTTTGGGGACTAAATTTCCATGAGATACCAAAGTTTTGTCGCGCTGGCCGCGATGGTCACAGCGCTTGGCTATGATGTGAACGTGATTGCCGCACCTCTCGATGAAGAGCTGCGTGTCCTCATCGGCGGTCATCCACTCATCAAATCAAACCAGTCGCAAGTCGTTGCGGCCGAGCAGGGGGTGAAAGCTTCACTCTCGCCGTTCTTGCCCACGTTGGATATCACGGGAGGCAGCGGATACGAGCATGTCAGCACGCCGGCGTTCCGTGCATCGCCTTCTGGTCCGTTTGAAACCGATGCAACGAACTACGCTGCCACTTTGCGCGAGAACCTTTTCGACGGTGGCAAGAAGTTTGCAAATCGCCGCGGTGCGAAAATCCAGCGCGATGTGGCCGGCACGGCGCTGACGAACGTACGCCAGGGCGTGCTGTTCGAAGGTGCGAGCGCCTATATCAATGTGATCCGTCAGACGGAACTGGTGGGACTGTCCGGCCAGAACGGCGACAACATCCGCCGCCAGTTGAACCTGGAAGACCAGCGCGTACAGCGCGGCTCCGGTATTGCGGTTGACGTTCTGCAAGCAAAATCGCGTCTGCAGTTTTCGCTCGAGCGCCTGTCTGCGAGCCAGGGCGCGCTGGCTGATGCCAAAAGCCGTTTCCTTCAAGTCTTCGGCCATGCGCCGGATACCGGCGCGATGGTTATGCCGGTCCCGGTCGACAAGCTGCTGCCGAAGACGGTCGAAGATGCCGTCAACATCGCGCTGGCCGAAAATCCTGCGGTGGTCACCGCCAACAAGCGTATCGATCTGACGGCTGAACAAAAGAAGAGCATCACCGCAGAGTATTACCCCAGCGTCGATCTGGTGCTGCAAAACAAATACGAACAGGACTACGCCGGTTCGCCCGGTATCCGCCGCGATAGCACCGCGAAAGTGCAAGCGACCTGGAATTTGTTCAACGGCCTCAGCACCAACTCCCGCGCCGCGCAGTCAGCGGCCGATGCGGATGCGCGCCGCAGCGAATACCTGCAAGCGCGCCGCAAGGCCGAAGAGCAGACGCGCATTTCATGGCAGGCACTTCAAACCGCCAACGAACGCGTGACGTTGTTGGACAACGCCGTCAACATCGCCTCGGAAGTGTTTGAGTCGCGCAAGAAGCTGCGTGAGTCGGGCAAGGAAACCGTGATCAACGTGCTTGATGCGGAAAACGAAGTCTATTCCGCCCGCATCAACTACACCTCGGCGCTGTATGACTCCCGCATCGCCGCTTATGCGGTGCTGCAAGCCATCGGCCGTCTGGAGCTTGAGCAGCTTGAAGCCGCGATCCCGGCTGCGCCGTACTAAGAGCCGCTTATTTGCTGGTAGCGACGTAGACACCATCCCAATTGGCAGGCGGCGGATTGGCGCGGAAGTCGGCGATACGTTCGCGCAAGACCTCGTAGAAGCCGTTCAGATCTGCGGCGAGACCGGCCTGGCCGGCTACGATCTTCTCACAGGCGGTGATGTCGGCTTCAGAGCTATCCCATTTCTGTGTGCGGTAATTGACCAAAGCGCTGTCGTGTAAAGCACGCAGCTCTTTGAACCAGGATGAGGTCGCGGCGGTCGTAGCGCCCGCAAGCGTGAAAATGCGCACAGCTTCGCTTTTACCTTTGACCTTGATCAGGTCCATTTCCAGCACTGCGAACTCGGGCACCTGCTTTGCGGTGTTCTCACCGATCACGATGGTCACGCCGTAGGATTTCGACTGGCCTTCAAGGCGCGAGGCGAGGTTAACGTTGTCGCCCAGCACCGAGTAATCGAAGCGCTGTTCGGAACCCATGTTGCCGACGCAAGCGATACCAGAATTAATGCCGATGCCGACGGCCAAAGGCCGATGTTCACGGCCTTCCTGCTTGGCTTCCGCGGCAAGCGAGATATTCACCTGTTCTACAGCGTCGATCATTTTCATGGCCGCGCGACAAGCCGAAGCGCCGTGATCTTTCACGTCCAATGGCGCATTCCAGAAGGCCATGACGCAGTCGCCCATGTACTTATCGATCGTGCCGTTGGTGCTGAGGATGGCGTTGGTGAGCGGTGTTAGCAGACGGTTGATCAAGCGGGTGAGGCCCTGCGCGTCGAACAATTCGGAAATGGATGTGAACCCGCGTACGTCCGAGAACATGAACGTCATTTCGCGGTTTTCGCCGCCCAGCGCCAGTTTGCTGGGATCTTCGGCCAGTTTATGTACCAGGGCCGGCGACAGATACTGCCCGAAGGCTGTGCGCACTTGCTTCCGCTGCGCTTCCTCGCGGGCGTAACCGGCGTAGGTGAGGAACGAATAGAACATCAAGGCCACGGCTACGGGGAAGGTGGAATCATAGAGTTCCAACCTGTTATCGAAGGCAATCCACGAATACCAGACCAGCGCGCCGGAAACCGCCATGAAGGTCATTACACCGATGCGCGCGCCAACCATGGGCGTCACGATGATCATCAAAAGGCCGATCAGGAAGGTGCTGGCCCACTCAATCGCGCGCGCCGAGGTGGGGCGTGTCAGCTGCGTATTGAAGATGACGTTTTCCAGGATGTTGGCGTGGACTTCCACCCCGGGCAAAACGGAATCAAGCGGTGTGGAGCGCAGATCGAACAGGCCGCTGGCCGACGTTCCCACCACCGCCAGCTTTCCTTCTAACTCTGCTTTGGGAATGCGGCCATTGACGATGTCGGTCGCCGAAATGTAGGACTTTTGAAACGAACTATGGGGGCGGAAATAAACCCACATTTGCCCGCCGGAATCCGTGTTCACTTGCATTGTTTCTTTAGTGCGTACGTTGCGCGTAAAGACTTGTTTCACACCGCCCAATGCTCTGTCTGTCGCAACAGAGATTGTGCGGCCACCGACTTTTACACGCAGCATTTCGAGCGACAGCGAAGGATGAATCGCGCCATCCGACGACGCAATCATCGGCACCTGGCGGACAATGCCGTCGAAGTATTTCTGAGACAAGCTGACGAGCCCACGGCCCGCGGCCGCCTGATCCAGGATCGGCAGCGGCCGCAAAATAGCATTGCTGCGGTCTATAAACGGGGTCGGATCGTCGCCAACGGTGAGGATGGAGCTCTTGACCGGCTCGCCTTTGTAAACGACGCGCTCAGGTGTCGCGTTTTCACCCAGAACGACTTTTCCGCTGGCCTTAATTGCTTCGGCCAAGGCCTGGTCGTTGGTGGGAGCGTTCTGCAATTTCTCGCGCAGGACGGGATCGATCACGCTATCGGGAACCCGCCCAACCACCTTGGAGATCGAGGTCTGGTCCTCTTCGATGAACATCACGTCGAAGCCGATGGCGGCCACTCCACCTTCACTGGCTTGGCGAACCAACTCGCCGATGACGGTGCGCGGCCAGGGCCATTGGCCCAACTCGGCCAAGCTTTTTTCATCGATGTCGATGACGATGACGGGGCTGTTCTCAGGCAGGGGGCGGGGCTTGAGCTGCTGATAAAAGTCGAACACGCGCGCGCGCACTAACTGGAGAACGGCGGGATCTTCCAGTTGTACGAGGAGCAGCAAGATCAGGAACAAGAAGGTCGATAAACGTCCCGACTGGTAGATCGAGATTTTGAACCACCGCCGCCACCAACGTCCGCTGAGGGCGTTCTTCCAGGGAATGTTACGTCCGCGGTCGCCCAGGCGCTGAACGGCGGTCCTGCGTGGCTCCGTTTCCGGGCCGTCCTGCCGCGTAACGTCGTCCTTCAAGCGATCCCCCGTCGACTTACCGAACCCCTTCGGCTGGCCCTCAGCATAGCCAAAGCCGGCCCGAGCGTCCAAGCTTAAGGCCTTGGGAACCTGCCTCTTTTTGAGTCAAAACGACCTTCTGCGAAGAGTATGCCGGGACAGGGAAATAGGCTAAATTCCCGCCATGCAGAATGCAGATGCGCCGCGTCCCGGGGAAACCTTCGCCCTCTGGCTTAAGCCCCTGATCGAACCGCTGAAACCTCTTTTCAGAGAGGTTCTGGCGGTATCGTTTGTCGTCAACATTCTGGCGATCGCAGTCCCGGTCTTTGTGCTTCAGGTTTACGACCGCGTGATTTTCCACGCCGGTCTGAGCACGCTGCAGGGTTTGGTCATCGGCATCCTCGCCGTTGTTGTCTTCGACTTCATCCTGCGCCGGACGCGCGCCAAAATTTTGCAGGCCGTCGCGCTGCGCATCGACGTTGCCGTCAGCCGGCGTCTGGTGGATAAGATTCTCGCGTTACCATTGCGCAGCCTCGAAGGACGCCCGGCGTCCTATTGGCAAATGCTGTTCCGCGATGCCGAGACTGTGCGCAATACGCTTTCAGGTCCTACGGCGGTTCTGGCGACCGACCTGATTTTTGCTGTGCTGTTTCTCGGCATCGTTGCCGTCATCGCATTGCCGGTGTTCTGGGTGCTGGTCGGTGTCTTTGCTGTGTTCATCGGGCTGGCGTGGCATGCGGGGCGCTTTGTTGCCTCGGCGACTGATAAGGAAAAACTCAAAGTCATCAACCGCGATGCTTTGATCTCGGAACTCATCGCCGCCCGCACCACCGTGAAAGCCTTGGCGCTGGGCGAGCGCATGCGCGACATGTGGGAAGAACGCCAGGAGGGCTCTATCGTCGGCGGGCTTGAGCGCGGCAGTGAAGCCGAGCGCTATGTCTATCTCGGCCAAAGCATGACGCTGATCGCGAGCATCGCCATGACCTCTATCGGCGCACTCGCCATCTTGGATCAAAAGCTCACCATCGGCGGATTGATCGCCGCCAATATGTTGTCCAGCCGTTTGCTGGGCCCCTTGAACCAACTCGTCGGCGCATGGCGCACCTATGCTTCCTTTACGCAGTCGGCGGATCGCCTGGGCCGTGTGTTCCTGGAGCAGGACGAAGCCAGCCAAAGCGCCATCCAAATGCCGCGGCCAAAGGGCCGCATTACTTTGGATAACGTCACCTTCCAATACGGACCGGAAGGCGCGCCGGCTGTTGACGGCATCAAGCTTGAAATTGCTGCCGGCGGCATGGTGGCGGTGATGGGCAATAACGGCAGCGGCAAAACCACCTTGGCGAAATTGATGCTCGGCCTTTATCGGCCCAGCGAAGGCCACGTATTTATCGACGGCGCCGACATTGCGCAGTTTGGGCGGAAAGATCTTGCGCGCTGGATGGGCTACGTGCCGCAAGACTGTATGCTGTTTGCCGGTACCATTCGCGACAACATCGGTTTTGCTTATCCTGACGCCACTGATGAAGAGGTCATCCAAGCTGCGACACTGGCGCGGGCGCATGCTTTAATCGTCAATCTGCCCAAGGGTTACGGCACGCCGGTGGGTGAGGGCGGCAACCAACTGCCCGGTGGCTTGCGTCAACGCATCGCCATTGCCCGCGCGCTCATGGGTGATCCGCCGATCCTGGTGATGGACGAGCCGACGTCGAGCCTAGATCGCGGCGCGGAAGAAGAACTGCGCAATAGCCTGCTCAGCCTCGCGCGCGATCACACCATCATTCTCATCAGCCATAGCCCGCCCATCGTTCAGGCGTGTCACAACGTGGTAATTATGGAGCGCGGTAAGATTAAAGCCGCTGGTCCTGCGCAAAAGGTACTCCAACCCGCACCGCGCCCTGCGGAAGCTGCGCCGGTGATGCGCATTGTGCCCACTGACGAAGCTGGTACGGGAGCGCAAAAATCATGAGCCGGCTTGATGTTCTTGTCGCCAATCATTCCCTGCCGTCCTGGCGTCCCGTGTCGTGGACGATCATGGGTTTCATTGGATTGTTCTTTGTATGGTCGATTTTCGCGCGCTTCGATGAGGTGTCGGTTGCGGCTGGGGAAGTTGTGCCCCAAGGCAAAATCAAAACCATCCAGCACCTTGAAGGCGGCATCATCGAAGAGTTGTATGTCCAGGACGGGGATATCGTGCGGGCAGATGCGCCTGTTGTGCAGATCAATCTCGGCCAGATGGCTGGCTCGCGCGAAGAAGTTCAAATCCGTTTAGCTGGCCTCATGCTTGCGCGCGCACGTCTGGAAGCTGAGGCGGAGGGCAAGGCCTTGACGCTTCCTTCCGATATCGCGGCCGGTCATCCGCAACTTGTCGCGGCGGAACAGGCCACACATGAAGCCCGCGCGCGGGAATTGATCTCAAGCGAGGCGGTGCTGGTCGGCCAGGTCCATCAGCGCGAGCGCGACGTCAGCGATGTAAGCGCACGGCTTCAGGCGGCGGAAAACAATCTCACGCTCGCGCGCGAACGTCTCGTCATGTCTCAGGACTTGCTGAAAGACGGACTAACATCGCGTCTCGAGAACAACCAAACCCAAAGCCAAGTGGAACAGTTGATCGGCGAGGCGGCGTCCTTACGGGAAGCCTTGCCGCGTGCCCGTGATGCGCTGGGCGAAGCCCGTGAGCGGGTCAAGGAATTGAATTTGAAATTCAGCCGTGAAGCGCGCGAACAGTTGGTCGAGACCGAGCAGAACATCGCCCGCACACAAGAGCTTCTGAACACCGCTGACGATCAACGTATGCGCGCGACCATCAAAAGCCCCATCACCGGCATTGTGAAGAACATGCGCTATCACACGATCGGCGGCGTGGTGCGCCCCGGCGAGGCGATCATGGATATCGTTCCGTCCGAAGATGCCTTGGTGGTGGAAGCGCGCCTGAATCCGGTCGACCGCGGCTTCGTGCGCGCCGGCCAGAAAACCACCGTCAAGATCGACACCTATGACTACGCACGTTACGGCGGCATCGAAGGCGAAGTGATTGCCGTGGCGCCGGATTCCACCGTTCCTGAATCTGGCGCGCCGTTTTTCAAGGTCGTCGTGCGTACGGACAAGCCCTATCTGGGCGACGCCGCGGACGGCTACGCCATCACGCCCGGCATGGGCGCGACCGTCGACATTCACACCGGCACCAAGTCGGTGATCGAATATCTGGTGCGTCCGGTTCTGAAATTGAAGGCCGAAGCCTTCCGCGAGCGCTAAGCTTTCTTGGTGGTGTGGCGCTTCAACCGCATGGAATAGGTGAAGCGGCCGGCGGGGTGCAGATTGAAGGTGACTTCCATCAGGCGTCCGCCTGCACCGAAATAGCGGCGCGTAATGATCAGTGCGGGTGCGCCGGCCTTAACGCCCAAAGCCGCGGCGCGTTCCTTCGGAATCAACGTCGCTTCGATGTCCTGCTGAATTTCGACAACGGTTTCGCCGTACTTGCGCTCGATCAAGGTATAAATCGGCGTCTTGGCCACGCCCGGATCTTTGGCAACGCCGCCGAAAGCTTTGTCGATGTAAACATCCGTCCACGCCGTAGGCGTGTCTTTCTCGGCCGAGCGCCGAATGCCCTGAACACGCACCCAGGTTTTGCCGACAGCTGAGCCAAGCTGTTCGGCCAACGCCGCATCGGCGACGACGCGCGACGAAGATTCAACTTTCAGAATCGTATTATCGTCGTACTGCATGACTTGCGACAGCGAATGCAACGACTGTGAATAGCGGGTCTGCGTATTGCGGGTTTCCACGCGCGTGCCGATGCCGCGCCGTGCGCTCAATAATCCTTGGGCGCGCATATGCCGGATGGCTTCGCGGATCGTATGACGGCTGACGTCGAATTTTGCGCACAGCTCTTCTTCGGTCGGCAGCAAACTGCCAATCGCAAATTGCTTCGCGTCTATGCCCTTGGTGAGCTTATGCGCGATCTGCATATACAGGGGTTGGCGGACGGCACCACGTTTAACCATACAATCTCCGAAGCGGTAACCGCGCGATGATTTTGCGCGAGAAATAGTCTATCTCAAGATCAGCACGCGAGGCAGACCAAACCGATATTCAGCGTGCTTTTATGGCGCTGTTACAGGTTATTTAGGCCTATTTCGTCAAGGCTTTTATACGTGTCGGCTTTGCCGCACAGTCACTTTTCGGTTACATAAAAGCCTATGAATACGCCCTCCTTGCAAAGGCCTATTGAACGTGCGCGCCCGCTTTTGGGAACGCAGGTCGCCGTGCGCGTGGAAGGATTGTCCGAAGCTGATGCCCATAGGGCGATTGATGAGGCCTTTGCTGTCGTGGCGCGCGTTCACAGCTTGATGAGCTTTCACGAGTCCACGAGCGACGTCAGTACGCTCAACCGCGATGCAGCTCGGCAATCGGTCAGCGTCTCGCCTGAGACATACGATGTCATACGCTATGGCCAGGACCTGGCGGCGGCGTCTTTGGGGGTCTTCGATATGACAGTGGCACCCCAGCTTGTCGGCTGGGGCTTTCTGCCGCGACCTGTTGGCTGTCCCGCGCCTGATGCGAACGCGACCTGGCGCGACCTCGAACTTATGGGCGATGGGAAAATCCGCTTTCATCGCCCGTTGTGGATCGATCTGGGCGGTATCGCCAAAGGCTATGCCGTTGACCGCGCACTCGAGGCGCTCCAAGCCCTCGGAGCGCTGCAAGCTTGCGTAAACGCCGGGGGCGATCTCAGGGTTTCAGGTCCCCGAAGCGAACGTGTTTTGTTGCGCACAGCCGTTCCGGGAGATACCGTTCCCGTGCTGGAAATCGAAAACGGCAGCATCGCCAGCAGCAGTGGACGCGAACACCTGAAAAGCCATGAAGGGCGCGAGGTGGGGCCACATGTCCACGGCTTGAGGATGGAGGCTATCGGCACAAGCAGCTTTGTTTCCGTGGTGGCGGAACATTGCATTGCCGCCGACGCTTTGACGAAGGTGGTGCTGGCGAGCGGAGCGGATTCAGAGCCGCTGCTGCGGGCGCGGGGTGCAACGGCTTACGTGCACGATGCCGGCGGCGGGTGGCGGACGATCGGAGGGGGAAATTCATGAGTTTCGGAAACGTATCGGAAGAACGGGGATCTCTGCGGTTCGCCCGCACGCGCCGGTACACAATCTACTTTGTCTCTATCGGTGTGTTTTTCACTGGTGTGTTGTGGTTGATCTATCACTACTTCTTGCGCACGCCCGGGCCCTTTGGCTTCCAAAACAACCCGCTGGAAATCTGGTGGCTGCAACTGCACGGCGGATTTTCGTTCGCGTCGCTGTGGATCTTCGGCCTTTTGTGGAGCATCCACATTTTGCGCGGCTGGAATATGCGCTGGCGGCGCTGGTCCGGTGGCGCCCTGGTTGCCGCGACCGTCCTTCTCATTATTACGGGCTGGGGGCTTTATTATTTCGATAGCCGCGAAGTGCGTGAAATCACATCCTTCATTCACTGGGTAATCGGGCTATTTGCCTTTGCGCTGTTTTTTTTGCACTGGCTTTCAAAGTCAGCAGCTCATGCGCGCGAAAAAGGGCGTTATCCCTGGCCGTGGCACCGCAAACGTCACCCTCTGTAAAAGCGGGCTCAATAGAAAAAGGGCGCTCCCGTTTGGAAGCGCCCTTTTCATTTGTATCTAAAGCGGCAGTTTAGCTGTTCGGGTGCCACGTCGGCGCAGCACCTTCGACGCGCTCACGCACCTTCGTACGTTGTGCGAGCAAGCCCGAGGGCACGCGGCTGCCGAAGCGGTCGAAGAAATCCTTCTGGTCGTCGATCTCACGCAAGGCCGAGGTCTTATTGACCTCCATGAGATTGGCGAACTTCGTTTTGTCGAAGCTGAGACCGTCCCAGACGATGTCCTGGAAGCGCGGCATGTAGCCGAAGGGGCTTTCCACCGCGCCGGCGCGGCCGCGTACGCGGTCCACGATCCAGGCGAGGGCGCGCATGTTCTGGCCATAGCCGGGCCACATGAACTTGCCGTGTTCGTCTTTGCGGAACCAGTTCACTCGGAAGATCAACGGCGGCTTCGAGACTTTCGTGCCCAGGGCCAGCCAATGCGTCCAGTAGTCGGCCATGTTGTAGCCGCAGAAGGGCAGCATCGCCATCGGATCGCGGCGTACGGCGGCCTGGTTCTCGGCGGCAGCGGTAGCTTCTGAACCCATGGTGGCGGCAAGGTATACGCCGTGGTCCCAATCGAAGGACTGGAACACGAGCGGGAAGGTGTGGCTCATGCGGCCGCCGAAGATGAAGGCCGAGATCGGCACGCCCTTCGGATCATTCCACGCCGGGTCCAGCGTCGGGCAACCGTTAGCGGGCGCCGTGAAGCGGGCATTGGGGTGTGCAGCGGGCGTCGTCGAGGCGGGCGTCCAGTCGTTGCCCTTCCAGTCGATCAAGTGCGCGGGCGGCTCGTCGGTCATGCCTTCCCACCACACATCGCCGTCATCTGTCAGGGCGACGTTCGTGAAGATGCAATTGCGCTCGGTCAGGCGCATGGCGTTGGGATTGGTCTTTTCAGACGTACCGGGCGCTACGCCGAAATAACCGGCTTCCGGATTGATGGCGTGCAGCTGGCCGTCAGCGCCGGGCTTTACCCAGGCGATATCGTCGCCCACGGTCCAGGCTTTCCAGCCTTCAAAGCCCTTGGGTGGGATGATCATGGCAAGGTTGGTTTTGCCGCAGGCGCTGGGGAATGCAGCGGCCACGTATGTCTTCTCGCCGGCCGGTGATTCCAGGCCTACGACCAGCATGTGCTCGGCCAGCCAGCCTTCTTCCTTCGCCATCACAGACGCGATGCGCAAGGCGAAGCACTTCTTACCGAGAAGGGCATTGCCGCCGTATCCGGAACCGAAGGACCAGATCGAATGTTCTTCGGGGAATTGAACGATGTATTTCTCGTCGTTGCAGGGCCACGACACATCCTTTTGGCCCGGCGCCAAGGGCGCGCCGACCGAGTGGATGCAGGGCACGAAATCGTTTTCGCCGAGCACGTCCAAAACCTTTTTGCCCATGCGGGTCATGATCCGCATGTTGACGACGGCATAGGCAGAGTCGGTGATCTGGATGCCGATGTGGGCAATGTCCGAACCCAAGGGGCCCATGCTGAAGGGGATCACGTACATGGTACGGCCGCGCATACAGCCGTCGAACAGCTTGCGCAGCGTGGCCTTCATTTCGGTCGGGTCGGCCCAGTTGTTGGTCGGGCCGGTATCTTCTTTGTTCTTGCTGCAAATGAACGTGCGGTGCTCGACACGCGCCACGTCGCCGGGATGCGAACGGCAGAGGTAAGAGTTGGGGCGCTTCTTCTCGTCTAGTTTAATGAACGTGCCGCCCTTGACCATCAAGTCGCACAGCGCTTGGTTCTCGGCATCGGACCCATCGCACAGGTGGATGTTGTCCGGTTTGCAAAGCGCGGCCATTTCTTCGACCAGCGCCTTAAGCTTGGTGTTGCGCGTTCCAGCAAGTACGTCTTTGTTGGTCATTTCTCGATAAATTCCCGTGGGATAATTACTGACGTGACAGACAATATTTTACCGCCCCGGCGTGGCCCGTTAAGCCCGCGGTCCCGGGGTTTTGCGGCATGTCTTTCGCACTAGAGCGGCCGGTAAGGCAAGAGCGGGTTTTACGTAGTGTTTAGAATTGCTTGAAACTGGATTTTTGTGCTGCACTGCGGTCGAGCGGGGTGCCGTGGGGCTGCCTCGGAAAAGCAAAATGCACAACTTACTGTTGTGCATTTTGAAGGACTTAGGCCGTAGCCGATCTTATATGTGGCTTAGGCCTGTGGATAACTTTTGGGAAAGCGCGGGTGTCCGTCTAGCCCCACGGACACCCGCCGCGGTATCCCCTTAAACCGCGCTCGCGCCGCGTTCGCCGGTGCGGATACGAACGACATCCGTAATGGCGGAAACGAAGATTTTTCCGTCACCGATCTTGCCGCTTTGGGCCGCTTTACGAATGGCCTCGATAGCGGGTTCTACTTGAGCGTCGTCGACAACAACGTCGATCTTCACTTTAGGTACCAGATCAACGACGTATTCGGCGCCGCGATAGAGTTCAGTATGGCCTTTTTGGCGGCCGAACCCTTTGACTTCCAGGACCGTGAGACCCTGCACGCCGATCTCATTGAGGGCCTTCTTTACGTCATCGAGCTTGAAAGGCCGAATGATGGCCTCGATCTTTTTCATGGGGTGGTCTCCTCTTTATTGGTGTGCTGCAGTGTGAACTTGGTCGCGACCGTTCCGAGGACCGCGGGAAGGTGAACGGCCTTCCCGCGGGTATCGGTTAGGGTACGTGATTAGCTCACAACTTCGCCGTGGAGATTGACGTCCAAACCTTCGCGTTCGACATCGGTGTCGACACGGAGGCCGACGATCAGGTCAACCACTTTGAGGATGATGAAGGTCGCAACGGCGCAGTAGACAACGGTCACGCCAATGCCTTCGAGTTGAAGGAGGAGCTGACCGCTGTTGCCTTCGATCAGACCGGTCTTGGCCGCGCTGCCGCTGATGGCAGCTTTGGCGAAGACACCGGTCAAGATCGCGCCCACGATGCCGCCGACGCCGTGCACGCCGAAGGCGTCCAAGCTGTCGTCGTAACCAAGAGCGTGCTTCAGGCTGGTGGCGCCGATGTAGCAGGCGACGCCGGCAACCAGACCGATGATCAGACCGCCCATCGGATCGACAAAGCCTGCCGCCGGGGTGATGGCCACGAGGCCAGCAACCGCGCCGGAGATGATGCCGAGTACGCTGGGCTTACCTTTAAGCGCCCATTCCGTGAACATCCAAGACAGACCCGCAGCCGCCGTAGCGATCTGCGTGACAGCCATGGCCATACCGGCAACAGCGCCCGCGCCGAGAGCTGAACCGGCGTTGAAGCCGAACCAACCAACCCACAGCAAGGAAGCACCGATGACCGAGAGCACGAGGTTGTGCGGAGGCATCGGCTCGGTGCCGTAACCAATACGCTTACCAAGGACCAAG
Source organism: Fidelibacterota bacterium (assembly GCA_947476895.1). GTDB lineage: Bacteria > Pseudomonadota > Alphaproteobacteria > Rhodospirillales > Rhodospirillaceae > SHVO01. The sequence continues at coordinate 5,997 of CANJRX010000030.1, read as the reverse complement.
GCGCACACCAGACCAGCTACGCCGGCATTGATGTGAACGACGGTGCCGCCGGCGAAATCAAGCACGCCCATGCCGCCGAGGAAGCCGCCAGGACCCCAGACCCAGTGACAGATCGGGGAGTAGACCAACAAGCTCCAGGCGGTGATGAACAGCAACATCGCCGAGAACTTCATACGGTCAGCAAACGCACCGGCGATCAGCGCCGGTGTGATGATCGCGAAGGTCATCTGGAAGCACATGAATACGGATTCAGGGATGGTTGGCGCCAGCCCGCTGATGGCATCCGATCCCATACCGGCGAGCAGGGCACGACTGAAGCCGCCTAAGTAGGCGCTACCTTCAGTGAATGCGATGCTGTAACCGGCAACCATCCAGAGCACCGTCACCAAGCAGGTGATGGCAAAGCTCTGCATGACCGTGGCCAGTACGTTCTTCTTGCGGACCATGCCGCCGTAGAAGAGCGCGAGGCCCGGAACCGTCATCATCAGGACGAGCAGGGTAGACGTGAGCAACCAGGCGGTGTCGCCTGAATTGATCGTGGGTGCCGGGGCTTCTGCCGCCGGTTCTGCCGGTGCTTCAGCCGGGGCGGCCTCGGCGGCTGCAGGAGCCTCCGCCGGGGCTGCGGTCGCTTCCGGTGCAGCCATCGGCGCAGCAGCGTCCTGCGCGAATGTGGGAACAGCGTGCGACATAATCGCTACTGCCCACATAATTGTAAGTAAGGTCCTCATAGTCTTCATTGGGTTAACTCCCAGTTCTGAATGGGTGGCCTTGTGGAAGGATTAATTAGAACGCGCGGCTGAACTTCACGACGAACTTGTCGTCGGCGAGGTTGCCGAGGAAGCTAACGTCCGAGTCATAGTAGCGAGCATCGACATCGAACCAGTCGTAGATCTTCAAGGTCGCGCCGACGTTCCAGTCGGTTTGATCTTTGAAGCCCTTTGTCAGCATCCAATAGCCAACGCCGCCGCTGACGCTGAACAGGTCTGAAACCGGGATGCCGAAGGCGAGGCTGGTGTAGGTGGCGCTGCCCGTGTTGCCGAAGTTCTCAGGCGTGTAGGCAACGTAAGCGGTCAGCGAGGCTACGCCGAAGTCGTAACCGGCTTTGCCGTAAACTTCCCACAGATTGTAGTTCGCAGCGCTCGGGGCGCCCGGATACCAGTAGTAGGTGAAGCCGAGGTCGTAGGAGAAGCTGTCGATCTTGCCGCCGTAGCCGGCGTAGAGGTCGAGTTCGGTGGTGGCGAGGTTGCCGTCATTGAAGTTGACCGAAGACGCCCAGGTGCCGGCGTGGAAGCCCATGCCTGTGTCCCAATCAAGACCGCCCTGAACGGCGGCGTTGTTGGTGGTCTGCGTGACGCCGCGGAAGATGTAATTGTTGGTGATCGCGATGTTGCCGGTCACGGTGCCGGGCAACGGGTTGGAGCTTTCTTCGGCGAATGCCACGAACGGTGTGGAGAGAGTCATGGCTGCGGCGAGCAGCCCGGTCTTCAATGCTGTATTCACGTGTGTACTCCTCTGAGTTTTTAGGTTGGGATCTGGCCGGTCTTGGGTGGAGGGAGGTCCACCCCAAACAGGCCAAATCCTTTAGAGCGCTTGGCCCATCGGAGTGTATTGCAAGCCATGTGCCAGCTCTGTGCGCCGCAACAATTCAAGAACTAGTGTTGCTGCCGCGCCAAATCGCCGAAAAATGGCGGAATACCTTGCGCTGCAACATAGGCCTAGAGATGGGTCGTACTGGCTGATTGCCTAAAATTTAGACGTCAAAAATTAATGCACATAAATTGATCATATTGTGTTCGTTTGCTATGCGACAGAAGTCGGGAGGCTGCAATTTGCAGCAATCCAAGGTGACCGCGGTTTTTGAACCCAAAGTCCTTATTTGGGCGCGGTGGCCAGGTCGTAGAACGGCAGAGTGCCGCCATGCAGAGGCAATGTGGTGCCTCGCTGCGCTGTGGACAGTTTTATCATCCCGCCAAAAAGACTGCCGCGATCCAGAAAATCGACGGCGCCGAAGATTTTGCGAACCAAAACGTCCACTTCGGCCTCGTTGACGCTGGCGGAAGAGACGAGGAGCGCCGCCACACCCACGGTCGCAACCGGCCTGCTCTGGCCGGGATAGGTATGAGCCGGCATGGTGACAGCCACGTAGCTCGAGGTGCCGGTTGTCAGCAGCGCCATAGCGTCGGCATCCAGCGGCAAAATGCGCACCGCGTTAGCCACCGTAAAATCGCGCAAAGCCTGTGACGGTGCGGGCGACGTCAGGATCACCGCATCACGCTCTCCGCGTTTGAGTGCGCCGAGCGCGTCAACAATCGGTAATTCTTCCGGCGTACTTGCGAGGGCGGCGAGCGAGACGCGGTGCGCGCGCAAGATATCGCCGGCTTCGAGTAACGCACCGGGTCCGCCAGCGGCGACGGCCACGCGCTTTCCAAACAGATCCGCCACCGAGGCGATCGGGCTCGCACTCATCACGACGACATGGATTTGCTCAGGAAATAAGCTGGCGACCGCGCGCAAGTCGGGAAAGCTGCCGTCATGTTCGAAGGGTCCTTCACCGCGAGAGGCGAGAGCCGCTTCATCTCCGCGTAAGATGGCGGCGGTCACGATCCCGTCGCGCAGCAGACGAAGATTCTCTCGCGTCCCGTGGGTCGCCAGATTGATGCCGGGTTTCGAACTTGGATTCGCATCTGCACTGCGCGGCTTTATGGGGTCGGTCACGATTGCTTCGGCCACACTCCAGTAGGCGCCACCATATGCGCCGCTTGCAATCGCAAGCCCGCCGTTGCGCCGGACCGTGCGCGCGGCGGACGTCTTGACGGCTGTGTTCATGTCCTCATTGAAATTTCCGGGCGCAGAAAACAGCGCGCGAAACGTCATTGCCGTCATGCGTTGCCAATCGGCCAAAAGACCCAACCGCCCGCGCGCATAAAATGGTGGGGCTTCTGGAGCAGGAGACACGCCACTTGCTTCCAGCTGCCAGCCCCGCGCGCCATGAACATAAGTGACCATACCGGTCACACGCAGTACGTCGCCGGTCTTGTTGCCGGCGGCTTTTAGACCTTTGACGGTTTTGGTGTCGGCGCCGAACAGCAGCGTGAGCGCTGCGCCGTTGGCTTGGTCCCACGCGGCAAAATCATAATCGCGCTTGAGTCTCAAATCCGCCGTGAAAGAAACCTGACGCCGCTGCTTATCGAAGTCGGGAAACACTTGGTGGTCCAGACGCTCGACGCGCGTGACCTCAATCAAGCCAGGTGCGTGGCCGCTTTCGACATAAGCTGCAAGATCTGTCGCGAGCGTATCGTCGCTTGGCGCGCGGTCGCAGCCGGCGAGCGCCAACAATGCGCATACAAGAAAGCTCTTCACCATCCAGCTTAGAGAAGAGAGTCTTGGCTCGGCCATATTATCGACTTCATCTACCGACGGGGGCGATCCAAAAAGTCCTCAAAGGACGTCTCGTGCGCGGCCATGCCTTTTTCCAACATCGCACGCATAAGGTTATCGCCGAGCTTGAGCGCGCTGATCAGCATCTCGGCGCGCGTGCCCAAAACATGCGCCAACAGACAGGCGCGCACTTCGGGTTTGGATTCATCGAAAAGCTGACGGCACTTCACGATCGACAGATCCGCAATTTGCTCCTCATCTCTGTTCTCGGTGAGGACCTGCTTCGCCGTGGTGAAGGCGACAAAATCGAGGAGGCTGGGCGAAATCCGCTCGGCTTTAGACAGCAGCTGTTCCGCTGCTGCTTTCTCGATCTTTTCTGGAATCGCGCTATAAGCCCGGGCCTGTTTCAGTCGCGTATAAGAAACATCGCGCCGGCCGTCAGACCTCGTGCCCCACTCGCTTTCCGTCAACAGCGCGCTTTCGGGAAACTCGGTTTCGACGCCGTTGCTTGCTGTGCAATAGACGGTGCCGCCGTCGATGACCTCGACAGTATAAGACCGCCCATCTTTGGCGTAAGCAGTCGAGCCGGGTGAAAACTTAGAGGTCATGGCGATTCCAAAAGGTGGTGTAATCACCCGAGCCTAGCACGAAGCCATGCCCTAACCGCGCAGGCTTTCTTTGGCTTTAGCCGCGCCGCGTGCGCGCAAGAGGCTGCTCTTCACCCTTAGCGTCTTCGGCGGCGTTTATGCGGCGCTGCAAATAGGGCGAAAAGTGGCCTTGGCTGGCGGCCTGCACGTCGGCGCGTTGCCAATCGTCGGCTAAAACGCGATTCCGGCAAGGCTTTTTCACACACGCGCATTCAAACTCCAGAAACTTGCTGGAATCGGTGGTGGCGTAATCGAACGTGATTTCTTCGCCCGGCTGAATGCGCCGCAATGCGACCAGCGTGATCTGTCCTAACAAGCCGCACGTCGGTTGGCAGCAGTGGTTGATCAACTCGGCGGGATCGATACGGTCCAGCGGCGCGAGGTACTGGTCGTCTTCCACTTGCACCACATACCGCCGGGTTTGCGCAGGCAGTGCGGCTGCGATTTCGGCGGGTACAATGCGTCCGCCCCAGACCGCGACGACTTCGCCGGCCTCAACCGTCTCAACGGCAAAGACGCCTTGACCGGGTTTATCGCTGCACAAGCGCACCGTCAGTTTGGGCGACATGTGGTTGGCGGTGGGTTTGTTGTCGCTAGGTGCGTCCATATATATAACGGATGATGATTATGATTGTTTTTGCAGAACAAAGATCATGCGCCGCGACGCAGGCGAATTATCCATGCGCAAGCCTGGAATAAAATCGCCGTAGCACTCGATGAGCCGAAATCCGCCCGCAAGTTTAGTGAGCGCCACGAGTTCTTGCGGCGAGAGATAGCGCTCGCGCGCTTTATCACGGTAAAGCGTTTCTTTGCCGTTCTCGACGACACGCAACACGGTCTCGACTTCCGCGACCTGTGTGAAGGCGTCATGCTTAGGATTGTTGACCGCCCACTTGATCTCGACTTCGGTGCCGTTCTGCCGTCCGGCGTACACGTGGTTGCCGTAGCCGTGCATGGAGCAATCGCGCGGGTGGGTGAGTTCGAACAGATACATCCCACCGGGCGTCAGGTTTTTCGCAACGGTGCGGAAATGATCGACGATGTCGTCATTGTCGGTCAGGCAATCGAGGCTATCGTACATGGTGATGATGGCATCAACCGGATGCGGAAGGGAAAACCCGCGCATATCGGCGGCGGTCCAGTGAACCTCTACGCCGTCCAGCTTCGCCTTATCGCGCGCGAACTCGATCATCTCGGGACGCAGGTCCAGACCGAATGTTTCGACACCTTGTTTGGCAAAGGCCCGGGCGTGATAACCGGGACCGCAGGCGATCTCCAGCAACGAGCGGAGCGGGCGGCCGTTAAGGCGCGCGTATTCGCTGAACACAAAGTCCACTTCACGGCTGATGTCGCGGTTAAAGGCGATATCATAGTAGCCGGCGCGGGCATAAACCTCGTTGAACTCGGCCATAACAGAACCCGGCGTCGCCGGCTTCTCCCCTAGTGCACCCCAACTGAGGCCGTGAGCATGCCAGCCGCCGGGCAAAAATCAATTGATAAAGCGGTGGTCCGCGCCCCGGCGCAGAAAATCTAGGCCCTGAACTTTTTCCACCGCCGTTTGACGGCTTTCCACCAGCGTCCGGTCGTAGCTGAGACTTTTTTGGTGAACTTGCGGACAGCCTGGATGTCGATCGCCAGGACTGTCAAACCCACCGGCACCATCCAGAAGCCCAGGATCGGCAGAAAGCCGATGCATTGTCGCTTGCTTGACCGCAAGCTCGCCTTCTATAAGTAGAGAAATTAGATGAGACCAGCGTTTTGCAAAGTCACGCCCGCATCTTTACCAAATGATCTAGCGACGTGCAGTGATCTATTGGATGCTATGGTGACCTGACCGATTTTCTTTACCAGTCGTGATGTTAGTCTACTGCATGTTTTGGCTCTGTTCGAGTGGTACTGGTATCGGGCTATAGGTCACCGGCGCCGGCGGCCTATAGCCGAGCGATGAATGGGGCCGCTTGGTGTTGTAGTG
>CANJRX010000029.1 GCA_947476895.1 Fidelibacterota bacterium | reverse complement strand
TTGAGTCCCAGCATGACCATCTGGGCATTTCCGGGTTCACCACGTGCCATCTCCAGCGCGCGCGTCTCCCACCACAGCAACGCCCTGTGCCGCCCTTCCTGGACGGACTGCAGGAACTCGGGGTGTTCTTTTTGCCAATTAAATAAAGACCGCGCGGAAACGCCGATTTTAGCCGCAGCGGCTTCCGCAGATAGGCCGGTTGCCATGGCCTCAATAATCATCTCACCAAATTCATGGCGATACGCAGTGGGACGTCCACCTGGGTGCTTGGGCTTGAGTGCGGTGCTGGGCATCCGTGGAATATATCACGGAGGGGTGAGTGAGGGAATCAGAAGTGGGTCGATGCTCACAAAGCAACCGGTACAAAAGGAGCCGTCAGGTCAGCAGCGCGCCGACGGTCCCCGCTTCGAAGGGATGCCTGCCATAATCACCTGAGCTCGGGATCTGACAGAAGCAGATCCCGAGCAGTCCAGCGAAGCTGGTTGTAGCAGCCTATTTCTTCATTTCGATGAAAAGGACCCTGTAATCCTGATCGATGACACTGTCGTTGATGACAGACTCGCGGCGATGGAAGATCGAACTGCCCGGAGCGACCTTATGCGTGGCTGGGGTAGCCATCGGTTTGCCGTTCGAGGTCGTGAGCGTGTAGCCCCCTTGATCAACATAGACCAGAAGTTGATCGTAGCGACGCTTCATGCCGCCCGAGCGCTTAAAGCCCTTTTTAAACGCCACTAAATTCACGCGTACGACGTCGTTGTCGAGCAAAGTTTTTTGCGGGGCGCCGTGGCCACCAACAGTCGCGTCCTCTTCGTAGGCCGTGATGCCGAGCTTCGCCACTTCCGCCAAAGCTTCAGGGGTTTCGCCGCGCGATGCGACGATGGCGGTGCCGTCAGTCATCGACGTGGTAGTTTTCAGTAGATCAATGACATCAGCGGCCATGACGGTGGCGCAGATGAAGCCGCCGAACGCGCCAGCAAACGCGACGATGGCCGTTTTTCCTAACTGACGATAATTCTTCGACATAGTGCTCCCCTTGAGTCTGTTGCAGAACTACATATTGAATCGCACGCCCATCCTGAACGTGCGGCCGAGAAAGTCATACTTATTGGTGTTGGTTTGGTGACCGATGTAACCAAAGTCGTCAGCGGTTTGCGCCAATTTCGCAGGGTCTTTGTTCATCAGGTTCTTGATGTTCAAAAATGCCTCGATCTCGGAAGCGCCAATGTCGAAGCGATACGAAACCGATGTGTCAAAATACAAATAGCCCGGCATGTGATTGTCGTTGATCGTTCTATTGTTGAGTGTCGTTACAGGACATCCGGTAGTGCACTCAATGTACGAATTGAGGCGCGTGCCGGAACTCATGGCGCGAGCCGTGAGGGACGTGGTAAGCGCGTCGAGTGTGTAGTCGAGGCGCGACGTTAGCGTCCAGTTGGGCGGAGCTGCGCCACTGTTCTCGCCGACATTGTCGATCGGCATCGAGAGGGTATTGTTGATGTAGTTCTTCAAATACTTGGTGGCGTTGATGTGAAGGCCCACGTCGCCCGGCGCGTCGTCCACGACATCGGCGAGCGGCAAGCGGTAGCTGCCCTCAAAGTCGATGCCTCGGGTTCGCTGAACTGCCAAGTTGAAGGGCGCCTGGATCAATCTCGTGACCGGCGTTCCGGGGCCGCCGGCGCGAATGATATTTGCGCACTGAACCTGGTTGCCTTCAAAGCAGAACTGCAGAATCTGATTCAGACTTGGCGTGGCCAGCGCACCCTTCAGGTTAATATCCCACCAGTCTACGGACAGGCTAAGGCGCGGTGCGAAGGTTGGTTGCAGGACAACGCCGATATTGGTGGTGTTGGCCTTTTCGGGCTTCAGATTGGGATTGCCGTTCTGTTCAAGAATGAATGTCGGAACCGTGTTCGTGAACGGATCCAGCGCGGTATAGAAGCCGGCGTTGACGTTGTTATAAAGGTCGCCGAGGTTCGGCGCGCGGATGTCGCGCGAACGGGTGAAGCGGAGCTTGATATCTGGGACCGGAGAGTAAGTCGTCCCGATCTTCCAGGTGGAAACGTAGCCGGAGCTGGAGTAGTCGGTGGCGCGGAAGGCGGCCGTCAATTCCCAGGTGTCGGCGAAGGCTAACCCTTTTGCGAGAGGCACAACGGTTTCGATCGCGCCTTCCGTCACGCTGTAGCTGCCGCCAAACGGCAGGAAGTTTCCGGCCTGCCAATCGCTTAAGCGCGTAAGCGCGTCAGGTACGGCCTTGCCCTTTTCCGTGCGATGTTCCGTACTGAGGGCTATCGATACGGGGCCCGCCCAACTCGAGAATGGCTCGCCAGTGACAGCGCCTGCCCAGACATTTTGCGTTAGCTTCAGATTTGTGTGTGCCGTTGTGCTGTTTGTGAGGTAGGTGATCACATCGGCACTGTTGACGTTGATACCCATAGGATTGTAGGGCACGCACCCATTGTTCGGATTGGTAATGCTCGAACGGCAGACGATGACGCCGGTTGTCGGGTGAATAACCGCATCCACGGCTAGCGCGCGGAGCGACCGGCGGGTGACTCCGGTTGCGTCATAGCTAATACGCGTGTAGCCGTTTTGGAAGTAAACGTCCCACGACCAACCCGTGCCGAAAGCGTCGAACTTTCCGCCGGCGCCTAAGACGTTGCGATTCACTTGCCGCGTTGAGCGCGAGCCGATAATTGGCAGATCGTAGTTCATGCTACCGATCTGGAACGACGTGATGCCTTGCGCCGTCATTTGCGCCTGTACCGAAGCGGGAATGAACGGATTACCAGATAAAATTGTGGGGCCGTTGCCCGCTTGATAGTGCGGGAATCCCTTATTGTCGTCGTAGGAGCTGTTCCAGGACAACTGTGCGAATACGTTCACATCGTCGCTGACATCATAACCGGCGCGAAGAAAAGCACTTTTACGCCGCGCCGTGGGATCGAGCGATTTCGTTGTACGTACGGCGGTTTGCTGATAGCCACCGCCAGCCGTATAAATACCGCTTGTGAGTGCGCCGAAGTCGAACATGTATGGCGCGCCGCCTTCACCGAAGGCAACGCCCTTCAACGGACCGCGGTCGATGATGCCGCCCTTGGTGTACCAAAGCTCCACGTCATTGCGCACCAGTCGCTCGGGTACGCTTCGGCTCTGCCCAGGTTCCGTGCCGTAGGCCGGGTTGGTGATGATCCCAGCGTGAGTGAGGTTCCATGGACGATGGTTATCCATGATGCCGGCTTTGTTATTGATTTCGCCGCTCAGCACGACGTGACCGCGGTCGCCCGCAAAGGGGAAGCCGCCGCTCAGTGCAATTCTATAGTTCTCGGCATCTCCGTAAGTGGTCATACCACCCGAGACCTCGCCCTTCACACCAGTGAACTGTTTATCAAGCACGAAGTTCACGACACCGGTAACGGCATCTGAGCCGTAAACCGCCGAGGCGCCCCCGGTAACGATGTCGACACGTTGAATAAGCTGCTGAGGCACCGTGTTGATATCGACCACACCGTCAAGACGCGAAGACACGACCCGCTGCCCGTCTATTAGCACTAGCGTGCGATTGGCGCCCATGCTGCGCAGATTGAGTGTGTTCAGTCCGCCGCCGTAAGAACTGGGGCTGCCAGTGCCCTGCGTAGGGCCGAAATTGCCGACGAATACTGGCATGGTGCGCAGTTGGTCGGCGACGTTGGTTGTAGCGGCGCTTGCGATCGCGGCTGAGTCGAGGACGGTCAGCGGCGTCGGCGCTTGATAGCCATTACGGATAATTCGTGAACCCGTAATGACAATTTCTTCGAGAGGCGCCGTATTGTCTATGCGTGGCGCGGCCGAGGGATAATTTCTGGGCTGTGGGGGCGCCCGCTCTATGGTTTTTTCGAGCGGTTCTTTGGATGGAGCATTATCTGAGGCGATCCGAAGCGCAGCAATACCGCCCTGAAAGAAGGCAATCTCGAGATTCGTTTCTTTCAGAAGCAGCGTAAGCGCGAGACGGACATCCAAGAAACCTTTGATTTCTGGAAGGACGACACCCCTTAAGCTATCCGCGGGCGCGATGATTTGAATACCCGCTTGACGGCCGAATTCCGGGATAGACCATACGGCCTCACCAGCGGTGAGGTTAAAGGATCGTTGTTGTGCGTATGCGTGTCCGCTGCATAGCAAAGAAACGAGCGCTACGGAGTTCGCTAACGCCCCCCTCCCAAACATAATCCCTCCCACCAAAGTCATCCCGCCATCAGTGCGACGTAGTTTGCGCCTTCATCTCCCAATTCAGGCGCGTCGCTTAGATGCTCGGGGTAGCTAAGTTAGCATTCGACCAAGGTCGACTTCCTCACTGCCTATTTCCAAAGCATGACCTTATTGGCCGATACTTCAATCTTTAAATCCAAGCTGATGGCAACAGTGCGGGCAAACCCGACAGGGTTGTTGACCGAGAAAAGGCCTGTGACGGTCTTGCCGGCGACCTGAGGATCTTCCACGAGAATTTGGACTTCACCGTAACGATTAAACTCGTCGGCGGCCTTTTTCAGACTTTCGCCCTGAAACGAAATCATTCCCTGACGCCAAGCCAGAAAACGAGCGATCGCAGCGTCGTCGAGCGCGGTGTCCACCAACTTCACAGTTGGGAATGGAATTTCAGAGGTAATGGCGCGCGAATAAGCGTTAACAAGTAATGGACGCTCGCGATTTGAACTCTGCCGGAACATCTCGACGGCGCCTTCGCGAACCAGCAGCTCAATCGGCTGGTTCTCTAGGTTGCGAATGGCAAAGCTGGTTCCCACGGCCCGGGTGACCGTATTTCCAACCGTAACCGTAAATGGCCGCTGCTTGTCTTTGGCGACGTCAAAGAGCGCTTCGCCGCGGACCAAAGTGATTTCGCGCGTGGTCCGTTTAAACGAAACCAAAATCTCGGATTCAGTGTTCAGCGTGACCGAGCTGCCGTCTTCCAGCGGCAAGGTCCTGATTTCCCCACGCACCGTTCGATACGTCACGGATCGAGACTCGAGATTGACGTAAAGAGCCAGCGCGGCGGCGGCGGACATTCCAGCGCCGCCTACAAAAAGCGCCCTGCGCCGCGACAGCCCCGCGACGTGGGGCTCAGGATAAAGGTTGAGACCAGGGATATCGCCTAAGCTCTCAATCGAGATTTGTGCCGTCAGATCAAATGCGGCCTGCGCTCTGATGAAGGCGCCGTGGTGGCGCACGTCGGCGTTCAGCCACGCATCCAAGTGCTGCTGTTCCGCGGGGCTCAGCGGACCTTTATCGGCGCGAATGACCCAACCGGCCGCTTCTCGATCAATCGCAGATTCTATGTCGTCGTGTTCCATATCGCTCTTAGGTACTTGAACCAAACCAGTCTGTTGTTACGAACTTATGCGAAGGGCTTCACTTTGGCATAAGGCGAAAAAGGTCGCGTTTTGCCCTCTTCATAGAGGTTCGGGCACGGAAACTTCCGCCACGTTTAAAAGCTTCGGTGATCAGCTGCATTGCCACCGTAAGTAGCTTTTCTATAGTGTTTTCAGATATTTGCAGGCGATCTGCAATCTCTTTGTGGGATAGGCCTAAAATGCGGCGCATGACAAAAACCTGCTGATGGCGTTCCGGCAGGTCCCGGATGATATCCCTAACCATCTGGAGTTCCTCGCGGGCGGCGGCCTCACGTTCGGGCGACGGGGCGTCACTTACCGCTCCAAACCCCTCGGCATCATTAATCTGGGTGAAGGAGACAATCTTAGACCGCCGGTGATGCGCCTGGATGACGGAATACGCCGTCTGCAGCGCATATCCCCTTGGATTCCTTATCTCTTCTACGGAGTCTAACGAGGCCAAAATGACATACATCTGCTGAATGATGTCATCGACTTCCAGCCCGCCACGCGCCTTAGACGCCAGCCATACCCTCATCGAGTGCTCGAAGGGCAGGATATGGCGACTCAGCCATAGGGACCGGTCACGGGAGCCGTTGCTCATGGCTCAAAGTATAGATGTCTGTGAGAGGGCCACAACGTAACTATCTTGGCGGGGGTTTGCCCTGCCAAACGTCTTTTTAAATCCGGGCAAAAGCCACCGGCTCGCGGCGCCGGTGCACCCTTATTAATCCAGAGTCAGAAGCCCGAAATTTGGGCGGATAAGCCGTCCGTCAAACATCTCTTTAAGCACTACGCCCGTTTGTTTCCGGGCCAGGTCGGCTGGGAGGCTGAGCTGTAGTGCTAACGGGAGGTTTTGGATGCGATATCAAAAGCTTGCAGCGGCTGCGTTAACCCTGACGGCCGGAGTAACGTTTGCAACGCAGGCTTCCGCCGAAACCCGCGGCTACGTTATTAGCTGGTTCGCCACCGCAACAAACGCCGCCGATTTCAAAGCCAATTGCCCAGAGGACAGGAACAAGGGCCGCATTGAGTGGACCATCCGCGACCTCATTGCCGTGGGCTACACCAAAGAGCAGGCAACCGAAATTGTCGCAACAGCGGTCGATTCCGTAACTTTGCCGCCGGAAATTCAAAACAAGATGGACACCCGGGCGGTCGTCGCGGGCAAGCCCGCGAGCGTCTACAATTACCCGGAAGCCGTGGCGGATCCGAACATCGAGACCGTCACCGGCAAATATGCCTACGGGTTCGACCTTGGCGGCGCCAACCGCGCCAATAAGTTTGAAGATCCCGATACTCATCAGCTGATCGACAACCAACTTTGGCGCGCGGTGGGCTGCACGGAATCATTCCGCGCCGTTCCGCCGGTGATGCCGTACCCTGAAGAGCTGGCCTGGAACACCATGGTGGATTCAGCGCCGGGATGGGCCATTCAAATCACCGGTAACGACCTCAGCAAGGATGGGAAAGTTACGATCACGCTGAATCGCACGACGCAGCACCCGGAGAGAGACTCCAATGGCGCGGTCATGACGAACGTCAGCTACATCATCGATGACAGCCCACGCTCGCACAATGTTCTGCAAGGCGAGATTAAAAACGGCGTTCTCAGCATTACGCCCGCCTTTGTACGCCTTCAGGGTGAAATGCCCTATTACAGCGAGATCGCCATTCGGGACACACAGATGCGTATCAAGTTCGAGGGTGAGAACTTGGTGGGTTATTGGGGCGGGTACATCAACTGGATTGACTACGTCTATATGTACACCGCGCGGCCGGCTAACGGCTCTGACTCCATAGGCCTGTACCATGCCCTCAAGAAAATGGCCGACGCTAAACCCGATCCGAAAACCGGCCAAAACCAAGAGATTTCCGCAACCTTCCGGATGGAGGCCGTTCCGGCCTATCTGACGAAGCTCGACGGCACTGTCGTCGCGGCGCCGGGACCAGGGGGCGGTCGCGCAATTAACACATCTGCTCGCTAGCAGCGTTTCTTTTTGAGGATGACATGACCCACCGCTTTGGTTTTCTGTGGCGCACGATACTTCTAGCGACCGCCTTCTCCTCGACAGTTTACGCGGCGGAATCGGCAGCGCCCGAGATTCCGCTGTCATTGCGGATTAGCCCGCAGGAATACCATAAAACCATCGCTGACGTGTTCGGCTCTGACATAGTCATCACTGGCCGTTTCGAGCCGGAAAAGCGTGAAGAAGGTTTGATGGCCGTCGGTGCGCGTTCGGCCAACATATCGGCAGATGGCATCGAGCTTTACGACAATTTGGCGCGCGGGATCGCGGCTCAGGTTGTCGAGCCCCAGCGCCGCAAAACGCTGTTCAAATGCGCACCCCGCGATGTTGCCACCAGAGACGACGCTTGCACGCGCTCATTTTTGGCCTCGGCAGGGCGATTCCTGTTCCGGCGCCCGCTGACCGAGCAGGAACTGACGGCGCGCGTGCGCCGGGCCGGAGATGTCGCCGAAAAGAAAGGCGACTTTTATGCCGGCATCTCAGCCGTTCTTTCAGAGATGCTTTTGGCTCCGCAATTTCTCTATCGCATTCGGAAAGTCGAGCCGGACACGGCGAACCCCGGCCAGAACAGGCTGGATTCTTACTCGCGCGCCTCGATGTTGAGCTCTTACCTGTGGGGTTCCGCGCCTGACGATAAGCTCCTGAAGGCTGCTGAGTCGGGGGAATTGCTGACAGCCGAAGGATTGTGGCTGCAGGTCGATAGAATGCTTTCTTCTCCTAATGTGGAAGGCGGCGTACGCGCCTTCTTCTCGGACATGTTTGGTTTTGACGAGTTCGAAACCTTGTCGAAAGACGCAACCTTCTTCCCTCGCTTTACGCCGAAAGTCGTCGAGCAGGCGCGCGAACAGACGTTGCGCACGATCGTGGAGCACGTCGTGGGTGAACGGCGCGACTACCGCGACCTGTTCACAACACCCAATACATACCTTACGCGCCCGTTAGCCGCGATTTATAACGTGCCGATTGTCGATAAGGCCGATAACGCCCAACCGGACCGTTGGATCCGCTACACATATCCCGAGAATGATCCGCGCGCCGGCATCCTTTCGCAGATCAGCTTTGTCGCGTTGCATTCTCCGGCGGGCCGCACGTCGCCCACACTTCGCGGCAAAGCTCTGCGCGAATATATTATGTGCCAAGCGGTTCCTGCACCGCCCGGTAATGTCGACTTTAAGCTCGTACAGGACAGTTCAAACCCCAACCTTCGTACGGCGCGCGACCGTCTTTCGGCTCACGCGACCGAGGCCATGTGCACGGGCTGCCACAAGATTACCGACCCAATGGGCCTCGCTCTGGAAACGTTTGATTCTGGCGGCGGGTACCGGACGTCTGAAAACGACGCGCCCATCAACACAACCGGCGAGCATCGCGGCATTAAATTTGACGGCCCCGTTGGCCTCGCCAAAGTCGTTCGCGACGATCCGGCGATTACGACCTGCGTCGCGAAACGCTCGTTTGCGTTTGCGGCCGGACGTTCGCCCACGGCGAACGACCCGGCGTGGCAGCAGATCGAAAAGCAATTTAAGGATAGCGGCTACAACGTGATCGAACTCATGCGGCGCGTGGCGACGAGCGAGATGATTTACGCGATCCCCGCTCAGACTGCATCCGCACAACCCGTGAAATAAGCCCCAAGGAGGGATCAATGAAACAACACTCTTTCCACCGCAGAAAAATCCTGCGCGGCATGCTTGCGGGCAGTGCTGTTTCCGTCGGACTGCCAATCCTCGATGGCATGCTCAACAACAGTGGAGACGCCTTTGCCGCGACAGGCAAGCCGCTTCCACCGCGGTTTGCGACTTGGTTCTGGCCGCTTGGTCTGGGTGAGAGCGACTGGGTTCCAAAAACCGCCGGCGCCAACTACGAATTGCCGCCTCAGCTGGCGTCTTTGAAGCCGTATCAAAAGAAGTTGAACCTTTTTAGCGGCGGTCAGGTGTTCCTCGACGGCCAGGCCAATGATACTCATTTCACCGGGGTCCAGGGCCTTATGACTGGGAAGGTCTCTAAGACCCGCGAGTATTACGGCAGTGTTGATGCGCTGGTCGGAGACGTCATCGGAACGGGCACGCGCTTCCGATCGCTTCAAGTATGCTGTTCCGGCGAAGTCAGAGCAGGCTGGAGTGCTCATCCGCAAAGCGGACTTCTGCCCGCCGAAGTGTCGCCTCATGCGCTTTACACCAGAATTTTCGGACCGGAGTTCAAGGATCCCAATGCGGCAACCTTTACGCCCGATCCCGAAGTCATCCTTCGCAGAAGCGTGCTGTCGGGAATTACCGAAGATCGTCAGAAGTTGATGCAGGAGGTTGGCGCGGCCGACAAAGCGAAGTTGGACAACTACTTCACTTCGTTGCGCTCGCTCGAACAAAAGCTCGAGGTGCAGCTTCAGAAGCCGGATCCGCTGGCTTCCTGCTCAAAGTCCGCTGAACCGAAGCAAGACGACGGCCACATTTTGACGATTGCCGAGGACGCTATGGCTCGTCATGATTTGTTCGCGCAGTTGTTTGTGCATGCCCTGGCGTGTGATCAAACGCGCGTCGTGAATCTGGCAATATCCAACGCATTTTGCGGATTGCGCAAAGCAGGAGATGCCACCAGTCATCACACCTATACACACGAAGAGCCGATCGATCCGAAACTTGGCTATCAAGTGACGTGCGCGTGGTTCCAAGACAAATACATGAAAGCCCTTGGTGATTTCATCAACGTGCTCGATAGCGTGCGCGAGGGTGACAAGTCCTTGCTTGATCGTATGGTGGTATTCGCTTTCACAGACCACGGCGCCCCCCGACTGCACTCAGTGCGGAATTACCCCTTGATGACGTTTGGCGGCGGCAATGGCCGGATGAAAACCGGCCTACACGTGCCGCGCCCGGGCGATGCCCTTACCCGTGTTGGTTTCACCGTTCAGCAGGCCATGGGAGTTCCTGTGAGCAGCTGGGGTGTGGGTTCGAACAAGGTAAACAGCGCGATTTCAGAAGTGCTGACTTAAGGAGGGGGTAGGCATGCGCTTAGGTCAGATATCTTTCCTCGTCCTCCTCGCCAGTTCTACGAGCGTTGCTGCAGGCCTGCCGGCTCCGACACCGAGCACGCCGGCGGGCATTATCCTCGTCGACGTTGAAAATGGGACTCATCAGTTCCTCTGGCGTCACTTGGCCGATGCATCGGGAAAGCCCTTGTATACCTACGATGCGGATGGGAACCGCGGCCAAGCAACTTGCGTCGACCAATGCGCCCAAGAATTCTCGCCGTATCTCGCGGCAGGGAATGCAACGCCGAGTGGTGATTGGTCGCTGGTTATCCGAGGTGGGTCTCAGAAGCAGTGGGCCTATAAGGGGCGTCCGCTTTATTCATTTAACGGGCAGCAGCCTGACGGTGCCTCGGGCCGTAGGGGTGTATCAGAAGAACTCTTGCGAGATCCCAGCAGCAATTTGTATTCGCCGAAAGTCGGCTGGAGGCGCGCTGCCTTTGCGCCGGAAGACTCTACGCTTGTGCCCTCAGGCATTCAGCTCAAAAGCATGGCTGCTGCGAGCGGCTACGGCCTCATGGACCAGAGCACCGGTATGCCGCTCTATTTCATAAAGTCAGCGCTTAAGAATCCGCGTGCATGGACTCCGGCGTATGCGCCGAACCTTGCTGAGCCCCTCGGCGACTTCACCATCATTTCCAGGGAAGATGGGACGCGGCAATGGGCCTACAAGGAACAGCCGCTTTACGCCTATAGGGACGACTATTCCTCAAGCGACCTCAACGGATTGCTGGAGCAGCCCGATGCGCGGCCGGCTTTGGCTTATCAAAACTTTATGCCGCGCGGCGTGCGTGTCGATACGCTGCCGGCGCGCGGGCCGATCATGGTGACTTCCAAAGGGATGTCGCTCTATACGCAGTCCAGATATGAACTGCAGTACGGTGGGCGTCAGATCCGGGACGGCTATCGGTATTCATATAATGAGGCCAAAGCCGTTGGTACGCGCGGCTGCGTCGATGAATGCCTGAAAACATGGATACCCTATACGGCTTCGCCGAACGACAAGGCCGCTGGGTTTTGGGAAATTCAGGAACGGCCCAACGGCGTGCGCCAGTGGGCCTACAAGGGCAGCCCCCTCTACACATACGTTGGCGACAGGAAGCCCGGAGACATTGAAGGAAATAACCAGCACGTCATCGTATATGGCGACCGCGAAGGCACAATCGACCTCACGCTGACGGGAGGCAATCGCGGGCCAAACGTTCGTAGCGCGGCCGGTTCCGGCTTCTATTGGCATATCGTCGGTCTCTACAACTAACGCTTTAAGTAGGGACACTCCGCTTTAGAAACCGGCCAATCAGCGCTGCTTACACACGCACAACTTGAAATCGCGTCGCGGTCTCACCGGTCCTCTCGCCGCGCCCTTTTGTCCCCTTTGCTCATGCCCAATTGCTCGTTGTCAATTTGGTGCAGTGCAAAAGAAAGCTTTCTAGGCGGGGAACTATTTCGCCAAGCATCAAAGAGGGAAAGGAGGCCAAGACCGTCGGTTTTGGACCGCTACGAAGTTTGAGCGGTAAGTGGAGGAGTGTTTACAGCAAGTCGGATCTGTCAAAGGCGCGCTGACGCGTGGGGAATGCCCCTTGCCTTTTCTAATGACCGGGAGGTCGCACTTACGTTTGTTAAGTCACTGCTCATTCTAACGCCAACTCTAGGGGAGTGGCGCCTTTGACGGTGATGATTGGATTTAACATCAACTCGGGGGGAATTATGTCCTTACTCAGAAATCGCGAAAAACTTCGTCTTCGTCACTGTGCATTCACTACCGCTAGCGTTGTTGCCATCTTGGCCACCATGCCCGCGACGGTCTTGGCTGCGGATGCGCAGTCGGCGGCTGCACCTCTCGAAGAAATTGTCATCACCGGTTCGCGCATTGTCCGCGACGGGTATGAAGCGCCTACGCCGCTTACGGTCGTCGACACCGCGGCCATCGCGGGATCAGCAACGGCCAATATCGCGGATCAACTGCGCACCATGCCGGTATTTGCCGGCAACTTTACGCCCACTGCAGGAACGGGCAGCCCCAGTTCTTACGGCGGTGGCTTGAACACGCTCAATCTCCGTAGCATGGGCGCCAACCGCACGCTGGTCCTCATCGATGGCCAGCGCGTGGTGTCTTCGCGCCTTGACGGCGTTGTTGACGTCAACACTGTGCCGCAGCAGCTCATTCAGCGCGTCGACATTGTTACCGGCGGCGCATCGGCCGTGTACGGCTCGGACGCCATCACCGGCGTTGTGAACTTCATTCTCGATAAGCAGTTCACCGGCGTGAAAGCTGAAATTTCCGGCGGCATCACAGATTACGGCGACGACGAGAACTACAGAATTGCTTTGAGCGGCGGTTTCCCGTTCGCAGGTGGCCGTGGTCACATCATTCTTAGCGGCGAAGTCAATAACAAGGCCGGCATCATGGACAATCCCCGTCCATGGAATGACACCCACGTTGGCGT
Organism: Fidelibacterota bacterium; assembly: GCA_947476895.1. Classification (GTDB taxonomy): domain Bacteria; phylum Pseudomonadota; class Alphaproteobacteria; order Rhodospirillales; family Rhodospirillaceae; genus SHVO01. The sequence goes on along the minus strand of CANJRX010000029.1, from coordinate 8,987 downwards.
CATCAATAACCCCGCCTACGGCACGGGCCCAGGTCAGAGCCGCAACGTACCCGAGCGCTTGGTACGCGACGACGTCGAGCTTTGGTATACCAAGGGTGGCATCATAGACCGCGGTCCGCTGAAGGGCATTGCCTTCGGCGAAGGCGGCGTGCCTTACATGTTTAACTTCGGCGGTCTCACGAGCGGGATTTATACTGCCGGCGGGGACTACAAGCAGACCGCTGTGCGCGATACGAAGTCACTGGATCCGATCGCTCGTCGTAAGAGTGCATTCTTCCGCGCTGGCTATGATGTCACCGACAGCGTGAATGTTTTTGCCCAGTTGTCGTGGAACGCGTCCTTCGACGATAATAAGGGATTCCCGCACTACCAGGCTGGTAACGGCCCCGTGATTCTGTCGGGTAACCCGTTCATTCCGGCCTCGGTGCAGGCCCAGATGACGGCGCAAGGCATCACGTCGTTCCAAATCGGCAGCATGAACTATGATTTGCCGCTGATTGGTTCGCGCTCGACGCGTCAAGTGAACCGTAATGTTGTCGGCGCCGAGGGTAAGTTCGATGCCATGGGTACCGGTTGGTCGTGGGATGCCTACTTCCAGAACGGCTACACGCGCATTAGCTATGATGCGACCGGCGTCACCCGTCCCTCGCTGCGAAAACTCGCTGTCGACGCGGTTCGGCACCCAACGACGGGCGCGATCGTCTGCCGTTCAACCCTTACCGATCCTACTAATGGTTGCGTACCCTACAATCCCATGGGTACAGGGGTTAACAGCGAGGACGTGATCACGTACCTCACGAGCGGCACAACCGCTCACACCAACCTGAAGCTGGTGCAGAATGTCTGGGCCGGCACAATCACTGGCGAGCCGTTCTCGAACTGGGCAGGTCCGGTTTCAGTGGCGGTGAGTGCAGAATATCGTACGGAAAAAGGTAAGGCCGTGCCCGATGCTCTCACGCGGCTGAGCGACTGGCAGGCCGGCAATTTCCTACCCTTCAGCGGCAAGTACAACGTGAAGGAAGCCGCCATCGAAACCGTCGTACCGTTGGCTAAAGGCCTGGCGTTCGCCGATACCTGGGATTTGACGGCGGCTTTCCGCGCCACCGACTATTCCAGCTCGGGCTACGTTTCCACATACAAGATCGGCTCGACCTACGCGCCGGTCCCTGATGTGAAGTTCCGCGCGACACGGTCACGCGACATTCGCGCACCGAACCTTGGCGATCTTTACAACAACGTCAACGCGGGCTTCTACACTGCGTTGGATTTGTTCACGAACACGGTGCCGACATTTATTCTGGAGCAAAACGGCAATCCCAACCTGGGGCCGGAAAAGGGAGATGCCACCAACCTGGGTGTCGTGTTCCAACCAACTTTCGCGCAGGGCCTAAGCCTGTCCGTCGACTGGTGGGATATCAAACTGAAGGGTGCACTCGCCACGCCGAGCCTGAACCAGATCATCCAATTCTGCTATGAAGGAAATCAGGCTCAGTGCGCAAATATCACGCGCGCCGGCGGTCCCGGCACGGCGATCACGCGTATGATCCAGGCGCCGTTTAACTTGGCGGTTCAGAAGACCCGCGGCATCGACTTTGAAGGCAGCTATCGCATGGCGCTCGCCGACGTGTTCGGTGATGTTCCGGGCGACGTGGGCTTGCACGTCAACGCCACCAAATACCTGAAGAACTACACCAACAACTCGCTGTCGACGCCGACTGATACCGTCGGTGAAAACAGCGGCGGCGCCCCACCGAATTGGACTCTGACGTCGCGTCTCGACTACTCACTTGACGGGCTTTCGACCTCTTTGACGGCCCGCGCCATGAGTTCTGGGACGAACAATAACTCGTTTATTGTGTGCTCGACGGCGTGCCCGATCTCGACCGCCAACAACAGAACGATCAACGACAACCACATGCCGGGCTATCTCTACTTCGATGCCTCGCTCTCGTACCGGTTCGACGTGGGGTCGTCCGAAATGGAAACGTTCTTCAACGTCAAGAACCTGATGAACACCGACCCTGCAAAAATAGCGCAAACCGCCGATGGGTTTGGCTATATCGGCCATCAGACCAACGCCGCCAAGTATGACTTCCTTGGTCGCGTGTTCCGCGCTGGTGTACGCTTCAAGATGTAACTTTGGGAATGTGGGGGAGGGATGCGCGCTATCCCTCCCGCCGCTTTCTGAAGGCTGGACAAGAACTTAAGCAAGCCTGATTGCCAAGCAATGCGGCAGTCAGGTGGTTCTTTAAACTACAATTACTTCTTCGGGAGACGTAGGTGGGTACATTAGTATTGATAAATACCTTTAGCGGGGTATCGGCGTGAAGCTCAGCAAATATGCAGCTCTTTTTCTGGCATCGACCTTTTTGCTCGGCGGTTCCGCACACCTCCACGCCGCCGATTTAGTGGTGGGTCCGCCCATCGTTGCAGCGGTCAACGATCCGGGACGTCCAGAGGCCGACAAACAACGCGATGCTGACCGCATGCCGGGCGAATCCGTGACCTTCGCCGGTATGCGCGCAGGCGATAAAGTCATCGACCTCATACCGGGCGGCGGCTATTTCACTCGCATTTTCTCAAAAGTGGTCGGCGCTCGCGGCAAAGTTTATGCCCTTGTGCCCAATGAAATGCTGAAGTCGCGCGCTACCGCGGCCGATGGTATTAAGCAGCTCGCGGCCGAGCCCGCCTACGCCAATATTGAAGTGATCTCCATGCCGCTCAATGCGGTGAAGGCGCCTGTTCCGGTCGACATTGTTTGGACGTCGCTCAACTACCACGACATGTTTAATCCGTCGTTCGGTCCGGTAGACATGGCGGCCTATAACAAGTCGGTCTTCAGCGCCCTGAAGCCGGGCGGAACCTACATCATTATCGACCATGTGGCTGAGAGTGGTTCGGGCAAGCGCGATACCGAGAAGCTGCATCGTATCGATCCGGCGATCGTCAAGGATCAGGTCCTGGCCGCTGGCTTTCTCTTCCTGGGCGAAAGCCCAGTGCTAGCGCATCCGGGCGATGATCATAAAGGCAAGGTCTTTGATACCAACGTCCGGGGCAAAACAGACCAGTTCCTGCTGAAGTTTAGAAGGCCGTAGACGATTTTACGTTTCAACGCTGGGCGACAACTTTAGGCCGGCGCAGAAAATAGGGAGAAGGTAAATGCGAGTTACAAAGTTATTGAGCCGCGGTGCAATGATGGTGCTTCCGCTGTGCCTATTTTCTGCCCCGTCGTTCGCTGAGACGCGCGGCTATGTCATCGGCTGGTTCTCGACGGCAACTTATAACGACTTTCAGAACAACTGCCCCCTGGACAAGAATGGCGGTGGTCTGAAATTACGACTGCGCAATCTGATGGAGATTGGGTACTCGGAAAAGGAAGCGCTCGAAATCATTAACGGCACGGCCGTTAACCTGAGTCCCGACATCAATAAGCGTATTAACAACCGCGCTATCGTGAACGGCAAACCGGTTCCGGTCCCTAACTATCCCGAAGCTGTTCGCGACCCGATGATTGAATCCGTTACCGGCAAGTACGCCTATGGCTTCGACCTTGGCGGCAAATCGGATCAGTCTAAGTTTGTCGATCCTGACACGAACGAAAAGATCGACAATCAGTTGTGGCGCGCCGTTGGTTGCACGGAATCATACCGCGCGACGCCGCCTGAACAGCCCTATCCGGAAGAATTGTCCTGGGCCACGCTGATCGATACCGCGCCGGGCTGGGCAATCTATCTGACCGGCGAGAACCTGGATAAGGATGGACCCGTTACCGTCACCACCGATCGCCTCCTTCAGCACCTTGAACGCGATGCGAATGGCAAGGTCATGCCCTTCGGCACCTATGTCATTGATCCCAGCCCGAAGTCGCACAACGTCTTCCAGGGTGAAATCAAGGACGGCATCCTGACCATCACGCCCTCAAAGCTCTATATGAAGGCGCAACATCCATTTTATTTGGACATTGCCCTTACCAATGCGCATATGCGCTTACGTCATGAAGTTGATGGCCGTTTGACCGGCTATTGGGGTGGCTACCTCGACTGGCAACGCTACGCCTATATGTATACGTCTCGCCCGGCGAATGGCGCCGACTACATCGGCTTGTATCATTCGCTCCGCCGCATGGCCGATGCCAATCCCGATCCCGCGACCGGCAAGAACCGCGACATCTCCGGCACCTTCCGCATGGAAGCGCTTCCCGCTTACCTCGCCAATATCGATGGCAAGGTTATCGCACCTGCTTTCGAGAGGGGCACGAAGCCCGAGAAACTCGCGTCCGGCCAATAGTCGTTCACTGCATAAGTGTTTAAGGAAACGAGAAACATGAAGATGCTTAATAACTCGAAGGTCCGCCGTTCGTTGTTGGTCGCGGCGGGGTGCTTGTCGCTCGTTGGCGCCGTGGCGAGCCGTCAGGTCTTTTCGGCCGATATGGCCACTGCCGCAGCCGAGTTGCCTCTGTCGGTGCGGCTTAGCCCCAGTCAGTACCGTCAATCGATCATCGATATCTTCGGTTCATCGATCAACATTACGGGGCGGTTTGAACCCGAAACGCGTACCGATGGGCTGCTTGCCGTGGGCGCAAATAAGGCCAACGTCACTGATATCGGCTTTGAGCGTTACGACGACCTTGCGCGCGGTATTGCAGCGCAGGTGGTGGATGAACGCCATCGCGCCGCGCTGATCCCGTGCAAGCCCAAATCGGCGGCGACTGCGGACGACGCATGCGCGCGGGCGTTCCTCAGCGCGGTAGGCCGGCTGCTGTACCGTCGCCCCATGACTGAAAATGAAATCGCGGGGCAGGTGAAACTAGCGGGCGAAACCGCCGCCAAGACTGGCGACTTCTTTGAAGGCATATCAACCAGTCTTGCGACCATGCTGGTCTCGCCGAAATTCTTGTTCCGCTACAAGACCTACGAGCCTGATCCTGCAAAGCCGGGCCAACAGCGCATGACTGCCTATAGTAAGGCGAGCCAATTGAGCTTCCTACTCTGGAATTCCGCGCCCGACGACAGGCTCCTTCAAGCCGCGGCCAAGGGCGAGTTGCACACCAAGCAGGGCTTGTTCCAGCAAGTGGACCGTTTGATATATTCGCCGCGCTTGGAAGCCGGCGTACGCTCCTTTTTCGCTGACATGCTGCAGTTCAGCGATTTCGAGACGGTATCCAAGGACTCAGCCTTCTTCCCGCGGTACACGCTGAAGGTCAAAGAAGAATCTGTGGAACAGACGCTGCGTACGATCACCGATCACCTGATCACACGGCAGGGTGATTATCGCGACCTTTTCACCACGCCCAACACCTTTCTAACACGCTCGCTCGCGGCGCTCTATAAGGTCCCGCTGGTTGAGAGGACTGACAACGGCCAGCCCCAGCACTGGCAGCCTTACAGCTACCAGCCTGGTGATCCGCGTTCGGGAATCCTCGCCCAATCCAGCTTTGTCGCGCTGCATTCGCCTGGTGGCCGCTCGTCTCCGACCAGCCGCGGCAAGGCCTTGCGCGAAAACATTCTGTGCCAGGTTGTTCCACCTCCGCCGGGGAACGTGGACTTCAAATTTATCCAGGACACGTCCAGCCCGACACATAAGACCGCGCGTCAGCGTCTGACAGCGCACGCGACCGAGGCTATGTGCACCGGCTGCCACAAGATCACTGACCCCATGGGGTTGGCGCTCGAGAACTTCGACTCATCCGGTTCGTTCCGTACCGCAGAGAACGGAGCAGATATCGACACCAGCGGCGATCTCAGCGGCGTCAAGTTCGACGGTCCGGCCGGGTTGTTCCAGGCCTTGCATGATAGCCCTGCGGTCCCCGCTTGCGTCGCCAAACGCGCCTTTGCCTTCGGCGCGGGGCGTCTGCCGCAGACGTCCGACGCTCAATGGACGCAAATCGAAGCCAGCTTTAAGGACGGTAAGTACAACTTCGTGAATCTCTTACGTCAAATTGCCTTGAGCGATCTGTTTTATTCGATGCCTGTTCAAGTCGCGGCGAAATAGAACCAGGAAGAGGAATGAATATGAAAACGATGAATCGCAGACGCGTTTTACGCGGTATGATGGGTGGTGCGGCCGTTTCGGTCGGCCTTCCAATCCTGGACTGTATGCTCAATACTAATGGCGATGCTTTCGCCGCAACGGGCGCGCAGTTGCCGCCCCGCTTTATCACATGGTTCTGGGGCTTGGGTTTGGGCGAACAAGACTGGCGTCCGAAAACCACGGGCGCCAATTATGAATTGCCTCCCCAGCTTCAAGTGCTAAAGCCGCTCCAGAAAAAGCTCAATCTCTTCAGCGGCGGTCAGGTATTCCTCGACGGGCAGGCCAACAACACGCACTTTACGGGCGTACAAGGCCACATGACCGGCAGAGTGCAGGCCGCGGCCGAGTATTACGGCAGCATTGATACGCTCATCGGCGATGTTATCGGCAAAGGGACGCGGTTCCGTTCGCTTGAAGTTGCTTGCGACGGCGACCCCAAGGCATGCTGGAGCGCTCGTTTAGAGAGCGGCAAAGTCTCGGCCGAAGTCTCGCCGCTCGCACTCTACGGGCGCATTTTTGGCGCTGAGTTCAAGGACCCGAACGCCGCCAACTTCATACCCGACCCCGATGTCATGGTCCGCAAAAGCGCCCTGTCCACGGTTACCGAGGATCGCCAAGATCTTATGCGTGATCTAGGCGCCGCCGATCGCGCCAAGCTCGATAATTACTTTACAGCGTTGCGCTCCCTCGAACAGAAACTCGCCATTCAGCTCGAGAAGCCAGCGCCGCTGCCTTCGTGCACCGTTTCGGCAAAGCCGGGCGATGAAGAAAAGCTTTCTACGCTCGCTGTCGACGCCATGAAAACCCATGATCTGTTTGTTGGGCTGCTCACACATGCGCTGGCCTGCGATCAAACCCGCATCGCCAACCTTTGCATCACCCAAGGTATGTCTGGATTGCGCAAGGAAGGCGAAGCTAGTAACCACCATACCTATACGCATGAAGAGCCGATCGACCCGGTGCTGGGCTACCAGCCGAAGGCAGCCTGGTTCCAGGCGCTTTACATGAAAGGCCTATTCGACTTCGCCAAGGCGCTGGACAGCATCCAGGAAGGCGACAAAACGCTTCTCGATCGCTCCATTCTGTACGCATTCACCGATCACGGCGCGCCGCGTTTGCACTCGGTGCTCAATTTCCCGTTCATTACGCTGGGCAGCGGCAACGGTCGCATCAAAGTCGGGCAACACGTCACTACGCCGGGCGACGCGGCTACGCGCGTCGGCTTCACGATGATGCAGGCCATGGGCGTGCCGCTGAGCGCCTGGGGTTACGGCTCCAACCGTGTTACATCGGCGATTACAGAGATTATGGCCTAGAGGATCGACACATGAAGATGAAGTACCTGGCTGGCTTTGGTTTTGGCTTTGTGGCGGCGGTCGCGATTGGTTCCGCCATTGCTGCCGACAAATCAGGCGACGCGCCCCCGTCAACGCCCCCGGGGATTACGCTGATCGATGTCGTAAAGATTGTCGATAGTTCCGCGAACCAGTACCTGTGGCGCCGGATCGGCGATGCGGTAGGCAAGCCGGTCTACACCTTTGACGAAGATGCAAAGGCGGGTAAACCGACCTGCGTCGCCGAGTGTGCGAAAGAGTTCGTGCCATTTCCGGTAGCCAAGGGCGCGAAAGCGATGAATGACTGGACCATCGCCAAGCGCGATGATGGAGTGAGTCAGTGGGCTTATCAGGGCCAGCCGCTCTACTATTACACGGGCGCGGATCCAGAGGGCGTGCCCGAAACCATCAACATCTCTTCGATCGGGGCCGAAAATCCCGAATTTATGGATCAGGGCAGCAAGTTCTTTTCGCCAAAGGCGGGTTGGAAACGGGCCGCCTATACCCCGGAAAAAACCACCGTCGCGCCGGCAGAAGTCGAGCTCGCCAGTTTGGCAACCGGCAACGGATACGGTTTCGTCGATGCCATCTCGAAGACGGTTTCTTATGTGCTGAAAAGCCCCCCGAAGGATCCTTCCAAGTGGACTCCCATTTACGCGCCGTCGGTGGCTCAGCCACTAGGCGAGTTTACCGTGATGATGCGGGAAGACGGAACGAAGCAGTGGGCTTACCGAGGTTCGCCGATGTACACCTACCGTGGCGACTATTCCACCAGCGACGTGAATGGTCTCAGCGAAGGAGCGGGAATCGACGTCGCGCTCGCTCTCCGGCATTTTATGCCGGCCGAAGTAAAAATAGCGGTGCAGGACGGACGCGGCCCTCTCTTAGTCACAAAGACGGGAATGACCGTCTACACGCAGTCTCGCCAACATCTGCAGTATGGTGGCCGCGAGACCCGCGATGGCTATCGCTATCACTACTCCGAGGGCAAGGAAGTCGGCACCAAGGGCTGTGATGATGTGTGTCTGACCACGTGGCGCCCGGTGGTTGCGCCTGCCAACGCGAAGGAGGCTGGTTTCTGGGAAGTCGCCACGCGTAGTGACGGATCTAAGCAATGGGCCTACAAGGGCAGCCCACTTTACACCTACGTCGGCGACAAAAAGCCCGGCGACATCGAGGGCAACGACATCCACATCATCATTTATGGCGATCCTGAAGGTAAGAGAGACTTGTCCATCACCGGCGGCGATGTCGTGGGCGGGAAGTACGTCTACGGTTCGGGTCTGTATTGGCACATCGCTGGACTGTTTTACTAAGCACTATCCAGATAAAGCGCCGCTACCTCTGTGAGCGCATTAACTTTCTGTGTGTGTCTGGGGCCTACGACGGACTCCTCCCAAAGCCGTTCGGCCCTAAAACCGGCCACTGATCCTCCTCGGTGGTCGGTTTTCTTTTTCTAAGCGACCATTTAACCATGTGCGTCGTCAAAGCATTTGGGACAGATTGGGGCGTGATTTAGCGGAGTGTTAGCCTCATCTGGTTGATCGATCTTAGGCGGCGAGCTTGCGGTGAAGCAAGCGACGATGTTCGATGGTTTTCCGTTTGATGCGGTGTCGTTCCTGC
>CANJRX010000028.1 GCA_947476895.1 Fidelibacterota bacterium | reverse complement strand
GACTTGCCCTGCGCCATCAGCACCTCGATCTGCCTTAACTTGGAAACAATCTGCTCCGCGCCTAATCCACGTCTCGCCATGTTCAGCTCCTCCTGTTGGGGTCAATTCTCTCAAATCAACCGGTACAAAAAAAGCCGTCAGGTCACCCAACCGTTGATCCGGTTGCACACAAGGTACTTTGTGGCCTGAGCTTTAAGCGCGGCCCAGGCGACGTCATCAAGGCACGCCAGATCGGTTTCTATATCGTTCAGCAATTTTTGTCGGGCTGGATCCGCTTCCAGCCCGCTCTCGAATTTATAGAAAAAAGAGTCCGGCTTTGCTGCGGTCCGGCGCTTGGGCATCAGCTCGCGAATGCGTTTTAATGCCCGGTCCATTTGGACTTTATTCGTGGTTAGCTCAGCAATTCGTTCAATTTGGCTTTGGCATTTTCACTATTGGGGTCGAACTGCAGGCTTTTTTTCAAGCTGTCCATGGCCTCGGCTTTTCGCTCCATGCTTGCAAGCGCAAATCCGCGGTTGCGATAAGCCTCTGCATTATCTGCCTGGAGTCTAATGACGCTGTCGTAATCGCTGATGGCTTCCGAATTGCGGCCCAAGTTGAAAAGAATGTTGGCGCGTTGGAGTAAAACGTCGGACCGCGGCCCGCCAAGCTTAAGGGCTTTGTCGAAATCTGCGAGTGCTTCGTCAAGTTTGCCTAAAGACGTATAGGCGATGCCGCGATTATTATAGGCTAATGCATAATAAGGGCGATCGGGTACCAGGGCGGTTGCATGGCTCAGGATCGCAACAGCCTCCGCAGCATTTCCACTTTGCAAAGCAATGACGCCAACCAAGTGTCTGGCATCGAAGTGGCTTGGGTCTCCCGCCAGCACGAGATTGCACATCTCTTTTGCTTTGTCTGAGTCGCCGTTCCGATAGAGAGCTACTGCTTCTCGCAACAGAGCTTTACGCGCACTGGTACCTTTATTGAGAGTTGCGGCGTCCAGGGCCGCATTTCTGAGGTAGACTGATTCCGGAAATTGAATCGCATCAATATAGAAATCGAACGGTCTGCTGGTTTGTTGTTCGTGCGCTTCAAACGTCTCGAGCATCTCGAACGCGCGTGTGAGAACCGGCGATAAATGCATATATTGCTGATAATCGTTTCGTTCAGCTTTCACGTATTTTGCGACTTTAACGGCGTAAGATAACATTCTAAAGCCCATCGCGATGATGCACATCTTCAGAAGCGTCGTTGTGGGCGTGGCGGCTATATCCACATAGCCGCGCGCAGGCCTTTCCTCGCCGGGCGCAAAAGCATGAAAATATTTAACCCAGATCGCCTCGCCGACCGTCAGAAATCCCATCCCGCGCATACGCGCGACGGGATGCCAGACTTGCATGTTCATTAAATTGACCAGTCTGAATCCTTTAGGACTCAGCATCATCATTTGATCGTCGAACAAAGCCTGGCGGTGATAAATTTCCGAGAATTCGACTTCAGTTACGACTCCAAGCGCATTGTCGAGATAACGACCGGCACCGTTCAAAATACGCAATTCAGCGCCCTGGGCATCGCTGCTGATGATGTCGGGCGCGGGCAGTCCAAGCTCTTCAATAATCTGCGCGATCGAAGAGGTCTGAACCTCAATGGTCTTAACGATCCGCGTGTTGTCACCCCAGGTCTGACAGAAGGGCATGCCGGGGTCTTCCTCCCGGGCCATCGGCGAAGGTTTCAGCAGGCTGCTGCTCTTGGGCTTGTTCGTGACGTAAAACTCTTTGGTGCCGCGGCCGCCGTCGACGGCGCGGTTCACTTTGATTCTGACCTGTTGTGTATCGCCGTCTGCTTGGGTCACGCTCACCGGAGCGGCATCATCGCGAATCTCAAAAGCCACAAAAATCGCGTTGGGAATGATTTCAAACAGCGCCCCGATCGGACCCGAACCATCGTCTCCCCCGACGTGGTAAACCACGATATCGAGAGGTCCAACTGTAGGTAAATTGGAATTTTGCACGTTACGCTCCATGGAGCTCGTTTAGCTTGGCCTTTGCGCTCGCGTTGTCTGGATTAATTCGCAAGCTGGTCTGCAGGCTTTCGATGGCTTCAGGACGTTGTCCTAATGCCGCAAGCACAAGGCCGCGATGGAAGTGTGCTTCCTCATTATTCGCATTGAGCTTAATAGCGCGATCGTAATCCTTCACCGCATCGGCAAATCGCCGCAAATTGAAGAAGTGATTGGCGCGGTGTAGCGTGTAGTGAATGGCATGGCTGCCGCCAAGGCTAATAGCTTTGTCGAAATCTTTAAGCGCTTCATCGCTGCGGTTAAGCCGCGCATTCGCGATACCGCGATTGCTATAGGCTGCTGCGAAAGATTTATGTTCGGGCTTAAGTGCGAGCGCTTGCGTAATGAACGCAACGGCTGCGGCGTTGTCGCTTTCTCTCATGGCAATAATTCCAAGCAAATGACGCGCGCTAAAGTGCGTTGGATCGGCAGCTAAGACCAGATTGCAAATTGCTTTGGCGCCTGTGTTATCGCCGCTTTCATGAAGCGCCAGTCCGTATTCAAAGAGGGCTTGCCGAGCCTTCTCTATTCTCTGCGCGTTGTGAGTCCCAGGCACTGCATTTCTGAGAAAATCTGATCCCGGAAACTCGATCGCGTCGAAATAAAATTCCAACGATCTGTCAGCGTCCTGTTCCTGTTCCGCGACCGTGCGCAGAATAGAAAAAGCGCGAGTCAGCACAGGTTGCGAGGCGACATGCTCGCGGTAGTCGTTGCGTTCGTTCTCAATATATTTTGCTATTTTGACGGCGTAGGAGATCATCCTGAAGCCCATCGCAATCAGGCACATTTTCAACAGCGTTATTGTGGAAGCGCTGCGAATATCGGCAAATCCCCGCGCCGGCTGGGCTTCCCCTTCCGCGAACGCATGAAAATACTTCACCCACAAAGCTTCGCCGACGGTTAGGAAACCGGTGCCAGGCATGCGTGCGATGGGGTGCCACACTTGGGAATTCAAGACAGTGACAAGCCTGAATCCTTTTGGCGTTAGAAACGCCATCTGGTCGTCGAACAGCGGCTGACGGTGGTAAACTTCAGAAAATTCGACTTCAGTCACAAGCCCTAACGCGTTTTCAAGATAAGTGCCAGCGCCATTCAGAATGCGCAGTTCTGCACCCTGAGCATCGCTGCTGATGATGTCGGGCGTCGGTAGGCCGAACTCATCTATGATTTGCGCGAGCGACGACGTTTCTACGTTAAGTGTCTCTATAATTTCCGTGTTCTCATCCCAGGTTCGGCAATGCGGATAACCCGGATCTTCGCTCTGGGCCATGGCAGCGGGCTTAAACAGGCTGCTGCTTTTAGGATGTTTGGTGACGTAAAATTCCTTCGTTCCGCCGCCGTCATCTACGCCACGGTTCACTTTAATTCTGATTTGTTGGTTTTTATCGCCGCCGGTTACGGTCAATGGATTCGCGTTATCGCGAATTTCAAAGGTTACGAGAACGGCATTGGGGATGATTTCAAACAGCGCGCCAATCGGTCCTGCGCCATCATCACCGCCGACGTGGTAAACAACGATATCGAGCGGCCCAAGTTTGGGCAGATTCAAGTTTGGCACGCGGCACTCCGTCGGTGACTAAATCAGCTGCTATTCAAGTGTAGAACAAACGCGGGGCAGCTCAATACCATGCATGTTGCGCGGGTCTTAAACATCAAAACGGCCCTCTCAAGAAAGAGGGCCGTTTCATTGCGGGATTTTTGGGCTGACTTTTTAGAATGGTCGGAGCGAGAGGATTTGAACCTCCGGCCCCTGCCTCCCGAAAGCAGTGCTCTACCAGGCTGAGCTACGCTCCGACTGCGGCGATGCTTATAACGGGCCGAGGCCATGGGGGCAAGCCGGGAAGGGCGCTGAGAAACTCTTTTCCGCCAAGGCTTTAGGATGGGCGGGGCGCGGCGGTCCGCTTAATAAGCCCGTTCGATGCAGAAATCGATGATGTCCAGAAGCGCGGTCTTGGTGGGGCTGTCGGGGAAGATGCCCAGGGCGTCGCGGGCCACGGCCCCATAATGCCGGGCACGGTTCACGGTATCTGCCAGGCTGTTATGGCGCTTCATCAGCTCCATGGCGTAGTCCAGGTCTGCTGGGGTTTGCTGCAAGGTTTCCAGCGTGCGCGTCCAGAAGCCGCGTTCGCTTTCGTCGCCGCGGCGGAAGGCCAGGATCACCGGCAGCGTGATTTTACCTTCGCGGAAATCGTCGCCCACGGTCTTGCCCAGTTCCTGCTGGCGCGCCGAATAATCCAACACATCGTCAATGAGCTGGAAGGCGATGCCAAGGTTTAGGCCATAAACCCGCAACGCTTCTTCTTCGACGTCGGGACGCTCGGCTACAACGGCACCGATGCGCGCGGCGGCGGCAAACAATTCCGCAGTCTTCGCCTGGATGACTTCCAGGTATTGCGCTTCGCTGGTTTCTGTATCGTTAGAGGTGAGAAGCTGGTGCACTTCACCTTCGGCGATCACGGACGACGCGCGGCTCAGAATTTGCAGCACTTTCAGCGAGCCATCTTCGACCATCAGCTCGAACGCACGGCTGAACAGGAAATCGCCCACCAACACGGATGACTGATTGCCCCAAATGGCGTTGGCAGAGGACTGGCCGCGACGCAACTCGCTGTCGTCCACCACGTCGTCATGCAGAAGCGTGGCGGTATGGATAAATTCAACGCAGGTGGCCAAGCGAATATGACGCTCACCGCCGTAGCCGCAAAGTTTCGAGGCGGCCAAGGTCAGCACGGGCCGCAAGCGCTTACCGCCGGCGGCAACAATGTGCCCGGCCAGTTGGGGAATCAGAGCCACGGGCGAGTGCATGCGCGCGACAATCGTGCGATTGACGGCCTTCAGGTCGTCTTCCACCAGATCTACAAGCGCATCCAGCGCCTTAGATTTGGCGCGGCGGCTGGTTTCAAGATTGACGACTGTGGCCACGAAGCTAATCCTCTAATGAGGCGCGAAAAGTAAAGGTGCGAGGCCCGGAAGGCAAGGCACCGCCTCAAATCCTAAAACTTGCCAATTCTACGCCGTGGCGTCACGCTTGCACCATTCCTTTCCGTGAATGGCCCGGGACGGGTGCCAGGAATAGTACATGGTGGAGCTGTTTCATACTGCCGATCCGGTGCTGATGTCGGCCGTCAAGGCCGCCTTGGCCGAGGCCGACATTCCGGCCGTGGAATTCGATGGCCCGATCGCCGACATGTATGGAGCGCTGTTCCCGCGCCGGCTCATGATTTTGGAAGACGACTTGGCCGCCGCGCGCGTGATCGTGCACGGCTTTTGCCCTGAATGCCTTGTATGAGTGAAGACACAACCGATGATCGTTTGCTCGATGGCCGCGTCATTGTGCGCCAGCCCGTAAATGGTTATCGCGCCGCCATTGATCCGGTGCTGCTTGCCGCCGCCGTGCGTGCAAAACCGGGGCAAAACGTTCTCGACGCCGGCTGCGGCACGGGTGCCGCCATGTTTTGCTTAGCGGCGCGCGTGCCGGGATTGAAACTCACCGGCTTGGAAATCCAGCAATACCACGCCGTTCTCGCGGGCGAGGGTGTAGCCCTCAACAAGCTCACTCATACATATATATGTGTAGGCGACCTGCTGCACCCGCCGCCGGATTTGTTGAACGCGTTTGATATCGTCCTGACTAATCCGCCTTACGGCGACGGCGGTACGCCGCCGCCTGATGCCAGCCTTGCCATCGCGCATATGGAGGGCGAGGCCGATGTGGCCGCCTGGATTACGGCGTGCCTCGCATGCCTTAAATCCAAGGGTCGGCTGGTGATGATTCACCGCGCCGATCGCCTGTCGGATATTTTAGCGGCGCTTCATGCCAAAAACGCGGGCGACATCCGCATCATCCCGATTTTCCCGAAAGCCGGCGCGCCTGCGCGCCGTGTGATTGTAGACGCCGGCAAAGACCGCCGCTCGCCGGACACTGTGTTGCCCGGTTTGGTGCTTCATGAAGCCGACGGCAAATACACCGCTTCCGCCGATGCCATCTTGCGTCAGGCGGGAGTCCTGGCAGACTAAACCATGTTCAAAATTCTCATCACCGTGGCGTTGATCTACATCGTCTGGAACGCTTTCAAGTACCGGCGCCGCATTGCCGAGGTGCACAAGGACATTGTGGAGCAGAAGGCACGCGAGGCCGCCCAAGCCAAAGCCAATGCTGCCGACGTCGCCTCCCGCCCGCCGGGCATGCCCGTGGCCCAAGACTTGCTGCCCTGTCCCAAATGTGGGTCCTATATCGCCCAGGGCGCGGTCTGTTCCTGTGAAAAAGCCTGAAATCGCGCAGGTTTCGGGCCGATTACCTTGATTCTGGCGGCCTTGGCCGGTAGCTTCCGCCCCTCATACGACGGAAGAGAATCATGGCCCGCGCGCAAAAGAAAAAAGCTCAGAAAAAGACCCAGAAGAAGGCTTCTAAGAAGCCGGTAAAAAAGGCTGCGAAGAAGGCCGTCAAAAAGGTCGTGCGCAAAGTAAAGCCGAAGCTGAAGGTGGCCCCCAAGCCCGCACGCGCATCGGCGCCAAAAGTCTCTGCACTGAAAGTTTCAGCCGCCTCAAAGGCGCCGCTCAATTTCCAGAACCTGATTCTCACCTTGCAGAAATTCTGGGCCGATCAAGGGTGCGTCATCTTGCAGCCCTACGACATGGAAATGGGCGCGGGCACATTCCACCCTGCGACCACGTTGCGCGCGCTGGGCAAAGAACCGTGGAGTGCGGCTTACGTGCAGCCATCGCGCCGCCCAACTGATGGACGCTATGGGGAAAATCCCAACCGACTGCAGCACTACTATCAATTCCAGGTCATCATCAAACCGTCGCCGGCCGATCCGCAGGCGCTGTACTTGGAAAGCCTCAAAGCCATCGGTATCGATCCCATGGCCCACGACATTCGTTTTGTCGAAGACGATTGGGAAAGCCCGACGCTGGGCGCCTGGGGTCTCGGCTGGGAAGTGTGGTGCGATGGCATGGAAGTCACGCAGTTCACGTACTTCCAGCAGGTCGGCGGCATTGAATGCGATCCGGTCTCGGTTGAGCTGACCTACGGTCTTGAGCGCTTGGCTATGTATGTGCAGGGCAAAGAGAACGTTTACGATCTCGACTTCAATGGCCGCGGTGTCACTTACGGCGATATCTTCCACCGCGCCGAAGTGGATTACTCCGCCCACAACTTCGAACACGCCGACACGGACATTTTGTTCAAGCGCTTCGCCGACTGCGAAAAAGAATGCAATGCGCTGCTGGCGAAGAAGCTGGCACAGCCGGCTTACGATCAGTGCATCAAAGCCTCGCATACGTTCAATCTGCTCGATGCGCGCGGCGTGATCAGCGTGACCGAACGCGCCGCCTATATCGGCCGCGTGCGTGCGCTGGCCAAACTCTGTTGCGAAGCCTGGCTCGCGCCCACAACTCAGGCGGCGGAGTAGGAGCCATGGGTGATTTACTGCTCGAAATCTTCTCGGAAGAAATTCCCGCCCGCATGCAAAAGCAGGCTGCCGCTGACCTCGCGCGCCTGGTGGGCGATGCGCTGAAGGCCCAAGGCCTGGAAGCGAAGACGCTGGAGTCCTACGCTGGTCCGCGCCGCTTGGTGCTGAGCGCGACGGGCTTGCCAAAAGCACAGCCCGACACCACCGAAGAGCGCAAAGGCCCGCAAGTGGGCGCGCCCGATCAGGCGATTCAGGGCTTCTTACGCGCTGCGGGTTTAACGAGCTTGGATCAGGCGGAGCAGCGCGAGCTGCCGCCCAAGGGCACGTTCTATTTCGCCGTGACCAAGAAAAAAGGCCGCGCCACCGACGTTGTGGTGAAAGACATCATCGAAGCCGCATTGCCGCAACTGCCGTGGCCCAAGTCCATGCGTTGGGCTGTGAATCCCACCCGCTGGGTCCGCCCGCTGCACGGCATCGTCTGTGTGCTCGATGCCAAGGTCGTGCCGGTGGCGTTCGGCGGAATTACGGCGAGCGCCACTACACGCGGGCACCGCTTCCTCGCGCCTGCGACCATCACTGTGAAGAATTTCGCCGACTACAAAGCGAAGCTGAAAAAAGCTTACGTGCTGGTCGATGCGGCTGAACGCAGCACCATTATCTCTGCGGAACTCAACAAGCGCGCGGCCGCCGAGGGCCTGACCGTGAAGGATGATCCGGGCCTTCTCGCGGAAGTCACAGGCCTCGTCGAATGGCCCGTGCCGTTGCTGGGCACCATTGATGCCAAGTTCATGGACGTACCCGCCGAAGTGCTCACCTCTGCCATGCGAAAACACCAGAAGTATTTCGCGCTGCATACCAAAACCGGCAAGCTCGCCAACCGCTTCGGCGTCATCGCCAACATGACCACCAAAGACGGCGGCAAGGCCATCGTTGCAGGGAACGAGAAAGTCCTGCGCGCACGTTTGTCCGACGCCAAGTTCTTCTGGGATCAAGACAAGAAACGCACGCTGGAAAGCCGCCTTCCGAAGCTGGAAGAGCGTGTGTTCCAAGCCAAACTCGGCACCATGCGCGCCAAGGTCGACCGCATCGCTGCCCTAGCAGTGTATCTCGCCGCCAACGTACCAGGCGCGGAGCCCGAAGCCGTGCGCCGCGCGGCGCTGCTGAGCAAAGCTGATTTGTCCTCGGACATGGTGGGTGAGTTTCCCGATCTGCAAGGTCTCATGGGCCGCTACTACGCGCTCGCGCACAACGAGCCCGCCAACGTGGCTGACGCGATCGCCGATCACTACTCGCCGCTGGGCCCCAGCGACAGTGTGCCGACCAAGCCTGTCAGCATCGTTGTCTCGCTCGCGGACAAGATCGACAGCCTCATGGGCTTTTTCGCCATCAACGAAAAGCCCACGGGCTCGAAAGACCCTTATGCTCTTCGCCGCGCCGCGCTGGGCGTGATCCGCATCATTCTCGAAAACAAACTGCGCTTGCCGTTGTTGGCCGCGTTCGAATACGCGCTCGGCAGCTACGGCGGTGTGGCCCCCGAAGGTGCCCGCGCCAAAATTGCCCGCGAAGTGCTGGAATTCTTCGCCGATCGCCTGAAGGCGCACTTGCGCGACAAGGGCGTGCGTCACGATTTGGTGTCCGCCGTGTTTGCCTTGGGTAACGAAGACGATCTCGTGCGCCTTATGGCGCGTGTGGAAGCTTTGTCGGACTTCGTAAAAAGCGACGACGGCGCGAACCTGCTAGTGGCTTACCGCCGCGCCGCCAACATCGTGCGCATCGAAGAGAAGAAGGACAACAAGCTCTTTAAGGGTGATATCGCTGAAGCCGACTTGGGTGCGGGCGAGGCGAGCGAGCTTTTGGCCGCTATCGCCAAAACCGAAGCCGCCGCCGAACCGGCCCTAGCCAGGGAAGACTTCACGGCCGCCATGGGGTCGCTCGCGGCCCTGCGCCGTCCGGTCGATACCTTCTTCGATAAGGTAAAGGTCAACGCCGACGAGCCCGCCCAACGCGAAGCCCGCCTGAAGCTGCTCTCCCGCATCGAAGCCGCCATGAACCGCGTGGCCGACTTCTCAAAGGTCGAATAAATAATTGTAATAATTGGGGTCAGAGTAGAGTTAATAATTCAATTCTGACCCCAATTATGTAAGCTGACCTATCAGAAATATCTCTTCTTACATCTGATTTCCCCGATTCGAGGGCTTGTAAGCTGCGTTCATGCGCCTTATTCAAGGATAGCTTACATTTCCTTGAAAAGGTGGCTTACATATGCGCGACAATGCTCTGGAACGTGCCATTACCGAAGCCGGGGGCACCGCCGCCTTAGCCCGCACTATTAACGTCACGCCCCAGGCCATCAGCCAGTGGGAGCGGGTTCCGGCCGAGCGCGCCCTGGCCGTTGAGCAAGCCACCGGCGGCAAAGTCACCCGCCACGAACTCCGTCCCGATCTGTACCCGCCGGCACCCGGCGAAAAGTCCGCCGCGCCCGTTTCCGCCCAGGGCGGCAAGTGGGTCTACACCTTCGGCGCAGGCAAAGCCGAGGGCGCGGCCGCCATGAAAGACCTTCTCGGCGGTAAGGGTGCGAACCTCGCCGAGATGAGCAGCATCGGCGTGCCGGTGCCGCCCGGCTTCACCGTCACCACCGAGGTCTGCACCTACTATTACGCCAACGGCAAACAATATCCCGCCGACCTCAAGGACCAGGTGACGCAGGGCATCGCCTCCATCGAAGCCCATCTCGGTGGACCGAAATTCGGCGACGTCAATAATCCGCTGCTGGTCTCTGTGCGCTCGGGTGCCCGGGCTTCCATGCCTGGCATGATGGATACGATCCTCAATTTGGGCCTCAACGACGCCACGGTTGAAGGCCTCGCCAAGCAATCCGGCGACACGCGCTTTGCTTACGACAGCTATCGCCGCTTCATTCAGATGTATTCCAGCGTCGTCTTGGGTATGGACCACTACGACTTCGAACAATTGCTCGACCTCGCCAAAGAGGACAAAGGTGTCTCGCTCGACACGCAACTCACCGCCGACGATCTCAAGGCGTTGCTCGTGGCCTATAAGGCGCGCATCGAAGAAGAACTTGGCTCGCCCTTTCCGCAGGATGTGCATCAGCAGTTGTGGGGCGCCGTCGGTGCGGTGTTCTCCAGCTGGATGAACCAGCGCGCCATTACCTATCGCAAGCTTCAAGATATCCCCGATGCCTGGGGCACGGCGGTCAACATTCAGTCCATGGTGTTCGGCAACATGGGCGAAGATTGCGCGACCGGCGTGGCCTTTAGCCGCGATCCTTCCACCGGCGCCAACGTGTTTTACGGCGAATACCTCGTGAACGCGCAAGGTGAAGACGTCGTCGCCGGCATCCGCACGCCGCAGCAGATCACCATTGAAGGCAAAAACGCGCAGAGCTCGAAGCTTCCGGCCATGGAAGAAGTAATGCCCCGCTTGTTCAAGGAATTGGTCGAGACGCGCAACCGGCTTGAAAAGCACTACGCCGACATGCAGGACATGGAGTTCACCATCCAGAAGGGCAAGCTTTGGATGCTGCAAACCCGTAACGGCAAACGCACGGCCCAAGCCGGGTTCAAAATCGCCGTCGATATGGCGCGCGAAGGTTTGATCTCAGAAGACGAAGCCGTGCGCCGCATCAACCCGGGGCAGTTGGATCAATTGCTGCATCCGATGCTCGATCCCAAAGCCCCGCGCCAGTTGTTGTCGCGTGGCCTACCGGCATCGCCGGGTGCGGCGTCGGGCAAAATCGTTTTCACCGCGGAAGATGCGGAAGATTGGGTCAAGCGCGGTGAGAAAGTGATTCTCGTACGCCGTGAAACCAGCCCTGAAGACATCGGCGGCATGCATGTTTCGCAAGGCATCCTCACCACCCGCGGCGGTATGACCAGCCACGCGGCGGTGGTCGCGCGCGGCATGGGCACGCCCTGCGTCTGCGGTGCGGGCGACATCAACGTCGACGCCAAAGCCAAAACCGCGCGCGTGCGCGACAAAATTCTGCTGGAAGGCGACGTCCTCACCATCGACGGTTCCACCGGCGAAGTCTTCTTGGGTAAAGTCGCGACCATTCAGCCAGAACTCACCGGCGATTTCGCGACGCTCATGGGCTGGGTTGATAAAATCCGTCGCCTGCGCGTGCGCGCCAACGCCGAAACGCCGCTCGATGCCGAAACCGCGCGCCGCTTCGGCGCCGAAGGTATTGGCCTGTGTCGTACCGAGCACATGTTCTTCGACCCTGCGCGCATTCTCACCATGCGCCAGATGATTCTCGCCAAAGATGCCGGCGGTCGCAAAGCGGCGCTGGAAAAGTTGTTACCCTATCAGCGCAGCGATTTCGTCAAATTGTTCACGATCATGGAAGGCTTGCCGGTCACGATCCGCTTGCTCGATCCGCCTTTGCACGAATTTCTGCCGCATACCGATGCCGAGATCGCCGAAGTGGCGCAAGGCGCGAGCGTATCGGAAGAGTCCGTGCGTGAAGCTCTCGTGCGCCTGCACGAAAGCAACCCGATGCTGGGCCATCGCGGCGTGCGTCTCGGAGTGTCGCATCCTGAGATTTACGAAATGCAGGCGCGTGCGATTTTCGAAGCTGCAGCTCTTGTCGCCAAACAGGGCAAGAAAGTTTTCCCTGAAATCATGATCCCGCTGGTGGGCCAGCGTATGGAACTCGACATGATGAAAAAGGTCGTTGATGAAGCTGCCAAGACCGCGCTCGCTGCTGCCGGCGTCACTATCGAGTACATGGTCGGCTCCATGATCGAACTACCGCGCGCCGCGCTGCAAGCCGGCGACATCGCCAAGACCGCCGCCTTCTTCTCCTTCGGCACCAACGATCTCACGCAGATGACGCTGGGCCTTTCGCGCGACGACTGCGCTGCGTTGATCGAGAACTACAAAGCCAAAGGCATCTTCGCCAAAGACCCGTTCGCGAGCCTCGATCAGGAGGGTGTGGGTGAGTTGATCTCCATCGCGGCAGAACGCGGCCGCGCGACCAAGAAAGGTTTAAAGCTCGGCGTCTGCGGTGAACACGGCGGCGACCCAGACTCCATCGCCTTCTTCAATCGCGTCGGTTTGGATTACGTGTCCTGCTCACCCTACCGCGTGCCGGTAGCGCGTCTAGCTGCAGCGCAAGCGGTGTTGGCGGAACGGACGCAGAAATAGAGCGATTTGGAGGCCCCAACTTGAAAGGTGTCATTGCAGCGGTCAGCGTAAGTCCGGTGCATGCTTTGGCTAAAACGCCGCAGACTTTCATACGTGTTCGCGCTGAGTGGGGCGTTGACGGCGACGCGCATGCCGGCGTCACCATTAAGCACCGTTCGCGCGTTGCGAAGGATCCAACACAACGCAACCTGCGTCAGATTCATTTCCTTCATGCAGAGTTGCTTGACGAGCTGCGCGCGCAGGGTTTTGTCATAGCCGCAGGCCAAATGGGCGAGAACGTCACAACGCGTGGTATCGATTTACTGTCCTTACCGGAAAGAGCGCAACTCTATCTCGGGGCCAGCGTGGTGGTGGAGGTTACGGGTCTGCGCAATCCCTGCAGTCAGCTGGATCGCATTCAGCCTGGATTGATGGCCGCGACCTTAAGTCGAGATCGTGAGGGAAATCTCATTCGAAAGGCCGGGATTATGGGTATTGTGATCACGGGTGGCGACCTCGCACCAGGCGACACCATAAACGTGGTTATGCCGCCACCGCCTCATCGGCGACTATCCCCAATCTAGCTTCGTAACCCTGGGTCCTCGGATCAAGTCCGAGGACGACAGATGGGTTAGTTTTTGCTTTCGGTGATCTTCATCCAGGTCGGTTGGTGCGCGGTCACACGCGCATTTCCAGCAGCCAGCACGTCGCCGACCTTATCCAAGCGCACCAGGGCAAGACCTTTCCTACCCGCGGCACTTTTCATTTCGCCAGCGTTGGCACCGTCCAACGTGAGCTGCGTGCCGGGCGCAGGCGTGTTGCCTTCAATGCTCACCGGCATCAGGCGTTTTTTGATCAGGGCGCGGTAGTGGGTGCGGGCCGTTAGTTCCTGTCCGATGTAGCAGCCCTTATTGAAATCGACGCCGTTCAGCTCCTCGAAGCCGTTTTCTAAAAGCAGAGCTTTTTCAATTTCCATATCGCGGCTGCCGTCGGGCAGGCCGAGACTAAAGCGGTGCAGGTCAAAGGCCTCGGGTGTCGCGCGCTCAAAACCATTCGCGAGGGCATCGACCTGATCCGCTGGCAACGCCCACCGCGAGCCGGCACCGATAAGGCGCGGATCGACATAGATCACCCCTGCACCCTCAGCTTTTACGGTTCCGGGTGTATCCCCTACATCGCCCCAACGCACACCCGGCGTCAGCGTGTCATCAGCAACCAGGCTCACCTTGGCGCGCAGTTTATAGCGCGATAAACGTGTGATCAGGTCGTCGCGCCGCGCCCGTTCGCATTCCAGCAGCACGGTCTCGCCGTGGGGAATCGCGAAGAACTCGTGCAGGAATTTGCCCTGGGGCGTCAGGAACGCGGCCCATACCGCCTGGCCGGCCTCGACGCGCGCCATATCGTTCGACACCAACCCCTGCAGGAAGCCGATGCGGTCATCGCCGCGAACGGCCACCAGCGCCCGGTGGGGCAGGGGCGTAAAAAAAGCCATGCCTTAACTCCTAAAACCTACCCGTTATTTAGCACTCCTTTGCCCATCGGCAAGGCGGCAGGTATAACACCCCCATGCGTTACGTTTTTATCGATGATTCCGCCCTGGCCTATGACGGCTATACCCCCCTTCGGCGACCCTTAGGCGGGGTGGAGAAGGCTGTGGCCGGCTTGGCCTCGGCTTTGTTCGAACGCGGCAATGACGTGAAGGTCATCAACCGCGTCACCTACGCCCATATGGCCGACGGCGCATACTGGACACCCTTCGGCGATTACATGGCGCCGAAGTCTGCCGATGTGCTGATCGCTCTGCGCAAGCCGATGTTGCTCGGCACGTTGCGCGCAGCCACCCATCGGATGCTGTGGGTCGTGGGC
Organism: Fidelibacterota bacterium; assembly: GCA_947476895.1. Taxonomy (GTDB): domain Bacteria; phylum Pseudomonadota; class Alphaproteobacteria; order Rhodospirillales; family Rhodospirillaceae; genus SHVO01. Next base: position 11,032 of record CANJRX010000028.1, on the reverse strand, counting down.
GCGCCCGACTATCTCACCGCCGAGGCGCACGCGCCGCTGTGGGATTCTTTCAACGCCTCACTCCTGTTCCTTGGCCACAACCAGAAGCGCGCCTACAAAGGCCAGGTTAGAAACCGCACCATCGTACCCGGTGTGCGCAGCGTCTATTTCGAGAAGCAGGTGACCCCGCCATTAGGCGAATATCATTCCCGGGACCCTTACGACGAATCCTATGGCTATGACCCCGCGGATGATGTGGCCGCCAAAGCTGCAGCCGCCGCCGTAGAAGCGGCTGCGAATGCTGAGCCCGAGGGCTACCGTCCGCCATCGCCTCATGCCGTGGTCACAACGCATCCGTTGCAAGGGCTGTCGTGGCTCGTGGATGTGTGGGTGCGACTCATCCATCCGCAAATGCCGTCCGCACGCCTGGCCGTGTATTCAGCGGTGCTGACGAAGGGCCTCAAAGGCGAAGCTATCCCGGAGAATATCGGACCGGTCTTGGAGCAGGTAAAAGCTGCTGCCTCTGCCAACGTCGTCGTCGTGGAACCGCGCAATGACGAAGGCATGGCCGAAGTCTATCGTGAGTCCCGCGTGCATCTTTATCCCGGTGATGCGCAAGACTATGCCTGCTGGACCTTAGGGGAATCGCAGGCTGCGGGTTTGCCTGCCGTGGCCCGTGCTTTGGGCGGTGTGGATGAACGCATCGACAATGGCGCCAGTGGATACATCGTGCCCGATGCCGAAGCCTTCGCGAATGTTGCCTTGCAGATTCTTGGCAACGACGCCGTGCACCAAAATTTAAGCGAGGCTGCTGCCAATCCCCAGCGTCGCCGGCCTTGGGCCTCGGCGGCGGAAGAACTCGACGCCTATGTCGCGTCGCTGCCCGTGGCGCCTGTTTGAATATTCTGTTCATCACGCATACCCGTATCGGCGACGCCATTCTGTCGTCAGGCGTGCTGCATCATTTGATCGAGAGATACCCCAACGCGCGTTTCACCATCGCCTGCGGACCGCTCGCGGCCAGTTTATTTGCCGACGTACCCCGCTTAGACCGCGTGATCGTCGTCCGCAAACGCAAATTCGACCTGCACTGGTACAATTTGTGGAAGCAAGTGCGTGGCACGGTCTGGGATATTGTGATTGATCTCAGGCGCTCGCTGATTTCGTACATCATTCCAACGCGCAAACGCTATGTCGTCGGACCCATTGCGCCGGGTGTGCATCACGTCGAACACCTTTCGCATTTGTTGGCGCTACCGCAACCTGCTGCGCCGCATCTCTATACAAGTGCTCGTCATCATTTTGCTGCCGCCTTTGCCATCCCCGACGGCGCGCCGGTCTTAGTATTGGCGCCCGTCGCCGCGACGTCCGCGAAAACCTGGCCGCCGGAGCGTTTCGCGGAACTCGCGGTTAAACTCACGAGCCCGGGTGGTGTTTGTGCCGGCTGGCGTATCGCGCTCTTCGGCGGTCCGGGGGATGAAGCGGTAGCCAAACCGCTCCTGGAAGCGCTTAGCGGTTGCATTCGTATATTTAACGAACCCGATCTTCTGATGGTGCAGGCGGCTTTGGCGCGCTGCGGCGGTTTCATCGGCAACGATTCCGGCCTCGCGCATCTCGCGGCTTCCACCAGCATTCCCACCTTGGCGCTGTTCGGGGCTACGGATTCCAGCCGCTACAGTCCCTGGGGCGGCCACGTCGTAGTGGCCCCTGACCGGCAGTTGCAAAACCTTGGCGTGGACAGCGTTAGTGCCGCCTTTAGCGATTTAATGAAATCTCGTTGATTTCGCTGCTAAATCCATGCGAATCCCTTGGCTTCCGGTGCCCAAGCATGCAAAATTTTGGGTATGAAAGTTTTCCATCTTATGTCGGGCGCGCCCTTTGGGGGCGTCGAGCAGCGCGCTATGCTCGCGGTCAACCCGGCGCGCGCCAAGCGCTTTGACGCCTTGGGCTTGCAGCCGGTGGAAATGGAATTCCCCAGCCGCTTTGCTTTCCTCGACCGCCGGCGCATCAATTCGGTCATCGGCCGTTTTGCGCCAGACATCGTGATCTCGTGGACGCCCGACGTTGCTGAACTCGTGCAGAAAGAAAACTTCGTGCACATGGCCCGTCTGGGGGCGGACTTCGATCACGCGGCGCTCTTAAATAAGTGCCATCACATTTTCACACCGTCACAGACGCGTGCCGATGCCGCCATGAACGCGGGTTGGTCCGTACAGCAGGTTCATGTACTGCCGCACCTGCCCATGACTGATGAAGAGACAAGATCGCCGCCCTTGAACCGCAAGTCGGTTTATACGCCGCCGACGGCAAAACTTATTTTCACGTCGATGCGTCTTACCTCCAAAACCGGGCTTGAGACGCTACTCGACGCCCTCGCGCGGATTTCCGGATATTATTTGTGGATCGCCGGCGATGGCGCTGACCGCGAAGCCCTTGAAGCGGCGGCGCATGAACGTGGCGTGAAACCGCGCGTGCGTTTTTTAGGGTGGGAGAACAATCTCGCTCCCTATCTCGCCGCTTGCGATATGTTTGTCTATTCCTCGCGGAACGATGATGTCGGTGAAGCCGTCACCGAAGCTTGGGCCTGCCGCGCACCTGTTATCGCAGCTGACAGCTTGGGTCCGGGGCTTTTGATCCGTCACAAAGAAAATGGACTCCTCGTCCCCGTCGGCGATGCCATCAGCATGGCTGAAGCGATCAAGTGGGTGACGCAAGACACAGGTCTCGTGCTGCAATTGCGCGGTGCTGGTCTCAAAGCTTTTGAAGAAAGCTTTGCCATGGATAAGGTGGCGCCCCGCTACTTGCATCTTCTCAGTATCCTGACGGGAAAACCGTCGGGTCCCAGCGCGTAATATATTATGTGCGGCATTGCCGGCGTCATGACGCCCGACGGCCGCGCCATACCGCCGGACGTTCTCGAAAAATTATGCGCGCGCATGGCGTCTGCGCTCGCGCACCGTGGACCCGACGACGAGGGACGGCTCCTTAAGAATAACGTGGCGCTAGTGCATACGCGCCTTGCGATTGTCGATATCGCCCACGGTTTCCAGCCCTTTGTCGCGGATGACGGCGTTGCGCTCATCGCTAACGGCGAGATCTACAACGATCTGGCGTTACGCGCCGAGCTGAAAGACGCCGCTTTCGCTACGGGATCAGATTGCGAAAGCGCCTTACATCTCTATCGCCGCGACGGCGAAACCTTCGCCGAAAAGCTGCGCGGCATGTATGCCATCGCTATCCATGATCCAGCGCGTGGGCGGTTAGTTCTTGCGCGCGATCCTTTCGGAATCAAACCGATTTACTACGCCGAAACCGAGCACGGATTTTATTTTGCTTCTGAACCCCAGGCGCTTCTGGCGGCGGGCGCGACTGCGCCGCAGGTTTTTGCTCAGGCGCGTGACGAAGTTCTGGCTTTCAATTTCACCACCGGAAATGCGACGCCGTTTGCCGGCATTAACCGCGTGGCTGCAGGTGAGACGCTCATCATTGAAAATGCGCGCATCGTAAAGCGCATTCAACGCGCTGCCTTGCCTGCGTCGTCTCCGCCGCTATCCGATGATGCCGCGGCGCTCAAAGCTTGGAGTGACGTTTGGCGCGATACGGTGTTTGTGCATCAGCGCGCCGACGTGCCTTACGGCATGTTCCTGTCCGGCGGGATCGATTCCGCAGCCGTGCTCGCGATGATGGCGCAGCTCAATGACCGGCCGGTGCTCGCGTTCACGGCGTCCTTTCCAGACACCGCCGCGCACGATGAGCGCGAAGGCGCACGCGCGGCCGCGAAGGCCGCCGGTGCCGCGCATGTGGAAATCGAAGTCGCCGCCGCCGATTTTTGGCGCGAACTCCCTGCTATCGCTGCGGCCATGGATGATCCCGTCATGGATTACGCTGTGGTGCCCACGTACGTGCTCGCCCAACGCGCGGCGCGCGACGTGAAAGTGGTGCTCTCGGGCGAGGGCGGTGACGAACTCTTTGCAGGCTACGGCAGAACGCGCGCGGCTTTGCGTCCGTGGCCCTTCCATAAAAAGCCCTGGCGACGTCACGCACTTGCAAATTTTGGTGGGTTGCGCGAGATCGCGCCCACTTGGCGCGACGGCATGACAGCACTCGAATCCCAAAGTGCATCCCGCCACCCTAATCGCTTACACGCCTTACAAGCGGTCGATTGCGCGGCGTGGCTTCCCAATGACCTGCTGCTGAAAGTCGACCGCTGCCTCATGGCCCATGGGGTCGAAGGGCGTGTGCCCTTTTTAGATCCGGCTGTCTCGGCCTTTGCTTTCTCTCTAGCCGACCGGCAGAAAATTCAAGGCGGTCAGGGAAAATGGCTTTTGCGCCAGTGGCTTTCCGATACCTTTCCAGCGGCCGCGGCTTTCACGCCCAAACGTGGATTCACGGTGCCGGTGGCCGAATGGATCGCGGGTGACGGTAAGCGCCTCGGTCCTTTAGTTGCGCGTCAGCCGGGAATCGCCGAAATCTGCCTTCCCGGCAGCGTCGAAGCGCTTTTCGCCAATGTGAATAAGCGGAACGGCGCTGCGGCCTGGACGTTGTTGTTCTATGCTTTATGGCACCGCCGCCATATCATTGGCGAGCGCGCCTCCGGCGATGTGTTCCAGGCCTTAAGCTAAAGAGTGCACACATGAGCGAGACCTTCGATTTCATCATCCACGGCGGCACAGTCTATACGCCGGGGGGTCCTCTAGAACTCGATGTCGGCGTGCGCGCCGGTAAAATCGCGGCGCTTGGAAAATTGAACCCGGGCTCTGCAGCGCGCACATACGATGCCCGCAATCTCATGGTGCTGCCCGGTCTGATTGACGAGCAGGTGCACTTCCGTGAACCTGGCCCCACGCACAAAGAAGATTTAGAAAGCGGAACGCGCGGCGCGATCCTCGGCGGTATCACCGCGGTGTTCGAAATGCCTAACACCGATCCCGCGACAACCACTGCCGCAGCCATCAACGACAAAATCTCGCGCGGTACGGGCCGCTGCTGGACTGACTTTGCCTTTTACGTCGGCGCATCGCCTGAGAATGCGGACGAGCTCTATGCGCTGGAACGTTTGCCCGGCTGCTGCGGCATTAAAATGTTCATGGGCTCGAGCACAGGCACGCTGCTGGTAGCCGACGATGAGAACGTCTCCCGGGTCTTAAAATCTGGTTCGCGCCGCGTCACCGTGCACAGCGAAGACGATATGCGTTTGCAAGAGCGCGCGGGCATGGTGGCCGGTGGCGCCGACGTCTCTATGCATCCTGAATGGCGCGATGTGGAAACAGCTGTGCGGTCCACGCAGCGGCTTCTTGCGCTTGCTCATAAACATCGCCGCCGCGTTCATGTACTGCACGTTTCCACGGCCGAAGAGATGGACATTCTGGCCCAGCATAAAGATATTGCGACGGTCGAAGTGTTGCCCCAGCATCTGACATTAGCCGCGCCCGAATGCTACGAACGCCTCGGCACCCTCGCGCAGATGAACCCGCCGATCCGTGAAGCCCGTCACCGTGCCGCGCTGTGGGCGGCGCTCAATGCCGGAATAGTGGATTGTATCGGCTCGGACCACGCGCCCCACACGCTTGAGGAAAAAGCCAAGCCTTATCCGCGCAGCCCTTCGGGCCTCACTGGCGTGCAGACCACGGTGCCTTTGATGCTTAATCACATGGCGCAAGGCCGCCTCAGTTTGCAGCGTCTGGTGGATATGCTGAGCGCAGGTCCGGCGCGCATTTTCGGCATTGCCGGCAAGGGGCGCGTAGCGGTTGGTTATGACGCCGATTTCACAGTCGTCGATCTTAAAGCTAAGCGCACCATCACCAACAATTGGATCGCAAGCCGTACCGGTTGGACCGCCTTCGATGGCATGGACGTCACGGGTTGGCCCATGGCGACCATTATTCGCGGCAATGTCGTCATGCGCGACGATGAAGTGCAGGACAAGCCGGTCGGCATCCCCGTGCGGTTCCAGGAAACGCTTTAGCACTGGTTGCTACCCGCGACCTTACGGAGCGTTGTCGCTTGGCGCCAAAAGCACTATAGCTACAAGGACATTCGTCCGGTCAGGGAGCGCCGGGCGATACAGCTCTCAGTTGGAATATCCTAGTGGCGCGCACCCGGTCCCGGCTTCGGTCTCCTCATAGACAGCTCACTTTAATTTACGGCGTCGCCCTGACGCTGATTGCCGCGTTATCGATCGCGACACACATCATTCTAGGCATTGTCATCAGCGATCAGCACGAGGTGGCGCAGATCGTCAACATGACGGGCCGCCAGCGCATGCTGTCTCAGCGCGTAGCATGGTTGTCATCACGTTACGCGCGTACGGGCGATCCGGAAAGTCGCGCAGGCTTGCGCACCGCCATCAGCGAAATGAACACCGCCGCCGCGCTTCTGCAAAGCGGCACCCTTGCCCCTGACACTGAAGCGCCGCTACCGCCGGGGATTGCGAATATCTACAAGACTCAAGATTTGGCCCAGCGCGTCTCTGCCTATCTTGATCACGCGCGCGAAATTGCCGAAACCGAAATTCCGGTCAGCGCGCAGATCGAGCCGCAGGGTGCCGTGCTCGCTAATCTCGACGCCATTACCGCCGAAGCCTCGGGTCCGATCCTTGAAACGCTGAACGCCGTCGTGACCGAATATGTGCGGGAATCAGAAGCGCGCATCGGGCAACTGCAAGCAGGCCAGCGCTATACCCTGATATTTGTCATCCTCACTTTGGTCGCCGAAGCGCTGTTTGTCTTCCGGCCGCTGACCGGGCGGATGACTAACTATTTCGATCGCATGTTGAAGAACTCGCGCCGCGCCAATGCCGCGCGCCGGGCGGTGCAACGCGCTAATACGGCGCGCTCGTCATTCTTGGCCAACATGAGCCACGAGCTGCGCACACCTATGGCCGGTATCATGGGGATTTGCGACCTTCTTCTCGCCAGCGCTCAATCAGCCGAACAGATAAAGATGACGCGCACCTTGCGGCACTCGGCCCAAACATTACTCGACCTGCTGAACGACATTCTTGATCTGGCTAAAATTGAAGCCGGGCGCATGACCCTGGAGCCGGTGGACTTCAGGCTGTCTGATGTGTTGACCCAGGTGCGAGACCTGTTCGGCCCGTCGATGCGCGAAAAAGGTTTAGAGTTTACCGTGGCGCCGCCGCCGGAAGATGCCAGCGTGCTGCGCGGTGATGCGAAACGCCTGCGCCAAATTTTGTGCAACCTGGTTGGCAACGCTCTCAAGTTTACGGACCACGGCAGTGTTGATGTGCGCTCAGCCTTTGAATACTCACCCGACGGCGACCTGATCATGATCTTTACGGTCACCGATACCGGCATAGGGATTTCGGAAGAGGGAGTGGGGCGTCTCTTTAAAAGGTTCGAGCAGGCCGAAGGCACGACCGCGCGACGCTTCGGCGGCACGGGCCTTGGCCTCGCGATCTGCAAACAAATCGCCGAAGCCATGGACGGTAAGATCAATGTCTCTAGCGTCAAAGGGCAGGGCAGCACGTTTGCGGTCTCGGTGCGTATGGAGCTTGGCGATCCGACCGGTGTGGCGGCGCAGGAAGCCGCATTACCATTAGAAGCCGGCAACCGCCTGCAGGGGTTGCAGCTGAAAGTACTCGTAGCGGAAAGCGACGCGACGACGCAGTTCCTTCTGGCCCAAACCTTATCCCTCTGGGGTCATAAGGCGACCACCGTTGGCAACGGGCAAGAAGCCATCGAACGTGCGGCGTCCCGCGCCTTCGATATCATTCTTATCGACATGCAAATGCCGGTTGTCGATGGTGACGAAGTGGTGCGCCGTATCCGCACGGATGGTGCGTCCTCCGCTGCAGCGATCATCGGCCTTACGGCAGATGCTACGGGCGTGCACTGGAACCAATGTCTGGGTGCCGGTTGCAATGCGGTCGTGATGAAGCCCGTCGCCTGGCCCGAACTGGCCGAACAAATCGCCGTGTTGGTGGACCCGAAGCGCCGTAAAGCGGTTTCGTTCGCGATGCCCTCTCAGGGTCAGGTTCTCAATCCCGTCATGTTCAATATGCTGAAGGAAACGCTGCCGATCGACGTATTTGCGAAGCTTTTGCGCTCTGCGCTAGCGTCCATTGTCGAATACAAGGCGCGCCTTGAGAACGATATTGCCACGCTGGAACACAAAGACTGTCAGCGGACCGCCCACGCCATGCGCGGTGTTTGCTCACAAATCGGCGCCGATGAAGTTGCCCATGTGGGACAGTGGATCGAAGAGCATTCGGATAGCGTCGACGCCGTGCGTCAAACCTTGCCGGCGCTTGAGGTTGCGATTACACGCTTGCAGAATGATCTGCATCTTGTCGCGGCTGGGACCTGACAGAGTCTGGGTCGACAGCCATAAGGTGCGTTGCTATTCTAAAGGCCACCGCGGCGATGTATCCGCGAACGCCGACTTAATAGCGGGCATCAGATTCCCTTGACAGACTCGACTTCCGACGTCCGCGCGCTATTCCAGCAAGCTTTAGCCCTGCACCGGTCCGGGCAAACGCGTGAAGCCGAGAATATCTATCGGCAAATGCTGAGCATTCAGCCAAACCATTTCGATGCTTTGCATTTGCTGGGCGTGATTGCCATTCAGAACGGTACGTTCCAGCAGGGCGCCGACCTCATCGATAAAGCGATTGCCATCGACCCGCACAATCGCGCCTACGCCCCCGCTTATAGCAATCGCGGCATTGCGCTTCGAGGTTTGCGCCGCTATCCCGAGGCCCTACGCGATTTTGATAAAGCTCTGGAGTTAGGCGCTGCCCAAGCTGACGTTCATTTCAATCGCGGCAATACTCTGCGCGATCTCGGGCGCGCGGCGGAAGCCGTGGAGAGTTTTGACCAAGTCCTTCGTCTCGCGCCAGATCACGCTGAAGCCTATCGTCAACGCGGCATCTGTTTAAACGAGCTTGGCCTGCACCAGTCCGCGGAAGCGAGCTTAACGCAAGCTATCAAGTTTAATCCCCAAGATGCGCCCGCCCATAACGGCCTCGGCATCGCTCAGGCAAATTTAAACCAACACGAAAAGGCGATCGAGTCATTCACCCGGGCGATCGCGCTTGATGGGAGCTACGGCGTCGCGCACAACAACCTCGGCAATACATTGATGGCTTTAAGCCGGCTAGACGCCGCGCTGGCCAGTTTCGATAAGGCCATCGAAGTCGGCGCTGGATCGGCCGATACATATAATAACCGCGCCACAGTTTTGAATTTGCTCAAGCGTCCGCAAGATGCGATTTCCGATCTCGGCAAGGTTTTGGAGCTTAAACCCGGGTACCAATTTGCGCGCGGCCTAAGGCTTCACGCGCAGATGTATATCTGTGATTGGAAAGACTTCGATGCCCGGCTTGCTGATTTGGCTGTACGTGTTGAAGCAGGTGAAGTTGTCACACCGTCCTGGCCTTTGTTGGCGCTTACAGACTCTCCCGCGTTGCACCGTCGAGCTGCCGAGACGTGGGCAAGGGTCCGCTGCCCCGCCAACCCGGCGCTGGGTCCCATGCATCAATTTGCTAAACACAAAAAGATAAAGCTCGGCTATTACTCGGCCGACTTCCATAACCACGCGACCGCGCACCTGACGGCGGAACTCTTTGAGCGGCATGACCGCGATAAATTTGAACTCGTGGCCTTCTCGTTTGGACCGGAGAGAGCCGACTCCATGCGGGCGCGTCTCGTTGCCGCTTTCGATCAATTTAACGATGCCCGTATGTATGCCGATGTCGATATCGCCGCGTGGTCGCGGCAGCTTGAGATCGATATCGCCATCGATCTCAAAGGCTATACGCAAGACTCCCGCCCCGGCATTTTTGCGCACCGCGCCGCCGCAACCCAAGTCAATTATCTCGGTTATCCCGGAACGATGGCTGTCGGTTACATGGATTACATTATCGCCGACGACATCGTGATTCCGGAGAAAGAGTACCCGAACTATACCGAACACGTGGTCGCGCTACCGGGGTGCTATCAGGTCAACGACACCCGCCGCAAAATTTCCGAGAAGGTGTTTATGCGGGCAGAGCTTGGTTTGCCGGACAACGGATTTGTCTTTTGCTGCTTCAATAATAACTTCAAAATTCTGCCCGCGACCTTCGAGATTTGGATGCGCCTCCTCAATCGCGTTCCCGGCAGCGTGCTGTGGTTATTCCAGGATAATCCAGCGGCGGCCCAGAATCTTCGCGCCGAAGCCGAACGCAAAGGCGTCGCCGCCGATCGGCTGATATTTGCACCGCGTGTGTTGCTGGCGGACCACCTGGCCCGGCATCGCGCGGCTGATCTGTTTTTGGACACGCTGCCTTACAACGCCCACACGACGGCGAGCGATGCTTTATGGGCGGGGCTACCGGTATTGACGTGCGCAGGACAAGCCTTTGCGGGCCGTGTGGCAGCCAGCCTTCTCACGGCGATCAATATGCCGGAGCTCATCACGACAACCGCCGAAGACTACGAGGCGCTGGCGGTGGCTTTAGCGCAGGACCCGCAGCGCCTTGGTGCGATCAGGCAAAAGCTTGCCGCCAACCGTCTGACGACGCCGCTCTTCGATGCTGGCCGTTTCACGAAGCATATCGAAGACGCTTACGTACAGATGTTCGATCGTCATCAGGGTGGTCACCCGCCCACTCATATCCGTATTTCGTCTTAGGAACAGCCGCCTAGTCGTCTTGCTCGTCTTCCAAGACGCCGAAAGACTTGGACTGCGAGCCTTTTGTGGCGAGGTTGAAGCCGTCGGCCGCCAGCCCGCGCCGCAAAATCTCGCGGATCGCCGAGGCCCGGCTGGGCATGCGTTTTTCAAAACGGAAATTATCCAGCGCTGATAACTCTTCCAGCGACAGCATCACCTGAAGGCGAGTCAGGCGCTTTTCAGGGCTTTTTTTCATCTTCGAAGAACTGGCTAATTTGATCGACATGTTCCACCCTGACCTGACGGCTTTTTTTGTACCGGTTGATTTGAGAGAATTGACCCCAACAGGAGGAGCTGAACATGGCGAGACGTGGATTAGGCGCGGAGCAGATTGTTTCGAAGTTAAGGCAGATCGAGGTGCTGATGGCGCAGGGCAAGT
>CANJRX010000027.1 GCA_947476895.1 Fidelibacterota bacterium | reverse complement strand
CGCAGACTTGCCCTGCGCCATCAGCACCTCGATCTGCCTTAACTTCGAAACAATCTGCTCCGCGCCTAATCCACGTCTCGCCATGTTCAGCTCCTCCTGTTGGGGTCAATTCTCTCAAATCAACCGGTACAAAAAAAGCCGTCAGGTCAAAGGCATTACACCAAAGCGGTACGAATCTTGATTTCGCCGGTTAGCGTGCGGTGCACGGGGCATTTGTTGGCGATCTCGAGCAGCTTTTGGCGCGTGGCGTCGTCTAGGTCACCGATGAGCGTAATCTCGCGTGTCATTTCCTCGACCTCGCCGTCTTTGGTCACGCAGTCAGTGCAGTCGGCGGCTTTGATCTTGCGGCGCGAGAGGCGCACCTTCACCTGCTTCAAGGGGATTTTCTTGTGGTCGGCATACATGCGCAACGTCATGGAGGTGCAGGCGCCCAAACCTGCCAGCAGGAAATCGTGGGGCGACGGACCCAAGTCGTCACCGCCCGCGTCGACCGGCTCATCGGCTATGAGGGCGTGAGAACCCACAGTGATATCCATGGCAAATTTGCCGCGGCCTGATTCAACAACATCCACTGTCGGCATAACGCGCTCCTGTTCTGTCTCTTTGCGCGGGGCGATCATAGCCTTAGACTGTGCCGATGACCAAACACCCCGATGGCTTGGAGATTTTGGAGAAGACCACGGTTTTCCGCGGCTACTTCCGCGTCGATGAATACCGCCTACGCCACGGCCTGTTTAATGGCGGCTGGTCGGCAGAAATGAAGCGTGAAGTTTTCGAGCGCGGCCACGCCGGCGCGGTTTTGCTTTACGATCCTGAAGAGAGCCTGTTTGTGATGTGCGAGCAGTTTCGCGTCGGCGCTTATGCCGCCGGCATGCCGCCCTGGCAGCTGGAGATCGTGGCTGGGATCATTGAAAACGGCGAAACACCGGAAGAAGTTTGCCACCGTGAAGCGGTCGAAGAAGCCGGCCGTACGCTGACAGATCTGTGGCCGATCCAGCGCTATCTCGCGAGTCCCGGCGCGACGTCGGAAAGCATCTACCTTTATCTCGGCCGCGTTTCGTCCAAAGATGCGGGCGGTGTGTTCGGCGTGGCGAGCGAACAAGAAGATATTCGCGTGAGCGTGATGACGGAGACTGAACTGCGCGCCGTGATGGACGACGGCAAGCTTGCCAACGCCGCCACACTCATCGCCGCCCAGTGGTTCTTCCTCAACCGCGCGCGCGTTTTGGAAAAGTGGAAATAGAAAATGTCTGAAGTTACCGCCCTCGTCACCACCGCGTGGCTGGCCGAACATCTGAACGATCCCAATGTGCAGATTGTGGACGCCAGTTATTTTGTCGCAGGCGGCGTGGCCGAGGCGAAGCGGCTCTATGCGGAGGCCCATATTCCGGGCGCGGCCTTCTTTAATATCGACACCTTCGCCGATACCACGAAGCCTAAGATTCACGCCTTCCCGACCGCTGCGATTTTCGCGGAAAAGGCCGGAAAACTGGGCATCGGCAACCAGCATCACATTGTGGCTTACGACCGGCTGGGCGGTACATGTGCGGCGGCGCGGGCATGGTTCATGTTCCGCGCTTTCGGTCATGACAACGTATCGGTCCTGGACGGCGGCTTCGACAAATGGAGTGCGGAAAAACGTCCGCTGACGACTGACGTTCCCACCTTCGCGCCCGAAAGTTTCCAAGCGCGCGCTGTACCGAACCAAGTGCTCGATAAAGAACATGTGCTGGCTAACATCAGCGCGCAAAAATTTCAGGTGTTGGATGCACGTTCTAAAGGCCGCTTTGAAGGCGCTGAACCCGAACCGCGCGCGGGCCTGAAGTCTGGGCGTATTCCTGCCAGCTGTAATCTGCCCTTCACAAATCTGATCGATGCCACAACCAAGACGTGGAAAGACCCACCGGCGTTGCGGCAATCCTTCGCCGCCTCTGGCGTCGACCTCGCGAAGCCGCTGGTCACCACCTGCGGGTCGGGCGTTTCGGCCTGCGCCCTCGCTTTTGGAGCCTATCTCGCCGGCAAAAGCGATACCGTCATCTACGACGGAAGCTGGGTGGAATGGGGCGCAGACGGCGGTTTGCCTGTGCAAACTGGCCCTGAGGCCGCCCGTGACGGCAAAGACACACCTTAAATAATTGCGGAATTCCCCCCTCGCGGCGCTTACACCGGATTTTCGGCACTGATAAGCTTGCGCGCGGCTGACAAGAACGAGTTCAGCACGCTTAGAAACCATGAGCGCATATTTCCCTAAACTAAGATTCCAACCGCTGTTCATCGGCCTGCTCACCGCAGGCGCAGCGACGATGATCTATGCGAGCGCGCCGGCCGCAACCCCGCAGCCTGAGCCCAACGCCGATTTGCGCAGCGCGTTCCGCGAAGCCGTGCGTGATGCCAAGATCAGCGACGAACTGGACCCGGCTTATGTGTTGCTGGGCGTGGCCGAAACCGCGCAAAAGCAAAACCTTCCGCAGATCGCAGCCGATGCCGCCACGGCCTTCGCCGACCTTATCAAGCGCGCCACAGCCAAGGCCCTGAAAGTCGGCGGAGATGCGACGCAGGATACCCTTGATCAATTGGTAGACTTACGTTTCATGGCGCGCACCGCCAATCTTCCGCTGCCCCAGGCGGCTTTGGATGACGCCATGACTAGCCTGTTCCCGCCGGTGTCGAAGGCTGTGCAGCACAAGGTGGATACGGCTGAATCCTGGGACGAGAAGTTGCAGCACGCCGATGAATTGGCCGACCTGCAGGCTTCCGCCACACAAATTCTAAAGGACGATCTGGCGCACGAATTGGGCGCGGCCTTCGATCTTAAAACCGCGCAGCTCGAAACCCTGGCCGGGAAGGCCGAGGACGCCGCCGAGCGTACCCGCATGACGGAAGCTTTGGCGAAAAGCCGGCAATCGCGCAGCGAACGCGTCGCCGACGCCAGCGCCAACAACATCAACGTGGTGGCCGCGCTCATGCAAGGCCAGGCCGACCAAAGCATTGATGCCGGATCGCGCGTGCCCAGCGAAGTGGATGTGCCCGAAGAGCTGGCAGCCGGCACACGCTCGTGCATTGAAACCGGTTTTTCCGGCAAACAAGACGCGACCTTTGTGCGTAGTTTGCAATTGAACTGCATCAATTCGGGACGGCTGCCGTCGCCGAACCGCTGTTCGACCGCTAATCTCGCATTCCTGTGTTACGACGCGGTGCCGGGCGGCGAGAAGATGACCTACGTCTATCGCGGTACGCCGGAAGAACTGTATTTCCAGCGCAAATGCAGCCCCGACAAAGTCATGAAAGCCGATGCCGTGCCGCAATCCGGCGCATCATTCCGTACGGCGAATACGACCTTGGGATTCACCTGCGCGCCTCCGGGTTAAGTAGCGGTCGCGAAATATTTCACCGCGCGGCTTTGCACTTCGGCTTCTAAATCTTTTTCCAAACCGAGACCAAAAAGCATTTCCGCGATCAAATGCGGCGGCGCCATAAACGCCTGCACCAGATTGACCGTGAAAGCCGGGCGGCGGCGTTCAAAAGCGTGGCCGACAAATTGAATGACCCATCCGCCGACAAAGGCCGCGCCCGCAACTGTCCATACAGTCTCGGCCGACCCCGTGGCGATTTTGAGCGCGAAGCCGTAAAGCGCTCCATAGAAAATCGCCGTCAAAATGCCGGTGAGCGGCACAGCCACAATATAGAGCGCGAATAGCACTGCGAGAAAAACACTCGCCGCCGTCAGCGGATAGCCATCGACCTGAGTAATGGGAATTTGCGTCAACCCAAGTATGAGCGAAAACGCAATCAGCGGCACACCAACATGATGGGTAAGCTGATTGCGCCGGTCGCGGTGATAGCCCGCGTACATCGCTAATTGCTCTATAAACCAGGCGCGTAAGCCATGAAGCATGGTCTCACCTCCCCGCTGGCCGTGGCCGCCGGAATGTTCCACGATGGTCCCCGGCACTTCAACCTTAACTGAACTGGTCACGCGGAGCCAGAATGAGCGCACTGCAAAAATCAGGGTACACTTTAGAACCTAATCCGCTGATTTGCGGCGGGAAGGTGCCGGCGTTTCCAGCGTTTCATCCGCGCTGGCCGTGGTGGGGCGGCGATCTGCAGACGGTTCGCAGCAGCTTCAACAGCAAAGCCCCGGATTTTTCGCCCTACCCGTCGGAACGACTGATCCTCCCCATGACGGACGGCGACAGCCTCTGGGCCATGCTGAACCGTCCGGCCCAGGCGAGCGCGAAGCCCGCGATCATTTTGGTGCACGGCCTGACCGGCAGCGAGACCAGCGGCAACATCATGACCAGCGCCGCCTATCACTTGGCCCGTGGGTATCCGGTGATCCGTTTGAACCTGCGCGGGGCCGGACCGTCACGCGGCAAATGCCGGGGGCACTATCACGCCGGACGTAGTGCCGATCTGCGCGATGCTATCACCGCCCTGCCCGCACCGCTCAAAGCAAACGGGCTTTTGCTGGTGGGTGTGTCCTTGGGCGGCAACGTATGTTTAAAGTTCCTGGGCGAGAACGATGGCGTTGGCGATCTTATCGCCGCCGCATCGGTCTGCGCACCCATCGATCTCAAAATGGCGCAGATGCGGCTCGGCGCGCGGCGCAACCGGGTTTACGAACGCTACTTGCTCAAGTGCATGATAGACGACGCGCGTGCCGGTGGCACGCCGGAAGAGACGCTGGTGCGCATTCACACGGTCTATGAATTTGATGATCTGGTTGTCGCGCCCAACAATGGTTTTGCGAATGCCGAGGATTATTACCGGCGCAGCTCGGCCGGGCCGCTGATTGATTCAATTCAAGTGCCGACGCTGCTGGTGCATGCGCGGACTGATCCGTGGGTGCCGGCGCGGATGTATTTGGAGCGGGCGTGGAAGGAAGATGGCGCAGCGACGCTGCTGATGTCGCCGGGCGGCGGGCATGTGGGGTTTCACGGCGCGGACAGCGAAGTGCCGTGGCATGACAGGTGTGTGGGGATGTTTTTTGATGAGGTGGTGGGGCAACGGCGCTAACAACTGTCAGCCCCGCCTCGCAAGAGCTCGCCGGGGCGCTAGCTTTCGTAAGTTCGCTGCGCTCGCTAACGAAAGCTAAGCGTGGCGATCCCGGAGGGACTCGAACCCCCGACCCTCTGCTTAGAAGGCAGATGCTCTATCCAGCTGAGCTACGGGATCATTATGCCGGACAGCTTTAGCTTACCGTACTCTGCTAAACGCAAAGTTATCGGCATAGGCCTTTGGACGGATCACGCGGTCGTGGGGCTCCTCGACCTTGTAGTCGAGACCTTTACGCACGGCGAAGGCTACGGCCTCTTCCTTGGTATCGAACCAAAGTTTCAGTTGGCGATTGGTATCTTCAGAACCCGCCCAGCCCATCAAGGGATCGGCGCTTTGCGCCGCCGCCGGGTCATATTCCAGAAGCCAGCGCGTGGTATTGGCGCGGCCGGACTGCATGGCGGTTTTGGTGGGTTTCGAAATGCGTACTGACATGGTCTTCGCCCTTAAGTCTTATGCCCTGCCCGGTTCCGGGCCGGTGAGCATGATAGTTGCCAAGGGCTGGTCGGAGCGAGAGGATTCGAACCCCCGACATCTAGCTCCCAAAGCTAGCGCTCTACCAGGCTGAGCTACGCTCCGACGGCCCTGGAAGCCAAGGTTTTCTAAGGGTTTCGCCGGCTGGCCGCAACAGGCGAATGGGGAAAAACGGTCACGCCCCGCCGCGTATTGCTCCCTTTTTAGGGAGCAAGCCTGTTTGGGAGGCATATGTCGTCTAGAGACAGGGGTTTTAGTTCGGTTCCGTATATCCCAGAAAAACCCAGAGCGCTGACGTTTGCACGGGGCAGTGTCTTAATAGGCTTTCCGTAAAATATGACGTCTACAAGGTCGTCCGATCGCAAGCGACACGCGATACCGATTTGAACGCCCGCATACATACGCATGACGGGCTCTGTCACCAATGCGTATCTCATCGGATTCTGAAGCCCATTGCCAAGCAATGGCGCCAGGCCAGGATATGCGACTCCGACGCTGCCTATGTCGCTCGCTGGCCAGTCCGCGTGATGAATCATAATGGCGCTTCCGGCCGGAAAAGCTGCGAGGAGTGCGCGGTTTGGCCGGTTCACTAAAACTTCCGCACGAAAGAGCAAGCCGACCGAAGTGGCGAGAGAAAGCGCGGCGAGTGTGCTTGCAACCGCGCGCGTGGTTGAGAGGCCGCATCGCGACGCCACAACTCCAATAACGGCAAGAGGAACGAGCGCATACAATGCGGCAGTGTAACGCACGGCGAGCGGACCAATTCCTAGAATGGTGAAGAGCGCATAAACTGCGACAGAAAATAGTGTTAATAAAAACAGAGCCGCTACGCCCTCGCGTTTTTCTTCGGTCGATATCGCTTGGGAATTGTGAACGAGCCACGCAGCGGTCAGCGCCATTGCTCCGACGAGATAGGTCACGCCAACTTTAAATGCCTTTATGCCCGCAAGGTGATAGCCCAGCTCAGAATCAATATACTTAAGTCCTAAGACCGCCCGCATGGCCTGCCCGAGGTCAGGCAGAATTCCACCAAGGCTACGAAGCGTCGGAAGGTGGGGCAATACGCGCTGAGGCGCGGCTGGATCGCTGACAAATTCGATCTGATACAGGATGTAAAAACCCAACAGTGCAAAGGCAACGGCGGCTGGCACGACGACCTTTACGTTACGCCTGATAACCGCGAAGTACACGACAAGCACACCTGCCGCAATGATCGCGCCTTCTCCCAAGGCCCAGGTCAATGTCAGAAGCGCCGCGCTGGCCAAGGTTGAAAGGCCCCGATCTGTCAGCATGAGAAGTAGCCACAGCATCAGCACGACATAAGGCATTACCAGATACAGGAAGTGATGCTCGACCTTCAGCAATGGAAGAATGGAAGGCGCGGAAAACCACGCAATTCCTGAATAGAGCGCGGTTAACCTGTCACCGGAAATTCTTCTAAGAAGCTTAAAAACAACGAGAGCGCCAAAGCCGTGAAGGAGAATGAGAAGCGCGTACACTGGAAACGCAGATATCCCACTTAATGAAAATTGCGCCATTTCCAGCGCACGGGACAAACCATAAGTTCGTAGTTGAGTAACGCCGATGTCTTCGTTCAGCAAAGCGCGTTTAATAAGGGTGGCAACGGCGTGTGGGGATATATCGAGCGCGACATGCTCTCTGATTTGCATATCGTCGATATTGAGGGTGGGCGTTGCTAAGAAAAGACCGATCATCGTGATGATCGGAACGAGCCACAACGAAATAGCTAACAGTGGCCGACCAGCGAGTCTCACAGTTGCCGTCCCCACGCACATATTTCCAGAGTGCCGCTCGGCGCCACTATAGTTGAGTCTGGAGTTAGAGGGCCAAAAAACGCTAGCATCCGCTCATGCCCGATAAGATTTTTACCCATGTCCCCGGAATGAAGATCGCGTCCGAGGTTCCCGTGCTGAATGCGGATGAACTTTCGGAAAGCGTCTTTCACGGCGAATACGTCGCCCACAGTCGCCCGTGCCTGATCAGGGGCGCGGTCAAGCATTGGCCAGCGGTGCAAAAGTGGCGTGATGCGGATTATCTTAAAAACCGTTCCGGCCAAACCGGTGTTTATCTTTATCAAAGCGTCAACCACATCACGGCGCGCAGGCTGAAGCCCAAAGAGAGAGTCTGCAGCTTCGCGGAAGCCCTCGACTATCTGAATGCCGCAGACACTAAGCTCGGCATCGTCTCCACCGAACTTCTGAAAGAGCTTCTGCCGGACTTGGGCGACATTCGCTTCCTCGGCAAAACCGAACCTTCGTTTTGGTACACCGCCGCACGCTATTTCCTTTACCGCAACGCCGGAACGTCTTGGCACTATCATCCGTTCGACGAGACGCTGACATGCCAGCTCATCGGCCGGAAGAAAATCGGGCTTGTGAGCAGCGATCCGCCTTTCGACCAAGAGCTTTGCAGTATTTTCTTCGACGAGGATTATTACGAAAATCCGGCGGTGTTTGATGGCTTTGACTGCAGCAAACTGAAATGGCTTTCCGCAACGTTGGAGGAAGGCGACGCGCTTTATATTCCGCCCTTGTGGTGGCACGGCGTCGTTCCGCAAACCCAATCCTTCGGCGCAACAGCGGCCATCACCTGGCGCTCGCCTTTGCCAGTCATCGCCAAATGCATCAACAAATTGGCTTACGACGACGTCTATATGCTGGGTAAAACCGGCGCGCCCGGCTTCCAGGCCTTGCTCGAAACGGCGCGCAAACTCGGCTTGGAACGCGAATTGAAAATCGCATGGGACCGCGGGGTTTAACGAGCTGTAACGCCCCGCGTCCGCCGTTGTTACAAATGTAAGCACCGATATCGCTAAGCCTCTGGTGTATGCTCCCCCGCATGTAGCCAGATCGGGGGAAGGACTGATGGACGGCACGCCAAAACAAGTCCTCTCTCTTTATGACTGTGTCGCCATCATTGTCGGTCTCGTTATCGGCACCGGCATCTTCAGCTTTCCCAGTATCGTGGCCGGCGCGCTCGGTGACACTGACGCCATTCTGATGGTGTGGCTAGCAGGCGGTGTCGTCTCGTTCATCGGCGCGCTGTGTTATGCCGAGCTTGCAACCGCATATCCTTCTGCCGGCGGTGAATATCATTTTCTCACCCGCGCCTATGGCTCCAACGTAGGCTTCATGTTTGCCTGGGCGCGCTTAACCGTCATTCAAAGCGGTTCCATCGCACTATTCGCGTATATCTTCGGTGACTACGCGACTCAGTTGGTGTCGCTGGGGCCGTACAGCGCGGGGATTTACGCTGCCCTCACAATCGTCGTGCTCATGGCGCTCAATCTTGCCGGCGTGCGCCAGACGAAAAGTTTCCAGGGCGTCCTGTTCGTCGCAACGATGCTGGGTCTCGGCGTGTTGATTTTCGCAGGCCTGTTCAGCGCACCGAGCGCGGCCATCGTCGCGCCGGAAACACCGACGCCGATCAGCATGTCGAGCATCGGCACAGCAATGTTGTTGGTGCTGCTCACCTTCGGCGGCTGGAACGAGGCGGCGTACATCTCGGCGGAAGTGAAAAATCCCCACCGCAATATGGCCCGCGCCTTGCTGATCTCCATCGGCATTATTACAGCACTTTATATCGCGGTGAACTTTGCCTACCTCTCGGTCCTTGGTCCTGGCGGCATGGCGGCGTCGAAAGCGATTGCCGCCGATGTCATGCGCGCCGAATTCGGCGACGCGGGCGCCTTGATCATCACCCTCATTATCCTGGCGCTGATCCTCGACAATACCAACATCACGTTGTTCACCGGCGCGCGCAGCGCCTATGCCCTGGGGCGCGACTTTGCACTTTTTCGATCTCTCGCCAAATGGAACGAACCGCGCGGTGTGCCCACGAACGGTGTGCTGTTCCAGGGCATCATTGCCCTGCTGATTGTGGCCTTAGGCGCCTTTGTACGCCAAGGTGTGCAAACCGTCGTCGACTACTTGCAGCCGGTTTTCTGGGTGTTCTTCCTGCTGACCGGACTTTCGCTGTTTGTTTTGCGGCGCAAAGACTCTGCCGCCCCGCGTCCGTTCCGCGTTCCGCTTTATCCTGTGACCCCAGCGCTGTTCTGTATGACCTGCGCCTACATGCTATATTCCAGCGTCAGTTATGTGGCGGTGGGGGCACTTGCCGGCATTGGCGTACTGGCGCTGGGACTGCCCTTTCTGTTTTTGACTCGCCGCTCTTAAAAGGAAAACCATTATGAACCTGCGCACGCGTTTCGGTTTATTGGGCGTCGCGGCCCTGCTGTTTGCTTTCGATGCGGCCGCCCAAAGCAAGTTCCCCGGCGACGGCGGCGTCAATCTCGATGTGCCCTATGTGCCCACACCGCAGACCGTGGTGAACAGAATGCTGAACATGGCGCAGACCGGCCCCAACGACATTCACTATGACCTCGGGTCCGGCGACGGCCGCATCGTGGTGACCGCCGCGCGTGATTTCAAAGTGAAAAAAGGTGTCGGCGTCGATCTGGACCCGGTGCGCATTCGCGAAGCGAACGCCAATGCCAAAACCGCGGGCGTGACGGACCACGTGACCTTCTTCCAAACTGATTTGTTCAAGTTCGACTTCGGTGAAGCGACGGTTTTGACCTTGTACCTGCTGCCCGACGTGAACCTGAAGCTGCGCCCGATTATTTTAGATATGAAACCCGGCACGCGCGTGGTGTCCCACGCCTTCACTATGGGCGATTGGAAGCCGGACGATCAGGATAACGTCGAGGGTGAGCAGCTTTACTACTGGGTCGTGCCCGCCAAAGTGGGTGGCACATATGAGTGGAAGATCGGCGCAGATGCCTACCGCGCAGAAGTGTTTCAGGAGTTCCAGTTGATTTCAGGCACCCTCACCGGCCCCAGTGGACAGGCGAAGCTGCTCAATACATCCATGCGGGGCGTGGATGTGAAATTCGACGCTAGCGTGCCGAAAGGCGGCGCGCCGGTGGTCATGCACTTCGCCGGCAAGGCCGAAGGCGACAAGCTGGTCGGCACAATCGAATTCGCAGGTTCAGGCCGCACACAAGTCACGGCCACCCGCGTCAAATAATCCATTCAATAATTTAATCGCCGCATTTAAGCCGCACGCGTTAAGTTGACGCGTGCGGTTTTTCTTTATGGGTGATGTTATGTCGCGTGAAACGCTTGATCTCGGCAGTGAACTTTTAGCTTACCTACATAAAGTCGGTATGCGCGAAGATGGTGACCTCAAGCGTCTCCGCGAGGAAACCGCATCGCATCCCGAGGCCCGCATGCAAATCTCTCCCGAACAGGGCCAATTCATGATGCTGCTGATGGAACTGATCGGCGCGCAGAAAACTTTAGAAGTGGGCTGCTTCACCGGTTACAGCGCGCTGGCTGTCGCTAAGGCCATGGGGCCCAATGGCCGCGTGGTGACGCTGGATGTCAGCCCGGATTTCACCGCCATCGCCCGCAAGCATTGGGCCAAAGCGGGCGTTGCCGAGCGCATCGACCTGCGCCTTGCGCCCGCGGCCGACAGCCTGAAGGCCATGGTCGCCGCGGGAGAAAACGGAACCTACGACTTCGCATTCATCGATGCCGATAAAACCGGCTACGACGCCTATTACGAATATGCTCTGCAGTTGCTGCGCCCAAACGGGCTAATCGCCATCGACAACGTGTTGTGGAGCGGCCGGGTCATCGATCAATCGGATACGACTGACGACACCAAGGCCTTGCGCGTTCTGAATGAGAAAATCTCAAAGGATCAGCGCGTCACCTTGAGCATGATCCCCATCGGCGACGGCTTGACCTTGGCGCGTAAACGCTAAGGCTTCGGCAGGTTATTGAAGATGGCGTGCTGAACGACGTCGCCTGGCTTTATGCCGAGGCGCTGAGCCGTACCGCCTGGAAGTTCCAACACGGCCTGCACAGGCGTCGGCGGACCGATACCAGTTTCCGAATGGGGCGTCGTATTTTCCGCAATGAACATGATGACGCCGGAGCTGCGGATAAATAGCATATCCAGCGGAATGAAGGTGTTGCGCATCCAGAACTTCTCGGGCTGTTCGGTATAAAAGTTGAACAGCATGCCGCGGTCGGCATCCAGGTGATTGCGATGCATCAGGCCCGTATCGCGCTCTTTTTGTTTGGCGGCGAGTTCAACCGTGAACTTATGCAGACCATTGCTGCTTTGAATGGCCAAGGGCGACATCGGCAGCGACTGCGCCTTCGCAGGATCGAGCGGTTCGTGCGGGCGTAGGTTCTGCGCATAGGAACTGGGCGCGGCCAGTGCGAGACCAACGCAGAGGACGATAAAACCAAGAACAGCTTTTGCGTGCTGGAACATGGTGCTCATGATTCTTTACGTTTCGGCGTCCAGCGATTGACGCTGACCGGCTTGCCGCTGTGATTGCGCAGAACTTTAGGCCGTAGAACTTTGCCTGCCGTCGGCGCGTCGTCAACCACAGCCGTCGCAGACGGCCGGCGCGTGAGACCTTGTGTGCCGTAAAACTCGACCATGGATTCAAACAAAATTTCTGCACCCGGCGCAGCAGCATAAGCATCGGCATAGGGCGGATGGCGTTTGATCAGCTTGTTCAGTGTTTCGGCAGTCTTGGCGCCAAACTGACGCCAGACACTGTCCAAAATATGGCGCGGCAATTCATCGATGGGTTTCAGGTCGATGGCGGGACGGCCGCGTGCGAAGGCGCGAAAGATCGTCGGCTCGATGGGCCCCTCGTCGCCGGCAATAAATGTCGCCGGCATCAGCTTGGCGCTACCTTGCAGAACGCCAAAGTAGGCCTGGGCCAGGTACATCAGCCGGTGGAGTTTGTGAGGCTGCATATACTCGCCGTCCTCGATGGCGCGATCGAGAAACCAGCAAGCGACTTCGAAGGATGATTCAACCGCGGGAGGACGCATCTCGCCCCTTAGCGCAGCATGCCGATGTCTGTGGAGATCTCGGCGGTCCCCATGAGGGCTTGGTTGAATTCATAGATGGCGATGCCGCGCTCGGCTTCTACGGCCAGCGGAGAGGCATTACGCAAAGATTGGGCGGCCTGGGCCTGCATGATGGTGGTGCCGACTTCGCGGGACACTAAAACCCCACCGAAACTGACGACACGGTCCTGAAACTGTCCGCCCTGACGTCTCCGGCGGCGCGGCTGTTCAAAGTCGTAATCGTCATCATCGAAACGGGTGGTCTGGTCGCGGGTGGGCGGCGCATAGGTCCCGGAAACGGAATCCACGAAGTCCATGGAAGACGCAACGGCACTGCGCGACTGCGAGACGCGCGCCGTCGCTCCAACGATCCCCGTATTGGCAACCTGAGCGGTGCTCATGGTCTGTGGGTACCTACGCAGCAGAAGTGAATCTTTATAGTCTTGTTACGTTAGTTATATGGCCCGCGGAGCCATGGAGTCAAACGTGCTGCCCTCCGGAATCTCAAAAAAATGCTGGAATATCAGAATATTAAGAACTCATTAACCTCTGTGGCAGCGCTAGCTTTGGAGGGCCAAAGCGACAATCGACCACAGGTAAAGAGTGACAAATAATCCAAGCAGAGCAGACGTTTCCTTAATAAAACTCGAGGCGCTCATATTATGTTCCCTTTCAAAATGTTCGTTCTTTGTTCTCACAACGGATAAGAACAAATTGGGAACATGAAGTCAAGCACCCTTCTGACGAGAAAATAAGCGCAAAGAAAAAGGGGACCCAACTGGTCCCCTTTGGCTGTTTCCGCCGCTTTTGGCCTAATCAGGCCACGACGTTAGGCACCGGGGCATCATGTTCACGGGCCACTTCGGCGGCTTTGGGACCGCGTTTCAGCTCCCGGTGCAGGATGTCCATGTCGAGCTGTTTGTCCCAACGGGCTACCGCCATGGTCGCAACGCCGTTGCAGATGAGATTGATGAGACCGCGGCACTCGCTCATGAAGCGGTCAACGCCGACGAGCAGCGCCATAGAGGCAATGGGCAGGTCATGGATCACGCCCAAGGTGGCTGCAAGAGTGATGAACCCACCACCGGCCACAGCCGCCGCGCCTTTAGAGCTGATCATGGCGACGCCAAGGATGCTGAGTTCCTGGCCTAGGGTGAGCTCTACGTTCAAGGCTTGCGCCAGGAACAAGACGGCGAGCGTGAGATAGATGTTCGTGCCGCAGAGGTTGAAGCTGTAACCCGTCGGAATCACGAAGCCGACGACCTGACGAGATGCGCCCAGGCGCTGCAGTTTTTCAATCATGCCGGGAAGCGCAGGCTCGGAAGAGCTGGTGCCGAGGCAGATCAGAATCTCTTCCCGGATATAAGCCAAGAACTTGAAGATCGAGAAGCCGCACCACCAGCAGATGATCCCGTTCACAATCACCACGAACAGGAACGAGGTGATGTAGAACGTGGCGACCAAGGCCCCCAGCTGAAACAATGATCCCAGGCCATAGGCGCCGATTGTGAAGGCAATCGCGCCGAAAGCGCCGATGGGCGCTAACTTCACGATCATATGGATCAAGCCGAAGAATACCTTGGTGACGATTTCCACGCCCTTGATGATCTTGATCCGCACGTCGCCGAGGCGCGCGCAAACCACACCGGTCATCACCGCGATCAGCAATACCTGCAACAGCTGGCCGGATGAAAACGCGCCGACGAAGGTGTCGGGCACCAGATGCAGGATGTAGTTGAGGATGCCTTCTTTCGGTGGCGCATTCTGCACATAGCCTTGTGCGATGCTGGGATCCATCTGCGAAACGTCGGCATTGAAGCCGACACCCGGTTTAGCAATCCAGCCGCAGAACAGGCCGAAGACCAATGCGACTGTCGAAACGACTTCAAAGTAGATCAGCGCTTTGACGCCGATGCGGCCCACTGCCTTCATGTCGTGCATGGTGGCGATACCGCTCACCACGGTGCAGAAGATCAGGGGGGCGACCACCACTTTGATCAGCTTGATGAATAGATCGCCGAGCGGCTTCAGCGCCACGCCCACATCGGGCCACAAGGCGCCAATGAGAATGCCGAGCACGATGCCCAGCAGAACCTGCACGTATAGTGAGCCAAGATATTTCAAAGTCCCCTCCCCCTGCCGCCCCTCACCGAGCGACTTTAACCTGCGATGAGTATACCCAGTATCATTCGAAGCGATAGCCGCGAGCGCTTGTTACCAAATTTGGGCTAGCCGTCTTTACACTTGAACAAGCCCCGGAGAGCGCCTAGGGAAAAGCTGATGAGACCAGCCGGGAACGCCTTTTGAGCACGCCTTCTTCCCAATCTGCCGCACTGCCGCAAGCCTCCCATCGGTTCTGCATTGCACCGATGATGGATTATACCGACCGGCATTGCCGCTACCTCATGCGCCTTTTAAGCCGGCGCACGCGGATGTATACGGAGATGGTGACTTCGGCGGCGATTGTGCGCGGTTCTGATCCGGCGCGGTTTTTGGATTTTGATCCGGCCGAGCAGCCCATTGCCTTGCAACTCGGCGGCAGTGATCCTGCACAGTTGGCGCAGGCCGCGCGCCTTGCCCAGAACTGGGGCTATAACGAAATCAATCTCAATGTCGGTTGCCCCAGCGACCGGGTGACCTCGGGCCGCTTCGGCGCGTGCCTGATGGCGGAACCTGATTTGGTTGCGACCTGCGTCAAAGCCATGCGTGATTCAGTTGATATTCCTGTGACCGTTAAAACCCGCATCGGCATCGACGATATGGATACCGACGCGCACCTTGATGCTTTCATCACAACGGTTGCGGCGGCCGGTTGCGACACCTTCATCATTCATGCGCGCAAGGCCTGGCTGCAGGGATTGAGCCCGAAAGAAAACCGCGAAATTCCGCCGCTGAATTACGGCCGCGTGTTCAAACTCAAGCGCACGTTTCCGGATTTGAAACTTGTCTTGAATGGTGGCCTGAAAACGCTGCCGGACGCTTTGCAAAATCTGACCGATGCTGACGGTATTCAGCTCGATGGCGCGATGCTGGGGCGTGCCCCTTACGATTCACCCTACATGCTCACGAACGTGGACCGCCTGTTCTTCGGCGACACAACCACGCCGGCCAGTCGGACCGTGGTGACGGCGGCGTATGTGGCTTACGCCGTAAAAAGTCTGTCTGAACATGTGCGTCCCCATCACGTTATACGCCACGTGGTCGGGCTGTTTCACGGCTGCGCCAATGCCCGCCTGTGGCGTCAGACGGTCTCGCGCATCGGCCAAAGCGGCAGCGATCCCCATGAGCTGATCACCCTGGCTCAAAAGTTAGAAAATGGCCTGGCCGCAGCCGCCTGATATAAAAATCCGCGTAACCATCTGAATACACTAAATATTTCTCATAAAATTTGACACGGCCTCGGGCGATCAATTTTTAAGGCCTGATCGCTCCAAACCTCAATTCCTTCAAACCCTTGCCGCATGACTTGGTTTTATGCGAGTGACTGATATCCGGGGGATACATCTGCGCGGCAACCGGCGGCAGATACTTTCAATGTTTGAGGAGCGCCAACCAATATGGCAACGGGACGTAGCCCGCGATACGCGATTTACTATGCCCCCGAGCCAGGCAGCCCGCTCGATTCCTTTGGGCGCAATTGGTTTGATTCTAGCAATTCCGGCAATGTTGGTTCGACCAAACTGAGCGCGAAGCGCGTCGGCGAATTGAGCGAAAGCTCGCGGCGCTATGGTTTCCACGGCACGTTGAAACCGCCCTTTGGCCTAAACCCCGCGACGACGCTCGAGAGTCTGCTGAACGCCGCGCGCGTGTTCGCGCGCACTTTGTCGCCGGTGGAAATTCCGCCACTGGAACTGGCGATCATCGGCAAGTTCATTGCCCTGACACCCATGACGCAGTCGGCTGCGCTGGAAAAGCTTTCGGCAGCCTGCGTACGCGCATTTGAAGCCTTCCGCGTGCCGCTGACCGATGAACAGTTGGAAAACTATAAGCTCAACCGCCTGACGGTGCATCAAGAGCAGATGCTGGAACACTGGGGATATCCTTACGTGATGGAAGAGTTCCGCTTCCACATTTCAGTCACCGACCGCATTGATGATTCCAAAGAACGCTATGATGTGGTTGAAGCGCTGGAAAGTCTGGCGGCTCCCGTTCTCGGCAAACCGACCGTGATCCGCGAACTGACCGTGTTTGGCCAGGACGACATCGACGCGCCGATGTCGGCGATCGAGCGCATTCCTTTCGGCCGCGGTAAATAGTCTTCACCGCCTTATACTGGGCGGCCCCATGCCGAATAAAATCAACACCTGGCTGAGGTCCGCGTTTGCAAAGGCAAGGCGCTGGACGCGCGCGTTTTTCAAACTCGACCGCAATGAGCCCATCCCGCCGCGCGTCTATTGGGATGACGACGTCACCCTCGCGCTCAGCAATCTTGTTCAGGAAACCGAGACGCGGGCCAGCGGCCGCGTGCAGGTGATTTCGCTGGCCGACTTCCGCGCCGCCATCGGCGAGCTGTGGGACAAATATAAAAGCCGCATTCTCATTATTACTGAGTCGACTATAGGCCGCATGATCGGGCGCGGCAATACTTACATCCCGCAAGGCGAAGACGCCTGGCTCTTGTTGTTTCCCGGCCTGCCCGAAGATAGAGCTCAGCAGCGCGCCGATGCTATTGCCGCCACCATCGGCGAGAAACTTGTCGGCGCGCAATTCACTGCCAACGAGACGCCGTTGCCGACCGCCTCTAAGCTCGACCTCTCCAACGCGCGCAATGCCGACGGAAGCTTGAACATGGACGCCGTGAAGGCGGCCATCAGCAAAATCAAGCAAGGCCAAATTTCGAAAATTGCTGTGAGTAACCGGCCCGCGAAAGCGGCTCCCGCGCCGGTCGCAGCTGCGGGCAAGATCATGCAATCCGCCATTGAACAGTTGACGCCATTCTTTCGGCCAGCGTGGTGTGCCGAGACGGAAAGTGTCGACACTTTTTTCTTTCGCGCGAGCAGCGAAGACAGCGCGAACATCTATGCCGACACAGCACTCCCCAATAACGACGCAACCATTCTGGATC
The DNA here is from genome assembly GCA_947476895.1 of Fidelibacterota bacterium. Classification (GTDB taxonomy): domain Bacteria; phylum Pseudomonadota; class Alphaproteobacteria; order Rhodospirillales; family Rhodospirillaceae; genus SHVO01. The sequence continues at coordinate 11,325 of CANJRX010000027.1, read as the reverse complement.
TCACGCGGGGCGCAGTAACAGCCTTCAGAGCCATGTGCGCGAGCGGGCTTCAAGCCAAAATGGCAATCCCGGTGCCGTTTAGTACCTTGCACGGCGCAGCGCTCACGGAAATTCAGCGCATGATCGCGGCTTTGCCGCAACGCGAACGACTGATGCGCCTACGGCTGGAAGTCGTACGTATCCCATCTGATGTCACCGCCGATATGTTGCTGCCGATCCGCGAACTGTTCCGGCCTTATGTGCGCGAAGTGGCGTTCATGGTCGACCTGGCAATGCCGCACGATCAGGTTCTGGCGCTCGACCACATCGTGCTGGGTGTGGATGTCACCGCATCCATACCGACAGATGAGGATCATATTTTTCAGGAAATGTTGATGTTCCGCCAACGGGCTGGGCGGCGCCCAACCTATATCCTGGGCCTTAACAACCGCGCTCAAGTAAAGCGTGCCATCGGCGCGGGCTTCAATGAGATGAGCAGCCCAACCCTTTGTGAAGATGTACGCCGCCTGCCCCACCGCGTCCCGATCAGGCATCGCGATGAACTTCTGGCGCCCTAATTTCGCCAAACTGGCGTCTCTTAATTGCCCCCGCGACAATCTTTTACCGATCCAGTGAACAAAACGGTCGCCAGTTTGTTAGACTTGCTGACCACACCATTCATTTGAGGAGGTTGGTCCTATGGGCATCGCATTGCACAAACTAGCCATCGTCGCTTTCGTAGGCTTTGTATCGGTAGCGCAAGCCGCCGAAGTCCCGCTGGCGCAGATTCATTTCAATGAACTCGATGGCGTATCGTCGTGGCGCTCTGGCGGCGAAGCCACCGTATTTGTCAAAGACAGAATGGGCCAATGGTATAAGGCCGAACTGGCCGAAACGTGCATGTCGCTCGATACCAAAAAGGGCATCAGCTTCCTCACCGAGACCGACCCGGACACCAAAGTGAAAACCAGCAAGGTCACGGTCGATCACCATATCTGCATCGTCACATCGATGAGCAAAGTTCCATCTCCGGCTGTCCCTAAACCATAAGGGAGTTAAGTCATGACTCGTTCAATGATCGCGCTCGCTGTACTCGCCTCGCTTGCAATGCCTGCGGCCGCCGCCGACGCCAGGGTCACAATTCCTTTTCCCGACAAAGGCGGCATAGATTCGTGGCACGCTGACAGCGACAGCGTGCTTTACCTCAAAAGCCGTGGTGGTGATTGGTACCGCGCAGAATTGCTGGGCGCTTGTACCGGGCTGAGCTTCGCCGCCGCCATCGGTTATGAAGCAGAACCCAATGGCACCTTCGATAGCACCAGCGCCATTCTGGTAGACAACCAACGCTGTCCTTTGACAAAGCTGGAAAAAAGCGCCGGCCCGCCGCCGAAGAAGAAGTAGCTACTTCATCAGAAATCCGGCGATAGCGTCTGCAGCCCGCACCGACGACGGTGTTGGTTGCAGATCGAACGTCACATCGATGGCGCGCTGCTGCACGGGCCGGTAAGTCACATGGTCGCCGTCGGTCTTTCGCAAAGCTTTATCTAAGCCCATGATGTCCGAGACCACCGGCCCGAAATGCCAGAATGCATAGTTCGGATCGTTCCGCCATGCCGCCTTGTGAGCATTGAGGAAAATGCAGGGGCGCGGATTAATCAGGAATTCATAAATCTGGCTGCTGACATCGCCGAGATAAATGTCGGCGGCCTGCGTATAGGTCATGTCGAGGCTGGCATCGCTGCCCGTATCAATCAGGATATTCGGACAGGTGCGATATTTTTCGGGCACTTCATCGCGAACACGAAATGTAAGCCCTTCCAAAGTGAAGTGCGCCCGGCGTTTGAACAGCATAATGTGCGGCGCAAAGATCAGATTGAAGTCTTTGCTGTTGTAAAAATACTCCAGCACATCGAGCCCCATATCGTACCAGGACGATAGCCGCGGCTCTGGGTGTGGATTATAAAGCACAACGGGTTTGTTGTCGGCGAAGAGCTTCTTTTTCTGCGTGGTTTTTATAGCGTCGAACTTGGGATAACCGACCACAGCGATCTGTTCGGGCTTCAAGTAGCCAAGCTCCAGAAAACGGTCGCGCTGTTTAGAACCTGCGATGAGCACAAGATCATTCCCGCCGAAAGACGGCTTAAATCCAATGGCGCGGTCGCCGGCGCCGTGATCGACCCGCAGGATTTTCAGATGCTCCAGACCGCGCAGCTTGCGCAGGAACAGGCTGGTGCCTTCGGTGACGATAACGGCATCGAAACCGGCAAAGATCTCGCGATTGCTGTAAAGCTGGTCGAGGCGGCTGAAAGGCAGCGCCGCATCCAGAATGCGCGCAAATGGCTTATGCCACGCCGGAATGTCGAGTTTCACGAAGCGGCATTTGCTCTCAGTCTCGGGTCCGCAGACCGCACGCACAGTAGAGAGCAGCGTATCCGACGTAGCCAGAACTGTGACTTTAATCTCAGGATGGCGCGAGACGAGCGCCGGGATCACCACGGCGCTGTGACGCACCTGATGGCCGGCTTCGTGGTTGTAGAGAAACGCGATTTTCATGGATGGGAGCGCGCGGCGAGGATGGCGTCGGCAACCGGGATATGATCAGGCCGGTCCACATCCATGGCGGCGACGGGGTCATTCAGAACCACGGCTTTAACTGTCAGCCCCATGGAACGCGACACAGCGGCCATAGCGCCGTTCAAATCCAGAAATCCGCAAACAGCGCGCAGCAATGTGAAAACACCAAAGTGTAGGATCAATTGCCAGGGTTTTTTGCGGCGGCCTTCCACTTCACTCCAGGCCAGTGCGGCCTTGGGACCGGCGCCCGGCGTCAGCGCAAAGAGATTGCACCCACTATAGCCCTCACCGCCGAGGCGGATATACGTGCGCTTAACATCCGGAAAGGCCGCGCGGATGACGCTTTCGGGGGCCAAGCCGACGGCGGCATCAACACCCGGGCTGTTTGAAACACCATCACAGAAGGCCTGCAAGGTTTCAGGTTTAAGCAATGGGTTATCGGCCGTGGTCACCAGCACCGCGCCATCGAAGCGCAGGTCTTCCATGGTTTTGAGAACGCTGGTGGCGGGACTTCCAGCACCTTCGCGGAACGTGATACGCCCGGGCGCGACGCCCGCGACAAAATCCTGCAGGTCGCGATTGCTCTCGATCTCTGGAATACGATTGGCCACGATGATGATGTTGCCGACCGCACGCGTCGCTAGCAGCGTTTCCAACACATAAAGGATCATGGGCCGCCCCTGCAGGTGCAAGAGCGCCTTGCGCTTGCCGGGCGATTGTTGCGCCAGCACATCGGCCGGTCGGTCGCCTGCGAGAAGGATGGCTGTGAACGGCACGTTGAATCCCAAATGGCGCGGGGTGGCTTATGGCCTGATTAATACACGCGATCTGGGATGACTAAAATCAGAAAGCGCCGTGGGTTCCTAAAACCTTACCGACATCCTCGCCCATGATGATGGCGTAACGGATATCGAATTCCTTTTTCAGGGTCGCCATGGCTTCGTCGCGGATTTCCGGCCACAGCGCTTGCGGAATGGCCAACACGCCATCATCATCGGCGTAGATATAGTCGCCGTTGTTGATGGTCACGCCGCCAATCTTAATGGGCCGGTTCATGGCGTGAACGGTGCCTTCGTATTTGATGTCGTCGCAGGAAATGCCCTTGGCGAATACCGAGAACTCTAAGCCGTTGAGTTCTACGGAGTCACGGGTGAAGCTGTCAACGACTGCACCGACGGCACCGGAGCGGATGGCGATGTTGGCGTTGAGGTCGCCGAAATAGGCTTTGTCCTTTACATCGTTCTTCACAACGATGACGTCACCCGGACGCACAAAGTTGTAATTGCCGAGCGCGGTGTAGATGCCTTTCCAGTCGTCGCCCTTCTTCAGCTTGCGCAGCTCGAGAGTTTTGGCGATACCGAGCACCGAACGGCCACTGACGCGCGCGAAGCCCGGGGGCAGCAAGGTCTTGAGGCCACGTTCCTTGCAGATGTCGGCCAGTAGAGATGAACAGAGGTGCGGGCGAATAGCGTCGAGCGCGGCATTGTGCGAGGCGCGGTAACCGGCGCAGATACGCTCGGCGAGCGCCAGATCATCGGGCCAGTTAACATCGAAAGCTTCTTCATCGGTCAAATCGAAAAGCAAAACGCTATCGCCAAAACGGCGCTTAGGTTTGCTGGCGCCCTTTTTCTTGCGCACCATGTAGAGGCCCATGGACTCAATCACGATGTCGGGCAGGTCGACGGAATTCGGAATGCGGCCTTCGCCGTAAGCCGGGCGGCCCTTGGCCCAGGTGTATTGCTTCTTTTTCTGCACGGCGACCAGGGAGTCCGCCTTGCTTTCCGTCAGCGCTTTGATGGCGCGGGTCATGGTCTCGGCTGTGAGAAACGGGCTGGCACAGACACTGAATATAAATATCAGCGTCCACGCGCGCGCATTCGTTGGCGAACAGTTCATGACCGTCGGTGGCGTTCGACGCCAGCTTCGCATTGCGCTTGAGAATTTTCACCGGCAGGTCCGAGGCCATGGCGATGATGGCGTCGGATTCCGTGTCCAGGTACACGTCATCGATCTCGGGACAGGCGAGCAACTGCTTCAGCTTGCGCTTGAACAGATACTCACCGTCGAGAATGACGGTGTTCTTGTTACGAATGCGGGTGCTGTCACCCTTGGCCGGCACAAACGCCACGGTCCGCATTTTGGTCGCCATCGGAGCTCTCCGCTAAAAGGGAATTTGTCCGCCCTTACCTTAGATTTCCGAGGTTAAAAAAGGGTGTCAGGGGATTGAACCGAGGGGGTAATCCATTACGCTAGAGGGACCTTGAACAACGTTACGGACCCGGCCAAGCCCATGAAAACCGAGCAACCGCCCAAAAACGAGCCGCAAACCATCCGTTTGGCCGATTACACCCCGCCCCCTTACCGGATTGAGTCCGCGGACCTGACCTTCGACCTGGACCCCAAGGCCACCCGGGTGCGCTCGACCTTAAAGATCGCCCGCGTCGACCGCGATAAGGGCGCGATGCTGGAGCTGAACGGCGAGCAGATGAAGCTCATAAGCATCGCCGTGGACGGGAAGCCCCTGCCCGCGAGCGCCTATGAGCTGACCGAGCACGGACTGACGATTACGTCGCCACCGTCATCGTTTGTTTTGGAAACCGAGGTCGAAATCGACCCGGAAGCCAACAAGGCGCTTGAGGGTTTATATGTCTCGCGCGGCGTGTTCTGCACCCAATGCGAAGCCGAAGGGTTCCGGCGGATCACCTTCTATATCGACCGCCCCGACGCCATGACGATTTTCCGCACAACCATCCGTGCGCCGAAGGCCGCCTGCCCAGTATTGCTGTCTAATGGCAATCCGACGTCACAGGGCGATCTGCCCGATGGTCGCCACTTTGCGGTGTGGGACGACCCGCATCTGAAGCCCTCATATTTATTCGCGCTGGTGGCGGGCGACCTGGCCCATATCTCCGACACGTTCACGACCATGTCGGGCCGCAAGGTTGAACTGCGCATCTACGTCGAGCACGGCAAGGAAAGCCGCGCCGGCTACGCCATGGATTCTCTGAAGCGTTGTATGCGTTGGGACGAAACGGCCTTTGGCCGCGAATACGATCTCGATATCTTCAATATCGTCGCGGTCAGTGATTTCAACATGGGGGCCATGGAGAACAAAGGCCTCAACATTTTCAACGACCGTTACATCCTGGCGGATTCCGATACCGCAACGGATATGGATTACTATCTGATCGAGTCCATCGTCGCCCATGAGTATTTCCACAATTGGAGCGGCGATCGCGTCACCTGCCGTGACTGGTTCCAACTGAGCCTCAAAGAAGGCTTCACAGTTTTCCGCGATCAGGAATTCACCGCCGATATGCGCAGCCGCGCCAACAAACGCATCGACGACGTGGAAGTGCTGCGCGTGGCGCAGTTCCGCGAGGATGCCAGCCCCCTCGCCCATCCGGTGCGGCCCGAGAGCTATATCGAGATCAACAACTTCTATACAGCGACGGTTTACCAAAAGGGCGCGGAAGTCATTCGCATGATCCAGACGCTGCTGGGACCCGAGAAATTCCGCGCCGGCAGCGACCTTTATTTCTCGCGCCATGACGGTCAAGCTGTCACTTGCGAAGATTTTGTCGCCGCCATGCAAGATGCTTCGGGCGTGGACCTCACACAATTCAAGCTATGGTACAGCCAAGCCGGCACGCCGCAGATCACGGTGGACGGAAAGTTCGATGCTGCCGCGCGGACGTACGCGCTGACGTTGAAGCAATTCGGTCCGCCAACGCCGGGCCAGCCGGTCAAGAAGCCCTATCATATTCCCGTGGCTGTCGGTCTTGTCGGCGATGACGGTAACGACGCCGTTCCAACGCGCGTTTTGGAACTGAAGCAGGCGCAAGAAACGTTTGTGTTTAAGGACATCTTTAAAGCGCCGCGCCTATCGCTCAACCGCAATTTCGCAGCACCCGTAACTGTAAACTTCACACAAAGCGACGAAGACCGGGCGTTCCTGATGGCCCATGATTCCGATGCCTTCAACCGCTGGAATGCTGCGCAGGACTACGGTTCGACCATCATCCTGCGCGCCGTCGCCGACTTACAGGCCGGGCGACCAGTGAACGCCGACGATGCCTTCCTCGCCGCCATGGGCGTGGCCATCGCCGATAGCAAAATCTCACCGGCGTTTAAGGCCGCACTGCTGGCCCTGCCCGGCGAAGATTACCTCGCCAACCGTATGGACATCGAAGACCCCATCAACTTGCACGCCGCGCGCAAAGCCGTACGCAAGTTTGTGGGTGAACGTCACACTGCCGCTTTGCGCCAGCTGTACGAAAGCCTGCGCGTCAACACGCCCTATGTGCCCGACGCCGATGGTATGGGCCAACGCATGTTGAAGCGCGCGGCGCTAGGCTACCTCGCCGCGCTCGAAACGCCGGAGACGACCGCGCTGGTCAAGGCGCAGTTCGATAGTGCCAACAACATGACCGACCGCATGGATGCGCTCTCTATCCTGAACACGCTAAACGATCCAGCGCGCGCGCAAGCCCTAGAGGCCTTTTATAGCCGCTTCCAAGACGATCATCTTGTGGTGAACAAGTGGCTGACGGTGCAAGCGTCCGCGCCGCTGCCCGGCACGCTGGCCACGGTAAGGCGCCTGATGGAGCACAGCGCCTTCGATCTCAAGAACCCCAACAAGGTGCGCGCGGTGGTGAATACCTTCGCCAACATGAACCCGGTCAACTTCCACGCTGCCGATGGTTCAGGCTATGCGTTCCTTGCCGATCAGATCTTGGCCATCAATGCCTTCAACCCGCTGACCGCGGCGCGCCTGGTGCCTCCTTTGGGACGCTGGAAGCGGTTTGATCCTGCGCGGCAGGCTTTAATGAAAGCGCAGCTGGAACGCCTAGCGGCCGCGAAAGACCTTTCGCGCGACGTTTATGAATTGGTTATCAAAGGCCTTGCGGCCTAAATTTCAGCGATATGCTGTTCAGCGGGTTGGGGTGCCGCTTGCTTCGGCGGCTTGCGCAGCACCGCAATGAGCGGCAGCGAGATCACCGTCACCCAGGTCATCAACGTAAAAACGTCGATGTAGGAAATCATCGCGGCTTGGCGGCTGATCATGCCATTCAAAATGCCCAAGCCCTGCGACGAACCAAGGCTCCACGGCAAATTCGGGGCCAGTTCCTGAAGCGCACGGTTGTAAGGCGTAATGTGCGCGCTCAGTTCAGCGTGATTAACCTGGACCTTTTGCGCGAGCAGCGTCGAGACGATGGAAATGCCCACACTGCTACCGATGCTGCGGACCAGCGTATAGATGGCCGTACCGTCGGTGCGGTAGCGCGCGGGCAAGGTCGCGAAAGACCCTGTGCTGAGCGACGTAAACAACATGCCGATGCCGAACCCCTGCACCGCGCCGGTTCCAATCAGAAGTGCGCTGGTGACATTAAGATCGAAGCTGGCCATTTCATGCAGCGATGCCGCGATGAGCACGCTGCCGACCAGCATCAGAAGCCTGGTATCCACTTTCCGGATGATCTTGCCGGTCACGAACATCGCAATCATGGTGCCGATACCGCGCGGCATCATCAAAAGACCGGTTTCAATGATCGGATAGCCGAGCAGGCTTTGCAGCATGCTGGGCAGAAGTGCCATGGTCGAAAGAAGCGTGACACCCGTAGAGAAACCAAGAATCGATCCTGCCGTATAATTTTTATCTTGGAACAAATGCGGGTCCAGGAAAGGCCGATCGGTGGTGAAGATGTGCACGATGAAAAGGTACATCGCGACCACCGCGATGGTGGCTTCGACCAGGATTTCAAGGGAGGCGAACCAATCCAGCGTTTGGCCGCGATCCAGGAACAGCTGAAAAGACGCGAGCGCCGTCGCAATGAAAAAGAAGCCCTTCATATCGAACTTAGTATCGAGGTTGCGCTTGGTTTCGGGCAGCAAGGTGCCGATACCGATGGCGCACAAAATGCCCACGGGCAGATTGATGAAGAACACCCAGCGCCAGCTTAAAGTATCGGTGAGATAGCCGCCGATGGTGGGCCCAAAAATCGGCCCCAACATAACGCCCATGCCCCAGGCCGCCAGCGCGGGCCCGAATTTCTCGCGCGGGTATAAGTCCATCAGCGTCGCTTGCGACAACGGCACAAGGCACGCGCCCGCGATGCCTTGAAACACGCGGAAAGTTACGATCTCCGGCAAGGTCTGCGAAAGTCCGCAGGCCATGGAGGCGACGGTAAAGCCGACGATGGAATAGAGGAACACGCGCGTGCGCCCGAAGCGCTCAACAAAATACCCCGTGAGCGACATGCCGATGGCCGAGGCCACAACGTAAGACGTCAGCACCCAGGTGATCTGGTCCTGGCCAGCGCCCATGCCGCTTTGCATATAGGGCAAAGCCACGTTGGCGATGGTCATATCGAGGGTCTGCATGATCGTCGCCAGCATGATGAAGCCGGTGAGAACAAGCAGCCGTCCGGAAACCTTTTTCTGTTCGGTTTCGGTCATGACCTAGACTGGGGTATTAGTTGGAGTACTGCGCAAGACGGTTTTTGCCGGTGTCGACGTCGGCGGTGACGCTCATGCCGGCGCGGAGCGGCGGGCCGTCGTGCTGATCGTCCACTGAGATGCGCACAGGGATGCGTTGCACCACCTTGATCCAGTTGCCGGTGGAATTCTGCGCGGGCAGCACTGAGAACTCGGCGCCGCTCGCTTGGCTGATGCTGGTCACATGGCCTTTAAAGGGGCGACCGGGATAGGTGTCGATATGAATCTCGACCGCCTGGCCGGTTTGCATGTGAGTCAGGTCGGTCTCTTTGAAGTTCGCTTCAATCCAAACATCGCTGGACGAGACAATGCTGAAGGTCGGCGCGGCCGTACGGGCGAAGTCACCGACTTTCGGCAACTGGCTGACTACGCCGTCAAAGGGCGCGTGCAACGTCGCACGCTCGATGTAAGTCGCAGCCGACAGCTTGGCGGTATAGGCCTGCTGATAACTCGGTACTTTTTCGGGCGCAATATTCGGGTCGCCTTCCAGGCGCGCCAGAATCTCGGCCTCTTCCTGCTTCAACAGCGCGATGTTCTGGCGTGCGGACTGCATGGCGTGCTGCGCTTCATCCAACTTAGCGGTGGAAGCAAAGTTGCTCGAGGCCAAGGTCGATTGGCGTTTGAACTCACGCTCAGCGAAAGCAACGTTGCTTTGCATGATGGCGAGCGAGGCTTCTTTCTGGCGGTAGCGGGCCTTATCGCTTTCGATCCCGGCGACCACATTGCGCAGCTGGGCTTCGGCGCCGACCAGCGCGATCCTGTAGTTGGTGTCGTCAATCACCAGAATAGGCTCGCCTTTTTTGACGAGCTGGTTTTCGGCGACAAGGACCTGGTGAATGTTGCCCGAAACTTCGGGGCTCACAGAAGCTATATCGGCTTTAACATAAGCATTATCGGTGCCGACATAACGGCCACCCAACAGATACACCGCAGCGCCTACCGTCAGGACAACCGCCGGGATGACGCCCATCAAAATGCGCCGCAAAGCACGACGCGATTGCGGGACGGTTTCTGTTTCAGTGGGCAACGATACTTTTGATTCGGCGTTCATCGTTATGCTCTTGCGTGTGAAATTTTTGTGGGTGTCGCTTCGTTATCGAGGGCGTCAAGATTGCTGCGCATCTGACGCATGACGCGAAGCGCCGTCTCCTGATCTTCGTTTGTCAGCCCCTTGCTCGCTTGATCGCGAAGTTCGTCGGCGATTTCGTGCAGGACTTTCAGGACGGGCCCGGCTTGCGGCGTAAGGAACAGTTTCACGGCCCGGCGGTCGTTGGGATCAGGCTGGCGTTGCACCAAATCGGCGGCCACCATGCGGTCCAAGATGCGGCCCAGCGAAATAGGCTGCATGTCGAGCAGGTCAGCGAGGCCGGCTTGGCTGATGCCTTCGTTACGGTCCAGCTTCAACAGCGCGCGCCACTGGCCTTGATTGAAACCGAGCGCGCGGGCGCGCCGATCAAAGTGACGGCGAATGGTGCGCGACACTTCATAGATCTCGATGCCCAGGACAAAGCGGTTGGCGTGTTTATCGGTCATGGCGGGCGTTATAAGCCCGCATGATATAATATACAATGTATATCATATGCATTGTATACGAATCAGCCCTGCGCGGGGAGCATGGGTCTAAGCCACTGATTATTATAGATGTTTAACTTTGGAAGCGTTTGGCGAACGCCGGCACATAAGAAGGTGTGCGCGTTGTGACCTGGATTCCGCCAGCTTCGGCCGTGGTGAGAATCTCGTCCACGTCCCGGCAATAGCTCCAGAATTCTTCTTCGTAATTGCGCTGCCAGAAGCTGGAATGCACGCGGTGGGTCACGGCCATCTTGCCCATGTAGTCGTCTTCATTGGCATGAGACCACGGCTTCGTCGCCGCGGCGAAGGGCATGCCGTCGCAGCCGTAAATATCGACCTGCTTCGAAATCGTGAAAGCCACAGGCAGAACTAACATCGTGAACACGTTGGCCGTGGCCGCTGTGATGTATTCCTTGGTGAGGTCGATGTTGAAGGTCGAACGGCGGTCGTTGCCGATGCCGACAACGCGGTCGCGCGCATCGGGTCCCACCACTTCGCGGAAATAAGGTACGTAGCCCAACTGCGTGAACAGGACGCGGCTCGGCTCTTTCATGGTGACCTGACGGCTTTTTTTGTACCGGTTGATTTGAGAGAATTGACCCCAACAGGAGGAGCTGAACATGGCGAGACGTGGATTAGGCGCGGAGCAGATTGTTTCCAAGTTAAGGCAGATCGAGGTGCTGATGGCGCAGGGCAAGTCTG
>CANJRX010000026.1 GCA_947476895.1 Fidelibacterota bacterium | reverse complement strand
GCTTTGAAATCCCGTGGTTTCTCCACCTCTGTAGTCCGCCATCTGCCAGTCCCAGTCCTAAACTAAGCTGACACTGTGCAATGTTCTTGCTTCGTTCTCAAGGCTGGATTAGCGTTATCAAATGATAATCGCCGGCTGTGGCTGAACTTTGCGCCGTTAGCGACAATGACTGAGTGTATTAAGAGCGGCGGCAGGTTGCCGAAGAGGTAGGGTTGGGCGGCGGCAACGTGACTGACCTGACCGATTTTCTTTACCAGTCGTGATGTTAGTCTACTGCATGTTTTGGCTCTGTTCGAGTGGTACTGGTATCGGGCTATAGGTCACCGGCGCCGGCGATTGCGGTACGGACCGCCAACGGCGCTTTGCCGGCCGACCTCGCGCTCAGCGATGGCGAGTTGGACACGCTTTCTATTGTCGGAGTGCATCTCGCTTAAAGGGTTGGCGGACCGCTTGACTCTCCCATAAGAACCAAAGTAGAACATTGGTAGTTTCTGGTTTTGTTCTATTTGACGTTTTTGCGGGAGGGGCAGCCAAATGCTCACCAAAAAGCAGCACCAACTCCTTTTGTTCATCCGTGACCGGGTCGCACGGGACGGGGTCGCGCCTTCCTTCGACGAAATGAAGGAAGCCCTCGAGCTTCAGTCCAAGTCGGGCATTCACCGCCTGATTATGGCCCTGGAAGAGCGCGGGTTTCTGCGCCGCCTGCCCCACCGCGCCCGGGCCCTGGAAGTCATTAAGGTCCCGGACAATATGGGTACCACCATGGGCAGCAGTGCGGCCGCGGCCGATAAGGCGCCGGAACGGTCTGGTTTCACGCCCAATGTCATCACCGGAAATTTTTCGGGCGCTATGCCGGGAGCTTCGGCGAAAACCTCCGCGCCCCAGGAAAACGTCGATCTGCCGCTCTATGGCAAGATTGCTGCCGGTACACCCATTGAAGCTCTGCGGAACCCGACCGAACACATCGGCGTGCCGGGCGCGTTGCTGGGCACGGGCGAGCACTACGCGCTGACCATCGACGGCGACTCCATGGTCGACGCCGGCATCATGGACGGCGACACCGTCATCATCAAACGTTGCGACACCGCCGACAACGGCTCCATCGTCGTGGCGCTGGTGGATAACGAAGAGGCCACCTTGAAGCGGCTGCGGCGCAAGGGCGAGACCATCGCCCTCGAGCCGGCCAACAAAGCTTACGAGACGCGCATCTTCGGACCCGACCGCGTACGCGTGCAGGGCCGCCTCGTCGGATTGCTGCGCCGATATTAGTCCTTACGGCGTCGCGATGTTGTCGCAACGCCGTAAGCGCGCATCGAAATCTTCCTGGGCGAGACGCAGTTCTTCATAGGCGTTGGCGACCGTATCCCTCTCAATGATGGGCACAGCGCGCACGTCGCCTTCCAACCTTCCGCGCAAAGACATGGCCTGCAGTTGAGCGACCCGGCTTTTCGCGCGGGCGATATCCAATGTGCGGACCTGCTCCCGGCAAGCTTCGCGGGTGCTGTTGGGTTGTCCATCGCAATTGGAAAACAACAGCACGGCAGTCGAAAGCACGCCGGCCTTCAACGTCGCGGCGGCTATCGCAAGAATCTCAGTATTTTCAGCGGTTATCTGTCTCATGGTCGTCTCCGTTGGTCAGATCAATGACCAGGTGGCGAGGGAGCAGATATTTAAAATAAAAACGGCCCCGTCCTGTTTTGGCGGGGCCTGATAGAAAAATTACGCGCACACGCGAACCTTCTAGGCGCCCCCCTCCGGCGTCTCGTAACCCGATCGCATGTGTTTGCAATTTTCCATGGCGGCAACCTACTCATGCCGGATAGAAAGTAAAGGCAAAATCCCTTCGCCCGTCTACTTTGTATGGACAAATGTGCGCGGCGTGGCAATTTTGCCGAAACGACTATCAAAGTTAACGCGGAGATGATTCACGTGGACACAGTCGCACCGGAAACGCGGATCGCATCGTTAACGACGCCAAGCCTTGTGCTTGATGCCAAGCGCATGCGGCACAACGTCGCACGGCTGAAAGATCATTTGAAATCATTGGGCGTTCCCTTGCGCCCTCATCTGAAAACCGCGAAGTCCATCGAGATCGCGCGGCTACTCATGGAGACTCCGGAAGGTCCAGCGACCGTTTCTACGCTCAAAGAGGCTGAACAATTCGCGGCGGCGGGCGTGCGCGACATTCTCTATGCCGTTGGCATCTCGCCCGCGAAACTTTCGCGCGTGGTGGAGCTGCGCCGCCAAGGCATCAACATTTCCGTCATCCTCGATAGCCGTGAGCAAGCCGAAGCCGTGGCCGCCGCCAGCCGAGCGGCTAAGGACCCCATTCCGGTTCTGATCGAAATCGACTCCGACGGTCACCGCGCCGGCATCAAACCCGGCGCTAAACTCCTGACCGAAGTGGGGTTCGTTCTTCATAAACGCGGCGCGGAATTGCGAGGCGTCATGACCCATGCGGGCGGCTCGTATAATAAGTCGGGTGCAGAAGCCCATGCTGCCGATGCCGAACAGGAACGCGCGGCCGCTGTCGCCTGTGCCGAGCAATTACGCAACGCCGGATTCCCCTGCCCGGTGGTCAGCGTCGGGTCTACGCCGACCGCGCTCTTCACCAAGGACCTTACGGGTGTCACCGAAGTCCGCGCCGGGGTGTTTGCGTTCATGGATCTCGTCATGGCGGGGATCGGCGTCTGTACGGTGGACGATATTGCGCTAAGCGTGCTTGCAACTGTGATCGGTCATCAAAAGGATCGTGGCTTGATCCTGGTGGACGCGGGCTGGATGGCGATGTCGCAGGACCGCGGCACGTCGAGCCAGGCCGTAGACCAAGGCCACGGCATAGTCTGCCGCGTGAATGGCCGGCCTTACACCGATCTCATCATGAGCCGCGCCAACCAAGAGCACGGCCTTTTGTCACTGCGCCCCGGTTCAACGGCCGAACTCCCCTACCTGGAAGTGGGCGCCCAGGTGAGCATTTTACCGAACCACGCCTGCTCCACGGCCGCACAGTTCGACCGCTATCATGTCGCAGCGGACTACATCGTAACGGATGTCTGGCCGCGTTTTTCGGGCTGGTAATCCACCACTAGTCCCATGTGTTAACTAGACCCCGGGAGGCAATGCCGTACGATCAAAGGCATTGCACACATACGGGGGACCTCGCTGTGAAGAAGGGTACAACGCTTTTCTTTATTGCCGCTCTGGCGTTCTTTGCCATTGGTGGCGACGCGCATGCCGCGCGCGTCAAGTTTATGCCTCAGCCCTACACAGGCGCCGACGCGGGTCATGTCGTGCTCTCTCTCGCAGCGACAGACCTGCCCAAAAGCGGTGTATTTAACTACGCCCTGTACCTCGCCAATTTCGATACCAAGGAAGTGATAAAGCTGTTCTGGCAACGTAAAAGGCCGGATGCGCTCGCCTTTGGAATGGGCTTGGTGGATATTACTTACCCTTCGGGCGATCCAGGCAAACCCGACTTCACGAACGGCGAACAGCCCGGTGTAGTTTTTGTACGCGCCCTGCCGCCCGGCCGATATGGCGTACTTAATTTTGAATCTTGGGCCAATTTCTACGGCAATATTAAGCCATTCATGCTCAAGAAAAATTTTTATGCGCCCTTCACGATTAAATCGGGCGTCGCGACGTATCTCGGCGAATTCGCTTCTTACCCTATCAGCCTTAAGCGTTACATGGGTCACGACGTCAAAGAGCCGCATAAAATGGTGGTGGCGACTTATTACGTTGTTAGCGACCAGATGGAGCGCGATATGGCCCTGGCCAAAGCGCGTGTGCCGGCCATCACGCAAGACGAGAAAGCCATTGTGGATCCGGCAAATGTTAAGTCGCCATTTATCCGCGCTGCATCCATTCCTAAAAACGACATAGCAGTGATAGATGCGGAAATACCCACAGCCCCCGTGAGTGAGTGGGAGCACGTAAAAAATATCATTTTCGACTCTATGCCCATTTTAGATCCAGAAAGTTTGGAGAAATTGGACGCCGAAAAGGCCACAGCTCCGTAGCAGCTTAACTCTTCACACCGCATAATATTCTCATCGGCGAAACTCTTTCGCTCTTCAGGCGTTATGTCCTCAGATCACACTTTTAGAGGATATAATCCGATGAAAACCGCCCTTATTTTGGCCACTGTATCTTTGTTCGCCCTCACCGGTTGCGGCCGGGACTCTGGAACACGCGCCCTGACCGGCGGCGGCATCGGCGCCGGCGCGGCCTATGTGCTCGGCGCTCCGATTATCGCTGGTGCAGCTGTCGGCGCAGTCGCCGGCGCAGCCACGACGCCTCACGACCGCGACGCTCGTGAAGAGCGCAGAGAGCGCCGCGAAGACCGCCGCCGCGACCGCGAGTAAATCACTCTCGTAAGAAATCGAGCAGATCGTCTTCACTATCAACCGGCGCACCGCGCATCCAAACGCGGTCGCCGGTTGATTGCTTTACGGAATAGGTGCGTACGCCGCTCGGCAAAATTCGCACTGCAATGGTCCCATCGAGACGAAGATCTATGATGTCGGTGATCTGGCCCTCGCGGCAAAGATCACGCGATGCCGTCGCACTGACGGTCATATTCGCAGTGCCGCAATCTTCAGCCACGGCATTGGCCGTAAACGCCAGCAATATCTTCTTACCCTCGCGCGCAATGACACAGCCATCAGCATCACACGATAGGCCAATCGCCGCGTTGTCTTCCGTCCATTTTAAGGGCGACGCGCCGTAACGATCTGTCCAGGCCTCGCGCACGAACCGCCCCGCCCGGCCGGGTTTGAAAACCAGATGGCCGTCGTCATCGGTAATCGCAAAAACGCGCGCGGAATCATCCACGAGTATGTCAGGCGGCGGTGTGAGGTACGGCTGCAGCAAAGCCGGCAGCACTGCAATGAACCCCATCCAGCGCGATCTGCCGCGCCACAAGCAAATGAATATGATGCCAAAAGCCGCGAGCGCCATGGCCCAGCTCGCCATGGGCGGCACATGAATTTGCGCGGCGGGCCACGACGCCACTTCGCGCACAACGTCGTCCAATACCGTGACGCCCGCACCCATAATGCGGAATGGGATATCATCCCAGCCTAGCGGCATCAGCAAAAGTCCCAGAATGGCAGAAGGCATAATCCACAAACCAGTCAGCGGCACGGCGAGGAGATTGGTAATGGCCGAATACGTCGGCAGTCGGTTGAAGTGATAGGCGGCGAACAGCGCCGTAGTGCCGCCCGCGACGATGTCGGTCACAACCAACCCTGCGAGATAGAACATCGCAGCCCGCAGCGGCAGGAATACGCCGTCGGCATTGCGCCAAGAAATCTTCAGCCATGTGTGTTCGTAAAGCGCTAATAGCGACAGCACGGCCAGGAACGACATCTGAAAGCTGGCCCCTACCAGCGCATCCGGAAATAAAATCATCACCACCAAAGCCGCCCACCCGATGGTGCGCACCGAAAGCGCCGTGCGGTCCAAAAGAATTGCGACCAGGACCACCGCGATCATCAGGAAAGAACGCACAGCGGGCACACTCATGCCCGAGATCACGAGATAAAAAGCCGTTGCGGCGAGCGCGCCCCAGGCCGCAGCCTTCTTAGTATCGAACCGCAGCGCAATTGCCGGAATAAAAGCCAACAATCGGCGCATGACGAAAAACACCACACCCGCAAGCAGGCTCATGTGTACGCCCGAAATCGACAGAAGGTGCGCAATCCCGGCGACGCGGTAGGCTTCCTGCAGATCTTCCGGGATGGCCGTCTGCTCACCGTTCACCAGCGCGCCCGCCACAGCGCCGTCTGGGCCCGGCAGAATTTCAGCGATGCGATTGCCGATCGTGCGGCGCATGCCTTCCGCCCAAGCGTGAAAATCCTCGCGCACAGATGTCGTTCCATTCGGCGCTTCCGGTTGCCACCGGCCAAGGGTGTAGCCCACACCGCCAATGCGACTGAAATATAGAAACCGCTGGAACTGAAATCCGTCCGGCATCACCGGCATGGCGGCAGGCTGCGCGTTCGCCCGCATACTGATGCGCGCGCCCACAGCCGGAATCCCATGCGAGGATGGAACCGTAATGCGCAAGCGCTGTGGTGTGTCGCGTGGTGAAAGCCCTGGTATAGAAAAATTCTCGACGACCAATCGGTTTCCCGTCGGCCTGCGCTCAGCCTCAACGACCGTCGCAACCAACGTAAACGGACGCGTCTCGCGTTCCAAAAGCGGCGTGGCGACGAGCGCTGTGCGCAACTGCGCCGTACCGTGACCCAGTCCAAAAGCGATCAGGACCATGGCGATAAATGTCCATCCAGGGACCCGGCGGCGCAAAGCGAACAGGCTTACGCCAATCGTGCAGAAACTGATGGAGGTGAGAGGCAGCGGATCGGCATGCCAGCTAAAGAACAATGCAATCCCGGCAGCAAAGGCGACCACCAGCCACAGAAAGACCCGGTCGGCCTGACGTGCGAACACGTCCCGCGCAAAGTCCTTTGCTGTGCTCAAGGTCCCACTCCCCAGCTTTACCGCCGCCTGGGATATGCTAAACCATCGCCTCAAATTGGAAAATACACACACATGACCGTCGTTACCCGCTTCGCGCCCTCACCCACCGGTTATCTTCATATCGGTGGCGCTCGTACGGCGCTGTATAACTATCTGTACGCCAAGCACACCGGCGGCCAATTCCTGCTGCGTATTGAGGACACTGACCGTGCGCGTTCGACCCAAGGCGCTATCGACGCCATCATCGAAGGCCTGCACTGGATGGGTCTGCATTGGGACGGCGAGCCGGTATTCCAGTTTGCCCGCGCCGATAAACATCGCGCAGCGGCTGAGCAATTGCTGTCCGAGGGCAAAGCCTATCGTTGCTATGCCACGCCGGAAGACCTCACGGCTATGCGCGAGGAGCAGAAAGCCAAAGGCCTGCCCATCCGCTACGATGGCCGTTGGCGTGATCGTGATCCCAAGGATGCCCCCGCCGGCGTGAAGCCTTCGATCCGTCTGCGCGCGCCGCAAGATGGCGAGACGATGATTCACGATTTGGTGCAAGGCCCCGTCACTGTCGCCAATGCGCAGTTGGACGACATGGTGCTTTTGCGCAGCGACGGCACACCGACATATATGCTGGCCGTTGTCGTCGACGATATCGACATGGGCATTACCCACGTGATTCGTGGCGACGATCATTTGAATAACGCTTTTCGCCAGTACCAACTTATCACTGCGCTCGGCAAAACCGCGCCGCAGTACGGGCATATCCCGCTGATTCACGGTGCCGACGGGGCCAAGCTTTCAAAGCGTCACGGTGCTTTGGGCGTAGAAGCCTATCGCGATATGGGATTTCTGCCGGAAGCCTTGCGCAATTATTTGCTGCGTCTCGGTTGGGGCCACGGTGATGCCGAAATCATCTCCGATGCCGAAGCGGCCGCTTGGTTCGACGTGGTGAATGTGGGCCGTAGCCCGTCCCGCTTCGATATGGACAAGCTCACCAACCTAAACGGCCACTACATTCGTGCGGCTGATGACACCCGATTGGTAGATTTGATTCTGCCACTTCTTGAAAAAACTGGTCCTGTCGCGCCCGCCAATCTCGCGTTCCTGAAGCGCGGTATGCCTGGCCTCAAAGCCCGCGCCAAGACGCTCAATGAACTGGCCGAAAGCGCCGCGTTCTATGTCCGGCCCGTGACATTCGATGACAAAGCCAAAGCCACCCTCGCCGACGGCGGTAAGGCCGCCCTCGCCGCTATGATCCCGGCCCTGGAAAGCACCCCCTGGACCCACGACGCCCTGGAACAGTGGTCCAAGGCCTATGCCGAGCAGACCGGCCAGAAACTGGGCAAGATCCTGCCCCCCTTACGGGCGGCCCTGTGCGGCACCATGAATTCCCCGGCCATCCTGGAAGTCATGGAAGTCCTTGGGAAAGACGAGGGTTTAGGCCGTTTACGCGCTGTCGCTGCCCTCTAAAGAGGCCGTTCCCCGGTCCAATCCCCGGCCGATCCACATTGATTTGCCTGCATTTTTTGGGCTATAAGCAGTGCAGCATGGACGTCCCGCGGGGACTTGCGCGGAGGGGACGGCCGCAACAAGAAAGGGACAACAACCGTGGCCAAAACTGTCACCCTCAAAGACGATGAGTCGGGCAAGAGCTGGAAATTTCCGGTCCTCGGCGGCACCACCGGACCTGACGTTGTGGATATCCGGAAGTTCTATGCCGAAACCGACATGTTCACTTACGACCCGGGTTACACGTCCACGGGCTCGTGTGAATCCAAAATCACCTTCATCGACGGCGACAAAGGCGTGCTTTTACACCGCGGCTATCCCATCGAGGATCTGGCCGAGAAATGTAACTTCGAGGAAGTCGCATTTTTGATGCTGACGGGCGAGCTGCCCGACGCCAAGGCCAAGAAGCAGTTCCAGCACGACATCACCTATCACACGATGCTGCACGAGCAGTTGCACAGCTTCTACTCGGGCTTCCGCCGTGACGCGCACCCGATGGCCGTGATGTGCGGCGTGGTCGGCGCGTTGTCGGCCTTCTATCACGACAGCTTGGACATCAATAATCCCGACCACCGCAAGATTTCGTCTTATCGCCTGATCGCGAAAATGCCGACCATCGCGGCGTGGGCTTACAAGTATTCGCTCGGCCAGCCCTTCATCTATCCGCGCAACGATTTGGGCTACGCTGAAAACTTCCTCTACATGATGTTCGCCACACCGTGTGAAGAGTACAAGGTCAACCCGATCCTGGCCAAAGCCATGGACCGCATCCTGATCCTGCACGCCGACCATGAACAGAACGCTTCGACCTCGACCGTGCGCCTTGCCGGTTCGTCCGGCGCCAATCCGTTCGCGTGCATCGCCGCCGGCATCGCTTCACTGTGGGGGCCTGCTCACGGCGGCGCCAACGAAGCCGTCTTGAACATGCTGAAGGAAATCGGCGACAAGAAGCGCATTCCTGAGTTCGTGAAGCGCGCTAAAGACAAAAACGACAACTTCCGCCTCATGGGCTTCGGCCACCGCGTGTACAAAAACTACGATCCGCGCGCGCGCATTATGGCCAAGACCTGCTCGGAAGTTCTTTCGGAACTGAAGATCAAGAACAACGCGTTGCTCGATATCGCCGTGGAACTGGAGCGCATTGCTCTGGAAGACGACTACTTCATCGAAAAGAAGCTGTACCCGAACGTCGACTTCTATTCGGGCATCATCTTCCAGGCCATGGGCATTCCTGTGACCATGTTCACCGCCCTGTTCGCTCTCGCCCGGACCACCGGCTGGATCGCCCAGTGGCGCGAAATGATCGAAGACCCGCAGCAAAAGATCGGCCGCCCGCGCCAGCTTTATACGGGTCAGACCAAACGCAAGTTCGTGCCGCTCGCAAAGCGCTAACGGATTGACGCAGTGATCAACGGCGCGAGATAGTCTCTCGCGCCGTTTTTCTTTTTATAGGCCTAAGATGTTCGATCTCGATAAAGTCCGCGGCGGCATCAACAGCGACATGGAAGACTGGTTGGAGTTCAACCTCAACGGCGCGTTCACGACGCCGGGCGGCTTGGACCTCATCTCTCCGCTGCCGTCCGAGGAACTGATTGCCTGGGTTTCGGGCCTGACGAAACAGCACCATTTCGCGAAGTCGGGCTGCGATATTTTCCGTGCGTTGAGCCTTTCCAGCCCAAAGCCGCTCAATCAATACACGGCTGTCTTCGATTTCGGGATCGGCGTGGGGCGTCTCGCCCGCCTGTTCAAGGGATTCAACGGCACTTATTCCGGCGTTGATGTTGATAAACGCCATATCGACTGGGTGCAATCGGCTCTGGGCAGCTATGTGCACGCCCGCACCATCAAACCGCGTGCATATCTTCCGTTCGATGGTGCCACTTTCGACTGCATCATTTCGGTGTCGGTGTTCACGCATATGAACGAGTCCGACCAGCTTTTCTATATCAAGGAGTTGGCCCGCGTGGCGCAGCCGGGCGCGACACTGATGCTGACGACGCACGGCGAACGCGCGCTTGTACGCGTTGAGCAGGAGGCGGAGATTCAAACGTTGATGAATATTCCGATAGAAAGCGTTGCAATAACCCGCGAACTATTCCCCACGCCCGGATACAGCTTTGTCCGCCAGTACGACCATTTCACACCGGTCGAAAAGCCGAAGAGCTTTTTACAGAAACTTCTCAGCGGCTTTAAAAACACTGATTATCAATACGGCATTACCTTTATTTCGGAAGATTATATCCGCCGCGTCTGGGGTCAGTACTTTGACATCGTGCGCATTGACCCTGCCGCCATTCACGACTTTCAGGATATCGTCATACTGAAAGCGCGCGGTTAACCGCGTAGTAGTTTAAGGATTGTTTGCGCGGCACGCCGGCTAGGGCGATCTCCGCCCGGCGAAAGCTTGGAGAGGGCCGCGGAGAAATCCGCACGTTGCGCCACGCGGCGCATGTCATCACGAATCAGCAAAGCCAGATCGTCGGCCAGAATTTCCGGGCGGCAGCGCGCCTGCAAACGTTCCGGCACCGCTTCATGTCCCACCAGCACATTGACGAGATTAACGAAGCGTGTGCGGCCGAAAAACCGCCACACAACAGCCGACAACCAATGTATGCGGTAGGCGATGATGTGCGGCACGTTGGCCAGGGCCAGTTCCAGCGATACGGTACCCGAAGCGGCCAACGCAAAGTCGCACGCGGCGAAAGCATCGCGGCGTTGGGCGGCGTCCATCACCACAGTCATCGGGATATCCCAATCGGCCGTGGCGGCATGAACTTCGTGGGCGACCGTATCGACCGTTGTAATGACCACATGAATGTCGGGGTGGCGCGTCGCCAGGCGCGCGATAGTCTCTTTGAATATCGGCAAAAGGCGCGAGACTTCGCTGCGGCGGCTTCCGGGAAGAATGCCGATCACTTTACGATCCGCCGCGATGCCGTGTCGTTTGCGGAAGGCGGCGCTGTCGCCTTGTCCGAAACCACTCTCAAGTACCGGATGGCCAACCCAGGTGGCGGGGAGACCATGCTTTGTGAAATAGGGCGGCTCAAAAGGCAGCAGCGTCAAAAGGTGGTTGATCCAGCGCGCCAGCTGTTTCGCGCGGCCTGGCCGCCACGCCCAGACTTGCGGTGCGACATAGCGTACGCGCGGGATAGTGCTGCCCCGTTTGGACAGGCGTTCGTGAATGCGGCCCGTGAATCCCCAAGAGTCGATGGTGACAAGAATTGCCGGCTGCTGACTTTCGATATCCTTGAAGGTTTGCTTCACGCGCCGCAGTACCATGGCCACTTTCGGCAGAACTTCGAACACACCCAAAAGCGCAAGGTCGCGCACATCGAACAGGCTTGTGAGGCCATTCTCCGTCATCAACGGTCCACCGACACCGGCGAAGCGCACTTCGCCACCGGTCTCCTCACGCAAGGCGGACATAAGCAGCGCGCCCAACTGATCGCCGGACGGCTCACACGCAATGAGATAGATCAGGGGTGCCACGGCGTTATGCCTTGGGCTTCGAAAGCGTCACACCCGTCACAAACAACCCAGCGTCATCGGCAGCCGCGATGATGTCGGGTAAGCCGATCATTAACGTATGCCCGGCCTCCACAGCGATGCCGCGCAACCCAATAGCTTTGACGTTCCGCACTGTGGTGACACCTACGGTCGGCAAGTCGGCGCGGCGTTCCTGCTGCGGCTTTTTAGCTTTGACCAGCACGCCGCCTGGACCTTCGAGGCGCAGACCTGCGCAACGCGCGATCAATGCGTCGGTGCCCTCGGCGGCTTCAACGCCCAGCACAATGCCTTGCTGCACGATGACCGCCTGGCCAACGTCCGCAGCCCCAAGCGCCAGCGCAACATCGAAACCACGCGTAATATCGCTTAACGCTGTATCGTCGGGACGATGGCGACCCAATACGCCCGCCGGTGCGAGCAAATGCGCGAGGATGGAATCGGCGCCCACAACCTTGAAGCCTTCACGTTCGATTTCACCGATGACGGCCGAGAGTAAACCATCATCGCCCAAAGCGCGCCCGGCGATGCGCGCGAGGAAAGCCGCGCCTTTGAAATCGGTTTTAAGTTCGGCAATGGCGGGCCGGCGCACGCTTCCGGCCAGCACAACTTCTTTGACAGAGGCCGCATTCAACGCCGCGAAGCCTTTGCCGATATCCCCGACACGAATCCATTCGTCGGCTGGCAAGCCCGCGCTGTCAGCGAAACCCGTTAGTCCCAGAATGTAATGCGAGCGATCTGAAGCTTTGCACGCTGCAGCGAGAAGGCCTGGCAACGCGCCGCCGCCGGCGATAATGCCGAGCTTCGGTAAATTCTCTTGAGACGCTAAAAAATCAGGCGCCATTACCGTGGCCGTTGCCGTTGACGGCGACGGGGGTGCAGATCGGGCGCGAAGAATCTTCGCGGATGAAATTGATGATGTCCATCACACCCGGATGGGTGCCGAACAGATCCGCAACTTCGGTCAGGCGCTCGGCCATGGTGCCGCCTTGCGAGAACAGCAAGCCGTAGGCCGTCCGCAGCGAGCGGATATCTTCGCGGCTAAAACCACGCCGGCGTAGGCCAACGATGTTCAAGCCATTGAGGCGCGCGCGGTTGCCCATCACCAACGCATAGGGAATGACGTCTTTATCCACACCGGTCACGCCGCCGATCATGGCGTGTTTGCCGATGCGCACATATTGATGCACGCCCGATAGGCCGCCAACATTGGCGTATTCGCCCACATGCACATGGCCGCCGAGGGCAACGTTGTTGGTGAGGATGACGTGATCTTCAATCACGCAATCATGGGCCACATGGCAACCGGCCATGAAGAAGCTATGATTGCCGACCTTCGTTTCCATCGAACCTTGCGCGGTGCCGACGTGCATCGTTACGTGCTCGCGGATCACGTTGTGATGTCCAATGACCAGCCGCGTCGGCTCGCCTTTATAACTCAAGTGTTGCGGCGAAAGGCCCAACGAGGCGAACGGATGAATGATCGTGTGCTCGCCGATGCTGGTGTGCCCGTCGATGACGGCATGTGAGAGCACGCGCACGCCCTCACCCAGCACAACGTTAGCGCCAATGACGCAGTAAGGTCCGACCTCGACGTCGCGCGCAAAAGTCGCGCCCTTCTCGACCACCGCTGTCGGGTGAATTTTAGTCATCTGGGGGGTTGTATCCACGGGGATGTGACCGTTAGGAGTCCAAAATCATGGCGGTGTAAACCGCCTCCGCAACGACGGTGTCGTCGACGCGGGCCTCGCCGCTGAACTTCCAAACGTTGGCGCGCTGGCGCTCTTTACGGCAGTACAGACGCAGTTGATCGCCGGGAACCACGGGCTTGCGGAAGCGCGCGTTATCGATGCTCATGAAATACACCAGCTTTCCCTCGGCTTCCTTGCCAAGCGTGGCGACGACGATGACGGCCGCGGTCTGGGCCATGGCTTCGATGATCAACACTCCGGGCATCACCGGACGATCCGGGAAGTGACCCTGGAAATGCGGCTCATTAGCCGTGACATTCTTGATACCGACGGCGGACTCACCGGGCACGACATCGATCAGCTTATCCACCAACAGAAAGGGATAGCGATGCGGGATCATCTCGATGATCCGCTGAATGTCGATGGTCAGCGCCGGTTGTGTAGCTTGTCCGTCCATGGCCGGTATCCCGTTCAGGTCGCCGCGCTTAATGGTGCAAGCGCCGCTTTTAATAGTGGTTTTACGGTCACTTGTCGCGCTTGGTCAACCGCGACAAGGCCGCGACCTCGCGCCAGAACTGCCGGATCGGCTTACCCGGATAGCCCATAACCACCTCGCCAGGGCCAATATCACGCATAATTCCGGTTTTTGCGGCGATTTGGGCGCCATCGCCGATTTTAACATTATCGGCGATACCGACCTGCCCACCGATGATCACGCCGTTACCAATTTGGCAGCTTCCCGCGACTCCAGACTGGGCGACGAAGATGCAGCGTGCGCCGATTTCAACGTTGTGGGCTACCTGAACCAGATTGTCGAACTTGGTGCCTTCGCCGATGACGGTGTCAGCGGCGGTACCGCGGTCGATCGTGCAGTTGGCGCCGATTTCGACGTCGTCGTGAATGATCACCCGGCCCAGCTGCGGAATTTTCTTATGGCCCGCCGCCGTCGAGGCAAAGCCGAAACCATCCTGGCCCACCTGCACGCCGGGATGAATGATGACGCGGTTGCCGACCAAGCAGTAAGCCAGCGTCGTGTTCGCGCCGATCTTGCAGTCCTCGCCGATGACAACACCGGGACCAATGACCGCATTCGCACCTATGCGCGTGCGTGCGCCGATAACCGCCCGTGAACCGATGACCGCGCCGTGGCCAATCAACGCGCCCTCGCCCACAACGGCATCGGCCGCTAAGGCCTCGATTTGCGGCGGCGTCGCTAAAGTGTCGGGATAGAAGATCGCGGCGAGTTCGGCAAAAGCCGCGCGCGGGTTGGAAGCGATCAAAACGCCGCAGGGCGGAACCTTGGGCGCTAACTCGTCTGTGGTAATGCAAGCACCGCACTTGCTGGCGGCTAGGGCGACGACATAAGCGTGATCGGCGAAATAGACGATCTCGTTCGTCGTCGCAGTATCGATGGAGCCAAGGTCGTGGATCAGACGGTCAGGGTCGGAACCTGACCCCAGCCGAGCGCCGCAGCGCTCGGCCAGGTCAGCCAATCGAAATGGCCCGGTGCGATTATAGAACCGGGGATCGGGCATGCTTACTTTTTAGCGGCCGGAGGTTTAGCAGCCGGAGCCGGCGCAGCGCCTGCGGCCGGAGCAGCACCGGCAGCCGGAGCGGCGGTCTGCAGCGTATCCGGGTTCTGGAAGGTCACCGACGCGAGGCGCTGGTTGAGCTTGTCCAAAACAGGCTTCGTAATGTCCATGGCCGGATCGAAAATCATCAGCTGGTTACGGGCCATGACGGCGTTGATGCCGCGCTCTTTCGAGACTTCGCCGGCGACAACCATGATCGTCGAACCAATGGTCTGCATGGATTGCTGGAACGAATAGTCCAGGCGTTCCTGCTTGTCTTTCACTTGAGTCTGGAATTCGACCAGCTTCTGTTGGAAAGCCGTCGCCTGCTGCTGGAACACGTCGGGTGCCAGAACGCTGCGCTGTTGCGCGAGCTGCTGATCTTCAGCGCGCAGTTTGGCTTCCATGTCCTTCACTTGGGTCTGATAGGTGGCGGCGTACTTATCGCGTTCGAGGCGCACACCCTTGGCGGCCAAAGAGTCCTGAAGGAGCAGATCGGTGTCGACGATACCGAGCACCGGCGTCGGACGCGTTTCAGCAGCATATGCGCCAGCCGTTGAAAGCATCGCCACACCGGCGATGAGCGCGGCCGCAGCCACGCGTGTAAAATTGAATGTCGTTTTCATGTTAGTCCTCTAAATCAGTTAAAGCGTTGGCCAAAGTTGATACGGAAATGAGACGTTCTATCGAAGCTCTGTGCATTGAAAATGAACGGTGCATAGTCGAGCGAAATGATGCCTACCGGTGATTGCCACTCTACGCCGATGCCGGCAGAGCCGCGGATCGCGCGTGAATCAAGAATCTGAACGGTGGCCCGATCCTTCAAATCGCGCGGCGGGCCAATCACACCCCAATCGTTGAAGAGCTTGGTTTTAATGCCGGCTTCCTTCGGAATGCCCAAAGGCAGACGTAGTTCGAACGAGCTCGTCACCATCCAGTCGCCGCCAAGGGCGTCACCCGTCAAAGCATCGCGCGGGCTAGCGCCGTAATCCTTAAAGCCGCGCAAGGTGAAGCCACCCAGTTGGGCGCGCTGGTAAATTTTAATGTCTTTGCCGAGACCGACGATATACGTGCCGCCGGCGGATGCAGATAAAATCCAACCCGTGAACGGCTCGAAATAAGCCGCAGCACCCGCGCCGCCTTTCACAAAGCGTTCAGATCCGCCCATGCCGGCCAGATCGGTCGATAGCGTGATGTAGTAACCCGACGTTGGTTCGATGGCGTTATTACGCCGGTCATAGGCCAGCACCTGACCAATCTGCGATGTGAGTGTGGTGCCTGCCTGTTCGCGCACGTAAATCGACGACGCGTTATCGAGACCTGTGAGCTTGGTGGCGCCGAGGTTGTAGGTGAAGCGCTGGAACAGATATTCGTTATAGCTGTAGCCCAAACGCAACGCGCCACCGTAGTTGTTCGATGTGAAGCCGCTCTCATTCTGATAGTCGGTTTTCGACGCTTGCAGGTCGAAGCCGGCCACGAGGTGGCGATTCAGGAAGTAAGGCTCGGTGAAGCTCATGCTCACCTGGCTCTGTTGCTGCGCGATACTGAAGTTGGCGCGCAGGTCCTGGCCTTTGCCGAGCAGATTGCGTTCGCTGATGCCGACGTCGAACAATGCACCGGTAGCACTCGAATAGCCGACGCCAAAGCTCAGTTCGCCGGTCGATTGTTCTTCGACCTTGGCGGTCAGGATGGTGCGGTCGGGATAAACTTCCGACGGCGTATTATCGATTTTGACGGTATCTTGCTTGAAGTAGCCAAGGTTCTCCAGGCGCTCTTTCGAGCGGCGCACCTTGGCAGTGTTGAAGGCGTCGCCTTCCACCAGGCGGATTTCGCGGCGAACCACGCGGTCGAGCGTACGGTTGTTGCCTTGAATATCGACGCGCTCGATGAACACGCGCGGACCTTCCGCAACCGTGAACAGCAAGTCGATCGTCTTCTTTTCGGGATCGCGCGCCAGGCGCGGGCGCACATCAACGAACGCGTAGCCGGCATTGCCGGCGGCGTTGGTGATGGCGTCGATGGTGTCTTCAAGCTGCTTGCCGTTGAACCAGTCGCCCTTCTGCGGAATCACGGCCGACTGCAGCGTTTCTTTCGGCAAGTCTTTAACGTTGACCTCAAGGTCGACCTTGGAAAGCCGGTAGCGCGGACCTTCTTTGACCGTGAAGGTCATGTAGAAATTTTCGCGGTTCGGCGCGAGTTCGGCCACGGCCGAGATCACTTCGAAGTCAGCGTAGCCTTCTTGAATGTAGAACTGCCGCATAAGTTCGCGGTCATAGTTCATACGGTCCGGATCGTAGGTGTCGTTGGAGCTGAACAGACGCCACCAACGCTCTTCGCGCGTCAGAATCACGGAGCGCAGTTCATCGTCGTCGAAGGAGTCATTCCCGACGATGTTGATGGTGCGCACGTAGGTCGGCTTGCCTTCGCTGATTTCAAAAACCACGTCGACGCGGTTCTGCGGCAGCTCGATCACCTTCGGCTCGACGCGGGCGGCAAAGCGGCCCTTGCGGCGATACAGCTCGAGGATTTTCTCAACGTCCTGCTGAATTTTGGTGCGGGTGTAAACCACGCGCGCGCGCAGCTGAATTTCCTTGTTGAGGTCTTCGTCCTTGATCTTGGAATTACCTTCCAAGGAAATACGGTTGATGATCGGGTTTTCGACAACGCGGATCAGCAGGGTCGTGCCCTGACGGGTGATCACCACGTCGGCGAACAGGCCGGTCGCAAAAAGGTTTTTGAGCGAGCGGTCGATGCGTACCGGATCAAAGGCATCGCCTTCGCGCAACGTCAGATATGTGCGGATGGTCGCCGGCTCGATACGCTGGCTGCCTTGAACGGCGATGATCTCGATGTTGCCGGGTTCCGCCTGGACGGCGCCCAATGCCGGCGCGGTCTGCGCAGCGGCGGCACCCCTGGCGCTCAACAGCGTTGCACCGACGCCAAATACCGCGAGCACAGCGAGCGCTATGTTAGCGATTTTCCACACACGCCGCTCGTGGCGCGCTTGATCCGACCGGGCTGCCCAACTCATCGAAAACCTTCCAAGCTTATCGATCTGCCCGATACCTGAGCGTGCCTACGGGACCCGCGGATCAGAAGACGTGTTTTATGTCGTTCCATGTGACGAAAAGCATTAACGCCCCTACGAGCGCTAAACCGACACGTAAACCCCACTCTTGGGCCTGCTCCGATAAGGGCCGGCCACGAACGGCTTCGATGGCGTAAAACAACAGGTGTCCGCCGTCAAGCATGGGGACCGGGAAAAGGTTTATGAGGCCCAGATTTATTGACAGAATCGCTACAAAAGCGATGAAACCCACTACCCCTGTCTTGGCCGCCTGACCTGAGTATTGGGCGATGCGGATGGGCCCACCCAAATCCTCGGTGCCGCGCTTACCGGCCACGATCTGTCCCATGGCAATAAAGGTGCCTTCCACGACCTCGTAGGTCTGGCTGACGGACGTCCCCAAAGCTTCAACGGGATTGAGGATCACGGTCCGGCTGGTCTCGTCCGACTGCACGATACCGAGCACGTAGCGCTTTTGGGTATTACCGAAAGCATCCTGCTCGGCACTCATGCGCGGGGTCACGCTCAGGGTTTGTTCAGCACCGGCGCGCTCGACAACCACACTCATGGCGCTGCCGTCGCTCAAGGGGACGGTGTTACGAATGTCTTCGAAGCGGGTGATGGTCTTGCCGTTGATGGACTTGACGCGGTCCTGGGCCAGCAAGCCGGCTTCGGCTGCGGCGCTGCCTTCGACGACTTGGCCGATGACCGGAGCCGTCACAGGGCGGCCAATGGTCATGAACATCACCCAGAACACCACGATGGCGAACAGGAAGTTAATGGCCGGGCCGGCGAACACAATGGCCGCGCGCTGGGCGACGGTTTTATGCTTGAAGGAAACAAGCTTTTCTTCAGGCGTCAGTTCACGCGGCACATGTTTGGTTTTGTCTTTCTCGCCCTCAACACCGCCTTCGATGACCTGCATGGTCTCGCCTTCGCCGAGCATCTTTACGTAGCCACCGAGCGGGATCAGGCTGAACTTCCAGCGCGTGCCGTGCTTGTCGGTATACCCGAACAGCTCGGGGCCGAAGCCGATAGAGAAGGCCTGGCAAAACACGCCGTTTTTGCGGGCGATATAGAAGTGTCCAAACTCGTGGACGAAGACCACCATCGTGAGCACCAGAACGAAGCTCAAAAGGGTGAACGGAACACCAAGAAACTGTTCAAGCACGCATAAACTCCCTGTACCTGCCGGCGCTACTCGGCGGCGGCACTTAAATTCTTAGATCTGGCGATCCGGCGGGCCTCGCCGTCGACCGCCATGATGTCTTCCAGTGTGCTGACGGATTGCAGCGGCACGCGGTCCATAGTGTGTTCGACGATTGCGGCTATATCGAGGAAGCCGATCTCTCCGGCCAGGAATCTGGCGACGGCGACCTCGTTTGCAGCATTAAGAATTGTAGGGGCGGTGCCCCCGCTTTGCAACGCGGCCCGCGCTAATCTTAAGGCCGGAAAGCGAATGGGATCAGGCGCTTCGAAGGTGAGTGAACCTAGTTTTGCAAGGTCTAGTCGTTCAACTGGCGCATTGAGGCGTTGGGGCCAACCCAGGGCATAGGCGATGGGGGTGCGCATGTCCGGGCTGCCCAATTGAGCGAGCGTCGAACCGTCGCAGTATTCCACCATGCTGTGCACCACCGACTGCGGATGCACGAGGATATCGATGCGGTCGTTGTCCAAGCCGAACAGGTGATGGGCCTCGATGACTTCGAGACCCTTGTTCATCATGGTGGCGGAATCCACCGAGATCTTGGCCCCCATGGACCACTTGGGATGCGCCACAGCCTGGGCCGGTGTGACCTTTTCCATGTCCTTGAGCGACCACGTGCGGAAGGGTCCGCCGGAGGCTGTCAGGATGATTCTTCGGATCTTATTTTTTTGTTCAAAATCAAATACTTGGAAGATGGCGTTATGTTCTGAGTCGACCGGCAAAAGCGTGGCTTTGCGGGCTTTAACCGCGGCCATGAACAGGGTGCCGGCACAGACCAGGCATTCCTTGTTGGCCAGGCCTACGACCGCGCCGCGTTCAACCGCTTTAAGGGTGGGCGCTAGGCCTGCTGCGCCCACAATGGCGGCCATAACCCAGTCTGAAGGCCGGCTGGCCGCGTCACAGACGGCGTTTGGACCTGCTGCGACTTCGATATTGGTGCCGCTTAGGGCGGCTTTCAGGTCGGCATAGCCAGCCTGCCCTGCTAGGGCGACCATTTCAGGCTTCAGGCGCTTGGCCTGCTCGGCCAGCTTGGCCCAGTTCCCGTTGGCGGTCAGGGCCACGACTTTGTAACTGCCGGGGTCGCGCTCAATGAGATCGATCGTGCTGTCCCCGATAGAGCCCGTGGACCCCAGGATCGATATTCGCCTCGGTGCTACCACGCGCGCACTCCCCCGCCCAAAATCAAGCACAGGGCCGCCGCAACCGGTGCCGCCGCCCAAAGCCCGTCGAACCGATCCATGAACCCGCCGTGGCCGGGGATCAGATTGCTGGAATCCTTAATTTGATACCGGCGCTTTAAGGCCGATTCAAACAGGTCACCCAGCTGGCTTACCACCGACACGCCGGCGGCTATGAAAGCCAAATGCACCGTCATCCCCTGCTCCGCTCCCCAGTACAGCACGCCGGCACTGGCCAGAACCGCTGAGACCAAACCGCCCACGGCGCCCGACCAGGTCTTGTTCGGGCTGATCCGCGGCGCAAGCTTAGGCCCACCGATGATCCGTCCGGCCGCATAGGCGCCGATATCCGTCGCCCAGACCACCGCCAGCAGCCAAAAGATCGAAAACGAGCCGTCGGCAGCCACGATATAAAGCAGGGAAAGCGCCGGCAGCGCTACATACACGACTGCAATCTGGACCATATGGAGGCCTTTTCGGCCGGCCACCTGGTCCGCGATGACCAGCCCGACCGTGGCAAGTCCGATGATTGTCAGAGCCGGCAACACTTTGCCCGTGGACATCACCGCTACGGACAACACAGACGCCGCGATGATGAGGCTGCGACGCCTATTCTTATAGTGGGCGTCCATGCGCACGAACTCCCAGGCCATCAGGCCGGCGAGCGCCGCAACCAGAAAATTGAAATACGGAGATTCGAAATAGACGATCGCCAGGAAAAGCGGACCCAGCACGACGGCAGAGGCGATACGGGTCCAGAGCACGACGCGACCGCTAGTTCGTCACGGCGCCGTAGCGGCGCTCACGGCTGCGGAAGGTGGCGATGGCGTCTTCCAGATCTTTCTGTCCGAAGTCGGGCCATAGGGTGTCGGTGAACACCAACTCGCTGTAGGCCAGTTGCCAGAGCAGGAAGTTGCTGATGCGCTGTTCGCCGGAGGTCCGGATAAGTAAGTCTGGATCGGGCGTACCGGCGGTGAAGAGACGGCTCGCGAAAGCGTCTTCAGTGACACCTTCCGGCGTGAGTGTGCCCGCGGCAACGTCGGCGGCCAGCGAGCGTGCCGCGGCGACAATTTCCTGACGGCCGCCGTAGCTGAGCGCAATGGTCAGAATCATCTTGGCGTTTGCGGCGGTGCGGGTTTCCGCATCGACAATCAGCTTCACTGTGTCGGGCGGCAGCCGGGTGCGGTCGCCGATGACATTGAGCTTGATGCCGTTGGCCAGAAGCTCGGCAATGTCGTTCTCGAGGTAAAAGCGCAAAAGACCCAAAAGGTCGCGGACTTCGCTTTCCGGACGTTGCCAGTTCTCGGACGAGAAGCCGAACAGCGTGAGGTACGAAATGCCAAGGCCACCGGCGGCTTTGACGACGCGTTTGACCGCATCGGCGCCCCGCTTATGGCCCGCGGTACGCGGTAGGCCCCGCGCCTTCGCCCAGCGGCCGTTGCCGTCCATGATGATCGCCACGTGAACCGGCACGTCGCCGGCACTCTTGTCCTGCGGGCGATCGGTGGTCGGTTCAGCCGGTTGGACGGGCTTGGCGCGCATCAGACCTGGGTGATCTCCGCTTCTTTGTTCTTCAGAGCTTCATCGACCTTGGCGACGTATTGGTCGGTCATTTTCTGGACTTCGTCGCTGAACTTGCGGTGATCGTCCTGGGAAATATCGCCGTCCTTTTCCATCTTCTTCAGCGCTTCATTGCCGTCGCGGCGCACGTTGCGGATGGCGACGCGCGCGTGCTCTGCGTACTTGTGCGCGACCTTGGTCAATTCCTGGCGGCGTTCGGCGGTCAAAGGCGGGATCGGCACGCGGATCAATGTGCCGTCGGCCATGGGGTTCAGACCCAGGTTGGCTTCGCGGATGGCCTTTTCGACCGACTTGGCGAGGCCCTTGTCCCAGACCAAAACCGAGAGCAAACGCGGCTCAGGCACAGAAACGCTGCCCACCTGATTAAGGGGCATTTTGGACCCGTAAGCGTCGACCACCACGTTGTCGAGCAACGCGGTCGAAGCGCGGCCAGTACGCAGGCCACTGAATTCCTTTTTGGCGTGATCGATGCTCAC
Source organism: Fidelibacterota bacterium (assembly GCA_947476895.1). Lineage (GTDB taxonomy): Bacteria > Pseudomonadota > Alphaproteobacteria > Rhodospirillales > Rhodospirillaceae > SHVO01. Next base: position 7,632 of record CANJRX010000026.1, on the reverse strand, counting down.
GACCATCTTGTGTTCAATATCTTTTTTAAGATCCGCGTAGTTGCTCATGTCCTGCCCCCGTCCCTTTATCTAAGCCGCCGTCTTTAAGTTAAAGCCTCGGCGATCACAGTGAACAGCCCTTTGCCTTCCAGCACCCGGGCCACGGCATTGTCTTCGTGCATATTGAACACAACGATGGGTAATTTGTTCTCCCGCGCCAAGGCGATGGCGGCCGTGTCCATGACCTTCAGATCGTCGGCGATGACTTTGTCGAAAGTCAGGCGGTCGTAGCGTTTGGCGGCGCTATTCTTCTTGGGATCGGCGTCATAGACGCCGTCCACCTGGGTCGCCTTCAACAGCGCGTCACAATTCATTTCAACGGCGCGCAAGGCGGCCGCGGTATCGGTGGTGAAAAACGGATTGCCGGTGCCGGCGGCGAAGATCACCACCCGGTTTTTCTCCATGTGTCTTACAGCTCTACGGCGGATGTAGGGCTCACACACCTGCGCCATGGCGATGGCCGACTGCACCCGGGTCGGGACGCCGACGGCTTCAAGGGCGTTCTGCACGGCGAGCGCGTTAATGATGGTCGCCAGCATACCCATGTAGTCGGCAGTGGTGCGGTCCATGCCTTTGGCGCCCGCAGAGACCCCGCGAAAGATATTGCCGCCGCCGATGACGAGGCAAACCTCGCGTCCAGAGGCCACGACCGACTTAATGTCGCGCGCCAACTTCAGGACGGTCTCGCCATGCAAACCATACTCGCTAGGGCCCATCAGGCCCTCGCCGGAGATTTTCACCAGTATGCGTTTGTACGGTAAGGCTTGTGCCATTCACGACCCCACGGCGATAAATTCTCGCCGGCTTGTATTTTAACCTGAGAGCCTAGCCATAAGCCCATGAAAAAGGGACGGTTTTGCCGTCCCTTATGGCGCGATAATGGTAAGCCAGCTGCGGCGCGGTTGGTATCATATACCAAACCGCGCCACAGTGAAGTGCTTAGGCCTTAATGCCTGAAACAGCGGCGACTTCGGCAGCGAAGTCTTCTTCTTTCTTCTGGATGCCTTCGCCCAGGGCGAAGCGCACAAAGCCCGACAGCTTAATCGGCGCGCCGATGTCTTTGCCGGCCTGTTCGATGACCTGCGAGACCTTCGATTTGTCATCCATGACGTAGGGCTGTTCCAGCAGCACGACTTCTTCGTAGTACTTGCGGATACGCCCGCCGACCATCTTGTCGGCGATTTCGGGTGTCTTGCCGGCGGCAATAGCCTGATCGCGGTAGATGGCCTTTTCGCGTTCCAGGCTGGCGTTATCAACCAGGTCCGTGGACAGGAACTGCGGCTGGGCGGCAGCCACATGCATGGCGATCTGCTTGCCGAGGGCGTTGAGCTTCTCGGTGTCGCCGGTGGACTCTAACGCCACCAGCACGCCGATCTTGCCCAGACCGGGACGGATCGCGGTGTGGATGTAAGACGTGACCACGCCCTTATCGACCGCCAAGGCGGCCGCACGGCGGATCGCCATGTTCTCGCCGATGGTGGCGATCAGGTGGGTCAGTTGGTCGGCAACCGTACGGCTTTCGCCCGGATGCGGCTTGGTCTTCAGAACTTCGATGTCACCCTTCACTTCCAGGGCGATCTTGGCGGCGCTATCGACAAAGTCCTGGAACAGGACGTTACGGGCGACGAAGTCGGTTTCGGCGTTGATTTCGATCACAGCGCCGGCGTTGCCGACGGTGGCCACGCCCACCAGACCTTCGGCCGCGATGCGGCTCGATTTCTTGGCGGCCTGGGACAGGCCCTTCTTGCGCAACCAGTCGATGGCGGCTTCGAATTCGGCGTTGGTTTCCGAGAGGGCGGTCTTGCAATCCATCATGCCCGCGCCGGTCTTCTCGCGCAGGTCTTTCACCAGTTGAGCGGTAATCTGAGCCATGGGAATCCTCGTTTGATCAAAATGCGGTCGGCGCCGTCCCTTATCAGGACAGCGCCGCCGCGTATGAGATTGTGGAGACGAAGCGAACGCTGATTAAGCGGTCACTTCTTCGCCAGCGGCAGCGCCTTCGTCCTTCTTGGGACCACGGGTTCTGCTGCGGGATTTTTTGACAACGACTTGCGTCTTGCCGTCGCCGTCGTCCGAACCAGCTTCGCCTTCCGGCAGAGCTTCGGCAGGAGCGGCTTCGTTCGCGCCGATATCGACACCGGACGACTTCATTTCGTCCTTAATGCCGGTCAGCACGGTGTTGGCCACCAGTTCGCAGTACAACTTGATCGCGCGGATGGCGTCGTCGTTGCCCGGGACCGGATAAGTGATGCCAGCCGGATCGGAGTTGCTGTCGAGCACAGCCACGACCGGGATGTTCAAGACCTTGGCTTCGGCAACGGCGATGGCTTCTTTGTTCGTGTCGATGACGAACAGGATATCGGGCAGACCGCCCATGTCCTTAATACCGCCGAGTGAACGGTTCAGCTTTTCCTGATCGCGCGCGAGAGTCAGCTGTTCTTTCTTGGTCAGACCGGCGAGCTGCGTGGTGTTGGCCAAACGCTCTTCCAAGTCCTTCAAACGCTTGATCGAGTGCGAAACGGTCTTCCAGTTGGTGAGCGTGCCGCCCAGCCAACGATGGTTGACGTAATACTGGCCGCAACGCTCGGCGTATTCTTTCACGATATCCTGCGCCTGGCGTTTGGTGCCGACGAACAGAACGCGGCCACCAGCGGCGGTCACGTCGTGAATGGCCTGCATGGCGCGCTGAAGCAAGGGCACGCTCTGCTGCAAGTCGATGATGTGGACCCCGTCACGTACCCCGAACAGGTACGACTTCATCTTGGGGTTCCAGCGGCGGGTGTTGTGGCCGAAGTGAGCACCAGCTTCGATGAGCTGACGCATGGAAAAAGACGGCAATTGAGCCATGTGGTCCTCTTTTTTTCCGGTTGTGCCTCCGCAGATGGTGGAATCAGCGGCCCCGATTAGGTGGAGCCCCGACACCGGAATGGACGCTTAGAACACCTAATCGCCCGCACCCGCGTGTGGAATGAGGCGGTTTCTAAGGGTTTGTAAGCAGAAAGGCAAGGTTGAAAGCCCCTCCCCCTTTGTGGGGAGGGGGTTGGGGTGGGAGGATTACCCCCACCCGGCTCGCCCAAAAGCTCGCCGACCTCCCCACAAGGGGGAGGTCGCTTATTTTTCCGACGTTAAAACAATGCCTTACTCGCAGATTTTGGCTGATACCACCCTAGATCGATTGACGATCAAAGGAAGCGTCCTCACATTTAAGTCTCTGCAGAAAAGGAGATCCCATGGCCGTCAACATCGACCGCGAAACCCTCGACCGTGTACTCAAGGCTGGCCTGAAGAAGGTCAAGAGTGCCGACATCGGCAAGGTGATCCGCCGTTCGCCGACCTTGCGCCGTTTTGTGCGCGGTCCCCTGGCCGATCTTGCCGGCGATGTGACCACGCTCTCCGCCATGGTGAAGGATTACGCTTCGGGCAAATACCGCGAGGTGCCGGAGAAGAGCATTCTCGCCGCGACTGTCGCCCTTCTCTACATCCTGAACCCGCTCGACCTGATCCCTGACCTGGTGCCGGGCTTAGGTTTGGTCGATGACGCCGCCGTTCTGACGATGGTTGTGAAAGCGATCCAATCCGACGTGCAGAACTACCGCAGCTGGTCACAGAAATTCGCGCGCCGCATGCGCCAGATTGTCGCGCGGATTTAAAACTCCCGCATCTCAATGACGCCGGGGATGACTTTTAGGCCTGAGAGCGTCTTGGCCTGGATAGCGTAGCTTCCGGGCAGCGCCACTTCGACCACATGGCCGTTGGACCGGGCGAGCAGGACGATACGTCCCTTCCCGCGTCCGTCTTCGGTGATGAGCTGCTGGAATTCCTCTACCAGTAATTCGGGCGCGACGCGGATTTTCAAATTCCTTACGCGGGCGGCCATAGCTTTTTCGAGGGAGTCCACGCGGCTTGCGAGCAGCCGGACTTTGTCTTGCTCCATCTGCGCATCAAGGGTGAGCAGAAGCGGCGCACCGGAGTCCATCAGCTCGCGCGACGCCGAAAGCACCTCCGAGAACATCATGACTTCAAAGCTGCCGGTGTCGTCTGAAAGTGCCACGAAGGCGTACTTGTTGCCGCGTTTGCCAATGCGTTCACGTTTGGAAACAACGGTGCCCGCCATTTTAATCGGGGTCGCGCAGTCTTGTGCGGTGAGCGTGGGCACATCGCGGGCCTTGACCACATTCAGCGACTGCAGCGTGCCGGAATAAGCATCCAGCGGATGCGCCGAGAGATAAAACCCGATGGCATCGAATTCGTTGCTGAGGCGTTCCATGGGACGCCAGTCGGGTACATTGGGCAAATTTATTTTGTTAGAATTGTCCTCAGCGCCGAACAAGCTCACTTGCTTCGAGGCGCGGTCGTTGGCCTTGCTCTGCGCGTGGCGCAGAATTGCTTCGGCACCTTCAAACAGTTGATTGCGGTTCGGCAGAATGCTGTCGAGCGCGCCGGATTTGATAAGGTTTTCCAGAAGCCGCTTGTTAATGACTGAACCGTCAACGCGGCTGGCGAAGTCATTCAGGTTCTTGAAGGGACCGCCGCGCGTGCGCGCCGCTATGAGTGCTTCCATGGCGCCGACGCCGACATTCTTCACAGCGGCCAGAGCATAGCGAATTGCGCCGTCTTCCACGGCAAAGGTCACGTCGGATTTATTTACGTCAGGCGGCAAGACGGTGATGCCAAGGCGATCAAGCTCGCTCCGGAAGGAGGCCAGCTTATCGGTGTTGTGCATATCGAGCGTCATGGATGCGGCCATGAACTCGACGGGGTAATTGGCTTTTAGGTATGCCGTTTGATAAGCCACGAGCGCGTAAGCTGCAGCGTGCGACTTGTTGAAGCCGTAGCCTGCGAACTTGTCGATGGTGTCGAAAATGTTCGAGGCTTTGTCTTTCGCAAGGCCGCGCGCCGATGCGCCGTCTGTGAAGTTCGCGCGCTGCGCGTCCATTTCCGCCTGAATCTTTTTACCCATGGCGCGACGCAACAGGTCGGCGCCGCCGAGGCTGTAGCCGGCCAAGATCTGCGCCGCCTGCATGACCTGCTCCTGGTAGACCATGATCCCGTAGGTCTCTTTCAGGATCGGCTCCAGGGACGGATGCATATAATCGATCGGCTCAATGCCCTGCTTACGATTGATGAACGACGGAATGTTGTCCATGGGACCCGGGCGATAGAGCGCCACGACCGCGATCAAATCTTCGAACACGTCGGGCTTCAGCTTGCGCAACACATCGCGCATGCCGGTACTTTCAAACTGGAACACGCCCGCCGCATCAGCCTTTGAGAGCATCGCGAAGGTAGGCGCATCGTCCAGCGGCAAGGTCGTGACATCAACGTCGATGCCCCGCAGCTTGATCAGCTTCACAGCACGGTCGATCACGGTAAGTGTCTTGAGACCCAGGAAGTCGAACTTCACCAGACCCGCCTGCTCCACCCATTTCATATTAAACTGAGTCACGGGCATGTCAGAATTTGGATCGCGGTAGAGCGGCACCAGTTCGTCGAGGGGCCGGTCACCGATCACAAGACCGGCGGCGTGCGTCGAGGCGTGCGCGTAAAGCCCTTCGAGCTTCAGCGAGATATCAAGCAAGTGCCTGACGTTGTCATCGGCATCGCGCAGATGCTGAAGCTCTGGTTCGGACTCAATCGCTTCTTTCAACATCACAGGCGCAGCGGGATTGTTCGGCACCATATTACAAATCTTGTCGACGTAGCCGAGCGGCATTTCCAGAACACGCCCGACACCACGCAACACCGCGCGCGCTTGCAGCTTTCCGAAGGTGATAATCTGCGCCACACGATCGCGGCCGTATTCGCGCTGCACGTAATTGATGACCTCGCCGCGACGGTCCTGGCAGAAGTCGATATCGAAGTCGGGCATGGACACGCGTTCGGGGTTCAAGAACCGCTCGAACAGCAAGTTGAAGCGCAAAGGATCGAGATCGGTGACCGTCAGCGCCCAAGCCACGACGGAACCCGCACCCGAACCACGGCCCGGCCCTACGGGGATGCCTTGAGCCTTAGCCCACTGAATAAAGTCCGCGACGATCATGAAGTAACCGGCGAAGCCCATCTTCACGATCATGGTGACTTCGTACTCAAGGCGATCGCGGTAAGGTTTGGCAGCGGCTGACTTTTCGTCCTCGCTCATGCCGTCCTTATAAACGTGTGTGAGCAAGCGCCCTTCAAGACCGGCAGAGGCCAACTCGCGTAACGCTTCTTCTTCGGTACGGTCGCCAGTTTTGGGCGAGCGCGGCAAAATCGGTTTGCGTTCGTTGACTTTGAAGGCGCAGCGCTTGGCGATGACCAGCGTGTTGTGCACCGCCTCGGGGATATCGGCGAATAGCTTCACCATCTCCTCGGCAGTTTTAAAACGGTGATGCGGCGTCAGGCGACGGCGGTTCTGAATCGAGACGAAAGATTTCTCGGCGAGACAGATCAGCGCGTCGTGCGCCGTGAACATGCCCTCATCGGCGAAAAAACATTCGTTAGTAGCCACCATCGGAATGTTATGGGCGTAAGCCATTTCGATAAGCGCCGGTTCAATACGCTCTTCGGCCTTAATACCGTGGCGCATGAGTTCGATGTAAAGGCGCCCGGGGAACATCGCGCCGAGGCGCGCAAGAATTTCTTCCGCCTTCGGACGCTGGCCTTCGACCAAGTAGCGCCCGAATGTACCCGCCGGACCGCCCGTGAGCGCGATCAGGCCAGCACTGTGGGCGGCGACATCGCTCCAACTCACCTGCGGCGTTTCGCCGGACTCCGTTTTCAAAAAAGCCTGACTGACCAGCTTGATCAGGTTTTCGTAGCCGGCGGCGTTCTGCACCAGAAGCACAAGCTGATCCGGCTCGGGCAAACGTCCACCGCCTTGACCGTGGCCGGTCTGCACATCTTCGCGGCGCACAGAAACCTGGCAGCCAACGATGGGCTGCACGCCGGCCTTAGCGCACTCGCTTGAGAATTCTAGCGCGCCAAATAAATTGCGCGTGTCGGTTAGCGCAACGGCGGGCATGGAATTGGCGACGCACAAGCCCACCAACTTCGGCACTTTGATCGCACCTTCGGCCATGGAGTAGGCCGAGTGCACGCGCAAGTGAACGAAGGGTGCATGCGGCGAAGAGGCCGCCGCAGACAAAGGTGCGGGTTTATTCATGGTGCTAGGATTTCACACCCCACGGGCCAACGCCACACGCGGCGCGGGGTTATCCACATATCCACAGGCTATTGGCGATTTTAAGCGGCGCTGCGGCCGGAGCGATTGCCAGCGGCCAGTTCATCTTGGACCTGCTGAATCGCCGTGGCGGCATTTTCAACGCTGTCTTTGAGCGCCGGCATTACGGCTTTAACGGCTTCAAGGTCGGGCAATTCGGCTTCCATCGTGCGTGCGATTTCGCTGGCGCGGATTGCACCGAACTGCGCGCAAACACTTTTGAGGTCGTGGGCTGAACGGCGCACGGCCGTGACCTGACGGCTTTTTTTGTACCGGTTGATTTGAGAGAATTGACCCCAACAGGAGGAGCTGAACATGGCGAGACGTGGATTAGGCGCGGAGCAGATTGTTTCCAAGTTAAGGCAGATCGAGGTGCTGATGGCGCAGGGCAAGTC
>CANJRX010000025.1 GCA_947476895.1 Fidelibacterota bacterium | reverse complement strand
GCGAATGTCCTTGAGCACCCGCTCAGCAGGCGCCTTCGTGGTCATGGGTTTTGATCTCATCTTCGTTCCTCCGTCACTGCGATGAGACCAAAACCCTCCTTAACTCACCACCCCAATTCGGTCCCATAGGCGCTGACGCCGTACACGCGGTGATGGTCTTAGAGATGGCATCGACTTTATCGAAAGCCAAACGGTTGCCCTGGTCGGCCTCAAGCCATGCGGCGAACCCAAGCCAAGTCTCTTCCGGCACGTCGCCTTCGATGCGCACATGCCAAGCCAAGGCAGCTTCGAGCCGGTCGTCGTTCAGCGATGATTGCGGACCAGTCACATCAAGCCTTTTCAGCGCGGTTTAATCGTCGTCTCTAACATGCCGTTTTTTCGAGCGAATTTACCCGATCAATGGAGAGATGCCGCCGTGGTGCGTCTTCCCTACCTTGGGTAGTTCTAATTCCCCGTCAGTGTTTGGTCTCTAACTTAGCCATGAGCTGTTTTAAAGCGGTAGTCATATGTTTCTCGACGGTTTTTGTCGAAATATCGAGCTTTTCCGCGATCTCACGGTGGCTTAACCCCTCAAGGCGGCACATCGTAAAGACCTCGCGGCATTTGGGGGGAAGCGCCGCCAAGCCCTCCATAAGCGCGCGGGGGCGTTGTTTAGCGTCGAGCGCATCTTCTGCGCTGATGTCCTGAGACACGGTGTCGTCGCCGATTTTCTGCGTGGTGGAATCGATCCAAGCGGTATCCCGGGCGCTACGCCGTTGGCTGGCGCGCACGTATTCATTCGCGGCGTTGTGAGCGGCCTTATAGACATAGGCGCGGGGGCTCGCGACGTCCGTAAGAACCTGGCCCGTGCGCAGCCGGATGAAAAGCTCCTGGCTCACATCCTCTGCGGCCGCGCGGTTTCCCAAACGGGCCGTGAGAAAGCGCAGGATTTGCTCGCGCATTTCCAGGTAGGTCGAAACCAGCAGATTTGAAGCACTTTCCGTCAATTCCGATGTCCTGGCGACCGGCCGCCCCGTCCCTTAATACCCTGATTTAACGCGATTCTCGCCCCGAACCAACACCTTGTAGCGCCCACCGAACGCAAAGAAATTTTTCTGTAAATCCAGGTAGGGCGGAAGCCTTCCGGCGACATCTCTAGCTTTATGCCGCCTAACCAATGGCGGGGGCTTGGGGGGTCTAATGTATCACGGTGCCCATACGATCGTTGTCGTGTTCACCGATTTTCCTTTGGGAGGATCGCAACGCATCGCCATTCGCCTCGCGAATGCTTGGGCCGACATGGGCCGCAAAGTCATCGCGTTTTGCGGCACGACCGACGGCCCCCTGCTCAGCCTCGTCAGCAAAAAAGTAGAGATCGTGGAATGCGCGCCGCGCATCCCGCATGGCGGCAATTCGCGCCGCCGCCTGGCCAAAGCGCTGGTGGATTTTTTAGACCGTAGACATTGCGACGTGATTTTCGCGCCGGGAAATCTGCATTGGCCCGTGCTCGCACCGCTCGGAAACCGCCCGAAGGCGTTCCGTCCGGCCGTGGTGACGCAAATCAGCACGCCGCTCTACCGCCACGGTCGCGGACCGATCAAGCAAATCTCATTCAATCTGCGCACGCGCTATTATTTGCGCAGCGCCGACGCCGCCATCGCTTTGGCCGAACCGACCATCGCTGAAGCGGACCGCGTCCTGGGCCGGAAAATCACCGAATACATCCGCCTGCCTGTGCTGGACGATGCCGCGGATGGGGAACCCTTAGAGCGCGCCGAAGGCAACATCATCGTGGCCGCCGGACGCCTGGCTAAAGAAAAGGGCTTCGATGTCGCCATACGGGCGTTTGCCGCGGTCGAAGATAAGACGTCGCGTCTCGTCATCGTCGGCGAAGGCACCGAGCGCCCGATGTTAGAGGGACTTATCCAGTCGCTCGGATTGGAAGGTCGTGTTGAGCTCAAGGGATACGTCCCTGACATTACGCCGTGGCTGCGGGCCGCGCGCGTATTCCTGCTGTCTTCGTTTTACGAGGGCTACAGCGCCGTACTTGTTGAAGCTTTGGCGGCAGGCCGCCCTGTCATTAGCACGGACTGCACACCCGCTGTTCCCGATCTCCTCGCGCCACTGCCGGGCTGCGTCGTGACGCCGATTGGCGATGTTGCGGCGATGAGCCGCGCCATGAACCAGGTTCTCAGCGCTAAAGCGCCGGATGCACAGGCCTTAGCCAAATCCGTGAGCAAGTACAGAATTGGCGCTATCGCCCGTGAACATCTGGAGCTTTTCGACCGCGTGCATGCCGATAAATTGGGCGTAACGTCGGCGGCGGTTCAATCCCTTCCGGAAAAGATGGCCTACGTTTAGAGCCACGTTCATATCACGCTGCACTGCGTGCTGAGATTTTTCTAGAAAAGTTTCGCGTTTAAGTAAGGGCGCACGACCCACGGCGACATCTCTCTGTAGACGGCTCGAACGGCCGTCGAAGTCTTCAGGGGGATGTTATGTTTCAAAAAGCCCAAACCATCGTTGTTGTGTTTCACGACTTCCCGCTGGGAGGATCTGAACGCATCGCTATCCGCCTGATGAACAGATGGGCCGAGATGGGACGAAAAGTCGTGGCCTTTTGCGGTACGCGCCAAGGCCCGTTAGCGAGTTTTATCAGCAGCAAAGTCGAGATCGTTGAGTGCGCACCGGCGATTCCGCGCTCGGTAAGTTCGCGCTTCCATCTCGCGCAAGCGCTTATAGCCTTCCTCAAAAAAACCCGCTGCGATGTGGTGTTTGCGCCCGGGAGTTTCCATTGGCCTATTTTGACGCCTCTGGCGGCTTTACCGGACGGAGAGCGTCCAACCGTCATCACACAGATCAGCACACCGCTATACCGCCATGGCCGCGGTCCTTTAAAGCAGGTCTTGTACAATCTGCTGGCCCGCTACTACCTGCGCTGCGCCGACGCCACGATTGCATTGGCGACCGCCACAATTTCCGAAGCTGACCGAGTCCTCCGCAGGTCGATCACGGAACATATCCGGCTGCCCGTGCTGGAAGACGCGTCCGATAACGAACCTTTGGAACGCGCGGACGGAAATTTAATCGTGGTGGCCGGACGCCTCGTTAAGGAAAAAGGTTTCGACGTCGCCATACGCGCTTTCGCGATGATCAAAGACCGTACCGCACGGCTGATTATTCTCGGTGATGGACCGAAACGCGCTGAGCTTGAAGAGCTTGCAGCATCGTTGGGCGTCGCGGGCCGCATTGAATTCAAGGGTTATGTGCCGGATATCACACCGTGGCTAAAGGCCTGCAGGCTGTTTCTGCTCTCGTCATACTATGAAGGCTACGGCGCCGTGATCGTTGAAGCGCTGGCCGCAGGTCGTCCGGTGGTCAGCACCGACTGCACACCGGCGGTTTCAGACCTGTTGGCCACTGCGCCAGGCTGCGTCGTAACGCCCATTGGCGATGCAACCGCCATGAGCCATGCCATCGACCAAGCTCTATCTATGGCCCCCGCGAACCCGCGCGCCTTGGCTGCCGCCGTACGCAATTATAGGCTTGGGCCTATCGCCACCGCCCACCTCGATCTGTTCGACCGCGTGCACGCGCTCAAGGCAAATTTACGCGGAGCGGCGACGCAGCTTTTTCCGGAGGAAATGGCTTACGTCTAACGCCAGCGTATGAGCCGAGAGATGGAATTTCTTGGCATCGATGAACGTGAGCGGCCCGGCTGCCGTGAGGGTGTGGAAGCCGTCGGTATAGCCCTCGCGGTTATCGGGACCCGGAATGACGTCGCTGGCCGTGGCTTCGAAATGTTCGGGCGTGAGGCGTGAAATGCGCAAGGCCTTCATACCGCCACCATAAGTATGACGGCAATCCTGGACCGGCAGAACGATAACGCCGTCGATAACGACCGGCGTGCCGCCCGGACGCGCACTCGAAGGGTCAAAATGAACCGGGTTGCCGCGATGGGACGTCCAAGGTCCGGTGAGGCGCTCGGCGTAAGCGACGTGTAGCGCGCTCACCTTTTCGGCCCGCGTTGTCGCAGGCGTATGGAACAGCCACCACAGGCCATTGTGAAATAGCGGCGTTGCGTCGATCGCGACGTGATCAAGCGCGATGGTTTGAACGGGCACCCAGCGGTGCGGAAACTCCGCGGCACGGTAAAGGGTCAGGCGGCCAGATTTGTGCGCTTCCGGCAGCATGTAGGTTTCGCCGCCCTCCTCAATCAGGAAGGGATAGGAAAGATGCCACGGCTCTTCCAACGCCATACGCCGATCTAAAAGATTTAGACCGGCATCGAAGGTCAGAACCTCGATTTTGCCGATGCGTTCGCGGTAATCGTAGATTTCCTGAAAGACGTATAGCTTCTCATTTCGCCAAAGACCAAACGGATCGGCGGCAAAGCATAGGTGCGGCATATCGGGCAGCCACGTGACGCGCTGCCCGGCAAGCGTTCCCGCCCGCAACAGGTCTTGCAAGGGTGCTTTTACAAAACCAACACGCCAAATGTCTTTTACGAGAGTCACTGTGAAATTCTATGCGGCAAAGCTGAAAAATTCGTAACGGTGCGGATAAGCTTGCTGTCCTTGCGGCGGAAATTCAATCGCAGGGGAATTATCCACCAGGGCAAGCGATTTCAAACGCGCGCGTACGACCAGAATTTCCGCGTCGCTGGTCAGACCCGGATTCCAGCCCACAACAAACACCGCGCCCGGCGCAGCGATGCGTTCAATGGCCTCTATCGTCAGAACAGCATTTTCTTTGGTATTGATGCCGAAGCCGAAGATGCCGTTGAGAATGATCACGTCGAACTTCTGTCCCGCCACCAAAGTATCGACCTGGCGCACATCTCCCACAAAGTGACCTTGGGGTGCGCCGTATCTGGCGCTGAGCGGATCGTAGTCCATGCTCCAGACGCCAATGTCGAGCGCGCCGCAGTCGCGATAAAACGGAAGATTATAAGACTGCGCGCCGACCGAAAACATGCGGCGACACCCGCGCTTTGCCAGCGCCGAAAGCAGCGATGTCTGCATGAAAACGCGCGACGGAAGTTTTTCAATGCTGCGGTAACGCTGGCGTTTGCGCCACGCGCGCAACCCTTGGAACAAGGCTGTGTCTTTGAGCCAACCCATAGCGCTTAACGGTTCCCGCCCACAATATCGCCGAGCACGCCGAGCACAGACCCCTCGCCACGGTTTTGACCACCGCGACTTCCGGCGGCGGCCAGCATGCGGCCGGCCAAGCGCGAGAATGGCAACGACTGAATCCAAACTTTGCCGGGACCGCGCAGGCGCGCGAAGAACAGGCCCTCGCCACCGAACAAGACACTTTTGACTCCCCCTACAGTGACCAGGTCGAAATCAATTGTCGGCGTATAAGCTGCAAGACATCCGGTATCGACATGAAGTTCCTCGCCGCGCGCCAGTTCGCGCTCGACAACCGTTCCGCCCATTTGGACAAAAATCCAGCCGTCGCCTTCCAGCTTCTGCATGATGAAACCTTCGCCGCCGAAAAGCCCCGTCATCACGCGCCGCTGAAAGAAGATGCCGATGGAAACGCCTTTGGCCGCGGCTAGGAAGCTATCCTTCTGGCAGATGAGCTGGCCGCCGTACTCGGCCAGACGCAGGGGTAAGATCGCGCCCGGCGTCGGCGATGCAAAAGCGACGCGGGCTTTTCCTTGGCCGTTATGCGTGAAAACCGTGGTGAACAGACTCTCGCCGGTGACCAGCCGTTTGCCGGCACCGAGAAGTTTGCCGGCAAAGCTTTCATCACTGCCGCCGCTCCCGTCGCCGAAGACTGTCGTCATGCCGACGGATGCGTCTTTCCAGACCATGGCGCCTGCTTCCGCGACCGCGCTTTCGCCCGGATCGAGTTCGATCTCGACGAACTGCAGTTCCTGGCCTTTGATCTCGAAATCAATGTCGTCGGCGACGCCGGCGCGGCGCTGATGCGCCCATGGACTTGGTTGCGGCATGATGATCTCCCCAAATGACCCGCCCATTCTAGCGCGCCGCCGCAGATTGGCCAGCTTCCTTGGTCTCGGAATGCTATCTGGTGTATAAACGCAGCTGAAATATCGGCGAGCCTCCTTAGTGAAAAATCTATTCCTTTTTCTTATCGCGCTTACGGTCTCCCTCGGCGGCGCTGAGCTTGCAACGCGCATGGCGGGATTCAAGCCGCGCGTCGTGGTGGTCAATCCGTTTTTTACCCCGGGCGTGAACACAACGTGGTCAATTCCCGATCCTGAGTTGGGCTGGATCAATAAGCCGGGCGTCTCCACCGCCATCGGCGAAGACCCCGCGCCCATGACCTTCTGGGACTTCAACCGCCGCGCTTCGCGCCCGGACCAGGCTATGCCCGCGGGCAACCGCATCCCCGTGATGGTCGTGGGCGGCAGCGACGCCCAGGCTTACGGCGTACGCGATGAAGACAGCTTCATGTACCTGTTGGCTGAACGTTATCCAAACCTGTGGTTCGAAAATTTCGGCAGCGGCGGATATAGCAGCGTGCAGGCCTTGCTGATGGCCGAGCGCGCCTACGACAAATTTTATGGGCCCGATAAACCGAAACTGATGTTGCTGACCTTCAGTGACAGCCACGCCTTACGTAACGTCTCGGATCAGGCGTGGGTGTATTCGATCTCGGACAGCGAGGGCCGCCGCATCTCGCCGCCGCATTACACGTTGCGCGGCGGCGCATTGGAGTTTCACCCTTTCAAGATCATTGAAGATTGGCCGCTTGAGAAGCATTCTGCGGCGTTAACGTTGGTGCATGATCGTTTGCTGCGGTCGGTGGTTTACAACACCGTCGATCAAGCCATTCCCGTGACCCGTCTTGTGCTCGATCAGTTTGCCGTATTCGCTGCACAGAAAAACATGGCCTTTGCAGTCGTCATCACAGAGGACTACCCGCAAATGAGCGGCCCTGTGTTCGAAGGGCAGACCTTTCCCCATCAGGACTGCAGTGGTCTTGAACGCACCAACCATGACGAAACGCACATCGTGGGCAACAATCATCCCAACAAGAAGCTGCACGGCGTCTTGGCGGAATGTATTGCAACCTGGTTGGACGCCGACGTCCTGCCTAAGCTTTTAGAAAAGCCCTAGAGCGACATGACGCCCGAGTCAGCGCGCCATAAAATACTGCCTCTGACCTCGGCGCGGTTCTTTGCGGCTTTCCTGATCGTACTGCTGCACACATCACATTCGCCGCTGGGATTTGTTATCCCCTCGGAAATCGAATTCATGTTGGGCGCGGGTGTTGATTTCTTTTTTGTGCTGTCGGGCTTCATCATCACTTACACCTATGGCCGCATAGATAGCAGCGCCGGCGTTTTGAACTTTTGGGGCGCGCGGTTTTCCAGAATTTGGCCCACACACGCCCTTACGTTTCTGCTGTGCGTGGCGTTATTCCCCTCCACGCAATGGGCGATGAACCAGCCCGCGGCCCTGCCCGCCCTTGCGAATATTTCCATGCTCCATGCGGCCGTGCCCGTGCCCATGTACTATTTTTCGTTCAATGGGCCGTCCTGGAGCATCTCGACCGAGATGTTCTTCTATCTGTTATATCCGCTGGTCATCGCAGGATTTTACTGGAAACGGTGGGTTCCATTTGCGGCGGCGATACTGGGTGTTGGCGCAGCCTTTGCGATATCACTGGGGCTCAACTTGCCGCCCTATGGGCCGGACGTTGTGACTCACGCAACGTCGCACGGCATGATGTCCATCAGTCCGCTCGCGTGCTTTCTGGAATTTGTCTGCGGTATTTACGCCGCCGCCGCGTGGGCGCCCCTGAAGGCGCGTCTAAAATTAAGCAAGTTAGGCTTTACGGGGCTTGAAGCCGTGACGCTCGGCGTCGCCATTGTGGCCGTGGTTTCCTTTCAACACGTGGCCGCAGCTTTAGAAGCGCAGCACGTTTCCAATGCCGTTGTGCTTTGGATACGGTTTCACGCCTCGGCGATTTTTCTGGGAGCACTCGTTCTGGTGCTGGCGCTGGAAGGCGGCTATATCGCCAAACTACTGTCGTGGCGGCCTCTGGTGGTCTTAGGCGAAATTAGTTTTTCGACCTACATGCTGCATCAGGTGGTAATCCGCGTAATGCTGGCGCAAGGCTGGCATACGCCCGATGGCTATAACGCGGGCATGTTTGTTGCGTTCCTCGTTCTCATTATCGGTTTATCGTATGTGGTGTGGAGCGTGGTCGAAAAGCCGTCGCGCCGGGCCCTCAACAAGCTCTTTCACCACACCACCGTCAGAGATTGAGTTTTTTAAACACGCCGTCCGGGATCATGCGAATAATCCACATGATGGGACGCCAGAAGAACGGCGTGTAGAGAACGCCTTTGCGGCTTTTGAGCGCGGCTAAAATATCGCGCGCGACCGTGCGCGGTTGGGCCAGCAAAATACCCGGGATCGGCAAGCCGCGTGTCATAGGCGTGTCGACAAAGCCCGGCTTGACCGTGAGAACATGGATGCCTGACTTGAACAGCTGCGCTCTCAAGCCGTCGCAGAATGTGGTGACGGCGGCTTTGGCGGAACCATAAAGATAATTGGTGGGCCGTCCGCGATCACCCGCCACCGACGATAGTACAGCGATGGCGCCGCTTTTCTGCGGCTCCATTCTCGCAGCGAGTAATGTCAGCAGCCGTATGACGCTGCCGGCATTCAACATGAACTCGCGCATGGCGATATCCGCGTCGGCCTCGCACTGCTTTTGATCTGGCAGGCTGCCGTGCGCAATCAGCGCGATGTCTACGCGGCCCAGGGCAGCAAAGCATTGCTCGAAAACGGCGGGATAGGTTTCCGTAGCGGCGAAATCGAGTACGTGGGTTTGCGCCGTCGCGCCGCGCGCGGCCAGGTCCGCGCGCACATCATCGAGGTCACGCGCATTGCGCCCCACGAGAAAAAACGCCGTTCCTTCCTTCGCCCATTCCCGGGCGCAGGCGATGGCAATGGCGGACGTCGCGCCGATGATCAGAACTTTGCTCACGCGGTGACCCGTTTCCAAAAGCGCGAGCAGAGAGCCGGATCTCGCGTAGCTTCGACGCGCGACCACGCGGGGTAAAATCGGCGGAAATCTTCAGCCGTCATATGGGCATCCTTGGCAGGATAAAGTCTGCCGCCAGCTTCGCGCACGATGCTGTCTAGTTGCGGGAAAACCACCTTATCCAGCGTGTTCGTTTGGGGGAAGTCCATAGCCAACGAAATCCCGGGCATGGGAAACGACATCAATCCGGGCGATGCTAAGTCGCCGCAGCGCTTCAAGACCGAGAGACAAGAACCACCGCCGCTGCGGGCGGTGGTCTCAAGAATGTGTTGCAGCGCTGGCTGTGCGGTTTTGTGTGGAATCACGCACTGAAATTGCTGAAAACCGTGACGGCCGTAAAGCCGGTTCCAATGGCCGATGCCATCGAGGGGGTAGAAGAACGGCTCGTAACCCGTGGGGTCTACGCGGCGATGGGCGGCGTGCTTGTGGAAATACAGTGAATTGAAAAGCCGGGGCAACGCCCCACCAGCCGCCAGAACCGGTAGATGAAACGGCACGGCCAGGTTTTTCCCAGCGGCAACAGATAGATCACCGGTGTCGGCATGGTTCGCCGCTGTGAACACCCCGCGCCCTTTGGACGCCCCGCGTGCAAAGCCATCGATCCACGCGACTGTGTATTCGTTCTTCCCGTCGAGTTCATCCGAGAGGGCAAAAAAGTCGTCGAGCGTATTGAAACGTACGGTGGTGACCGTCAGCTGGCTGGATCGAATGGGTATTAGTTGAAGTTCTACCCATTCAATGATGCCGGTCAGCCCAAGACCGCCGATGGTCGCGGCATATAGGTCGGCATCATCATTTGCAGAACAAACAACTTGCCCGCGGTCGGACCGCAGCAAACCGAAGGTGCGCACATGTCGCCCGAACGTTCCCCGCACATGATGATTCTTGCCGTGCACGTCGTTAGCCACCGCGCCACCGAGGGTCACAAATTTGGTGCCGGGTGTCACGGGAAGAAACCATCCGCGCGGAATGGCGACTTTGAGAACATCAGCCAAGGTCATGCCGGCTTCGGCGACAATCGTTCCCGTTTGCCAATCGGCAGATATCAATCGGTCCAGCCGCCGCAGGCTGAGCACGTGATCGCTTGCCGCAAGGCAACTGTCGCCGTAGCTGCGGCCTTTACCAAAGGGCAAGGTCGTGCCGTGGCGCGCGACAACGTCCGCGAAGTTTTCAGCAAGTCGACTACGCCACGTGCACATGTGCCCGCTTTGCGGAAAATGCGGATAGGCGCCCCAGGAGGTGAGGGTCTCGTCGCTCACGTGGCCAACCAGAACACGAGGCCGAACAGAACGCCGACAACGAGGCTGACGCGGTCGCTGAAGGCAAAGACCACGGGGTCCTCATGCATTTGGCCGCGATAGGTGAGAAGCCATACGCGGCTTATCCAGAAAAGAAGCAGCGGGCACGCGAGCCATATGACCTCGTGATGGCGGTAAAGGGCTACGGTCGACTGATCCTGGATATACAGCGCTAAAATAAGCACCGAGATATAGCCCGACGCCGCGCCCAGACCCGAGATCATGCCGAGATCATCGAGCGAATACCCCCGGCCGCGCGCCTTCTCGTCGCTGCTGCGAAGGCGCAGCTGATGAAGTTCGGTGTAGCGCTTCACCAGACCGAAGCTGAGAAAGATGAACATTGAGAAGGCCAATATCCAGAACGTCGGTTCCACTTCAATCGCGAAAGCGCCCGCGATGACGCGCAGCGTATAGAGGAGCGCGAGCACTGTGACGTCGATCATCATCAAGCGTTTGAGTCCGAGAGAGTACGCGAGGGTAAGGACATAATAAGTGGAGAGCGCTGCAGTGAACTGCCAAGGAAGTGCCGCAATACTTCCGGCAAAAGCGGCGATCAGCAGAAGTGGGACGGCGATAAGACCCAAGCGGATATCAAGCTTTCCCGAAGCAAAAGGTCGATCACGTTTGGTAGGGTGCTGCCGGTCATCGGCCAAATCAAACAAATCATTCAGCAGATAGACACTGGAAGCACACAGTCCAAAAACGATAAAGGCGATGACCGCATTCACGAGCAACGGAATCTCGGCGACACGGTGGCCCGCGAGTAGTGGCACAAAGAGCAGCAGATTTTTGGCCCACTGATGAAGGCGCATCGCCTTCGTCCAGGACGCGCCGGGATTCGATTTAAAAACGTGCTCAAGATTGCCTAGGGCCCGCGCCTTGCGCTCGACAGCGTCGGAGGGGTTAACCGCATAGGCGCGCCCCGACGCAGCCCAGATCGGCAGATCGTCGGCCGAATTTCCCAGATAGTCGAAGCCGCCTTTGCCGAACTTCGCGACCAGCGCATCCCGCTTGGCATTCGCGGACAGATTAACAGCACCGTCCGTCGCCATCACGAAATCGAAGTGCCCCAGATGAGCGCTGACCTGGTCCGCAAATTTCCTGTGGCTTGCGGTCGCTAGAATAATTGGCCGGCCCTTGGCTTTTTCTTCCGCGATCATCGCCAACACGGCGGAATCGAACGGCAGATGCGCAACGTCGAGCGTCACCGCCGCTGCTAGATGGCCTTTAAGGTTGGCCTTACCTCCCGCGAGCCAGCCGAGGAGTTGGAAACCGCGCAAAGGGTTCGGCTTGATATAGGCCAGCGCGGATTCCACCAGCAGATCCGAGCGGATCAGGGTGCCGTCCAGGTCCACGATGAGGGGAACGCTACTCAAAAGGTGTTCTCTTGGTCGTTAAGGGCCACAGCAAGACAGCTTCATTTTTGAGGATGCGCACCTTATAAGATAGGGAAATTCTCATCCCGCGCCTGACAAAGGCCAGCAGCCGGTACAATGAGTTCTTCCGCCCCCGCAAGTGACGCCGCCCCGCCGCCATCTTATCGCGGCGCGTCTTTCTCTGATAGGGCGCGCCAATACCCCTGGCTTGAACCCCTATTGTTCGTGCTGTTGACGATTGCCGTGCTGTTCGCGCGCCGTCCGGACCAGTTCCTGCATCCCTATATTTGGGTCGAAGACGGCAAATACGTGCTGCCGCATTTCATCCGCGACCCCTGGACGATCGTGACCGAGCCGATCGCCGGATATTATATTGTCGTTTCCAAAATCATCGCGTTTCTCGCCTACACGATTTCCTTTCGCTGGGCGCCCGAGATTGAGGTGGCGCTGGTCACGGCGCTAACCTGCGCGGTGACCCTGGCTATCGCCTATTCACCTACGCGACTGCCCTACCCCAAGCTCTGCGCCTTAGTGCCGCTGTTTATTCCGTCGGGTGCAGAGAATTACGCCATCGGCCTCTACGCATTCTGGTGGGCCGGATTGCTGTTGTTTCTCGCGGTGCTTTGGGACAAAGACCGGGGCAGAAAAGGACTGCAGTTATTTTACATAATTTTCGCCGGATTTTCGTGCCCGCTGATCGGGCCGGTCGCAATCACGATGGCCTTGCGCGCCGTGCTGGAGCGCACCCGGTTCAACGCGATCATTGCCGCTGTCTCCGTCACCATTGCGGCCATCCAAACGTACGCCTTTTATTTCATCTATCACCTGGAGCTGAAGGCGCCGCCCAATATCTGGAAATTGGCGCGGACAATGATGAAGCAATTTATCGGCGCTTTTTTTGCTAAAGAAAGCACGCTTGTCATTGCAGAAATTATTATCGTAGCCCTGGCGTTGATCGTTTGGTTCAACCGAAAGCGCCTTGAGCTTAATTTCTTATTGCTGTTGGTGCTCTTCGCGCTGAATTGCTGGATGGTCAGCCAGCGCATGACGTTAGAAACCTTGGGCCTGATCGATCCGCTTGGGCCCGGCCAGCGCTATTTCTTTTATCCCTACATTCTCTTTGGCTGGATTCTGATTTGGGTTGCATACCTGTCCAACCAGGCTGCGGTGCGCGGCGTCATTGCGCTAGCGTTGATCTGGGCTGTTGTTGGTCACGCAGGTACGGCGCTGTCACGACGCAATGATGTCTTCAGCTGGCGTGAGCAAGTTCAGATCTGCACACAGTCAGAGAACTATGATCTGCCAATCCACTACGATGGCAGCGGCAAAGAAATGTGGTCGATCAACCTGACCGGGGCCGAGTGCAGATCTATGATCGAGAAAAGCTGGATCCGCTAAGCGCTACTCCACCCAATCTGCGATGAACACGTTGGTTTCGCCTTCCGACTTGGCGTTGCGGTTGGATTCCCAAATGATCTTTTTGCCGTCGGCTGAAAACATCGCGAAACCGTCGAAGGTTTCGTCGAAGGTGATCTGCTGCAAACCGGTGCCATCACGATTGACCGTGAACAGATCGAAATTACCGCCGCGGGGGTTGCTCATGTTGGACGAGAAAATGATGCGCTTGCCGTCAGGCATGAAATAGGGCGCGAAGTTCGCCGCACCGTTGCTGGTGATCTGCTTCTGCTCGCTGCCGTCGGCGCGCGCAACGTACAGTTCCATCTTCGACGGCATGACAAGATTGCGGGACAGCAGGTCTTTATAGCGCGCGATCTCTTCCGGGGTCTTCGGACGATTGGCGCGCCAAACGATCCACTGGCTGTCTTGGGAATGCCAGGCGCCGCCGTCATAGCCTAAAGTATTCGTCAGACGCCGCTGGCCAGTGCCGTCGAGATTCATGTCGTAGAGTTCGAGATCACCGTCGCGCACGGACGTAAACAGAATTTTCTTGCCGTCGGGCGAGATCGTGCCTTCGGCGTCGTAGCCTTCCGTGGTGGTCAGGCGCTTCACATCACTGCCGTCAACATTGGCGGAAAAGATATCGAACGATGCGAACACGCCCCAGACATAACCTTCGGACTTGCTGGGCGGCGTGGGGCATTCTTTCGACGCCAGATGCGTCGAGGCATAAATGATGCGCTTTCCATCGGGCATGAAGTAGCCGCAGGTGGTGCGGCCCTGACCGGTGCTGACCAGTTTTACGTCAGAGCCATCCAAATTCATGGTGAACTGCTGATCGCATTTGTAAGGTGCGCGTGTCGATTGGAAGAGGATCTTCTTTCCGTCGAGAGAAAAATAGGCTTCGGCATTTTCGCCGCCGAAGGTCAGCTGGCGGATATTGCGCAGGTGGGTCTCGCTTGGATGAGCGGCAACGGCCTGGGCTGGCCCGTCAGCGGCCAAAGCAAACTGCGGCACGGTCAGCGCCGCCAAGGTTGCGAGAGCGTAAAGGCTTTTGTGCATAGCGTTTATATCCCCAACTTTATTTCCGGGCTTCAAGCGTGACATTCACGGTCATGTCCTTGTCGCCGCGTTTGATACCGACAACCACGACATCGCCGGGCTTTTTCTGACGCAGGATAAAGGCGTAGTCGTTGAGCGACTGCACTGTCTTGCCATCGAAGGCGACCATGATATCGCCGCCCTTCAGGCCGGCTTTTGCCGCTGGGCTATTGTTAACGACATCGGCGAACAGCACACCTTTGATATCGTCGCGGAAGTCCGGCACTGATCCGAAAAACGGGCCATACCCGCCGCCCGAACCGCGGCCGCTATTACGCGGCTCCTGGACCTCGGCGTAAACCAGCTTCTCCGGTTCGCCTGCAAAGCGTTCGGTCAATTGCTGCACTAACGCGAGCACTTTAACCGCGCCGGCCGTGTTGATCTTATCGGCCGTGTCCGAAGGCTTGTGATAATCGGTGTGCGTGCCGGAAAAGAAAAACAATACCGGTATTTTCTTCGCATTAAATGCAGTCTGGTCGCTGGCGCCGTAGCCAGATTCAGTGGGTTGAACGGTAAGACCGCTGCGCGGCGCGAACTCATCTAACGCAGGTTTAAAACTGGGCGACGTACCCACGCCACCGACCGTGATGCGATTGTTTGAAACGCGGCCGATCATATCCATGTTGATCATGGCATCGATGGAGGCCAGTGGAATGGTCGGATCGTTCGTGAAATGGGACGAGCCCAGCAAGCCAACTTCCTCGCCCGCAAAAGCCATGAACAGGATTGAGCGTTTTCGGGCATTGGGGCTTTTCGCGGCCACACGTGCCAATTCCATCACGCCGGCTGTACCCGAGGCATTGTCGTCCGCACCGTGATGCGGTTGGCCGATGAGCGACGGCGCCATAGAGCTCGCGCCGCCCAGACCCAAGTGATCATAATGTGCGCCGATCACAATCCATTCGTCCTTGAGCTGGGGGTCCGTTCCCGGCAACGCCCCAATCACGTTGCGCACCTTTTTACGGATGCGCGTAACATCGGTGGCGATGTGGGCCGTCAAGCCCGGCACCTCAAAGGATTGCGGCGCTAAATCTTTGTCGATGGCCTTTCGAATCTCGGCCAGGTCTTTGCCGCCTTTTTTGAAGGCTTCGACAATCACCGCGCGCTTTGCGTGAACGGAAGGGATGCTAATATCGCCCGCCTGCTCGCGGCGTGTGGCGGTGCCCACCTCTTCGTAGTCGTGGGAAGGGTCAGTGATGAACACGATGCCTTTCGCGCCATGCATGCGGGCATTGATGGCTTTGTTCACGAAAGACGCATGAACCGTGTAGTCGGTGCCCGCGAAGACGCTTTTGGTATCGAGTTCCTGCGGCTCGTGCGTAAAGGCCACGACAATTTTGTTGGTGGCATCAATACCGGCGTAGTCATCGTATTTGTATTCGGGCGCGGTAATGCCGTAACCGGCGAACACCAGCGGACCATCGAACTGCGCGGTATCGGAAAACACGATGGGAACGAAGTCGGCGTCGATCTTAAGAACAGTGTCGCCGATCTTAAGTTCGTTCTTAGCGCCCAAGGTCGCGCCCGTGGTGATTTCAAAAGCCTGAAAGTATCCTTTGTCCTCACCGGCAGGCTGCAGACCCGACGCACGGAACTGCGCGGAGATATATTCAGCCGCTTGCTCTAATTCCGGCGAACCATTGCCGCGCCCTTGCATCGCGTCGCTCGCGAGGAATTTCACGTCTTCGATATAACGCGTCGGCGACAGTTGTTCGGCCGCCGTGGCCACCACAGGCATGGCAAGTGCAGCCGTGAACGGGATAAGAAAGCGAGTTAATTGCATCTAACGCTTATAGCCAAAAATGCGGAGGCTTTACAGCGCCAACAAGATGCCGCCCCTCGGCGTTACAAATGTGCGCTGCACAAAGCGGGCTAAATCAGCCAGCCGTTCACGGTCAGCCGTTGGTCGGTCAAAGCCTTAGAGGCGCAGGTGATCGGCGTGACCTCGTGATAGATGTGGCTGGGAAAAATCATCAGGCTGTTGCTGGGCGGCGCGACGTCGTGGGCCAGCGCCCCGCACTCATTCGTATCGCCTTGCGTATTGTAGAGGCGCAAGTTCCCGCCGGTGAACTGTTTCGGTTCGCGGTGAAAATAATAGACGTAACTTATGCGCCGATGCGCGATATCGGGCAGGCCGTTATCGGTGTGGGTGTTGAAGTAATCGCCGTCGCCGTGGACCGAAAGCTGACATTCGATCCTGCTGAACGTCAGTGGTTCCATGCGCCAGATCGGCCACAGCCTCGGCAACAGAGTGTGGATTTTGGGGATAATCAACGGCAGCAGTGCGCCGACGTTGTTGAGAATCCTCGCGCGGCGGATGCCGTAAACTGGAGACGATGCGCTTTGCGTGGACGGCGTAGAGATCGTGGCGTCCTCAAGCTCTTTCTCATGCGCCAAAGCATGCGCCGTCACTACCGCCATTTCCTGGGGCTGAAGGAAATTGGGAATCTGACAATGGGGCGGCGGAATTTCCACTTTTCCTCCTGCGTGATGGCGATTGCACATTATTATAGTCGCCTGAACTCCGGCAACCCTTGGGGCAACCCGGCTCAACATGCATTCTGAAGCGCAGCGGCTTTTCGACCACGGCTTGCAAGCCTACCAGCGCGGCGACTTGGTGCCGGCTATCGCGGCCTTCACGCAAGCGCGCGACCTAGCACCCGATGCAGCTGACATACATTTCAAGCTCGGTATGGCGCTATTTAATGCAGGGCGCGCGAGCGAGGCGTTGACTGCCTTTCAACGCACCCTCGCCCTGGATCCGCAGCGTACCCAAGCCCTTCACAATATCGGCGCGGTTTTCCAGCACCTTGGACAATCGGATCTGGCGCGCAAAACGTTCGCAGCCGTACTCGCGCGCGAACCCACCAATGAAATGGCCTGGATAGGGCTGGCTGACACGCATCGCAGCCGCGGCGAGGTCGCCTAGTCCTTAAAGAGAAACGCGCTAGGTCCTTTCGGATCTAGCGCGTTTTTTGTAGCAGTTCAGCGAGCGATTAAGCGCGCAGCGACGCGACGATCTGATCGACGATCGGCAGGATCGAGACTTCGCCGCCGGCCGGTGAGCCGTTGGTCGCGCCGACGTTACGCGCGATGGCGAACTCGTCGGTGACGGCGCGGCGATGCACCACCACCATATCGAGCGCCGGCAGGCCGATGATGAATTGACCATAGTTGCCTTGCGCGGCATAGGAGCCAACCCATTCCGGACCCTTGCGGGATTCGGTCGGGATCCACCACAGATAGCCGTAACCTTCCGAGTGATCACCGGCGATCTTGGAACCGGGCACATGAATCTGAGTGCTTTCCTTGACCCAAGCAGCGGGCACGACTTCTTTGCCGTTCCACTTGCCGCCGTTGACCATGCACAGGCCTAGGCGCGCCATGTCGCGGCCCGACAGGAAGAAGTGATAGCCCAGGTATTTGGAACGGCGCGGCACGTAACCCATCATGCGTTGACGCGACAGATCGAAGTCTTCCATCTGCAAGGGGCCTGCGAGATCGTCGGCGAAAGCCTGATGCACGCTTTTGCCCGTGAGCTGCTGGAAAATCGCGCCGGCAACGTTGAAGTCCCAGTTGTTGTAGAGAAAGTTTTCGCCGGGCTTCACGGAGCCGCGCTTCGGCCCATTTTCGCTGCCGCCCGGGCTGCCCGCCGGATGATAAACACCCGAGCTGGCCATGAGCACGTGACGGATGGTGGCGGTCTTTTCGATGGGCAGCAGGCCCTGGTCGTCGTCGATGCCCAGTTCGCCGAGTGTGGTGTCGAGCTTGATGGTGCCGTTGGCGACGTATTTGCCATAAAGCATCGACATCAGGCTTTTGCGCGACGAGGCCAGATAGCTTACGAGGCCAAGGTGGCCGTAGGAGTAAGCCACTTTACCACCGCGGATGATCATGAATGCGGTGGTCGAGAGCGGGTACAGCGTTTCAGACAATTTAGTGAGGTCGGTGGCGAAACCGGCGTCTTGCGGTTTTGCCAGAAATTCCCATTTGGCGCCCGGATTGTGGCCGGATGTCGCCGGCGCCGCAGCGGCCTTCACGTCTTTCGTGGCCAGCGTTGCTGCGCCCACGGCACCAACGGCCAAAGTCTTCATCACATCGCGACGGCTAAATTGAATTCCAGTCATGGAGTGCTCCCCTGTTTAAATTTGTGGCGTTCGAAGCGCAGGGTTCGCCTAAGCGACTCCCTCCCCTGCACATTCCTAACCGTACCCCGTTTTAGCAGAACGAGAGGCGCGCTGCACGCCAAGATCGGTATCAGAAATCGGCGGCCAAACTGATCGAATATCGGCGCTTTTCCTCGGCGACCAAAGACAGCTGGTTGCCGTTGATGTCCCAGCGGAAGGTATTGCCGACGTTCTTGACCTGGAATCGGAGCGTTGTCTTGGCGTCCATGATGGTGAACCGATAGCGGCTACCAACGTTAACCATCGTGCGCCCTTCAATGCGGGCGAGGTTGTCAGCTGTCGCAACACGCGAGGACCGGTTGTCGACCTGCAGGTCCAAGGACAGTCCCTTCCAGGACGATGGGCCGTATTCGACGTCGAAGTGGCTGGAACGGGGAACGCGGCCCAGCGGAACAGCGCCGATGATGCCCGCGTCCACCAGGGTGCCGGAAACACGCGCCTTCAAGAAAACCGATCCGGCGACAACTGTGAGGCCGTCAGCCACTTTGCCCGCAACCGAAACTTCCACGCCTTGGTGCTTAACGTTGCCCACATTCGTGAAGACGCTGTTCGATGGGTTGAGGCCGAGATAGGGCTTCTTCAATTCGAAGACGCTGGCGACTGCTTGCACGCCGGGCATGAGGGTGTAGCGCAAGCCGGCATCGATCTGCGAGGTGCGAATGGCCGGCAGCGCTTCGCCCCGGTTCACGGCGTTGTTTGTGGCTTCGCCAGATTCTTCCAGGCCGCGCGTGAAGCTGCCGAATACCGTCAACGCTTTCGTGGCGTGAAGGGCCAGCGTGGCATTCGGAAGGTATGGGCTGTCACGCGTAATCGTTTCGCCCACGACGGGCACCGTCAGCGACCGGTGGTAGGAGGTTTTTTGCAAGCCGACACTGAACTCGCCGACACCGGCCCACAGCGCTTCGTAAGCTAGACCGCCGGTGCCTTGATGCACTTTATCCAGATTGGTGGGACGGAACACAAACGCTGGTTTTGCATATTCGGTCAGGACGCCGATCGTGATCGGTCCGAGCAATTTCGAATCTGTGCCGCCGAAAATCCGTTTCACGACGCGGCCTCTGACAGCGCCGGTCACGGTATGCCGGAAGGAACCCGTGGTAAACACCTTCGAGAGACGGACTTCGCCAGAGTAAGAACCGAACTGGTTGTAGGGATAGGCGACAACCGTGCTGTCGGACAGACCGTTAGGCTGCGTGTTCTGGAAAAGATTATTGTACCACTCCTCACGCACAACCAACGAACGGAACAGACCGGCGCGCAAACGCCAAGAATCCGACAGTGACGTATTGACGATGGTGCCGAAGTTTTCATCGTAGCCGTAGTTCCTGGCCCAGGGCTGGGTGAAGGACACATGGCGTTTGATTTTCGGCGGCAGGAACGCCCCGCTGGTATATATGTTCCCGCGCGGTGCCTGGCCGTCGGTGTACTTGTAACTCCAGAACGGAATCACTTCGATATTGTCGGTGGGTGTCCAGCGCGCGATGAACGCACCGGTATATAAATTGGGTCTTGAAGCATCGGTATTGTCTTCGCGGGTATAGCTGCCGGCAACGTTGACGCTCAATTGATCTGTGATGATGGGAATCTGCGCATTGGCCTCAAGCGAAAGCTTGGAATAAGCGCCGTACCCTGCGACCACGCTGTAAACAAGATCTTCTTCCGGGATACGCAAGCGCACTTCGGCAATGCCGGTCGGTGCTGGAAAAAGATACGACTGCGCGCTTAAGCCCACGCGCACGCTGGAGCCCGATACCAGCGAACTGACGAGAATTTCGTTGGGGTTCGGAGATTGGCGGTCGAAATATAATCCTTCCAGGCGAATATTGCCCGCCTGGACCGGATCAAAGCCGCGCACTTCGCGCGACGTATATAAGCCGATCGATTCATTGCCGACTGTGGTGCCAAAGGCGTCTTGTGCGGACGCCAGGGCGTTGTCGTTGGCGCGCTGCGCCCAAGCATAATTGGTCGTGCCGACCACTGCGCCCAGCGCAGCGATCTGGATCAATTTACCGTAGTTCAAGAATCCCCCTCCACTTAGACCTGCCGCTTAGCCCGCAGCAGTCAGCCGGCACTTATTCCGGCCTCACATAGCCGCAATAATTGTAACAGACTAGACACAGAAACTGGGGCACTAAAAATCCCGGACTTTTCCGGGTAAGGCGGGCAGCGAAATAATCGAGAGTTGCCGACCGCGCCGCGCTATGAGGCGGGAACTGATCTGAAAATGGGCTGACGTCTGCGAATGTCTTCGGGCCACGTGCTCTTAATAAAAGTGAGGACGGCCCAGATATCGTGATCACTGAGCACGCCGCCAAAAATCGGCATGTCGGTTGCCTCTTCGGTGGCGAGACCCTCCTTTATAATAAGGAACAGCCTTTGGTCGGAATGGTGCCAGGTGTGGCCCGAAGGATCATGGGGCGGCGCGGGAAGTTTTCCGTCCGGCTTCATGCGGTCCCAGCGCGGCTGCCCTTCCAGGTTCACGCCATGACAGAGGGCGCAGTTCTCGGCATAGATTTTCTGTCCGTGCGCAACCAAGCGTGGATTTGTGATGTCGGTGGTCGTCGCGGGCACGTCGCGCTGAAGCCCGTACCACGCCGCGATGCCCGCTACCGCAGCGACTAAAAAAACGCCCACGATGATTTTGAACTGCGTCACGGCAGCTACGTCTACCTGAAATTACCGCCGTCGTAAGAGCGATTTGTGTAACTCAGCGCTCCGCCGCTTTGCAGACAAAGTTGGCCGCGTCATCGGTGCTGCCTTTGCCGGTCCAGCGCGCGACCTGCGGATAGGGGCACAGCGGGCGCGAACGCGTTACGGCATTGTTGACGGACTTTGTGGCGATGACGCTTTTTGGCGCGACGCCCTTTTCTACCCATTGCTCCAGCGCCGTGACCATATCGAAGGTGTCGGGCCCGTAGCCGCCGCCGCAATGACCCATGCCGGGCGCCATGAAGAAGCGATAGAAGGTTTGCGTCTTCTCTAAGCCGCCCATGCTCTTCACCGCACCTTCGTAATATTTGAGCACGTCTTCGGGGGCTGCGACCGGATCGGCCCAGCCGGTATACATGATCATCTTGCCGCCGCGGTCGCGGAAAGCGCTGAGGTTGGTGTCGACGGCGGCCATATGCGCGAGCTTTTTGTCGGCGTAGGCCACGTCTTTATCGAAATCGAAGTTGCGCCAATCCCAGCTTGAGTCGTTGAACAGGAAGTATTTGAAAACCTCATTGCGCATCGGCGTTTTAGGCTGAACGATAAAGCCGTTCCAGCCGGCATTGCCGTAGCCTTCGGACCCCATGGAGAAACCGGGGAAAATAGATTTGCCCGTGCGCGGATTCTTGGGACCGGCGTAGACTTTCTTGATGCCGTCGGCCTGTGCGGGCGTGAGGCAGGAATCTGTTTCAGCACCGGAACAGGCGAGCGACGCCGGATCGAATTTGCAGCGGCGCGGATCATCGATCACGCCGTCCTCAACGCCGTCCAATTTGTCGCAAGATGCAATGGCCGCCTTGGTGACGGATTGCAGTTTCGCGTGATTGACCAAGGGTGCGCCCTTTTCATCGTGCAAGGCCGCCCAGTGCCAAATGTAGGACGCTGTCTGATGAACGCGGTCGTAGCCAGGATCGCCCGCAACAATGCCGTCGTAGTCGTTGGGATAGCGCTGCGCTTCCGACAACGCCTGATGCCCGCCCGTGGAGCAGCCGACGAAATAGGAATACTCCGGCCAACGGCCGGTATTATTGCGCACAATCAGTTTGCCGGCTTCCGCTGTGACATGCATAGCGCGGTAACCCCAGTCGATGACCTTCTCGGGATGGCCGCGGCCGAATTCAAGATCGCCGCCGGTGTGGCCGAGATCGTTACTGGTGACCGCGTAGCCGCGCTTCAGCGCAGTGGCGAGCGCAGGGTAGCTAATGCTGCCATCATAACCGCCCGTGCCGACACCTTGGAACTTGCCGTTCCAAGCGGCTGCAGGCGGAATCCAAACCTCGAAGCGGATTTCGGAATCGCTGGTGGGCGTGGCCACCGCTTGCACGCGGCAGAACGCCGGAAGGTCCAGGGGCGCTTGCTGGCCCGGCGCGATAAAGCCGCTCGCGGGCACGTAACCTGCGGCCGTCACGGTGACGTTGGGGATGGTCAGGGCCAAAAGCTTTTCACAACCTGCCCCGGCAGCCGGTGCTGCGGCAAAGGCGGGCGCGGCCATAAAAAGGACCGGCGTTGCAAGGATCAGAGACTTGAGTGTGCTGTGTTTCATATTTCTCTCCCGCGCCTTAGCGCTCTACCTTGCAAACAAAATTCGCGCGATCATCGCTGCTGCCCTTACCGGTCCAGCGTGCGACCTGCGGATAGGGGCACAACAGGCGCGTATGCTGCGCTTTTCCGTCAACCACGCGCGAAGCCGGAATGTTTTGTGGCGGCGTGCCTTTCTCGACCCACTGCTCCAACGCGGGCAGCATGTCGAAGGTGGTAGGTCCTGGCCCACCGCTGCAGTGGCCCATGCCGGGCACTATGAAGAAGCGCATGAAGGCGTCGGTATTTTGCGCACCCATGGCTTTGCGGATGCTTTCGTAATATTCGATCACGTCTTCGCCGGGCAGGATGGCGTCGGACCAACCGGTGTACATCAAGAGCTTGCCGCCGCGATTTTTAAAGGCGCTCAAGTTCGGATCGGTCGAGGAAACGTCGCCGATTTGCTTGAGCGCGTAAGCAAAATCTTTGTCGAAGTCGAAAGTGCGGAAGTCCCAATTGGGATCGTGAAACAGCCAGTAGGTATAGGCTTCGCTACGCATGGGAATTTTGGGATTCACAAGGAACCCGCCCCAGCCTTGACCCGCTTGCGCACCATAGCCTTCCGATCCAATGGCGAAGCCGGGGAAAATTGGCTCGCCCGTGCGCGGATTGCGCAAGCCCGCATAAACTTTCTTTATGCCGTCGATTTGCGGCTGCGTGAGGCACGCATCGGTTTCGCCGCCCTTGCACAACAACGCGGCGGGATCGAACTTGCAGCGGCGCGGATCGTCAATGACGCCGTCTTTCACGCCGTCGTCACCGTCGCACAGTGCCGTGGCGGCGTTAGTGATGGTCTGCAGCTTCGCCTGATTTAAGATCGGCGCGCCCTTCTCGTCATGAAGCGCTTTCCAAAACCAAATGTAGGCCGCAATTTCCTGCAGACGGCTGTTGGCCGGATCGCCCGCGATGACGCCGTCGTAGTCTTCCGGATAGCGCTGAACTTCGGCGATGGACTGATGGCCGCCGGTGGCGCAACCAATGAAGTAGGAATAATCCGGCCACCGACCCATGCTGTTGCGCACGATCAGCTTGGCGGTTTCCGTGGTGACGTGCATGGCGCGGTGCGCCCAGTCGATCACCTTCTCGGGGTGGTTCTGGCCGAAATCCAGGTCACCACCGACGTGGCCCATGTCCGTGCTGGTGACGGCGTAACCGCGCCGGACACCTTCGGCGAGCGCATTGTAGCCGATGCTGCCGTCGTAGCCGCCCGTGCCAACGCCTTGGAATTTTCCGTTCCAGGCCGCCGCCGCCGGAAGCCAAACTTCAAAACGGATTTCGGAATCGCTGGTCGGCCGCGCCACGCCTTGCACACGGCAAAAAGCCGGCAGGGTCAGAGGGGCTTGCTGGCCCGGCGAGACAAATCCATTGGCGGGAACTTGGCCCGCCGAAGTAACGGTGACGTCTGGGATCGTGAGCGCTGAGAGTTTGTCGCAAGGCGTACCGGCAGCAAAAGCCTGCGTGCTGCAGGCGATCGTCAACACTGTGGAAAGCAACAAAGTCTTATAATCCAGGCGCTTCATCGTTCTTCTCCCCCGGCAGCATTTATATCTAGCGTTCGACTTTACAGACAAAATTAGCGGCATCGTCGGTGCTGCCCTTACCGGTCCAGCGCGCGACTTGCGGATAAGGACATAAGGGCCGCGTGCGTTCGACCTTTCCGGACGTTACGCGCGAGGCTACGACGCTTTGCGGCGCAGCTCCCTTTTCCACCCACTGCTCAAGGGCGGGCAGCATGTCGAACTCGGTCGCACCGGGCCCGCCGCTGCAGTGGCCGAGGCCTGGCACCATGTAGAGGCGCATGAAACTCTCGGTATTCTTGCGGCCCATGGTGGCGGTGACTTTGTCGTAAATCGCAATGACGTCTTCACCGGGCAGAATGGGGTCAACCCATCCAGCGTAGGTGATGAGCTTACCGCCGCGCGCGCGGAAGGCTTCCATATTAGGATCGATGGCGTCGATGACACCGGCCTGCTTGCGCGTGAAGGCGACATCCTTATCGAAGTCAAAGGTGCGCCAATCCCAATTGGGATCGTTGGAGACAAAGTATTTGAAGAACTCGCCGCGCCGGGGGCCGGGACCGTTCACCATAGACCCCCAGCTTTGGCCGGCGTTGCCGAAGCCTTCCGAACCGATAGGATAACCGTGAAAGATCAATTCGCCGGTGCGCGGATTTTTCACGCCGCCGTAAACTTTCTTCACGGCATCGGCCTGGCCCGCTGACAAACACTCAGCCGTATCGCTGCCACGGCAAATAAGTGACTCCGGATCAAATTTGCAGCGGCGCGGATCGTCGATGACACCGTCTTTTACGCCGTCGTCGCCGTCGCACATGGCCATGGCAGAGCGCGTGACAAGTTGCAGCTTATCGAGCGGTAAAAGTGCACCGCCTTTTTCGTCGCGCGTGGCTTTCCAGATGCCGAGATAGCCCATGATTTCGGCGGTCCGGTTGGCCGCAGGCACACCGGCAATAATGCCGTCGTAGTCGTGCGGATAGCGTTGGGCTTCCATCAACCCCTGATGGCCGCCGCTGTCGCAGCCGTTGAAGTAGGAATAGCTAGGCCAGCGGCCGGTGGCGTTGCGGATCACCTGCTTCGCGGTCTCAGCCGTGACGTGGGCGGACCGATAAGACCAATCGGCCACTTTTTCAGGGTGTCCTTGGGCGAAATCCAACTCGCCGCCGACGTGGCCGGCGTCGGAGCTGGCGGCGGCGTAACCGGCGCGTAAAGCGTCGGCCATGGCGGCATAACTGACCGCACCGAGGAACGCATTGTTGCCCACACCTTGAAACTTGCCGTTCCAAGCTGCGGTCGCCGGAATCCAAACTTCAAGATTGATGACCGAATCCGCGCTCGGCGTCGCGACGCCGATGACACGACAGAATGACGGCAGATCGGCCGGACCTGGAGCACCGGGTGCTACAAATGAATTTGCCGGCACCAGCGTGGCCGACGTCACGTTGACATCCGGGATCGTCAGCGCTGAAAGGTTCGCGCAAGGTGTCGCAGCGTTAGCGGCGGAGCCAAAAAATGCCGGCGCGATCAGCAGCCCTGTGAGCGCGGCGATCACGCATGAGTTCCGGCCGGTCATTCCGCCCCCTCCCACAACGCTAAATACAACTGACCGTAAAAAAGATGCGCGGCCACAGCTGCTTTAGTTGCCCTCGTCCAGAGACCGGCAACGCCGACAATACCATGGGGCGTATGCCCATGCCACAAGACGCCGTACGCTTCGGCTATGTTGCGCTGCATCGTGCGCAATACCGCCTCGACACGGCTTTGCATCCCGATAAAGTATGCGGCGGGGGAGTCTGACACATGGCGCTATTCCGGCAACTTTATATCCAGGTGCTGATCGGGATATTTCTCGCAATCATCCTGGGAATCGCGGCACCCGCGATCGCCATCGACATGAAACCCCTGGGCGATGCTTTCATCGCCCTTCTGCGCATGATGCTGGCCCCGATCATTTTCTGCTCGGTCGTTATCGGCCTGACCCATGTGGCCGACATGCGCCAATTGGGTCGCCTGGGCCTTAAAGCATTGCTCTATTTTGAGGTCGTTACCACCATCGCCATGGGACTTGGATTTGCGGCGGTGAATATTTTCCGGCCGGGCGACGGCCTGCACGCCACCGATCTTTCACTCACCGACGCCGCCACCCGCACCATCAGCGGCGCCAGCGACTTCACCGCTGTGCGCTTTTTCCTCAGTATCATTCCCGACACCCTGGTTGGCGCGTTTGCCCGCGGCGAAATCCTGCAGGTGTTGTTCATCTCGGTTCTGACGGGCGCAGCGCTCAGCGTCGGCGGCGCGAAAAAAGACTCTGCGATCCTGAAAGTGATTGTTGAATCGCAAGAGGTGCTGTTCCGCATCCTTGGCTTCATCATGCGCCTTGCGCCCATCGGCGCGTTCGGCGCACTGGCGGCGGCTATAGGCGCTTTCGGCGCAGGCACGTTGATCTACCTCGCCAAAGTCGTAGTGCTGTATTGGGCGACGGCAGCGTTCTTCGTGATCGTCGTCTTGGGCGCCATCGCCGCCACCGCGGGGCTTTCGATTTTCAAAATTCTCCGCCTGATCCGCGATGAGATCATGCTGGTGCTGGGCACCGCTTCGGGTGAAGTGGTGCTGCCGCGTTTGATGATGAAGCTTGAAAAGGCCGGTTGCGATCAAGCTGTCGTCGGTTTTGTTCTGCCGGCGGGCTACAGCTTCAACCTAGACGGCACGGCTATATATATGGCCATTGCCGTGGCGTTCATTGCGCAGGCGACTGACACGCCGTTCTCATTAGGTGAACAACTGGCGGTGCTGATGGTCATCATGCTGACCTCCAAAGGCGGCACGACCGTCGCCGGTGGCGCGTTCATCAAACTTGCCGCGACGCTGCAAAGCGTGCGCACGCTGCCGCTTGGCGGCCTTACATTGCTCTTTGGTATCGACCGGCTTATGGCGACCTGTACGGCGCTCACCAACATCATCGGCAACACCCTGGCGGTCTTTGTCGTCGCGAAATGGGAACGGGGCTTTGATCGCGCTAAGTTTGATAAATACCTCGCGGAGCAATCCGCAGGTTTGATCGACCCTTCAGGCGCCGAAAAGAAAACGCGCGCGCAGCACGGATAATCTTATGACGAACAGGCCCCGTATTACGGCTGCACCTCCGGCCGTCACTGAGGCCGGTCGCGCCGTCGAAGCCCAAATCCGGCGCTCGCGCGGCGAAATCTCGGCGCTCTACGGCATTCTTCTCAACAGCCTGCCTGTCGCTGAAGGCTGGGAAGCGCTGCTGACCGCCATTCGGCAGAAGACGACTGTGCCGCCGCACCTGCGCGAGCTGATCATCTTGCGTATCGCCATCCTCAATCGGGCACCTTATGAATTTGAGGTGCATGTTCCCCACGCCCGTAAAGCCGGGGTGTCGGACGCCAAGCTGGAAGCGGTGAAGACCTCGGACTTATCGGCCTTCGATGATCTGGAGCGCCTTGTGCTTGAATACACCGACACCATGACGCGGGACATCCAAGTGCCCGATGCGTTATTCGACCGCATCAAAGCCGCGTTCGACGCAACGGGACGTGTAGAACTGACCGCTACAGTGGCTGCTTACAACATGGTTTCAAGATTCCTGGCGGCTTTGAATGTCCACTAACGCTCTTAAAGATGCCGTTCTGATCGAGTTCAAATCTGAAGCGGTGCCGCCCACCCTCGCAGGAACGCTGAAAAGTTTCGGCGATGCCTTGATCTGCCTGGCCTTGGAAGAGCCGCGCGTTACGGCTTATGTGCGCGGCGCAAATGCCCCGGATGTCGCAGGCGCTGTCGCGGCTTTAAATCCTATGGAAGTCAGCCGGCTGAAAGCGGTGCGTGTGTTTCAGGGCGCATCAGCCAGAGCCACGGCCACACATCATTATATTGTGCGCACCGATGTCGCGTCCGGCGGCGCTGAAGACCTTGAGCACTGGTACGACGACGAACATATGCCGGGCTTGGCGGCCGTTCCGGGCGTTGTGCTGGCGCAGCGTTTGGTCAGTCTTGATGCCGGCCCATATTACTACGCCTGCTACGACTTAGTTTCGCCCGACGTTCTGCACAGTAAAGAGTGGCTCGCCGTCCGCGAAACCGATTGGAGCAGCCGCGTGCGGCCCACCTTCCGCAATCCGCGCCGCATTATGTGCCGACGCGTGCTGGAGATCTCGAAACCATGAGCGGTGCGTTGCCCACAGGGGCCTGCGACACCCACTTCCACATCTTCGGGCCGACGTCGCGCTTTCCTTATGACGACAAGCGCACCTATACGCCGCCGGAAGCGCCTAAAGAAGCGCTCATGGCTTTGCATAAACGTCTCGGTATCGACCGCGGCGTGATTGTGCAGCCCGGCTGCCATGGCTTCGATAACAGCGTGACGCTAGATGCCATTGCCACATCGCACGGCGCTTATCGCGGCATCGCGCTTGTCCCAACCACGGTGACGAAAGACGAGATCGCGGGCCTGAATCGCGGCGGTATACGCGGCGTGCGGTTTAATTTTGTGAAGCATCTGGGTGCGCCGCCGTCCCTCACCGATTTCCGGCGCGTGACCGATGTGATCGCGCCCTTCGGCTGGCATGCCGTGTTGCATCTCAGCGCCGACGATTTGGAAACAGCGCTGCCATATCTAAAGCCGCTGGAAATCCCCTTTGTGATCGACCATCTGGCGCGCATCAATGCCGCAGCTGGACTGGATCAAGCCCCGTTTCAAAAACTGCTTGAGCTGACCGCCAATCCCCGGGCCTGGGTGAAAATCTCTGGCATGGACCGGGCCTCTGCGGCCGGCGCGCCCTTCCACGACGTCGTGCCCTTTGCGCAAAAGCTTGTCGCCGCCGCGCCGGATAGGATTCTCTGGGGCACCGACTGGCCCCATCCGAACATCAAGTATCCCGTCCCGGACGATCAGGGATTGGTGGATCTGCTCAGCGTGGCTGTACCGGATGCAAAGGCCCGGGAGCGGATTTTGGTCGACAATCCCGCCCAGCTCTACGGCTTTTAAATGCTATACTCGACCATGCAACAATAGGAACGGCATCCTTGGCTGGTAAAATATTTCCGAGTGCAGACGCAGCTTTAGAAGGCGTGACCTTCGACGGCATGACGCTGATGTCCGGCGGCTTTGGCCTCTCGGGCAACCCAGAAAACCTGATCGCGGCGCTGAAGCGCAACGGCGTTAAGCAGATGACTGTGGTTTCCAACAACTGCGGCGCTGACGGCTTCGGTCTGTGGACGTTGTTGAATAACGGTCAGATCAAAAAAATGATCGCGTCCTACGTCGGCGAGAACAAGCTGTTCGAGCGCCTGTATCTGGATGGAACGCTGGAGTTGGAATTGAACCCGCAAGGCACCTTGGCTGAGCGCATTCGTGCGGGCGGTGCGGGCATACCGGCGTTCTTTACGCCCAGCGGCGTGGGCACCATCGCCGCCGAAGGCAAGCCCACCGAAAAATTCGACGGCAAACTTTATGTACGCGAGACTTGGCTACGCGCCGACCTTTCCATCGTGAAAGCCTGGAAGGCGGACCCCGAGGGAAATTTGGTGTTTCGCAAAACCGCGCGCAATTTCAACCCCGTGATGGCAACGGCGGGCAAGATCACCATTGCCGAAGTCGAGCACATTGTCGACGCGGGCGAGATCGACGGCGACGCGGTGCACACGCCGGGCATTTTTGTTGATCGCATTATTCAAGGCGTCGGCTACGAAAAACGTATTGAGAACCGCACCACGCGTCCGCGCCCCGTTTAAGAGAGATCCCCGATGACTGAAGCTTTTGTCTGCGACGGTATTCGCACCCCTATCGGCCGCTACGCCGGCAAGCTTGCACCCGTACGCGCGGATGATCTGGCGGCGGAGACGCTGACGGCGTTGATGCAACGCAATCCCAGCATTGATTGGGCGAATATTGACGATGTCATTCTCGGTTGCGCCAATCAGGCCGGCGAAGATAACCGCAACGTCGCCCGTATGGCATTACTTTTGGCTGGCCTACCGGAGAGCGTACCGGGCACCACTGTCAATCGCCTGTGCGCCTCGGGCCTCGATGCCGTGGCCTTTGCTGCGCGCAGCATCAAGGCCGGTGAAGCCGACCTTATTATTGCGGGCGGTGTCGAAAACATGAGCCGAGCACCGTTTGTGATGGGCAAGGCCGACAGCGCCTACACGCGCGACCACACGCTTTACGACACGACCATGGGTTGGCGGTTCATCAACCCGGCCCTGCAAAAGCGCCACGGAACAGAGACCATGCCGGAAACCGCAGAGAACGTGGCGGCGGACTTCAGCATCTCCCGCGCCGATCAGGACGCCTTCGCGCTGCGCTCACAACAACGGGCCGGCGCGGCCATGGCAGCGGGCCGCTTTGCGACAGAAATTATCCCCGTGCGTTACCGCAGCGGGAAAGAAGACGTGGTTGTCAGCGCCGACGAACATCCCCGCGCCGACACTACACTCGAAAAACTTGCCAAACTGCCCGCGCCTTTCCGCGCAGGTGGCACGGTGACGGCGGGCAACGCCTCCGGCGTCAACGACGGCGCGGCGGCACTCATTATCGCTTCCGCCGAAGCCGTAAAGCGCTGGGGTTTAACGCCCCGCGCCCGCGTGGTGAGTTGCGCGACCGCCGGTGTAGCGCCCCGCATCATGGGCGTCGGCCCCGTGCCGGCCACACGCAAACTGCTGGCGAAGGCAAAACTGAAAATCAGCGACATCGGCGTTATCGAGTTGAATGAGGCCTTTGCCGCCCAAGCTTTGGCTGTACTGCGCGAGTTTGGGCTCGCCGACGACGCCGCGCAGGTTAATCCCAACGGCGGCGCCATCGCCCTCGGCCATCCGCTCGGCATGTCGGGCGCACGCCTTGCCCTCACGGCGTCGCTTGAAATGGGATTGCGTAAACAGCGTTACGCCTTATGTACGATGTGTGTCGGCGTGGGACAGGGCATCTCGCTGTTGCTGGAGTCGGTTTAAATGACGCTCATCCTCAATATTCTGTG
This sequence comes from Fidelibacterota bacterium, assembly GCA_947476895.1. GTDB lineage: Bacteria > Pseudomonadota > Alphaproteobacteria > Rhodospirillales > Rhodospirillaceae > SHVO01. The sequence goes on along the minus strand of CANJRX010000025.1, from coordinate 2,094 downwards.
GCTGATTTTCGGCGGACTGGCCATGGCCTTTGGCTGGCTGCTCGCCGCCTGCATCATGGCCATCACGATTATTGGCTTGCCGTGGGTGCCGGGCGCTTTGCGCATCGCCGGCTACACCCTGCTGCCCTTTGGCAATCAAATGCAGGACAGCAGTTCAAACCCGGTCAGCTTCATAGCTAATGTGATTTGGTTTGTTTTTGCCGGATGGTGGCTGGCGCTCGGCCACCTGATCTGCGCATTCCTGCTGGGCATTACCATCGTCGGCTTGCCGTTCGCCTGGGCGCATTTGAAATTGGCGCGGTTGAGTCTCGCGCCGGTCGGAACGTCTATCGTTCCGATTACCTAGCTTATCCGATCAGTTCCTTGATGCGCTCTTCAAGGCGTTGCACGTCGATAGGCTTCGCCTCATAGGCGTCGCAACCAGCGCTATAAGCCTCGTCGCGGTCTTCAGCCGTGGTCATGCTGGTCAGCGCAATAATCGGAATCGCCTTCGTGTCGGCCGCGCCCTTCAGCTGCCGGATGGCTTCCCAGCCGTTCATGCCCGGCATGCTCATGTCCATAATCACGAGGTCCGGCTTATTCTTGCGGGCGTTCGCCACACCTTCAGCGCCGTTGTTGGCGACAAGAACATCATGCCCGCGGCGCTTCAAAATGGCCGAGAGGATTTCGATGGTGAACGCTTCATCTTCGACGATCAGGACGGTTGTCATTCTTCTCGTTCCCTCACAACTGGACGGATTCCAGCCGAGTTTTGGTGCTATTTCAAGTGCTCTAATTGGGCGGCATCATGGCGCGGCCGATTTCTTCGTCTGGTGCGGAACGGTTTCGGGCACCGGCGGAAGTGCGACAATCACCGTTGGTACGGGGTTGGATCTGTCGACTGTGAGTGATGGAACACGTTCGCCCTGGGTTCCGGCCGGTCACCCAGTGCCCCACCTGCCAAACCTGCTACGGCATCGAAAGCGTCGCGGTCTTACGGCGCGAGAACGGGGCAAGGTGCTTGGCCTGCGGCGGCCGCGTCCTCCGCCAGCCGTTGCGAACAAAGTTCGAGACCGTCTTGGACCAGGCCGCGCTGCCCGCGCGCTAATTTCTCAAGAGTAATTCGTACGCCTTGCGGCCTGTGTTTGACCGTGTTACAAGTCGTCACATGTGGCAACGCGTAACATGGCAAAATGGCATGACAAAAACCAAACCTCCCAAGACCCTTCCGCCCCTCGGCGATCTCGAACACGAAGTCGCCAACTTGATTTGGACTCACGGTCCTATGACGGCGGCCTCCGTGCGCAAGCTTCTGCCGCGGCCCTTAAAAGATCCCACCATCCGCACGGTTCTGCGCCGGTTGGAGGAGAAGGGTTACTTCACGCACAAGCTTGAGCATGGCGCCTTCATGTTCTACGCCACGGAAACCCGCGAACAGATTGCCGTTCAACAGGTGAAGGGCATCGTCGACCGGTTTTGCGGCGGGTCCATTGAAGACGTGCTGATGGGCATGGTGAAAGCGGCGCTGATCCAGCCCGCTCAGCTGCAAACCATCGCCGGCAAAATGAAGAAGCTCGTCAAGCCCCGCTAGAGGATAAGCCGCCAGGAGAGCGCGATGTCCGTTGCTCAGCTCAAACTTGCCGATACAAGCGGCGCCGGGATGGATACCCCGGTTGAGCAGCGATTCTGGCAGAAGTGGCCCTTGGCTGCGCGCGTTGGCGCTGCCGTTGCTGGCATCGTGCTGTTTCTGTTTGTGGTGCTCGCCCTCGTCATGGGCGACAGCATGCGCACACTGCGCGTTCCGGCGGCGCAGCTCACCATCGCCACGGTCGAGCAGGGCATGTTCCATGACCTGATCCCGTTTCGGGCGAAGGTCGTGCCGCGCGATACGGTCTATCTCGATGCCATCGAAGGCGGACTTGTAGAGCGCGTCTTGGTCGAACCGGGCGAAGTGGTGACGGCGGGCCAGTGACCTGACCGATTTTCTTTACCAGTCGTGATGTTAGTCTACTGCATGTTTTGGCTCTGTTCGAGTGGTACTGGTATCGGGCTATAGGTCACCGGCGCCGGCGGCCTATAGCCGAGCGATGAATGGGGCCGCTTGGTGTTGTAGTG
>CANJRX010000024.1 GCA_947476895.1 Fidelibacterota bacterium | reverse complement strand
GCACTACAACACCAAGCGGCCCCATTCATCGCTCGGCTATAGGCCGCCGGCGCCGGTGACCTATAGCCCGATACCAGTACCACTCGAACAGAGCCAAAACATGCAGTAGACTAACATCACGACTGGTAAAGAAAATCGGTCAGGTCACGCTGGCGCAAGATGCCGCGGTCGCCGAGGATGAAGGCCTGACGTTCTTCGACTCTGTGGCCTTCGACAAAGACCTTGCCGACACACTCGCGAAGGCGCCCGATCAGGCCTTGATCGTGCCGAGTGGCCCGTTCAGCCCCAATCAGCTGCCGCCGCGTATTGAAAAATGGCTCAGCGTCGTCGCGAAGTCCGGCGGCTCGGTGAAGCTGAAGAAAGAAGTCCCCGGTCCGGCCACACGCGGCATGCTGTCTGATGTTGTCGAGCTGTCGGTAAAGTCGCGCCAAGATGCCGAAACCGAGGCCATGTATAAGGTCGCCCATTCTTACAACGCCCTGGTGACCTTCAACGGCAACGATGTGACCGGCATTCGCTTCATTAAGCGTCCCGCGGAAACGCCTGCGGCGAAGTAGAGCTTAGCGCCCTTGACGTAAGGGGGCTCTCGACCGACTCTCCCGCTATGCCGACCGATTTCATGATGCTCGCTTTCCAGGAGGCCGAAGCCGCCGCTGCGCGCGGTGAAGTGCCTGTGGGTGCGGTTCTAGTCGATCCGGCAAAGGGGGAGGTGCTGGCCGCAGCCGGCAACCAGACCGAAGCGACCTTCGATCCCACCGCCCACGCCGAGATGCTGGTGATCCGGGCCGCAGCCGCCAAACTTGGCGCGGCGCGTCTGGCCGGATGCGACCTCTATGTAACGCTCGAGCCTTGCACGATGTGCGCGGCCGCTGCGTCCCACGCGCGCCTGAGAAAGGTGATCTACGGGGCTTATGACCCTAAAGGCGGCGGTGTCGACCACGGGTCCCGAGTCTTCGATCAGCCCACCTGCCACCACCGGCCCGAAGTCGTAGGCGGCGTCAACGCCAGCCGCGCTGAAGGGCTGCTGAAGGCTTTTTTCGCGGCCCGGCGCTAGGCCTTTGCAGGAACGGCGGTTCGCCGTACCATGGAATTATGAAATTTACCCCGTACGCACTCTGTCTCGCGGCGCTTCTGCTGACCATGCCGGCAATGGCGGCCGAGGAAGAAAAGCCCATCGGCTACGGCGGTGCCATGGTGGAACTGAACCCCATGATGGTGCCCTACAAAATGGGTGGCCGCGTGCAGTATCACGTGGTGACGCTGCGACTGATCCTGGACGTCGGCTTAAACGAACGTCCGGCCTGTTTTATGACTCCGGTCGTGCACGAAAAATTCCTGCTCTACTTGAATAAAACCATGCCGGGCCCGTCGGACTTTGTCGGCCAGCGCCGGGATGTGATGGAAAAGACGTTGCTGGATATCGCGACGGATACCACAGACCGTGGTTATTATTCCGGCGTCAAAGTGGTGGACGAACTGTCGCCGCCGTTGATGTCCGACCCTAAGTCGAAGACGCTCTCAACGCAGTGTCACTAATCTAGCGCTGTTTTTCTCGGGCGACCGCGCGCCAGCCGATGTCGCGGCGGCAAAATCCTCCCGGCCAACGGATCGCATCCACACCCTTGTAGGCGCGCGCTTGCGCTTCGCTCACGCTTTTGCCCGTGGCCGTGACGGCGAGCACGCGTCCGCCGTTGGCGACAATCGCGCCGCTCGCATCGGCTTTGGTGCCGGCATGGAAAACGGTGACGTCTTCAATCTTAGCGGCGGCATCGAGACCTTCAATCACGGTGCCTTTCTGCGGCGTGCCGGGATAGCCGTTGGCAGCCATGATGACGGTCAACGCCACGTCGTCGTGCCAACGCAGATCGAAGTTTTTGAGCTGGCCATCCACGGCGGCAACCAACGCGGGCAGCAGGTCGGATTTGAGACGCACCATCAGCACTTCGCATTCCGGATCACCGAAGCGCACGTTGAATTCCAGGGTCTTGGGCACGCCTTTCGAGATCATCAGGCCCGCGAACAGCACGCCCTTGAACGGGTGCCCCTCGGCGGCCATGCCGCGCACGGTGGGAAGAATAATCTCGTTCATGACGCGCAGCTGCAGGGCGTCATCGACAATCGGCGCCGGTGAATAGGCACCCATGCCGCCGGTGTTGGGGCCGGTATCGCCGTCGCCGACGGCTTTATGATCCTGGGCTGAGGCCAATGGCAGCGCGGTTTCGCCGTCAACGATGGCAAAGAAGCTGGCTTCCTCGCCGTCCAGGAATTCTTCCACCACCACTTCATTCCCGGCCGCCCCAAAAGCTTTGTCGGTCATGATGGTGTCGATGGCGGCGTGGGCTTCAGCGATGCTCTGACACAGGATCACGCCTTTGCCCGCGGCCAGGCCATCGGCCTTGACCACGATGGGTGCGCCCTTGGCGTCGATGAAGGCTTTGGCTTTGGCGGTGTCCGTGAACCGCCCGTAGGCAGCCGTCGGCACGTTATGGCGGGCGAAGAAGTCTTTCATAAAGGCTTTGGAGCCTTCCAAACGCGCAGCCAAAGCGCTGGGTCCAAAAGCTTTGATGCCGGCAGCTGCAAGTTTATCCACAAGCCCGGCCACGAGCGGCGCTTCCGGGCCGACCACGACGAAGTCGATTTTTTCTTTTTGAGCGACGGCCACGACACCGTCCACATCCTCAGCGCTAACGGGAAGGCAGGTGGCGACCGCGGCGATTCCGGGGTTTCCCGGGGCGCAATATAGCGCGTCACACAGAGGCGAGGCGCTCAAGGCCCAGCACAAGGCATGTTCGCGTCCGCCGCCGCCTACAACCAAAACCCGCATCTTTATCCCCGCCCTGTATGGCTGTTCTCTGCTGTGGCATAACAGAGCCATGAGCGATTTGTCACCCCCTGGCACCATCGGCGAAGCGGCCTCTAATGCGGCGGCTTTTTCCGTCAGCGAACTTTCCGCCGCCCTGAAGCGCACGGTCGAGGAGTCCTTCGACTATGTGCGGGTGCGGGGCGAGATTTCTCAGCCCAAAATCCCCAGTTCCGGCCACTGTTACCTGCGCCTCAAGGACGAAAATGCCTGTATCGACGGCATTATCTGGCGCGGCACGATGTCCAAGCTGTCGATACGCCCCGAAGAGGGCATGGAAGTCATCGTTACCGGCCGCCTGACCACCTATCCCGCCCGTTCCAGCTACCAGATCATCATCGATTCCATGGAACTCGCGGGCCAGGGCGCGCTTTTGAAGCTGCTGGAAGATCGCCGGAAAAAATTGGCCGCCGAAGGTCTGTTCGATGAGGGCCGCAAAAAGCCGCTGCCTTATCTGCCCGATGTGATTGGCGTAGTGACCTCGCCCACGGGCGCTGTCATCCGCGACATTCTGCACCGCGTCGCCGACCGCTTCCCGCGCCGGGTTATCGTTTGGCCGGTGAAGGTGCAGGGCGAGGGCGCGGCGGCAGAGATTGCCGCGGCCATTGCAGGGTTCAACGCGCTAGAGGCTGGCGGCGGGATCCCCCGACCCGACGTGATCATTGTCGCGCGCGGTGGCGGAAGTTTAGAGGATCTCTGGGCCTTTAACGAAGAAGTCGTTGTGCGTGCGGCTGCGGGTTCGCAAATTCCCTTGATCGCCGCCGTGGGTCACGAGACCGACTGGACGTTGATGGATTACGCCGCCGATAAGCGCGCGCCGACACCCACGGCCGCTGCGGAAATGGCGGTGCCGGTGCGCCTCGATCTTCTGGCGCAGTTGCAGCAACGTCACGGGCGCTTGGCTCAAGCCGTCACGCGCACGCTGGAAGAGCGCCGCATACACCTGGAAGGCCTGGTGCGCGGCATCCCCAAGCTCGACATGATTGTTGCGCAGAAAACGCAAGACCTCGATGCCCTGACCGAACGCTTAAACGAAGCGCCGCAGCGGCTTCTGCTGGCGAAGAGCGAGTCTTTGACGATCTTGGGCGGACGCCTGGCGCTGGATCGATTCTCGGACGACTTGCGGCGTCACGGGGAGAATTTGGAAAACCTGACGGCCCGCGCCGTGTCGGCTTTAAAGCGCACCTCCGGCGATGCCGCGACGCGTTTGGAAAACTTGTTCGCCCGCCTGGAATCGGTTTCGCCGAAACGTGTTCTGGAGCGCGGCTATGCGCTGGTGCGTGATGCCAGTGGCGCGCCCATCACCGCAGTTGCGGGCGCTATGGCGGGGTGCGTGCTCAGCATTGAATTCGCCGATGGTGAAGTGAGCGCGCGCGTTGATGGAACGCCCCCGCCGAAACCGGCACGGCCTGCACCGAAAAAAGACGGCGGGTCACAGGGCACGCTGCTGTGATCCGCGCGCTTTTCCTTTCCATGTTCTTTGTGCTTCCCGCTGCAGCGGCTGATGTGTCGCTCACAGGACGAGTAGAGCAGGGCGGACTTGTCGTCGGTACCGCACAGCCGGGCGCGAAAATCACTTATGGCAAACAAGACATTCCGGTCACACCCGACGGAAAATTTCTTTTGGGCATTGGCCGTGATGCGCCGGCCACCGGCGAACTGTTGGTCGTCTCATCGGACGGTACAAAAAGCACACAGAAATTTACCATCGCACCGCGCGCCTGGGAGATCGAAAAGGTCGATGGCGTTCCGCAGGCGCTGGTCACGCCCGACCCGGTGCTGATGGAAAAGATCGGCGCTGAAAACAAGCTGATGTACGCGGCTTATATGACGCTGGAACTGACGCCGTTTTTTCAAACCGGTTTTATCCGTCCGGCCGAGGGGCGCAAATCGGGCACCTTTGGCAGCCAGCGCATTTTGAACGGCTCGCCCATGGCGGCCCACAGCGGACTTGATATCGCGGGGCCCATTGGCACGCCGATCCATGCGGCGGCGGATGGCATTGTGACGCTGAGCCACCCCATGATGATCATGACCGGTAACACCATTGTGCTCAATCACGGCTACGGCCTTGAGACCATCTACATCCACATGAGCAAGATTTTGGTCAAAGACGGCGACCATGTGAAACAGGGCGATGTCATCGGCGAAATCGGTATGACGGGGCGCGCTAACGGACCACATCTGCATTTCGGCGCGACGTGGTTCAACACCCGCATCGATCCCGAAACGCTGCTGGCAGTTTTACCCGCGCGCTAAAGCCTTATCCAAAAGCTGATCCAGCGCGCTCTCGTCTTCCCACATGGCTTTGATCGTCAGCACGTTGACCTGTTGGCGTTGATCCGGGTCCAGCCGTACGGCGTCTTTATCGGTGGTGACCGCAAGCGCACCGACTTCATAGGCTTCATCGAGCATGGGTTGGATATCGGCGGCGGCATAGCCGTAGTGATCGCCGAAGGGATGGAAGGCCACTACGCGCGCGCCGACGGCTTCCAACGAATTCAAGAATCTATCGGGTCCGCCGATGCCGGCAAAAGCGACCACACGCTGGCCGCGCAAGCTTTGCCACTCGGGTCCGTAGACAAGATTGGCTTTTAAAACCGGCTTCGTCTGCGCAAGACGCGGCGCGAGGTTGTGTTGGTCTTCACCCATCACCACCACGGCGTCGGCCCGGGCGAGACCGCCGACAATAGACTCACGCAAGGGCCCTGCCGGAATAATGCGGCCGTTGCCGAAGCCGGTGTAGCCGTTCACGACTACTAACGAGAGATCCTTGGCGAGGCTGGGATGTTGATGGCCGTCATCCATCACCAGCACATCTGCGCCCGCGGCGATGGCCAAAGGTGCCGCAGCGCTGCGCTGGCGCGCGACCCATGTGGGCACATAGCGCGCGTGCAGGAGGGCTTCGTCACCGACTTCCTCAACCGTGTGGGTGTTGCCGCTCACGCGCACCGGGCCGGCCATGCTGCCGCCGTAGCCGCGGATCAGGATCGCGGGGCTGCGCCCCTGATCGCTCAGGCGTGACGCTATGGAGGCCGCGAGCGGTGTTTTGCCACTGCCCCCGGCAGTGAGGTTGCCTACGCAAATGACAGGCTGCGACGCTTTATAAGGTTTCGCCCGGGCCATACGCCGGGCCGTGATCGCGCCGTAAATGAGACCTGCCGGCTCCAGAAGCCGGGCGATGCCGTTATCGTTCTGCCAGAAATCAGGCGCGCGCATTTGTAGCACCCTCGCGCATGATGATCGTCTGCCCGACCTTTGCATCGGCTTCGGCGCTCACGCGGATCAGTTCCTCTTCTAATTTTGTGCGCAGGTCCGCGAGCATGGCGTCGTCGGCATCGCGGGGTATGGTCATGGGCTGCCCCCATATCATGGCGCCGCGGCCGAAAGGCAAGGGGATGATGAGGCGGTCCCAAGTGTTCAACACAACGCGGTTACTCACGGAAACCGCCAGGGGCAAAATCGGCACACCGGCCAGCCGCGCCAGCGCCAACACACCGTCGCCCGCCGTCATGCGCGGGCCCCGCGGACCGTCGGGCGTGATGCCGATGCTCTCGCCGTTCTTCAATGTGCGCACCAGCTGGCGCATCGCTTCGCCGCCGCCGCGTGTGGACGAGCCTGCGATGCTGCCAAAGCCGAAATGCGCAATCGTGTTGGCGATTAGTCGCCCATCGGGATGCGACGAGATCAGCATGTGGAAGGGTTTGGATGAGGGCCAGCACGCCGGCATCATCGCAAGCCGGTTGTGCCAGAAGGCGACAATGACCGGCTTATCGCCGGCCCAGGCGGGCGCAGCGACATCAGCACCGATCGACTGCCAACGCGTCGTGGCCTTCACCGCGCCCATAAGGCCTGCAGCTAATGCCGCCAACGTGCGTTGCACGAAGGGTGTGCGGCCCAGGCGCTTGATCAGCTTGGCCATATGGCAACTTGCGTCCCGTGTGTCATACGGGGGACAATAATGCAGATCGGCGACGCTGCCCACCGCGCCGGTTTTAGGGGGCCGCCATGACGTCAAACCGGGCTTTGCTGTGGATAGCGCTGATCGGAGCCGTGGTTGTGGCCGGGCTTTATTATTTACGTACGCATACGCCGTAAGCCTGCAGCGCTATTGGGGGCCATCTCGTTCTTGGGCGGTGCCCCGTCTCCGGGAAAGAAGCGCTCCGGCGGAAACGGTACGATGTTATCCAGGAACTGCTGCGTGCTGGCTTCCCAAGAATAGCTTTGCGCGTGGGCGCGGCAGGCCTCGGGTGATGCGCCAAGGGCGCGTTGCACAGCCGTTCCAAGATCCGCGTGCAGGCATCCCACCGGAGCATCACCGATAACATCGAGCGGTCCTGCGACGGGGTAAGCCGCAACCGGCACGCCGCAGGCCAAGGCTTCCAAGAGCACGAGGCCGAAGGTGTCGGTCAGGCTTGGAAAGACGAACACGTCCGCCGCCGCGAAGTGTTTCGCGAGATCCTCGCCTTCTTTTGTGCCGACAAAAACCACATCGGGATATTTGCGCGATAGTTCATTTAGCTGCGGTCCATCCCCGACCACCACTTTGCTTCCCGGCTGTTTCAAGGCCAGGAAAGCTTCAATATTCTTTTCCACGGCGACGCGGCCCACGTAGAGCGCGATGGGACGCGGCAGGTCGAGGAAGCTTTTGTCGCGCGGGCGGAACAGATCGGTGTCCACACCCCGGCTCCAGCGCATGATGTTGTTAAAGCCGTGCACCTTCAACTCGTTCTCGACCGTTTGCGTGGCGACCATCACGGAGCTGGACGGCGCGTGGAAATGGCGCATCATTTTATAGGTCCACTTCACCGGCACGCGCAGGCGCGCGTTCAGGTACTCAGGGAATTTGGTGTGGAACGCGGTGGTAAAGGGAACCTCACGCTTTACGCAGTAGCGCCGCGCCGCCATGCCCAAGGGGCCTTCGGTCGCGATATGCACCACGCAAGGCCGGAAGCTTTCAATCGTGCGGGCCATGCGGCGCGCCGGCATCAACGCCAAGCGGATTTCAGGATAGCTGGGGCACGGCACGGTGCGGAACTGATCCGGCGTGATGGTGATGGCTTCGTGGCCCGCCGTGGTCAGATGATTTTTAAGCGTCGTCAGAGTTCTGACAACACCGTTGATCTGGGGATGCCAGGCATCGGTGACGATGAGTATTCGCATTCTTTTGCCTTGTTCGTGGCTTCCAAAGGGATTCGCGTGGGCGTTGGAAGGGGGAACGCCGGAATGGAAAAGGATTCTTCGGGGACTTGATCGGACAGAGAGTCGGTGGGCGCTAAGCCGCGCAGGTCGGCCCAATGCAAAATTTCCCAGCGGCCATCGTAGTGCTCGACCAGGGCGGTGCAGCTTTCCACCCAATCGCCGTCGTTGAGATAGGTGATGCCGTCGATCTCGCGGATTTCAGCGTGGTGGATGTGGCCGCAGACCACACCGTCGGCACCGCGTTCGCGGGCCATACGCGCCATGGCTTGCTCATAGTTGGAAATGAACGCGACTGCGTTCTTGACCTTGTGCTTCAGGTATTTCGACAGGGACCAGTAAGGCAGGCCCAACTTGCGCCGGATGGCGTTGAACCAGGTGTTGAGAGTCAGCGCCGTCACGTAAGCCGTGTCACCCAGAATCGCGAGCCATTTGGCGTAGATCATCACGCCGTCGCATTCGTCGCCGTGGGCGATCAGGAAGCGCCGGCCGTCGATGGTGTCATAGATGACGTCGCGCACCACTTTGATCTGGCCGAATTCCTGATCCAGAAAGTCACGAGCGAATTCATCGTGGTTGCCGGGCACATAAACGACTTCGGTGCCCTTGCGCGCTTTGCGCAAAAGCTTCTGCACCACGTCGTTGTGTTCTTGCGTCCAGAACCAGTTTTTCTTTAAGCGCCATCCATCGATGATGTCGCCGACCAAGAAAAGCTTGTCTGATTCGGTGTGTTTGAGGAAGTCGAGAAGGAAGTCGGCTTTGCAGCCTCGGGTGCCGAGGTGAATATCGGAGATAAAGATGGTGCGGAACTTCAGTGAACACCCAATCGCGCGCAACACAATCTCCTTGAATAACGACCGCGCGTGATCGATGTATGTGAAGCGCACGGCGTTTGCTAGACTCCCGGGGTTGGTCTTCATGGTCTCTTCATGCGAATGAAACGGAACTGTAACGAATGGACGCTGTCGGCCGATATTGGCCGCGCACCGCGCAGGGGAGCCTTGCAGTGAACGCAGGGCCACGCCGGATTCTCGCTGTGTTCAACCCCGCTGCGGGCCGCAATCGCCGCGCCCGCTTCGATGACATTGTCGAGCTTTTGCGAAAAAGCGGCTGCGTCGTGAGCGTGGTTGAAACCAAAGCGCCGGGGCATGCCGAAGCCATCGCGCGCGAAGCCTCTGCCAATCAAAATTCTGAATTCGATGTGATTGTGGCCGCCGGTGGCGATGGTACCGTCAACGAAATCGTGAATGGACTAAAGGGTGGTTCGCTGGTGCTAGGCTTAATGCCGCTCGGCACCGCCAATGTCCTCGCTGATGAAATTGCTCTTGGACGAAGCGTGGAAGCGACTGCGCGGGCGCTGGCCCTGGGGCCTATCCGTCCCATTCATCTCGGGCGGATCAACGGCCGACGCTTTGTGATGATGGCGGGCGCGGGTTTCGACGCCAATGTCGTGCACGGCGTATCGCTCGCGCTCAAGAAGGTGATCGGACCTTTGGCTTATGTCTGGCAGGCCGCCGTGCAGGCTTTCCGCGAAGATCACGCTGGCTGTGCGGTCACCATTGATGGCGTGTCCTATAAAACGACATCGGTCGTGGTGTGCAACGGGCGGCGTTACGGCGGGCCGTTCATCGCTGCGCCCAATGCGTCACTCACGGAAGACCGTTTCCATGTCGTGCTGATGCAAGGGCGCGGGTGGATCAATATCGCCCGCTACGGCATCGCGCTCATCTTGGGAAAAATCTCGACGCTCAGCGATGTGCTGATCGTGCCGGGACGCGATGTTGAGGTGGATGGAATCAAGGGACGGCCCGTGCAGGCCGATGGCGACATCATCGCCACGTTGCCAGCGCACATTTCTGTGGACCCAGAACCCGTACGCCTGATTTTTCCGGCTTAGGTCCCCGCCAGCGACATGCCGTCGATACGCACCGTCGGGGCGTCGATGCCGTAACGTAGATCAAGATCGTTCGCGGGCGTGATCCGCTTGAACATGTCTTTCAAGTTCCCGGCGATGGTGATTTCGTGCACGGGGTAGGTGATCTGGCCGTTCTCGATCCAGAAACCCACCGCGCCGCGGCTGTAGTCGCCGGTCACGCCGTTGACGCCTTGGCCCGAGAGATCCGTCACGAACAAACCTTCCTTGATATCGCTCATCAGCGCGATGGGGCTGTCCTTGCCCGCTTCCAGCCACACGTTGGTGGTGCCGGCGCTGGGCGGCGATCCGGTGCCGCGTGTGGCGTGGCCCGTGGGCGTGAGGTTCAGCTGCCGCGCCGAGCGCAAATCCAAAATCCAGGTTGTCAGCTGGCCTTTATCAATCAACGCACGGCCCATATTCGCCAGGCCTTCGGCATCGCAGGGCTTAGAGCGCAGCCCGCGATTGCGGTGTGGGTCTTCGAAGATGTTGATACCGGACGCAAACACGTCCGCGTTCATGGCGTCCTTCAGGAACGACGTGCCGCGTGCGATGGATGAGCCATTGATCGCGCCGAGGAAATGGCTAACGAGGCCGCGTGCTACACGGGCATCGAAAATCACCGGGACTTTCTGGCTCGACACCTTGCGGCCGCCAAGTTTGCGGACAGCGCGCGTACCCGCGCCGACGCCGACCTCGGCCGGGGCCTTCAGATCGGTGAAGTACACGGCGCTGGTATAATCGTAGTCGGTTTCCATGTGATCGTTTTCGCCGGCGATGACCGACACACTCATGGATGAACCCGACGACTCATACGTCCGCACGAAACCGTTGGAGGCGGCGATGGCGACCTGAGATTTGCCCCACGACGCCGAAGCGCCTTCGGAGTTGGTCACACCCTTGATGTCCAAAGCCGCCGCTTCGCAGGCTTTGGCTTTTTCGATCAGTGTTTCGGCCGAGACCTCGGCAGGATCGCAGATGTCGAGCGCGGGCAAAGACTTCGCCAATTGCTCGGGCGCAGCCAAACCACAATAAGGATCTTCGGGCACGGTGCGGGCCATAGCGACGGCGCGCTCGACCAATTCCTTCAAAGCTTCTTTCGAACGGTCCGAGGACGACACGATGGCTTGGCGTTTGCCGATCAGCACGCGCAGGCCAATGTCGCCGCCTTCCGAGCGTTCAAGCTGCTCGAGCTTGCCGAGGCGAGACGTCACGGACACCGACGTTCCGTCCACCACGATGGCGTCGGCGGCCTCAGCTCCGGCCTTGCGGGCGTCTGAAATGAGGTCCGAGAGCAAGTTGAGAAGCGTGGGTTGCGACATGAGGTCCCGATACTAAAGGGCGAGTGAGGGGGCAGTCTGCCGGTTTTCAGCCGGGTTTCAACCCTTCCTGTTGCCAAATCGCAACGCTCGCCCATAACCGCGTCATAGCCAGGAACGAATCAGTGCGGGTGGAGTTAACACCTCGCGCAATCCGCGCGGGAACGGATCTTGGAGGATTTTATGCGTTTCACTTATCTCGGTTACATCGTGGTTGGCGCCTTGGCTTTGCTGCCGGCGACGTCCATGGCCCAATCCGTCGGCGTAGGTATCGGCACCCAGGGCTTTAACGCGGAAGTCGGCTTTGATATCGGTGAGATGTTTGCTGTGCGCGCCAGCGGCAACTACTTCAGCATGTCGCACGATGTCGATGGCGACGACGTGACCTACGACGGCGACCTGCGCTTGCAAAGCGTCGGCTTGCTCGGTGACATTTTCCCGTTCCAGAACGGTTTCCGCTTCACCGGCGGCGCGTACTTGAACCGCAACAAAGTTGATATCACCGCAACCCCGACCAGCAACGTCGAGATCGGCGGCACCATCTATACGCCGGCCCAGCTCGGCACGCTCGATGGCCGCATCAAGTTCAAAGACATCGCACCTTACGCTGGTCTCGGTTACACCAGCGGCCGCGGCGAGCCGGGTTTCAGCTTCGTGGCTGATGCCGGTGTCATGTTCCAAGGCGGCGGTAACGTAGCGCTGACGGCCAGCGGCACAGCCAACGCCATTCCTGGTTTTGCGACGAACTTGGAACAAGAGCGCCAGGACATCCAAGATGATGTCGACGACTTCAAATACTATCCGGTGGTGCGTGTCGGCATCGCTTACCGGTTCTAGAACGTAAGAAGCTTTAGAACGTAAGACCTAGGCAGCGGCGATTAGTCTTTCCAGATTTTAGCGCCGCTGCCGGGCAGCCCATATCTCGCCCACTTCTCGCTGACCACCTTCACGATGTCTTCGGCCATGCTGATCTGCTGGCCCCATTCGCGTTTGGTTTCGGGGTACAGCTTGTTGGTCGCGTCGAGACCGATCTTGCCGCCGAGGCCCGGCTCCGGCGAAGCGAAGTCCAAATAATCAATCGGCGTGTTTTCGATCACCGTGATATCGCGCGCGGGGTCCATGCGCGTGGACACGGCCCACATCACATCTTTCCAATCGCGCGCATTGATGTCGCTGTCTACGACGATCACGAACTTGGTGTAGACGAACTGACGCAGGAAGCTCCACACCCCCATCATCACGCGCTTGGCGTGGCCGGGGTATGACTTCTTTATGCTGACCACAGCGATGCGATAGCTGCAGCCTTCCGGCGGCAGCCAGAAATCGACGATCTCTGGGAACTGCTGGATCAGAAGCGGAATGAAAACTTCATTCAGCGCTTCGCCCAGGATGCTGGGCTCATCGGGCGGACGGCCGGTGTAGGTGGACAGATAAATCGGATTGCGGCGCATGGTGATGGCCGAGACTTTGAACACCGGGAACTTCTCGACGGAATTATAATAGCCGGTGTGATCGCCGAAGGGGCCTTCGTCGCCGTACTCATCCAGCAGCACGTGGCCTTCGATGACAATCTCAGCGCCCGCGGGCACTTGCAACGGCACGGTCTTGCAATCCACCAGTTCCACTTTACTGCCGCGCAACAGGCCCGCGAATTGATACTCGGACAACGTATCCGGTACGGGCGTTACCGCTGCGAGGATCGTGCCCGGATCAGCGCCGATGACGACGGCGGCCGGCAGCGGTTCTTTCTTCTGGCCTTTCCAGCGGTCGAAATGCCCTGCGCCGCCGCGATGCTTGAGCCAGCGCATGAGTGTGGTGTCGCGCCCCGTCACCTGCATGCGGTAGATGCCGAGGTTATAGACATCGCGCTTGTCGCCGCCGGGACCCTTCGTAACGACGAGGGGCCAAGTGATGAGCGGGCCGGCGTCGCCGGGCCAGCAGGTTTGGATGGGCAGCTTGCCGAGATCGATGTCAGCGCCGGTCAGCACGATCTCTTGGCACGGCGCGCTCGAGACCACCTTCGGCTTCATGGCCATCACGGTGCGCACCAGCGGCAGCATCTCCCAGGCTTCTTTCCAGCCACCCGGTGGCTCGGGCTGTTTCAGGAAGGCCAGCGTCTCGCCGACCTCGCGCAGCTGATGAGGTTCGCGGTCCATGCCCCATGCCACGCGCTCGACGGTGCCGAACAGGTTCACGAGCACGGGTATGGGCGAGGGGCGGCCATCCGCCCCGATCACGTTTTCAAACAGGATGGCGGGGCCACCTTCGGCCAGGACCCGGGTCTGGATTTCGGTCATTTCCAGATGGGGGGATACGGGCGCTTTTACGCGCACCAGTCGCCCTTCCTTCTCCAGGCGGACCATGAACTCACGCAAGGACTGATAGGGCATTGGCCGCTCCCGCCAACCCTTTTACCCGGGGGCGAAGGGGAAATTGTTCGGATGTGACGGGTACTTAAGGCCCAGACCGCCGAACCGTCAAGCGGCAGCAAAACGCGCCTAAGGAGGGGTGTTTATCAACTAATAAGAGAAAAAGACGCTGGGTCTTGTCGCGAAACAGCTGCGCCCCTATGATAAAACACGTTTACGCCTCGTTCGTAAATTTGCTCTAACGTGCTGGCTGCTCAAAAAAAAAGCCTTCAAAAATTGACAGTCTCGGGGTCAACGGGGCGTAGGGCACACACTTATGTTGCGGTAAACCGGAGGCCTTAAGTGGCCGTCCGGCGGGTGATTGGGTGAGGGATGTCTCAAGCGGCTGAACAGACCAGCGTGGGTGCGGGCGACGTCCGTAATAGCGTGCCGGATGGCGCGAGCGGTCTCGAGCGCCTGATCGAAATCGGCTTGGCTCTTTCGGCCGAACGTAATCACGACCGCCTGACCGAACTCATTCTGCTCGAAGCCATGACCATCACCAAGGCTGATGGCGGCACGCTCTATCTGCGCACTGAAGAAGATGCGCTCAAGTTCACGATCATGCGCACCAATTCGTTGAAGATCGCCATGGGCGGCACAACGGGTGTGCCAATTCCGTTTCCGCCGGTGCGCCTCTACAACGCCGAAACCGGCCAGCCTAACCACAATAACGTCTCGGCTTCTGCCGCCATCACCAAGAAGCCGATTAACATTCCGGATGCTTATGAAGCCGAAGGCTACGACTTCTCGGGCACTAAGAAATTCGACCAGGGCACGGGCTACCGCTCGAAATCGTTCCTGTGTATTCCGCTGCTGAACTATTCCGATGAAGTCATCGGCGTGCTGCAGCTGATCAACGCCAAGAACGACGCCGCCGATGTGATCGCTTTCTCGAAAGAAGTTCAGCGCACCATCGAAGCGCTGGCCTCACAGGCCGCGGTCGCCATCGACAACCAGAACCTGATCGAAGCGCAAAAAGCGCTGATGGACAGCCTGATCAAAGTTATGGCGCACGCCATTGACGCCAAGTCGCCCTACACGGGCGGCCATTGTCAGCGCGTGCCTGAACTTACGAAAATGCTGGCGACCAAGGCGCAAGCCTCGACAGAAGGCATCTTCCAGGATTTCAAACTCGACGAACAGCAGTGGTACGAACTGCACGTAGCAGCCTGGTTGCACGACATCGGCAAAGTCACGACGCCGGAATTCGTCGTCGACAAAGCCACCAAGCTGCAAACCATTTACGACCGCATCCATGAAGTGCGCATGCGTTTCGAAGTCCTGCGCCGCGATGCCGAAATCAAAATGCTCAAAGCCATTGCTAAGGGCAAAAACGCGCGTATCGAACGCAAGAAGTTCAAAGACCGCTGCGAAGAGCTCAGCAAGCAATGGACCTTCATTGCCGACGCCAATATCGGCGGCGAGTTCATGTCGCAGGAAAAGCAGGACAAGGTCAAAGAGGCCTCCAAGCAGAAATGGTATCGCCATTTCGACCGCAAGCTGGGTCTGTCGTGGACCGAAGCCAAGCTCTTGGATAAAGCGCCGCCGCCGGCCGAAGGCTGGGAAAACCTGCTGGCCGATTTGCCGGAGCATTCCGAAGCCGAATACAATCTCGGCGAAGTGCTCAACATGTGCATCCAGCGCGGCACGTTGAACGACGACGAGCGCCGCAAGATCAATGATCACATCGTTCTGACCATCGACATGCTGAACGAGATGCCCTTCCCCAAACACTTGAAGCGCGTGCCCGAATACGCCGGCGGCCACCACGAGAAGATGGACGGCACCGGCTATCCCAACAAGCTCACCGGCGCACAGATGTCATGGCCCGCCAAGATGATGGCCATCGCCGACATTTTCGAAGCGCTGACCGCCGCCGACCGGCCTTACAAAAAAGCCAAGACCTTGTCCGAGAGCCTGAAGATTCTCTGGTTCATGAAAAAGGACAAACACGTCGACCCGGATTTGTTCGAGCTGTTCCTGACCTCGGGCGCCTACATGGACTACGCCGAACAGTTCCTGCGCCCCGACCAAATCGACAAAGTCGACATCCAGCAGTATCTGCAGCCGCCCGCGCCGAAGCCGCAAGCGGCAGAGTAAAGCTCCGCTGTCATCCTCGGGCGCGCGTAGCGCGTCCCGGGGATCCATTTCTCAACAAAGCGCAGCTCAGCGTGACGATGAATGGATTGCCCGATCAAGTCGGGCAATGACAGATATGTTCTATATCCACTGCAACAGCAGCGACGCGAAAATCAGCAGGCCGAAGTCACGGTTGGATTGGAAGCGCTTGAGGCAATTGGCTGGGTTGTTAATATCCAGCGTCAGCACTTGCCAGGCGAGGTGCAGGCCCGCGGCGATCAGCGGCACAAGTGCGGGCCATGTGGGCGTCACGAAGCGAAAGCTCGCGGTGACGAGCAGCGCCATCGTCAGGGCGTACATCAGCGCGACAAAGGGCTTGGTGAAGCGTCCCAACGCTAATGCCGAAGATTTCACGCCCACCAGCGCGTCATCTTCGCGGTCCTGATGGGCGTAGATGGTGTCGTAACCCAAGGTCCAGAAAAAGCCCGCGGCATAGATCGGCAGCACAGCCCAATCCAAAGTGTTGCGCATGGCGGCCCAGCCCACCAGCGCCCCCCAATTGAAAGTGAGACCCAGCCACGCCTGCGGCCAATAGGTGATGCGCTTCATGAAGGGATAGGTGAACACCAACACCAGCGACGCTGCACCGACGATGATGGCGGTGGTATTGAGCTGCAGCAGAATGAGAAGCCCGAGCGCCAATTGTACGCCCAGAAAAATCCACGCTGCAGTGACGCTGACTTGGCCGGAGGGCAGCGGGCGTTTGGCGGTGCGTTCGACCTGCGCGTCGATGTCGCGATCGATGATGTCGTTGAAGGTACAGCCCGCGCCACGCATCACGAGGGCGCCGGCGACGAATAGCAACAACAGCTCTTTGCTGGGGGCGCCGAAGTTGGCCAAGGCGATGGCCCACCAGCCTGGCAACAACAGCAGCCATGTTCCGATGGGACGATCTAAGCGCGCAAGCCGCGCGAAGGGCCTTAAGCCCGGCGGCAGCCACACATCAATCCACGGCGGGCGCGGAAGGTCGCTATGGCCGAAACGGTTTTCGCGCGGCTCGTCGAACTTGCGTTTGAATGGGTCTTTTCGATTTAGCATGGAACCCCGGCGGTTGAGGGCGTTAGATTAGGCGGAACCACCGCTTCACTCAATCTCCTTGGCTTCAAATCGGGGGTCTCAAAGTTCATGACGAAAGTCGCTGCCCGCCTGTCTGCTATTCGGTTGTACGTCGATGCCGCCTTAGATGCAGGCCTCACAGTCGAAGCGTCCGAAGCGCAGGCGCATTATCTGCTGCATGTCATGCGCCTTGCGGCAGGCGCGACTGTCGCGCTGTTCAACGGTCGCGACGGCGAGTGGCAAGCCACTGTTACAGTTCCTGCCAAACGCCGCGTGCAATTCAATGTCACGCAGCAATCGCGTCCGCAAATCGCTACGCCGGATTTGTGGCTCGCCTTTGCACCTGTGAAGCGCCTTGAATTCCTGGCCGAGAAAGCATCGGAACTTGGCGTCTCTGCGCTGCTGCCCGTCTTCACGCGCCACACAGATGTGAAGCGTGTGAACGTCGAGCGCCTGCGCGCTAATGCCACCGAAGCCGCCGAGCAATGCGAGCGGCTGACGGTGCCGATGGTTCACGAGCCCGTGAGCTTCGACGCCTTCATCGCCGCGTGGCCGCAAGACCGTCGCCTATTTTTCTTGGATGAAACCGGCGAAGGCACGCCACTTGCTGCTGAATTGATGGCGCAACAAAAACCCACGCCCGCCGGTTTCCTCACCGGACCCGAAGGCGGCTTCGCGCAATTGGAACTTGACGCCCTCCGGCAACTACCTTTTGCTACCCCGGTGGGGGTAGGACCACGCATCCTGCGGGCGGAGACGGCGGCCTTGGCTGCGGTCGCTTGCTGGCAGGCGCTTCTGGGAGACTGGACCTCACGGCCACAATAAGCGGGAATTGTTATAGACGCGGGCTGGCGCTTTGCGCTTACGCGTCTTATGTATCCGCGACCATCACTGGTTGAGATTGTTTGTTATGGGCCTGGTCTCTCGGGCGCCGTTGCGAGCGCAGCTTTCAGCGCGACACTAATAAGGACCCGAGCCTGTCATGACGTCGTTCCGCTCCGAACAGGACGAACCGATCACATCCAAAGCCCAGCTGATAGCAACGCTGTCGGCGGGGTCTAAGCCCAAGGATCGTTGGCGGATCGGTACCGAGCACGAAAAATTCGGTTACACCAAAGCCGACCACAAGCCGTTGCCTTACGAAGGTCCGGCGGGCATCCGCGCGCTGTTGGCGGGGTTGCAACGCTTTGGTTGGGAGCCTGTGCGCGAGGGCGAGAATGTGATCTCGCTCAAACAAAGCGGCAAGGGCACCATTTCATTAGAGCCGGGCGGTCAGCTTGAGCTTTCAGGCGCTGCGGTCGAGAACGTGCATCAAACGGATGCCGAGATCGCGGCGCATCTCGCCGAAGTCAAAACGGTCGGTGATGAACTTGGCATCGGCATGCTGGCGCTAGGCTTCACGCCTGATTGGAAGCGTGAAGACATTCATTGGATGCCCAAAGGCCGCTACAAAATCATGCGCAGCTATATGCCCAAGGTCGGCACCATGGGCATCGATATGATGACGCGCACCTGCACCGTGCAGGTCAATTTGGATTACGCGTCGGAAGCCGACATGGTGAAGAAGCTGCGCGTGTCGCTGGCGCTGCAGCCCATTGCCACCGCGCTGTGGGCCAATTCACCGTTCACCGAAGGCAAACCCAACGGGCATCTCTCGTTGCGCGGTAAGATTTGGCACAACACCGACGCCGCGCGCACGGGCATGCTGCCGTTTGCTTTCGAAGAGGGCATGGGCTTCGAGCGCTACGTTGATTACCTGCTCGATGTGCCGATGTATTTCGTTTATCGCGACGGCTACATCGATGCCTCGGGTCAATCGTTCCGCGATTATATGAACGGCAAGCTGCCGGCACTGCCGGGTCAGATTCCGACCGTCGCCGATTGGATCGATCATATGTCGACGGCTTTCCCGGAAGCGCGCGTGAAAAACTATATCGAGCTGCGCGGCGCAGACTCAGGCCCCCAGGACAAACTCGTAGCCCTTCCCGCGTTTTGGGTGGGACTGCTTTACGATCAGGCGTCGCTCGATGCCGCCTGGGACCTGGTCAAGGATTGGACCGCGGAAGAACGCGCGCGCCTGCGGGCCGATGTGCCGGTGCAAGGCTTTAAGGCCCAGATCCGTGACCGTAGTGTGCAGGACATCGCCAAGGCCCTTTTGGAACTGTCGTCTGCCGGTCTCGCGCGCCGCGGGTTCAAGGACGGCCAGGGCCGGGACGAAACCCGCTATCTCGCCCCCTTGCAGGAAAGCACCGCATCGGGGATAACCGCGGCAGAGCGCATGCTGACGTTATATAATGGCCCTTGGGCCGGCGATGTCGGCAAGGCCTACGAGGAATTCAGCTACTAAAGCGGGGAAGCTGTGGCGTCTCAGAAATCCAAAACTAAAAAGGCCAAAGCAAAAGCCAAAAGCCGCAAGCCCGCGCGCGCGGTCAAGACGCGCGCTGCGAAAGCGAAAAGCTCCAACAAGAAAAACTGGGTGACGTGCAAAAGCCTGGCGGAGATCCGCCAGAACATCGACCGCCTGGATGCTGTGATTGTGCCGCTGCTGTGTCAGCGCCTTCATTTCGTCACCCAGGCCGCTAACTTCAAACCGTCCGTGTCCGGTGTCGTGGTGCCCAGCCGCGTCGAGGAGATTATCGGCAAAGTGCGGGCGGCGGCTGTAACACTCGGCACCAATCCCGATACCATCGAGCGCGTTTATCGCGACCTCATCAACGCCTTCACGGCCGATGAGCAGCGCCACTGGCAAGAGCTGAACAAGTAGCGCTGAGCGCCCCTCCCGATTCGAATCGGGCCTTTATTTCACAGCTGCTCGGTCAAAATGCGGGCGACGGCGACTAACGCGCCCAGCAGCAAGATCATCGATGACAGAAAAGAAATCCCGAAGCCGGGGCCGCGCTTATCGGGCGATTTAAAGTAGCCGAGAGCGTAGAGCACGCGTCCCACGGGCCAGAAAATACCGACGATCGCCGCCGGCAAATCGCCCCAGCCCGCAGCGAACATTATCAGCGCCGGAAAGAAAATCACCAACTGCTCGAGCGTGTTGATGTGCACGCGGTAAACCCGCAGGAATTCCGGCGCGCCATCGACGACGGGCGCATGAACATCATATTTTGCGCGGGCTGCGCCCACTTTGAATGACATCCAGATGTAGACAAAAAGTGAGATCACTACGACCAGAGAGCTCAGCGGATAAGCGGCGAGCATGGTGTATTCCTCCCCAAAGGTGACGCCCCAAACAGTGTCACAGACTACGCTGCCGCGCCGGCGGTTGCTATCTGATTTGCGCGGGGCGTGCCCGCCTTGATCGCGCCATAGTGTTGTCTCGAAAAGTCCTGGAGGCGCGCGCCAAAGGTTTCCAAAGTGTTGACGCCAAAACACAGCGTCCCAAAAAATCCGGCGCCGGGAGATTTTTACTTGATTTCCGGCGCAATAGGAGTAAATGCGAACCCAGACGTTACGCGCACGTGCCTAAAGCAGCTTGCCGTTAAGCAACGACGTAAGCGTCCTTTCGTTGGTTGGACTTTTGTTCGTCTGATTGATCAAAGGAAGCCGTGCATGCCCCTTCTAAAAGAGAGAACTCGTCTGCGACGCTCCGCCTCTTTGGCGGCCGTTCGCCGTTGCCGTCAGATGTCCTGGGCCTGCGTGGTCTTATCCAGGACGCTCGTCCTTCGGGATTGAAATCCCGTCCTCACCGTTATGAGAAAAGCGCACCGGGGAAACCGGTTGGGCTGAAGTCATGCCGCCGCCGAAAGCGGCCCCAATTTAGACAAGTGTGGATAGCAGGAACGAAACGTAAAGATGGTCCAATTTAAGACACGCCACCTCGAACAACCCACTGCGAGCTACACGCCGGAAACGCTGTTCCGTTCCGTCGACGACGTGGCCAAGCGGCTGAAACCCGAAGCGCCCGTGCAGTGCGTGTTCCCTGAAAGCGTGCGCAATCAGGCCCAGCGTTTCCTTACCCAGTTCCCGGGCAAAGTGCTCTATGCCGTGAAGTGCAATCCCGGCGCGGATTTCCTGCGCCATATGCATGCCGCCGGCATTCGCCAATTCGACGTGGCCTCGCTGGACGAAGTGCGTCTGGTGAAGGGCCTGTTCCCGAAAGGCGTCGACCTGCACTTCATGCACCCGGTCAAAAGCCGCGATTCCATCCGTGCGGCTTACAAACTTGGCGTGCGCAGCTTCTCGCTCGATTCCGTAGGCGAGCTGATGAAGATCCTTGAGGAAACCAAATCCGCCAAGGATCTGACCCTGTTTATCCGCCTGGCGGTGTCGGGAAATGCGGCGGCCTATGACCTCTCCGGCAAATTCGGCGCGGCCCCCTCGGCTGCGGCCGATCTGCTGCGCCATGCCCGCAAGGTCGCCCATAAGGTCGGTATCTGCTTCCACGTCGGCTCGCAGTGTATGGACCCGGCCGCCTACCGCGCCGCCATCATGCGCGCGGGCGATGTCATTGCTAAAGCCAAGGTCAAACTGGACATCCTGGATGTGGGTGGCGGGTTCCCCGCGACTTATCCGAATATGACGCCCCCGCCGCTGGAGAGCTTCATCTCGGCCATCACCGATGCGGCCCACGACATCGTCGGCCCGGGCGGCATTGCCGCGGGCGCCGAGCTGTGGTGCGAGCCTGGCCGCGCCATGGTGGCCGCGGGTGCGTCCATGCTGGTGCGCGTGATGCTGCGCAAAGGCCGCCGCCTGTTCATCAACGACGGCACCTACGGCAGCCTGTTTGACGCCGGCGCCCTGAACTGGCGCTTCCCGGTGCGTCTGGTGCGCCCCTTGAGCCGCAGCGGCAAGAACTCGTCTACGCCCAACAGCCGCCTTCCGTCCGAGAAGCTGGTGCCGTTCGTGTTCTACGGACCCACCTGCGACAACATGGACAAGATGAAGGGCCCGTTCATGCTGCCCGAGGACACCCAGGAAGGTGACTGGATCGAGATCGGCATGCTGGGCGCTTATGGCTCGGCCATGCAGACGCGTTTCAACGGCTTCCATTCCCAGGAAGCGGCCACGGTGTGGCCAGAAGCGATCGCGGCTGCGGAACGCCCGCGCCGCCGCGCCCCGGGTGACGTCTCGCAGCCGGCAACGGGCGGCGAAACGGTCCAAATGCCTTTGACGCTCAGGGCACCTGAACCGCCGTCGTCGGAGTCGCGGGAATTGTCCACGGACGGTAACACCAGCACCGGGGCGCTTGAGCTAAAATAGCTTTGCGTTAACAGAGTCCCGTTCCGGTCTTGACCGGAGCGTATTGCTCTGCCTTTTCTCTACTTCCTCAACCCTATCAGGAACGGACGCTCGACCCATGGCTGCGCCCAAAGCAAAGAAGACTGCCGCGAAAGCAAACAAGAAAGCTCCTGCCGTGAAGGCCCGGAGCAACCAGAAGGCCCGTCTGCTGTCGACGCCGGTCGAGCATATCGACATCACGTCGTTCGACGCGCGCCCCATCATCGACGCCATGGGCAAGATGTCGTTCACGTCGCGCGATACCTCGCGCGCGGCCGCCATCTTCAACATGATGCTTGGTGATTCGAAGTGTTCGAACATCCTGACTCTCGCGGGCTCGACCTCGGCCGGCGGCTGCATGCAGGTGTACGTCGACATGGTGAAGTACGGCATGATCGACGCCATCGTCTCAACCGGTGCGTCCATCGTCGATATGGATTTCTTCGAAGCGCTCGGCTTCAAGCACTATCAGGGTTCGCAGTTCATCGACGACAGCGAGCTGCGTGCGAATTACATCGACCGCATCTACGACACCTACATCGATGAAGAAGAGTTGCAGCACTGCGACGCCGTGATCGGTGAGATTGCCGATAGCCTGGAGCCGCGCGCCTATTCGTCGCGCGCGTTCATCAAGGAAATGGGTCGCTGGCTGAAGGGCCGTAAAAACCGCAAGAAGGAATCGCTGGTCGAGACCTGCTTCGACATGGATGTGCCGATCTTCTGCCCGGCTTTCACCGACAGCTCGGCCGGCTTCGGCCTGGTCTTGCACCAGAAGCGCAATCCGAAGTCGCACATGACCATTGATTCGATCGCCGACTTCCGCGAACTGACCGACATCAAGATCAAAGCCGGCTCCACCGGCCTGATGATGATAGGCGGCGGCGTGCCCAAGAACTTCGTGCAAGACACGGTTGTCTGCGCCGAAATCCTGGGCGTCGAAGCCGAGATGCACAAATACGCCGTGCAGATCACGGTCGCTGATACGCGCGACGGCGCCTGCTCGTCCTCGACCCTCAAGGAAGCCAATTCCTGGGGCAAGGTTGATCTGGCGTATGAACAGATGGTCTTCGCCGAAGCTTCCAGCGTGATCCCGCTGATCGGCTCTGACGCCTACCACCGCGGCGCCTGGAAAAAGCGTAAGGCCCGCAAGTTCGCGAAGATGTTCGACTAAAACGTCTGCGCAAAGCAGCAGTAAAGAGCGCGACCGAAAAACCGGTCGCGCTCTTTCTGTTTAGACTTTGGGATAAGGCACCGACGCCCGCTCGTTGAGGTTCGGGAAGCTGTACTGATGCCAGACCGGATAGGCCGCGGGTGTGAGGCTGGCAGCGTCCAGCGCGGTCATTTGCGCCGGCGTGGGCGTCCAGCCGACGGCGCCGATATTGTCGATCAGCTGTTTCTCGTCGCGCGCGCCGATGATGACATTGGCGACGGTCAGGCGTTGCAGCAGCCAGTTGAGCGCCACCTGCGGGATCGTCTTGCCGGTTTCATCGGCCACGGCGCTGAGCGCATCGACGATGCGGAACAGGCGTTCTTCTTCGAAATGCGGTCCGGTGCCGGCGATGTCGAAGGCGCGCGTGCCAGGCTTCGCCGGCTGGCCGCGGCGGATTTTTCCGGTGAGTTTTCCCCATCCCAGCGGGCTCCAGACCAACGCGCCGATGCCTTGATCAACGCCCAGCGGCATCAGTTCCCATTCATAGTCGCGGTTCAGCAGCGAGTAATAGATTTGATGCGCAACATGGCGCGGATAGCCATAACGGTCGGCAGCGGCCAGGGACTTCATCATGTGCCAGCCTGAGAAGTTCGACGCGCCGACGTAGCGGATTTTTCCCGCGCGTACGAGTTGATCCAGTGTCGCGAGGGTCTCTTCGACCGGCGTGTTGTAGTCCTGGCCGTGCAGTTGAAACAGGTCGATGTAATCGGTGCCGAGACGTTTCAAGGCACTATCCACCGCATCGATCAGGTGCTGGCGTGATGAGCCATAGTCATTGGGTCCATCGCCCACGGCAAAGGTCGCTTTGGTCGAGATCATCACCCGATTGCGCCGGCCCTTGATGGCCTCGCCCAGGATTTGCTCAGCAAGCCCATTTGAATAAACGTCGGCGCTGTCGAACAGCGACACGCCGTGATCCAGGCAGACATCCACCAGCCGCGCTGCGCCGCCTGAGTCGGTCGAGCCCCAGGCTTTGAAGAAATCATTGCCACCGCCAAAGGTGGCGGTACCGAAACTCAGAACAGGCACCCGCAGACCGGAAGCGCCAAGACGCCGGTATTCCATGGCTCACACTCCTCGAATTTCAGATATTTCATCGACCTCAGGGCACACGGTAAACATGCGCAAAAGGTTGGTACACGAACAGACTTTAGGCAACTGGCGCGGAAAGCGCAGCTTTGCCGTGAGGTGGGCGCGGCGTTGACGCCCGTCAAGCGTGTGCCGTTGATTCGACACCGAAATTCGCCGCCTATTCAAGATAGCGCCCAAGTTCGGCGTCATGTATTGTCCGCGCCGCGTGACTGAAGGGACGCAGTCGCGCGGGGGGACAAGGCGATCGGTGATCGCAAGGCCGGGGATGCCGGCAACCCGATTGCTCCCATAACGACTAGTGAGTTTTGGTATCGTGATCGACGTACATCCTGCGGGCAGTCAAGGTTCCGCACCATGCATTTCGTCTTCTCCTGAAGTTTCACCCACGGCCACGCCCCACGACCTTGTCGCGCGGGTGAAAGCTCATGCTGTCCCCGACAGCTTCAAAGGCTTGCGCCAGCTGCTGGTCACCGCGGCGGCCTTTTGCGGTCTTTGGTTGACCATGTGGTGGTCGCTGGATGTCAGCTATTGGCTGACGCTGGCGCTATCGGTGCCGGCCGGCTTTTTCCTGGTGCGCTTTTTTCTGATCCAGCACGACTGCGGTCACGGCTCGTTCTTCCGCTCTCAGCGCGCCAACGATCTTGTGGGCCGCATGCTCAGTGTGCTGACACTGACGCCTTATACCTACTGGCGCCGTATGCACGCCGAACACCACGCCACCTCGGGCAATCTTGATCGCCGCGGCGTCGGCGATGTGACGACGCTGACCGTGCGCGAATATCTCGCGCTCTCGCGTTGGCAACGGTTCCTGTACCAGCTTTATCGCCATCCCATCGTGCTGTTTGGGATCGGCCCGGCTTATGTTTTCGTCATCAAGCATCGTTTCCCGCTCGATCTCTCCCTCCGCAAAACCCGGATGTGGGGCAGCGTGATGTCCACCAACGGTGCGATTGCCGCGGTTCTGGTGGTGCTGGGGCTTTTGATCGGGCCGATTGACCTGATCAAGCTGCAAGTGCCCGTCACGCTCATCGCCTCGGCCATCGGCGTGTGGCTGTTCTTCATCCAGCATCAATTCGACGGCGTGCATTGGTGGCGCGGCGACGACTGGAACCCGGATCACGCCGCACTTTACGGCTGTTCCTATTACACCCTGCCCAAGGTTCTGCAGTGGCTGACCGCCAACATCGGCCTTCACCACATCCACCACCTGTGCAGCCGCGTGCCGAACTATCGTCTGCAGGAATGCCAGGACCGCGTGCCGGAACTCGACCAGGTGCGGCGGGTCACCCTGCTGGAATCCCTCCGCTGCACGCGCCTCGCGCTGTGGGATGAGGCCGGTAAGCAATTGATCCGCTTCCGCGACCTGAAAACGATGCGCGCCTTAGGCCGTTCCGCTCGCGCCTAGGTTTCGCTACACTCCACCCCACGCTGCGGATTTTTAGTGGGGGACGGGTGTCTGAGGTTTCGGGAGTGACGGATTTACGGCTTGCGCCTGTGCTGAGCGGTTTAACCGCCGGCCAATTCCAAGTGCTGTCGCTCGACGTGTTCGACACGCTGCTGTGGCGGCGTGTGCCTGAACCGCAAGACATGTTTCTCGTGCTGGGAAACCGCCTCGCGGACAACGGCAAGCTTGCCGCTCATATCGCGGCCGTTGGATTTGCCGATCTGCGCCGCGCCGGTGAAATGGCGGCGCGCGAAAAGGTGCAAAGCGTTACGGGCTACCGCGAAGTCACACTCGCCGATATTTATGCCGCCATTCCTGAGCACATCTTCACATCTGGTTTCGACAAGGCCGATCAGGTTGAAGCCGAGTTGGCGATGGAGCGCGACATGCTGGTCCTGGACCGGGATCTCGTGGCGCTCATGCAAGCCGCCAAGGCCGCAGGCGCCCGCGTCATTCTGGCATCGGATACTTATTTCTCGGCCGATGAACTGCGCAGCTTTCTCGCCCATGCCGGTTTCACCGACGACGCGCTGATCGACAAAATCTATGTCTCCTGTGAGCAGGGCAAACCCAAGTACCGCGATCTTTTTGATGTGATCTTAAAGGATCTCGGCGTTGCACCGGCAGCCATGGTGCATGTCGGTGACTCGCTCGAGGCCGACATCAATCCGTGTCGTGCGCGCGGCATCGCCGTATCGGTTTACGATAAATGGAGCTTCTCGCCCCGCGTTCAATCCATCGAATTCCCGCTTAAACGTCCGAAGCGCGTGGCCTTGCTCGGCAGCACCGGCGATTTCGGTCTGTCCGGCTTGCGTTCGCGCATCGGCAATCGCCCGCCGGCACACCTAGCGGCTGCGTTGAAACCGTTCTGGGGTTACGGCGCTGCTGTCCTCGCGCCGGTATTCGCAGGTTACGCTCGCTGGGCGGCCGCCGCAGCCAGCGGCAAAGTTTTCGGTCTGATGCGCGAGGGGCGTTTCCTGAAGCGCGTCGTCGAAGCTACGGCGCAGCAACTCGGCAAGCCTTTGGCGGTCGAGGAGCTGTGGCTCTCGCGCCGCGCCGTAGTGCGCGCCGGTCTTTACGACGACGATTTCCACCTGCTGCCAGAAGCGATTCTGATGAACCCCGGGACCAGCGCCGACGACATCTACACTGGTCTTGGTTTTTCCAAAGACGATCTCAATGGTGTGCTGCCGCCGACGTTCAACTTAGCGCAGGTCGATGGCTTGCAGGTGTTGGCGCAGGCGATTGTTGCGACGCCGGCATTGAGAGAAAAAGTTCTGGCGCGGTCAGCGACGCAGCGCGCGAACTTGCTGAAGGGTCTTGGGAAGCAGATCGACCTCGCCAAGCCCCAGACGGTCACGGTCCTGGACCTGGGCTATGCCGCCACCATTCAAAGCGTGCTCGCGCGTATCTTGGAGCGGGAAAGCAGCCCGGTGAAGCTTGTGGGCCTTTATGTCGCGCTCAACGACAAGGCCATGCTTCATATGCGCGGCGGCGCTGATCTGCGCGCCTATCTCAACGGCGAAGGCTTCTCGGGCATGACGGCCGCGCTTCTGTCGCGCACGCCCGACGTGCTGGAACACGCCTGCATGTGCCGCGAGGGCAGCCTCGACAGCTATGATGATCAAGGGAGCCCGGTTTTCCTTCCCAACCAGCGCGACGAAATCCAGCTCACGCAAATGGAAGCCACGCAGGACGGCATCATGGCGGGCGTGCAGGCCATCAACGGCCTCTTGGGCGGCCTGGACCGCACGCCGGCTTCGACGCCCACACTGAAAAGCCAGATTGCGCAAATCATCTCCGCGTCCTTGATGCACCCGACGACCGGCGAGGCCAGCGCCCTCGGCGGCTGGCGGCACGAGGCGAACTTTGACGTGAGCGATAAGCGCCGCTTGGGGGACCTCTCCTTCAATCCCCAAGACCTCGAATACCGCGGCTGGACGGCCTTGAACGAGCTGGGACGCCATCAGGTCTATTGGCCCGCAGCGGCCCTGGCCGTGGCCAATCCGTTTGTCGCCTCCGCCTTCGCGGCGGGACTAGAGGGGGCTTGGGGCCCGGCGCATTTGGGCGCGGGGCCGCTTCTGGGCGGGCTGACCATTTGCCCGGATATCGGCGTGGGCTTTGACACCAAGCGCCAGGGTGTCGTGCCGTTGGATGTGAACGCCTTCGGACGCGGTGAAATCCAGGCCCTCGTCAAACCGTTTGGACCCGAGGCGTACTGGCGCTTGCGGCTCACCTGGCCCTCGCTTCGCGCCGTGGCGCAGATCGACAGCGTCAGCGCGGTCTATGTCGGCGAACGGGAGCGCCGCCCGGCCACGCTGCGCAATCCGGTCTGGAGCGGTGCCTTGAAAATTTCTGGTGGCGTTTATTTCATCGAGGCTGGCAAACCGGCTGAGGCGATCATCGCGCTCGATACGCCGCCGTCCTGGCCCCATGCGCTGGAACTCACCATCCGCTATAAATACTTGAGGCTCGATCCACTGTTCGGGACGCAATCATGACCTCTCGCCTGTGCATGGTCACAACCAACTTCAACTACGGCGCCTATCTCGACGACTGTATGAAGTCGATTTTGACCAGCAAGGGCGCGGAGCGCGTCGACTATGTGGTGATGGACGGCGGCTCGACCGATAATTCTGTCGACATCATCAAGGGCTACGCCCCACAGCTGAAACACTGGCAGTCGGAAAAAGACGCCGGCATGTATCACGCTATTCAGGCGGGTTTCACCAAGTCAGACGCGCCCTACATGGGCTGGCTGAATTCCGACGATCAGCTGGCGCCGTGGGCCATTCAAAGCGTGCTCGATATTTTTGACCAGTTGCCGGACGTACGCTGGATCACCTCGCGCCATCCCATGCAGGCGCGCAAAGACGGTGTGGTGATCAAAGCCGATTTCCTGCCGGGCGTGGACAACTGGGGTTTCTTCAACGGCGAATACGTGCGCTCGCTGGGTCTGCCGTCGTCTGGTTGGATTGTGCAGGACTGCACCTTCTGGCGGCGCGATTTGTGGGACGAGGTGGGCGGCGAATTTGATTTGTCGCTCAAACTCGCTGGCGATTTCGAACTGTGGGCGCGCTTCATTCAGAAAACCGATCTCTATGTCTTGCCGGTGCCCCTTGGCATTTACCGCTATCACGGCGCCAATGCCGCCGTGACTCAGCGCGATGTCTACCGCGACGAATGCGTGAAGGTGCTGCAGCGCTATACGCCGATCATCCCCGAAGACATGAAGCGCCTGAGCGATCGTGTGATCGCCAAGCACTTGAAGGCTATCGGCTTCGGTCATCTCGTGGACAAAGCCATGGGACCGCCGCTGAAGACCATACTTTATAACCACGCCGACGGCCGCTACTTCACCCACGAGCAGAACTGAGTTCACGTGCCCGCACCCGATACCATCCTGGTCCAGCGCTCGCCCGGCGAGACGCGTTACGCGTTGCTGGCCGGGGAAACGCTGATCGAGGTCGCGCACCGGCGCGATGCCGCCATGCAGGCTGGGGCCGTATATCTGGGGCGCATCGGCGCGGGCGTGCCGGGTGTGGCCGCAGTGTTCATAGAACTCGGCACAGGGCTTTCCGGTGTGCTGCCCATGAAAGGCCGTGCGCCGCCGCAAGGCACCGCTGTGCCGGTGGTGGTGATTGTGCCGGCCCGCGGCGATAAGGGGCCGGAGCTGAAGCCTGCCGAAGCTGAAGTCCCCGCAGGCGCCAAAGCGCCGACGCTGCTGAAGAGCGCGCCAGAACCCGTTGCCGATTGGTGGCAATGTTACCGCGACGGCATCACCAGTATCGTCTGCGCCCCCCGCCGCGAGACCGCGCGCGTGAAGGCGCTGTTGGATCAGGATGCGCCGGTGGAAGAGGGGAGCGGTGACGTGTTTGCAGCCTACGGCGTCGACGAAGCCATTGAAGCCGCGCTCGGCCCCATCGTACCGTTGCCGAGCGGCGGCAGCTTGATCATCGAGTCCACGGCAGCCGTGGTCGCGATCGATATCAACTCCGGCGCCGCCGATCCCACGGTCGCCAATAAAGAAGCGGTGGCGGCGGTGGCGGTAGAGCTACGCAGGCGTAATATCGCGGGGCATATTTTGGTTGATATTATTCCGACACGCCGCCGTTCTGAATTTCCCCGCCTCTTGGCCGATGCCTTAAGCCCCGATCCTATCGCCGCCCATATCGCGGGGCTTACGCCGCTCGGCATGATCGAACTGACCCGCCGACGGGTTGGCCTGTCGCTTGCGGAAATTTTGACGGGCGTTGACGGCGCTCTAACGCCGGCCAGCGTGGCTTACAAACTGCTGCGCGATGCAGTGCGCTTTGCCCATGATGAGAAAGCGGCGGGTGTAACGGCGACAGCCGCGCCCGATGTGGTTGCCGCGCTGCAAGGCCCTTTGCGGGCGGCATTGGATGAAGCGCGCGATGAGATCAAAGGCGAGATTACATTGACGGTGCGCGAAGATTTTGCGCGACCACGCTTCGAGATCAAGCGCGCGTGATCAGACGCGCTCCAGCGCCTCGACATAAAACGCCTCAAGATCGCCAACGACAAAGCGCGGATTGCCCAAGGGCGAGGCCAAAAACCGCGCGCGCAAGCCCGTGCGCAGGGCATTGAGTTGCACACGGTCTCGGGCCGCTTCAACTGCGATGCGCACATAGTCGTCTTCAGTCGTGGCGATAAATTCAGGCAGGCCGATGTGTGTCAGCAAGCTCGCGCCCACGCGCGCGCAGGTTCTATCGCCTTGTAGTGTCACGACGGGCACACCCATATACAAAGCATCACAAATGGTCGTGGTCCCGTTGTAAGGGAAGGTGTCGAGCACGATGTCGAGTTTGTCGAAGATTTTAAAATACTCCGGCAATGTCAGCGCGCGTTCGACATTGAGCACAAGTTCCGCGCCGGGCACGGCATCGAGAATGCGGTTCCACAACGCTACGGCCCGGGGCGTGGCTTTTTTCGCGCGGCCCAGGTTGGCAAACACAATCGGCCCGCTGCGGGGCTTGGGTTCATCCGTGTCGTTCAGGGGCCGATAGGTGTGGATGCCGTGGGGCAGCCGCACCAGTTGTTCGGTGGCCAGCGCGCCTTCGGGTTCGATGATTCTATCGGTCAGGCGATAGTCGATCTGGCTGAGGCCCGTGGTGTTGGGATAGCCCAAAAACGTGACCGACACCGGTGCCGGCCGCAGCGCGAACAGGGACAGGCTGTTGCCCGGTGTGTGGCCGCTGCAATCCACCAGGATGTCGATGACGTCAGCTTGGATCATCTGAAAGGCTTCGGCGTCGTCGGCGCTCAACTCGCGCCAATGGCCGCGCTGTTTGAAGCGGGCGGTGACGGCGTCGGTCTTCTTGGTCTTCGAATAAAGAAAAATCTCGAACTTTTCCCGGTCGTGGGCGTCGAGCAGCGGCAGTAGGAAATAGGCGGCCGCGTGGGAATAGAAATCGCCGGACACATAACCGACGCGGATTTTCGGGTTGGCTTTGCGCGGCGGGCGCGGCACGGCCGGATATTGCCGGCCATAAACAACATGGGCATGGAAAAGCTGCTGGGGCGTAAGGGCCGTGTCGAAATGCAGGCCGTAAAGGTCGTCGGTCATGGCGCGATGGTAGCAAGCGGGCCCAACCCATCCAAGCACGCTTGACCTTTGCGTGAAGTCTCTCAAATATTCCGTCATGACCGACGAAGGTGAACCAAAGCTGTTGGGCGTACGCGTGGCGGCGCCAAAGTGCGTGCGCTGTGGCCAACCCGTGCAACCGCGCTTTAGGCCTTTCTGCGGCCAGCGCTGCGCCGACATCGACCTCGGCTCCTGGTTCTCGGGCAGTTACCGCGTGGCCTCGGACGAAGCGCCTGACGATAATTCCGACGGCAGCGGCGAGCCCGAGAAGCCCTAAACCGGACGGAGTCGGCAAAGCCCCTCAAAACGCCTCCGATTTCCCGAAAAATCCGAGATTTCCCAAGGATTTCGCCCCAATCACTGCCCCCGGCAGGGCCGCTGGACAGCCCCCGCTTTCTCTTTTATAAAGCGCGCCTTCCAAGGCATCGTCCCTCGTGACCTCGCCCTTATGCCCGGGTAGCTCAGTTGGTAGAGCAACGGATTGAAAATCCGTGTGTCGGCGGTTCAAATCCGTCCCCGGGCACCATTTCCTCGCAAGTACTTGATCCGCCAGAATAGTGGAACCCAAGTGAGACAACGTGCGTTGTCTCATCACTCTAAAACCCGATGTCTTTCGATAGAAGTGGTGGTCAGGGCCGAGGTTCACTTTGGTGTGCGGAATTATCGGCCGTTGCAGAAAATAGGGAATTGACGATGTTCAAACGAGCAAGCTCCTTAAAGAAAAAAGAAGCAAAGGCCGCCTCGATAGCCCGTGCAAAATTGGTTGCGCCCGAGGTGCCTGCACGCATCGGCTCGACACCTGCGACAAAATACCGGGGCGATCCCGCGATTTTCGGGCGGTTGGTGCAGGATCACGACAAACATCGCGCGCTGCTCGCCATGATCGAGGCGACGGGAGCCAAGGACCCTGCACGAAAGAAGCTATTCGAAGAATTCGTCCGCGATGTTCACGGTCATGCGGCTGCCGAGGAGCAAGCCTTATGGTCCACTGTTATGCGTAATCCAGAGACTACTGAATTTGCACGCCATGCGGTCGGGGACCATCACAAATTGGATAAGCTGATGGCGGATGCGGCAGCGCGCGATATGACCACGCGCGGGTGGCTGCGCCATTTTGCGACGCTAAAAGAAGAATATCTGGATCACATCCTCGAAGAGGAAACGGAACAATTCGTCGCAGCCGAAAAGACACTTAGCCAGAAAGACCAACTTCACATGCGCCGGGTGTTCGCGCGTCGCAAGAAGGCGGAAAAAGCTGCTGCAGAAATCGAGAAAAAGATTAGACACAAACCGCTAGGTTAGAGTCTGGCCAGATGAGGCGGGTGGCTTTTGCCCCGCTTTCGCTGCGCTAGGCGGTGCGATAGCCGCCGGGAAAATACCAACAAATCACGAACTTGCGCGTTGTCGCATCGGTCGCTACTTTATAAAGCGTATACGTAGTGAAGGCCCGTTGCCTGATGGGCTAGCCGCCGGCTCGGCGAACGGCCGTATTTACGGAACGGTCCTATAATGAGCCTGCCGATTTTGAATCTCGCCGCTTACCAGTTCTCGCCTGTTGCAGAGCCTCAGTGCGTGCGCCGTACGCTCGGCGACGTGGGCAGGGCTTTGGGCATCAAGGGCACCATCCTGGTTACGCCTGAAGGTCTGAATGCGTTTTTGGCCGGCGAAGAAGACCCTTGCCGAAAAATGCTCGCCTGTCTGCGCGAAGTGCCGGGGTTTGAAGCAATGCCCGCGAAGGAAAGCTGGTCGGCGCGGGTGCCGTTCCTGCGGTTTAAAGTTAAAGTCAAAAAAGAAATCATCCGCATGGATCATCCGACCATTCGCCCCGCTCACCAGCGTGCACCGGCGGTAGATAGCCAAACACTGGAGCGCTGGCTCGACCAAGGCACCGACGACGCCGGCAACGCCGTGCTCATGCTCGACACGCGTAACGACTACGAAGTCGATGTTGGAACGTTTAAAAATGCCCTCGACCTGGGAATTCAGAAATTCACGGAATTTCCGGAGGCCGTCCAGCAGCATCGGGAGGCCCTGCGGGGCAAGACCGTCGTGAGCTATTGCACGGGCGGAATCCGTTGCGAGAAGGCCGCGCTTTTTATGCATGAGCTTGGATTGACCAACGTGTATCAACTTGATGGCGGCATTCTGAAATATTTTGCCGAGACCACGGGCCGTCACTGGCAGGGTGAATGCTTCGTATTCGACGAGCGCGCAGCGCTGTCTGATGACCTCACCCCTCGCGCGAAATCGAAATAAAAAGAATAGGCGTGACCACAAGACCCCGCAGATTTCGTAAAAGTACTCTGCGCCGCTGCCGCTTCTGGAAGGTGCGGTGGTATGGCAAACATGGCCGTTCTACCATCGCCAACCGTTGGGATATTCCGATAAGCGAATGGTATCCGTGGCGTGTCAAAATGTTGAAACGTGGGCGGGGACAAACTGATCGCTATAACTATTTCGCCAAACGCGATTGGCGTCCTTGGCACAGGCCTCGGGAATTATAACTATCAAGGCAATAATCGCCCGCTCGGAAGCGCGAATGATCTACATACATGTACGGCGTCAGCGCCTATGGGACCGAATTGGGGTGGTGAGTTAAGGAGGGTTTTGGTCTCATCGCAGTGACGGAGGAACGAAGATGAGATCAAAACCCATGACCACGAAGGCGCCTGCTGAGCGGGTGCTCAAGGACATTCGCCG
>CANJRX010000023.1 GCA_947476895.1 Fidelibacterota bacterium | reverse complement strand
GACTTGCCCTGCGCCATCAGCACCTCGATCTGCCTTAACTTGGAAACAATCTGCTCCGCGCCTAATCCACGTCTCGCCATGTTCAGCTCCTCCTGTTGGGGTCAATTCTCTCAAATCAACCGGTACAAAAAAAGCCGTCAGGTCACGGCGCGCGCCGCGCAGCCGGCGGTCATCAAGCCCTACGGCATGACCATCCCGTTTTTCTTCTTTTCACCCAGTGAGCAGCGCGCACGCGAAGCCTGCGCTAACGAGCTTCCCACCTGTCGCAGTTCGGTTCGCGCCGAGATGGATCATGAGATGGCCATCTCGCTGATTATTCCCTGGGCCTTGGTAGGGTTCGGCATGATCTACGTTTTGATCTGGCTGCGCGCGCAGGAAAAGAAAAAGCAGAAGGCCGCCTCGGCGGCGCGGGCACGTCACAGTCCCGGTTCCTTCCGCAAATTAGATCGCGACGGAAAAGAAAAGAAGGCTAACGACGACGAAGAGGTTGAAGACCTCTAGCGCGGCTAACCGATAGCCTTATGCAAGAACGTCGCGCCGAATTGCGCCGCATCGCCGTCGATGCCGTGCTGTAATCCACGCACCGTATGAGTTTCGGCCTTGATTCCGACATCCGCCAAACCTTTTGCCGCGGCGGCTAAGGCTTCGTGCGGAATGATGGCATCGGCATCACCGTGCACCAACGCTACGGGTGGTTTGCTTTTGATCTCGGACGCCAAAACATCTGTACCGGTCAACGCGCCCGAATACCCCAGAATGCCGCCGATCTGTTTTGTACGCCGAAGGCCCACATGCAGCGCCATCATGGTGCCTTGCGAGAAACCTAACAGCGCCAGTTTGCGGTCCTCTAGCCCATGAGCGGCGAGGATCTGATCCATGTACGTGTTCACAATCGCCGTGGACGCCGCAGCGCCCTGGCGGAAAAGGCGGAAGGTTTCTTCCATGCGCTTGGCATCGCGGCGCATCAACTCCGGGTCATAGGTGGCCAGGCTGAACCACTGATAGCCGCCCATGAAACCGCCTTCGATCGCTTGCGGCGCATTGGGCGAATAAAACACGGTATCGGGCAGCACGCGGGCGAAGAAGGGCGCAAGGCCGATGAGATCGTCACCGTTGGAGCCATAGCCATGCAGCAGCACGACGGCGGACGAGGGGGCTTTGCCGGACGCCGGCATAAGCTTGGGACCTTTAAGGGCATCGACCGTGGCCATCCGCACTCCAATGGATTAAATTGTCTTCGCTTGAATACGCATAAGTTTAACGCATTTTAGTGTAGTGGCCACCCATGTCTGATCAGGATGCCGTGCTGTTTGCTAACGAGGCCTTTTACGCGGCCTTCGCCAGCCGCGACCTCGCCGCCATGGAAAAGGTCTGGGCCAAGGATAAATCCATCAGCTGCACGCATCCGGGATGGCAGCCTTTGGTGGGCCGGGCCGAGGTCATGGCGAGTTGGCGCTCGATTCTCGGCAATGCAAAAGCACCGCGCATCACCTGCCGTGCGGAACGGGCCACAATCTACGGCGAATGCGCCGTCGTGACCTGTATCGAGCAAATCGCCGGCGACAAAGACAGTGCTGAATTTCTTACCGCGACAAATGTGTTTGTGCGTGTGGGACAGCTCTGGGCCATCGTTCATCACCAAGCTGGCCCGGTGAACATTGATCCGCAGTCGTTGGAAGATGAAGAGCCGCCCGCTTTAAACTAGTTAGCGCTGTCCGCGCTGGGCTGATCTTGCTGAGGCTCGGGCACGGACTCTGTGCGCTTTTCCTCATGTTCTTCGTCGAAGGTTTCGTCTTCAAGCGCCGTGATGGGCGGAGCGCCCTTGCCGCCGTAAGGGTCCACCAGCAAGAAGGCGGGTGTGAAGCCACCGAAGGCGACGATGTTGTCGGCGATATCCATTTCGGCGATGCCATGCGGATTGCGGCGCGTTTTGCGGGCGCGATCTTCGGCGCCGCGAGCGTCGCTATTACGATCTTGGCGCGCACGGTCTTTGTCTTTGCGCGGACGTTCTTTGCGTTCGCGGGGCGCGTACTCTTCGCTGACAGCTTCGGCGTCCGGCGTTGCGGCCATCGGCTCCGGGGCGGTCATAACCACTTCGGGTTCTACATAAGCCGGTGCGGGTGTGTCGATGACCACAGGGGCTTCGGTCTGCGCCGCTTCTAAAACAGGAGTCTCGGCGACTTCAACGGCTTGATCAGCAGATGCGCTCTTGCGGGGCGCACGTTCGCGGCCGCGTCCACGGCCGGCTTCTTTGGCGCCACCGCGCGGCGGACGCGCGCTGCGTCCCCGGCCGCGGCCAGTGTCGCCTTCATCCGCTGAATCCGGCGACACGATCAAGTCGGCCAGTTCAGGAATGACGAGGGGCGGAATGGCTTGCTTGAGCATCTTTTCAACGGCGCTCAAAAGGCGCGCATCACCTGGCGTGGCCAGCGTATAGGCGTGACCGGTTTTACCGGCGCGACCCGTGCGGCCAATACGGTGGATGTAATCTTCCGCATTCACGGGCACATCGAAATTGAGAACGTGGCTGACGTCGGAA
Source organism: Fidelibacterota bacterium (assembly GCA_947476895.1). Classification (GTDB taxonomy): domain Bacteria; phylum Pseudomonadota; class Alphaproteobacteria; order Rhodospirillales; family Rhodospirillaceae; genus SHVO01. Next base: position 34,251 of record CANJRX010000023.1, on the reverse strand, counting down.
ATATCCAGGCCGCGTGCCGCGACGTCAGAACACACCAATAGCTCGGCTTCATTCGCTTTGAACTTGGCCAGCATGTCGTTGCGCTTGGACTGCGGCATGTCGCCGTGCAGGGCGACGGCGCTGAAGCCGTGGCTCTCGAGCGACTTGAAAAGAATATCGACGTCTTTTTTGCGATTACAGAAGATGAAAGCGTTGTGAACATCTTTGGCGCGTAGAATGCGACGCAGGGCTTCGCGTTTATCCATGGTGCGGACAGTGGCGAGACCTTGCTCGATGGTCGTCGCTGCGGTTGCCGATGCGGTCACCGCAATCTCTTTCGGGTTCATCAGGAACTTGTCCGCCAGCTTGCGGATTTCTTTGTCCATGGTGGCCGAGAAGAACAGCGTCTGTCGCATCTTCGGCAACAGGCTGACAATGCGTTCCACGTCGGGGATGAAGCCCATGTCCAGCATGCGGTCGGCTTCGTCGATGACGAGAATCTTCGCGTCGTTCAGAAGGATGCGTCCGCGCTCATAAAGGTCGAGCAGGCGGCCCGGTGTGGCGATCAGAACGTCCACGCCGCGGTCGAGGGCCTTCTCCTGGTCGGTGAAAGATTCACCGCCGATGAGGAGCGCCATCGAGAGCGTCTGGTACTTGCCGTACTTAATGAAGTTATCGGAGATCTGCGCTGCCAACTCGCGGGTGGGCGCAATGATCAGCGAGCGCGGCATACGCGCTTTGGAGCGGCCGCCGGCCAGAATGTCGATCATCGGCACGGTGAAGGCTGCGGTCTTGCCGGTGCCGGTCTGGGCCACGCCCAAAACGTCACGGCCCATCAGCACAACGGGGATCGCCTGCGCCTGAATAGGCGTCGGGGTGGTGTAACCCGCGTCCGTGACGGCTTTTAATGTGTCCGGCGATAAGCCGAGGTCTGCAAAATCCATGGGGTCGGAAAAATCTCGGTCGCGGCGGGTGTTAAGGCTGCGTGAGCAATCCGTCAGAATGACGGGCAGCGCGGCGCGACAGGTTCACGGCGCGGCATAATAGGTGGTAGTTTGCGGGTGTCAACGTCGTAAAACCCTGAAAAACCGGGTGTCTCGCGGCGTCCCGGCGATCTTTACCCGCATTAAAACCAGGTTTTTAGCCATGATCCGCTCCAACCGCCTTGTCCTGCTCCCCGGCCTGCTGTGCGACGCCGCCCTCTGGCGGCATCAGGTCGAGCATTTGAAGGATATCTGCGAAATCCAGGTTGCGGATTTGACGCAAGACAACTCGATCTCGGCCATGGCTGAACGGGTGCTGGCTGCCGCCCCGCCGACCTTTGCCCTGGCCGGCCTGTCTATGGGCGGCTACGTGGCCCAGGAGATCATGCGCCAAGCCCCGGACCGGGTGGAACGCCTGGCGCTGCTCGATACCAACGCCCGGGCCGATACTGAGGAACAGCGGAAGACCCGGGGCGAGCTGATTAAGCTGGCCGAAATGGGCACCTTCAAGGGCGTGACCCCCAGGCTTTTGCCGAACCTGATCCATCCCTCGCGCATGGATGATCCCACCGTGGCCGGTGTGGTCATGGAAATGGCGGAACGGGTTGGGCAGCAGGCCTTCAAGCGCCAACAGGAAGCCATCATGGGCCGAAAGGATGGGCGCGGCGACCTTGAGACAATCCGGGTGCCCACGCTGGTGCTTGCCGGACGCCAGGATGTGCTATGTCCGCCCAAGGTTCAGGAGGAAATGGCCGAACGCTTGCCCAATGGAAAATTGGTGCTGGTGGAAGACTGCGGCCATCTCGTATCCCTAGAGCGGCCGGAAGCAACGACGGCCGTGTTTAGGTACTGGTTAGGATAGCGTGATGTTCAATCGGATTGTTTCAGCTCTGCGCGGCGAGGCGTCGGTCTCGAAAGATGCGTCAACCAAACCGGACGATCTGCAAATCGCCGTGGGCGCGTTGCTGGTCGAAGCCGCTTTGCGCGATGACGTCTTTGATGCCGCCGAAAGCACGGCGATCACGCGCATTCTCGCCGAACGTTTTGATCTCGCCGAAGATGCGACCAAGCAGCTGTTCGAAGCGTCTGAGAAAGCCAAACACGGCGCGATGGAACTGTTTGGCTTTGTGCGCAAGTTGATCAAAGACATGGACGAAGCCCAGCGCATCGAAGTGGTCGAGATGCTGTGGGAAGTGGCCTATGCCGACGGCGTGCTCGATGCGCATGAAGATGCGATGATCCGCAAAGTCGCCGGACTTTTATATGTCTCCGACTTTGCACGCGGTGCCGCACGTCGGCGCGTGCGGGAAAAATTGGGGCTCGGGGCTTAGGAAAGCGGTCGGAAAATTCCCAGCGGGTTGTACGGCACAGTGGGAAATACCTGATCCAGATTTTTCTGGCCCTGACGGCGCACCAGAAGTTCACTAAGCACGCGGCGATAGTCTGTGACGACGGGAAGGTCGCCGCGGTCCAACGTGCCCGAGCCGAGCCCCGGCCATTGTCCGTAGAATTTTCCACCGTTCACGCCCGCGCCAAGTGCGAACATCACCGAGCCTGAGCCGTGGTCCGTGCCGTTGTTGGCGTTTTCGCGAACACGACGGCCGAATTCAGTCATGGCTACGATCGTCACGCGGTTCGCCATCGGGCCAAGGTCGTCGGTGAAGGCGTACAGCGAGTCCGCCAGTTCCTGCGCCTGACGCGGAAAGGCGGTCGGCTGGTATTCGTGATGATCCCAACCAATAAAATCCGCCGTAGCGATCTGAACGCCAATATCCAACTTCAAGACTTGGGCGAGGGGTCGCAACACCGCTGACAGACCGCCGTAGGTGTAGTTGGGATTGGGCGCTTCGAGCGGCATTGATAACGCCTTCTCACGCACCGCCACCGCCGCACGCAACGCTTTCTGCGCCGACACATCATACAACCCGTTGCCCTTATGCATGGCCGTGATGGCGTCGGCATATCTGCCTTGAAGGACAGAGCCGAGTGAGGCGAGATTGTTGAAGGATATTGAGCCGCCGGCACCATCAAGCGTGGTGGTGACGCCTTGACCGTCGGATACAGCTTCAAAATCGCCAAGAACATCGGCCTTGGCCAAAAGGTGGCGCGCGAGCCAACCGGTTTTGCGGTTGGGTTCGTTGTCGGCAAGGCCGTGCGTGGCCATTTCCTGAGTCTCGAAGTGACTCCGGTTTTGGGTCGGAACACCCGCCGCGTGGATGATGGCGAGCTTTTTGTCCACGAACATCTGATGCAGGCGCGATGCCGCCGCATTCATAAAGAAGGGAACGCCCTCATGCGTGTCGAGGAACAGCCCTGCGCCCGGGCCTGAACTGCGCACGCCTATTGTGGGTCGGGCGCTGCGGTATATGCCGTCTTCAGAGGGCGCCACCATCGACAGCCCATCCATGCCGAAGCGCAGAAACAGGAAAACAATGACGTCAGATTTTTGCGCGGGCTCATCTGCGAAAGCGATCCGCAATCCGGGGGCTAGTCCGAGCAGTCCGCCGCCCGCAGCCGCTAAAAGAGTGCGCCGTTTGAGATTCATGAGGCTTACCTCAACACAAATTCAGGAGCGGCTGCGATCGTGGCGATAACATGCCGCGCGAAGGCCGTTTCCCAATAGAGGTCTATGTCACCCGATGCGGGCGGAGGAAGTCCTGCACCAAGATCGATCAGGGCGGCCATCGCTTCGTCGTTCAGGGTCGTGCCAATCATCCGCGCCAACCAATATTCCACGAGCAGCGTTGGTGATTTCAGAACCTCCACTGGCGTTTGCGCGCGAAACGATGTGGTAAGGCCGCCCGTATCCGAGATGCGCTTCATGTACTCCCACGTCGTGACGTGAGCGTATGTGGAAAGCCAAAACTCATTGGTGTCGGGACGGCCATCGGGCGTCGCCCAGTTGAAGGGACTATCGTTCAGGTCGGTAAAGTACCAGGTCCACGCAAAGTCAGGACCGACCACAGTGTCCGTGGTGCGTATCATCGCAATGAAGCGCTCGTAAGGCCGCCTGATTTTGACGCACGGGCCTGTGCCAATTTCCGCGCCGTCTAAAAGAATGGCGCGCAAGACATGCTCGATCTGATCAGGGCTGTCGCGATATACGTTCCAGGCATTCACCGCGCGAAGTACAACGCTGGCCGGTGGTGTGTCGCCGAAGATGCGCTGGCAAATCTTGCCGCAGATAAAAGGCGCCGTAGCCGGGTGATAGGCCACAAGGTCGAGTACTTTTTTACCTTGTGAGGAATTGTTGTCGGTAATTGTCGAGAGGTCGAAACCGAGGAAGCGCCCGGCTTCCGTATTGTGCGCCGTTGAATTGTAAATGAACTTTCCGTTGTCGGGATAAGTGACTTGCATATAAGACGCCGTGCCGGGCAACGCGCCGTTTTGCCCGAACTGCACGGTCCATCCGGACAAGGCACGTGAGGCCTGCACGATATCTTCGTCGGTAAATCCTTTGGCGCTGACGTCTTCACCTCCAGGATTTTTGCCGAAATAAGCATCGCGGCCCATGGTGTGAAGTTCCATAAGCTCGCGGGCGTAGTTCTCGTTGGGGAGGGCGGCCGTGCTGCCGGCATTGTCGAGATACCACAACATGGCTGCGGAACTGGCGACGGCCTCCAGCATCTGGCGGAAATTCCCAAACACGTTCGGGCGAATGACGTCGCGGTCGTAGGCAATCGCGGACACGGCAACCAGCGTGCCTTTTGATTTAGCGACGTTGAAATGGTTCAGCCAAAAATCCGTCATGAACTCGCGCAGCTGATAATGGCTGTGCGCATTGCGCATGAAGATGCCGGAGATCAGTTCGAACTCCATGCGGTTCGTTTCGGCCGGTGCGATGGACCACGGCACCTTGCGCGCAGTGCTCCAGATCTGTTCGTGCGGTGCGTATAGGTAGTTCAGCGGCCGGTCTTCGTTGACTGCCACGTTGTGGTAATTCAGCCGTTTGTCGTCGAAGGCGTCGTATTGGATATGAACGATCAGCGACCGCAGATAATGATCCAGGGTCGCATCGTCACCGACCGGGGGATTGAGTTGCTCTTCAACCCAGACAGACCAGCCGTCCCGCTGAACGGCTGCGATCTCGGTATCGCGCGCGCCAAAGGTCACGCGGTTCAGCGCGATGCGCTCAAAGTTCGGCAGCGTGTCCGGCATACGGGCGGCCCCCTCAGGAGCCGTATGCTAACACACCTAAAGGTAGAAGAGTTGCCCGCTACCAAAAATAACTAGGAATTTTCTTTCTAATTCAATGGCTTAATTCTCGTATGGGTATCCGGCGGGCGCGGATTTTCAGCCGATTTAAGGCTTCGCTGCAGGCTTTGGTGCAGCAGGAGCGGCCTTTGCTTCAGGCGCAGGCGTCGCCACCCACAGCAGGCGCACTTTGAACAATAGCGTCGAGCCACCGGGGATCGGGCCGCGGGTCTCTGGACCGTAAGCGAGGTCCGAGGGGATCGCGAATTCCCAGGTTTCGCCTTCACGCATCAGCGGCACGCCTTCTTGCCAGCCGGGGATGACGTTGGAGAGTTCGAACGTCGCCGGTTCTTGACGGTCGTACGAACTATCGAATTTGGCGCCGTCGGTGAAGGTGCCGTCATAGTGCACGGTCACGATGCTGCCCGAGGCGGGCTTCGGGCCGCTGGCGGCGGGCACGGCTTTGATGACGCGGTATTGCAGACCTGTGGCGGTGGCTTTCCAGCCGGGCTTCTTCAGGTTGGCGGCAAGGTAAGCGGCTTGGGGTGACGTTGCTGGCTTAGCCATAGGTGCGGGAGCTCCTTGAGGGGCGGCGGGTTTGGGGGCAGCGGCGGCCGGTTTGGCGGCTGGTTCTGCGGCGAACACCGGCCCGGATTGAACATAACTGGTCGCAACGCCCGCGAAGGTCAGCGCAGCGATAACAAAGCGGTACTTCATAAAAGGCTCCCTGCCGATTGAGTTGAGACAGTCATATCGCAAAATTGAGGCAACTCAACCGGCTGTTTTGCGATTTAAATGCCGGACAGGTGAGTCAGGAAGAGATTGCATCCTCACTAAATAACTTATATGTATCAATAAGTTATATGAAGTTTGGGATTGAACACCAGAAATAGCCTGCAGGCCGCATTTAGGCAAGCGCTTCTTCAGTTGCACGGGTCCGGGCGATTGAGTATAGAACGGCCTCCTTTCGCGAGCGCGGCCCTCAAAAACGGCGCGCCATCTACAGGATACCGGTTATGAAAGTGCGTAATTCGCTTAAGTCCGCCAAGCTGCGTGACAAGAACTGCCAGATCGTCCGCCGTAAGGGACGCGTCTATCTCATCAATAAAAAGAACCCGCGCTTTAAGGCGCGTCAGGGCTGATCCGTAATAATCAGTCCCTGTGTAAGGGAGGAACTCCAAAGCCGCGGGCATCTTTGTCCCGCGGTTTTTTATTGCCTGGATGTTTTAGCCAACACCGGTTGTCATCCCCGCGAAGGCGGGGATCCATCGTGCAACAGATTGCGGTCCGGAGTGTTTTGGGAAGTGGATCCCGGCTCGCGCTTCGCTTGGCCGGGATGACGAGTGGTGTTGTTAGCTCGTCTTCGTCTCGCCGCGCACGGCTTTGAAAAAGACTGTCGTCGGACATGGTTTGCCGTCGGGCCAAAGCGCATAGTTTGGAATTTCACCACACCGTTGCCAGCCATTGCGGGCGTACAGACGATAGGCTTCCGTGTTGGTCACGGTATCGAGCACGAGCAACGTTTTCCCCGCTTCGGCGGCATAACGCTCAGCGGCAGTGAGCAGAGCAGCGCCGACGCCCTGACCGCGCGCGGCGCGGTGCACCAGCATCTTAGCTACTTCGCCACGGTGTGGCTGATTTTCTTGAGGCGCCCAGACCAAGCTCACGGTTCCAATGATCTTGCCTTGAGCATCTTCGGCGACCAGTAATACGCGCTCTTTGCGTGCGGCACTTTCGGCTGAACTACGCCAGAACGTTTCGGCTTTTGCTCTTGAAATGGGAAGCATAAAGCTAACCGATGCGCCGCCTTCAACGCAGTCGATCAGAATATCACTCAGGCTTTGAATTTCAGGGTCGCCGATAACATCCAACGTGCGGATTTGGATCGGGCTGGCCACGTTAGCTCGTCTTAGTCTCGCCGCCGATCCACACGACGCGGACCATGTTGGTCGAGCCGACTTTGCCGAAGGGCATGCCTGCGGTGATGACGAGTGCTTGGCCTTCTTTGCCGATGCCGCAGCGCCTTGCACCTTCAACGGCCACGTCGCCGATGTCGTCCACCGAATCAATAAAATCGCCGACCAGCGCGTGCACGCCCCACACCAAACCTAAGCGACGCCCGGCATTAAGGCTGGGCGTGACACAGAGGATCGGCACGTCGGGACGTTCTTGCGCGGCGCGCAAGGTCGTGGACCCGGACGATGTGAAAGTGACGATGGCCGCAGCTTTGAGCGTATGCGCGATTTGTCCGGCGGCGGCGGTGATAGCAGCGGGCGAGGAGTGCTCGGTTTCATTATGACCGGCCTGCATCAGATCGAGGTAGTGCTCATCGCTTTCGACGTGACCGATAATGCGATGCATGGTCGATACGGCGCGCACCGGGAAACTCCCCGCGGCGGTTTCAGCTGACAGCATGACAGCATCGACGCCGTCGTAGATTGCGGTGGCGACGTCCGAAACTTCGGCGCGTGTGGGCACCGGCGATTTGATCATGCTCTCTAACATTTGCGTGGCGACTACCACGGGCTTACCGCGCTTGCGGCAGGCGCGCACGATGCGCTTCTGCAGGACGGGCACTTGCTCTAAGGGCATTTCCACGCCCAGGTCACCGCGCGCGACCATGATGGAGTCCGATAACTCGACGATGGCGTCCAGGTGATCGAGCGCCGAGGGCTTTTCGAGTTTTGAAAGAATTCCGGCGCGTCCTTGCACCATTTCGCGCACTGCGGCGACGTCTTCCGGGCGCTGCACGAACGACAAGCCAACCCAGTCCACGCCTTGCGACAATCCAAAATCAAGATCGGCTTTGTCTTTGGGGGTGAGGGCCGGAATCGGCAGCGTCACGTCGGGAACGTTCACGCCCTTGCGGTCCGAAATTACGCCCGCGACGATCACTTCGGTTTCGGCGAAATCCTTACCGCAAGTTTTCACACGCAGGCGTAGATGCCCGTCGTTGATCAGCAAACTTGCGCCGGGCCGCAGCGCCGCGAAGATTTCAGGATGTGGCAAGCATGCGCGCTCGACCGAGCCAATCTCGGGATTAAGGTCGAGGCGGAAATTCGCGCCCGGCTGCAAAACCACGCTGCCGCCTTGAAAGGTGCCGACGCGCAGTTTAGGCCCCTGAAGGTCCATCAGGATCGTAATGGGCCTGCCGGTTTCCTGTTCCAACGCACGGATCGCAGCGACCGAAGCCGCGTGGTCGGCGTGCGTGCCATGGCTGAAGTTCAGGCGGAAAACGTCGGCGCCCGCTTCGTATAAGTCGGCAATGGTTTGGGGATCCCGGCTGGCGGGTCCTAGAGTGGCGATGATCTTGGCGCGGCGGCCACGATGCGCAGGAGCGAGTGAAGATGTCGTCATAGCTAAATATTACACAGGGTTAGGGGATTAGGCGAGAGTCTTGCGGATTATTCTTTTGTGGTTCCACGCCGCGAGATTTCCAGCCCGGCCAGCAGGGCCGCGCCACCGGCAAACTGATTCAGAGTGATGCTCTCGCCGAATAACGGCCAGGCCACCAAGGCCGAGATGATGGGCGACATCAGGAACATGGTCGCGACCAAACCGGCGGGCACGTATGCGAGCGCCATGGCAATCAGCATCTGTCCGCCGATCTGGACAAAAAGCGCCATGCCGCCCGCGGCCAGCCAGCCGTTCATGGTGTGTGGCCAGATTTGATCCTCGGTGAAAACGGCGAGGATCAGCAGAAGGATCGTCGCGACCAAGCCGCCGATGGCCATGGTCGCCATGATCGAAACGCGTTTGCGCACCTGGCCCAAGGTCAGCACATAGCCCGCGTAGAAAATCGCTGCCGACATGGCCAACAGATCGCCCGCGACCGAGCGGCCGGACAGCTGCAGGCTTTCCGCCATCATGATCGCCGAACCCATGAGGGCGACAACCATGCCGACAATGAACATCGGCTTGGGCCGATCCTTGAACAGGAGCCAGCCGCCGATGACCACAAACACCGGCGTGACATTCGAAAGCATGCTGGCGTTCGCGACCGAGGTCATCATGACCGACGAAAACCACAGCGCCAGATCGCCGGCGAAGAACGCGCCGCTCAAAGCCACCAACCAGAATTCCCGGCGGCCCGCAGGTGTGCCCATGGGGATGCGGTCTTGCGGACGTAGCCACAACACCGCAAAGAACAGCGGCAAGGGCAGGGCCATGCGATTAACGGCGGCGGCGATGGGCCCGACTTCGGAAAGGCGCACAAAGATCGGCGAGAAGGCCGCGCCCAGCAGACCCAGAAGCAGAATGGGAAACCGATGCCGCGCGATAAAACTATCGCGCGCCGGTAGTGCCTCCACAGGCGCTAGCGTCAGGCGGTCCGGGTCCGCGCCGCCGGGTGTTACATTCATGAAATTCCCGCCCCATTTGGTCCATTTTCAGATCGTGAAGCCGGCCGAACCTCCTATATACTCCAGTCTTATATCATCCCTCTTGTCCGAAGAGGGACCAGAGGAGGATTTCATGAAAGTTGCGAAGTTCGGAATGGCCGTGATCGGCTTTTTGACGTTGATTGCGTTTGGCCAGGCCGCGCAGGCCCAGGTTCTTGAGGACGTGACCCCGATTGTCGGTGTTTGGGAAGATCGCTTGCCCGATGGCTCGTTTATGGTGACGACCATCAGCTCGGGCACCGTCTCGTTCCTGATGGTCAATCGCGAGGGCTATAGCAGTGGCCCGCCGACCACCATCGAAGTCACCTTTTCGAAGTACGATAAGGATTCCTACTTGGCCACGCCGCTTGGCAATATCGGCCAGCCCATGGCGTTCAAGACCAATACCAAGGACAGCATCTTCATTCAGTTCGAAGGCCGCGACCCGCGCACGCTCAATCGCCAGCAGAACATGAACGATATGAACGGCAACATTCCCAGCACGCCAAGTCCGCATAAGAAGTAATCCGGTTGGATGAACTCACACGCCTGAAAGCCGAGGCCGCGGCATTCCGCGGCCTCGTGCAGCATTTGCAAAAGCGCAGCGATGTTCAGAACATCGACCTGATGAACCTGGCCGGATTCTGCCGCAACTGCCTGTCCAAATGGTACAAAGCCGCCGCCGAACATTACGGCGCGCCGATCACCATCGAAGACGCGCATCAGGTGGTCTACGGCATGCCGCTCGCCGAATGGAAAGCGCAGCACCAAAAGCCCGCCACACCGGCGCAGGAAAAGGCCTACGACGATGGTAAGGCCCTGCACGCTAAAATTTCGGTTGTAGAACCTTAGTTTCTGTCCCCGTTATCCCCGTTATCCACAGCTTGTCCGGCCCGGGCATGTTGCTATGGTCCGCTCCTGTTTCACAGGTTCCCAGGAGTATGGTTCATGCCCGACGGTTCGGCAGACAAGGGCGTTTCGGCGACGCGGCTGAAAAGCTTCATCCAGCGCATTGAGCGCCTGGAAGAAGAAAAAAAGGCCATGGGCGCGGACATCCGCGAAGTCTATTCCGAAGCCAAGTCATCGGGATTTGACACCAAGATCATGCGCAAGGTCATTGCATTGCGCCGCCTGGACGCCGCCGAGCGCCAGGAGCAGGAAGCCCTGATGCAGGTCTACATCGACGCTATTGGAATGTAATGGGCGGAATGTAGGCTTTGCGTTTCCTAACCTTCACGTCGCGCCGGCCTAGCCCGCAGCGCGATATCACTCTTGCTCATGCGCAGAAGCCGAAGCGTAACGTGCGTACCACGCGCCGTTGCGCGAACCGCCGCCGTGCGCGGCCTATGGCGCTCTACGCCATGATCTATGTTGGAACGCCTACGTTCCACTAGACGTGGTTACGCGATCATTCGGAAAGATGAACGCGCCGATAATCACCAGCACACACAATCCGGCGAAGGCTTGCAGCATCAGCGTGAAGCCGCCGCGATCATAGAGCCACGCCACTAACGCAACCGATGCGCCGGCAGCTGTGAATCCTAAGAAGTAACGCGCGGCAAAAGCCCGCGCGCGCCATTCGTCGCTGGTGTACTTCGCCACCATGGCGTCGTTGACGGTCACTTGGCCAAAAATGCCAATGACGATGCCAATCGCAATCAGGATCAACGGCAAACCGCTGAGATAGGCCGCGACGGCTAGCAACGGCGAGAGGATGAAAGCCAGCGGCAGAAAAATCGACTTCAACGCGTACCGGTCGATGAGGTGCCCGATGATGTATTGCGCCAACGCGCCGAATACATAGACCGCGGCAGCGATCAGACCTAGCAACGCCGGACTTTGCGTCAGGTCCGAGAGGCGTTCAGCGAATAGCTTGGGCACAGCGACGGTGACGGCGTTGAAAGTCGTCGAACTGGCGATGACGGTGACGACAAGGGCTGCAATCACGCGCTTCATTGCGGCCGGTGCGACGCGGGCAGCGGTTTGCGCGCCCGCGCGGCTGCCGGGTTTTTCATGGGTGACGGTGCGAGCGAACGCAGCACCGATGGCAATAGCGATCACGCCCGGAACAATGAAAGCCCAGCGCCAGCCCAAGTATTGCGTAACAAGACCAGTGACGAGCGCTGCGGACGCAACGCCCAGGTTTCCCCACACGCCATTGATACCAACTTCGCGGCCCACCTTTTCGGCATTGGCGACCAGCATTGCGGTTCCGACGGGATGATAAATGGAAGCGAAAGCGCCAATGGCGAAGAGGGCGCAGCCCAATTGCAGCGGCGTGTTCGTGAGGCCCGCGCCAATCATTGCAAGACCAATGCCAACGAAGAATATCGCCAGCATATGACGGCGGCTCCAGCGATCTCCTAGCCATCCGGTGAGAAGCGAACCCGCGCCAAAAGCAATGAAGCCCGGCGTCGCGTAGGGCAGGAGTTCCGAATAGGCCATGCCGAACAGGGGCGCCATGACAACTACGGCCGCTGCAAAAACCAGCATGGCGTAGTGATCGATAAAGTGTGCGGCATTGACGAAGCCGATGACTTTACGCGGATTGTTCATGTGTCCCCCCGAACCGAGGGTACTATATCAGTAGAGGGCGTCCAACGCCCCGCGATATTCCCGCAAGATGGCGTGACGGCGGACTTTCAAGGTCGGCGTCATCTGGCCGTTTTCTACCGTGAAGGCCTGTGTGGCGAGCGTGAACTTACGCACCTTTTCGATGGCGCTGAGTTGTTTGTTGGCGTTCTCAACGGCTTTGCCGACAGCGGATTTAAACTCGGCGTTGTGGGCCAATGAAGCGAGATCGCTGTCGGTGCTGTGCGCCTTCGCCCACGCCGCAGCGAAGTCGGCGTCGGGAACGATCAGCGCGGTGATGTAAGGCCGCTTGTCGCCGTAAACCATGGCCTGCGCGATGGCTTCTTCCAATCCTAAAACACCCTGGATGCGTTGGGGCGAAACGTTGTCGCCGCCGGAATTGACGATGATATCTTTTTTGCGGTCGGTGATTTCGATGTAGTTGTCTTCATCCAGGCGGCCGATATCGCCCGTATGCAGCCAGCCGTCGGGATCGATGGCGGCGATGGTGCCGTCGGGATCGTTCCAATACCCCTTCATTACCAACTCGCCGCGGATCAGGATTTCGCCGTCGTCGGCGATTTTTATCTCGACACCCTTTAGCGGCGGGCCGACGGTTTTCAATTTTATTTTGAAAGCAAGATTGGCGCTGACCACCGGTCCCGCTTCGGTTTGGCCGTAGCCTTGTAAGAGCCGCACACCGAGCGCAATGAAGAACACGCCCACGTCATAGTTCAGCGGCGCACCGCCTGAGATCATGGCCTTCAACCGCCCGCCGAAACGTTTGCTGACTTTGCTGCGCACCATGAGGTCCGCAACTTTGTCGCGGGTCTTGTCCCACAACGTCATGGCCTCGGGCGTCTCGTAGCGCTTCACGCCCAACTCCAAGGCGAGCTGGAACATGTTGCGCTTGATCGAGGACTGGCTTTTGAGCCCTGCGAGAATGCGCGCGCGCATGCTTTCATAAAGCCGCGGCACGGCCGTCATGATGGTGGGCCGCGCCTCACCGAGGTTGGTGGTCAGCGTCTCCACACGTTCGGCATAATAAATCTGTGCGCCCAGCGAGATCGGAAAAAATTGCCCGCCGGTATGTTCGTAAGAATGCGAGAGCGGCAGGAACGAGAGGAACACTTCATCGCCTACGCCCAGCGGACGCAGAACTTCCAAGGCACCCGCGCAATTGGTCAGGATATTGCCGTGCGTTTGCATCACACCGCGGGGCAAACCCCCGGTGCCGGAGGTGTAGATCAAACAGCACACCGCATTGCGCTTCAGCTCCACCACGTCGGGCGGCGGCGAGGCTTGGTTTGCCCCGGAGGCAAGTAGGTCTGACCACGCGAGCACTTCGGTTTCCGCGCGCATGGTTTTTTCCGGCTCGTCCATAACGTAGAGCGTGAGCTTGCGGTCGCACTCTGCGGCGGCGGCCAACACAGCGCGCGCCAGTTGTGGCGTTGAAATAACGATCACCTTACAACCGGAGTCATTGATGATGTGTAGGTGGTTGGCGGCGGTGTTTGTCGTGTAAGCCGGCACAGCGATGGCGCCGATGCTCATGATGGCGATATCGGCGATCAACCACGCGGGGCGGTTTTCCGAAACCAGCATCACGCGGTCGCCGGCTTTCACGCCGGCAGCTTTCAGACCATGCGCTGCGGCGGTGACACGGTCGGCGACTTCATTCCAGCTATGCGGGCGGTAAACGTCATCCACCTTGGCCCACAGGAATGGGCGCTCGCCCAGGCGACGGGCTTGGGCGAAAAACATGGCAGGCAGGCTCGTGACCGTCCCAGTATCGATGGCGAGGGCGCCGTCGGAAATCCTCGTGTCCGCCACAACTCTCTCCCTGCTGCGGGCATATCATATATTCTTCAGGCTTATATTGGCCTCTGTCTAGCTTGTCTTTCACAGCGGGTGATTTAGTGTTGGCGAGGGGGGTGGTTCCCGCCTATATGGGCTAAAGGAGGCTCCCCACATGATTTCCAATCGTTTCTTTAATGTTACACGCAAAGACGAACCCGCCGGTGGCGCGGCCAATTTCGGCCCGCTGCCCGAGTGGAATCTGGCTGACCTTTACAGCGCGCCCGATGGGGCCGATTTCAAAGCCGACTTCGTCGCCGCTGAAAAGCGCGCGACCGTTTTTGAAAGCTATCGCGGCAAGGTTGCAGATTTAGACGCCGCCGCTTTTGGCGCGGCGATTGTGGAATACGAAGCGCTGAGCGAACTGACCGGCAAGATCGCGAGCTTCGCGCAGTTGCACCAGTCCGGCGACGTATCAAGTCCCGAGCGCGGGCGTTTTTACCAGGACACCATCGAGCGCATGACGGTTCTCGGGGGACAGCTGTTGTTCTTCACGCTTGAGATCAATCGCCTGGACGATGCAGTGCTGGCTGCCAAGATGAAGCACCCGACTGCGGCGCGCTATGAGCCGTGGGTGCGCGATTTGCGCGTCATGCGCCAGCACGAACTCAGCGACGATCTGGAAAAGCTGTTCCTCGATAAATCACAAACCGGCCGCACCGCCTGGGTGAGGTTGTTCGATGAAACGCTCGCCAACATGCGCTGCGATGTGGACGGTGAAATCCTCACACTCACGCAAGCACTGAACCTGCTTTCGAACCCGAAAGAAGAACGCCGCAAAACTGCCGCCAAAGCCATCGGCGTAACCTTGGCCGGCGAGGCTTCGCTGTTCACGCTGATCACCAATACTCTGGCGAAAGATAAAGCGGTCGAGGACGAGTGGCGCAAGTTCGCGCGACCCGTGTCGTCCCGCAATCTCGCCAACTTGGTTGAAGACGAAGTGGTGGACGCGCTGGTGTCGGCCGCCAAAGGCGCGTTCGCCGATACCGCCCACCGCTATTACAAACTCAAAGCCAAATGGTTGGGTAAAGACAAGCTGGAGTATTGGGACCGCAACGCGCCGCTGCCGACCGCCACGCACCGCGACATCCCCTGGGCGGAAGCGCAAGCCACCGTGCGCGGGGCCTACAACGGTTTCTCGCCGAAGCTGGCCAGCATTGTTGACGACTTCTTCGCGAAGAACTGGATCGATGCGCCCGCGCGCCCAGGCAAGGCTTCGGGTGCGTTCTGCCATTCGACGGTGCCCTCGGTGCATCCTTATATCCTACTCAACTATCTTGGCGGCGCGCGTGACGTGCAGACCTTGGCACACGAACTCGGTCACGGCGTGCATAACGTGCTCGCCGCGCCGCAAGGCACGTTGATTTCCGGCACGCCGCTGACGCTGGCGGAAACCGCTTCGGTTTTCGGTGAAATGCTGACCTTCCGCGCGCTCTTGGCGCAGGAGAAGGATCCCGTACAGCGCCGCGCGTTGTTGGCGGGTAAGGTCGAAGACATGATCAACACCGTGGTGCGCCAAATCGCCTTCCACGATTTCGAGCGCCAGGTGCACGATGCGCGTAAAGCCGGCGAACTATCGCAAGAACAGATCTGCGATATCTGGATGAACGTGCAGAAAGAAAGCTTGGGCCCAGCCTTCCACTTCGACGACGAATATAAATACTACTGGGCCTACATCAGCCATTTCCTGCATGTGCCGTTTTACGTTTACGCCTATGCGTTTGGCGATTGCTTGGTGAATTCGCTCTATAACGTCTATGCCACCAAGGCCGTGCCGGATTTTGAATCCAAATATCTCGATATGCTCGCGGCCGGCGGCAAGCTGCGCCACAAGGAGCTGCTCGCGCCCTTTGGTCTTGATGCCTCGCAGCCCGATTTTTGGCGCCGTGGCATGAAGACTATCGAAGGCTTCATTGATGAGCTGGAGAAAACCTCCTAATGGCCGATATCACGCCGTTTCATATCGCGGTGCCGGTGCATGACATCGCCGAAGCCCGGCGGTTTTATGGCGGGTTGCTCGGCTGTCCCGAAGGGCGCAGCTCTACGGCCTGGGTGGATTTCAACCTCTACGGCCACCAGTTTGTCTGCCACCTCAATCCGAATATGAAGGCCAGCGTTCACCATAACCCTGTCGACGGCCACGATGTGCCGGTGCCGCACTTCGGCGTTGTGTTGAACATGGATGAATGGGCCGGGCTCGCGGAACGTCTGAAAGACAACGGCGTGCCCTTCGTGATCGAACCGCACATTCGCTTTAAAGGCGAAGTGGGCGAACAGGCCACCATGTTTCTGTATGACCCCTCCGGCAATGCGCTGGAGTTCAAGGCCTTCAAAGACATGGACCAGTTGTTCGCCACCTGAACATGCCACCGAAAAAGCCTTCCGACGAAAACACGCTCCAAGGCCGGGTTAAACGATACGCGCAAGTGGGCACTGCCATCGGCGGTTTTGCCGCACGTGTGGCCGGTGAACGTGTACTGGGACTCAAAAGCGATCCGGCCAAGAATGCCGAAGGTCTGAAGCTAGTTCTCGGCGGTCTCAAAGGCCCGCTGATGAAAGTGGCGCAGATTCTATCCACGATCCCGGAAGCTCTGCCGCCGGAATACGCCAAAGAGCTTTCGCAGCTTCA
Organism: Fidelibacterota bacterium; assembly: GCA_947476895.1. Lineage (GTDB taxonomy): Bacteria > Pseudomonadota > Alphaproteobacteria > Rhodospirillales > Rhodospirillaceae > SHVO01. The sequence goes on along the minus strand of CANJRX010000023.1, from coordinate 17,659 downwards.
GGCCAACGCGCCGCATATGGGCTGGCCCTTCGTCAACCGCCGCATGACGTCGGAGTTGGGCGAGGGGTGGAAGGACAAGTTCAAAAGCTTTTCGCGCGAGGCCGCCCGCGCGGCGTCCTTGGGGCAGGTTCACAAAGCTGTCGCTCATGACGGCCGCGCCTTGGCGTGCAAGTTGCAATATCCTGATATGGACTCTGTTGTGGAAGCCGACCTCAAGCAATTGAAGTTGGTTTTTGCAGCTTATCGCCGCATGGACCCGGCCATCGATCCCAGCGAGATCCACACTGAAATTTCCGCGCGCCTAAAGGAAGAACTCGATTACAAGAACGAGGCCTGCAACCTCGCGCTCTATCGCCACATGCTGGCGAAAGAGAAGGGCGTGCACGTGCCCGAAGTGTTGGACGAACTTTCCACCAAGCGCTTGCTCAGCATGACGTGGCTGGAAGGCGACGCCATCAAAGACGTCGCTGCTCGCGCCGATCAAAAAACCCGCGATGCCATCGCCGTCAACATGTTTCACGCCTGGTACGTGCCGTTTTACAAGTTCGGCGTGATCCACGGCGACCCGCACCTGGGCAATTATACGGTGCGTGACGACACCACCATCAACCTCATGGATTTCGGCGCGATCCGTATCTTTGATCCGAGTTTTGTGAAGGGCGTGATCGACCTGTTCCGCGCACTGCAAAACGGCGACCGTGCGTTGGCCGTTTCGGCTTACGAGACCTGGGGTTTCACAGGCCTATCGAACGAAATGATCGACACACTGAACATCTGGGCCGCGTTCGTTTACGCGCCGCTGATGGAAGACCGCCCACGCCTGATCGAAGAAACCAACGCCGCCGAGTACGGCCGCGAAACCGTAGCCAAAGTGCACAAGGAATTGCGGCGCTTAGGCGGCGTCAAACCGCCACGCGAATTCGTGCTGATGGACCGCGCCGCCGTCGGCCTCGGCTCCGTCTTCATGCATCTACGCGCCGAAGTGAACTGGCACCGCCTGTTCCACGACACGATCGCTGGGTTTGATGCGAAGAATTTAGAGAAAGCGCAGAGCGCAGCCCTGAAGAAGGCGGGACTGTACTAATGCTCGGACACATTTCCTTCGGCGTAAAAGACCTCGCACGCAGCCAGGTGTTTTACGACGCCATCATGACGGCGCTCGGATACGAGCGTGTCTTTACGGCCGAGCATGGCATCGGCTACGGACCGACCGGTGCGGCGGCCCGGGAAGACCAATTCTTTCTCGCTCAACAAAGTGAGCCGGTGACGCCGCCCAGCAAAGGCTTTCACTTGGCCTTTAATGCGCCCAGTCGCGAAGCGGTGGATCGTTTTCATAAAGCGGCTTTGGAATTTGGCGGTAAGGACAACGGCGCGCCGGGCCTGCGCCCGCATTACGGTGCGGACTACTACGCCGCCTTCGTGATCGATCCCGACGGCTACAGGCTTGAAGCCAAGCACCCGCCAAATCGTTCTTAAGCTATTTGATCTGCCGCTCGAACACCTGGGTCGTGGCGCGATATGTTCCGCCCGGCGGTGGTTTGCGTGCAGGGGCCGTGTCGTAGACGAGAAGCTTGTGTCCATCGGCGGAGAAGGATACGGCGGTTTGCATATCTTCGTCGGTCTTCGCCACGGTCTTGCATAAATCCGGCGTGCGGTCGCAGACCTTAACCTCTTTACCGTCACAGGTGGCATAGGAACCATCGTTGGCCAGATCGAAGCAGGCGGCTTCGTGCACATCGAACTCGTGCGACATGCGGCAGTTCTGGCCGAGGGAATACACCATCGCCAAAATCTCGCCGGTCTGGGCGAGGCCGTTTTTCAACGTGTGTTCAAACTCAAACTGCATGTTCTTGAAGATCACCACGCGATTGCCGGCGTATTCTATGCGCTCGAGCCGGTCATGGTGGCCGAGGCTGCACATTTTCATGGTGGAGAGGTCGGCGACGTAAGCGTCGCCACCGCCGAATTTATTCTGGTCAGCCTGGATCGCCACGCGGCCCCGCGCCATGGACCATTTGCGCAGACGCAAATTGATGAATCCATTTGCGAGGTTCATCGCCTTGATCGTGCCCCAGGGCGCGGCGATATCTTCCCCACCGCCCACAAAAATCGCGTTATCGCTGTCGCTGGCGGGAAGAACGCGATTGGTCAGTGGTACATCCAAGACCTTTCCGCCCGACATATCGTAGCCCACCAACTGTTTGGGCATGGACTGAATCAAATGCGTGCCAGCGGCATTGCAGGAAATGTTGGACGCACTTCTGATGGCCGGGAAGGTGTGGCTCTTGCCCGTCCGCACATCTTCTACGACCAGACCCTTGCCGAGGGTTTGATAAATGATTTGATCGGATGTACCACACCAGCCGGCGGGGCGCTCAATGCCATCGAGGGTTTTTATCTTCACCCATTTATCCGACGGCGCATCGGCGGCGTGAACAGAGAAAGACGCGAAGGCCAAGGCGCAGATCACACCTAAACAGCGTCTCAACCGAATCATGGAAATCCCCCGAAGGACCGCCTCAGCGATCCGCGCCTATTCCGCTTTCCCGAAGGTATCGCAAGCGGCGGCGTTCTGGCTACAGTCGGCGGTGAGGTTCATGACGCCGCTCAGCATTTCGTTACTGATGGTAACCTGAACCGGGATGAAGCGGGCGTCATTGGTAAACAGCAGTTTGCCTTCGGAATCTTTCATGCGCTCTTCCGACTTGCGGCCAAAACCAAATACCGGCTCTAGCTTCGCGACCACCGGAATGACGGTGTGCGTCGTTCCATTAATGGTGACGTCGCGGGCGGCGTCGGCCTTGCCGACGATGTCATAGCGCCGGCGACCATCGAAAATCGGCACGCGGAAGTTTTTGGGTCCCGCCGTTACACCCTGCGCCCTAATCTGACCGCGCGCAGCGATGAAGGCCGCCATGGGGTCGAACGCATTGCTGCGCATATCCTGCGGAACATCACGCGGCTTTTCGCCGCGATCGTTCCACGGCAATTGATCGAAGGGGATCGGGGCCGCGGTCGCCGGGTTGTAATAGCGTTCGTCGGACTTCGCCGCGCCGCTGGCGTCGTAAGTCATGGTCATTTCGGCGGCCACTTCGTCGGTCGACCATTGGCGGCTGTAAACTGCGGGCTGCGGTTTAATGCCGTCCGTGAAACGGCCTTCGCCGCGCATCTCGCTACTGAAGTTCTTGACCATCTTGGCGACGCCGCGGGCGGTGACTTTCATCTCTGTCGTGTAACCGGTCGGCGATTGGTTCAGCACGATCAGCGCGTCACCCAAATGAATGCCGCCCACCATGATGGCGTAGGTCAGGCGTTCGTCCTGACTCGGCAAGCCGGGCAGGGCCGCCGCTAACACCGATGTCGATATGAATAGAGCTGAGACTAAAAGCGCTAAAGCAGCACGCCATGACTTTTGCATCGGCCGCTCGCTCCCGGGGCTGTTTGCTGGCGCTGAGTGTAATGGATTTGTGCACTGCATATCTATGAAGTAAGACGCGCGAATCGGCTCGGAAGTTCCCAAACCCCGGTCTGCGGCCTTAAGTCCCGGCAGATGTTCACCTTTTGACCGGACATTAAATTTTCCCTGTTGCCCGGGACGAGTTTAAGGCTAAGCTTTTAAACGAGTACGACACGGTAAGCCACTCTGGGGCCGACTGATCCGACTCCCTTGAGTGCCAGCTGGTTCGTCGTGGCACATAGGGGGAGTCGATGCAGATTGCCGTTCTTAAGGAGCGACGCGCAGGTGAATCCCGCGTCGCGGCCTCACCTGACACTGTCAAAAAATTCATCGCCGCCGGCGCTAAGGTCACGGTTGAAACCGGGGCAGGGGCAGGCTCGTCGTTTAACGACAGCGTTTTCCAGGACGCCGGCGCGACGATAGCGCCCTCGGCCGCCGCCGCAGCCGGCAGCGCCGATATGGTGTTCAAGATCCAAAAGCCCATGACGGCGGCGGAAGGTCTGGACGAGGTGAGTTACCTCAAGTCCGGCTCGATCCTCATGTGCTCGTTGGGCGCGCTCACCGACAAGCCGCTGATGCAGGCGCTGGCGACGCAAGGCGTCACGAGCTTCGCGTTGGAGCTGATGCCGCGTATCAGCCGCGCCCAGGCTATGGACATTCTCTCGTCGCAATCAAACCTCGCCGGTTACAAAGCGGTGGTCGATGCGGCCGCCACCTTCGGCAAAGCCATGCCGATGATGATGACGGCGGCAGGCACCATTGCTCCGGCGCGTGTGCTGATTTTCGGCGCGGGCGTTGCGGGCTTGCAAGCTATCGCCACCGCCAAGCGCATGGGCGCGGTCGTATATGCAACCGACGTGCGCTATGCGACCAAGGAGCAGGTGGAATCTCTTGGCGGTAAGTTCATCGTCGTGGACGAAGAAAAAATGAAGGCCGCGCAAACCGCCGGCGGCTACGCCAAGGAAATGGACGACGACTTCAAGAAGAAGCAGGCTGACGCGGTCCATGCTGAAGTTTTGAAGGCCGACATTGTCATCACCACCGCGCTCATCCCGGGCCGCCCTGCGCCAAAGCTGGTGACGGCTGCCATGGTGGCCGGCATGAAAAATGGTTCGGTGATCGTCGATCTGGCTGCCGAAGCTGGCGGCAACGTTGAAGGCACGGTGAAAGACCAGGCCACGGTGACCGCCAACGGCGTCACCATCCTGGGCTACACCAACATGTCATCACGTTTGGGCCGCGACGCAAGTTCGTTGTTCGCAAAGAACATCCTGAACTTCGTCACGCCGATGCTGGAAAAAGACACCGGCAATCTGAAGATCAATTGGGACGATGAACTGGTCAAAGGCACACTGGTCACCAAAGACGGCGCCATCGTTCATTCTGGACTCGCGGGTTAGGGGAAAGTCATGGAACACGTCACTGAACTCGCGGGTCTTGTCGCTCACGGTCCCAACGACTTTTGGTATTTGCTGACCGTCTTTGTGCTGGCGGTCTTCGTCGGCTTTTACGTGGTGTGGAGTGTGACACCTGCGCTGCATTCGCCGCTGATGGCGGTCACCAACGCTGTGTCGTCGGTGATTATCGTCGGCGCGATCCTGGCAGCAGGCCCCATGGAAACCAGCGCCTCAAAAATCCTCGGCTTCTTCGCCGTGATGCTGGCCTCGGTCAACATCTTCGGTGGGTTCCTGGTGACCCAGCGCATGCTCTCGATGTTCAAAAAGAAGGGCAAGTAGCATGACAGTCGTCGGCGCAACCCTTCTTGCCTACATCATTGCAGGCATCTTTTTCATTTTGACCCTGCGCGGTCTATCGAGCCCTGAATCCGCGCGGCGCGGCAACCAGCTCGGCGTGCTCGGTATGGCCATCGCCGTCGCCACCACGCTGACTTCGCCGGTGGTCCAGGACTACACCTGGATTTTCGGTGGACTCTTGGCCGGCGGCGTTATCGGCTACGTCATCGCCAAGAAAATCGCGATGACGTCGCTGCCCGAACTCGTAGCAGCGTTTCACTCGCTGGTCGGTATGGCCGCGGTGCTGGTCGCAACCGGCGCGCTGCTGGCGCCCGAGAACTTCGGCATCGGCGTCGTCGGTGAAATTCATGCCGGCAGTCTTGTGGAAATGTCCCTGGGCGTCGCCATCGGCGCGATCACGTTCTCAGGTTCGGTGATCGCGTTCTCGAAGCTGCAAGGGCTGATGACAGGCAATCCGCTGGTATTCAAAGGCCAGCATGCCTTGAACGCCCTGCTGGGCTTAAGCATCGTTGGGCTGATCATCATGTTCTGCCAAAACGAAGATCACACGTTGTTTTATGCGCTCACGGCGGTCAGCTTCCTGCTCGGCTTCCTCTTGATCCTGCCAATTGGTGGCGCTGATATGCCGGTCGTGGTCTCGATGCTGAACAGCTACTCGGGCTGGGCGGCGGCTGGCATCGGCTTCACGCTGCAGAACAGCTTGCTGATCATTGTCGGCGCGCTGGTCGGCTCGTCGGGCGCGATCCTCTCCTACATCATGTGTAAAGGCATGAACCGCTCGATCTTCAACGTCATCCTCGGCGGCTTCGGTGGCGACACTGCCGCTGCGGCGGGTGGCGCGAAGAAAGAAGTCCGTTCACACAAAGCCGGTTCGGCCGATGACGCGTCCTTCATCATGAAGAACGCGAGCAAGGTCATCATCGTGCCGGGCTACGGCATGGCGGTTGCGCAAGCGCAGCATGCCTTGCGCGAAATGGCCGACAAACTGAAGCACGCCGGGGTGGAAGTGAAATACGCCATTCATCCCGTGGCGGGCCGCATGCCCGGCCACATGAACGTGCTGCTGGCCGAAGCGAATGTGCCGTACGACGAAGTGTTCGAGCTCGAGGAGATCAACCACGAATTCTCGACCGCCGATGCGGTGTACGTGCTGGGCGCGAACGATGTGACCAATCCTGCCGCCAAGACCGACCCCACCAGCCCCATCTACGGCATGCCGATCCTAGACGTGGAAAAGGCGAAGACCGTGCTGTTCGTGAAGCGCTCCATGGCGACGGGCTACGCCGGTGTGGATAACGAGCTGTTCTACCGCAACAACACCATGATGCTGCTGGGCGATGCGAAGAAGATGACGGAACAGATTGTGGGCGGGTTGGATTAACACTCAGTCGTCACCCTCGGGCTTGTCCCGAGGGTCCAGAGCAGTATTGAAGAACGGCTGTCATAACCGCCTGTGCGCGTTGGAAAACGCGGAGCCTTCAAGTTGCTGCTGTAGTTCCGTACCCTGGATCCTCGGAACAAGTCCGAGGATGACATTTATGTTTTATTCGGCCGCCTAGCCGTTCAGGCGCCAAATCTCGAAGTTCAGAACGCTGGCGAACGAGACCCAGGCCGCTAGCGGGACCAAACAGGCCGCCGCGATTTTATCCAAAGGCTGAAATGCGCCAATGGTCGCAAGGATTAACAGAAATTGCGGGATGATGTTGATCAGCCCGAGCAGCGGATTGTGAGCAGCGAAGAACATCCAGGACCAGGCAGCATTCGCGACCAATTGAACTGCGAATAGCGCAATCGCCGTGGAACGCCCTGGCGTCCCGACCGGCACGCGCAGGATGCGCCAGAACGCGAAAGCCATCAGCACATAAAGGCTGGTCCACACCGGCCCGAATATCCAGTTGGGCGGATTGAACGACGGCTTGATTAGGCCTTCGTACCACGGCGCGAGGTTAGGGAAGGTGGCCAGCTGGCCAATCGCCGACGCGGCAACAACGCTGCCGGCGGCCAGTGCGATGTATCCGATGTTTCGTGTGCGGGGAGAGGTGGTCATGATGGCAGGTAACGCCTAAGAAAATGGAGAAGTTGCGGGCGAGTTCGTATATTACCCAACATACAATCGTCACCCTCGGGCTTGTCGCGAGGGTCCAGAGCAGTATTGAAGAAAAGCTGCCAAGTCCAACAGTGCGCGTTGGAAACCGTCGTATTCAAGCGACCCTTAAAGTCCATTTACCCTGGATCCTCGGAACAAGTCCGAGGATGACAGTGGAGTGGATTACTTCATCCTCAGTATATGGATCTGATCACTCGCCGGGTCGGTCAATTTCCGGATTTCCGCGACCTTTTCCGCCGTCACTTTCTCCGACTTGTTACCCCAGCTGGTGCGGATGAAGCTCACCACGTCGGCGACTTCCTGATCCGTCAGCAGCACGCGGTACTGCGGCATTTTGTAAGCATCGGGCATGCCGTCCACGACGATGCGCATGGTGCCGTTGAGCACGATGTTGATCAGCGATTCCGGATGCGGGTCGACGGTGATGGGGTTGCCCGCGAGCGGCGGCAGGTAAGGCGCGTGGCCCGCGCCGTCGGCCAAATGGCAGGTCATGCACTGCTGCGAATAGGTCAGCGCACCGGCGGTGGTGTATTCACGGGCCAGTAAATCCTTCGCCGCTGCGGCGTCATAGGCAAAGGGCGAGGTCTTGCCTTCACGGCTGCCCGGAATGTCGCGCAAGTACGTGGCGATGCCGGTGATATCCGCGTCGGTCATGTACTGGCCGGAATTGTTGATGACCTCGGTCATGGTGCCAAAGGCCGTGCCGTACTTGTTATGGCCGGTCTTGAGGAACTCTTTGAGCTCTTCCTGGGTCCAGCGGCCAAGGCCGGTATTCACATCCTGGCGCAGGTTCGAGGCTGACCAGTTATCCAGCGGCGCGCCGACCAGGAAGTCGTTGTCGCCTTCGTCGTAGCCTTTTTCGTTGAAGGCCAGCCCGCGCGGGGTATGGCAAGCGCCGCAGTGGCCGAGGCCCTGCACCAGGTAAGCGCCGCGGTTCCAGGCCGCGTCCTTATCGGCTTTGGCTTCATAACGGTCGTCTTCGGCAAACACAAAATTCCAGATCGCCAGGGGCCAACGCATGTTGAGGGGGGCTGGGATCTCGCTGGGCTTATTAGGCACGTCCGCTGCCGCGACCGACTTCATGAAGAAGCCGTAGAGCGCTTGCATGTCCTCTGCGTTCATCTTGGCGTACGAAGGGTAAGGCATGGCCGGGTACAGGCGGTGGCCGTCCTTGGCGATGCCAAGCCGCATGGCCTTGTCGAATTCCTCGTAGGTGTAACCGCCGATGCCGGTCTTGGCGTCGGGCGTGATGTTGGTGGTGTAGATGGCGCCCAAAGGCGTCGCCATTTTCAAGCCGCCCGAGAACGGCGGCGCATCAGGGATTGAGTGACAGGCTACGCAGTTGCCCAGTCTGGCAACATATTCACCGCGGTCCGTCGGCGTATCATCAGCGGCGAAGACCGATGTTGAAAACGCGAGGCCAACAAGTGCGGCGCCCGCGACGCGTTTCATGATGCTCATGGCAGTCCCTCTCCCAAGCCCCAGGTGGGTGATACTAGCGGAGAACGGGGCCAGAAAAAACCCCGGGTCTGTGAGGACCCGGGGCTTAAGGTAAACCGGCTTACGTGAAAGCACCGGTCAGGACAGACTTGGGAGCCTCACGACACCGCAAAACGGCGTGCAAAGCTGGCAGGGATGTAACCGTCGTTGTTGTTATGGGGGCGCGGCGCGCGGCCCGGCCACAGGATACGGCGGCAGGCGTCTTCAGCCTCGCCGGGGGACTGGAAAAGGTTGCGCTCCAGGCCGAAGAAGTCCTTTTCGGCCGCATAAAAGCGGAACCGGTTGCCGTCTCTCACCACCAGACCAGCGGCTTTGCCAGCCAGCTCGATAACATAACCTAAACCTTCAGTCATAACGCACTCCGCTACATAAATAAGAACCATCGGACTAACACCACGGGAAAAGCGCGGGGGGAGGAGGGAAAGGTTCGGGAGAAACCTAACTGCACTCTTCCCGTGGTTTTGGTTAGTCCTTACATCGACCGTTTTGGCGGGATGCGGTGACTGGTTCCAAACGGCGCAGAGACGTGATTGTTCCGCGCAGTCTTGTGACAGAGTTGTGTTGCAGCTCTGTGGCGGTTTGCATCATAGAATTGTGAAGCATGACATTTTGAAGCATGGCGACGCCTCCGTTTCTAACGAGACGCAGAGTCGCACGGGGTTGTAGCCTTCGCACCCCATTTTTACGTATTCCCTATAGAATTAGTAGAGAAATAGGAAAGTTTTCTCATTGGGGCGGAAACGCGGGAAGAAATTTTGGGGAGTGGGGCTAAGCGCCGCCCACAACGCGTAAGTAAGGCGGCGTTCGCGTGGGCCGTTGCGAGGGATCGGTGGCTTCGGATACGACGCGCGCGAGCTCGTCCATCCAGAACGGCTTCGCCAATTTATGCAAAATAGCTGTACCGCCCGCAGGAAGCTCGGCGTATCCCGATGCCAGGATGATGGGGATCTGCGGCCACTCTGCATGGGTTTTTTCGGCCAGCTCGTAGCCCGTCATCATCGGCATAGCCTGATCGGTGATGAGGAGGTCGATTTTGTGACGCCGCAGAATTTCCAAAGCGTCTCGGCCAGACATCGCGGAGTGCACCTGATGGCCCAGCTCTTCCAACATGGCGACGGTGTTCATCAGAACCAGAGCATCATCATCAACGGCCAGCACGGTGAGGGCGCGTTTAGCGCTTTCCGACTGTTGCGCCAGGCTGACGGCTTGAGCCGGTATGGCCGCGCGCTTCGCGGCTGGCAGCCACAACTCAACCGTGGTGCCTTTTCCGAAAGTGCTTTTCAAAATTAAACGTCCGCCCGATTGCTCGGTGACGCCGTGCACCATGGAAAGCCCCAGGCCAGTGCCTTTGCCGGGCCCTTTGGTCGTAAAGAACGGCTCCATGGCCCGGCGCAGCGTGGGCTCATCCATACCTTCGCCGGCGTCTGTGACCGCGAGGCAAACATATGCGCCTGGCGCAAGCTTGCTGGCGTGGTCGACCGTCACCACCTCTTCGCGCGCGGAAATGATCAGTGGGCCGCCTTCGGGCATGGCATCGCGCGCGTTGACCGCAAGATTGAGCAGCGCGAGTTCCAGCTGGTTAGAATCCGCTAGTATGGGCGCAAGGGTGAGGGGAAAGCGGGTCTCGATCATCACGGACGGACCTAATGATCTCTCGAGCAGCTCCGTCATGCCGCGCACCAAATTCGGTACATCGACCGGCTCTAGGGTCAACTCTTGCCGGCGTGCAAAGGCCAGCATGCGTTTGGTCAGAGACACACCGCGCTGTGCACCCTGAACCGCGTTGTCGAGCAGCGCGAGGATTTTTGGATCGTCGGGCAAGCGTTTGCGCATTAACTCAAGGCTGCTCAGCACCGCCATCAGCACGTTGTTAAAGTCGTGGGCGATTCCGCCGGTGAGCTGGCCGACGGCTTCGATCTTCTGCGATTGAAACAGGGCTTCGCGCGCCTCCGCCAGGGCCACTTGTGCAGCTTGGCGTTCGGTAATGTCACGGGTGATTTTGGCGAAGCCAATAATCTCGCCGCTATCATTACGGATGGGATCGATGACCACATGCGCCCAGAAGCGGCTGCCGTCTTTACGCAGGCGCCAACCTTCTTTTTCAAACCGGCCGTCGTTGGCGGCGGTTGAAATGGCGCGCGCCGGCTCGCCGGCGTCACGGTCTTCCTCGGTATAAAAGCGCGAGAAGTGGTGCCCCACGATTTCCGCAGGTGCATAGCCTTTAATGCGTTGTGCGCCCACATTCCAGTTGCTGACCAGGCCATCGGGGCTGAGCATGTAAAGGGCATAGTCGGTCACGCCCTGAACCAGAATCTTGAATCGCTCTTCGCTTAGCCGCAAAGCTTCTTGCTCTTTTTTGCGTTCGGTCAGATCTCGCGTGATTTTGGCAAAGCCTACGAGCGTGCCGCCTGGCTCACGGATGGGGTCGATAACGACGTGCGCCCAAAACTGGGTGCCGTCTTTACGAACGCGCCAGCCTTCGCTTTCGAACCGGCCTTCGCGAGCTGCGATTTCAAGATTGCGGGTGGGGACGCCTGAGGCTCGTTCTTCTTCGGGGTAGAAGCGGGAATAATGCTGGCCGATAATCTCGGCAGCTTGATAGCCTTTGAAACGCAAGGCGCCGGCATTCCAGCTGGTGACGATGCCATTAATGTCGAGCATGTAGATGGCATAGTCGGTGACCGCCTCGACCAGAAGCCGGTAGCGGCCGTCTTCCGAGAGTGACGCGTGGTGATTGTCGCCAAGTTCCAAAGCAAAATCCCCGCAGGCGCTCATCCGCGCGCAGCCTACAATATAATGTAACGGCGCGTTACGGCTAATGTTCCGCTTTAGCGCCTGGCAAAGTACGTGTCGGCCTTCGATCTTTGCCCTTCGACTAGTGCAATGCAGCGATCAATGTTTTCTATGGTCCCGGCATAGACCCGCGGCGCGCCGGTCAGGCTGCCGATCTTGGGTTCCATGAAGGCTTTGAAGTCATTGCGCTCGGATACCGTGCAGAACCGGCCGCCGATGCCCGCAAGGCCACCTACGCCGAAGGTCGGCATCTTTGCCTTGATGGCCTCGTAGTTGGCTTTGAACCAAGCCCATCCGGCGGCCATGTTGGCGCGCTCGGACACACTGCCATAAATCACGATGGGGATTTCGTTGACGCGCAGGTCGGGTGAGAACGCAAGGTCGCGCACCTTCACCGCCGTGGCGGGATCGGTGGAGCGCGTGAGGGCGCCGATCATGCGCGAACGGATGGTGCCGTCGCGCTCGGTCTTGATCATGGCCATGAGGGCATCCACCACCGGCGTACCCATATCCTGCACGGCGATGGTGAGCGCTAATTCCATCAGGTTCGGGTCGACCGCTTCGGGATGAATCTTGGCGTCACCGCCGTTACTTAATCCTAAATAAGCCGCGCCGCGTTTGGCGAGCTCGGCGCGCACGGTCCGCGCGCGGGCTTGCACGGCCATCACGTTCACAATCGGCGTGCGCAGGAGTGTCGCCTGGATAGGATTGCTTTTGTCGAGCGGCGAGGTGGCATCAAGTCCGATTTTGTCGTAGAGCGGTCCGTAAAGATCGGCGATCAGCTTTTGCGCGGCGGGGCGAGCTTTGTCGGAGACCAAGACGTCCTTCACCCACGCTAGATGCGAGATCGGCGAACCGGCCGCGTCCCAAGCGATGGCATTGCCTTTTTTGCTCATAATGGTCGACAGGTAATTCAGGTAGTCACCGATATCCATGTCGCCGGTATCGAAGCTGGCTTCAAGGCTGTCTAGCACCGCGAGGATCTCTTTGTCCGTCAGTTGGTCGGTGGCCGCGGTCAAAGCTGTCCAACCTTTCTTGTCGAGCGAGAAGCGGTAATACCCCGCACCATCGGCATTGGGCATGATCCAGGCCGGGCAGCTTTTCGCGTCGAGGGCAACGCGCGTGCTGCGATTTTCCACCAGGCTGCAGGTCTGCGCGCGCGTAGACCCTTCGCCGTAGGATACGCACATCGGCACTTTCCAAGTTTGCGTCTGCGCTACCGGCTTTTCACCGGGCCGGGGCAGGTAGCGGCTTTGCGTGACGGACACGCCCGCACTCTTCGCGCTGCAATTCAGTTGCGACGTCATCAACGGCACGCCCGGTTGATTGAGGAATGTCTCGAAAGCAGCAACACCTTTGGTGTCGTTGCTGGCGTCGGCCACCGATTGCAGGAAGTCTTTGGCGGTGGCGTTGCCCCAGGCATGACGGTCGAGATGCAGCTTCACGCCCTTACGGAACGCTTCAGCGCCGTAGTACTGCTCGAACATCGACAGCACGCCGCCACCTTTTTCATAGGTGATGCCATCGAAGGCGTTATCGATGTCGTCATTGGTCTCAATGGGCTGCGCGATGCGCCGCGCGTTGGTGCGGCTGTCCGTGGACATGGCGCCGAGCGCGCCCTGCAATGTCAGGCGGTCGTACTCGCCTTTGGCCGCCCAGGTGGTGGCAATCTTGTTGGACATCCAGGTGGCGAAGGCCTCATTCAGCCAAATGTCGTTCCACCACATCGGCGTCACTAAATCGCCGAACCATTGGTGCGCCATTTCGTGCGCGTGAACGGTCGCGTAGCGCCGCTTCTGAGACAGCGACGAGCTTTCATCCATCAGCATCAGCGTCTCGCGATAGACGATGGCGCCCGCATTCTCCATGGCGCCGGCCGAGAAATCTGTGGCGGCAATGATGTCGAGCTTCTCAAAGGGGTAGGGCGTGCCGAAATAATCTTCCAACGCCGTCAACAGGCCGGCGGTATTGGCGAGCGCGTATTTAAAGCGCGGGCCTTTGCCTTTGGTGGCGATACCGCGCAAGGGGACCACATGATCGCGAATGGCGGTTTTGGGAATCGGTTCCCATTCCACGACGTCGAAGGGACCGACCGCGAACGCGATCAGGTACGTGGGCAACGGCTTCGTGGTGGCGAATTGAACATGCTTCATGCCACCCGGCAGTTTGTCGGTCTTCAAAACAGGCGTATTGGAAATCGCCGCGTCGGCTTCGCGCACGGTCAGCGACATATCATAGGGCGTTTTGAATCGCGGCTCATCGAAGCTGGGGAAGGCGAGGCGTGCCGAGATGGCTTCCATCTGGCTGAAGACGTAGGCATCGCCAGCGTCGATAGATTTGTAAATGCCTTCCAGCTGTTTGTTGAACGGCGCGGTGTAGCTCACGGCGATCTTGGCATTCGGACCGCGCGCGGGTTTCGCGAGCGTCAATTTCGCAACGCCGTCACTGTTCGGAATCTCGGTCCAGGTCGCGGCAATCGCTGCGCCGTCACTGTCGATGACTTGCACGCTGCTCACGGTAAGATCGCGGCCATGAAGCCAGATCAGGTCGGTGGCTTTTGCCAGCTTGATGTCGATGGTGACCTTGCCGGTAAAGGTGTCTTGATCCGGCACGATGGTCAGATCGATCGCGTAATGCGTTGGTGTGGCGTCGTCGGGAAGCTGGCCTGAGGGATAGCTTTCCGCAGCCTGCGCCGCAGTTGCTGCAAAGAATAAGGTGGCCATAAATAAACGGAGCATCGCGTCCCTCCCTGATATCGAGCCGTAACTTTATAGAGAATTCCCCGGCCGTGCGACGGCGCTTTATGCTATAATATCGGCCGCGAGAGCCGCTCGGTTCCGAAAAGCGTGAGGCTTTCCTTATATGGCGCAGGTTATTCTCAGCGATGGACGCGGTTTGCGCCTGCGCCTGTTTCCCAAACCCAAAGCGCCCAAACCCCGTAAAAAAGCTGCACCGACTTCGCTGGCGCTGTTTGATCCGCCAACGGACGATGACGCCCTCGATACGCCCGCCGAGCGACTGGCGGCCCGGGTAACAGAACTTTGCCTGTTGAACCGCAACAACGCCGAGATTCTGAAACGCATGCCGGATCTCGGTTTACGTGATTGGTGGCTGGCTTCAGGCTGTTTATTCCAAACCGTATGGAACCTGCGCAGCGGCCGCCCCGCCGACAAAGGCATCGCCGACTACGACGTTTGCTATTTCTCCGAGGACCTCTCGTGGGAAGCAGAGGACGTCGTCATCCGCGATGCCGCCAAGTTATTCGCCGATCTGCCGGTGAAAGTGCAACTGCGCAACCAAGCGCGCGTGCACCTTTGGTATCCCGAGAAATACGGCATCGCTTATCCACCGCTCACGACCGCGAGCGAGGGGATTTTACGGTTTCCCAGTTCCGTTCAGACGTTTGGGATGAAGCGGACAGGCGAGACCTTCATGGATGTTTATGCGCCATTTGGCCTCGGCGACGTCTGGGACATGGTCGTGCGGCCTAATCGTGGCTTCACATTGGCGCATGTCTACCATGAAAAGACTCTACGTTGGCACACAGAGTGGAATAAAATAGTGGTTTATCAATGGGTTGATAGAGAAGACGAGGCCCGCGACAAGACCAAAGCCTAACCCCAGCATGGCTTTGCAAGCGGGGGTGGGAGTGGTACACCGACGCGCCTTATTGAGGGGACCCTGGGAGGTTCCGACCCTCGACCTGGCGCCGCTGTCACGTTGTACATGAAGGCAATGACTCAGGAACAGAACTCCCCCGCCGCCGCCCATATGGCGCCGTGCAAACCTTCCTCACTTCTTACACTTATGGTCGGTGCCATCGGCGTCGTTTACGGCGACATCGGCACCAGCCCGCTTTACGCCATTAAAGAAGTGTTCCACGGCACGCATCGATTGCCCGCCGATCCCGACCATATCCTCGGCGTACTGTCGCTGGTGTTCTGGTCGCTGATCCTGGTGATCTCGGGCAAATATCTGATGCTGCTCATGCGCGCGGATAACAAAGGCCAGGGCGGCAGCCTCGGCCTGCTCGCGCTGGCCAATCAAGCATCGCAGAACACCTGGTTCGCGCCGATTGTTGTGCTCCTGGGGATTTCCGCCGGCGCGCTGTTCTACGGCGACAGCATGATTACGCCGGCGATTTCGGTCTTGAGCGCGGTCGAAGGTTTGGAAGTGGCCATCCCGGGCACGGGCGATTACGTCATCCCGATCACGCTGGTCGTTCTGGTCATCCTGTTTTTCTTTCAAAGCCGAGGGTCTGCGGTGGTCGGGCGTTTGTTCGGCCCGGTGATGATTGTGTGGTTCCTGGCGCTCGGCGTGCTGGGTGTCATGAACATCCTGGAAGCACCGCGCATTCTGGCCGCCATCAATCCGATGCACGCGATAAATTTTTTCCTCGATTATAAGATGACGGCCTTTCTGGCCTTAGGATCTGTCGTGCTGGTGCTGACCGGCGGCGAAGCGCTTTATGCCGATATGGCGCACTTCGGCATTCATCCGATCCGAAAGTCGTGGTTCTTATTAGTGCTGCCGGCGCTGGTTTTAAATTACTTCGGCCAGGGCGCGCTTCTGCTCACCGATCCCAAGGCCGTGGAAAATCCGTTTTATTTGATGGTGCCACAGTGGGCCATTTTGCCCATGGTCGCGCTTGCGACGATGGCCACCGTCATCGCCTCGCAGGCCGTCATCACCGGCGCGTTCTCGATCACACGTCAGGCCATGCAGCTTGGCTTCCTGCCGCGCATGGCGACGATCCATACCTCGGAATCTGAATCCGGCCAGATCTACATTCCCTTTGTAAACTGGCTGCTGTTGGTCTCGGTGATCGCGCTGGTGCTGGGTTTCCAAAGCTCCACGAACCTTGCCGCTGCTTACGGTATCGCCGTCACCGGCACCATGCTGATTGCCTCGATTCAGTTGACGATCGTGATGTTCCGTTTGTGGCTGTGGGCGTGGTGGGTCTCCGCCTTCATCGGCGGTTTCTTCATCATCGTCGATCTCGCATACTTTGCCGCCAACATGACCAAGCTTACCCATGGAGGTTGGTTCCCGCTCGCGATTGGGGCTGGGATCGTCGTCTTCCTCACCACCTGGAAAAAAGGCCGCGAGCTTTTGTTCGCCCGCCGCGCCGAAGAAGCTATGCCGGTAGAAGCGTTCTTGAACTCGCTCAATCCCAATGTCACGCGCGTGCCGGGTACGTCGGTTTTTCTGTCTGGAACGACGGAAGGTGTGCCGCACGCCCTTCTGCATAACTTGAAGCACAACCGCGTTGTGCATGAGCGTGTTGTGTTCCTGACCGTGATCACCGAAGAAGTGCCGCACGTCTCGGACGCCCATCGCCTTGAGGTCCAGCACCTCGGCCGGCGCTTCTATCGCTTCCTCTTGCGCTACGGCTATATGGACGAGACCGACATCCCAGCCGCGCTTAAACACGCGACCAAGTTCAATTTTGAATTCAACGATATGGAAACGTCGTTCTTCCTGGGCCGCGAGACCGTCATGCCGAGCCAAAGGCCTGGCATGGCCTTATGGCGTGAGCATCTGTTCGCCTGGATGATGCGCTCGGCCACCAGCGCCATGGACTTCTTCAAGCTGCCGCCCAACCGCGTCGTCGAGATGGGCACGCAGGTCGAGATTTAAGCTAAGGCGAGGCCCATCCGCACGGCGGTGAAGCGAAAGCCTGGGATGTGTTCGGTGCGCCGGCCTTCGGGCACCCAACCGCGCGCGCGGTAAAACGCCACGGCATTTTCATTGCTGGCCATGACTTCCAAAAGCGCTTTGCGGCTTCCGGCTTGTTTCATGGCGCCGATGGCGTCGTCATAGAGAGCTGAGCCGACGCCGCAGCCCTTATAGCTGGGCATCACATACAGCATCCAGATGACGCCGGCGGGATTCACGCCCACGTGACCTGACGGCTTTTTTTGTACCGGTTGATTTGAGAGAATTGACCCCAACAGGAGGAGCTGAACATGGCGAGACGTGGATTAGGCGCGGAGCAGATTGTTTCCAAGTTAAGGCAGATCGAGGTGCTGATGGCGCAGGGCAAGT
>CANJRX010000022.1 GCA_947476895.1 Fidelibacterota bacterium | reverse complement strand
GCAGGCTATGAGCCTCATGCCTTGTTCACAAAATCCAAGCTTTCGAACGCGGATGGATATAGCGGCATCCTGCATGTGCATACTTTCGCCGGGGCTACATGGAAGACCGAATTCGCCGTAACCACGCAAATGCGGCCACAGGAATTCGGTAACGACGGTCTTTACGTATTTTATCAACTCGCGGAACGCATCAAGCAGTCGACCTTCACGCGTTTGAAGGCCTTGGGTTACCGGACTGTGGTGTTCTATCCAGTTCCCGGAAATTTCATAAACGCACGTAATTTCTATACTTCTATCGGCGTTGACGAGTTTTACGATCCGGAATCCTTAGGTATCAGCAAAGGTTGGGACTGGCAGATAGCTGACTCCAGGCTTTACGACGCTATGCTGAAGAAGATCGGAGAAAGCGACGGCCCGGTCGTGGCAATGATGCTGACGATTAACCAGCATGGCCCTCACGACTCCGGGGACCCCATTGCAGACTACATTGCGCGTTTCGAGCAAAGCGACGATGCCTACGGCGTCTTTCTGGATGCCCTCGCGCAGCGCGGCCGCAAGGCCGGCGTAATAACTTTTGGCGATCACCAGCCAGATTTCATGGCAAACCTGCATGAGCGTGCTGCATGGTACTTCACCGCATACGACATTCGCTGTGTTAGCTTCGCCTGTAGCGGTACGGCGATCCCGGCGCGCGGCGACAAAGCATTGGACGCGGTGATGCTAGCACCGCTGGCGCTCCAGGAGTTTGGCTTCAAGCTCGATGGATTCTCCTCTCTCGAGCGGCGCCTATTTTGGGATTGCGATGATGATGTCTCGCTCTGTGGGGATGCCGCGCGCCTTGGCGTCAATGACGCCTTCGCCAAGTTCTTTTACTAGTCGATCCGCTCATGCAGGCAATTCCGCCGCGCCGCATTCTTATTATATTCAACCCAGCGGCGGGTCACCGTCGCCGCGCGCGCCTTGATCGCGTGATCGCAGCTGTTCGTGCTCTCGGCTGCAGTGTTGAAGTTGCGGAGACCTCGTGGCCAGGACAGGCTGAGTCTATCGCCCGCGATGCGGCCGCCACTGTCGATGTCATCGCCGCCGCCGGAGGCGACGGCACGATTAATGAAATTATCAATGGGCTTGATGCCAAAGTTATAGACATCGGCATCGTTCCTCTAGGAACCGCGAACGTGCTGGCTCGTGAAATCGGTCTCGGTTTGGGAACCAAAACCGTTGCGCGTACGCTTGCCTTCGGTATGCCGCGACCGATTCATGTGGGGCGGGCCAACGGCCGCCGTTTTGTCATGATGTTGGGGGTTGGTTTCGACGCTAATGTGGTCGCTGACGTATCCTTGCGCCTCAAAACTCGGTTTGGGTCGCTGGCCTATGTTTTACAAGCCATCAAACATGCTTTGGGGAATCCATCGGAGCCCTGCGAGATCACCATAGACGGCACTAGCTACCGCGCGTCTTCCGTCGTGGTCTGTAACGGACGACTCTACGGCGGGCGTTTCGTCGCTGCTCCGGCAGCTGTGCTCGCTGATGATCAATTCAATGTTGTGCTGATGTCTGGCCGCGGCGTGCTTAGTGTCCTGCGTTATGGTCTCGGCTTGATTCTGGGTCGGTTGACGATGTGGCGCGATGTTCAAATTGTACGCGGGCGCGATGTGGTGGTGCGGGGTGCCGCCGGACAACCGGTTCAGGCAGATGGCGACATCGTTGCGCGCCTTCCGGTGCATGTCACCACCGACCATGCGGTGGTGAGGGTGTTGTATCCCGGTTAAGGCGAATCGTGGCATTGTCACATATCTGTAGGATCGTAAGGACTCGCGAGACATCTTTCATAATGCCGATTTGTGGCAAGGAGGATGACCTGACCGATTTTCTGTACCAGTGGTAATGTTAGTTTACTGCATGATAGCGGTCTGATCGAGTGGTACTGGAATCGGGCTATAGGCCGCCGGCGCCGGTGACCTATAGCCCGATTCCAGTACCACTCGAACAGAGCCAAAACATGCAGTAAACTAACATCACGACTGGTAAAGAAAATCGGTCAGGTCACGCGCCTGACTGTAGCGCCTTTGGCAGCGCATCACTCGCCCGCGAAAATGCCAAGCCTAATGAGGCTGTATGTGCACCCAAAGCGTAGTCAGGCACGATGGCTTTCGCCACCAGTTCCGGCGCTTGCGGTTTCACGCGCACATCGACGTGCAGGCCGTAATAGCTATAGGGCCAGCCATAGAACCCGCCGTCCTGCACCGAGGTCATGTAGTCCGGCACCAGATCGCTGCCCAATTCATCGCGTTCATTGACCGCTGTCCACAGCGCGCCTGTGGTTGGTTCCCAGCCCAAGCCGTTAGGATTGCGCAGACCGGTAGCGAACAAGCGCGATGCGCCGCTGGTCAAATCGATTTCCATAATGGAGGCGCGATTGGCCTCAGCCGCGATACCGTTCTCAGCCACGTTGCTATTAGAGCCGACGGTTGCGTAAAGCTTCGTGCCGTCGGCGCTCGCGATGATGTTTTTGGTCCAGTGGTGATTGCGAGGCCCTGCGGGAAGATCCGCAACCTTTGTGCCGGCGGCGGTGATCTGCGTCTGGCCTTCCTCATAGGGAAAGCTCACCACCGCATCGGTATTGGCGACATATAAAGTGTTGCCGACGAGCGAAATGCCAAAAGGTGAATTCAGATTTTGTAAAAACACCGCGCGCTCATCCACGGCGCCGTTGCCGTCGGCGTCACGCAGAAGGGTGATGCGGTTTGCGCTGGGCACGCCTGCGCCGGCACGTTTTTGTACGAGGCCCATAATCCAGGCGCGAATGCCTTTCTCCTCTTCCGGGCGTTTCGGTGCATTAGACTCACTCACCAGAACGTCCCCATTCGGCAGCACGTAGATCCAACGTGGATGATCCAGGTTATCGGCGAAGGAAGTCACCTGCAGCCCGGCGCCGGCTTTCGGAGTGAGGCCTTGCGGCCACTGCTTGGCCGGTGCGATGTCGATGGTCGGAATCGGCGTAGAGTTGGGCGGCGGCAAAGTAGGGGCAGCGCCAATCCCGGCGGATAAAGGTTGAGAGGCCTCCTCGCCGCACGCGCATAACATCGCGCCAACAAGAGCGACGCCGAAAACCTTGGTGATGCCTGACCGCATGCTGAAACCGTCCTGATGAGTGGAGCCTTTGGATCAGAACGTTCGCAGAGGGACTCTGTTCCGAAGTTTCAACCGCGCACCGACTCGCTTCAGGCGTGCATTCCCGTAACCTCCGGAACTTCCGTCTGAAGTAGGCGTTTTTCCTCCACACACAGGAGAATCAATATGAAAAAACCATTACCGCTTTATACGGCGTCACCGCCCTCGTCGTAGGCGCATCAGCCTTCGCCGCCCCGGTGACCAGCGATTACGCCCAGATTAAACAGGTCGATGCTTATTCAGGCGACACGATCGTATTTCTCGAAAAGAACCCGGCAGGTTGCGAGCAGGGTTTTTGGATGCGTCCGACACACGCCGACTTTAAGGCCCATTTGTCTGAAGTGAACAAGGCCGCTCACTCTGCCGCGCGCGTCAAAGTAAAGGGTGATTCATCCGAGATGTGGCCGCAGATGGAGCTGAACCGCTGCAAACTCGACTCGATCGAAGTCGAAGAAGTGGCTCACGTTGTGCCAACCAAAGAAATCAATACAGATGACCCGGCAGCTATGAATAACATCACCGACCCTAGCGCTGTGAATGACCTGTTGGTGACACGCCCTGCGCCTGCGCCAAGTGCAACAAAAGACCCCATGGCGCCGAAGTAAATTTACATACTTTGTTTGAGAGCGAGGGCGTAGGTGGCCAAAATCCGCCTTACGCCCTCGGTTATATGCTGGGACGAGAGTGTCGACCCGGCAATGGTCTCGATGTGACGCTTTTCACCGGCCACTTGTCCCACAAATTGGGCGCGCCACTCCGGCATTCTGATCGTGCTATAATCGGGCACGCATTCTAGAATCTCTACATTCTGCAGAATGCCATCACGTGTGAGCGTTGCGGCATAGGTGATGGTGTCGTCCTTGCCTTGAACCTGGTCGAGAATAAACCAGCTACCGTTGGGCGCCTGCCAGGCTTTGACACGATATGCGGGCACGGGGGCCTGTGCTTGCGCCGCAATGGTTTCAGCTTGGCCTTCCGTGAGCATCACGAAGCGTTCGGTCAGCACGGCACCCGGAAGCATCACACTCTGCGCTTCATCCAGCGTCATGTAGTAGGCACCCATAGCCGGTGCGCTCGCGGCTACAAGCGCCGGAGGAATTAAGAGAAATTGAAACCGCATCGCCTGCTCACGTCTCCCGCGCCTTACGCGCTTTGTGACCTTTGGTAGACCTCAATGTAGGCATTCTCAAGGTGATGCGCGAACCCCTTGGTATCAAAAAGCGGCATGGTGCGGCGGTTATCCTCCAGCCGTTGGCGCAGTATCCCAAGACGGTTGGGATCTCCGGCCAAGCTCACCGCTAAATCTTCGTATTCCTGTACTGTCGCAGTTATCAATTCCGCGAGACCGATAGCCTGTAAAAGGCTGGCCGCCATGCGGCCCGCAAAACTCTCGCCCATACGGGTAAGTACCGGAAGCCCCGCCCACAACGCATCGCTGGCCGTAGCGCCCGCATTGTAGGGCGAGGTGTCCAGGAACAGATCGGCGCTGCGATAGCGCGCCAGGTATTGATCCATGGGCAGGCGCTCGCCAAAGATGAGCCGATTAGCATCTACACCGCGATTGAGGGCCTCCCGCGCCAAATTGCCTGCAGTCTCGTCATCACCGGCATACAGCAGCAGCACGCTTCCTTCCGTGCGTTTCAGAATCCGCATCCAGCTGTCGAACACATCGGGCGTGATCTTGTAAGTATTGCTGAAGCAACAGAACACAAAGCCGGTCTCGGGAAGCTTCAGTTCGGCGCGCATGATGGTCTTTTCAGGAATCGGTTTGCTTGAGTCGTTGGCCTGAAAGCTGGGAAGGCGAATAACCGTCTCGGTGTAATATTTCAGGCTCGCATCCGGTACGATGGTTTGATCGGCGATGATGTAATCCATATAGGGCGCGGCCATCGTGCCGAGGTAGCCGATATAGTTGATTTGCACAGGCGCAGCGCGCATCGCAAAGACGCCCGTCCGCGCCTGCGACGTGTGACCGGCGAGATCGACAGCGATATCGATCTCGTGGACACGCGCGAGCTCGGCAATGTCGCGGTCCGGCTTATCGTGAACATCTATGAAGTGATCGAACGCCTTTTCCAGCCTTGTCTGCATATCGTCTTTAACCTGCGGGCCGTAGGAGAAGGCATAGACTTCAAATTTCTCGCGGTCATGTATCTCGAACAGCTCGGCCATAAGATAGGCCACCGGGTGACGACGAAAATCCATTGAAAAATAGGCGAGGCGAATTTTTTTGTGCGCCGCGCGCGGTAGAAAGGAACCTAACGTCGGGTTGGCCGGAAAGCTGTCGCGCACCCAGATGTATGCGGACTTGCGGTGGAGCGTGAGCGAGTCATAGACGGCTAAAGCTGTAAGAGGCGGCGTAGCGCTTTCGCCGCGTTCAATCATGCCGCGCAGTGTCGCGGCTTCTTGTGCGAAGTCGGTCCAATCGCAAATTTGCATTTTGAGGTGCAGACGAAGTCCGTACAGAAAACCGTGGCCGCCATTGAGATCTGCAGCTCTGCCGAAACTCTCAATCGCCGCCCGATAAAGTTTGCGGTCGCGCAAGATGTGGGCGCGGTTGGCATGGCCCTCCATATGGCGCGCGTTGAGCGCGATGGCTTTGTCAAAACTTTTCAAAGCCTCATCACGCTGCTTCAAATCAACCAGGGCATTACCGCGATTGAACCAGACCTCGGCCAGGGTGTCGTTCAGCGCCAAAGCTTTGTTATAACTTTCCAGCGCGGCGTGATTGTTCTTCGCCCGGCGCAGGGCGGTTCCGTAATTGGCATAGGCGCTTGCCGTTTCAACCGAACTATTGCTGCCGACTTCAAGGGCGTGCCCGATCATGCCAATTGCGCCGGCTATGTCGCCTTCTTGCAGCGCAATGACGCCCAACATGTGCAAGCTGTCGAAGTGCCGAGGTTGTTCTTTCAGAAGGCTCTGATACAGCGTGCGTGCTTTGGAAAGGTCGCCGCTTTGATGAGCCGTGACGCCCGCGCGTAGCGCGGCTTCAAAGTCAGCGGTTGAAGCGGACATCAGGTCCTGCCTATTTACCTAAGTACGCGCAGCTTTCGTCGGCGGGCACGCGGGCTGTAACGCGGTCGTAAAACGCGCCGGCATGCTCAATCATCGGGTTGACGTCGCTGCCGAGGACCAGTTCGTTCTCCGCTAGTACCAACGTCGCTGCAGCGTAAGCTTTTGTGTAAGCATCGCGTGTCGGATAACGCTCTTTGATCGAAGAACGCGGATCGCCTGCGGCCAGCCGCTCGTTCTCATCGTTCTCGAACGGCAGGAAGCTGCCTTCAGTGCGCGCCAGACGCTCCGGTGCGCCCGTCGCCGCATTTTGCATATTCCAACCGGTATAGGTGCCGAGCGGCACGCTGATTTCAGGCAGGCGAATGCCGCCCAGATCCAAGCCGTCGGCGTCGCTGAGCGGTACAAGCACGGCATAGGTTTTGCCAATACGCGGCGGCACGACTTCGGCAATGCCTTCAGCGGCAAAGCGTGCCCCGAAGTCGAGGCGCGGTGGCTCGGCGACGCGCGTTGGGCTGCGCAGCCCCGGCACTTTGGGGAATCTTTCCACATATTCCGCGAAGTGGCCCAAGGTGCTATCGGCCAATGTCGGAACCATGGACGGCGGCGGGTCTTTCTTCAGTGTTACCCAACCATCGAGATGCAAAAGCATGGCGCGCAAAAGCGGGCGGTAGTCCAAAGGATCACGGCAATGCGCAAGGGTGTTGCGCTCACCAACCGCACCCGGCGTTTGCGAAGCCCCAGCGATCATATAAATCCGGCTGCGGCTATCGGGCGTGAGATCGGCGCTCGCATCCACGGCGGTATGTGTAAGGGATGCGCCGCGGGTCCAATACTCAGTCGGGGTGTTGACATAGAACAGCTTCGGCACAGGACCCGGGCGATCAAGGATGCTGCCGGTCGCCATGGTCACGGGATCGAGCTGCGACACCGTCGCAAATGGAAACGCGTCGCTCGGAAAATCCAGGCCCAGATCGCCGCTGAAGGCGCGCGCGGTTTGTGCGAACCGGCCTACAAAATTGCCGCGTCCGCTGCCGGCGGCGGTGATCATCGCGCCGTCGAAAGCCAAGCGCCCGCGGCCGTCTGCAACAAGACCGTAATAGACCATGCTCTGCAAAACCCGTGCGCCTTGGGACATGCCGTAGGCCAAAACCGCTTTCGGCAGTTCACCGCCGGCGGTTGTGAGGGGATTGGGTGTGCCGGTGCGGTCGGCGCGTTCATTGCGGAAAAACAGCAACGCATCGCGAATGGCCGCAAGACCCAGTCCCGATACGCGCGGACCACGCGCGCTGTAGGTCAGGCTGTAAATAGCGCCAGGCTTAAAGCCGCCGTCCAGGGTGATCACGGCCGGATCGAAGACCTCTCGCTCTCCAGCGCTATAGCCAAAATGCCAACGGTTACGTGGAATGGCTGTACGCGCGCCCAGTGCAGAGTCCCGCACCGTCAGCACGTCGTTTTCATCATTGGGCGAAAGCGGCTCAATGCCGATGCTGCCCTGCGCCACGTGGCGCGCGCTATTAGTAGGTTGCGTGACGGCAATCTCGCCGTTGACACGCCCAAAGATCGGCTTACCGCCGTCGGTCGCGAGCGGAAGGTCTGCGCGCAAGCGCCCAGCGCCGAGCGGTACGTCCCAGCTCCAGCCCGTGGATAAAATCGTATAGCCTTGCTCGAATAAAAAGCCGTTGCCGGTTTCGGCGGGTGTCGCGGGCACGTTGCTGGCGGCGGCATTGTTGAAGGTGCTGATTAATGTGACGTCGCCGCTGGTGGCGGGCTCATACACCAGCCGTCCGTTGCCGCGCGTCGGGTCCAGCGGTCTGAAGAGCGTGAAATCGGCGCCGAAGGTAACGCGCCCCTGGGCATCGCGCGGCGCCAGGCGAATGTCGGCGATGGTTTGATTTTCGGGTGCGGTCGCTTCGATTCCAAAATAAAGCCGTCCGCGCAGGCGCTCGTAAGGACCGACATTGCCGAAGGATGCGCCGTCGGCCAGCACCGTACGCTCAAGGACCTCAATCCGGTCCACGTCCGCAGCCGCCTGGACGCTTAAAACGCACGGCAGCAGCGCCGCAGCTGTGAACAGGCAACGCCCAAACGCCCGGCGCACCGCAGATATATCTTTCATCAGGCAAATCCCTTCGCAGCTCTCTTTCGCAGTATGCCTAATCTTTGGCTATAGTCCAAAGGCCCGAATCGCACGGCCATATCGCACGGCCATTAAGGCCTATCGGGGTTTGTTTAGGGGACGCCCTTCGGGGCGAGGGGAATTGGAAGTCGATTTACAAGACACGCTGCCGCCAGAGCCGGTGCGGCCGGCCACATCCGCACGGCAGGGCATTGATCCGGTCGAACTGCGCGGCGATTTGGCAGGCGCCTTTGTCGGCGCCATCGTCACTATTTCGGAATCGGTTCCTTTAGGTCTATTGGCGTTCGCGGCCCTTGGCACGGGCTTCGCCGGCATGGGCGTCATCGCGGGGCTCTATGGCGCGGTGGCCGCAGGGCTCATCGCGGCTCTTCTGGGCGGCGCGCCGCGTATGATCTCAGGGCCGCGCGCGTCGGTGGTGGTGATCATGGCGACCATGGTGTCCACGGCCGCACATGCGCCGGGTCTCGACGAACACGGTGGTCCCGCGACCGCGGCGGCGATTGCCATAATGGGTGTTTTCCTCGCTGGTCTATTGGAGGCCTTGTTTGGCTTCGTGAAACTGGGCCGCGTCATCAAGTTCATTCCTTACCCGGTCATCGCGGGCTTCATGAACGGCGTCGCCGTCCTGTTGCTGCTCAGCCAGTTGCGCAGCCTTCTGGGACTGCCGGACGGTTTTGTTTGGGGTGGATGGGAAAACATTGCGGCCAATGTCAGTCCGTGGGCCGCCGTTGTTGCCGGCGCGACCATGATCATGATTGGTGGATCGCCGAAGATCATACGGCGCGTTCCGGGCCTGCTCGTCGGCTTAATGGGCGGCTTGATCCTGCATTACGTTCTCAGTTTCGTCGTGGCCGCCGAAAATTTGGGTCCCACGATTGGTAATATCCCCGCAGCGGTTCCCTCCTTCGCGCTGGTTCACCTCTGGACGGGCGCGTGGGATCCTTGGGTCTACCAAACGCTTCTCAAGCTTGCGCCGTCGATCCTGATCCTAGGCGTGATCGCTTCCATCGACTCTCTTATGGGCGCAGCGGCGCTCGATAGCGTCACAGCGGGCCGACACAACAGCGACCGGGAACTGGTTGCGCAAGGCCTATCGAATATGACATCGGCCGTCGTCGGCGGTCTTGCCAGTTCCGGAGCTGTGGGGCGCAGTGCCGCAAGCCTTCGGGCCGGTGCCCGCACGCGGCTTTGCGGCGTACTGAGCGCCATCTTCGTGCTGATCGGCACCATCGTTGCCGGACCTTGGCTGGATTATCTGCCGCGCTCGGTCCTGGCAGCCGTGCTGACCGTGGTGGCCCTTGGCATGATGGACACCTGGAGCCGCGAGATGGTGTCACGCTTGCGTTTGGCTGGACCATTCCGCCGGGCTATTGCGGCCAACCTTGCCATCGTCATCGCCGTCGCGGCGGTGACGGTGGTGGTCAATCTCATCACGGCCGTGATCGCAGGCGTGCTGGTGGCCATGGTGATGTTCGTGCGCGACATGAGCAAGCCTATCGTCCGCCGCCACTACGACGGTACGGCGCGGCGTTCCTTGAAAGTGCGTGAGCGCACTGAAGCTGAATACCTTACGGCCCATGGTCAGGAAATTGTCGTGGTCGAGCTGGATGGCCCGCTGTTTTTTGGTACCGCCGACGCGCTGTTCAGCGAAGTTGAACGCCTCGCGGTTCCCGCACATGTAGTGATTCTGGATTGCAGCCGCCTCGCGGACATGGACGCCACCGGCGTGCGGTTGTTGCAACAGCTTTTCCAGCGCCTGATCGCCGGCGGGAAAATTCCGCTGGTCTCACATATGACCAAGGACGATCTCAATGGCCGCTTCCTGGAAGTCATCGCTGGATCGCGGATTTTTGGCGTCTGCCGTTTGTTCGCCGATACTGATGCTGCCTTAGAGTGGGCCGAGGACGAGAGGCTGGAAGCTGCCGGCATTCGCGCCCTTACCAGCGAGGAAGTCGACCTCAAGGACTTCAGCATTGCGGGTGGACTGACGCCGGAGGAGCATGCTGCCTTCGCCGCGCTCACGCTCCGCCGCGAATTGCCGGCCGGCACGATGATTTTCCGTGAAGGCGACGGTGGCAACACGCTTTATATGCTGGCCAAAGGTACGGTGACGATCCGCCTGGTCAGTGGCCGCCGCTCCTCGATCCGGCTTGCGACGCTCATCCCGGGCGTGGTCTTCGGGGAAATGGCCATGCTGGAAGGCGAACGCCGTTCGGCCGACGCTATCGCCGACAACGCCGTTGTCATTCACGAAATGAGCAAATCCGACTTCGAGAATGTGCTGGCGAGCAATCCCGCCCTCGCGGCAAAACTTGTCGCCAATATCGCGCGCGAAATTGCCGCGCGCCTGCGCGTGACAAATAACGAGCTTAGGATGATTAGCTAAGGGGGCTCATAGACGGCGAGGGAGATAGAGCGTAGCGTACGATTCCGTATAGTGGCCGTGAGCGCCGCTGCCGGCGAAAATAGGCCAAAAAATGCGCCGCGCCGGTAAGAAGTCACTTCCAAAAACAAAGCCGAAAAAGCCCAAGTCCGTGCGGGCGCGTGTGCCGAAAAAGAAGCCGCAGGCATTACCGGCTGCACCAATGCAAATGCTGCCCCCCTTCAACGCGCAGGCATTCCTCGACACCGTGGGCGTGGGCCGATTCATTGGCCAATACGTGTCGGGCGAGGCTGTGTTCCTGCAGGGTGATCCGGCCGACGCCGTGTTCTACATTCAAAAAGGCAAGGTCCAGATCACAGTGCTTTCCAAGCAGGGCAAAGAAGGTGTGATTGCCGTGTTGGGTGAAGGCAAATTTTTCGGCGAGGGCTGCCTCGCAGGCCAGCCCCTACATATCGCCACGGCGAGCGTTACGATTGACTCCGCGATCATCAAAATCGAAAAGCAGACCATGATCCGCGTGTTGCGCGATGAACCCGCGCTTTCGCAGATGTTCATGTCGTTTCTGCTCTCTCGCAATATTCAAGTGGAAGCCGATCTGATCGATCAGTTATTCAATTCCAGTGAAAAGCGCTTAGCGCGGATTCTGTTGCTGCTGACGGCGTTAGGCAAGGAAGGGAAAATGGAGTCCATTCCCAAGATCAATCAAGATTTGCTCGCGGCGCGTGTGGGCACCACAAGTTCGCGAATCAATTTCTTCATGAACAAATTCCGCAAACTGGGCTTTATCGAATACGATGAAGGCAGCACGCTCAAAATTCACTCGTCTTTGTTGAACGTCATCGTTCACGACTAGGTCGCGGGACCGTTTGGTGTTCACTATTGAACACACTTTATCGGGGGCAAGGTCGTTTTATTCCCGTATGTGTCCCTTATAGGACAGCGCATCCCCCGAAATCAGCCTAGGCTCACCATATGTGTGGCACAAAATGTGCCCCATCAAAATGCGCGAACCAGGAATAATCACATGATTACATTATCTAAACCTTCGTACCGCGCCGTCACAATGACCATTGCCACCGTTGTCATCGCCTTCGGTTTTGCGGCCTGCAACACCATTTCCGGCGCCGGCAAGGACATCAAAAGCGGCGGCAAGGCCATCGAAAAGAGTGCCGAAGCCAGCAAGTAAACGATCCGACCACTGAAAAGATTCAAAGGTAATGGCTACACATTTTCAAGACTTGGTCCTCAATCAACTGCCACGCATGCGAGCCTACGCACGTTCGCTGACGCGCAATGCGGCGGATGCCGATGATCTGGTCCAAACTTCTGTGGAACGGATGTTGAGATTCGAAGCCCAGTTTGAAGTGGGATCAAACTTCTCGGCCTGGGCCTACCGGGTCATGAAGAACAGCCACATCAGCGTTTGTCGCACGCATAAGCGGCGCCCGATTTCTCTGACGCAATTTACGGAAGCTGCCATCCCACCGGCTTCGATGGTGTCGCAGCCGCGCCAAGAAGAACACATCTTCACGCAGGAGGTTGTCGCGGCGTTGGATAAGCTCAGCCCAAACCTGCGCGAGGCCATCACCTTAATCTGCGGCGCGCAGCATTCTTACGAAGAGGTTGCGACGATGCTGTCGTGCTCTGTCGGTACCGTCAAAAGCCGCCTTTGGCGCGCGCGCGACCAGATGAAGACCATACTGTTGGGTGCATTTGAAGCCGAGAAGCTGGCAGAATCAGGCGTTGAAAAACCCGGAGCGCTCCACATCGCAGCCTAATCTCAACGTATCAGCGAGACCAATAAAAACGGCGCTTTCCACAAGGAGAGCGCCGTTTTTGTTTGGGCAGGCGGTGAGGGTGCTTACTGCACAATCACCAGGATGTCTTCGCCGCCGCGTTTGATGAACAACGCGGTCTGGCGTGCCGAAGTCTTCATGGCCGCCGTGAAGTCTTCAACGTTGGCGATTTGCCTCTGGTTGACGGAAACGATGATGTCGCCGGGACGCAGGTTCGATTGGAACGCCGGGCTGCCGCGCTCGACGTTGAGCACGCGCACACCCTTTACCTTGTCGGTGACAGGATCGGTGTTGCTGAAGGTCGCGCCCAACAAGGCCGGCCGGTCTTCCGCCTTGGCTTCAGTAATCTGCTGCGCGGGTTTTCCAATGGTGATCTTGAATTCCTGCTTCTTGCCGCCGCGGAACACCGTGACATTCACGGCGGTGCCAAGCGTCATCATGCCGATGCGGTTACGCAAATCGGACATGCCATGCAGTGGCGCGCCGTCGAGCGCAACGGCGACGTCGCCGGAGCGCAAGCCGGCGGTTTCAGCCGGTGAACCCTTCACAACGCTGCTGATGAGCGCACCTTCGGTCTGATTGATGCCGAGGTTCTTGGCAAGTTCCGGCGTCATGTCTTGGATTTGCACGCCGATCTGGCCGCGGCGCACTTCGCCGTAAGCAACCAACTGGTTCATGACCGAGCGGAAGATGGTCGTCGGCACAGCAAAGCCGACACCGACGTTGCCGCCCGAGGGGCCGATGATAGCAGTATTGATGCCGATCAGTTCGCCCTTCAAGTTCACAAGCGCGCCGCCGGAATTGCCGGGATTGATCGAGGCATCGGTCTGAATGAAGTCTTCATAGCCTTCGATGGAGCCGCCCATGGAACGGCCCAGGGCGGAGACGATGCCCGAGGTTACGGTCTGGCCGAGGCCGAAGGGATTGCCGACGGCAACCACATAGTCGCCGACGCGCATGTTCGAAGTATCGCCCATGGGCAAGGCCACTAGATTCTCGGCGGGCACCTGCAACAGTGCGATGTCGGTTTCTTTGTCGGAGCCGATTACCTTAGCGATAAGCGTACGCCTGTCCTTCGGTAGGGTAATAATGATGTCGGTGGCTTCATCGATCACGTGATGGTTGGTGAGGATGTAGCCCTTCTTCGCGTCAATGATGACGCCAGAGCCGACGCTGTTGCGCTCTTGCGGCGGCAGTTTATCGGGCAGATCGAAGAAGCGGCGGAATTTCGGATCTTTCAAAAGCGGATTGTCGTCCATATCCAATTTGGTTTTCACAGCCACATTGACAACCGCGGGCGTCACGCGCTCCACAAGCGGGGCCAGCGTCGGCATGCCGTCGCGCATCGGCACCGCGATGTCAGCGGCCTGCGCGGAAGAGAAAACCAAAAGCGCTGCAGTCGCAGCGGCCACAGGCAAGAAGCGAGAAGTCCGTCCGGTCATTTGAGTGTAGCCTTTCTGATGCCAGGTCGTGTCGCGGGACTCATGCGAGGCCCGTCGATGTAGAGGTTGAAAATGAGGTGCCCCCATGCACATTCCGATTTTACGGATGTTACGGCGCGCTTGCAGCACGGCAAACCGGGGTAACAGCTATTTAATGTCGTCGTTTCAATGGAATTCCCAGCTTTTCAAAGCCGCTTGGTGTTCGGTACCTAAGGCCGACCAACGGCGGGGCGTTACTCAGTTTCGCTTGACCCTTTTGAGCCGGAACCACACGGTAGCGGCCTTCCGGCTTCCCATATTTTTCCGGTTTTGCCAGAACCATTCAAGCAGGCGCATCCCAAACAACGAGGACTTCGCATGAGCCGCCAGCCGTTCGATTTTGGTCCATTTGATACTATGACCCGCGCGGGGTTCCTGCGCGCAGTAGGTGCGGCGGCACTGATGTCCGGACTGCCGACGCAGGCTTTTGCGGCTGCCGCGCCCATGGCGACGAAGGCCATCCCAAAAAGCAAAAACGGCGAGACCATTCCGGTGATCGGTCTCGGCACGCGGTCTATGAGCCGCAAGGATCCGAAGGCCGTGTCGGGCCAGGCCGACGTAATCAAGACGCTGCTCGATGGCGGCGGCCGCATCATCGATACCGCTGCGGGCTATACCGGCGGTGATTCTGAAGGCGTCATCGGCGAAGCGCTGCAAAACACCAACAAACGAAGCGGCACCTTTCTCGTCACCAAGTTGAGTGAACGGGGCAAGGCTAACGGGATTGAGTCGATCGAGAATTCTTTCAAACAGCTGCGCACGGATGTCATCGATCTGTTCTTCGTGCACAACATGGTCGATATCGAAACGCAGCTGCCGACGCTTCTTGAGTACAAGGCTAAAGGCAAAATCCGGTACGTCGGCATCAGCGACACCAGCGACAATCAGGATGCCTTGATCAAATACCTCGATCAGCTTGATTTCATCGAGTTTGCTTATGCCGCTGACTCACGCGAAGCCGAAAGTCGCCTGTTGCCAGCAGCTATGGACAAGCGCGTGGCTACTTTAATCGCGCTGCCTTTGGGACGCGGACGTGCGCTCAATTCCGTGAAAGGCAAAGAGGTGCCGCAATGGGCCCAAGCAGAATTGGGTGTGCATACCTTCGCGCAACTTCTGTTAAAGTTCGTGATCGGCCATCCGGGGGTGACTGCGGCCATCCCATCCACCCTGAATCCGGCCCATATGGCTGAAAACTTGGAGGCCGGCCGAGGCCCCATTCCGACCGCTAAACAGCGCGAGATGATTGGGGAAATTTGGAAGAATGCATAAATCCCACTCTCTGATAGGGAATTGGGAGAAGATTTTTATCTTAGACATTAGTCTATCGAAATAGTGGGGAATTGGGCGGCGACAACCGGGGCGAGATTGCGCATCGTGGGGACAGTTAAGCTACGGTAATACCGAAGGAGCCTGCTATGCGTCGCGCTTTAAACACCCCTCTCGACCAACGTCGCCTCGGTGAAGGCCTGGCCCTTTCGGCTTTTGTATTTCTCCTCCTGATCCTGCTCGGCCTCGGCCGTCCGGCTCACGCCGCCGATCAGACCATTCTGAATGTCTCCTACGATCCCACCCGTGAGTTGTATCAAGAGTACAACGCCGCGTTCGCCAAACATTGGAAAGCCAAGACGGGCGACATTGCCGATGCGAAAGCACAGCGTTTCATCTCGGACTCCTCCCCAGGAATCGGTCTCCCATCCTACGCAAATTCGGCTAATGCTCCAAGGAGGTGGCGATCCAAAGGGCCGCGTGGTCATTTGATTTCACCCCATGCCCTTGGCCCGACGCTGTTTTTCGACCCTCTTGTATCGCGTCCAACCCTCCGGCTATTGTCCAGCCTCCTGATGGGGAATCCGAAATGCTTTCGCAACGCTCTAAATACGCGCTTCGCGCTATGACCATGCTCGCGGCCAGCAAGCCTGGCGAACTGGTGCTGGTGGCCGATATCGCCGCGCAGCGCAAAGTGCCGCGTAAATTCCTGGAATTGATTCTGCTCGATTTAAAAAAGCGCGGCCTCTTGCATGCTAAGCGCGGCAAGAACGGCGGCTATTGCCTCGCGCGTCCGGCAAGCAAAATTACCTTCGGCGAGATTGTGCGTATTACCGACGGCCCGCTCGCGCCCTTGGCCTGCGCCAGCCTTACCGCTTACCGTAAATGCGACGACTGCGAGGAAGAGAAATCGTGTTCCATCCGTCGGGTCATGCGGAGTGTGCGCGATGCGTCCGCCAATATCCTGGACAAGCAGACTCTCGCCGACGCTCTGAAAAAATGAGTTTTTTCGAAACCGTCAATCCGCTCTACTCCTTGTCGGGTTTGGGTGTCGGCATTCTTGTCGGCATGACCGGCGTGGGCGGTGGTTCGCTCATGACACCGCTTTTGATTCTGTTGTTCGGCATTCATCCGGCCACGGCCGTTGGCACAGATTTGCTTTACGCCGCCGCGACTAAGACCGGCGGCACTTTTTTCCACGGTTTCGCGCGCACGGTTGATTGGCGCGTCGTTGGGCGCCTAGCGAGCGGCAGTTTGCCCGCGGCGGCGCTGACCATTTTCGCGCTCAGCCGTGTCGACGTACAAAGTTCAGGTGTGCACGAGGTCATTACGACCTTTCTGGGCTGCGCGCTATTTGCGACGGCCCTCTCGTTGATCTTCCGCAAACGCATTCTCGACACCTATGCCACGCGCGTGAATGCCTTAGATCCGCGCCATACACTGATGTTGACGGTGGCAGTCGGCGCGGCGCTGGGTTTCCTGGTTTCCATTACCTCGGTTGGCGCAGGAGCCTTGGGTGTCACCGCGCTGCTGGCGCTCTATCCGCGTCTTCCGCTGACACGCATTGTGGGTTCGGACATTGCTCACGCTGTGCCGCTCACGCTGCTGGCCGGCATAGGGCATTGGATGCTGAGTTCAATCGACTGGTCGCTTTTAGGCTCGCTGCTGATCGGCTCGATCCCCGGCATATTGATCGGCAGTTACGCGGCCGGCCGCGTGCCCGATCATGTGCTTCGTTTAATATTGGCGGCCACGCTTCTGCTTGTGGGAACCAGGCTTCTTATGTAGGCATAAAGCGCCTGTTTCGGGCGCTGAATGAAAGTCGATGCATATGGCCACATTGTTACGCCTCATGACTGCGAGCTTGCTGGCCGTCTTCTCAACCGTTGCGGTTGCGCAAGATTCCACCGAGCCGCCGCCGCCCAAAGCTTCTCCGATCATTAGTGTGATGGAAGAATCGCTGCCGCGCGCCGGCGGCATTCTGGTGTTCGGTGGTACGCAAGGCCTGGGTCTTGAGATCGTCAAACATTTGGTCGAGCGCAAAGAGAACGTCACGGTCATGGTGCGTGCTTCGAGCGACACCGCGGCCCTGAAAGCGCTCAATGTCAATGTTGTGACCGGCGACGCGCTGGACGCTGAAAGCGTCAAACAAGCGTTCACGGCGGCGCCCTTCCGCGCCGTCATCTCGACCCTCGGTGGCCGCGAAGGTGACTACAAAGTCGACGTTGAAGGCAACAAGAACGTCATCGACGCCACCAAGAACGCCGGTCTCGACCGCATCATTCTCGTTACGGCAATCGGCGCGGGCGACAGCAACGCCGGCCTGCCCTGGTATGTGCGCCAAGGCGAAGGCTGGTTCATGAAAGGCTACTTCGCTGCCAAGACGACGGCCGAGGATTACCTCAAGGCCAGCGGCCTCGAGTACACCATCGTGCGTCCCGGCATGCTGGTGAAAGAAGGCAAACCCGGCGAGCCGATGTTGTTTGCCGTCGCGCCTGCCGCGATCACCGGCATCACGCGCAGCGATGCGGGCAAGCTGGTGGCGGCTGCGGTCGAAGACAAGACGACTTTCAATAGAGTGTTCGCCGCCGTCGATAACAAACGCACAGGTCTCTGGGCGCTTCTCACGTATTAAGGAGGATAGGATGGCGTGGATTTTTCTGGGCCTTGCGGGCGCCTTAGAAGTCTCCTTCACCGCCGCTCTGAAATACGCCGAAGGCTTCACCAAGCTGTGGCCTTCGGTGATTTTCCTTATCACCTATGCCGGCAGCGCCTGGTTCCTGTCACAAGCCATCAAAGGCATTCCCATCGGCACCGCTTATGCCGTCTGGACGGGCATCGGCGCCGTTGGAACGGCCCTGATCGGCATCGCACTGTTCGGTGAGCCCGCGACAGCGCTGCGGCTTCTATTCCTCGCGGTCATCGTTGGCGGAATTGTTGGGCTTAAGTTGGTATCCGGCTAAGCCCACTTTCATACAAGCCAATGATTATTCTCACTTTTTACTGATCGTTCGCGTTGAAATCGTAGGCTCGATTCCCACGAGAGATTTCAACCCCTTGCCACAATCTGTCCAATTTTCGCCCCGAAGTACGGTATAATTCTCTCGTCATACTGAGGGGGCTCAAGTGTTTCGTGTATTCCTTGCTCTGGCGGTGCTCGTGCTGTTGAGCAGCGTGGCGTCAGCAGACTCTTCGCGCACGTCCTGCGTTCGTCTCCAGCCAAACGATAACAATGGGACCTTCGATTTTTGGGAAAATTCCTGTTCCGAAAAAGTTGAGGTCAAGTGGTTCTCGTCGGGGTGTCCCAACGGGTGAGCCACATCTGTTCCAGCGCACGGCCGTTCCACCACAAATCCTATAAAAGGCTCACTTCGCTACTTCGCCTGCGATGGATCAGACCTTCCATTAGGCGGGCCGGAGAAATTCTACTGTCAGTCGGACCGGCTCGCGGAAGAGCGACGTGCGCGCGAACAGCGCGAACAGGCCGCCGAACGTCAGCGCGAGGCGGACGCGCAGCAGCGCGAAGCCAATGCCGCCCGCGACCGGCAGGCCGAGGCGGAACGCGAGCGCAGCCGCCAAGCCTTGGACCGGCAACGCGAACAGCAAGCCAGCACCGCCCGCGCGGCTGACGCACAGCAGGAACAGATTCGCATCCAAGAGCGCCTGATGCGTGAATATAAACAAGAGCAAGAGGACGCCCGCCGGGAAAGAATTGCGCGTGTCGAACGCAATAACCAGCGCAAGACACAACAGCTTGGTGCGGTTCTAGACGCCTTTACCTCAGTTATGAGGCAGCGCAGCGAAAGAGACCGTGACGATGATGAAGAAGACTATGAAGAGCAAGAACGCGACGCTAAGCGGGAGGCTGCAGCTTACGCGCGGGATTTGGCTCAGCAGGAAGAAGCGGCGCGGCTAGCCGCCGAACAAGCGGAAGCTAAACGGGTAGAGATGGAAAGGCTTGCAGCAGTAGAGGCGGAGCGTCTTGCAGGCTACGATAGCCTTGTTGGCAAAGGCCGGACGCCGGCTCCCGTTGATACCGTCGCGTCTAATGATAATCCCTTTGCGCCCGCCAACACGTCGTCACCCAAGGAGCAGGTAAATCCGTTCACCGTTGCTGCCTTGCCTCCAGACCGGCCATTAAAATCAGCCGCCGCCGCTGCGCCCCGTGCGTCGACACTAGGCGAGAACCCATTTGCTTCCCTTGCAGATTCTCTGCCCACAGTTCCTCCCGGTTCAACGCTCTATCGCGAGGCCACAGGCAGTCCCTTGGTGGTGGTTCCAAAATCTAAAGCCGACTTGAAGAGCGGCGACGGTATGGAAAGCATAGATACACTGAAGTGTACAAAGGACGGCGTCGGAATTGTTATTGCCGCCTGCGAGATTGCACGTTGAACGCCAATCCGGTCGTAACATCATTCACCCACCCAACGGTAAATCATGATCAATAAGTCGATATTTCTAGGCGCGGCGTTGACGTGTTTTCTTGTGGCGGCTGCCTACGGGCAAACACCGGACGCGCGCGCTCTTTTTGCACAAGGGTTCGAGGATCTTAAAGTAAACAAAGCAAAAGAAGCCGCAGTGAGTTTTCAAGCGGGACTCAAGCTCGATCCTAAGAAC
Organism: Fidelibacterota bacterium; assembly: GCA_947476895.1. Lineage (GTDB taxonomy): Bacteria > Pseudomonadota > Alphaproteobacteria > Rhodospirillales > Rhodospirillaceae > SHVO01. Next base: position 18,405 of record CANJRX010000022.1, on the reverse strand, counting down.
GCACTGGCGTGGTTCTATCTGGGGGAAGCTCAATCGAGAAATGGCGGCGCCACGGCCGCTGCAAACGCGTACCGCAAGTCCCTAGAGCTCGATCCCAAAAGCACTGTGGCGCAAACAGCGCAAAGTCGTCTCACCAGTCTCTCGGCTGCGGCGTCTACGCCGAATGTGTTCGCAGTAAAAGATCCCAAGTCCGTTGCGCTACCCTCCGGCGCAACTTTGGCGGATTGGCAACAATACGCCGTGGACCAGCTTAAGGCAGGTAAGCAAGACCAAGTTCTGCGCGATGGTGCTGCATACCGCGATCAATATGGGGCGGTTGAAAACCTCGACGGCCTTCTGGCCAAGGCGCTCGAAGACAAATTGGCGACGATCCCTCTTAAGACCGCCGCCGACGCTACGGCCGCCCTGCCGACATTGGACGATCTCAGCACAAAGTTTCCTGATAGTGCGGCAGTAACATCTGCACGGCGCGCACGCGGTATTATCGCGACGTCCGAGGCCCAGAGCAAACACGCCATGGCAGATTTCGACGGCGCACGTGAAGGCTATCGTCAGGCCCTCAGCCTGCTGCCGGACTCAGATGAACTTAGAAAAGAAATTGTCGGCCTGATCACCGAGGCTGAAGCAGGTCAAGTCAGCTCCAGGCCTTTGCTCGTAGGCGGTAAAGTCTTTGCACCCGTTCCAGGCGTAAGTTTCCAGCAGTCGGTTCAGATATCAACAATTCCGAACTTAGGCGGCAGTGCACCTAACTCATTAGGCGACATATCCACGGAAATTTTAGCGCCAGTTCCGCCAGTTTCTGCCTACTACAGCGAGACGACCGGTGAAGACTTGTCGATCCCGCCAAGTGCCTTGCCCGGAGTTGCTGGAGGCGACTCACGAGATATCTTCGGTGCAGTACGATGCTCGCTCGATGGTAAGGGAAGGGTTCTGCCCGAATGTGTCGCCCGCCGTCGTGGGGCACGGTGACGTACATGTGTCCGATGACGACGGTGGCGCGAGCCCTTGGGGTAGTCGTGCTGTTCTCTACACACGTCTCTGCGCAAACAGTTGCGTCGCTGGATCCAGTGCAGGCGTTGGTCGATCGCCTCGACCTGGAAAAATACAAAGCCACCATCAAGGGCCTGGTACAATTCGGCGACCGGCGCGAAGGAACTGATCGCAACCGCGCCGCCGTTGATTGGATCGCGGCACAGCTTAAAAGCTACGGCTGCGCGAATGTTGAACGTCTCAAATACGACTATCGCCCTGAGCCCGCGCCTACGGCGCCGGCCGCTGCCGCTTCTGCAACACCTGTGCGGTCCGTTGGAGGTGGGCGGCCCCGCGGTATGCGCACACCGACAACGCCCAACAATGATCCCAATGCGCAAACCGACGCAAAGCTGCGCGCCCTCAATATGCAGGCGTCAACGCCGGGCGCACGTGAGGATGTCTATTGCACCAAGATGGGCACCACACATCCGGAGGAGATGTATATCGTGGGTGCTCATCTGGATGGGCGCGGCTATGGCGAGGCGGCCAACGACGACGGCTCGGGCACGGCGCTGGTGATGGAACTGGCGCGAATTTACAGCGACCCCAATGTGCAAACCGACCGCTCGATCCGTTTCATTCTCTGGAACAATGAAGAAACCGGGCTGAACGGCGCAGCGGCCTATGTCGCGCAACGGCAGAGTCTGCAGGGCAAGGAATCGCCGGCGGGCTCGGGCAAATATACTGAACCCAAATGGCTGGGTATGATTCAACACGACATGATGATGTTCGACCACGGCATGCCGCGTGCCGACGGTACTATTAGTCCCGAACAGCGGCCGGAAGCGGATGTGAATATCGAATTCCAAGCCACTTCGAAATTTGCGGCCGGGTCACAGGCGTTGGCCTGGGCTTTCCAATCCGCCAATGAAAAATACGCGACCGATTACCCGGCAGCCGTAAGCGGCCACATGACCAATACCGATTCCACGCCGTTCCAAGATGTGGTCGCGAGTATCAGCCTGCGCGAGAACGAACGCGGCACGCAGATCGGTAGCGGCTGGGATCCGCACTGGCATCAACCGACCGATTTATATGCGACATTTAGCGACAAAGATTTCCGCCTGGGCCTTAATGCCGCGCAGACAACGCTGGCGGCGGTGGGCCAATTGGTCGGCACGACATTCAAAAAGGGGACGGCACAATGAACTTTGCTTCAGCGCGCAACGTAATCGGAGTGATGGTGATGTTGCTGATGCCGGTTACGGCCTCCGCCAAGACGATCTTATTCGTTGGCAACAGCTTTACCTTCGCGCAAGGCTCGCCCGTCAAACACTACAAGTCCGATACCGTTACAGACCTGAACAAGGAAAATATCGGCGGCGTTCCGGCCCTGTTCAAAGTGTTCGCGGCGCAAGTCGGCTTAACATACGACGTCAGCCTCGAGACTGCCGGCGGTAAGGGCTTTGACTTCCATTACACCCAGAAGCTGCCGCTGCTGGACCGCGCCTGGGATGAAGTGGTGCTGCAAGGCTACAGTACACTCGATCAGGATCACCCCGGCGATCCTGCGTTGAACGTGAAATACGCCAAACTTCTGGCGGATGCCTTTGCGAAGAAAAAGTCCGATGTGAAAATCTTCCTCGATGCTACCTGGAGCCGTGCGGATTTAACGTATCCCGAAGGCAAGCCGTGGTCCGGCAAACCCATCGCGCAGATGGCTATCGATATACATGCAGGCTATGAGCAGACGGCGAAGGCCGCCGGTCACGGTGCGGCCATCGTGCCTGTGGGTTTAGCCTTCAACCGCGCCATGGCGACGGGCGTCGCCGATCCTAATCCCTACGACGGCGTCGCCTTCGGCCAGATGAATCTGTGGACCTACGATCAGTATCACGCCAGCGTTTACGGCTATTATCTCGAGACCCTGATGATCTTCGGCCGCGTGACCGGATACGATCCACTGGTCTTGGGCGGCAAGGAACTATCCGCCGATGACTTGGGCCTGTCGGAAAAGCAGGTCATCGCTCTCCAACAGGTCGCCCACGACGAACTCGTCGCGCACGGCGTCACGCTTATGTCGAAGTAGCGATTTTATTTTCTGAAGAAGTGGCGGGAGCGACGGGACTCGAACCCGCGACCTTCGCCGTGACAGGGCGACGTTCTAACCAACTGAACTACGCCCCCGCGAGGGCTGGAGCCATTTTCGGTGGATCTTGTCGTGATCCGGCCCCGGTAGAGGGCTGCGTTTTAACAGGTGTTTCTCGGGCGTGCAAGCGTTCCTCGACCCCATATATTCACTGAAATATGCGGGTATTTTAATGACTTGACCATTAGCCCAGCCTCCGGGGTTGGCCTGCGGGCCAGATGGCGTTAAATCTACATCGCTGCTGCAGCGGGGGTTCAATGCTGGCGCGTCCTACTTGCCGTCATCCTTAGACGGTTCTCTCACTTTAAACTGGGAAGAGGCTGCGCCCGCCGGGTCGTGGTGGCTTGCGCATGCCCGTGACCAAGTTCAAACCGATATGCGCGATTTCTTCATCGCCGTTGACGACCTCACAGGCTATCTCGTTGGCGTCATGCGCCCCCGACAGTCCGGGGACTATAAAGTCATCGCCGCGACGCAACTCAGCGACGGCATGCATCTGTCGGACGCCATTGCCGCCATCAAAGATCAGATCACTGCGTGGCTCAAGGCGCCCCACGATGTGGCGACCCGCATATTGGTGCAAGGCTGGCGTCGGCGGCGTTTCTGGATTATTGCGCGCGCCAATCTGCCCTTGGCCTTCGGCGCGTTTGCCGTAGGGGCAGCGCTCGGCGCAATTATTGCCTTGGCCACGGTGTGGACCAGCCTTGCGGGCTGGCCCATGCTCATCGCCGCCCTTCTAATTGGCGCCGGTGCGGGCGTTGTTCTGAAGGGTCTCGCGGACGGGATGCCGAAATCCGGCGCCTCGCAGGCTTTGACGGGTTCATGGGCGCATTTTGTCGTCGTCACCGCGGCGGCGATTGTCGGCGCAAGCCTGGGTTCGGCCGGGTTGCTGACGTTCTTCTTCTGGCGCAGTTAGCGCCTAAAAATCTTAAGCCGCACTGCCGGGATCATAGTTGAGGCTGGACGCTAGCCAGCGTTCGACTTCGGACACGGTCATGTTCTTACGGCGGGCGTAGTCTTCCACCTGATCGCGCTCAATCTTGCCGACGCCGAAGTACTCGACTGCGGGATGCGCAAAATAAAAGCCGCTGACGGCCGCCGCCGGCCACATAGCGAAGCTATCGGTCAATGTGATGCCGGCGTTTATGTCGGCATCCAAAAGCTTCCACAGCAGCGCTTTTTCAGTGTGGTCGGGGCAGGCGGGGTAACCCGGTGCTGGGCGAATGCCGCGATACTTCTCGGCAATCAGCTCTACGTTCGAAAGCTTCTCATCGCCCGCGTAACCCCAGAACTCTTTGCGCACGCGTTGATGCATGCGTTCGGCGAAAGCTTCGGCCAAGCGGTCGGCGAGGGCCTTCACCAGGATCGAGTTGTAATCGTCATGGTCGCGCTCGAACTCGGCGACCTTCTTTTCAATGCCGATGCCCGCTGTGACCGCAAAGCCGCCGATGTAATCAGCAACACCGCTGTCTTTTGGCGCGATGAAGTCTGCCAGGCACATGTTGGCGCGCGTGTTATCGCGCACCATTTGTTGGCGCAGCTCGTGGATGGTGGTCAGTACCTTCGTACGGCTGGCGTCGGTATATATTTCGATATCATCGCCGACCGCATTAGCAGGCCAGAAACCGATCACGGCGCGCGCGGTCAGCCACTTCTCGCCGACGAGGCGCTGCAGCATGGCTTGCGCGTCATTGTAAAGGTTACGCGCGGTCTTCCCGACCACAGCATCGTCCAGGATCGCGGGGTACACGCCCGCCAATTCCCAAGTTTGGAAAAACGGCGTCCAATCGATGGTGCGTGTCAGTTCGGCGAGGTCGTAATCTTCGAATACCGTCAGGCCCATGGTGAGGGGCTTCTCAGGCGTGTGGGCCTTCCAGTCGATCTTGACGCGGTTGTCGCGTGCCGCTGCAACGCTTTGACGCTTTTTGCCTTGCTGCTGACGCGCATGCGCTTCGCGCATCTTGGCGTACTCAGCTTTGATGTCGGCGGCATAGGCATCGCGATTGGTCGCGGACATGAGCTGCCCGGCCACGCCCACGGCACGGGAGGCATCGGGTACATAGATCGTTGATTGGCTGTAGCCCGGCGCGATCTTCACAGCGGTATGCACTTTAGATGTCGTAGCGCCGCCGATGAGCAGCGGGATTTTAAAACCTTCGCGCTCCATCTCGCGTGCCACGTAAGCCATTTCGTCCAGGCTTGGCGTGATCAGGCCGGAAAGACCGATGATGTCGGCCTTCACTTCGCGCGCGGTCTCTAAGATCTTGGCGCATGAGACCATGACGCCCATATCGACCACTTCGTAGTTATTACATTGCAGCACAACGCCGACGATGTTCTTGCCGATGTCGTGCACGTCGCCCTTCACCGTCGCCATCAGGATCTTGCCGTTGTTTTTGCTGGCATCGACGATGCCAAGGGCTGCGTTGCGCGCCTTTTCCTCTTCGATGAAGGGAATGAGGTACGCGACGGACTTCTTCATCACGCGCGCACTTTTGACGACTTGCGGCAGGAACATCTTGCCCGCGCCAAACAGGTCGCCGACGATATTCATGCCGTCCATCAACGGCCCTTCGATAACTTCCAAAGGACGTCCGCCGCGCGCCTCGGCCGCTGCGCGCGCTTCTTCCGTATCGGCGTCGATGTAATCTGTGATGCCGTTGACCAGGGCGTGCGCCAAGCGTTTGTTGACGTCTGCATTGCGCCAGGTGAGATCCGCGACCTTCGCCGCACCGGCGCCCGCTTTGTATTTCTCTGCGATCTCAAGCATGCGGTCGGTGGCATCGGGGCGGCGATTGAGGATGACGTCTTCCGCCGCGTCACGCAGCTCGGTCGGGATGTCTTCGTACACCGCCAGCTGACCAGCGTTGACGATGCCCATGTCCATGCCCGCCTTAATGGCGTGGTACAGGAACACCGAGTGCATCGCCTCGCGCACCTGTTCATTGCCGCGGAAGGAGAAGGACACGTTCGAAACGCCACCCGATATATGGCAATGGGGCAGCGTCGCCTTGATGCGTCGCGTGGCATTAATGAAATCGATGCCGTAGTTGTTGTGCTCTTCGATACCCGTCGCAATCGCGAAGATGTTGGGATCGAAGATGATGTCCTCAGGCGGGAATCCGACCTGCTCGGTTAGGATCTTGTAGGATTTGGTGCAGATCTCGACCTTGCGTTCTTCGGTGTCGGCCTGGCCCTTTTCGTCGAAGGCCATCACCACCACGGCAGCGCCGTAGCGGCGCACTTTTTTGGCCTGGGCGATAAAGGCGTCGACGCCCTCTTTCATGCTGATCGAATTGACGATCGGCTTGCCTTGCACGCACTTCAAGCCTGCTTCGATCACCGACCACTTTGAGCTGTCGATCATCACCGGCACGCGGCTGATATCCGGTTCGGCGGCGATCAAGTTCAAGAACTTCACCATCGCGGCTTCGGAATCCAACATGGCTTCGTCCATGTTGATGTCGATGATCTGTGCGCCGTTCTCGACCTGTTGGCGCGCAACATCCAGCGCTGCCTCGAAGTCGCCGGCGAGGATCAGTTTCTTGAATTTTGCAGAACCCGTAACGTTGGTGCGTTCGCCGACATTGACGAAAATCGCCGTCCGCGGGGCGGGCGTATCGCCCGAAGTTACATCGCTCATGAAGCCAACTGAAATGGTTCGAGGCCGGAAAGGCGCATGGCCGTAGGTTGCTGCGGCGGCTTACGCGGTTTTACCCCGACCACGCTTTCACAAATCGCACGGATATGATCGGGCGTGGTGCCGCAACACCCGCCGACAATATTCACCAGGCCGTCTTTGGCCCAGCCGCCGACATGTTGCGCGGTTGTATGGGGTTCTTCGTCGTACTCACCGAAGGCATTAGGCAAGCCCGCATTGGGATAAGCGCTGACCATGACATCAGCAACGCGGCTGAGTTCAGCCACGTAGGGGCGCAACTGCGCAGCGCCAAGTGCGCAATTCAAGCCGATCGAGAGCGGCTTCACATGGCGCAATGAATTCCAGAAGGCTTCCGCTGTTTGGCCCGAGAGAATGCGTCCCGATTGGTCGGTAATGGTGCCGGAGATCATCACGGGCAGGCGGATACCGCTTTCGTCCAAGAACTCGTCGATGGCGAACAAGCAGGCTTTTGCGTTCAGCGTATCGATAATCGTTTCCGCCAACAGGAGGTCGGCGCCGCCGGCGACCAAAGCTTCAACCTGTTCGCGGAAGGCCTTGCGCAGTTCGTCGAAGGTGACGTTGCGATAACCCGGATCGTTGACGTCCGGGGATATCGAAGCCGTGCGGTTTGTGGGGCCGATGGAACCGGCAACAAATCGCGGCTTGTTGGGTGTCTTGGCGGTGTATTCGTCGCACGCCTGACGCGCAAGCTTTGCGCCTTCATAATTCAGCTCATACACCAACGCTTCCATGCCGTAATCGGCTTGGGCGATAGAGGTCGATGAAAAGGTGTTGGTTTCGATGATGTCGGCGCCGGCATCCAGATAGGCGCGATGGATGTCCAAAATGATTTTGGGCTGCGACAGAATCAAAAGGTCGTTATTCCCCTTCACATCCTTGGGATGAGAGGTGAAACGCGCACCGCGATAGCCGGCCTCATCCAGCTTGTGGCGCTGGATCATGGTGCCCATAGCCCCGTCCAAGACGAGGACACGCTTCTCAAGCGCATCCTTCAGCGCGGTAATGCGCTGGGCACGGCCAGGAAAATCGGATGCGGGTGACGCCATGGAAAGTCCTTAGATCGCCAGTAGTTGAAGTTACTTAATGAAAAGGTCTCGCGGATGCAAACCCCGGTCCAAAGGTAAATCGCACTTAGTCTCCTCCGGAGAATAGGAGTAGCGCGCGCGACGCCAGGGGAGCAGGAAGGTTTTCCGTGGTGGATATGGGTTCTGAGGGCGACGACTCGGGGGGCAAATTTGGCCCAAAAGCCAACTCTGGCGCAGTTCTGGGTGGTTCGGCGGGTGGTTAAGTTTTGAGTCCCACCTAATGGTTTGTGAGAATATCAAGTAATATCAATTGGTTGATGAGTCTCAGACCCCGCATATATAAGTGACAGCCTCTTGCAATTTTGTGCCTGATCATCTGTACCGACAGTGCACAGGAACCTGTGTAGAAGATTTTCGTCGGCCAGAAAGGCGTCGAAATGACTGAAGTGGTCACCTCCGTCGCTGCATCCCAGCAGCTCAACCTGTTAGCCCCTCGGCAGCAGGTTTTTGTCGTTGAGCCGCAAAGCACCGATGCCGGCTTTAACACGCTCGAGACGGCACCCACCTCTGTCGACACCTCGTCCGACAATCAGCAGTTCAGCTCCAAGTCTGATGACCAAAATCCGGTCAACCGTCACACCAATGATGCAGCGCCGCAGCCCCGTCCCGAGCCGATCTCGGGACCGTCCAAGGCGCGCGTCGAAATCAAGCATATAGACCTGGGCCTGACGCCGTCTGAAGTCGTCGGCACACCTGACATTCTCCAGCGCTTCGACAGCAACGGCGATGGCCGTGTGGATCTGATCGAAGCCGCGCGCGCCGGTGTGGCGCGCGAAGGCGTGTTCACTTTCGCCGGCATTGGTGGCGCGCAGGCTGAAGGCGTCGAGACCGCGCCCACGGCCGATACCACCACAGTTGCATCAGTCCCTAGCGTTGGCGCTCCCACGGCGTCGCCCGCTGGCACATCCGAAGCCGTGGATCAAAAACTGTTCGCCCCGGCCGATCTCGCGGGCGCGACTAAGAAATTCCACGCCGCCGCCGCGGCGCAGGGCACAGCTACCGGCACGGTAGATGCGCCGAAGAAATTCTACGGCCAGGGTGCGGAAGTGATCGTCGGCAAGTTTGCCGCCGAACCTCAGCAGTCGAAATTTGCCGAAAAGGCCGAAGCCAAACCCATCGTCATTACCGAAGATGGCGGCGAAACCAAGATTTCGGATAAAGTCGCGCAGAGCGACACAGATCAGACTCAAGATAAAGCTGGTAGCGGATCCCCCGAGGACAGTGCCCGTCACACTGCCCCCGAAAAGCCGGCTAAGAAAGTGGTCCTGGTGGAAGTGGCTGCTTATGCCGACGCCGCGGCCACTGCTAAAGCCTCAGCGAAATCGGCGGTAACCGCGTAATTTCCGCTGTAATCAACGGCTGAGATAACCGAACGCTAAGAAATGGGGCTGGAATTTATTCCGGCCCTTTTCTTTTGTGCCTTGCTGGACGTCAGCGGTCATCCGCGCTAAGCACTGGCTTATGAAGAACGTCGGTTTTGCGCCGGAACAGGCCGAAGCTACGCGCAAGCGCAGCGACTGGCAGGTGATCAAGTCCCTGCTGCCATTCTTATGGCCCCCGCGGGATGTGCCCAATTCTCTCGAAATAAAAGTCCGCGTCGTTCTAGCGCTGATATTCATTTTCTGCGCCAAGATCGCGACGGTCTATGCGCCGATCTATCTCAAGCAGGCGGTCGATATATTAGCTCCCGCTGAAGCCGGAACCACGGCCGTTGCTATACCGCTCGCGCTCATCATCGCCTACGGCGGCGCGCGGTTCTTAGGCCAGGCTTTCGCCCAGTTTCGCGACGCGATATTCGCCAAGGTTGGTGTGCGCGCGGTGCGGCGTTCATCTGCCACCGTACTCGCGCATCTACACCGCCTGTCATTGCGATTTCATTTAGATCGCCGCACGGGGGCCTTGTCCCGGTCTATCGAGCGCGGACGCAATGCCATCGAAAGCTTGGTTTCGATTTCACTGTTCAACGTGTTGCCGACGGTCCTTGAGGTCGCACTCGTCTTCGGCATCCTGTGGAAGGCCTTCAACATCTGGTTCGGCTTGGTGTCGCTGTTGGTCGTGGTGGTCTATGTGATTTTCACGGGCTTCATTACCGAGTGGCGCTTGAAGCACCGCCGCGAAAGCAACGCCCTCGACAACAAAGCCAACACACGGGCCATCGACAGCTTGCTCAACTATGAAACCGTGAAAACTTTCGGCAATGAAGATCTGGAAGTGCGCGAATACGACCGTGTCATGGGGCAATACGAAGTGGCTTCCGTGCGCACACAGTCGTCGCTGGCCATGATGAACGTCGGTCAAGCCCTCATTATTGCCGTAGGCCTTGCGGCGTTAATGGCCATGGCGGCAGCGGGCAAGGCTGCTGGCACCATGACGGTCGGCGACTTTACGCTGGTCAATCTCTACATGCTGCAACTCTCGCAGCCGCTTAATTTCTTCGGCTTCGTCTATCGCAACATCAAACAGGCGCTGGTCGATATCGAGAAAATGTTCGACCTCATGGACGTCGAGCCTGAAATCAAAGACAAGCCCAGCGCGCCCCCTTTGCAGGTAAGCGGCGGCGAAGTGTGTTTTGAAAATGTGACGTTCGCTTACGATCCGCGCCGCCCCATTTTGAAAGATGTATCGTTCACCGTGAAACCCGGAACCATGACGGCTTTCGTCGGCGCGACGGGTTCAGGGAAGTCGACCATCGGGCGGCTTCTGTTCCGCTATTACGATATCGCTGGTGGAAAAATTCTGATCGACGGCCAGGACATTCGCGACGTTCAGCAATCGTCGTTACGCGCCGCCATGGGCGTCGTGCCGCAGGACACCGTGCTGTTCAACGACACCATCCGCTACAACTTGTCTTACGCCAAGCCCGACGCAGCCGACGACGCTATCAACGAAGCGGCGCGCCTTGCCCACATTCACCAGTTCATCGCCGGCTTGCCCGATGGCTATCAGACTTTAGTAGGTGAGCGCGGCTTAAAGCTTTCAGGCGGCGAGAAGCAGCGCGTCGCCATCGCGCGCGTGATCTTGAAGGGCGCCCCCATCTTGCTGTTCGACGAGGCGACCTCGGCCCTCGACACGCATACCGAAAAAGAAATTCAGGCCAACTTGCGTGAAGTCAGCACCGGACGCACGACGCTGGTGATCGCCCACCGGCTATCTACCATCGTTGATGCCGAACAAATCCTGGTGCTGGACGACGGCGAAATCATCGAGCGCGGTACGCACGAGGTGCTGCTCGCCCAAGGCGGTGCTTATGCATCAGCATGGACCCGCCAACAGAAGTCTATGGCCGCGGCAGCCGAAGCCATCGCTCCCGATGACGCTTTCAAGGCCGCGCAATAAATCTGCGTCCTCAATGACTTAGCGTCATTTCCAGGCGGCTGCGCCATGTCTGCGCACAGCCTGTGGAAAACACACATTCTTAATCATCCCCCTTTAGATTTGCGATTCGGGTGAAACGGGAAAAGCCAGAAAAAGGCTTAGTCCCGGCCAATGAACATTCCCAGAAACAACACTGGGACCTGAACGGGGAAGCGGACGATGACCGAGCAAACGCATGACGATGCATTGCCCAACGGCGAAGGCGAATACGAAGCCGCGCCGAAGATCACGCTGAAGTCTGGCGCGCGCCCAGAAATTTCAAGAGGCGCAGCTCGCGTCAAGAAGCCTCCGTTTGGTTCGCCGTCACGCGCGGTTGTCCACACAACCCCCAATCTCGATGAGCCACTCGACGTCGGTGTTGATGAAATGCTCGATGCCGATACCGAAACCGGTTGGCAACGTTGGTGGCGTGAGTCCGGTAAGATTGTTGCCGGCGGGATCATCATCTCGGCGGTGTGGACGCTCGCGTTCTCGGTTTACATCACCGCTGCTATTGGCTGGGGCCAGCTTTACACCTTGTTGCCCGATCAGTTCGGCAGCTTCATGGCGACCTTCGTGTTGCCACTCGCTTTCCTGTGGCTGGTGGTGGCTTACCTCGACCGCGGCCGCGAATTGCGCCGCGAGAGTGCAGCCCTGCGCCGCCATTTGGCGCAGCTGACCTATCCCTCGATTCAGGCCGAAGGCCGCATCAATTCCATATCGGAATCCTTGAAGGCCCAGGCGCGCGTGCTGGTGGATGCCAGCGAACTCGCCGTCAAAAATATGCAGAAGCTGCAAACCGGCTTCCTGCGCGATACTGAAAAGCTCGCCAGCGTCACTGGTCAGCTGGAAGCCGGCGCCGGTTCCGCCGCCGCTGCCGTTACCGATCAGGTCGCGAAGCTGCAGCAGGTCATCGATTCCGCCGCAGACGTGAACCTCAAGATCGAAGACGCTTTGCGCCGTCAGCACGAATTTATCCGCACCTCGGGCCAAAAGACGCTGTCTGAAGTGAACAGCATGGGCCAGACCCTAGCCGGCCACGTCAACAGCCTGTCTACCGCCACGGAACGCGCGCGCGGCATGAGCGCCGCAATTGCGCAGCAGCTAGGCGAGCAAGAAAAGGCCCTCGCCAAAGCGGGCGAGACCGCCAAGACTTATGCCGCCGAAATGGGCAAAGCCGTTGCCGCCAACGCCGAGCAGGTGGAAGACGCTGCCAAACGTGCCGAACACACCATCGCCGACATGGCCGATACGCTGATGGGCAAAGCCCACGGTCTCGAAGCCTTGTTCGACAAACAACGTACCGAATTGTCCGCCGCCGGCGACCGCATCGAAGACCAGGCGACCAAGGTCAACATGCGTCTCGGCCAGCAGACCGCCAACCTCGATCAGGTCATGGAACGTGTGCTCAGCCGCGTGAAGATCGTCGAAGAAGCGCTTGCCATTCAGACCAAAGAACTCAGCGCCGCCTCCGACGGCGCAGTTGCAAAACTGCGTTTGGTCGAGAATATGGTGAAGAAGCAAGCCGAAGGCGTAGGTGAAGCCGCCACCCGCGTCGAAACCCGCCTTGCTGTCGCCACCGACGAATTCGGCTTACGCTCACGCGTCGTCACCGAAAAGTTCGAGCGTGCCACGGCTGACCTCGAGAAAGCCTCCAACGTCGCGATCGGCCGCGCCGAGGCGATGGGCGCCATTTCCGATACCGTTATCCAAAAGATCGACACCGTCGGCGTACGCGTACGCGAACACGCCGAGCAATTGGCCAATTCGGCCAGCCGCGCCGCCGTTCAGGCCGACACGATCCGCGATACTTTGCGCCGCCAGAACGACGAGCTGGAAATGGCTGCCAACACGCTCACCACGCACGTCAAGCTCAGCGAAAGCGCGCTCGCTCAACAGGCACGTCAGATGGGTTCAACCTCGGAGCAGGTGCTGTCGCACGTCCGTTCGATGTCCGATATTCTCAGCCAGAATTCCTCGGAACTCATGCAGCTTTCGGCGCGCGTTACTAAAGAACTTGAATCGATCCGCGAATCTCTCGAAGCCACTTCGCAGAAAGTTTCGGACACTGTTTCGCACTCGGTTGCCAAGACCAAGGACGTCAGCCGCGAAATCGGCACCGAAGTTTCGGCGCTGTCCTCCGTGGCCGCGCAGGTCTCCAAAGATATGCAGGCGGTGCTCGGCACGTTGGATGAAAGCAAGGATGCACTCCGCGCCGCTGCCGATGCTTCCGCTGCCAAAATGAAAGACGCCTCGATCTCCTTCCACGATCAGGTGGCTTCAATCGACAAGGCCGCCTCGCACGCCACCGAGACGATGGCTGTGGTGGGTGACGGCCTGCGTCAGCGCTCCGTCGGCGTCGCCACGGCCGCCGATGACGCACAAATGCGCCTCAACGGCTTCCGTGATTCACTCCAGAAGCTCATGCTCGACTTCGAAGATTCAACCAATCGCGGCGCGGCGCAGGTCAGCGTTGCCGGCGAAAAAATGCGCCAGTCCTTGGGCGAGTTCTCCGAAACCTCGGAAAAGATCGCCGGCGGCACGCGCGCCACGGGCGAAGCCTTCCGTCAACAGCTGCTCACTTTGGGCAAGTCGGCCGACGAAGCCGTCAACCGCGTCGAAGTGGTGCTGAAGACCTTGCGCAAACATGCCGAAAGCTTGGTGGAAGCCAGCAACGGCATTACCGAACAAACCGGCAAAGCCGGCCAGACCTTTGGCAAGCAGGTCGATCAGCTTATGGCCAGCGCGAGCAAGGCCGCGGAAACCGCTCGCCAGCTCGAAGAAGCGCACGACAAAGCCCACACCGGAAAGTTCCTCGAGAACACCACCTACGTCATTGAACAGCTGCACAGCATGTCGGTCGATATCGCGCGTATCTTCCAGCCCTCGGTCGAAGAAGAGCTGTGGAAGCGTTACTACAAGGGCGACCAAGGCGTCTTCCTGCGCCATATCACCAAGACATTGAGCCGCCAGAAGTTCGAGGCGATCCAGAAGAAGTACCAGACCGATCCGCAGTTCCGCGGTTACGTCATGCGCTATCTGAAGGAATACTCGGCTCTGGTGAAGCACGCCCGCGCTACCGACCGTGCGGAAGTCCTGACCACGACCTTCTCGACCTCCGACATGGGCAAGCTTTACATGCTGCTGTCGAAGGCCATGGAAGGCGCTGCGGTCGAGGGTGCTGCCGAGTAGCGGCTAGAGCCAGCCGGACCTCTTGAAGCGGAAGTACAGGAAGATGCACGCGCCGGCGATGGCGAACAGCGCCAGCGGGTAGCCGTAATACCAATCCAGCTCAGGCATGTACTTGAAGTTCATGCCCCAAATGCCGGCAAACGCCGTCGGCACGGCGAACATACCGGCCCAGGCAGCCAGGCGCTTGGTCACTTCATTGTCTTCGATCGTCACCATGGCCAGGTTCACCTGCATAGCCGAAGCGATGGTGTCGCGGATCGTATCGACCGACGAATTCAAGCGCTGCAAGTGATCGTAGACGTCGCGGAAGTATTCCTGGGTGTTGAGGCAGATCTGCGGCACGCGGCCGCCATAGAGCTTGCCCACGGCCTCCATTAGCGGAAATACCGCGTGCTTCATGACCAAGACTTTTTGCTTCAAGGCATAAAGCGCTTCGGTATTGACGCGCGCCGAACCGTTTTTTGAGAAAATTTGCTCTTCGATCGTTTCTAGTTCTGATTCCAAAGCATCTATGATCGGGAAGTAGCGATCCACCACCGCGTCCATCAATGCATAGAGCACAAAGCCAGCGCCCTGCTGAAGAAGGTGAGGCTCGCGTTCGCAGCGGTCACGCACACCCATGAAATTCTTTTGGCTGCGATTGCGCACCGACAGCACGTAGTTGCGTCCGACAAAGACGTCGATTTCGCCGACGTTTAATTCGTGGTCGACCATTTCGATCAGTTGAATGACCGCAAAAATGGAATCGCCGTATTCTTCAATCTTTGGGCGCTGATGGCCGACGCGCGCATCTTCAACGGCGAGTTCGTGCAAATCGAACTCTTCGCGCATCTCTTCCAGTTCTTCGCGGCTTGGGTCTTTTAAGGCCACCCAGACAAAAGAATCGGGTTTAGCCAGATACTCGCTAATTTCCTTCGTGGGAATGTCGGCGAGTTTTTTCCCATCCTGGTAGGCGATGCAATTGACCAACATAGCTAACAATTCCTAGAGGCTTATCGGGTCCGTCCGGGCCGGTCCCAAGCCGTCTTGCGGTTTTGGATAGGTTCTAGATTACGGCGCTTTGGGGGGCCGCGGCCAGCTTCAAACGCCTGTCCCCCACTAATTATGTGAGCCGTCGCACGCTTAATCGCAACACCTGGGATGCGGCCGCGAATGGCCCCATTAACCAAGCTTTGACCTATCGGGGGCACTCTTATTACTTGCGCCCAAAGGCGCTTTCGATTGTGACAGAGAGTGCCCGTTGCGCGTATTGCTCCCCGGTTCCGTCAGTAAAATACCGTACGAGATCAAGCTAGAGCTTGGTTCGCGGCAGGACGGCTTTATGCCGCGCATTGGGCAAATCATCGGTAAGGTGGCGGCCGAGGGCGATCCTGATGGTGACCTCAAGAGTCTTCAAAAATATTTGGCCGGCGGCGAAGCCATGATCGTGCATGCCCGCACGGGCCGCACGCTCGTCGGATTTCTTGTCTTGGATTCTTCTAACGGCGCGGCGCCGTTCTCATGGGTCGATCAGCGCTACCGGCACCAGGGTTTGGGCGAACGCTTTTATTCATTTGCGTGCATCAATCTGGCGCGGACCACGCCGGAATTCCGTTTTCATAAAGAAATGCTTGATGAATACGGCAGCGTTCTGAAGTCCCTTGGACAGATGCCGACCCTAAAAGACTCGTTCTATGTTTTGCATGGCGCGGCCGCGCCGCTCGCCCCGACCGAAGAGGAGGCCCCGGCATTACAAGCGCCCGCACGCCCTGAGCCGGTTTCAGCCGCTGCGCATCTGCGCGAAGGCGACGAGCGCCCGGGTCCGCGCGGCCTTGTGATCAACGACGGGCAATGGATAAGTTTTTCCCAGCACAACGCCCGCCGCTTGAAGCTCCGCCTCGGGCGCTTCCCACGGCTTGTGGAGCCATAGGTCGGGAAGGGCGCCAAGTTCCGGCACCCAGCGGCGCACATAAGCGCCGTCGCTATCAAATTTTTCACCCTGCAAAACCGGATTGAAGACGCGAAAATAGGGCGCTGCGTCGGTCCCGCAGCCTGCCACCCACTGCCAGTTGGCGGCGTTGTTGGCTAGGTCGGCATCCACTAGCGTATCCCAGAACCAATCTTCACCCTCGCGCCAAGACAACAAGAGGTGTTTGACCAGGAACGAGGCCGCCACCATCCGTACGCGGTTGTGCATCCAGCCCGTATGCCATAACTCGCGCATGCCGGCGTCGACGATGGGATATCCCGTCAAGCCGCGCTGCCATAGGCGCAGGCCTTCGCCATCGTGCCGCCACGGAAACTCGGCGAAGTCGTCGCGCAAAGGCTGATCCGGTATCTGCGGGAAATGATAGAGCAGGTGGGCCGAGAACTCCCGCCAGAGGATCTGACGTAAAAAGCCGGTTACGCCGCCGCCCGGCTCCCAGCGCGCGGCCCGGTGCCACACTTGATGGGGACTAATCTCGCCGAAGGCTAGATACGGTGAGAGGCGCGATGTTCCCGTTTCACCCGGTAGATCGCGGTCTTTGATATAGGCAGCTACCGCATCATCGCGAAATTCATCAAGCCGCGCGGCGGCGGCGGTTTCGCCCGGTGTCCAATGTTCGCGCAAGCCTTTTGCCCAATCCGGCTTTGAAGGCTGCAAATTCCAAGATGCTAAAGCGTCGCTGGCGATTTTTGACTCAAAGCGCCGTAGCGATTTGGGAGCGGGCAGGGGCTCGCGGGGCGACGGCATCTTCAACGCCGTGCGGCAAAAAGGCGTGAAAACTTTGAACGGCGTGCCGGACTGGGTTTTTAGGTCCCAAGGTTCAAACAAAAGCGCGCCGTTAAAACTCTCTGCGCTCACATCCGCTTTTTTCAGATCAGATTTGATGCTTTTGTCACGCGCAACGGCGGCGGGTTCATAAACGCGGTTCCACACCACGCCAGCGGCTTTGGTTTCCGCGACGACCTCGGCGAGCACCTTGTCCGCGCGGCCCCGCCGCAAAATGAGAGGTGTGCCCAGCGCGGTAAGATCGGCCTGCAAAGCTTTAAGGGATTCGTGCAGCCACCACCGGCTGGCGCCGCCGTAAGACCACGGTCCGGTGTCGTCTAAAATGTACAGCGGTACAATTGGCCGTCCGCTCGCAGCGGCGGCATGGAGTGCGGGGTTATCGGCCAAGCGTAGATCGCGCCGAAACCAGGCAATCAGTGGCCGTTCCAAATCCCATGTCCTCGGCAGCTAACAATAAGGTGCTACCTTGGGCTGTATCGCCGCGTGCGGTCCAGAGGTTTCTTACGACAATTCAGTGCGTGCGGAAGCCGTTGTGCCGTCGTCATTGGCCGCATCGTTAACGATGGCCTCAGGCCTCGTGAGATAGTCGAGCAAGGTCTTTCCGCCGGGACCCGCCGCGCTGCCGCCCAGCGACATCGTGGTATCCAAGGAGGCCTGCTGCGTTTGCAAGTCCAACAAAAGCGCGCTGATATTTTCCGGGCTCATAGCCGGGTCCAGCACAGGTGTGTAGCTGGTCTGTGGCTCGGTCTGCGTCGTGCTTTCAGGCTGAACGTTCGTGATCTCAGGATCTGCGCCCGGCAAATTCTGCCCGGCCAGGGCAAACTGCGTCCGTCGCTGCTCGGCACTACCGTCCGCTTTTGCGCGGGCTGTTTGCTGATGCAACATCTGAATCAGCTGTGATTCTTGAAGCGAAATCAGGCTGCTAACACTGGATACGCTCATGCTCACCTCTGTGGCTTCGCGGGCGCGGCCCTGGCGTCCCAACGCCGGCCCAGATGCGCGCGAATACTTATATGTATGGAGGTGCAGAAAACGTGCCAGGAACGGCGTCTGTGTAAGAGCCCTTACAGGTTCAGATTTGATTGCCTCTAAATTTCATGCAGTTAGCAGGTGCGGTCTGCTTCGATTCTTATTAGGGGCGGGGGGGGGGGGGGGGGGGGGGGGGGGGGGGGGGGGGGGGGGGGGGGGGGGGGGGGGGGGGGGGGGGGGGGGGGGGGGG
>CANJRX010000021.1 GCA_947476895.1 Fidelibacterota bacterium | reverse complement strand
GCACTACAACACCAAGCGGCCCCATTCATCGCTCGGCTATAGGCCGCCGGCGCCGGTGACCTATAGCCCGATACCAGTACCACTCGAACAGAGCCAAAACATGCAGTAGACTAACATCACGACTGGTAAAGAAAATCGGTCAGGTCAAATCTTAACCCCAGTTGGGGTAGATGCTCATGGTGAAACCATACATACGGAAGCGCTTTCAAGGCTCGCAGCCGCGCGTGGCTCTTTTGCGCACAAAAAAGCCTCTGATTTATCTTTTGAAGTCGGCGGAGCTCAACGGGTGATATCGCCCGAAGATGCCAAGCAGATGGTTGATGACGTCTTGGGCTATGCCAAAGAATTACGTGACCGGGGGGTTAAACGCCTCAAATCCATGTCTTGATACCGTTTGCTACGATCTCACTTTTACCCCACCGGAAACCGCACCACGTTCCCCTCGGGCCGATAGTCCATATCGGGCACCACGCCGATCTCGCGGCTGTGGCAGCGGGTGCATTTCAGCCGCACGTCTTTTAGCGCGGCGTCGGTGCCGTGTTTGTTCATCAGCGTGGTGAGATAGACCGTGACCTTGCGCCCGCAGGGACGGCAGGTCACCTGGAACCGGTAAATCTGGCGGACCATGAAGTAGGTCAGCGGGTGGTGCATGTAGACCGGCACTTTGTGTCGGCCATCGTCGTCGGGCATGAGTTCTAAGTCCTTCTTTGCCCGCTTCCGTGCAATGTTCTTGATTTGTTCTCAAGAGTGATTTAGGCTCTCCCTCTCTCATTTACGGAGGTTGCAGATGACCCGCGCGCAGGAATGGATCCAGCAGACCATAGCTAAATGTCTGGCCGAGCCTATGAGCACCGAAGCCATACTCAAAAGCCTGGAGCGGCATGTGGGCGACAAGTCCGTGGGCCAGGGCGACGGGCCTGGCGATATCCGCAGTGACAGGGCCTTGGCCCGGGTTCAAGCGGTGCTGGACGCCATCGACCAGGAGATGATCGAGCGCAACGACGGCCCGGTCATGCGTCAGCTGTGGCTGACGGTGGCGGATTATCTGGAGAAGGTGCTGGAAGCGCGGGCGGCGGCTTAAGGAGCGGCGCTTACCCGCATCACCACCACTGTCATCCTCGGGCGAGGCGAAGCCGAGACCCGGGGATCCATCGCACAGAATGCTCTGCCATTGCGGATGAGGAATGGATTCCCCGCTTTCGCGGGGAATGACAGATGAGATTAAAAACTACCTGACTACAAACTCCGGCCATCGAACGGCGTGCGCTGAAGATCGGCAATCTCGACGCCTTCCAGACAGCGCACATTGACGGCGACGGTCGGTTTGCCTTTTGCATCCTTGGCTTCTGCAAACGGCTGAGCGCCGCAGCGCAAGCAGAAGTGATGCTGGATCACATGCTTGTTAAATGTATAGGTGCCCATGTGGTGCTCGGGCGTGTCGTTATGGACCGCCGCTTGTGGCACGAACCATAACAGCAGTCCTTTACGGCTACAGTGGGAGCAATTGCACTCCAGCACCTTGCCGATGTCGCCTTCGACTTCAAACGTAACATCGCCGCAGTGGCAGCTGCCTTTGTGCGTCATGTAAATCTCCCGAATGGTGTGTGGTCCCGATACTTAATTGTACCAGGTACAATTAAGTTCCCAAGTTCACCATTTGGGTTCTCGGCCGCGTCACATCTTGATCGTCACGCGCGCTTCTAGCCCGTGTGTCTTCGTACGCTGCGAGAGATAACCTTGATAGCCAATTTCGCCATACAGCCAATTGGTGCGGTCGGTGGTAAGGGCCGCGCCTAGCCGCGCCGCGCCTTCGTTGTGTCCAAGGATGCGGCTGGTGAAGGTGGCGCCCGAGCCGACAAATGAGGTGGTCACATCCTTACCGTGCGTGCCGAAGGACTTGTGCCAGCCGGCATCCAGGCGCAAAGCAAGTGAAGGCCCCAGCGGGCCGCGGAATGATGCGCCAATTTCGCCGCCTGAGCTTTTGTCTTTGATTTTCGGAACGCTTAAGCCAGCTGCGTTGTCTTCGTCGTAGGCATTCACAAAGGCGCTTTGCACGTCGACCAGGGCATAGGGCGCGATGGAACTGCCGCCGCCAATCTGAAATGGCACACTGGCTTTCAGGGCCGCCGACCAGCCCTCGCCGTGGTGCGTCGACATCGTGGTGGTCGAAAGGGCGCTCATGTTGCGCGAGGTCTCAATGGCACTGACGCCGTACTGGCCCACACCCTGCACAACAAGGCGATCGAGGGCGGCAGAGAAGTACACCATACCCGTTGTTGTGCTGACACTGGTCTTGCTGAGACCATCGCGGAGTTTGTCGGTGCCGTCGGCAAAACCTACCGCGATACCAACAACCGCATTGTCGGTCAGCGCATAGTCGACGCCGCCCATGAAATAGGGCCGATCAACATCGGCGCCCAACTGCGCCGTGGTGCCGCCCCGCTTGCCAAAGCTGTAACCGGCCTTCAGGAAATACGTGAGATGGCCCCGCGGCGATGCGGCTTCGTCCGCATGCGTGAAAAGGCTGAACTGCAAGGTCGAGAGGCTGTCGAGCATCTCGGAGCTTTGCGCAGAGAGTGCGCGCGCCGACATCTGCTCAAAGGCCGTTGCCTGATTGGCGGCAGACAACCGCGCAATGCTTACGATGGTCTCATTGAGATCGTCATCGAAGCCGGAAGATAGATCGAGTGCGTTGGCGACCGCCTGCTGCTGCGCGGTGACGGCCTGCGGCGCAAAGTTGTACGGCACGAACTGACCGCGGATCGCTCCATTGGGAAACGCCGTGGTGAGAAACTGCATGTAGATGCCACCCGAGCGCATGAGCACGCCGTCGGCTGCAGGACTGAGAACGATTGTGGGGACAGGCCCCAAGGGGCTTGTGGGGTCCGTGAAGGTAAACTTGCCCGAGCCATTGGTGCCGGCCACGCCGCGCCTAATCTCGCCGCCGGTCAGCGTGCCGTCGATATTGTGGTAAGCCCAGTAGGTCTGGCGCGCTTCATCATCATCGAGGACGGCGTAACCCGTGCCGGTGAAGAGCGAGGTCGTCGGCGGCGAGACACCCGCGCCGTTGAGATTGGCGATAAAAAGCTGTCCCTTCGCATGGGCCGGAGTGGCCACAAGCAATGTGCAAGCAATCGCGCCCAGAGCAAGCGTTGTATTCTTCACGTTAAGCCCCCAATGGTTGTATCCCCGGGACTTTGTAACCCGAGCACGGGAGCTGATGGCAGACTTTTCTTGTAACCCCGCCGCCTGGACCGCGGGGCCAGGGTTAGCGGCTAATCGGCTTGTACTTGATGCGGTGCGGTTCCACGGCGTCGTTGCCGAGGCGGCGTTTTTTGTCGGCTTCGTAGTCTTCGAAGTTGCCTTCGAACCACTCCACATGGCTGTCGCCTTCGAAGGCGAGGATGTGCGTGGCGATGCGGTCCAGGAACCAGCGATCGTGGCTAATGACCACGGCGCAGCCGGCGAATTCCAGCAAGGCAGCTTCCAGCGCACGCAAAGTATCGACGTCCAAATCGTTGGTCGGTTCGTCGAGCAGCAGAACGTTCGCGCCGGTTTTCAGCATCTTGGCCAGGTGCACGCGGTTGCGCTCACCACCCGAAAGCTGGCCCACGCGCTTTTGCTGGTCCGAGCCTTTGAAGTTGAAACGGCCCACGTAAGCGCGTGACGGCACGCTGAACTTGCCTAGCTGGATTTCATCGTTCCCGCCGGAGATTTCTTCCCACACCGTGGCGTCGGCTTTCAATGTGTCGCGCGACTGATCGACGTAGCCCAGCTTCACCGTATCACCGATGGAGATCGTGCCTTTGTCGGGCTTGTCCTGGCCGGTGATCATGCGGAACAGCGTGGTTTTACCCGCGCCGTTGGGGCCGATGACGCCGACAATGCCGCCGGGCGGCAATGAGAATTCCAAATCTTCAATCAGCAACTGATCGCCAAAGCCCTTGGTAAGGCCCTTGAAATCGATGACGTTGCCGCCAAGGCGGATCGACGTCGGGATAACGATCTGCATCGCCTCGGGCGACTTTTCCTTGGCTTCGTTGACCAAGTCTTCGAAGGCTGCCACGCGGGCTTTGCTTTTGGTGCGGCGGGCGGCGGGCGTTTGGCGAATCCATTCCAATTCGCGGTCGATGGTGCGCGCACGGCTTTCTTCTTCGCGCTCTTCCTGCAACAGGCGCTTCTTCTTTTGCTCGAGCCACGACGAGTAGTTGCCTTCGTAGGGAATGCCGCGGCCGTGATCGAGTTCCAGAATCCAGCCGGTGACATTGTCGAGGAAGTAGCGATCGTGGGTCACGGCGACAACGGTGCCGGGATATTCCTCGAGGAAGCGTTCCAGCCAGCCGACAGATTCCGCATCCAAATGGTTGGTGGGTTCGTCGAGCAGCAGCATGTCGGGGCGCGAGAGCAAAAGGCGCGCGAGGGCTACGCGGCGGCGTTCACCGCCCGAAAGCTTGGTGACTTCGGACTCGCCCGGCGGGCAACGCAGCGCGTCCATGGCGATTTCGCAGGTGCGCTGCAATTCCCAGCCGTTGGCGGCGTCGATTTTTTCCTGCAGCTCGGCCTGTTCGGCCAGCAGCGCATTCATTTCGTCGTCGGTCATTTCCTCGGCGAACTTGGCGCTGACCACTTCGAAGCGGTCGAGCAGCGCCTTGGTGCCGGCGACGCCGTCCATGACGTTTTCGAGCACGCTTTTCTTCGCGTCCAGTTCCGGTTCCTGCGCGAGATAGCCGACGCGCGCACCTTCGGCGGCCCAGGCTTCGCCGGTGTAGTCCTTATCCATGCCGGCCATGATTTTGAGCAGGGTCGACTTACCCGAGCCGTTGACGCCGAGCACGCCGATCTTGGCGCCGGGCAGGAACGACAGAAACAGGTTCTTCAAAACCTCGCGCCCACCGGGGTAGGTCTTGCTGAGGCCCTTCATGACGTAAACGTATTGATAAGCGGCCATAATGTGCGCGTGTCCTAAAGGTCAAAAAGCGGGCAAATCCGTTGCCGCGTTTTACCCGATGGCGGGCCTTAGAACAATGGCGCGGAAGGCCTTACTTTACGGGGCTGGCGTATTCTGAGGATTGGCAACCCCCGGCGTCGGGATTGACGTCAATGCGCTGGCCGCCGATGGAAAGATCGTCCCAGGCCGAGGTCATCACCGCTGCCTCGCCTTTCCGTATCGCGTCCAGGGTTTGCAGGCAGACTTTGCCCCCCGGCAGCTGGGCCACGTGCTGCCAGTTGCCGCCCACCTGCTGAAACACATGACCGGATTCGACGTAGGATTCGTAAACCCTAAACAGCACAACCTCGTCGGCCCCGTCGTGGTTGAGATCGACAATCATGACCTGGCACCGCGCGGACGATAGCAAACACTCCGGCAGGTTCGCCCCTTGCGCCTTGCCGCCGTCCTGCACCACGAACCCCGCCGGCAGTGTTTTGCCGGGCGTGAGAACTTGGATATTGGCCGCCAACATCTCGGCGGTCAGAGGACCGCTGGCGATGGTGTCGGGGATGGTGCTTTTGATCGCGGCCTCGATGCGTTCATGCATGGCGGCGAGCGCGGTGTCGGTTTTTAGCTCTTCGAGCGCGTTGGTGCCGTAGCGGCCCGACTTGAACCGCAAATAAGCGAGGTCGAATTTCTCAGGCGCGGTGCGGCCGTCTTTCAGGCGCGCGACTTGGCTGTTCACCGAAATGCGGTCGGGATCGGCGATAGGTGTGTGCAGCAGAAACGCGATCAGCACCACCACAGCGGACATCGTGATATTGGTGCGCTCAAGCGATGCCAGCCACGGCCCGCGCCGCACGGCAGCCAACGCATACCCACCGGCGTATCCCAGCGCGATGACAACCGCCGCCGCGGCGATGATGCGGTCGCCGGTCCAGCCGTATTGCGCCACGCGCAGGCTGAGGGCATATGCGCCCACGACAGCCAGCGGCACCAATGCAACAGCAGCGACGGAGCCGGCAATT
This sequence comes from Fidelibacterota bacterium, assembly GCA_947476895.1. Taxonomy (GTDB): domain Bacteria; phylum Pseudomonadota; class Alphaproteobacteria; order Rhodospirillales; family Rhodospirillaceae; genus SHVO01. The sequence goes on along the minus strand of CANJRX010000021.1, from coordinate 32,709 downwards.
TGCAGAACTTTCGGCGGCAAGTGTTCGGCGGGACCGTTCTGATAGACCGCGTTAATAAGCACCACCAGCGCCGCCACGGCCAGCAGCAGCAAGACCGTTGCCATGCGTGTGTCCCACAACATCTCGAAACCCGCGATAGGCACGGTGACGATGAACAGCACGATCAAACCGGTCATCAGCGGCAGCAACCATGACAGCAGCGTGAGCGCCAGCGTACGGATGCCGGTGATAATCCCGGGCCGCACGTCGGTGATATGCAGGGCCGTCGCCACGAGAACCGCTGTTACCGGAATGAAACGCCCGTTGGCGACCAGCGTGTGCAGAAGGTCGATCTTCAGCATCTTGAACAATGCCGCGCCCAGGAAATACAGCGCCCAGAAAGACACGGCAAAAGCCGCCGACGCCGCGATCTGCACGCCGTGTTTCCAGGCGAGATCGAAGTAGGTGTCGTAGGACGCGATGGTCTTGCCGCTTTGCTGCGCGGCGACAAATAATGTGTGACCGATAAACAGGCTGACGGCGAGCACGAAGCCGATCTTGATGACCTGATCTTCATTGCCGGGGAAAAGGGGCGCGTATTTATAAGCCGCCGACAGCGCGATCGCGGTGATCACGAGGGCGAGGCCGCCGATCCAGGTGAGCAGCGCGCGCGAACGCACAGTGCCGAGGCCGGCGATTGCCACCAGAGGCAGGAACAGGGCCGCGTACATCACTACAAGGAAGCTATAGGGGTCGGTCCAAACCTTATGCTCATCAGCCAAGGCCTGAAGGTACAACAGCACGCCCTGGACGAGACCGATGGCGAGGCGTGCTTTGAACACACCCTTTCCGCCCTGTTCAGACTGTAAATCCATTGGGCACCCCTGCCGCACACATCCGTGTCAAACCTGTAACCCCTGGTGTATAGGCCAAAAAGGGCGAAAAAACGGCCTTCATTAAGGGGGTAGGCCCGGCGTAAAGTGCGTGCATCCGCTTCAAAGGAGTTAACGGTGCAGTCTCGCAGCGCCGGCGACGCGCCCTTCATCTCTATCGTGGTGCCTGTCTTTAATGAACAGGCCTCGGTGGATGCGCTTGTCCCGCGTTTGTTCGGGCTTTTGGAGCGCGAGGGTCTGGCGGGCGAAGTGATCTGCATCGATGACGGCAGCAAGGACGCCACCTGGGATCGCCTGGTGGCGCTGACCGTAAACTTCCCTGCCCTCACCCTGGTAAGCCTGTCACGCAACTTCGGCAAAGAGATCGCCATCGCCGCCGGGCTTGATATCGCCGACGGCAACGCCGTGGTGCTGATGGACGGCGACCTGCAGCATCCGCCGGAAGTCATCCCCGCCTTCGTTGCCCGCTGGCGCGAAGGCTACGACATTGTTTACGGCGTCCGGAAGAACCGCGACCAAGACGGGACCATGCGCCGCAGTTTCACGCGCGCGTTCTACCGCGTGTTCAATGCGGTCTCGCACACACCCATCACCCCCGACGCCGGCGACTTCCGTCTGATGGATAGGAAGGTGGTGGAAGCCATCCGCAAGATGCGCGAGCGGTCGCGTTTCATGAAGGGCATCTACTCCTGGGTCGGCTTTAAAAGCGTGGCCGTTGAGTTCGACGTTGTCGAGCGCGCCGGGGGCAAAAGTTCGTTCTCAGCCTGGCGGTTGTTCGGCCTCGCCTTCGACGGCCTGTTGTCGTTCTCGACCGTGCCTTTGCGCATTGCGATGTTCGTTGGCGCCTTTGTCGCCTTTGCGGCTTTGGCGCTGGGCGGCTTCTATCTTATCCGCACGCTGCTTTTCGGCGTGGACGTGCCGGGTTATGCCTCGTTGATCGTCTCGATCCTCGCGCTCTCGGGCTTCACCATGCTGCAGCTGGGCGTCATGGGGCTTTACCTCGGACGCATATACGACGAAGTGAAAGCGCGGCCGTTGTATCTGGTGCGCGAGATCGCCGGGAAAGCTGTGCGCGATACAGAAAACAGTTCGGTTAGCCGCATCAAAGATCGCCTGAGCAATCTTGTATGACGCGCACTGTCATTCTGTGCGCCGATGACTACGGGCACTCCGCGCCCATCAGCCGGGCCATTCTCGATCTCGCGCGTCATGGCCGTATCTCAGCCCTGAGCTGCATGACGGCGTCACCGCTGTGGGCCGCGCATGGCCCCTGGTTGCACGAGGTGCGGAACAAGGTCGACATCGGCCTGCACATCACGCTGGTCGATGAAGCGCCGCTGACCAAAATGCCCAACACCGCGCCGCACGGAAAATTGCCGTCCATCGGCGAATTGATCCTCAAAAGCTATCTCGGCACGCTCGACATGACCGAGATCACCGCCGAGATTTTCGCGCAGCTTGCGGCTTTCGACACTGTCATGGGCTTTTCGCCGCAGCATATCGACGGGCATTTACACACCCACGTGCTGCCGCGCATTCGTAACGCCGTGCTGGGCGCGGCCGAGGGTCTGAGCAACCGCCCGTGGCTACGCAATATCGCTGAGCCCTATGCCACCATCATCAAGCGCGGCGTCACCGTGCCGAAGGCTGCGTTCTTGGCAACGCTAGGTGGCGCCTTCGCGCGCGCGTCGCAGGCACCTATGAACGATACTTTCAGCGGTGTGTATGACTTTTCGCCGGAGAGCGATTACGCCGCGCTGTTTGCGCGTTTTGTAACATCGCCCGGGAAGCGGCATTTGATTCTGTGTCATCCGGGAGAGACCGACGACACTTCAGCCCATGCAGTGGTGCGTGGGCGCGAGTACGCCTACTTCAAAAGCGATGCTTTTTTGGCGAGCCTGACGGCGCATGATATACGCATAGGCCGATTTGCCGAGACCGCCGCATGAACACGCTTGCTGCTAAGGACTCACTGCGCGCCCTTTCCGCCCAGACGATGAGCTGGCCGCGGGCTGTGGCGATGGGCGTTTTCGCAGCCTTAACAGTGGCGATCCTGCTCACCTTCCAGGACTACGGCATCTCGTGGGACGAGCAGCTGCAAAACACCTACGGCCAGAAGCTGCTGGAATATTACACCAGCGGTTTTGAGAATGACGGCGCCTTCACTTACATCAACCTGTTCCTCTACGGCGGGGCCTTCGATCTTGCCGCAGCGATTGCAAATTTGATTTCGCCCTTCGGCGAATATGAAACGCGGCATCTGCTGGGCGGATTGGTTTTTCTCGGCGGCTTGTACGGCGCATGGAAGCTCACGGATTTATTGGCCGGTGAACGCGCCGCCCTGATCGCGCTGCTGTGCCTCGCCACCACGCCACTACTGTACGGCCACGGCTTCATCAATCCCAAAGACACGCCGCTGGCCTGGGCCGGCATTTGGACCACGTACTTCGCCTGCCGCATCCTTGCGGCATCGGGCGTGAACGAACGTCCCTCCTGGGGCGTGATCGTCGGCTTTGCCGTGAGCCTGGGCCTGACCGTAGGCACGCGCGTGATCGGCCTCGTTTACCTCGACTATCTCGCAGGCGTGTTTGTCGTTGCCGCCGTCGCCCGATCTTTTGGCGGTGAACCGGTGAGCATCATGTGGCAACGCATGCGCACGAACGCCGTGCCGTTGATCGTCGCCGTGATCATTGCCGCAATCGTAATGGCGCTGGTCTGGCCCTGGGCGGTGCAAGAGCCGTTCAACATGGTCGCGGCCTTCCGCTCCTTCGCGCACTTTGCTTTTTATCCGAATGTGCTGTGGAACGGCGAGCTGATCCCCGCCGACCAGATGCCCAAAAACTATTTGCCGGGACTGCTGCTATTGCAGCTTCCAGAATTTGTGCTGCTGGGTTTGGTGATCGCGGCGGGCGTAGGCGTGACGGCCTTGCGGCGGAATATCCTGACGCTCTTTGCGGCGCCGATCTCGCAACAATACTTATATGTGATCGTCAGCTTCGCCGTACCGATCTTGGGTTACCTGGTGCTGCACCCGACGGTCTACAACGGCCTGCGCCATTTCCTGTTCACCGTGCCGCCGCTGGTGATACTGGCTGCCATTGGTCTCGAGCGCGGCCTCGGGTTCGTGCTTACAAAAAACCGCGTGGCGGGATTGGTGCTGACCGCTGTGCTCGCCTTCGGCTTCGCGCGCCAAGTTGTGCTGATGGCCGGCCTGCATCCCTATGAATACATCGCCTACAACAGCATCGCGGGCGGCGTAAGCGGCGCGCAGAACCGTTTCGAGCTGGATTACTGGGGCACAACGCTGGCGGAATCCGCGCGCGGGCTTGCTACGTACATTGCCAAGGACCCGACCATCGGCGTGACCACCGGCGTCACCGCCAAAGTCTTCGCCTGCGGCGACCGCACGTCGGTGGAACCTTTCCTGCCGCCGGGTGCGGCCTGGACAGGCCTGTTGAGCGAGGCTGACTTCTATCTCGGCATGACCGGCGTGCATTGCCAGGAGCCGATTGGCCGACCCTATCGCACAATCTTCGAAGTGAAACGCTTGGGCGTTACCTTAGGCTACGCCCACGACCTGCGGGCGGCTGCCAACTAGGCTTTACCGATACGCGGCGGGCCGCCCTTGGCGCTGGCGCCGAAAGCCTTGGTCAGCACGCGCGAGGAATCTTCGGCCAGCAAGATGGCTTGGCTGAGCAGATTCAAGATTTCCATATTGTTGTTCATGACGTGCAGCGCTTCGGGCCGGATGTCATCGGCGATTTTCAGCGCGCGGGTCAGCATGTCCTTGCGAATCATGATGAGAATGTCTTCGAGGCGGTGGCCGTCGGGTTTGTCTTCGGTGACGAGAAAATGCGTCATGGTGTCCCCCATTTCGTTGGATGCCCCATTCGACATCGTGGGGCGGGAACGGTCAAGAGAACTCGCGCAACACCGTGACCAAGCGGTCGACCTGGGCGGGCCAGCCCCAGTTTTTCATGAAGGCCGCCGCCGCCGCACCGCGCCGGGCGGCATCGGCCCGGTCGGTGTAGGCCTGCTCCATCTTGGATACCAACTCTTCCAGTGTGGATTCACCCCAGCCTTCCAAATCGGGCCGCTTAGTGAGTGCACCGATAGGAAGCTGCATATCCAAACTGTAGCAATTGTCCGGCTGGATAAGATCGAGGTGGCCGGTATTACGCGCAAGCACTGTGGGCACGCCGCAGGCCATGCATTCCATGGCGACGAGATTGGTGCCGCCCTCGCAGCGGTTGGGGAAAATCGCCAGATCGACCTCGCGCAGCAGCGGCGCGGTGGCGGAATTGGCGAGCAAACCCACATCCATGAATGAATCTTCGGGTAGCCCGTTGGCCGCGAGCCACCCCGGCACATCCAAGCTGCCATCGGGCTTCACACCGGGGGCGCAGGAGACATGCGTCGAAACACTTAAACCCGCCGCGATCTTCGGCCAGGGATTGTGCCAGGCCGTCACCAGCAGCGCGTCCGGATGGCGCGCATGGAAGCGCTTGAAGGCGGCGACGACCAAATCCTGGCCCTTGCGATACTCCAGCTTGCCGCCGGAGAAGATCGCAAAGCGCCCGTTGAAGCGGCCGGTCTTTGCGCCGGGCTTGAACAGCGCGAGATCCACGCCCTGCAAACAGGTGCGCACATGTGTGAGGCCATGGCACGCCATGACCTCGGCATTCCACGACGATCCGGCGATGATCACATCGAACGCCTTGGCGCTCTCAACGTTCGCCTTCGGAATGGTCGCGGATTCAAAAAACGGTACGCCGGCTTGCGGCGCACCTTTTGTGCCCATCAGCACGTCATCGAATTGCAGACCGTCGCCTAAGGAATAGAGCATGGGGAAATCGAGTGTCAGTCCACCGCCCCGCGCCGCAGTCAACCAGTCGCGTTGTTTCATGAGCGCGGGCCGCAGCAGTTCCAGTTGAGCTTGCGGCACATTGGTTTTGGAGGAGATGAGGAACAGCGCCGGCTCGAACCCTTTGCGCGCGAGTTCTACGGCGAGATTGACGCCGTATGTGCCCCAGCCGCTGGGCACGCCCACTTCCCAGCCGATGCCAACTTGCGTGAAATCGCCCGCCATAGCCGTCTCCAAGCCCCGAAACCGCGCCATCATACTCTGGCCACTTGACCCGCGCCATTTTTGAAATCAGAACTCTTGCATGAGTTCAGACCCAGCCCCCTTCTTCGAATGCCACGTCTTCATCTGCACCAACGTGCGGCCGGAAAATCATCCGCGCGGCTCGTGCGCGCGCAAGGGTGCTGTGGAGCTGCGCGACTATATGAAAGACACCGCCAAGAAAATGGGCTTGAAGGGTGTGCGCATCAATGCCGCCGGATGCTTGGACCGCTGCGAGCTGGGCGCGGATATGGTGATTTATCCCGACGGCGTTTGGTATCACTACGAGACCAAGCAGGACATTGACGAGATTCTCACCACACATATTAAAAACGGCGGACGTGTGGAGCGCTTGATGCTCAAGCCGGGCGATGATCCGCCCAAAAAATAACGCGACACAATGCCGCCATAATCGCGGAAATTTTATGTAAATTTCGCGCGGTGCGCGCTGTTCCCTAAAAAACCCAAAAAAATTCACTGTGATGTGAAATTTTTTCCTGTCATTTCCGGCACATAACGCAAATCACCGCGTTGTACGGGCATGAACAACAAACAATATCAAAAGTACTACTTAGGCGGCGTCGCACTCGCAGTTGTGTTCGCCGGTTTCCTCGCCGTTAAAGTCGGCGTCAACCTCCATGACGTGTTGAAGGACTCTTCGACGACCCGTCATCCAGCTGTCACGGCGCCAAAGAGTGTCACGCCACAGGCCGCGCAGCCAAAAGTGAAGGCGGAAGACCAATCTCTCGCGTGGCAGGCCGCGATCACGGCGCAAGTAGCGCAGCAATCCGACGACGTGAAACACGTATATGAACAGTTCGGAAATGCGCCTTTGTGGACTGCCGATCGCGTTCGGGAACTTTCCCAGGCCGCAGCTTTCGCCGATGCGCAAGCGATCGACATCACGAAGCTTCGTAACTTACTGCAGAGCGTCAATGATCGTTCCGCGAACATGGAACGCAAAGCTGCCGCCGATGTGGAACTGACCCGCGAGACTTTGCGCCTCGCTGAGGATCTGCGCCTGGGCGCTGTTCCTACTGCAAAACTGGGTCGCGACTGGATTCTGCCGCAAGACTCATTTGATGCCGTCGGCGGCGTGAGCGCGGCGTTGAAAGACGGAAAGATTAAATCCTATTTGACCGGCCTCGCCCCCGCCGATCCGGCTTTCAAAAGCCTTATGACAGCCCTGCAGACTTACCGTGATTTGGTCGAGAACGGCGGGTGGCCGCAGATTCCGGGCAAAGACGAAATCAAGCTTGATAAGGTTGATCCGACTTTGACCGACGAGCGCGTCACCGCTTTGCGCGCGCGCCTTCTCGCGGAAGGTTATCTCCGTTCGAACTCCGGTGTTGATACCGCGCAGCTGAGCGAGGCTGTTAAACACTTCCAGCAGCGTAACGGTCTCGATGCCGATGGACGTATTGGACGCGACACCATCGCCGCCTTGAATGTGCCGGCTGAAGAACGCCTGGGCCAGATCGCTGCCAATCTTGAGCGCTGGCGTCATACGCCGCGCGAACGCGGCGACAAATATATAGCCGTCAATACCGCGGCCACCACGCTTGATTTCATGATCAACGGTGAGTCCACGCTGCACTTGAAGACCGTCAACGGAACCCCGGGTCATGCGACGCCGATCCTGACGGCCAAAATCACCAATGTGATCTTGAACCCGGTGTGGTCAATCCCGCCGTCCATCGCAACTAAGGAAATCCTGCCCAAGCTGCAGAAGAACCCCGACTACCTTGCGAAGAATAATATGGTCGTGGTGAACGGCCCAGAAAGTGATCGTCATGGTCAGTCAGTTGATTGGTCTCAGTACACCGCCAAAACTCTGCCGTTCAGCTTCCGTCAAGCTGCCGGCGACGACAATGCGCTCGGCTTCATCAAGTTCCACATGCAGAATCCGCAGAACATCTATCTGCACGACACGCCGTCGCGCTCGTTCTTTGCTAAAGCCGAACGTCACTTGAGCCATGGCTGTGTGCGCGTTGATACGCCGGCGAAACTTGGCGAACATGTGCTGAAGTCCGAGCATCCTGAATGGACTGAAGAAGCCCTCGCCGCGCGCTTCGGCAACGGCGGTACGCAATCGATCGCACTGAAAACACCGCTGCCGGTTTACACGTTCTATTGGACGGTCTTCCCGGAGAACGGCACCGTCGCTTTCCGCACCGACGTCTATAAACGCGATAAGCCGCTGGCTGAAGCGCTTGGTTTGAAGCCGCGCGATGTAAATACTATCGCTATGGATGCAAAGCAGAGCGTAGCCTCCAATTAATTCTGTATTTGTAGTTGAGCGCGCGATTCACCTGCTCTTCATGCGCGCAACATTACAAAGAATATTTGAATCTCACGGGAACGATTCTTGAACACCATGATTCGGACTGGTACACAGTTCGTACATGGGGACGGACAGTTCATCATCACGGCAGGGTTTGTCGCGCCGCACCTTCTTGGGCGCCAGCGCCGCTGCTTTCGGAACACTCGCGGTACGCCCGGCTTTCGCCGCGCTGCCCACGAACACCGAAACCGTACGCAAACTCACCCTGCACAATCTGCACACCGGTGAAACCTGTTCCTCCGCATACTGGGAGCAAGGTAGCTACATTCCGGACAGCCTGGCGCAGATCGCTCACGTGCTGCGTGACCATCGCAACGGTGCTGTCCACCCGATGGACAATAAGCTCCTCGATCTTCTGAACCGCCTTCACGCCAAACTCGAAGTCAACAAGCCTTTCCATGTGATCTCGGGCTACCGCTCACCGGAAAGCAACGCCAAGCTGGCCGCCGCCAGCAATGGTGTCGCCAAACACAGCCTGCATATGGAAGCCAAAGCCATCGACATCCGCGTGCCGGGCGTGGACTTGAAGGACCTGCACAAGGCCGCCAAGTCCATGGGCATTGGCGGCGTGGGCTTCTACGCCGCTTCTAACTTCGTCCACGTCGACGTGGGCCGCGTCCGTTACTGGTAGGCTTCGGCCACCGTTCCCAAGTTAAATTACACCGGATTTAATGAAGCCTTTTCAGAGGCTTCCTGGACTCTTTGTAATCTCAAAACAGCCCATTTCCGGGGGCCCGTTACACTACTACCCTTGCGAGTGTAACCGTACAGTTACATCATGTATCACACTGTTACGCTCCCCGCCCAACCCCCTATGAAGTGTGGTTCTCATGCGCGTTTTGATAGTTGAAGACGATCCGATGTTAGGCTCTGCCCTGAACCGCGGTATAGGTCAGGCGGGTTACCTTCCCGCGCTTGCCACCACCGGCGAGACCGGCCTCAACATGGCCCGCGACAGCGCCTATGACGTCATGATCCTCGATATGAACCTGCCCAAGATGCAGGGCGCGGACGTGCTGAAGAATTTGCGCACGGACTCCCACACCTCGAAAATGCCGGTGATCGTGCTGACCGCCATGGATGCCACGGCGCAGAAAGTCAAAGCGCTTGATGCCGGCGCCGACGACTATATGACCAAGCCATTTGATTTCGACGAGCTGCTGGCCCGCCTGCGCTCGCTCGCCCGTCGCAATCCGGCGCAGCCCAACGGCGGCGTTCTGTTCTGCGGCGATGTCGAACTTGATCCGGATGCCAAAGTTGTCCGCAAGGCCGGCGCTGTTCAGGTGCTGACCGCCAAGGAACTGAAGGTCCTGACCCAGTTGCTCGAGCGTAAGAACAAGATCGTCAGCAAAGCCCAGATCGAAAACCAGCTTTATGGTTACGACGAAGGCATCGAAAGCAACACGGTCGAAGTCACCATCTATTCCTTGCGCAAAAAGTTGGGCAAGGATTTCATTCAGACGGTGCGTGGCGTGGGATACCTGGTTAAGCAGTGAAGCATCTCTCACTAAGGCGCCGCTTATTTATCCTCATCGCGACACTGACCATCGGCGCTGTCTTCAGCGTCCAAGTCATTATCATCCGCGGCGCGGAAAAAGAGATTTCGGAAGAGTACAACGCAAAGCTCATCTCGGATGCGGAGATCCTGTGGACCCGCATCCGGGATAGCGGCCTCGCCGGGCAAGCCAACAGCGAGAGCGAAGTCGATCTGCAGTCGCTGATCGCCGAACTGCCGAAGGCCGATCAAGAAAAAATCCTGGACTACGCCGACATGCGGGGCTTCCGCATCTGGGTGAACGACAAACTCATCAGCCGCTCGAAGAACGCGCCGACCGACGCCGTGCCGCCGGCAGCGCTAGGGTTCAGCGATGTCGTCGTGGACGACGAGCCGTGGCGGGTTTACTCGCTGCAGAACACCACCCACGACCTGATCTTCGAAGTGCGCGAGAACCTGACCGGGCGCGAGCGTCTGCGGCGCGAAATGTTGCTGGGCGCTGCGGGTCCGCTGGTAGGCCTCATGACCGTATTGCTGGCCGCCCTTTTCCTCAGCATCGATATCGGTCTTGCCGAAATGACCCGTGCGGTCGACACCATCGATCAACGGTCCGAGGACGATCTATCCCCTATCGACATCACCACCGTGCCCCAGGAACTGGAGCCGGTGTTTTCCGCCTTGAACGGCCTTCTGGAAAAACTGCGCCGCACCATCGCCATGGAGCGCGACTTTGTCGACAATGCCGCACATGAACTCCGCACGCCGCTCACGGTCTTAAAGCTGCAAAGCCAGTTGGCGGCCCGCGCGGGTGGCGTCCAAGAGCAGCGCGAAGCCATGGAGGCCCTGACAGCGGGCATCGCCCGCGCCTCGACCGTCGTGGAACAGCTCTTGATGCTAGCGCGTTTTGGTACACAGGACGCGCCGATGGAAAGCGTCAACCTGTTCACGGTGGCGCAGACCTCAATCGCGGTAAACAGCACCGTCGCCATCGAAAAGAACATTGCGCTGGCTTTGGAAGGCGACGAAGAGATTGTGGCTGCCACCAACAGCAAGCTCGGCTCGATTTTGATCGGCGTGCTGTTGGACAACGCGTTCAAGTACACGCCCGAAGGCGGCAGCGTGACTGTTCAAGTTGTCAAAGGCGCAGCCCCCGCGATCATCATCGACGACAGTGGACCGGGCATTCCGGCCGACAAGCGCGAGAAAGTCTTTGAGCGGTTTTTCCGCCTGGCCGGGGCCATCACGCCCGGCAGCGGTTTGGGCTTGGCGATCGCCAAGCAAATCGCCGAACGGCTGCATATACGCATTGCCCTCGAAGACCCGCCGAATGGGACTGGTTTGCGGGTGTGTTTGTGGTTTCCCGCCGAAGTGACTGTTTGATTAAGTTTGGTATTCCCGCAGGCCCTAATAGCGTATGCTGAAGGACGTGATTGAAGCTCGGATAGGCTCTAAAAAGAGGACTAATGTTTCTTTTTTCGCCTAATATGTTGTGGTTACTCGCACTTTTACCGCTGCTCACGCTGGCCTATGTCCTCCTCCAGCGGCGGCGAAAAAAGTATGCTGTGCGCTATGCCCACCTCGGGGTCATTAAGGGCGCTATAGGCCGCGGCCAGAAGATCCGTCGCCATTTACCGCCGGCTTTATTCCTGGTTGCGCTGGGACTTGCGATCTTCTCCATAGCCCGGCCCGCCGCCATCATCACTCTGCCCTCGCAGCGCCAAACCATCATCCTGGCCATGGACGTGTCCGGCAGCATGCGCGCCACCGACGTGGAGCCGCAGCGCATCTCCGCTGCCCAGGCTGCGGCCATCTCCTTCATCAAAGACCAGCCGGAAACCGCACGCATCGGCGTGGTGGCGTTTTCGTCGAATGCCATGACCGTGCAGCAGCCGACGCAGAACCGCGCCGACGTCGTGGCGGCCATTGAGCGCCTTGTGCCGGAACGCTACACCGCCATGGGCAGCGGTATCCTGACGTCGCTCAACAATATTTTCGCGGATGGTTCGATCGAGGAGATTTCACCCGGCGGCGGACCACGCGGCATGCCGCTGGGAGAAGCTTTGCCGGAAGCTAAGGAGCGCGCACCGGTCGCGCCCGGTTCTTACACGTCGGCCGTGATCATTCTGCTGACCGACGGCCAAACCAACATGGGCGCCGACCCCATCCGCGCCGCACGCGAAGCGGCGGATCGTGGCGTGCGTGTATTCACCGTCGGCTTCGGATCGGAAGACGGCGGACTGGTGGAATTTGAAGGCCGCAAAACCCGCGTGAAGTTGGACGAAACCACCTTGAAGCATGTAGCCCAAATCACCCACGCCAACTATTACCGCGCCGGCAACCTGGCCGAACTCAACGCGGTTTATAAGACGCTGTCGACCACCCTGATCATGGAGCCGCAAACGACTGAACTGACCGGCGTGTTCGCCGGTGCGGCCGCGCTGTTTGTCGTGCTGTCGGCGCTGTTCTCGATGCTTTGGGTTAGCCGGCTGGTTTAAGTTCTTTTCGGGCTGGCCACAGCATATTGAGTGCAAGGCCTCCGACCACCAGCACCGTGGCGATAATTTTCCAGAGCGGCAGCGACTCATCAAACCACCACACTGCCGACGCCATTCCTACGACGGGAATCAGCAACGCCATCGGCGCGATGGTCGCGGCAGGATGGCGCGCGAGCAGCCAGCCCCAGGCTACGTAGCCGAACAGCGTATTGCCGACGGATTGCCACAGCACGGCTGCCCAGGAATAAGCATCGGCGTTGATGAGCGCTTGCGATACCGCCGGCCAGCCTTCGACCATTAAAGATAAGGCGACGAGCGGCGGCACAGAGAACAAGCTCGCCCACACCACATAGGCCAGCATATTGATGCGCCCGCTGCGTTTGGCGACGAGGTTGCCGCAAGCCCAGCTGATGGCCGCGAAGAGCACCATCGCAAGGCCGAGGACAGTGGTGCTGCCGTCGGTATGCGCGATGATCACGCCAATGCCGCCAATCGCGAGCACAAGTGCCAGCCACTGAAATGGCTGCACGCGTTCGCGCTCCAGCCACAGCGACAATAAGATGGTGAACAGCACCTGCGACTGCACGACAACCGATGTCAGTCCCGGCGAGATGTGGCCGTCCATGGCGAGATATAAAACGCCGAATTGCCCAACGCCGATGAGCAAGCCGTAAGCGGCTAAGTGGCTCCACGGCACCGACGGCCGCTTCAGGAAAAAGATTCCCGGGATGACGGCGAAGGTAAAGCGTAACGCCGCGAACAACAGCGGCGGAATGTGGGCAATAGAGGCTTTGATGATGACGAAGTTGGTGCCCCACACCAACACAACGGCAAGGGCCAGCACCAAATGACGCCAGGGCACGGGAAGTTTCATGGTTATTTGCTGCTGAGGTTCGCGCCGATCTCGGCCAGAAGTTCATAGGACCGCAAGCGTGCGGCGTGATCATAGATCGCGGACACCACCATGACTTCGTCGGCCTGAGTCACATCAAGAAACGCGGCCAGTTCGCGGCGCACCGTGTCGGGTGATCCGACGATGGCGTATTTCAACATGCCCGACGCCTGAACCTTCTCGCCTTGTGACCAGTAGTCCTCGATATCATCAATGGGCGGCTGCAATTGGCCGCGTGTGCCGCGCGCCATATTGGCGAAGGCCTGCTGTATCGATGTGAACAACCGCCGCGCTTCGGCATCGGTTTCGGCTGCCACGACGTTGACGCCGACCATGGCGTAAGGCGTGGCTTGCTGGTCCGAGGGCTTGAAGCCACTGCGATAGAACTTCAGCGCCGTTAACAAGGCATCCGGCGCAAAGTGCGACGCGAAGGCATAGGGCAGGCCCAACATCGCTGCCAACTGCGCGCCGAACATGCTGGAGCCGAGAATCCACAACGGCACACGCGTTCCAGCCCCCGGCACGGCTTGAATGGTTTGGCCCGGTTGCACCGGCGCCAGCAGCGCCTGCAGATCGACAACATCTTGCGGGAAATTGTCGGCGTTGCTCGGATCGCGCCGCAAAGCGCGCAAGGTGCGTTGATCGGTGCCCGGCGCCCGGCCAAGGCCCAGATCAATGCGCCCCGGATAAAGCGTCTCCAACGTTCCGAATTGCTCGGCGATCACCAGCGGCGAATGATTGGGCAGCATGATACCGCCCGCACCGACGCGGATGGTTTTAGTCCCTGCCGCTACATGCGAAATGACGAGCGAGGTCGCCGCACTCGCGATCCCGACCATGTTGTGATGTTCCGCCAGCCAATAGCGGCGATACCCCCACCGCTCGGCGTGCTGCGCGAGGTCGAGGGTATTGCGGAACGCGTCCGCGGGCGTCGCATCTTGCGTAATGTGCGCGAGATCAAGAACAGAAAGAATGGCCATGGCGGGGTTTTGCCACCAATCCTGCCTGAGAAATACTGCCGTTAACGCGCTTCAGCTTTGCCGCAAGCGCAGGGCTTACGGAATTTTCCCGGGGTACACGATGGTGAAGTTACCCCGGTTGGGCATTTTGACCTTCGGCAAGCTCTTGGCGTCCATGGTCGCATTCGCGGGCACGAGCTCATTGAGATACAACACGTAGGCCGAGAGCGCGTAAACCTCGTTGTTGGTCAGGCTTTGCGGCTCGGTCAACGGCATGGCGCGGCGCACGTAGTCGAACAATGTGGTGGCGTAAGGCCAGTAGCTGCCGACGGTTTTCACCGGCGCTTGATCGCCCATCAGCGTGCCCTTACCGCCGGCAAGTTTATCGCCCGGCGTACCAACACCCTTTTCACCGTGGCAGGCTTGGCACTTATTGTAGAAAATCTCTTCGCCCTGTTTGACGGTGCCTTTTCCCGGCGGCAGGTTGAAGCCGGTCGCATCGGTGCTGAGGTCCCAAGCCGCGGCTTCTTTTTCGGTGATCGGCTGGCCAAGGTTAGGGCTTTCAGCAGCCATCACACTTCCAGCGACAAGCGCAGCGGCAAAAGCGCAGGTGATTTTAAGCGTAGACATGTTTCACCTCGCCCTGATCGGAAATGCCCCAGCTGGTGATGAGATTGCAGTGATAAGCAGCGCGTGAGCCGCGCGCGACAATTTGCTGTTCACGCGACGGCTGAACGTAGCCGGTCTCATCAATGGCGCGGCTTTGCAAGATGGCGGGGCCGCCGCTCCAGCGCCATGGAATACGGAAGCGTGTAATGGCTTTCGACAACACAGGTTCAGACAGCGCCGCCGGCGCCCAGCTTTTGCCGCCGTCTGCCGAGACTTCGACTTTAGAAATCTTGCCATTACCCGACCAGGCGATGCCCGAGATTTCGTACAGCCCAGGCGCGGTCATATTCACACCCGGCGACGGCTTGGTGATGACCGACTTCGCATCGAGCGGGAAGTTGAACTGGGCGACTTTGCCTTCCTTGAGCAGCAGCGAATATTTTGATGTCTCGTCTTTTGTCATGGCCGGTTCGCGCAACAGCTTGATGCGACGCAGCCACTTCACATTCATGTTGCCCTGGAAACCCGGCAGCAGCAGGCGCATGGGATAGCCGTTGGCGGGGCGTACGCGCTCGCCGTTCTGGTACAAGGCGACGATCGCATCATCCAACGCTTTGGCGAGCGGAACCGAGCGGCTCATGGCGGCCGCGTCGGCGCCTTCGGCTACAAGCCACTTGGCGGCCGGGTCTACACCGGCTTCTTCCAGAAGCATTGCAAGCGGAACGCCTGTCCACTCGGCGCAAGAAACAAGGCCGTGCAGTGTCTGAGCTGTGCCTTCGGCGGGCTTATCTGCATAAAGCGCGCCGCTATTCCCTGCGCATTCAACAAAGGCAATGCGCGACGTCATGGGATAACGCGACAGCGATTCCACAGTAAACGTCAGCGGACGTTTCACGAGGCCATGGATGAGCAGCCTGTGTGTATCGGGATTGATGTCGGGAATACCGTTGTGGCTGCGTTCGTAATGCACGCCGTTGGGCGTGATCATGCCGTCAAGGAATTGCAGCGGTGCGCGTGCACTGCCTGGACCGATGCCGTTATAGGGACCGGCTGGAAACGGTGTGCGCGCAACTTTGGTTTCGAACTTCGAGGGGAGTGTATAACCACCCACCCAAGCGCCCGGGGTCTTCGACCACTCCGGCACCATAAGCGTCTCGGCTTCGACAGGCTTAGCGTACGCGCCAAGGCCGGCGAGTCCTACGATGCCAAAAAGTCCGCCTTGACGGAGGAAAAGGCGACGGTCCAACAGGCCATTGCCTGCGACAACATCGGCATCGATATGTTCACTCATATATATTTCCCTCCCCCAAGCTGAGCAAAACTCTAACACGTGTGCGCGGAGGCTATAAGGGCGCGAGGATGCTTTTGTCGATTTTGTGAACGGAGGTGGTCCCGGTCAGCGCCATGGCGACGCGCATTTCCGCTTCGATCAGCTTCAGAACATGCGTAACCCCCACTTCGCCGCCTCCCGCAAGGGCATAGCCCCAGGCGCGGCCTAGCAGAACACCTTTTGCGCCCAGCGCCAGCAAGCGCACAACATCGAGACCCGAGCGCACACCACCGTCCACCAGCACACTCAGCTTATCGCCCACCGCTTCTGCGATTGGTGGTAGAGCGCGGGCGGTCGACATCACGCCATCAAGTTGACGGCCGCCGTGGTTGGAGACCACGATGCCATCCGCGCCGACGGCAGCGGCGGCAAGCGCATCTTCGGGATCGAGGATGCCTTTGATGATCAGCGGGCCGTCCCAAGTCTTGCGAATGAATTCCAGATCGCGCCAAGTCACAGACGGATCGAAGTTGCCGCGCATCCAGGCGAAGAAATCTTCCAGCCCTGTGTTTTTACCGAGCACAGGCGCGACGTTGCCAAGGCTGTGTGGGCGGCCCAGAAGTCCGACGTCCCACGCCCAGTACGGGCGGCACGCACCTTGCCAAAAGCGCCGCAGCCCGCCCATCACGCCCGATGCCCCGGCGAGACCCGAGTGATAGTCGCGGTAGCGCGTACCGGGCACGGGCATATCGACCGTGAACACCAGCGCCGAGCAGCCGCGCGCTTTGGCTTCGTCCAGCAGCGTTTTCATGAAGCCGCGATCGCGGATCATATAAAGCTGAAACCAAATTGGTTGTTTAACGCCGCGTGTGACTTCATCCAAAGCACAAGCTGAAACAGTGGACAGGCAAAAGGGCACACCGGCTTTTTGCGCGGCCCGCGCGGCCTGCACTTCGCCGCGCCGCGCACTTAATCCGGCAAGGCCAACGGGACCCAAGGCGACCGGCATCGCAAGCGATTGGCCGAATAACGTGCAGCTCAAATCGATCTTGGAAACATCGCGCATCACGCGCTGGCGCAAGGCCACGTCTTGCAGGTCCGCGATATTGCGCCCCAGCGTCACCTGGTCGTAGGAACCGCCGTCGAGATATTCAAACAGGAAATGCGGCAGCCGTTCTTTGGCAAGACGACGGTAATCGAGGACGGAAACCGGTGTCACAGCAACCCCGCGCGCTTAAAGAAAAAGCCCCCTAAGACTTATCAGGTCTTAAGGGGCTTTGACGTAGCAGGAAACTTATTTCGGTACTTATTTCTTTGCGGCCGGCGGAGTGACCAACGGGCTGGCCGGAGCATTGGCCGGGTTGGCGGGCGTCGACTTGAAGGTCAGCGGCTTTTCAAAGCCGGTGGTCGGCTTAGCCTTGCCGGTGGGATCGGGTGCCATGATGAAGTTGATTTCGTAAGCACCTTCTTTGGCGTGGGCCGGTGCGCGGTTCATACGGCGGGTCTGCACCCAACCATCGCGCGTGACCGACATGACAAAATTGCTGGTGCCGTCGTAAGTATAACCGAGATCGGTCAATGTGCGGCCGGCGTCCAGAGTCCGGAAGCGACCCAGGATATCGGTGAAGGTGGTGAAGGTCATCGGCGGATCTTGGACCTTCAGCATCACTTCAGCGGCTTCGAGATATTTGCCGTCTTCGGACTTCACAGTGCCGAAATAGACGAACACCGGATGGCCGGGAATTTCTTCTGCGCCGAAGAACTCTTCGCCGTTGGCGAGCGCAGCTTTTGAGCCGCCTGTGACCGCAGGAAGAGCAGCCGCCGCGGAAATCGCGACACCGCCGATAAGAGCTTTACGTCTTGAAACTGGTTTCATGTCAGTAGCCTTGTTTGATTAGTATTTAAGTAACAGCAAAATTTTCAAAATCAACCGCCGACCACCGGTGCATCTAGAAACCAGTGTTTTTCGACGAACAAAATCCAGAGAGTGACGCCCAAGGGAACTACCCACGATAGGGCCGGTCCCACTTTATCGCCCAAGTTCTTCGGCACCACATAAGCTACCACACCGGCGACTAGACCGGAAATCGAGCCGATTACAATCCAGGTAAACCAGCCCATCGCCGGCCCGGCCGTGCGCGGCATGACTTCGGAGCTAATCTCACCCATCAGCGGATAGTACGAAACCGGGGTGTAGGCGAATACAAAGCAGGCGTAATAGACGACCGAGAAAACCGCCGCAAAAACCGCGAGGGGGAAAATCCGGTTCATTACACCAACCCCTTAATATTGTTTAGGACGTGGCCGACGAAAAACGCCGACCAGGCTAAAACCGCGATCAGCGTGGTGTTAATCTGACGGGATAAACGGTGCTCGGTCGCCGGCACCTTTTTCCAGAGATACCAATAAGACGGCAGCATCGCCAAACCGACGATGGCCAAATGTTCTTTCACTTCGAAAGCGCCAATCGCGCTGTTCATCACGGCGTCCAAAAGGCTGCCCTTCACGTCGAGCACATAGCGCGGATAAACGAGCGCGCCGAGGACTGCGGTAAGCACATACAGAATGACGATCGCGTTGACGTAAGTCATGCCGCGCACATTGACCAAGCTTTGGAAGAACGTGCTGGAGGGCGCCGGTCTGCTTTTCCACACACCAATGGCCTGGTGTGTGATCGCGCCGATCAACAACACCGCTGCAAGACCATGAAGTATCAGAAGTACCGTGATATTCACGCGGCTCATCTCCCCCGTAACGCACAAAGGCGCTCCTCAGAGCACCTTATCTCCACGCGTACGAATGTAGGGTTTTGCCCCGGGTGCCGTCAAACGCAACTGCGTGAGCATTTTGCAACACGATGTAACGTGGCGTGCCCCTGAATCGGAGAACCCGCACACTTAAGCCTTATGAGACCGCAATAAATGCCGGATTTACGCTTGGAGCGGTGCCGGACGGCGAGCGCGGCAAAGCCCATAAATTAGTGTTTAAGTTAGCGCAAATGCAGGTTTACGCACTTAGAAGCGCAGCCGCAGCCCTCCGGACAGCGTCAAGGGTGCGCCCACCGTCACCAAGCCATCGGCACTGCGGCCAGCTTGAATTTCAGCGTTCAGCAGATTTTCTACGCCGAAAAAAAGCGACGCCTTGTCGGTGATGGCGCGATCAATATAAAGGTCAACGACCGCATAACTTTTGAGAAGACGCGTATTCTGGTCGTCGTCGAATTGACTGCTTGATGTGCGCAACTCGCTTTTGAATGTCCAGGCCGCCGTGGGCCGGAACGTTCCAGCCAACACCACCTGATGCTTTGCCACTTGCGCGAGGTTCAAGCCTTCGAGAGTAGGCTGCGAAGTATTACGCGTGACTTTGGGCACACTCAGCAAATAGCGCACCGAGAACTCAACACGCTCCGACGCGCGCCACAGCGCTTCGCCTTCAAAGCCATTGGCAACGATGTTGTCGATATTCCGACGTTGGCGAAGTACGCCGCCCGCCGGCACCACCACCCCCAACGTCGGCTCCAGCCCCGGTGTGGTGGTGACCGTGATATTACCGACAGCGTTGTTCAGCCAATTGCGAAAGACTGTGCCGCTCAGTTTAAGCGTGGGCAGCGCCGTCCATTCCGCGCCCGCTTCAATGCCGCGCAAGCGTTCAGGGTTCAAGGCCGCATTAGCCTCGGTGATATCGTTGCCGACGCGGAAGGGCCGATATAGTTCATTGAGTGTCGGAATACGAAAGCCGCTGTAGCCCAAGGCGCGCAGGGTAAATGTAGACGTCACGTCGCCGCGCGCGCCTACGCGGAAGTTGCCGACGGTGCCGTCGCGGTCGGGATACGCATCATTGCGCGCCAGCACACCTGTCGCGATGATCGTTTCAGTGCGCACGCCGTCGGTCTGTTGCCAATGATCGACGCGCCCGCCCGCGGTCAACGTCACCGCTGGGATGGGCAGCCAGTTGCCCTCGACAAAACCGCCGGTGACAAACTGCTCGC
This sequence comes from Fidelibacterota bacterium, assembly GCA_947476895.1. Classification (GTDB taxonomy): domain Bacteria; phylum Pseudomonadota; class Alphaproteobacteria; order Rhodospirillales; family Rhodospirillaceae; genus SHVO01. Next base: position 12,660 of record CANJRX010000021.1, on the reverse strand, counting down.
CGCCGGCGTGGCGCAGGCGCGTGAATGTATTCGCTATATACGTAAAACGTTCGTTGGTCGCGCCCTTCACACTGCGCACGTCCACGCCGGTCTCTACTGTTGCAGACGGCGCGATGGGAATGCGGACGATGGCGTTTGCACCGAGCGCCTGCGACGGCACATTGAATTGATCGAGGGATGGTGTTGCTGTGGTGCGCGCCGCGTCGACGCTAGAGAAAACACTGCTGGCTTTGCCATCGCGCGCATAAACATGCGCTTCCCATGAAACCTCATCGTGGCCGCCTTCGCGCACGACACTCAGCGCACCGTCCGCGTTGCGGGTCTTCGACACGGCAAGGCCGATACCGTTGACGTAGCGGTCTTCCGAGTAGTTACCCGTAGCCGAGACATTGATGTCTTCGCCGACAACAAAGTGTGTGCCGCCCTGGAACCATCCACCACGATTGGCCGTGCGCATATCAACGGGGCCACGCTGGTCTTTGCGGATCAGAAAGACGCCGTCGCTGCGGTGGCCGTGGGCCGTTGCGAAAATCTGTGCGGCACCGAAATCAATTTGCCCGGCCGCGGTGCCATCCGCACTCGCCGCGCTATCGCCGCGCACCTCGGCCCAGCCGTGACTTCCTGGATCGGTGCGGCTGCTCAACCGGATGACACCCGCGAGCGCTGTGTTTCCCCAAGGCCCCGCACCACCGCCCCGCGTGATCAGCACACTATTAAGTGAAGCCGAAGGTAGCCGGCTCCAATCAATCCATCCGCCGAAGGGATCGTTTTGCGGCACGCCGTCGAGCAACACTAATGTACGGCCCGCACCGCTGGGCCCAAGGCCCCGCAGCGTCACACCCTGTGTGGTGGGATGCGAAGCGCGGCTCGATTGCCGGCGGAAGAGGCCAAAGCCAGGCACGCTGCGCAAAATATCGTCCAGGCGCGCCTCACCGGACTGCGCCAGGCTTTCCCGATCTATAAGTGTGGTGGCGTAAACCGGCTCATTAGCCGACGGTGACAACTGACGGGCCACAACCAGCACTTCGGGAATGGCGTTTTGGGCCTGAGTCGGGCTGGAAAACACTAAAACGGCGGCGGCTACGCCTACGCCCTGCGCCGTCCAGCGGCGGCTGATGTGCTTCCAAGTCATGCGCGCGTCTCCAGCCCCCGCCGCGATAGTTCCTGATAAGTCATTGAAGTGCAACATATTTTCAGGGGTCTGGTGCGCCGGAGCCCTCTTACCCTTAAGGCGTAGAAAACCAGGGTTTGCAGCGCTGTAGGCGTATATCCGGTTGCTCAGATTATTTCCCCCGCGGCTTCTGCGAGGTTGGTTCACCAAACAACAACACACACCAACACACAGAAACACAGGACGCCGCCATGACCCGCCTCAACAAACTGATCGCCCTCGCCACTGTCGCCCTCGTAGGTCTCGGCAGCATCACGGAAAGCCAGGCTCTGACAGCCACCACCACCTTCGGCGTCTCGGCCGTCGTCTCCAGCGGTTGCGCTGTAACGGCCCTGCCCCTCGCCTTCGGCGCTTACGACGGCACGGTTAACAACGCTTCGACCACGGTCACTGTCCTCTGCACCCTCGGCACGGCCTACAACGTCGGCCTGAACGCCGGCGGCGGTACAGGCGCCTCGGTCGCGACCCGCAAACTGACCAGCGGCGCGAACACCCTCGATTACACGCTCTACACAGACTCAGGCCGCACCACCGTATGGGGCAACACTGTAGGCACCAACACCGTCAGCGGCACCTACGCCCTCGCCCAGGCCCCGCTCACCGTTTATGGCCGCATCACCGCCAGCCAGTCCGTCCCGGCCGGCACCTATAACGACACGATACCTCTCTAGCCTTCTTCCCCTCGGGCTAAAGACCGCTCTCCTCGCAAAGGGCCCTCATCTGCCGCGTGAACCGTCCAGGCTCCTATCCCTGGCAACCCACGTGGAGAGTGGGGGCCCGAGTGCATTTGGCCCTTGGGCTATTCATTGAATTTGCTGCACAGCAGCAATCTAAAGTTTCCAGAAATTTTCGGATCAGCTTCGTTGTAGCCTAGCCAGGTGTTGGCGTAGGATTGTCCGGTCAATACGCCCGTTCTCGAAGGGGAAAAGGAGGGAGTGGGCGAGAGCGAGCTCTAGGGTTTGGAATTTTTATTCCGACACCCGACGGGAAATAATTTTCCGCTTTTTCCACGACGACTTAAGTCCGTGAGAGGCCATTCGGCCTGCCGGTTCACAAGATGAGAGGGAGATCTAGGACCATGAATAAGCAATTTGTCAGGATGCTCTGCGCGTCCACATGTTTGATGGCGATCAGCAGCGCTGCCTTTGCGGCCGCTCCTGCGGCCGTTCCGAACGTCGCGAACGGTATCGCCGGCGTCGTCAGCGGGGACAAAGGTCCCGAAGCCGGCGTATGGGTCATCGCTGAAACCAGCGACCTGCCGACAAGGTTCGTGAAGATCGTCGTCACCGATGATCAGGGCCGCTACGTGCTGCCCGAACTGCCCAAAGCGAAATACGAAGTCTGGGTGCGCGGCTATGGCCTCGTGGACTCGGCCCGCGTTGCCGGCGAGCCTGGCAAGAACATGAACCTTAAGGCCGTGACGGCGCCCAACGCCAAAGCCGCGGCGGAAATTTATCCCGCCAACTATTGGCTCTCGCTGATGAAGATCCCGGCTGAGAACGAATTCCCCGGCACCGGCCCGAAGGGCAACGGCATCGCCGCCAACATCAAGTCCCAGCAACAGTGGATCCAGCAGACCAAGGGCTGCATCCGTTGTCATCAGCAGGGTGATAAGACGACCCGCACACTGCTCAACAACACGCCGGAAGGCTGGGCCGAACGTATCACGAAGGCGCGCGCCGATGGCGACCAGGCAGTCGGCAACACCGGTCCTGAACACGCTGCCACGATGGTCAATGGCATGACCCAATTCGGTCGTACACGCGGTCTCGCGATGTTCTCCGACTACACGCAGCGGATTGAAAAGGGCGAAGTGCCCGTAGCCCCGCCGCGTCCCGCCGGCATCGAGCGCAACATCGTGCTGACCTCATGGGATTGGGGCAACGGCCGCTACATCCACGATCTGACCTCGTCCGATCGTAACGACCCGACCAAGAACGCGAACGGCATGATCTACGGCATCACCGCCATGCACGGCTACATCGAAGTGCTGAACCCGAACACCAACGCGCAGTCGGAATTCGGCTACCGCGTCGATGGCACCAAGGGCGTCACGCTGCTTGAACAGCCCGATCCGAAGCGTAACGGCGTTCCGCACAATCCGATGATGGATCACAACGGCAAGCTCTGGATCACCGACCGTGGTTTCCGCGATCGCGCGGAAGCCGCCAAGGCGGAACCAAAGCCGGCCTATTGCACCGATCCGGTTGCCAGCAAGTATGCCAAGTACTGGCCGCAGCCTGGCCGCGCGACGTCCACCGCGGTTGAGTACGACCCCAAGACCAAGCAAATCTCGGGCGTGCCGATGTGCAACAACCTGCACCACCTGATGCAGTCGACGGATAAGAAGATGTACTTCAGCGGCGGCGACATCCTGAGCTGGGTGGACGTCAGCGTTTGGGATGCAACCAAAGATCCGACCAAGGCCATGGGATGGTGCCCGATGGTGGTCGACACGAACTCGGCCACGCCGTCCAAGATGGGCGCGCTCAGCGAAGTCGTCATCACGCCGGACCGCGAACAATGGAACAAGCCTTCGCGTGCGGCGAATGCCGATCCGGAATCCGCAGCCGTGACCACCAACGAAACCGCCGAGCCGCTTGATCCGAAGAAGGACACGCGTATCACCGGCGGCACCTACGGAATGGATGTCGACATGAGCGATGCCAGCATGTGGTACGGCCACACCGGTCCGTGGCCGAGCAGCATCGTGAAGTTCCATCCCGGCACTAACCCGCCGGAAACCTGCCGCACGGAAGTCTATGAACCTGCCAAACGTGCGAACGGCGATTACGAAGCCTTCAACGTCCGCGGCATGAGCGTGGACTCGAAGGGCGTTGCTTACGCGGCCTTCGCGCAAGGCCGCTTGGGTCGCCTCGACCGCACCAAGTGCAAAGTGCTGAGCGGTCCGACCGCGACCGGCCAGCATTGCCCCGAAGGTTGGACCATGTGGGATGCGCCCGGTCCGAAGTTCGCCGGCGTCAAGGAAGGCAACACTGACTTCGCTTACCTGATGTGGGTTGATATCCACGACACCTTGGGCCTTGGCAAAGACATTCCAATCGTGACGGGATCCAACTCTGACTCACTGCTCGCCTTCAATCCGAAGGACGAAAAGTGGACCGTGCTGCGCGTACCGTATCCGATGGACTTCCATACCCGCGGTATGGATGGCCGTATCGACAGCGCCGCCGCCGGTTGGAAAGGCAAAGGCGTTTATGCGTCCTACGCCATGCAGCCTGTCTGGCACCAGGAAGGCGGCGAAGACGGCACGTCGGGCCCCAACATCGTGAAGTTCCAGGTCCGCCCGACGCCTTTGGATTTCTAGGCGCTTGATTACTAAAAGTTGAACCGGCGCTAGGCCGGCTCGAATACCAAACCTGCAGTGCGGGATAACTTTTCGCACTGCAGGTTTTTTGTTGTCTTCATCTACACTTAAGGCGGTCAGCGACGCTTCAGCTTCGTCTGGCAGGACCGCTTTTTATCGAGTACTATTGTACGGTCAAAGTCGTGCAGGGTTGGTCTCGGCTTTGATGACATCACGCCCATTCTCAAAGGGGAGCAATGAGAGGGAGGGCGAACGTGGGCCGTGGCTTGGAATTATATTCCTGCCCTGCCTGCACCGTGATTATCCATTGCTTCAACATTCCGAGTCCGCGAGAGGCCATTCGGCCTATCGGTTCACAAGATGAGAGGGAGATCTAGGACCATGAATAAGCAGTTTGTCAGGGCGCTGTTCGCGTCCACATGTTTTGTTGCAGTGAGCAGTGCTTGGACGAGCGCAAGTTTCGCGGCTGCCGCGACAGGCGTTCCGACCGTCGCGAATGGCATCGCCGGCGTCGTCGCCAGCGCCAAAGGACCGGAAGCCGGTGTGTGGGTCATCGCTGAAACCAGCGACCTGCCGACCAAATTCATCAAGATCGTCGTCACCGACGACCAGGGCCGCTATGTGCTGCCTGAACTGCCCAAAGCGAAGTACCAAGTTTGGGTGCGTGGTTACGGCCTGGTTGATTCTGACCATGTTGCCGGCGAACCGGGCAAGAACCTAAACCTGAAAGCCGTGACGGCGCCGACGCCGAAAGACGCGGCGCAGTACTATCCGGCGTCCTACTGGATGTCCTTGATGAAGATCCCGTCCGAGAACGAGTTCCCCGGCACGGGTCCTAAAGGCAACGGTATCGCTGCCAACATCAAATCCCAGCAACAGTGGATTCAGCAAACCAAAGCTTGCGTGCGCTGCCATCAGCAGGGCGATCACACCACCCGCAACCTTCTGAATAACACTCCTGAAGGCTGGGCCGAGCGCATCACCAAAGCCCGTGAGTCGGGCGACCAAGCTGTCGGCAACACCGGCCCGGAACATGCTGCGGCCATGGTGAACACCATGACCCAGTTCGGCCGTACGCGCGGTTTGGCGCAGTTCTCGGATTGGACGCAGCGCATCGAAAAGGGTGAAGTGCCCGTAGCCCCGCCGCGTCCGGCAGGCATCGAGCGCAACATCGTTCTGACGTCATGGGATTGGGGCAACGGCCGCTACGTGCACGATCTGGTCTCGACCGATCGCAGTAACCCGACCATGAACCCGAACGGCAACATCTATGGCGTCACCGCCATGCATGGCTACATCGAAGTCTTGAACCCGACCACCAGCGCGCAGTCGGAATTCGCTTACCGCATCGAAGGCACCACCGGCAAAGTGGTTGTGCTCGACACGCCCGATCCCGTGAAAGCGGGTGTTCCGCACAACCCGATGCTGGATAGCAACGGCAAGCTGTGGCTCACCGACCGCGGTCAACGTGACCGGTCCGAAATGGCCAAGGGCGCGCCGAAGCCGGCCTACTGCTCTGACCCGGCGCTCAGCAAGTACGCCAAGTACTGGCCTTCACCGGGCCGTGCGTTCTACACGACCGTGCAATATGACCCGACGACCAAAGCCATCGCGGGCGTGCCCATGTGCACAGCCTTGCATCACCTGATGCAGGCGCCGGACAAGAAGATGTACTTCTCGGGCGGCGACATCTTGGGCTGGGTTGACGTTCCGGTGTGGGATGCGACCAAAGATCCGAACAAAGCGCAGGGCTGGTGCCCGATGGTGCTCGATACCAACTCTAAGACGCCGTCCAAGACCGGCGCTTTGAGCGATGTCGTGATCGATCCGGACCGCGAAAAATGGAACAAGCCGGCACGCGCCGCCAACTCCGATCCGGAAGCGGCAAGTGCCAGCACGGTGGACGCCACGCCGCTTGATCCAAGCAAAGACACGCGGATCACCGGCGGCACCTACGGCATGGACGTCGACCTTTCCGACGGCACCATGTGGTACGGCAAAACCGGCCCGTGGCCGAGCGGCATCGTGAAGCTCTCCATCGGCACCAATCCGCCGGAAACCTGCCGCACCGAATACTATGAACCGGCTAAGCGGGCGAACGGCGACTATGAAGGCTTCAACGTCCGCGGCATGAGCGTTGACTCGAAGGGCGTGGCTTACGCGGCCTTCGCAAGCGGCCGTTTGGGCCGTCTTGATCGCTCGAAGTGCAAAGTGATGACGGGTCCGACCGCGACCGGTCAGCATTGTCCGGAAGGCTGGAGCTATTGGGATGCGCCCGGTCCGAAGTACATCGGCATGAAGGAAGGCAACACCGACTTTGCTTACCTGATGTGGGTGGACTCACACGACCTGCTCGGTCTCGGCAAGGACATCCCGGTTGTCACCGGTTCGAATTCGGACTCGCTGCTTGCGTTTGATCCGAAAGTCGAAAAGTGGACGGTGCTGCGCGTACCGTACCCGATGGACTTCCATACCCGCGGTATGGACGGCCGTATCGACGATCCGAAAGCCGGCTGGAAAGGCAAAGGCGTGTTCGCGACTTACGCCATGCAGCCCGTCTGGCATCAGGAAGGCGGCGAAGATGGCACCTCCGGTCCGACGACTGTGAAGTTCCAGATCCGCCCGACACCGCTCGATTTCTAGAACCTAACCCGGCCATCTAGGCCGATTGAGATCAAACCTGCAGTGCGGAGGTATTCTCCACACTGCAGGTTTTTTTATGTTCAGGGTTTCGCGATGAAGTCGGCTTCGCCTGAATCAAGCGCCAAGGTTTTTTCGAACGACACATAGTGGAAGCGCTTCGCTGTATGACCGGCGTGGATCGAAAAACCCACGGTATAGGTTTTACCGGGCACGATATCCTTATAAGCCGCGCCGGCCTTTAGCTTGCGGCTGAAGGTGACGGCCCACTCACCGTCGGTTTCCACTGCCTCGGCTGTGACTGCAGGTGCTTTGTGTTCTTCGCGCTTTTCCAGAATGCTGCCGTCTACCACTTCAGGGGCTGCGCCCGGTTTTAGCCGCGCTTGCCAGTATTCAAGGAAGCCGCCTTCTGCGCGGATTTTAGCGAGGGCGGCGGCGGGCTTGATCTCCTCACCGCCTTTACGACTCATGGCGACCCGGGAGCTTGTGAGATATTTGGTGGTGTCTTTGTCGCCAGCACTGGGCATGCGCGCGACATTGTCGTGACAAGCGACCCAGCAGCCCGCAAGCTTTGCTTGCTCCACGCCGCCGTCGTCGATCATCACCGCGACCTTGGTCGCAAAGTCCTTATCCATGCCGGCATCGGGCTGCTTGCCGGGCGCAAATTCGAGATGAACATAAATCCGCTCGGCGTCGTGCGCGGTTTTGACAGTCACGGGAATTGAACCAGGCTTGCCTGGGATCGGCGTGGCTTCGATGCTTTTGTCGTTGCGCAGCAGGTTGCCTGAGTCCGCCTCATCGCCTTCATGGCATCCACGGCAGCCCTTGCCGTCTTTGAACTTCGACGCGCCGCCATGCTCCGACTGGGTCAGGACAAGCTCCCACGACATCTGCGCAGGGTAAAACAGCGTGATGGATTTGCCTTCGACCTCGCTCCAGTCGATGGCCTGGGCCTCATGTGTGCCCGATATAAGCAGACCAATAAGCGCAGCGCAGGATGTGAAAAATTTCATGGGAGCTTGATCACACGCAATTTGATCTTGAATTCCTTCACAACGTTGTTCTTTTCCTGGACGGCGGCCATGAGTTCGTCGTTGCTCACCTCACCCAGATCGCGCTTCTTCTCCCACGCGGCGTCCAGGCTCGCGCCGGCCTCGACCAATTCAAAATCGGTATTGGTATATTTGGCGAGCTGAGAGTTCGAGAATCCGCCCTGCTCCCACTCCAAATTACTTTTCTTGCTGAACAGCGTAAAGATGGTGGGCGTGATCGCCCTGACGTGCGTGGGATCATTCAGAAAATCGTCGTGCCGGGGATGCGGCACCAAGATGAGAATTTCTGCGCCGTTCTGGCAAACCCGGTAAAGCTCTTTCATGAACTCTAGAAAAGCGCCGCTGGAGCCGTACATGTGCTCGAGCGCGTGCGCCATCACCACTGCCGAAACCGAATTGGTCGACCAGGGCCATGGGAAGACTTCCAGATCGCACACCAAATCCGGCTCGCACTCTTTAAATTTATCGACGTTGAGAAAGCCCTCAATCCGGTTCGTGCCGCAGCCAAGATTGAGTTGAAGGGGTTCCGTCATGGAAGCTCCGCGGGTTGCCTTAAATCCCAGCATACACGAAGGCGCGCGGGCATAAAAATAGCCCGCTAAGTCGGGGACCTAGCGGGCTAATGATAGAAAAGCTGCTTATTTCTTTACCCGATTGTCTCTGCGCTCTTTGCGCGCGAGGTACTTGGCGTCGCGGTTGGCTTTTTGCTGCGCCTTAAGGGCGGCGGCTTCGTTGGCTTTTTGATTGAGGAGCGCTTCCGCGGCAATCCGTTCCGCCTCTGCGTTAGCGGCTTTTTCTTCCGCGACGCGGATGGTTTCAACGCGCTTGCGCTCGGCGGATTCGGCCTTGCGAATATCACGCGCTTCACTGAGCGCAACGCGCTCGGCCTGACGTTGCGCAAATGCCGGGTCGTTCGTGGGCGATTTGGCGCGGGCGCGGGCGAGCAGATCTTGTTTCGCCTTCGCTGCATTTTGCAGGCGACCGGAGAAAGTGTGTTCGTTTTTATCCATCGAATTCAGGGTTCCTTGCTGCACCGAAAATGAAAGCCCGCAGCTTATCGTGCTGGCGGGCTAACGTGGCGGCATATCGCGCCGCGCGGACCCCTCTATTATCAGCATAAACAAGGCACTACAATAGGCTGACTGACCAATATCCCGTGCGCTAACTATCGTTTATCGCCAAACCTAAAATACCCCCATGGATGCAGATTCACGTCTTAATCAGGCCCGCGGGCTGTATGGCGCCGGAGATTTCGCGCAGGCCGCCGCCGTGTGTGAAGGCCTTATTGCGCGCCAGCCGGATCACAGCGCCGCCCTCTATATGCTGGGAATGATTGCCTATCAGCAGGATGACCCTTCAAAAGCCCTGCTTTACATCGACCGGGCCATTGGCCGGGACCCTCAGAAAGCCAATATGCATTCCAATCGCGGCTTGGTTCTGCAAGCCCTTGGGCGGTTGGATGAAGCATTACAAAGTTATGACCGCGCCATAAGGCTGGACCGGGCCTATGTGGACGCCCATTACAATCGGGGCATTACCCTTCAGCTGCTCGGCCGGACGGAAGATGCAATTGCGAGCTATGACGCAGCCGTAGCTCTGGAACCGCAATTTGCCGAAGCCTACCTGAACAGAGGCAGCGCGCTGCAAGACCTGTCTAAATCCGAAGCAGCCCTGGCCAGCTATGACGCTGCCCTTGCGATCCAACCCAACCTGGTGGAAGGGCTTTTTGGACGCGGCGTTGCCCTGGACGGGCTTGGCCAGTGGGAACGGGCCATCGCGGCTTACGATAACGTGATCGCGCTGCAGCCTGATCTGGCCGGTGCTTACTTTAATCGCGGGAACGACCTTAAGGTTCTGCGGCGGTTTGATGAAGCCATGGCGGACTATGAGCGTGCCATCGCCCTGCAGCCGCAAAATCTCGACATCAAACATGTTATGATGGTGTGCAATTTCGAGCGGTTGCACGACCCGGCATTTGTTGAGCGCCTGAGCATTGAGCTGGCCGCGGACGCCCTTGAAAAACAGAGTGCTGCACTCCGAACCCGGCTGAATATTTTAGATTATCGTGCACTCCATGATCTCGAATACACCACCTACCTGATGGCGAACGGATACAGCGATACAAATGTTATAGCGGCCAACGCCGCTTTACGTGAAATCTGCGCGCGCCACGGTGCCGCTCACACACATGCGAATAATCCGCGCCCCATTGAAATAACAAAAGGCGAGAGCGACGCCCTCATCCGTTTCAGGAAAACCGCACCGCGCTATCAAATGCCGGCAAGCCTGCGCAGTTGCCTGAACGAGCATAACGACTGGGCGGCCCTGGAAGACCAGTATCTGGACAGCACACCGGAAGTGACGTTCATTGAGAACATGCTGTCGGCTGAATGCCTCGCGGAACTCATAAAATTCTGCCTGATCTCGCCGATCTGGAACCGGGAATACAAGGCGCATTACCTTGGCGCCAACTTCGAGGAAGGATTTGTGAGCCCCCTGCATCTGCAGATCGCCGCCGAACTTCGCAAAAAAATGCCGCGCATATTCGGCACCTACGACCTCACGCAATTGTGGGCCTTTAAATACAGCTCGGTGATGGGCCGGGGCATCAACGTGCATGCTGACTTTGCCAGGGTAAATTTAAACTTTTGGATCACGCCGGAAGACGCGAATTTGGATCCCACGTCCGGCGGCCTCATTGTCTATGACGTGCCAGCACCGGCGACGTGGTCCTATCAAGACTACAATAAAAACGATGAACAGATTTATGCGTTTCTGAAAGAGCACAACGCACGCAGCCGCGCGATTCCGTACAAGTGCAACCGCGCTATTCTTTTCAATTCCAATCTATTCCACGAAACCGACAAAATCCGCTTCAAGACCGGATATGAGAATCGCCGAATCAACGTGACTTATTTGTTCGGCAGAGGGCTGAAGTACTAAGCTATCGCGTCTTGCAAATCCGTGGCGTTTTGCGTAGCAGCCCCAAGCGCGGTGTTATCAAAAATGCACCAGCTTGTTTCTGCGCGCTCCGCTTCTACACGCAGAACCGACAGCAGCTTCTTTAGATATTGAGCTGAATAGTTTGAGTAATAGATCTTCGGGGACCCATGCAGCCGCCGGTATATAATTTTTTCCCAGCCTGCCGGTTGATCAGCGCCTGGCGCGAGAACGGGATCGGCGGCCACGCGAGCAATATGAAACGCTTAAGTATTTTATCGACCGCGGGCGTAAACCATGTGACGTGGCGAGGCTCGCAGACCACGTCACCCTTGAAGCGTGCGCGTAAGTCTTTAAAGAATGCCGGCGCGATCTTGGTGTCATAGCTTAAACGCGGCGGCAATTGTACGAGGACGGGCCCTAACTTCACGCCCAGCGCGCTGATCTCCGTGTCATCAGCAGGAACGCGAACTTAATCGCATCGACCGAGACATTCGCGCGATTATTGAGAGCGTTAAGGCTGGCTTTCGCACTGATGCCATGCGCGTAGAGATGGAAACGCTGGAGGAGAAGAAACGCGACTTGAAGCAGACGCTGGGCGCACCGCTGGCAACAAACGTGCGCCTACATCCCAATTTGGCAGAGATCTACAGGGGCAAGGTCGAGGAACTGCGCACCGCCCTCAATAACCCCGAGACGCGCGATGAAGCCGTATCGATCCTGCGCGGATTAATTGATGAGATTCGCTTGGTCCCGGAAGATGGCCACCTTCGCATCCATCTTGTCGGCCAACTGGCAGCCTTGTTTACGCTTGCCCAAGGCAAGAAAAGTGGCGCCCAGAAACACTTACGGCCCGATCACCTTTCGGAAATCGGGCCGCAAGTAACGCTGGTTGCGGGGGCTGGATTTGAACCAACGACCTTCAGGTTATGAGCCTGACGAGCTACCAGACTGCTCCACCCCGCGATAAACGCGAAAACTTATGCGTTCGACGAAAGCTTTTCGACGAACAACCGCCCAAACATGTCTGGAAAAATTGATTGGGCCGGACGGCTTGATAAAGTCGCGGCCGACCTTGAGCATCGTGACAGGTTGATTTTTTAATTTCTATCTCAGTGCTGGTCTCAGAAGACCTGGCAGCGACCTACTCTCCCACACCTTAAGGTGCAGTACCATTGGCGCAGAGGCTTTTCACGTCCGAGTTCGGGATGGGATCGGGTGTTACATCCTCGCCATAACCACCAGGTCATCTGAAACCAGACACAGAAGATAGAATAACTAAGGTCCGCTCTTGCGAGCAGCTACGTAATTTTATTTGGGATGATGTATCGGCGTCTGAGCATACGGGCTCTTAAGCCGATCGAACAATTAGTACTGGTTAGCTTCACGCCTCACAGCGCTTCCACACCCAGCCTATCAACGTGGTGGTCTACCACGGTTCTCAAGGGATACCTGGTTTTGAGGTGGGTTTCCCGCTTAGATGCATTCAGCGGTTATCCCGTCCGTACATAGCTACCCAGCGATGCTCT
>CANJRX010000020.1 GCA_947476895.1 Fidelibacterota bacterium | reverse complement strand
GCACTACAACACCAAGCGGCCCCATTCATCGCTCGGCTATAGGCCGCCGGCGCCGGTGACCTATAGCCCGATACCAGTACCACTCGAACAGAGCCAAAACATGCAGTAGACTAACATCACGACTGGTAAAGAAAATCGGTCAGGTCACATCGGCGCGCAGTTTCCGATGAGTTCGCGATAGCCCGCAATGAGGGCAAAACGAATGCCGCACCGGCAGGTGGAATAGCAAACGTATTAAAGCTTTGCGACACAATCATAGCGCAGCTGAAGACCTAACTTTTTGGGAACGGGCCTAAAGTAACGCTAGTGGCGCGGAGCAGAATTTTAATTCGTGCGCGCTACACGGAAGCCGATGAAATTGTCGCGGTCGATGGCGGCAGAGCCTTGACGGAAAGCCGGGCGAATACGTTGCGGTAAGCTGGCCCAGGAACCGCCGCGCATAATGCGCTCGTGACAATCGGGCACTTCGCGCGCGCTGCCGTCAACGGGGCCGGTGGCGGGATTTTCGTCCCAGCAATCCTGCACCCATTCCCAGGTATTTCCGGCGAGGTCATAAACGCCGTAGGCATTCGCCGGGAAACTTCCCACGGGTGATAGCAATTCCCACTTATCATCGCCGTCGATCTGCGGGCCGCAGCATTTATCCATGCCGTAGTTGGCGTAGTGCCGCGTCGCCGTATCACCCCACGCATAAGCTGTTTTCGCGCCGGCACGGGCGGCGAATTCCCACTCGGCTTCGGTGAGCAGACGATAGGTCGCGCCGGTTTTAGCTGACAACCATTTCACGTAGGCTTGCGCGTCGACCCAACTGATATCGGTGACCGGCAAACGAGGTCGGTCAGCCGCTTCCGTCGCATAAGGCGTGCAAGCCATTTCGGCGCGGCAGGAGGGGCGGGGTACACGCGTGCAGCCGCCGTCTTTGAGACAGGCATCCCACTCGGCGTTGGTGATCTCGAATTTGCCCACGGCCACCGGGTAGGCAATGGTCACTTTGCGTTGCGGGCCATCGAAAGGTTCTTTGCCGGTTTCGGTGTCGGGCGCGCCCATCATGAAGCTTTTCTGAGGCAGCACCACCATGGCCGGACAGTCGGCGCAGTCTTTGAAGTCTTTACCGGCTGCGGGCAAGAGTGACGCCGCATGACTCGCGCCCGAGAAACCGAGCATAAGTGAGAAACAAACGCCGAGGATGATGCGCATAAACCGGACCCAATAAACTTTAGGCCGCGAGGCTAACGCGGCGGGGGTGCATTGGCCATGGATATTAGATAATGTCGCGGCATGTCTGACGATATCGCACAACTTGCCGGCAGCTTCGCAAGCCTCGCGACCGACCCGGCCCACAGCCGTGGCCGGTTACATAGCGAGGGTGAATCGCCCACCCGCACAATCTATCAGCGCGACCGCGACCGCATCATTCATTGCGGCGCGTTTCGCCGCTTGAAATACAAGACACAGGTTTTCGTTTACGGCGAAGGCGAGAACTACCGCACGCGGCTCACGCACAGTCTAGAAGTTTCGCAGATCGCGCGCTCCATCAGCCGCTTCCTCGGATTGAACGAGGACTTGGCCGAAGCGCTGGCCCTTGCTCACGACCTTGGCCACACCTGTTTCGGTCACGCCGGCGAAGACGTGCTGCAGGAATGCATGGCCGACTACAACGGCTTCGATCACAACGCGCAAGGTTTGCGCATCGTCACCAAGTTAGAGCATCGCTACGCCGCCTTCGACGGTTTGAATCTCACCTGGGAAGCGCTCGAAGGTTTGGTGAAGCACAACGGTCCGATAATCGCGAAGCCGGGTAAGCCCGTGCCGCTGGCCATCACCGAATACAATGCGGTGCAGGATTTGGCGCTGACCACATGGCCCGGCGCGGAAGCGCAAGTGGCCGCCATCTCCGACGACATCGCTTACAACGCCCATGATTTCGATGACGGCCTGAAAGCCGGATTGTTTCCGCTGGAAGCCGTCATGGACTTGCCGCTGGTCGGACCGATCTTCAAAGGCGTCGCGGCGAAGTATCCAGGTCTGGAGAAGGGCCGTCTGATCCATGAATCCTTGCGCGCGATGATCGCGACAATGGTCAACGACGTGATCGAAGAATCACATCGTCGCTTTAAAGCACTGAAACCTACATCAACAGCGGACGTGCGCGGGCTTAGCCAGGCGTTGGTTGGGTTCTCGCCTGAAATGGCGGCCAGCGAAAAGGCCGTGAAGACGTTCCTGTTCGCCAACATGTATCGCCATACACGCGTCAATCGCATGACCAGCAAAGCCAAACGCATCGTGCGCGACCTGTTCGACCTGCTGCTGGCCGAGCCGCATATGTTGCCGGAAGATTGGCACGTGGGCATCGACGGTCCCAAGACTCTCAAAACCGCGCGGCGCGTAGCGGACTATATCGCCGGCATGACCGACAAGTTCGCGCTCGATGAACACGCCCGGCTGTTTGATCCAACGGTAAAGCCTTAGCAGAATGGAAAAGCATTGAGCGCGCTGCACGTGCAATACAGTAACTCTCATAGAAAAATTAAGCTTGCCTATGAGGGCGCAGCTTTTTTGTGGTTTTTGTTCATGACGATTTTTTCGGTAAAATTTTTCCGCGACACAACGTGGGTAATGATCACAGTTGGTTTAATATTAGCTGCGGCCTGCATAAGAATGGCTGTGCATATCGAACGTACCTTTCGGCGCAAAAGCGCGTTAGTGATTGATGACCAAGGCATTCAGCATGATGGACGTGTCCTTATGCCGTGGGATTCGATTAAATCAGTTACGGCTATGACGTCAAAGGCGGGCAAACGGTCCCTGTTTTTGACGATCGATTTAAAGCGAATTAAACGTCCTTCTATATTTTCAATCCTTTGGGACTTGCTGCCGGTACGGCTATGGATTCGAGAGAATCAATACGAATGTCCATTTGATGAGATTGTTGAAGCCATTGCTTCGCGACACACGGTTCAAAGTAGTTAGGCGGCCATGAAGCTTCCGATCTATCAGGTCGACGCCTTTACCGACCGTTTGTTCGCAGGCAATCCCGCGGCCATTTGTCCGCTGGAAAGCTGGCTGCCCGACGCGACCATGCAATCTATCGCCGCTGAGAACAACCTCGCCGAGACCGCATTCTTTGTGCGCGAAGGTGATGGCTTTCTTCTACGCTGGTTCACACCGATGGTGGAAGTGGACCTCTGTGGTCATGCCACACTCGCATCGGCTTATGTGATTTTTCAAATTCTGGAGCCAAGCCGGACCTCGGTTGCTTTCAGGACGCTGAAAGCTGGCACGTTGACAGTGACGCGCGACGGCGACGTATTGTCGATGGATTTTCCGGCACGCGCCCCTTTGCCGACCGCGACACCGCCGGGCCTTATCGAAGCGTTAGGGGGGCCGACGCCCCTGGATGTTCTGATCGCGCGAGATCATGTGCTGGTTTACGAACGCGAAGCCGATGTTGTCGCGCTCGAGCCGAACTTCGCCGCATTGGCCAAACTGCCGTGCTGGGGCGTGATCGCCACAGCGCCGGGTGAGGGGCATGTGGACTTTGTCTCGCGTTTCTTCGCGCCGTCGCAAGGTATCGACGAAGATCCCGTCACCGGCTCGGCCCACTGTGAACTCACGCCCTATTGGGCTGATCGTTTAGGAGTCATGAGACTTGAAGCCCGCCAAATTTCCAAACGCGGCGGCGCGCTCACCTGCACCCTCAAAGGCGACCGCGTGATCCTTGCGGGTAAGGCCGTGCTTTATCTCGAGGGCACGATTACGGTTTGATCGTAACGACCCCTCCCTAACCCTCCCCTTGCAGGGGAGGGAATAAAAAGTGAGCACAATTATTTTTCCTCCCCCTGAAAGGGGGAGGTCAGGTGGGGGTCGTTTCTTTTCGCGAACTAAGCCGGCAAGTCCGCCGTACACGCCCGGCACTTGATGGCCTGAATCGGGATCGTCGACAGGCACATGGGGCAAGTTTTTTCGGACGGTGCCGGCGGCGGGTCGTTCTGGCCCAGTGCCGTTCTGAGCCGGTTGATCTGGCGCACCATGACGAAGATCGCGAAGGCGATGATCATGAACTCGATCATCGTATTGATGAACGCGCCGTAAGCGATCACCGGGGCGCCTGCAGTTTTCGCCTCGGCGAGGTTTGCGTAAGGTGTGCCCGAGAGATTGATGTAAAGGTTCGCGAAATTGACCCGCCCTAGAAGCAGGCCCAAGGGCGGCATGATGACGTCGTTGACCAGCGAGGTGGTGATTTTCCCAAAAGCGGCGCCGATGATCACGCCGACCGCCAGATCGAGAACATTGCCCTTCAGGGCAAACTCGCGGAATTCTTTCAACATCGGGGACCTCGCCATAGTTATGCCGCTTGCGTGCTGAATGGTAACGCCTCAAGGCCGGTTTTGCACCGAAATGCTTGAAGACAGGCGATTTTACGCATATGAACCGCTGCACAAAGCCCTGATGGACCTGCCTTAACCATGAATATTTTCGCCACCCTGAAATCCCGCATCGATGCCGTCATCGGGCAATTGGCCGCCGAGGGCAAAATCCCGGCGGGCCTTGATCTTGCCCGGGTGTCGGCGGAGCCGCCGCGTGAGTCCTCGCACGGCGATGTGGCGACCAACGCGGCCATGGTGCTGGCCAAGCCCGCGGGCATGGCACCCAAAGATTTGGCCGCGATGTTGGTCGAGCGGCTGAAGACCGTGCCGGAAGTGGTCGACGCGAGCGTCGCTGGCCCTGGGTTCATCAATCTGAAGCTCCAGGACGATATCTGGCGCGATGCGCTGCGCGATGTGCTGACCATCGGCGTTGCTTACGGCGACGGCAAAGCCGGGCAGGGGGAGCCGGTCAACGTTGAGTATGTCTCGGCCAATCCCACAGGCCCCATGCACGTCGGCCACGCGCGCGGCGCTGTCTTCGGCGACGTGCTCGCGCGGCTGTTGGCGAAGGCAGGCTTCGCAGTCACCAAAGAATATTACATCAACGACGCGGGCGGGCAGGTGGATCACGTCGCCCGCGCGTTGCGTGCCCGCTACCTGCAAGCCCTCGGCAAGCTCAGCGAAGACGACGTACTGGGCATGCTTCAGCGCAAAGAGATTATGTATGGCGGCGACTACCTCGTGCCGGTGGCGGAAGCTCTCAAAGCCCGCGACGGCGAAAAGTGGGCCGCGAGCACCGATGAGTCGATATGGGTTCCGCCGCTGCGGGAATTCACCGTCGCTTATATGATGAATGTGGTGAAGGACGATCTGAAAGCCCTTGGCGTTCAGCACGATCTTTTCAGTTCCGAAAAGGCCCTGGTCGATAAGGGCAAAGTTGACGATGCGCTGAAGTTCCTGGAAAGCGCCGGGCTCACCTATACCGGCATTCTGGAACCGCCCAAGGGCAAGACGCCTGATGACTGGGAGCCGCGCCCGCAGCTGTTGTTCAAAGCCACGGAATTCGGCGACGAAGTTGACCGTCCGCTCAAGAAGTCCGACGGCACCTGGACCTACTTCGCCAGCGATATCGCCTATCACAAAGACAAGGTCGATCGCGGCTTCAACAATCTCGTGAACATTTGGGGCGCGGATCACGGCGGCTATGTGAAGCGCGTTCAGGCCGCTTTGAAAGCGCTCACCGCCGGTAAAGGCAAACTCGACGTTCAGCTGTGCCAGATGGTGCGCGTGCTCAACAACGGCGAGCCGGTGAAGATGTCCAAGCGCGCGGGCACCTTTGTCACCATGCGCGATTTGATCGACGAAGTCGGTAAGGACGTCGTGCGCTTCATCATGCTGACGCGCAAGAACGACGCGCCTTTGGATTTCGACTACGCCAAGGTCAAAGAAAAGACCCGCGAGAACCCGGTGTTCTACGTGCAGTACGCCCATGCCCGTGGCCGCAGTGTGTTCCGCCATGCCGCGGAGATGTTTCCGACCGCTGACCTCACCGATGCCGGTCTCGCCAAGGCTGATTTGTCGCGCCTGACCGATCCCGATGAAATCGGCGTCTTGCGCACGCTGGCGAACTGGCCGCGCACCATTGAAAGTGCCGCCATCGCGCATGAGCCGCATCGCCTGGCCTTTTACATGTACGAGCTGGCGGCCCAATTCCACGGCCTGTGGAATAAAGGTAACGACGCGGTGCAATTGCGCTTCCTGCAAGCGAACGACCAAAAAGTGTCCGAGGCGCGGCTGGCGCTTGTCCGGGGTGTCGGGCTGGTGATAGCGTCAGGCTTGGCTGTATTCGGCGTCGAGCCGGTAGAGGAAATGCGCTGATGTCCATTGATCGCGACGGCGACGGTCCGCCGCTTCGTCGTCCGGACGGTAAAGTTTCGTTGACCCCGAGCGATGCGCGCGGCGGCGACCTTCGCGCGACGCCCTTCACCGACGACGTTTTCACCGACGACTATTACGGACGCCGTCCTGCCGCCACCCAAGGCGGGAAGTCTTTCAGCGTTTTGATTGGTGTGACCCTCGGCGTCATTGTTGCCGCAGGTGCCGGTTGGTATTTCCTGCACGGCACAGGTGTCACGTTCACCCCCGGCGGCGTCGGTTTCATCAAGGCCGACCCGACACCCTATAAAATTCGTCCCGACAATCCGGGCGGCATGCAGGTCGAGAATCAGGACAAGCTCGTGTATGACCGCGTCGCCAAAGGTAACGCCCCGAACCGGGTCGAGAACCTTTTGCCTGCGCCCGAAGAACCCAAAGCACCGCCGCCGAAGCCCGTGACCGAAGCGCCTGCGCCCGAACCGGCTAAAGTTGAACCGGCCAAGGTTGAGCCGCTGACTCCGGAACCCGCCAAAGCGGAAGTCGCCAAGGTCGAGGCTCCGAAGCCGGAACCCGTGAAGGTCGAGCCGCCGAAGCCCGAACCCGCAAAACCTGAGCCGGCCAAGGTCGAAGCACCCGCCAAACCTGCTGAGCCTGAGCCAGATCCGCTCGCCGCCGCAGTTGCGGCTGCCACCGTCGGACGTACGTCGGCCACAGGTCCGATTACGGTCACGCCAGCGCCTGCGCCGGCTTCAACACCGGCTCCGGTGGCCACGTCGCCCGCCGAGCCGCAGATGGCTGCCGCTGTGCCGAACCCGGCTCCAGCTGCTGCTGCTGCTGCCGGGGGCAGTTTCCAGATCCAGCTGGCCTCGGTCCTCTCGGAAGAGGCGGCTTTGGCCGAATGGAAGCGCATCAGCTCCAAACATTCTGATCTTTTGGGCAGCTACACGCCCGCCGTGACCAAGGCCGACCTGGGCGAGCGCGGCGTGTTCTACCGCCTGCGTGCGGGCTCATTCCCTGGTAAGGCGGCCGCCAACGCACTGTGTGCATCGCTTGCCGCCGTGAATGTCGGCTGCATCGTCCCGCCGCGCTGATCAAATGACCCAATCCGCTCCCATGGCTGCCATCTTCGGAATGGCGGGCCTGACGTTGACGGACACAGAGCGCGCGTTCTTTAAACGTACGCGGCCGATGGGTTATATCCTCTTCGCGCGAAACATTCAAAATCCTACACAAGTCATTGCGCTAAATAACAATTTAAGGGCGCTTGATTCATCTTATGACCCCGTGATTCTGATCGACCAAGAAGGTGGCCGGGTGCAGCGTTTGAAGCCACCGCATTGGCGTTCAGCGCCTACCATGGTCGAGTTCGGCGCACTTCATGGCCGCAACCCGGCCAAGGCCGCCGAGGCTTTACGCCTAAACCTGCGTCTCATCGGCGAAGAACTGGCGGCGCTGGGCATCGACGTGGACTGTGCCCCTGTCATGGACGTGCCGGTTCCCGGCGCTCATGACGTCATCGGCGACCGCGCCTTCAGCGGCGATCCTGCGGTGGTCTCCGTCATGGCACCCCTGGTCTGCGAAGGCCTGATCGACGCCGGGGTCGTGCCGGTTATCAAACACATTCCTGGCCACGGCCGGGCCGGGAGCGACAGTCACCTGGAATTACCCGTCGTAACCGACGACCTCGCCACCTTGCGCGCCCACGATTTCGCGCCGTTTAAAGCGCTTTGCGCCACGCCGTTGCAGGATGCCTGCTTCGCCATGACCGCCCATGTGGTCTACCGCGCCATTGATTCCGCCAAACCCGCCACCACATCAAAAGCCGTGATCAACGACATCATTCGCGGCGAAATCGGGTTTCGGGGTTTGCTCATGAGCGACGATCTCGGCATGAAGGCCTTAGCAGGGCCGTTTGACGCGCGCGCCGCTGCCGCCCTCGAGGCTGGCTGCGATGTGGTGCTCCACTGCGACGGCAACATGGCCGACATGGAAGCTGTCGCCAAAGGAACGGGACCCTTGGCCGGCAACGGCCTGCGCACTTTCGAGGCCAGCGCGAAAATCCGCCGCAAGCCCCGCGAAAAAAT
Source organism: Fidelibacterota bacterium (assembly GCA_947476895.1). Lineage (GTDB taxonomy): Bacteria > Pseudomonadota > Alphaproteobacteria > Rhodospirillales > Rhodospirillaceae > SHVO01. Next base: position 31,070 of record CANJRX010000020.1, on the reverse strand, counting down.
CGCCAACATCGTCACTGCCGGCTTCCAGGTTCTGGACGCCCTCCGTCATGGATAGTCAACTATCCACTGTCGCGACAATTTTTGCGGTCGCGATCCCGGCGATCCTCGCCATTACGCTCCACGAAGCGGCTCACGGCTATATCGCGCTTGTGTTCGGTGATCCCACAGCCAAAGAGCAGGGGCGTCTGACGCTCAATCCGCTCCGCCATGTGGACCCTTTCGGCACCATCATCCTGCCGGCGATGTTGAAGCTGGCCGGGGGTCCCATCATGGGCTGGGCCAAGCCGGTTCCGGTGGATTTTGGACGCCTGAACAATCCGCGGCGCGATATGGTCTGGGTGGCGCTGGCCGGCCCCGGCATGAATATGATGCTCGCCGTCATTTCAGCGCTGATGTTTCACGCCCTGCCATTTCTGCCGGAAAGTGCGCTGCCTTTTGCCGCCGAGATGCTCAGAAACAGCCTTTTAGTCAATGTCTTGCTGGCGGTTTTTAACATGATTCCGCTGCCGCCTTTAGACGGCGGACGAGTGGCGGTCGGATTGCTGCCTTTGCCCCTCGCGCGCGGCTTGGCGCGCACGGAAAAATACGGCATGTTCCTGCTGCTTGGCGTCCTGATCGCGCTGCCCTGGCTGGGCCAGAAGATCGGCGTCAATCTCGACCTCTTCGCTTGGACAATCCTTCCCATTGCCGATGCCGTAGTTCACATGATTGCGGTAGTGACGGGCCTTCTTTCGGGTTAACTGATTCTAATGTCTGATCTTTCCGACGCTTCTCCCAATCATCCGGCTGACCTCCCGGCTTTCGAGGAAGACGACCGGCCGCTCTCTGAGCGCATGGCCGATCCGAATTCGCTGTTCGTCCTGAACCTGGGCGGCTTCGAAGGCCCCATCGACCTGCTTCTGGTGCTCGCGCGCGACCAGAAGGTCGACCTCATGCACATTTCGATCCTGGCCCTCGCGGACCAGTATCTGAAATTCGTCGAGACGGCGCGGGCTTCGCAGCTGGAGCTGGCCGCCGACTATCTGGTCATGGCCGCCTGGCTCGCTTTCTTAAAGTCCAAGCTGCTCCTACCCAAGGAAGAGAACGACGATCAGCCGTCGGCCGAGGAAATGGCCGAGGCCCTCAAGTTCCAGATGATGCGCTTGGAAGCGATGCAAGAGGCGGGCCGCAAGGTGTTCGCCCTGCCGCGCCGGGGCATCGATTTTTATCCACGCGGCGCGCCGGAAGGCCTGCCGGTCACGCTGCGCACGGTTTACGACGTGTCGTTGTACGACCTGCTCAAGGCCTATGGCCGCCAGCACAACGAAAAGAACGTCACCGCCCTTGAAATCGAAGCCTTCGACCTTTACTCCATCGACGACGCGATCGCCCGTTTGCGCGAGATTTTGCCAGGCGTCCCTGATTGGACCGAGCTGGCGTCTTTCCTGCCGCGCGGGGTCAAAGAACCACTCATGCTTCGCTCCGCCGTCAGCACGACTTTGATCGCCGTGCTGGAGATGGTGCGCCAGGGCAAAGCCGACATCCGCCAGGATGGCGGCGCCTATTCGCCGATTTATCTGAAACCCGCTAACCGGCCTTCTTTAAATGACTGATAACGAGAGAGACGAAACCGGCATTCCCGAGATGCCGCCTGAAGTGGCCGAACAGGTCGCCGAGCAGGACGCTGACCGTGCGCGCCGCATGTCGGAAGACCTGCGCGTGCTGGAAGCTTTGCTGTTCGCCATGTCTGAACCCGTGTCTGAGCGCGCCATTGCCGAGCGTTTGGGTGCAGGCGCCGACGTTCCGGCGCTCTTGGAAGAACTGCGCGCGGTCTATAAGGGCAGGGGCGTAGAACTGCTGCAGGCCAATGGCCGCTGGACGTTCCGCACCGCGCCTGATGTGTCCGACCGCCTGCGCCTGGAAAAGCTGGTGCCGCGCAAGCTCAGCCGCGCCGCCATCGAAACCTTGGCAATCATCGCCTACCACCAGCCCGTGACCCGCGCCGAGATCGAAGAGATCCGTGGCGTGATCGTGTCGTCGGGCACGGTCGATATCTTGCTCGAAGAAGGCTGGATCAAGCCGCGCGGCCGTAAGCAGGTACCGGGCCGTCCCGTCATGTGGGGCACGTCCAACGCCTTCCTCGATCACTTCGGTCTAGAGTCCATTCAGGACCTGCCGGGCATTGACGAACTCAAGGCTGCTGGCTTGCTCGACAGCAAGCGCGGTGTGTCGGCCTACGCGACACGCGGCTCCGAGACGTTGCTGTTCGATACCGAGGAATCCGACGAAGCCTTGGAACCCCTCATGGAGGGTGGAGAAGGTGGAGACGACGAAACTGAAAAAGCGCCCGAATAGGGCGTTTCAATCTTAAGCCCCTGGTGAAAAGCACTTTTCAGACCTAAATAGGGTGATAGGTGCAGTCGGGAGGCTGGTTAAACATTGCGGCTGGGGGGACTTTTTGCGATGATGACACCTCAACTTCCGCCGCTAAACCATTGGAGTAATTGAGCCATGGGTTCTTTTAGCATCTGGCACTGGGCCATCGTCCTCTTGATCGTTGTGCTGCTGTTCGGCAGCGGCAAGATCTCGGGTTTGATGGGCGACGTCGCCAAAGGCATCAAGTCGTTCAAGAAGAATATTAAGGACGACGACACAATCACTCCGGCGGGGAGCGTCTAGTCATGGGTTTCGGGAGCATCTGGCACTGGGTCATTGTTCTGCTGATCGTTGTGCTGCTGTTCGGCAGCGGCAAGATCTCGAACATCATGGGCGACGTGGCCAAGGGTATTAAGGCCTTCAAAAAAGGCATGAAGGAAGAAGACGACACCACGACCCCGCCCGGCGGCAAGACGATCGATCAAGCCTCGGTCAAAGAAAAAGACCCGGTTGCCTAGTGCTGGCCGCGCTTAGGGCCGGCATAGAATTGAACGGACGTATTTCATGTTCGATCTGGCGTGGTCGGAGATAGCGGTTATCGGCGTGGTGGCGGTTCTGGTCCTTGGACCCAAGGAGCTGCCACAGGCCATGCGCACGATGGCCAAGATGATGCGCAAAGTGCGCGGCCTGACGTCTGAGCTTCAAGGCCACATGAACGAGATCGTGCGCGAGGCGGAACTCGAAGAAGTCCGCCAGTCGATCAAAAAGCTTTCCACCACCAATTTCCAAAGCGAAGCCGAAAAGATCATCGATCCCCACGGCGAGATGCAGGCGCAGCTCAATGCGGCGACGGAAGCCTCCGCCCTGGTGGACCATCTGCCGGTAGAGCCGCCGGCCCAGATTGATACGGCTGCGGCGGCGGTTCCTGTAGAACCGGCGACCACACCGGCCGCGTCTCATCCGCCTGCGGGCAGTTCATCCGGAACAGCGCCCACATGAACGCCTCGCTGCCCGTAAAAACGCCGCCGGCTGACGACCCCGAAAGCCACACCATGCCGCTGCTCGACCATATCGCCGAGCTGCGCAAGCGGCTGCTTTATGCGGTGGCGGCTTTGATGATTGCGTTCTTCGGTTCGATGTATTTCGCCGATCCCATTTTTGGCTTCTTGGTGCAGCCCTATGCTGACGCCATGAAGCAAGTGGGCGGCACAAACCGCATGATCTACACCCACTTGGCCGAAGCGTTTTTTACCGACGTGCAGGTGGCGTTCTTCGCAGCCTTTGTCATCACATTCCCGGTCTTAGCCACGCAGATATGGGGCTTCGTGGCCCCGGGTCTCTATAAGCACGAAAAGCGAGCCATTCTGCCGTTCCTGATCGCCAGCCCCGTGCTGTTCGTCTTGGGCTCGGCGCTGGTTTACTACGTCATCATGCCGATGGCCTGGAAGTTCCTCTTGGGTTTCCAGACCACGGCGGACGAAAGCGTGTTGCCAATCCAGCTGGAAGCGAAAATCGGTGAATATCTTTCGACCGTCATACAGATGATTGTCGCCTTCGGTCTTGCCTTCCAGATGCCGGTGTTGCTGGTGCTCTTGGCCAAAATCGGCGTGATCACCGCCGAGACTCTGCGTAGCAAACGCCGTTATGCCATCGTCATTGTGTTTATTTTCGCCGCCATTGTGACGCCGCCCGATCCCATCAGTCAGTTGAGCCTAGCTACGCCAATGCTCATTCTGTACGAGCTGTCGATCATCTGCGCGCGCTTCGTCGGCAAAAAAGCCGAAGAAGCCAAAGCCGCCGACGGTGGCGACGCCAGCGATGACACTGACTTCAACGACGCTTAGATCATGACGGCGACAGTGCTTCGGGTGGCCCGGCCGACCGATGACCTGGATGCGGTGCTGCGTTTTTATCAGCAGGGCCTTGGCCTTTCACTCCTCGCGCGCTTTGAAGATCATGCTGGCTTTTCAGGCGTCATGCTGGGACGAGAAGGGGTGCCATATCACCTCGAATTTACGCGCAAGTCCGGGCATGCCGCCGGCCGCGCACCGACCTTAGATAATCTGTTGGTCTTTTACATGCCGGATAAGACGATGTGGTCCGCTGCCGTTCAGCGCATGCGGAATGCTGGTTTTGAGTCCGTCCACTCCTTTAATCCCTATTGGGACGTGAGCGGACTGACCTTCGAAGATCCCGACGGCTACCGGATTGTTCTGCAAAATACGGCTTGGACCGCTTAAGGCGCAGAACTAAACGCCTCCGTGCGCGCTCGTTCGAGATAAGGCCGCGGCTGTGCGATCTGTCCCGCTTTGTTGGTTGAATTGGTAAACAGCACCGCCGGCAACGGCACTTTGCTGTCAGGAAAGAAGAATAGGGCCGAGACAGCGAGCACACCCGGGTCGTCGCCCAGGATGCCGTTCTTTTCCATCATCTCGGCGTTGTTGCGATCAAGCCCCAGGCCACGCGCCCGCATATCGGCATAGCCTGAATGATCCTTGGTCTCGCGGAGGATTTTGCCGTCCCGCTTGGCAACGCTCGCCAACACTTTGCCAAGCGCGGCGGGTGAAACATACCACCCGCCCGTCGCGCACCGTCCGTACTGTGGGCCCCAATTTTTGCCCGGTGCATCGCCGGGATAAATGTAGGAAAGGGCGTAGACGCCCTTGGGCGCGCAAGCTGCGTTTGTCACGCCGACCGGTTTGAACACGGTCTCCTGCACTAAGCGCTCATAGGCGCGTTCAAAATCCGTCGTGTCAGGGAGACCCGAGACTTTGGGAAGAAGAATCGTAAGGAGCGCTGCGTTGTAATTCGAATAGCAGAACGCGAGATTATTTGGCGTTACGGGGCTCGCCGGATCAACCACGCCTACGCCGCCACAGGATGTCGTGGACGCAACATCGACTGGCCGCGTGAAGAAGCTCTTGAGGCGCTCATATGACATTGGCCCATTGCCAAAGTCTTTAATCCCCGAGGTCTGATTCAGAAGCTGAGCGAACTTTATATTTTGGAGATAGGGATCAACCTTCCAGTCGCGTGGAAGATAGGGCCCGATAGGCGTATCGAGCGTGAGGCCGTAATCGGGCAATAACCGCATTGTCGCAAGCGCGCTGACCAACTTCGACACGCTGGCGATGATCATCGGTGTATCAGGGGTGAACGGCTTAGGGCCGCCGTCGGCCTTGGCGCGCGCGAGACCACCAGACCCCGTGACCATTGGCTCAGTGCCAAGCGCGAAGGCGTAACCCACCACGTCGCCCTTCAACTGAGCATGCAAGCTTTCGGCCATGCGGTTGACGGAAGCGGTTTGCGATGGGGCGGTGGCACAAGCGGACATAAAACACGCTGTCAGAAGCGATATGATTTTTTGCACGCTTTACTCCCTGTAATGCTACGATACGTAACATACGAGGTGGGGCACGACAAGCGACCCTGGACGGATTCGAGCCTTGCACGTATAAGCCGGAGAAGTTGTTCTAGGGTTCAAGACACATGCACGACCTTAAATGGATTAGAGAAAATCCCGATGCGCTCGATGCGGCTTTGGCCCGTCGGGGTGCGGCGCCTATGTCCGCCCAGGTCGTGGATCTGGACAAGCGCCATCGCGGCATGACCACGGAGCTGCAGGCGCTGCAAAGCCGCCGCAATGACGTCTCGAAGCAGATCGGCCAGGTCAAAGGCAAGGGCGGCGACGCTCAGCCGCTCATGGACGAAGTGGCGACGATCAAAGACAGCATGACCGCGCTGGAGCAGGACGAAAAACTGCTGGGTGAGAAAGTGCGTGCGCTGTTGCTCACCATCCCCAATGTACTCGACGCCGCCGTGCCGGAAGGCAAGGACGAGACGGCCAATGTGGAAGTGCGCAAGTGGGGCGCGCCCGCAACGTTCAGCTTTACGCCCAAAGAGCACAGCGACCTCGGTCCGGCTTTGGGTTTAATGGATTTCGATCAGGCGGCGGTGATGTCCGGCGCGCGCTTCGTCGTGTTGAAGGGGGCTTTGGCCCGCATGGAGCGCGCGATTGCGCAGCTTATGCTCGACACCCATACGACTGAGAACGGCTACACTGAAGTCAATCCGCCGCTTCTGGTGCGCGATGTGGCGCTGCTGGGCACCGGTCAGCTGCCGAAGTTCGGCGCGGATTTATTCCAAACCACCGCCGGCCATTATCTGATTCCGACCGCCGAAGTGTCGCTGACGAACCTAGCCGCCGAACGCATTATCGATGGCAACCTGTTGCCGCAACGCCTCACGGCCTTCACGCCCTGCTTCCGTTCGGAAGCGGGCGCGGCCGGCAAAGACACCAAGGGCATGATCCGCAATCACCAGTTTGAAAAAGTCGAACTGGTCAGCATCACCACGCCGGAAGACTCTGCCGCCGAACTCGACCGCATGACCAAATGCGCCGAAGGCATTTTGCAAAAGCTCGAACTGCCGTACCGCGTTGTCGCACTGTGCAGTGGCGATATTGGTTTTGGTTCCAACCGCACCTATGACATCGAAGTGTGGCTGCCGGGCCATAATACCTACCGCGAAATTTCCAGCTGCTCCAATACCGGCGACTTCCAGGCGCGACGTATGAACGCGCGTTTCCGCCCGGCAGGCGACACCAAGGGCACGCGCTTTGTGCACACGCTGAACGGCTCCGGCCTAGCCGTGGGCCGCACATTGGTGGCGGTCTTAGAAAACTATCAGCAGCAAGACGGCTCGATCAAAGTGCCGGCGGCGTTGAAGCCTTACATGGGCGGCCTTGAAGTCATTGCGGCGGGGACAAAGGTTTTATGACCTTTCCGCCGTTCAAGACCAATCCGCGCATTCTTCTTTCCAACGACGACGGTATCACGGCTCATGGCCTGGTGGTTCTCGAACGCATCGCGCGGCAACTCTCCGATGATATCTGGGTTGTCGCCCCTTCGGTCGAGCGCAGCGGAGCAGGGCACTCGCTGACCATCCACGATCCATTGCGTCCAGTTAAGATCAGCGAGAAGCGCTACTCCATCAGCGGCACGCCGACCGACTGTGTCATGGTGGCGATCAATCACATTATGCATGGCAATCCGCCTGACTTGGTTTTGTCGGGCGTCAATCACGGCGGCAACCTGGGCGAAGACGTGCATTATTCCGGTACGGTCGCCGCGGCCATGGAAGGCGTGCTGTTGGGCGTGCCGTCGATTGCGCTATCGCAAGTGTGGGACCACGAAAAAGATATTCACTGGGAAACAGCTGAGAAGTTCGGGGCCGATGTGATCCGCAAAGTTTGCACCGTGAGCTGGGGCAAGAACGTGCTGATCAATATCAATTTCCCGGACGTGATGCCGGACGCGGTGAAGGGTGTTATCCCCGCCACGCAAGGCAAGCACAAGCTGGGCGACGATCTGTTGCTGCGCCACGATCCGCGCGGGCGGCCTTATCTGTGGATCGGCGAGAAGCGCATGTCGGATTCGGCGCGGGATGGTACGGACTTGAGAGCTTGCGACGACGGTTTCATTGCCGTGACACCGCTGAACGTGGACCTGACTCACGGGCCGACCATGGCTGCGCTGGGTAAAGTATTTCCTGCTTAAGGATTATGTGCGGTGAGCACCGAAAGCCGCAAAATTCGCCTTGTCATGGACCTGCGCAACGCCGGTGTCACAGACACGCGCGTGCTGGCCGCTCTCGAGCGCGTGCCACGCGAAACTTTTGTAGAAGAAGCTTTTCTCGATCAGGCCTATGCCAACCAGGCGCTGCCGATTAATTGCGGGCAGACCATTAGCCAGCCTTTGGTGGTGGGTTTGATGACTCAGGCGCTAGAAGTTAACGACCGTCACAAGGTCCTGGAGGTCGGCACTGGCTCGGGCTACCAGTCCGCGATTCTCTCAAAACTCGCGCGGCGGGTTTATACCATTGAGCGTCATCGTGACCTCATGTCCTTGGCCGAGCAGCGCTTCAAAGAACTGAAATTCCATAATATCACCACAATGGTGGGCGACGGATATAAGGGCTGGACCGCTCAGGCGCCGTTTGACCGTATATTGGTCACGGCGGCGGCGCGGTTGGTGCCGCCGGATTTGGTGGCGCAATTATCGGACGAAGGCGGCATTATGGTTTTGCCGGTAGGGGACAGCGCGGAATCGCATCAAGAAGTGATCCGCGTGCGCAAAGACGGTAAACAGTTTACCAGCGAGCGCTTGTTCCCTGTGCGGTTTGTGCCGCTTGTGCAAGGTGTGCCGGAAAGTAAGTGATGAGATATCTGGGTGTCGCAAAAGTATTGATCGTTGTTGCTGCGCTCGGCGCGCTGGCCGCCTGCGCGCCCGAATTCAATCCGCCGCCGGACTACAAAGGCGGGTTCCTGTGGGACTCTGACAAAAGCCGCACCATCACCGTTGCCGCTGGCGACACGCTTTACTCCATCGCGCGCCGCTACGACGTGCCGAGCAAAGTCATCATCGCCCGTAACGGCCTGACCGCGCCCTATACGCTGACGGCGGGGCAGCAGCTGGTGCTTGATCCCACGCGCATGCATACGGTTGTTAGCGGCGATACGCTGTCGCAGTTGGCCGTAACGTACCGCGTCGAAATGCGCCTGCTGGCGTCCGCCAATGATCTCGTCGCGCCGTATGTTATCCGTGTCGGGCAGCAGCTTTGGATTCCCGATCCCTTCACCATCGCCGCAGCACCTGCGGGTCGTGCCGTGGTGGAAGATTTGCCGCCGCCGCCGGTGACGCCGTCCGGCTCGGCCGCGCGCGTGCCCACCAGCGCAATTATCACCGAACAGCTGCCGCCGCCACCCGGCTCGCCGCAGCCGTTTGAGACCATTACGCCCATGCCGGGACCACTCGGTGCGCCTATGCCTGCGCCCGTACCGGAAACACCGGCAACGCCTGTAGCTCCGCCGCCTGTTGAGCCGGAAGTCGCCATCGCGTTACCGCCGCAGCCCTTGAATGAACCAGCCGCGCGCGCGGCCTCGCAGTTCTCGTGGCCTTTGCGCGGTAAAGTCATCGCCGGATACGGCGCGGCGGGTAAGGGCTTGCACAACGACGGCATCAACATCGCAGCACCTGCCGGCGCGCAAGTACACGCCGCCGAAAACGGTGTCGTGGCCTATGCCGGCAACGAACTTAAAGGCTTCGGCAATCTGCTGCTGATCAAACACGCCGACGGCTGGACCACAGCTTATGCGCACAATGAAAAGCTGCTGGTTGCCCGCGGTGACGAGGTCAAGCAGGGCCAGGTGATCGCGCAAGTCGGCCGCACCGGGAATGTTGATTCACCGCAGCTGCACTTCGAAGTGCGTAAAGGCACGCAGGCGCTGAATCCTATGGAATTCCTCGCCCCGTAATTGCGCCTTTATTACGCTTAGACCATCTTACGGAACATCTGTCGTAAAGCGTCCGTTCCCTTCTGGACTGGGTCCTCTTCTGAGGCCGCAGGCACGTTTTGAAACTTACAGAAGGAGACCACAGATGAAAAAGACAGTTGCGATATTTATCGCCGCCATGGCGATTTCCGGAAGCGCTTTTGCCCAAGGCGCGATTTCCAGCAGCACCACGCGTTGGACTGATGCTGATGGCAATTTGATCCGTGAATACACGACCGTGAAGCAGTACAAGTCGATCGACGACGCGCGCTTTGACGCGAAGGTCGGCGCGGAGCTGCCGGCGACGTATTCGACGACTTACGAACTGCCGAACACGATCACGATCGAACACCCGGACCGTTATCGTTACGTTGTGGTCAACGGCCAGCCGATCATCGTGGAACGTGAGAATCGCAAGATCATTCACGTCTATCCGCGCTAATCTAGCGATCTAAAGAAGCGCGGGGCCGACGGGTCCCGCCTTTTTTGCGCCTAGAGTTTGGCGATATCGACCTTGATCTTGAGTTCCCCGGCCACGGCCTGGATCAACTGCCAGGCGACGCGGCCCGACCGGCCGCCGCGTGTCACAGACCATTCAATAGCGCGCGCGCGCAGATCATCCGCCGCAAGGGGCAGCTTTAAGGCTGCCGCATAACCTGTGATGATATCGAGATAGGTTTCCTGATCGAGATTGTGGAAGCCGAGCCACAAGCCGAAGCGGTCGGACAGCGAGACCTTTTCCTCGACGGCTTCGGTGTCGTGAATGGCGGCGGCGCGTTCGTTCTCGATCATGCTGCGCGCCAGCATGTGGCGGCGGTTTGAAGTGGCGTAGAACACCACGTTTGACGGGCGGCCTTCGAGGCCACCTTCCAGGACGGCTTTCAAAGCCTTGTAGCTTTGGTCCTCGCCCTCAAATGACAGATCGTCGCAGAACAACACGCAAGGGCGCGCGATATCACGAAGGCGAGCGAGCAAACGGGGCAGGCTTTGAATATCCTCGCGGTGGATTTCCACCAGCGCCAGACGGTCGGCACCTTTGCGCTTTTCATTAACGGAGGCCTGAACAGCCTTCACGAGCGAACTTTTGCCGGCGCCGCGTGCGCCCCACAGCAGGGCATTGTTGGCCGGATAGCCATCGGCATGCTGCTGGGTGTTAGCCAACAATTGCTCAGCCTGGCGTTCGATACCTTTCAGCAATCTGAGGGGCACGCGGCTTACGGTTTTGACCGGAGCCAGCTGTCCCGTTTCGGCATGCCAGACAAAGGCATCAAAGCCGGATAAATCCGCTGCCTTGGCGGCGGGCGGAACCTGTCGCTCCAGGGCCTCGGCAATGCGCTTCAAAAGCGGGGCGAGGGCATGGCCAGCGCTGTTACGGGCGCTGTTACCTTGCTGTTTCACAGAAGTCTTCTTGGGACGCTTTTTTGCCATGAGAAATGCCTTTCGGGGGCGGAAGCTAACAGATTGCCAGGGCTTGCGAAACCGCTGCGGCGTTCCCAGTTAAAAGGCTGATTTCCTTCGGGGGTGATAACATTTGCAAGACGCGGCGGGGTGGGTATAGTCCGCCCTTTACGGGTCCCCGCAGGTCCCGCTGACATCTATATTATAAGGAGTTCCCGGATGTTCATCTCCCCGGCCTACGCCCAGGCCGCCGGCGCGACATCTGCGACGAGTTTCGTCCAGTTTGTGCCCTTGGTTCTCATTTTTGTGGTGTTCTATTTTTTGCTGATCCGTCCGCAGCAGAAGAAGCTCAAAGACCATAAAGCCATGCTGGAAGCCGTGCGTCGCGGTGACCGCGTCATCACCAATGGCGGCATCATCGGCCTCGTGACCAAAGTCTCGGCTGAAAAGCGCGAGCTGACCGTGGAAATCGCCGATGGCGTCCGCGTCCAAGTCGCGCAGGATATGATCACCAGCGTCGTCAGCAAGACCGAACCGGTCAGCGATAAAGCCGAAGCCAAAACCGAAGAGAAGTAACCAGGCCTCTTCCGGCCTAAGGACCGCGCCATGCTGCATTTCAGCAACACAAAAGTCATCATGATCTGCGCCGTCGTATTGGCGTCGATCTTCTTCGCGCTGCCGAACATGATCCCGTCATCGATGCGCCAGAACTTTCCGACCTGGTGGAAGCCGATGAACTTGGGTCTCGACTTACGCGGTGGTTCGTACCTGCTCATGGAAGTCGATACGAGCGCCATCGTCAAAGAACAGCTGGCCGATCTGGAAGAAACCTCGCGTTCCGCATTGCGTGAAGCCAAGATCGCCTACCGCACCATTCGCTCGACGGAAGACAGCGTCTATGTGACCGTGAATGACGCCAAAGACCGTGACGCTGCCCGCGCATCCATCGCGACCGCCGCGGTTGGCATGGAAGTTGATTCCGAAGGCGATGACCGTATTCACATCGTTGTTGCAGATCGCGTAAAGCGCGAGCGTCAGAACGCCGCCATCAATCAGTCACTCGAAATCGTGCGCCGCCGTATCGATGAATTCGGCACAACCGAGCCTTCGATTCAGCGCCAGGGCACCGACCGCATCATGGTGGAATTGCCGGGCGTAGGAGACCCTACGCGCGTGAAAACGCTGCTGGGCCAAACAGCCAAAATGAACTTCTATTTGCTGGAACCAAACCAGGCCAGCAGCGACCCACGTGATCTTCCGCCGGGTACGATGCTGGTGCCGGGTGGTGGCGAGCTCACAGGCCAAAACTTTGTAGTGCGCCGCAAAGTTGAAGTCAGCGGCGAGCGGCTGGTGGATTCACAGCCTTCGTTCCAAGAGGGCTCGCCCGTCGTCAGCTTCCGCTTCGACACCGCCGGTGGCCGCCGCTTTGGTCAGGTGACGTCAGCCAACGTCGGCCAACGCCTCGCCATCCTTCTCGATAACAAAGTCATTAGCGCGCCCGTACTCGAAGGCCCCATCGTCGGCGGCTCGGGCATCATCCGCGGCGGCTTCACGACCCAGACCGCAAATGACCTCGCATTATTGTTACGCGCCGGTGCTTTGCCTGCACCGTTGCTCTTCCTAGAAGAGCGCACGATTGGTCCGGGTCTTGGCGCAGACTCGATTGCCAAGGGCGCCACGGCAGCTTTCGTCGGCGGAGGTTTGGTCGTGGTCTTCATGATCATCGCCTATCACACCTTCGGCCTGTTCGCAGTATTCGGCCAGATCTTCCACATGCTTACGTTGTTTGCATTCTTGAGCATCGTCGGCGGTACGCTGACTTTGCCCGGCATCGCAGGCGTGGTGCTGTCGCTCGGCATCGCCGTGGACGCCAACGTGCTGATCTATGAGCGTATGCGTGAAGAGTATGCGGCAGGCAAAACGCTGATCAACGCGCTGACGCAAGGTTTCCAAAACGCCTTCGCGACGATTTTTGACTCCAACCTCACAACGTTCCTGGCGGCGGCCATTCTGTACTTCTTGGGCACAGGTCCGGTGCGCGGTTTTGCCGTGACGCTGGCCGTGGGCATCGCCACCTCGATGTTCTCGGCGGTGATGATTACGCGCATGCAGGTGTGGATGTGGTATCGCGCCGGCAAACGCACAACGTTGCCGGTATAGGCGGGGGAGAAACAGACCATGCAACCGATCCTTCGCTATATGCCGACCGAGTTCAAATGGGACGTCGTCGGCACACGCTTCATCTGGTACGTCATGACCGCGATCCTGATCGTGGTGTCCATCGCCTCCATCTCGACCAAAGGCTTTAACTTCGGCATCGACTTCGCCGGGGGCATCCTGATGGAAGCGCGAGCCGAGAAGGTCGTCGACCTTTCGCTCGTGCGCAGCGAGTTGAACGAACTAGGTCTGGGCGAAATCAACATCACGACCTTTGGCGACACAGGCCGCGACATCATGATCCGCGTCCCGGAGCAACCCGGCGGCGATCAGGCGCAAAACGTTGCGCTGAAAAAAGTACAAGGATCCCTGGGCGCCGGTTATGAATTCCGCCGTACCGAAGTGGTAGGACCTAAAGTTGGTGCCGAGCTGATCATCAGCGGCGCTTTGGCCGTTGCCCTCGCTGTGACCGCCATCGCGATTTACGTTTGGTTTCGGTTCGAGTGGCAATTCGCACTCGGGGCTTGTCTTGCGCTCTGTAGTGACGTGATCACGACCCTCGGAGTCTTTTCGCTTTTTGAGATGAACTTCGATCTGACGACGGTGGCCGCCGTGCTGACGATTGCCGGTTACTCGGTCAACGATTCCATCGTGGTCTATGACCGCGTGCGTGAAATGCTGCGCAAGTACAAAAAGATGCCGTTACCGGAACTGCTCAACCTTTCGGTCAATCGCGTGTTGCCACGTACCTTGCTGACGGTGTTCACCGTGTTCCTGACTGTGATCGCGCTGCTGGTTTTCGGCGGCGAGACCTTGTTCGGTTTCAGCATTGCGATGCTATGGGGCCTGTTCGTCGGCACCTTCTCGAGCATTCGCGTCGGCATGCCGGTGCTGCTCTATCTCGATCTGCGCCGTGATGACTTGGGCGGCGTACCGGGATCGCCGATGCCTGAGCGCAAAACCGCCTAGCAAAGCGGGGCGGCTTGAAACTCACACGCCAGTCTGCGGCGGACCGCCAAACCATTCAACGTTACGGGAACGGCGGCTTCAAAGTTTCAAACGTGGCCTTCGCAGGCTCGGTGATCGTCACGCCCTCGACCACACTCGTGTGGCGCGTCTCCGCCATGAGTCAGCTGACGGTGGAAGACTTCCAACCCTTGATCGCATGTGCGGCATCATTGGACGTATGCCTCTTAGGCTGCGGACCCGAGATGCTGCCGTTGCCGCGCGATATCAAGACAGCGTTGAAAGATGCCGGGCTGACCGTCGACCCCATGGATACAGGGGCTGCCTGCCGCACCTACAATGTTCTGATGGGTGAGGGGCGCGCTGTAGCTGCGGCGCTTATCGCGATCTAGTAATTTTTATTCCCTCCCCTAAAAGGGGAGGGTAGGGAGGGGTCGTTTTTTATTTGCTACCAAAAGCAAAACGACCCCCACCTTGATCCTCCCCCTTGCAGGGGGAGGAAAGTCACCTCAGAAACAAAAACGGGGACCTTTCGGCCCCCGTTTCAGTTTCGAATGATGCTTTGCTTAGGCGAGGTGAGATTGACCCACCATGCACAGGAGCATCGGCACCGATAACATTGTGTTGGTGCGCGAGAACAACATCGCGGTCCGTGCGGCTTTGGCTTTGACATCGGGCTCGACAGTGACGATGCCGAGCGCCTTCTTCTGGTTGGGCCAAATCACGAACCAAACGTTGAACCACATGATAATGGCGATCCAGATGCCGACGCCGATAACGGCGTGACCGCCGGTTTGGGTGCCGAGCAGCAGGGCATCCACCAGGTAATGGCCGCTCAATTCAGCGGTAACCAATCCGGTGAACAGGGTGGCCATGGCGGCCCAACGGAACCAGAACAGAGCAGCCGGCGCGATCACCTTGCCGATAGCGGGTTTCTGCTCATCGGGGATCTTGGACATATTGGGGATCTGGACGAAGTTGAAGTACCAGAGCAGGCCGATCCACATCACGCCGCTGCCGACGTGCAGGTAACGGAAGATATAGGCCCAGAAGTCCATGCCGTAAGATGTCGTCGCGACCCCGGATTGGGTAAGGACAATGAACAGAAGCACCGCCATGACAACGCCGGCGATAACTGTATTGCGGAGTGATGATAGAATGGCGCCCATGAGCAACCCCCTTGAAAGACTGGCGGCGATCATCCCCGACCACCGCTTTAAACAGAGCGCATGTTACTCCATTCTGCCTTTGACACAATCGCCCTCAAGCTAGAAAACGTCTATTAAGTCAAAATGTTAAAGGACCGCGCCGCAGAAATGTCCACGGCAGAATATATTTCTAAGATGGTCTCGAAGGACGACCATGACCGTTTCCTGACGGCGATGTGCGCGCCGGTGCCGGTCCGCGATGGCGTGATGGCGCTTTATGCTTTCAACGCCGAAGTGGCCCGCGTGCGCGAAAGTGTCTCGGAAAATCTGATCGGCCAGATGAAGCTGCAGTGGTGGCGCGATGTGATCGCGGCCATTTATGAAAACGGCAATGTGCCCCAAGGCAATCCGGTGGTCGAAGCCCTCGCATCGACCATTACGTCCTATGGCTTAACGCGCGCCCATTTCGAGACGCTTCTCGATGCCCGCGCCCGCGACATGGCCGATGTGTCGCCCTCCGATGTCGAGGCTTTAGAAAGCTATGCCGAAGGAACGTCGGCGAGTTTGACCGCGCTCGTCCTGGAAGTGCTGGGCGCGCGCGACGAGGCGAGCCGTGCGGCAGGGCGTCATGTGGGAATCGCCTGGGCGTTAACGGGCCTTTTGCGCGCTATTCTGTTTCATGCGCGCGCCAACCGCTTCTTGTTGCCGCAAGACATGATGGCGGCTGAAAACCTCACGGGCCACGATCTGCAGGAACGCCGCAACGCCGCCAAGATCGCCGTCGTGGTGGAGCAGGTCGCGAACCTGGCCCGCGCCCATTTGGAAAAGGCACGCACCTATCGCAAGGCTGTTAACGCCACTGCGTTACCGGCCCTGTTGCCTGCGACATTGGCGGACGAGTATCTGAAAGGTCTCGCACGCCGCGGTTTTGATGTTTTCGATCCGCGTCATATTTTACAGCGGCCCGCAGCTTTGCGGCTGGCGTGGAATGCCTGGCGGAATAAGTACTAGTTACTCTGCCGCAACCCGCGTTGCGCCGAGCCAGGCGTCGATATCATTGAGCGCCCGGATCGCGAGGTGCTTCTTGCGATCACGTCCCCGGATCGGACGGCCTTTGCCGTCGCGGGCGTCAATCTCCGGAAACAGACCGAAGTTGATGTTCATGGGCTGGAACGTGGTTTCATCAGCGCCGCCGGTGATATGTCCCAGCAATGCGCCGAAAGCCGTCGTCAACGGCGGCAGTACTTTGGCATTGCCCAAGCGTTCGGCGGCCGCAAAGCGCCCGGCCAATAAGCCTACAGCGGCGCTTTCCACATAGCCTTCGCAGCCGGTGATTTGTCCGGCAAAACGCAAGCGCGGCATGGCTTTCAGCCGCAGCGTTTCATCCAAAAGCTTCGGCGAATTGATGAAGGTGTTGCGGTGAATGCCGCCAAGGCGCGCGAAATCCGCATTCTCCAATCCGGGGATCATGCGGAAGATCCGCACTTGTTCGCCGTGTTTCAGTTTGGTCTGGAAGCCGACCATGTTGAACAGCGTGCCCAGGGCATTGTCTTGGCGTAGCTGCACGATGGCGTGAGGCTTCTGGCTGCTGCGCGGATTGGTAAGGCCAATAGGCTTCATGGGGCCGTAGGCCAAAGTCTCCATGCCGCGTTCAGCCATCACTTCAATCGGCAAGCAGCCTTCAAAATACGGCGTGTCTTTTTCCCAATCCTTGAATTCAGTTTTTTCGCCCGTACGCAAAGCCTGGATGAAAGCTTCGTACTGCGCTTTATCCATCGGGCAATTGACGTAGTCGGCCCCACCGCCTTCGACTTCAGCGCCTTTGTCGTAGCGCGACTGAAACCACGCCACGTCCATATTGATGCTCTCGCGGTGAACGATGGGCGCGATGGCGTCGAAGAAGGCCAGCGAATCCTGCCCCGTCAGTTCGCGCACGGCCGCGCTCAAATCCGGCGAGGTGAGGGGCCCAGTCGCGATGATCACGGACTCCCACTCCTCGGGCGGAAGGCCTGCGACTTCAGCACGGTCGATGGAAATCAGCGGATGGGCCGTCAGCGCTTTTTCCACGGCTTCTGAGAATCCGTCCCGGTCCACGGCCAAGGCAGAGCCCGCCGGAACCCGGTGCGCGTCAGCCTCACGCAAGATCAAGGAATTCGCACGGCGCATTTCGGCGTGGAGCAGTCCGACGGCATTGTATTCGGCATCGTCGGACCGGAAGGAATTCGAGCACACCAATTCCGCGAGGCCCGCGGTTTTGTGAGCGTCGGTGGTGCGGACGGGGCGCATTTCGTGGATGACCACGGGAACGCCGGCCTGGGCAATCTGCCAGGCGGCCTCGCTGCCGGCCAATCCGCCGCCAATAATGTGAATAGGGCTGTTCATAAGCGACACCATAGGCATCTGCCCGTGAAGTTCAATTGAAGTTAAGGGCGCTCCCATTTGCCCGCCAAACTGCTATACCTTCCGGCCTGGAAGCACAGGAGAACGGCTGGTTATGGCGAGTTACTATGTTGTCGGCGGCGAATATGCCGATACGACGTTTTCGGTCCCGGCGGCGGGCACCGTATTGGAAACCCACGGTCCTTTTAACGAACGCGACGCCAAGGTGCGCTGGCGCGAACTGACCGGCAAGACCGTGGATAACGCCATGGTCCGCTATTTCTTGAAGTCCGAAGACGAGCTGACGCCCCGGAAATTTTGGGTGATCGGCGGCGAATACGCCGACACATCTTTCACGCGTATCCAGACCGGCAAGGAGCTGGAAGTCTACGGCCCCTTCGGTGAATGGGAAGGCGCTTTGGGTTTCTGGCGCGGGCTGACGTCAAAAAGCGTCGACGATGCGCAAGTGCGTTACGACATCCGCGAGAACTATCAACCGGGCGAAGAGATCGCGAGCCGCAAACTTGATGCGGTGGCGTCTACGCTGCAAACCACGGCCACCCGGTCAGTTGGAATTGCCGCTACGACGGACAAAGTGTTCGCCACGTTGTCCGATGTCAGAACCTGGCCTAAGTGGGCAAAGCACAGCTTCAAAAGCGTGCGTTCCGGCTCCGGCAATGTGTGGGACGTGGACACCGCACAAGGCCCCGCGCGCATTACGCTGAAGCTCGACGCGGCGTCAGGTGTAGTCGATCACGTTGTGACGGATAACAAGGGCGGCAGCTGGCCGATCCCGGGGCGTGTTGTTCCTGCGGGCGGCGGCGCTGTGGTGATGCTGACCTTCACCAAGCCCGCCACCTACAGCGATGCGCAATTCGCAGCTGACATGCGCATCGCCGATGAGGAACTGGCGGCCTTAAAGCGCCTTGTGGAATCTGCTTAAGGTTACTTCGCGGGTTGCGCCATATCCGTGCAGCCTTGCGGACCGCAGAACTGCACTGCGCCGGTCAGATGATCAATCCGGTACATGAAGCCGTTGGTGGAATTCGGCGCGGGCACCAGGTTGTAGCGATTGCCGAAAAGATTTCCGGCGGCAATGGCGATGCTCGCGATGACCGCGCCCAGCACGATCGCGCGTGAAAGCCCCGTCGGCAAGAATTTCTGTTTGAGATTAAGCGTCGTGCTGCCCTTATTTTCCTCGCCCTCATCATCGCTTTCGGGCTTGGGTTTCTTCGCCGGTGGCGGCGCGCCCTTGGGCGGGTCTTTGGCGGCGTCTTTAGGGGCGTCAGGGTTGGCCATCGAGGTCTTTTCCCATCACGTTAAGTCCGCATACCAAGCACCAATACTCTAACCTGCGGCGTGGTTGCTGCATACCAGCTATGCAATTGGAATTACGTACCCTAATCGTCCAAGGACGGCGGCGGGGGAACTGCAGCATTGTCGCCCAGTCTGGATTCACCGGCCGGCTTGTCCGGAGAAGCAGGAACGGGCAATCCGCGCGCGGCTAGAACGTTATTTACGGTCTCCACCAGCATGCCGGGCGAGACCGGCTTCATGAGGTAGCCTTGGATGCCGCGCCGCGACGCCGCTTTATATGTGTCGGTATCGGTGCGTCCGGTCAGGACAACCACCGGCAGGGTCCTGCGATGCAGGGCCTTGGCATTGCGAATTTTGCGGATCAGCGCGAGGCCACTGGCGTTCGGTAACACCAGATCGACCACCGCCAACTGAATGTGTAGGCCGGGATCTTTAAAAATATAGAACAGCGCTTCTTCAGCGTTACCGGCCGTGACGATCTTTTCGTGTCCGCCGGCTTTCAGGAAAGCCACGATCAAATCGCGGACGGCGGACTCGTCCTCGACAACCAGAATGCAGGGAAGGCGGCGGGCGGACATGGCAAAAAGATTCTCTAAGCTCCTTTGATGTGCGCGCGGAGTTTACCCGGTTGCACCTTGGGAATATAGAATGCAGTTATCGCTGTCAGCAGGGCGATGAAGGCGATGACCCAGAAAACATTCGAGAGCGACGCGCCGACAACCGTCACCAGTGTCTGCAATTCCGCTGGCGGAACGGTATTGCGCGAGGTCTCATCCATCAAGGTTTGAGCCGGGTCGTGAATCTGAGGCGCTTTTGACGCGAGGCTGAGATTGAGCACCATGCCGAGAAGGGCGGTGCCGAACGTCCCACCCGCCATGCGCATGAACTGCTGCGTGGCCGTAGCGATGCCGCGCAAGGATACCGCGGCTTCCTGCATCGAGATGTGGAATGGCGTATTGATGGCGCCCAAGCCTGCGCCAATAAAGAATACCGCGACGGCCGGCCACCATCCGCCAAGGATCTGGTTATTGATGGCGGGCGGTACGGTGGCAAGGATTGCCACGACCAGGCTTCCAAATATCAGCATCCCTGCACCGAACACGGCCGTTGTGCGATAGGTGGTACGCAGCATGATGCGCGCACTGATGGTGCTGGAGAACGGCCAACTGAACGAGAACACCGTCAATATAAGGCCGGCAATCAACACGGGCGCATGCATCACACCCTGCACATAGACTGGCACAAAGGCGGTGACGCCCATGAGTACTGCGCCAATGCCGACATTCCCGACGTTGGAGACCAAAAGCGTGCTGTCGCGCCAAAGTTCCGGGGGCAAAAGTGGTTCCGCCGAACGCTTCTCACAGCGCAGAAACAGGAAGAAGAGCAGGATGGAAAAGGCCACCAATGGAAGGATCCACCAGCCCAACTGATCCGCCTGCAGCATAGCCAGAAGCACGCCTGTGATCGATGCCATCAGGAGCTGCGCCCCGGTGACGTCGAGGGTGTGCTTCACGACGCGCGGGGTTTCTTTGTAGAACACCCACAGCATGGCGAGCGCGATCAAGCCCAAGGGCACGTTGAACCAGAAAATCAGCTGCCAGCTTGAATGCTGCACGATGAACGCACCGAGCATTGGTCCAATGATTGACGCCGTCGCGAATGTGCTGGCGATAAAGGGCTGGACGCGGGCGCGCTCAACGGAGGGGAAGGTGTCACCGACAATGGTCAGCGTTACAGGCATGACCGCACCCGCGCCAATGCCCTGAATGGCGCGGAAGATGACGAGCATCAGCATCGTCGGCGCGAAACCGCATAACACGCAGCCGATCAGAAACAAACCGAAGCCGAAAAACAGCACGCGCTTACGGCCGTAGATATCGGCAAGGCGTCCATAAATCGGAATGGTTACGGATTGGGTGAGCATGTACGCGGCGAACACCCAGGCCAGCAGGGAAAAACCGCCGAGATCGGCGGTGATGGTGGGCATCGCCGTAGCGACGATGGTGCTTTCGACCGAAGCGGTGAACAGCGCGGCGATGCAGGCCCAGAGCACGAGTTTGCGCTGGCGGGGCCCATGCTCTGGAAGGTGTTCTGGCGTGTGATCAGAAGCCATAAGAACTCGGAATGCCTGTTTCAGGCGCCTGGAATATCGCTGATTCGGGCGGCTGTCATGGGGTATCATAAAGATCTTACAGCCCAGGGAGGGACTTTATGCACTCGCCATTGCCGCTACCTATAACGCTGACGACCGCCTGCATTTTGGCCCTGTTCTACCTGTTTTTGTCCATCCGCGTGGTGCGCGGCAGACGGCATTACCGCGTCTCGCTTGGCGACGGCGACAATGAAGACCTGCGTATACGCGTTCGGGTGCACGCCAACTTCGGCGAATACGTACCGCTGATGCTGATATTGATGGGGCTTCTGGAAACTTCTAACGCCAATCCCTTGGCGCTTATGATTGTCGCTGCCTTGATCGTCGCCGTGAGAGTCTTGCACGTACTCGGAATCCCACGCCGCGGCGCCAATGGATTTCGCGTCGGCGGTGCCGGCGGCACATTCCTGCTGTTGGCGGTGCTGGCCATTTGGGGTTTGGTTCTGGTATTGACGGCTTAACTTAATTTCTGTGTTGGAGTTTGTTGCATGATCACGTCGCGCGCCGCCGTTGCCTGGGAAGCGGGCAAACCCTTAACCATCGAAACAATCTCCATCGTCGGCCCGCGCGCGGGCGAAGTGCTGGTGGAAATCAAAGCCACAGGCGTTTGCCATACCGATGCCTACACGCTGTCTGGTCTTGATTCCGAAGGCAAGTTTCCGGCGATCTTGGGACACGAAGGTGCGGGCATTGTGCGCGAAGTGGGCGCGGGCGTGACCAGTGTAAAGCCGGGTGACCATGTAATCCCGCTCTACACGCCGGAATGCCGCCAGTGCAAAACCTGTTTGTCTCAGCGCAGCAACCTCTGCACCGCCATTCGTGCGACGCAAGGGCAAGGCTTGATGCCCGATAGCACCAGCCGCTTCTCGTGCGAGTCCACAGGCAAAAAGAATCAGATCTTCCATTACATGGGCTGTTCGACTTTTTCGAACTTCACGGTGCTGCCGGAAATCGCCGTGGCCAAAGTGCGGGCCGACGCGCCGTTCGACAAGATTTGTTACATCGGCTGCGGTGTCACGACCGGCATCGGCGCGGTGATCAATACCGCCAAGGTCTGGCCCGGCGCGAACGTGGCGGTGTTCGGTCTGGGCGGCATCGGCCTCAACGTGATTCAAGGTGCGCGCATGGTCGGCGCCGACAAGATCATCGGTATCGACCTTAATCCGGCCAAGGCCGAAGCCGCCAAGCGTTTCGGCATGACACACTTCATCAACCCGAACGACGTCGGCAACGACAAAGTTGTGGCGGCTGTGGTGGACGCAACGGAAGGCGGCGCGGATTTCTCGTTCGATTGCACGGGCAACACGACCGTTATGCGCCAAGCCTTGGAATGCTGTCACCGCGGTTGGGGCGAAAGCATCATCATCGGCGTGGCCGAAGCCGGCAAAGAAGTCGCCACGCGGCCGTTTCAGCTGGTCACGGGGCGGGTCTGGAAAGGCACAGCCTTCGGCGGCGCGCGCGGGCGCACCGATGTGCCGAAGATTGTGGACTGGTACATGGAAGGCAAGATCGAGATCGACAGCCTCATTACCCACACCATGCCACTAGAGCAGATCAACCACGCGTTCGATCTCATGCACGAAGGAAAGTCGATCCGTTCGGTGGTCGTGTTCTAATGAGAGTTATCTCGCGACTGCGCAGCTTTGGCGGCGAACAGCTTGTCTGCAGCCATCAAAGCCGTTTCACGAACACGGTGATGCGCTTCGGGGTCTATCTGCCGCCCGCTTCCGGCAAAGTACCGGTGTTGTGGTTTCTCTCGGGCCTGACCTGCACGGAAGCCAACTTCACCGAAAAGGCCGGTGCGCAGCGCTTGGCGTCTGAACTTGGATTGATGCTGGTGGTGCCCGACACCTCTCCGCGCGGTGAAGGTGTCGCCAATGATGAATCCTACGACTTAGGGCAGGGCGCTGGATTTTATCTCGACGCCACACAAGCGCCGTGGGCGGCGCATTTTAAAATGGAATCCTGGATCACAGACGAACTCGCGTCCTTAATTGGCACGGAATTCCCCGGCGATATGACGCGCCAAGGCATCTTCGGTCATTCCATGGGCGGTCACGGTGCGCTGACTTTAGCGCTGCGTCATCCCGAGAAATACAAATCCGTCTCGGCCTTTTCGCCGATTGTCGCGCCTACGCAGTGTCCTTGGGGCGAGAAAGCTTTCGCGGCGTATTTGGGAACTGACCGCAGCACCTGGCGCAGTCACGACACCTGCGCGCTGATTGAATCAGGCAAGCGGCCCGCCTCGGAAATTTTGGTAGATCAGGGAACCGCCGATAAATTCCTAGAAGCGCAGCTCAAGCCTGAACTTCTGCGCGCGGCGTGCTTAAAGGCGGGCGTGCCGCTGAACTTGAGGATGCAGGAAGGCTACGACCATTCCTATTATTTCATCGCAAGTTTCATGGCGGATCACATCCACCATCACGCGCGTATTCTTTAGGATAAGCGCTGCCGGGAACGCCGGTCATCAGAGTCCGCCCCGGCATCATCATCTTCTGCAAGCGCGGGCTCAGCGCGCACCACCCGGTTACGTCCGGTTTCCTTGGCTTGATAGAGCGCATTGTCAGCCAGCTTAATCCATTGATCGCGGCCAAGGTCACGGGCGAGATCGGCAACACCGATGCTCACGGTCACCTGGCGGCCTTTGGCCATGCTGGCCTCGGCAACACGATTACGCAGGTTTTCGGCCTGAATCATAGCGGCGGCGGCGGGGGTATCGGGTAGATACAACAGGAACTCTTCGCCGCCCATACGAAACAACCGGTCCAGCTTACGCGAGCGGTTCTTGATCAGCAGCACCAGCGCTTTCAGCACGCGGTCGCCTGTGTCGTGGCCCATGTCATCGTTGATGCGCTTGAAGTGGTCGATATCGATCAGCAACACCGACGCCGGAGCATTGGTGCGCAAGTGGCGTTCAACGGCTTCATCCAGCGAGAATTCCATTTGGCGGCGGTTATAAGCGCCGGTCAGGGGATCGGTGATGGCCTGGGCCAGAAGTTCGTTTTGCAGTTCGCGGATGACGTCGGTGATGATGAACACGACAACAATCGTCAAAGCCAGCGACACCACAAAGCGCACGGCGATATCCTAGCCCAGCGACGTGAGCACGATTGGTGCAGCGACGGCCAGCAAGCTCAAACTGCCGGCGACAGCCCAGCGGCGCGGCAGTACGAAGTAGCACAGCAGCACACCGGGATAGCACCACAGAGCGCCGTGCATACCGTTGACCGTCAGCGAAATGCCGATAGCTGCAACAACCGGTAACAACAAATATTTGAAGTCGATGGGTGGCTTGCGTCCGCGGTGAATGGCGTAGCCGTCGATGCAGAAGCAAATCACCACTGCGAAGGTGGCGACGCCCAGCGCGTAGTGCCCTTCGAAGAAATCGAGCGCCGCGAATGGCGAGATAAACACAATGATCGCGATCGCCAGCAGATACATGATCCGCTCGCGGTAAAATTCCAAAACGTCCTGATTGCGGCGCGGCTCTGGCGCCGGCCCTTCAGGTGGTTGCTCGGGTATGATCATTGCTTCAGTTCAGTGGAAAGGGTCTTTGTGCGCGCGATGTCCGCTTGTTTAGCCTTTCCTCCCCTGGCCGTATGATACCAGCAATAAATCTGCATGTCAGACATCTGTTGATGGATATTTTGTCAGTGCGCGCAGCCGGTTAAGATGAGTTTGTATGCAATGAGGGGGAGGCGACAATGTCCATAACCGGCGGATGTCTTTGCGGCGCGGTGCGTTACACGAGCACGTCCAAACCAATCGCGGCGCGCACATGCTGGTGCCGCCTGTGCCAGTACCTAGGTGCGGGCAGTTCCACGGTGAACGCTGCGTTCCTGAAAGCCGATGTGACGCTCACCGGAACAACCACCGATTACCAATCCGTAGCCGATAGCGGCACACCTATGCACCGCCGGTTTTGCCCGAAGTGTGGAACCTCACTTTTCAGTGAGGCGGAAACACGGCCGCATCTCATCTTCATACGTGTTGGAACGCTGGACGATCCGGAAGTGGGCGCGCCGGGGGCCACGATCTGGACCAAGACCGCGCCGACCTGGGCTTGCATCAGCGAGACTTTGCCCAAGTTCGAGGGCCAGCCGCCGCCGGTTGCATGAGTTGGCGCGCCTGCCATGCTTTTGACAACGTAACACGCTATGTCTGGCTTGCGCCGCGGATGTCGCGGCACTTGCCCTCACGTTCCCGGCGCGTCTAGCATACGCCGTCCGGTTGTACGGGCAGGCGCGTGGAGTGAGCTGGGAGGCTTTTGAGTATGAGCAGTGTTTGGCGGAAATTCATCATGTGCGGAAGCGTGCTTAGCATCGCCGCCCTGACCATAAGCGCAAAAGACCCGCCGCCGTGGAGCCCCACGGAAGTCAGCGTGCAGGAAGCCGAAAATGGCGGTTACAAATTCACCAACGAATTGGGTGTTCCGTTTTTCACGAACGATGCGGATAAGAGCGGCAAGATTGGTTGCGGTGATGAATGCATCGGCATCACCTGGCTACCGGTGTTCGCCCGCGACTTCGCCAAACCGCAAGGCGACTGGAGCATCGTCATCCGCGCCGACAAAACCACGCAGTGGGCCTATAAGGGCAAGCCTATTTACAACTACTTCGCATCGACAGATCACGATGAGATCGTCGCTGCCGCGAAGGAAGACGGGCATTGGCACCCGTTGGTGCCGTAGCAAGCTCCACTGTCATTCCCCGGCTTGTCCGGGGAATCCATCTCACGGCTGGCTTAACTGATGAATGGATTCCCGCCTTCGCGGGAATGACAAGACAACAAAACTAAGCTCTCTTCTTCGCATTCGTCACACCCTTCAAGCTTTCCTTCAAAAACTGGCCCGTGTAGCTGGCTTTCACAGCCGCCACATCTTCCGGTGTGCCGGTCGCGACAATCTCGCCGCCGCCGCTGCCGCCTTCGGGGCCTAGGTCGATCACCCAGTCGGCGGTCTTGATGACTTCGAGGTTGTGTTCGATCACCACCATTGTGTTCCCTTGGTTGACCAGGGTGTGCAGCACTTCCAGCAGTTTTCGGACATCCTCGAAATGCAGTCCGGTCGTGGGTTCGTCGAGGATATAGAGCGTGCGGCCGGTGGCGCGTTTGCTGAGTTCCTTCGCCAGCTTCACGCGCTGCGCTTCGCCGCCTGAGAGCGTGGTGGCCTGCTGGCCTAAGTGCACGTAGCCCAAGCCCACTTGTTTCAGCAGTTCCATTTTCTCACGGATGCTGGGCACAGCTTTGAAGAAATCGACGCCTTCCTCGACCGTCATATCCAGCACGTCGGCGATGCTTTTGCCTTTGAAGTGTACTTCAAGGGTTTCGCGGTTATAGCGTTTGCCTTTGCAGACATCGCAGGTGACATACACATCAGGCAGGAAGTGCATCTCGATCTTGATCAGGCCGTCGCCCTGACAGGCTTCGCAGCGTCCGCCTTTGACGTTGAAGCTGAAACGCCCCGGCTGATAGCCGCGCGCTTTGGCTTCGGGCAATTCGGCGAACCACTCGCGGATCGGCGTGAACGCACCGGTGTAGGTCACGGGGTTCGAACGCGGCGTGCGACCGATGGGCGATTGGTCGATGTCGATGACCCTATCTAACGCCGCCATGCCTTCGATCTTGTCGTGAGGGCCGGGAATATCGCGCGCGCCGTAAAGATGTTTAGCGAGGCCCTTATAAAGAGTCTCCAACACCAACGACGACTTACCACCGCCGGAGACGCCGGTTACGCAGGTCATGGTGCCCAGCGGAATATCGACGCTGACGTTCTTGAGGTTGTTGGCGCGCGCCCCTTTGACGGTCAGCACCTTGCCGTTGCCTTTGCGGCGGGTCGTCGGTACCGGCACTTCGCGCGTGCCGTTGAGATAAGCGGCCGTAAGGCTGGTTTTCGATTTCAGAATGTCGTCGAGCGTACCTTCGGCGACGACCATGCCGCCGTGCACGCCGGCGCCGGGACCCATGTCCACGATGTAGTCGGCGCTGCGGATGGCGTCTTCGTCGTGTTCGACCACCAGCACGGTGTTCCCGATGTCGCGCAAGCGGCGCAATGTATCGAGCAGGCGATTGTTGTCGCGCTGGTGCAAACCAATCGACGGTTCATCCAGCACATACAACACGCCCGTAAGGCCTGAGCCGATCTGCGAAGCCAAGCGGATGCGCTGGCTTTCGCCGCCCGACAGCGTGCCGGAATTGCGAGCGAGGGTGAGGTAATCCAACCCGACGTTATTCAGGAAGTGCAGACGGTCATCGATTTCGCGCAAAATGCGCCGGCCGATTTCCATGCTCTTTGTACCGAGAGATTTCGACAGCCCTGCGAACCAAGTGGCTGCATCGTCAATGCTCAATTCCGAAACTTCGGCGATGTTCTTCTTGTTGATCTTGACCGCGAGCGCTTCGGGCTTCAGGCGATGGCCGTTACACACTTCGCAAGGCTGCGAGGTCTGATACTTCTCCAATTCCTCGCGCATCCAAGCGGAATCGGTTTCACGCCAGCGGCGCTGCAAGTTGTTCAGCACGCCTTCGAAGGGCTTGCGGGTTTCGTACTTGCGCACGTCGTCGCTAAACTTGATGGTGATTTCGTCGTCACCGGTGCCGTTCAATACCGCGTCGCGCACTTTGGCAGGCAGTTTTTTCCACGGCACATCGATCTTCGCGCCGTAGTAACCCAGCACGCCTTTTAGGGCTTGCAGGTAATAGGGCGAGGGCACGGAGGATGAAGACCAGGGCGCGACCGCGCCGTCTTCGACGCTCAGGGCTTCGTCTGGTACCACCAGCGCCGGATCGAACAACATCTTCACGCCCAAGCCATCACAGGCCGGACAGGCGCCGAAGGGATTGTTGAACGAGAACAAGCGCGGCTCGATCTCATCAATAGTGAAGCCGGATACCGGGCAGGCGAACTTGGCCGAGAACACCGTGCGGCCCACATCACCTTTAGCATCAGCGTTTTCGGTGAAGGCGATGCCGTCAGCCAATCCCAGCGCGGCTTCGAAAGATTCCGCGAGGCGGCTTTGAATGCCGTCGCGGACAACAATGCGGTCCACGACCACTTCGATGTCGTGTTTGAGTTTTTTGTTGAGGGTCGGAACGTCGGCGATTTCATAAAGCGTGCCGTCGACTTTCACGCGCTGAAAACCTTTTTTCAGCAGCTCTTGGACTTCCTTACGGTATTCACCCTTGCGGCCGCGCACGATGGGCGCGAGCAGATAAAGGCGTGTGCCTTCCGGCATGGCCATGACGCGGTCGACCATCTGCGACACGGTCTGCGCCTCAATGGGCAAACCGGTGGCGGGCGAATAGGGAACGCCGACGCGCGCCCAGAGTAGGCGCATGTAGTCGTGAATCTCAGTCACCGTGCCGACCGTGGAGCGCGGATTGCGGCTGGTGGTTTTCTGCTCGATGGAAATGGCCGGCGACAGGCCCTCGATGGAATCCACATCGGGTTTTTGCATCAGCTCCAGGAACTGACGCGCGTAGGCCGACAGCGATTCCACATAGCGGCGCTGGCCCTCGGCATAGATCGTGTCGAAGGCGAGGGACGACTTGCCCGAACCGGACAGGCCCGTGACCACCACCAGCTTGTCGCGGGGCAGGTCGACGTTGACGCCGCGCAGGTTATGCTCGCGCGCACCCCGAACACGGATGTGGTGCAGGGCTTCGGTGGGTTTCAACGCGGAGGACTTGCTATTGGGGGGCATTATGGATAAATGTTCTCGTTATGTTTCACGGTGGCTGCCTTCATACGCGGAACGTCTAGTGAGGGCAACCTGTGGATAAAAAATTCGTATTAACCATTGATATCACTGAATTATTTCTGCTCGCACAGTAATCCCGCGGCCTATAAGGTGCGGGGTATCAGAACTGAGGCGAGTCTCTAGGAGAACAACATGGCCGGCAGCGTCAACAAAGTCATCCTTATCGGTAATCTGGGCAAGGACCCGGAAGTCCGCAGCATGCAAAACGGCGGCAAGGTCGCCAATTTGAGCATCGCTACATCGGAATCATGGCGCGATAAAGCCAGCGGCGAGAAGAAAGAAAAAACCGAATGGCACCGAGTGGTAATTTTCGGAAATCTCGCGGAGATCGCTGAGAAGTATCTGAAAAAGGGCAGCAAGGTGTACGTAAGCGGCAGCTTGCAGACTCGCAAGTGGACCGATCAATCCGGCGCCGAAAAATACTCGACCGAAGTCGTGCTGCAGGGCTACGGCGGTGAACTCACCATGCTCGACGGTAAGGGCGGTGGTGGAGGCGGCGGTGGCGGTATGGGCGACGAAGGCGGCGGTGGCGGCGGCTGGGATTCCGGCGACGACTTCGCGCCTAAAAGCGCCAGCAAAGGCCGCTCCGGCGGCGGCGGCGGTGGCCGTGATCCCATGGACGACGATATCCCGTTCTAGGGCTTCCGTTCTAAAACACCGCGTGGGCAGCCTGTTGGGCTGAGCAGGGGGAGACAGGGGCATGTTCGCTATCGTTATTGCGATTCTTCTCGTCATTCTCGCGTTCTTCACTTTTTTCACGGTCGGCACGTCACAAGTCGCCATCGTCACACGCTTCGGTAAATTCCGCCGTGTCGCAACCGACGGCTTGAATTGGAAATGGCCGATCATTGAAACGATCGCCGGGCGGATCAGTCTGCGCGTCAACCAGATCGTTCTGACCATGGAGACAAAGACGAAGGACAACGTCTTCGTCTCAATCCCGATTTCGGTCCAGTACCAGGTGCGCCCCGAGCGCGTCTTTGACGCCTACTACAAACTCTCCAATCCGCTCACGCAGATCAAAGCCTATGTCGAGCAAGTCGTGCTCGGTCACGTTCCGGGCATGACCTTGGACGAGGTGTTCGCTTCGCAGTCGGGCATCGCCGCCGCCGTTAAGAAGGAATTGGATTCCGACATGTCGTCCTTCGGCTACGAGATCGTCAACGTGCTGGTGACCGACATCGTACCCGACGCCAAAGTGAAGGCGGCCATGAACGACATCAATGCCGCACAGCGCGAGCAGGTGGCCGCCCAAGCCCGCGGCGAGGCCGAGAAGATCCTGGTCGTGAAAAAAGCCGAAGCGGAAGCCGAGAGCAAAGCGCTGCAAGGTCATGGCACCGCCAACCAGCGCAAAGCCATCATTGAAGGTCTGCAGACGTCGATCGAGCAATTCCAAAAGGCCGTTAACGGCGCCAGCGCCGCCGACGTGATGCAATTGGTTCTCGTCACGCAGTACTTCGATACATTGAAGTCCATCGGCGAGAACGATAAAACTAACACACTGTTCCTCTCGCACTCGCCCGGCGCGGTGCGCGACATCTCCGATCAAATCTTGCAGTCGATGCTGGGTGCGGAAAAAGCGAGCGATCAACCCGCCGCCGCCCCGCGCGCGGCATCGCCGCGTAAATCCATCATTCCATCTGTGGAGTAATTTGCTGGGGGAGTAGGGGTATGATCACGTTCAGGATGTTCCGCGAATGTTTTTGTGCGGCGATGGCCTTTGCCGCGCTTGTTGTTTCCACACCGTCCCACGCGGCTTGGAAGCGTGCCGAGAGCCCGCTGTTTGTGGTCTACAGCGATGGTTCTCAAAAAGAGTTAGTGGACTTCACGCAAAAACTTGAGCGGTTCGACGCGCTGCTGCGGGCCTTCACGGGAAGTACGGCGATGCAGCCGTCTCCTATTAAGCTGCAGGTTTATCTCGTCAGCAATTTGAGAGAGGTTCGGGACCTCGTACCGCAGCTTGACCTGACCGATTTTCTTTACCAGTCGTGATGTTAGTCTACTGCATGTTTTGGCTCTGTTCGAGTGGTACTGGTATCGGGCTATAGGTCACCGGCGCCGGCGGCCTATAGCCGAGCGATGAATGGGGCCGCTTGGTGTTGTAGTGC
>CANJRX010000019.1 GCA_947476895.1 Fidelibacterota bacterium | reverse complement strand
CAGACTTGCCCTGCGCCATCAGCACCTCGATCTGCCTTAACTTGGAAACAATCTGCTCCGCGCCTAATCCACGTCTCGCCATGTTCAGCTCCTCCTGTTGGGGTCAATTCTCTCAAATCAACCGGTACAAAAAAAGCCGTCAGGTCAGCCGCGGTCATCGCGAATTTCGAAGGCATGGAAGCCTCAACCGCGATCCACTAACAAATATTAGGATTAAATGAAAAAGGCGGAACAGGGGTTCCGCCTTTTTCTGTTTCAACAACATTCCATCTAATCGTTTCGGTCGCTTTGGCGCGCACCTTGGCGATTGGGTAGACCTTCCTGATGGCGCTGGCCGCCTGGCTGACCTTTACCCTCGTGCTGTTGTTGATTTTGCTGATTCTGCTGTTTTTGCTGATCGCTTTGTTGATTTTGCTGGTTCTGATTTTTCTGGCCGCTTTGCTTATTATTTGACTGAGTCATCAGAAAAGTCCTTCGCTTGTTGTGAAAAACACAGCAAAGACAGAACGAGATCGGCATAAGTCAGTTGCTCGTTAAATTTCGTGTATATCCAAATATCAACATTGACATAAACCTCCACGCGAGCGCACCGGCTGGCCGCACTCTTTTCGCGTAAATATGCTTTTTTGAAGAAAAAGCGGCGATAGGTGGGAACGAACTTCGCGCTCCAGCATTTCACTAGTGGTCGTGCTAGTTCCCCCCAGCTACCGGCCACCAAGTGATCCCCCGCCGCATCCGTCTCCCCCCACGGATCGGCGGGGTTCGTTTTACCTGACACCCTTATAGTTTTTTTTGAGGAGGGCCCATGGCTCTGCAGAGCGCGATCAGTAGTGCCAAATCCGTACATGAGTTGACGTCGCCTGCCCGCAGTCTGCTCGGCGCTTTGTCGGAGGGAGGTCAGAACGTTCTGCGCCTTACCGGCGCGCCGTTGGAACTGATCAGCCGTGAACTGGTGAGCTATGAGCCGGCAGCGCGCGGCTATGAGCTGAAGATTACGTCGCTGGGTCTGAATATTCTGCGCATGCAGCATTTGCCAGCGCGCACCTTGAAGCCAGCCCTGAAGCCCGCAGACGGACGCCTCATCCGTTCCGCCGGCTATTGATAGGGCAGCGCCTGCTTCAGTACGCCGCCAACCCGGACCGGCTCAGCCTTTAGGGCGAGACCTGTGCGGTCGTCGGTTTCCACATAAAGGCCGCAGAGGGTGCCCTCGCCATCGGCAGGTTCCAGACGCTCGGTCGGCATCTTGGTGACGAAGCGCTGCGTGGCGGTGTGTTTCTTCATGCCGATCACGGAATCAAACGGCCCGCACATACCCGCGTCAGTTTGAAAAGCCGTACCCCCCGGCATAATGCGCGCATCGGCCGTGGGAATGTGAGAGTGGCTGCCCACCACCATTGATGCGCGGCCATCGGACAGATGACCAAGGGCGCCCTTCTCGCTGGTGGCTTCACCGTGCACGTCGACGATGATCGCATCGGCAGCATCGCGCAGCGGATGCTGCTCCAGCACACCTTCCAGGGCGCGGAACGGATCATCGAGCGGGTCCATGTAAAGCCGGCACATGACCTGAACCACGATCACCCGTCTGCCTTTGGCGGTGGTGAACAGACCCATGCCGCGCCCGGGCGCCTCGGGCGGGTAATTGATGGGCCGCAGCAGTTTGGGTTCGGCGGAAATGTAGGAAATGATCTCGCGTTGATCCCAGGCGTGGTTGCCGAGCGTGATGACGTCCACACCGGCGTCATAGAACGTCTGGCAAATGGCGGCTGTGATGCCGAAGCCGTGGGCGGCGTTCTCACCGCAGGCCACGACAAAGTCTAGGTTCAAGTCGCGGCGCAGCTGCGGCACGTAGGTGACAATGGCATCGCGGCCAGGGCGACCCATGATGTCGCCGCAATACAGAAGACGCATATCGAAATAACCTACCTGCTAAGGCTTATTGAACCACAACGTACGCCGGTCGGTAATGACTGCGTCCATTCTTTGATCGTGAGGGTCGGTGGGCACGGTCTCGACCTCCTGCTCGTCATAGGCAATCCCGACCGCGAGAATCTGGCCGCTTTGGCGCAAGGCTGAGATCGTGCGGTCGTAATAACCGGCTCCATATCCCAGACGCTGGCCGGTGCCGTCAAAGGCAATCAACGGCAAAAGGAGGATGCTGGGGGCTGCGAGCGCCGCCCGCGTTGTGGGATGGAACGTGCCGAAGGGACCCGGCTCCAACGTATCGCCAGGCAGCCAATTGCGGAAAATCAACACCTGCCCCTGGCCGGCGACGACCGGCAAAGCCACGGTGGCCCCGACAGCCCGCAGAGCTTCGAGCGCCGGACGGCAGTCCAGCTCCTCACCCAGAGGCCTATAGCCGGCTATTGTTTTCCCGTGAGGCGCGATTTCGGTGACGAGGCGCTTAGCCAGTTCGGGCGCCGCCTGTGCGTTGCGCGCGATATGAGTCTCGCGGCGCCGCGCCATGACGACACGGCGCAGTTTGGCTTTTAGTTCAGCGGCTGGAACGGCGTTCGGACTCGTCATGGCAAAACCGCCTGACACCAAAATTCAAGCAAAGCACTTCCGGCAACGCGAAAAATGGAGATGATCCCCAAGATGTATAAAGTGGAGCCGCCGAAACCGTCGGCCTGGTGTGAATCCGCCATGGGACCACAGGTATAAGTGGGCACCGTATCACCGAACGTAGCGCTATCCGGCGAGGAACAGCTCCCTAGCGAAGATTATCGCCCCTGGGGGTTCGTAGACCTAACCTGTCCAGCAGCTCCGCAGTCAACTTAGGTTCCCTCAAGGCGCGCGGCAATACGCTCAATGCGCTCCGCGAGGCCATTCATGGCCTTAACCGCCTCTTTCTCAGCTTCTTCACGCGCCGCAGCGGTCTTTTCACCGTTCAGGCTCTCAAGTTCGGCGGAAGTATCGGCCAATTCGTCGGCCACCATCAGACCGACCATCACGAGAAGCAGTGACTCATTGACGGATCCGGCCGACGCCGCGACCTGTTCGGCGCGTTGGTCGAGGTAGCGTCCCAGGCGTGCGAGATGGGCTTCCTGGCCGTCGTCGCAGGCGATCTGGTACTGGCGGCCGCGGATGTTGATGGATACTTGCCCCACGATGCCCCCGCTTTCCGCCCTAGTCTTGGATCGACGCCGCGAGGCGTTCGATGGCTGTATCGAGACGGGTGGCGACGCGCCCCGCGGTCTCCTGCAAGGTGCCATGCGCACGGCTCAGCGCGTCGAGTTTTTCGGTGAGGGCTTTGGTCTCGCCGGCGCCGCCGGTCTTGGCCGCGGCGGACTCCAGGCGCGTCAGGGCCTTATCCAGCCGTTGAAGCGCGCCATGAACCTGCACCAGCTTGTAGTTTTCAATATCTTTCAAAGAAATAGCGCCCCAACCTCGAATTCTGCATGAAGCATAGAAAGGTGTCCGGAGCACGTCAACACGCTCTCACGGAGGGCGCTTCGGACAGGGCCGGAAACCGGCTCTCATTCCCCCTCTAGTCCTTTCGCTGGCAGCCCTTTATATGTCGCGGCACAACTTCGTTTTTTAAACCAGAGGATGCCGCGTTCATGAAGATCACACCCCGGGTTAAGAAGATTCTCTCCGCTTACGAAAGCGACAACCCCGGCACCAAATCCAACCTCGCCCGGATCCTCATGAATGGCCGCCTCGGCGGTACCGGTAAGCTGGTGATCCTGCCCGTCGACCAGGGCTTTGAGCACGGCCCCGCGCGCAGCTTCGCGCCGAACCCGCCGGGCTACGAGCCGCACTATCACTGGCAGCTCGCGGTCGATGCCGGCCTTTCGGCCTTCGCCGCCCCGCTCGGCATGATCGAAGACGGCGCTGACACCTTCGCCGGTGCGGTCCCCACTATCCTTAAGGTCAACAGCGCCAACTCGCTGAACGGGGAGAAAGACGCACCCATCCAGGCCATCACTGCCGGCGTCCAGGATGCCCTGCGCCTCGGCTGCTCGGCCATCGGTTACACGATGTATCCGGGTTCGGAACGCGCGTACGACATGATGAACGATCTGCGCGAACTGACCGCCGAAGCCAAAGACGCCGGCCTGGCTGTGGTCGTCTGGTCCTACCCGCGCGGTAAGTACGTCTCCAAAGACGGCGAAACCGCCTTCGACATCATTGCCTACGGCGCCCACATGGCCGCCCTCATGGGTGCCCATATCATTAAAGTGAAGCTGCCGACCGATCATCTGGACCTCGGCGAAGCCAAGAAGGTTTATGAAGCGCAGAACATTCCGCGCGCCACCCTGACTCAGCGCGTCAATCACATTGTGCAAAGCTGCTTTGGTGGCCGCCGCATCGTGGTGTTCTCGGGCGGCGCCAAAAAGGGCGAAGACGCGCTTTATGAAGAAGCCAAGGCGATCCGCGACGGCGGCGGCAACGGTTCCATCGTCGGCCGCAATGCCTTCCAGCGCGCGCTGCCTGAAGCCAACACGCTGCTCAGCAAGCTGATTGATATCTATAAGGGCAAAGAAGAATAGTCGTGCCCACAGAGCACGGCTGTCGCCTTTACCTCATCACGCCGGAAAATATTCCGGACGTGGAAGCCTTCGCGCGTACGCTAGATGAGGCGCTCGCCGCCGGTGACGTGGCCTGCCTTCAGCTGCGCTTAAAGGGCGTCGATGACGCGACGATCTCCGCAGCCGTGAATAAGCTCATGCCGGTTTGCCACAAACGGGATGTGGCTTTTATTTTGAACGACCGGCCTGACCTCGCTGCGCAGCTCGGTTGCGACGGTGTGCATGTCGGTCCAGAAGATATGCCCTACGACGAAGCCCGCGAGATTATGGGGCGAGATGCGACCGTAGGTGTTACTTGCAAAGATTCTCGCCACGTCGCTATGGAAGTCGGCGAAGCCGGCGCAGACTATGTGGCCTTCGGTGCATTCTTCCCCTCCTCCACCAAAGACGACACAACACCCGTAGATATTGAGGTTGTTGAGGTTTGGTCTGAGACCACCAACGTGCCGTGCGTCGCCATCGGTGGCATCACCGTCGAGAACTGCGAGCCGATTGTTAAAGCGGGCGCCGATTTCATCGCCGTCTGTGGGGGTATTTGGAATTACGCCGGCGGTCCTGCTGCGGCTGTGCGGGATTTCAATGCTATTTTTTCCAAGCTGCGGTAAATAATTCGCTCGAAGTATTTACTTCGCGCGGGGGTTATTCGTGAGTTTCTTACGGACGTCGATCCGGCGTCTTATACATCCCATCACTATTGCCTTCACGCTCCTGATCGTCGTCGGGATTGCGCTGAGTTCGCTTGTCGGCGCGCAGCGCACTGATCACGAACTTGTACAACATACGATGGAGGTCAAAGAGGCCCTGACCTCGACGCAGCTTACGGTTTACGAAGCCGAGACCGGCATGCGCGGATTCCTGATCACAGGCCGCGATGATTATCTGCAGCCCTACCTCAATGCGCGGGACATCCTTCCGCTGCATGTCGGCAATATTGAAAAGTTAGTCGCCGATAACCCTAGGCAACAAAACTCGGTCACTTATCTGAAACCTGTTGTCGAAGAATTGTTGGCGACACTATGAGCGGCGCGTCAACGCCATGCGCACGGAAGGACAAGCGCGTGCGCTCGCCTCCATCACCGGTCGCAGCAAAGTTTTGGCAGATGAGGCCAACGGCCTTTTACGCGGCATGATCGCCGAGGAAGACCGCCTGCTGCAGGAGCGCCAAGCAAGTGCCGAACGCACCGCAGCGCTGGTACAGGTGCTCGCGATCACGACACTCGTCTTCGCGCTTGTCTTCGGCACGCAGAACGCTGTTGAAGGTGCGCGCCGGCGTGAAGAGATCGAAGACGGACACGCCGCCCTGCAGGAATCGCACGAGCGCCTGAAGGCCGAAGTCAAAGAACGCGAAGGCATTGAGCTGCAACTTCGCCAAGCCCAGAAAATGGAAGCCATTGGCCAGTTGACCGGCGGCATTGCGCACGACTTCAACAACATGCTGGCGATCGTAATCGGCGCACTCGACATTGTGCGCAAGCGCATCGGCCAGGGCGATCACAACATCGGTAGCCTGATTGAAAACGCCATCGACGGCGCTAAGCGCGGCGCGGCGCTGACGCAGCGCCTGCTGGCTTTCTCGCGCCAGCAAGCACTTGAACCCACAGTAATCAGCGTCAACCGCATGATCTCAGGTCTCTCAGACCTCCTGCGGCGCACCTTGGGCGAGACCGTGCGCATTGAAATCGTTCAAGGCGCGGGCCTGTGGCGTATTAACGCCGACGGCAATCAACTTGAAAATGCCTTGGTCAATCTTGCCGTCAACGCGCGTGACGCCATGCCGGACGGCGGACGCCTGACCATCGAAACCGAAAACACCGTGCTCGACAGGCGCTATGCAGCCGAACACCACGTCGATCATGGCGAATTCGTTATGATCAGCGTCACCGATACCGGCATGGGCATGCCGCCTGATGTGATCGCAAAGGCCTTCGATCCGTTCTTTACGACAAAAGGCGTAGGCCAAGGCACGGGCCTAGGATTGAGCCAAGTTTTCGGTTTCGTGAAACAGTCAGGTGGACACGTCAAAATTTATTCGGAAATGGGACGCGGCACATCGGTGAAGATTTATCTTCGCCGCTTCGAGGGCGCCGTCGATCTTCAGGAAGAAGACAAGCAAGTCACTAACGCCAAGGAAGTCGATCACACCCACGCTGTTGTGCTGGTGGTGGAAGACGACGAAACCGTTCAGCTTTTGACCGTCGCTACTGTCGAAGAATTGGGCTTCACAGTT
Organism: Fidelibacterota bacterium; assembly: GCA_947476895.1. Classification (GTDB taxonomy): domain Bacteria; phylum Pseudomonadota; class Alphaproteobacteria; order Rhodospirillales; family Rhodospirillaceae; genus SHVO01. Next base: position 36,291 of record CANJRX010000019.1, on the reverse strand, counting down.
GTCGCGGCGTCGAGCGCAAAAGCCGCGCTCAAAATTCTCGCGAGCCGGGATGACATCAAATTACTGCTGACCGACGTGGTGATGCCCGAAGTCACTGGACGTCAGTTGGCCGAAGAGGCCCGTAAGCTCTATCCCAATTTGAAAGTGCTGTTCACCACCGGCTACACCCGCAACGCCATCGTGCACAACGGCACGCTTGATCCCGGCGCTCACTTGCTGAGCAAGCCGTTCACGCTTGAGCAGCTGTCGCAGGCGATCCACCGCGTGATGGGGACTTAAGCGACTGGCGACCACAGCACGTCGGTGATGTCTTCGGCTCCCGACGCCAGCATCACCAGGCGATCAAAGCCCAGCGCCGCACCCGCGCACGGCGGCAAACTTTCCATCGCGCGTAGAAAATCTTCATCCAACGGCGGCGCGCTGCCGTAGAGCTGTAGGTGCAACGCGCGGTCATGTTCGAAACGCGCACGCTGCTCGGTGGCGTCGGTGAGTTCGGAATAAGCGTTGGCGAGTTCAACGCCGCACGCATAAAGCTCGAAGCGTTCGGCCACCGCCGCATTCCCAAGTTTGCGCCGCGCGAGTGCGGCAAGGTTCGCCGGATATTCACACAATATGGTCGGCGCGCCCATGCCGAGATGCGGTTCAACACGCTCCAGCATCACGCGGAAGAACACATCTTCCCAAGTGTCGGCCTCACTGACGTAGAGCCCCTGCCCGCGCGCTGCGTCGCGCAGTTTCTGCACGGGCGGCGCAAGACCTTCATCAATGGTCGCGAGAAGATCGATACCGGCATGGCGTGCAAAAGCGTCTTGAACCGTCAGACGTTCGGCGGGCTTCGCGGGGTCGCAGGAGCGCCCTTGCCAGCGCAGCATCTCACCGTCTTGCAACGTGCGCTCAGCGGCTTTGGCCACGCCGCGCATCAGCGCTTCGCAGTCGGTCATCAGCGCCGTGTAACCGGCGCCGGCGCGGTACCATTCCAGCATGGTGAATTCCGGGTGATGCAGTGGACTACGCTCCCGGTCGCGCCACACGTGGCACAGCTGCATGATTTTAGTCATACCCCCGGCCATAAGCTTCTTCATGGCGAATTCAGGCGAGGTATGCAGATAGCGGGGCTGGGCCAGATCGGTGCCGGGTTCGCTCAAGGTCGTGGCGAAGGCTTGGATATGGCGCTCAACCCCCGGCGAAACCTGGATGGCCGGGGTTTCCACCTCTAAAAACCCTTCGGCCTGGAAATAGGCGCGCACGGCCTTGGTGGCCGCCCGCCGGACGTCCAAAAAAGGTTTGCGCCGCGCGAGGTTATCGGGGTGCCACCAGGGGGATGAAGCTGCCGTGACCATAAGACCTGTTAGACCATTGCCCGACCGCGACCAAGGGGGTCTTTAAAGACCCCCGGCGGTTGCCTCAATAGGTTCAACCTGATACAAGCGCGCGCGATTTAAGGGGTATTCCCAGGCCTTCACCCAGCGAACATACGGACCCAACCTATGAAGATTTCAGCCAACTCTATCCGCCCCGGCATGGTTATTGATCATGAAGGCAAGCAGTGGATGGTGCTCAAGAACCAGGTCGTGCAACCCGGCAAGGGCGGCGCCTTCATGCAGGTCGAAATGCGCGACATTAAGTTTGGCAACAAGAGCCAAGCCCGTTGGCGCACGGCCGATACCGTTGAGCGCCTGGATGTGCGCGAAATCGATTGCCAATACCTGTTCAAGGAAGGCGATATGTTCACCTTCATGGATAGCGCCACCTACGATCAGTTCGCGATCCCCGGCGAAATGCTGGGCGATCAAGCCGCCTTCCTGCAGGACAACATGGAAGTGTCTGTCAACTTCATCGAAGGCGTACCGGTGGGCGTGAAGCTGCCGACGACGGTGGTTCTGATGGTTGTAGAAGCCGATCCGGTCGTAAAGGGCCAGACTGCCGCTTCGTCTTACAAGCCGGGCTTGCTTGAAAACGGACTGAAAGTCCTGATCCCGCCGTTCATCGAAGCCGGCACCAAGATCGTCGTTAACACGGAAGATGTTTCCTACGTCGAACGCGCGAAATAAGGACGTTACATAATGGCGCTGCGCTCGGCCCTTTGGACGGTCATGACGGGGGCGGCTCAGAAAGCTGCGCGCGCCTTGAAGCGCGACTTCGGCGAAGTCGAACAGCTTCAGGTCTCGCACAAGGGCCCCAGCGATTTCGTGAGCGCGGCCGATCTCAAGGCCGAAAAAGTCCTGCGCATGGAACTGACCAAGGCGCGGCCGCGCTTCGGTTTCCTGCTGGAAGAAGGCGGTGAAGTCGCCGGCGAAGATAAACATCACCGCTGGATTATCGATCCCATCGACGGCACCACCAACTTCCTGCACGGCATTCCGCACTTCGCTATTTCCATTGGTCTTGAGATGGACGGCGAAATCATCGCTGGGCTCGTGTTCAATCCGGTCACCGATGAAATGTATTACGCCGAGAAGGGCAAAGGCGCCTTCCTCAACGACAAGCGTCTGCGCGTTTCGTCGCGCAGCAATCTCAAAGATTGCGTGATCGCCACGGGCATTCCGTTCCACGGCCTGCCCGGCCATAAGCCGTTCCTGAAGAAGCTTGAGAGCGTTATGGACAACGTCGCGGGCGTGCGGCGCATGGGTGCGGCGTCGCTCGATTTGGCTTATGTGGCCGCCGGGCGTTACGACGGCTACTGGGAAACCGGGCTGAAGCCCTGGGACCTGGCAGCCGGCATTTTGCTGGTCCGGGAAGCCGGCGGCTTCATTACCGAGCTGGATAATGGCAAGAATGTCCTGACCAGCGGTAACGTCTTGGCTGCTAACCCCAAGATTCATAAGCAACTTTTGGAGCTTTTGGCCGCGGCTTAGCCGGTTTCAGCCACGCCTCTATTCCCGCCCCAATAGCCTCAATCCCGTTGTGCGAAGCAAACGGCCTGTTGTACGTTCAACCCTTGGGAAGACGCGCAAAGCTCCGACATTTCAAAGCTTTGCAATCCTTCGCGGCGCACGCCAAAAGGCAGCGCCGCTTAAGATGGGGTGATTAAGGTGAAGAACACGACGCGCTGGCGGTTGCCGGGGACATTGTCGATGACTGGTCTTGCGACCGTCATGGCCGTTATGGCTATCAGCGTCCCGGCTTTTGCCGATGGCGATCCCAATGCCAAACCCGCTGCCCCAGGCCTTCGCACACTGACCACGCGCGGGACAAACGACGTCACCGTCGACTACAGCGTGATCGATTCCCTCGCCCGGTCGCCCCGCCTTTTGATTCCGCAAAGCGGCTCGCCGGCCGGGGCTGCGCCTGTCATGGACGCGCCGATTATATTGCGTCCGCCAAACGGCGTGGCCCCGACTCTGATTGCGCCGGGCCGCAGCGCCTCGATCGTTAAACTGCACCCACCGGCAGGCATGCGCATCGCCGCGCAGCCGAAGCCGGTCGAGACTAAAGTCGCTGATGTGAAGCCGGCAGAAAAAATTGTTGAAGCAAAACCTGTCGAGACAAAAGCTGTTGAAGCAAAACCGGTTGAAGCGAAGCCTGTAGAAGCAAAGCCGGCACCTAAGCCTACACCTGTTCAGACTGCGAAGGTTGAAGAGCCCGCGCCGAAGGTTGTGACGCCGCCGCCTGTGGCTGCTCCCGCTCCAGCAGCGAAAGTAGCAACACCGGCTCCGGCTGCTCCGGCCCCTGCAAAGCCTGCTGTAACACCGCCGCCTGCCGCACCTATCGCCGCGCCGAAGCCGACACCAGCGCCGGTACCTGTAACACCGCCGCCTGCGAAAGCGGCGGCTACGCCTGCACCAACACCGGCACCCGCGATAACGCCCCCCGCAAAGACTGCAGCTGTGACTCCGCCTGCCGCAACGCCGGCACCAGCACCTGTAGCTGCGCCGAAGCCCGCACCTGCGCCTGCCGTCGTAACACCTCCGCCGCCAGCGAAAGTTGCTGTCGTAACGCCGCCACCTGCGCCCGCGCCGGCAGCAGCGAAACCGGCAGCGACAGCCGCTGTGACGCCGCCGCCCGCAGCACCTGCTCCGGCTGCAACGACAACACCGGCGCCCGCCGCAACAGGACCTGGCGCGCCGCGCAACCTGCTGACGCCACCGCCGTCTGAAACGCAAGTCGCGGTTCTGCCGCCTCCTGCGCCCGCGCCCACTCCGGCCAAAGTCGAAGAACCCAAGCCCGCTGAAACGCAAACGGCCGCAGCGCCGGTTGTAACAGCGCCCATCGCCAAGCCGTCGTCGCCTGACACCTTCACCATTTCATTCGCAGTAGGCGTGCCCGAAGTGCCCTCTACCTCCGGCGACGGATTGAAAATTTTGGCGGCACGCATGAAAAACGATCCGGCCTTGCGCGTGCAGTTGCTGGCCTTCGCCTCGGACCCTGAGAAAAGCGTCAGCCGTTCGCGGCGTTTGTCGCTCGAGCGCGCCGTGAACGTCAGAAAGCAGTTGCTCGCCGCGGGCATTGATTCAACACGCATCGAAGTCCGTGCGCTCGGCGAACAATCCGGTGACGGCGCACCCGACCGCGTCGACGCCATCACGACCCGTCGCTGATCCACACCCACCGTGGACGCAACGTTACCGCGCCGGTAACGCCACAGGGTTGCCACACTTGCGGGCTTAAAAGGCCCAGCTAAAAAGGGTGTTATGACCGATACCAAAACTTATCTGACGCGGATGGTGGTGTTCCTGGTGATTGTCGGCGTTGGCCTGGCATTCATCGCGCAGAGCCTTGTGACGATCTTCATGGTCAATCCGCTGCTGAACGGATTCATCTTCGGCATCATCATCGCCGGAATCGCGTTCAACATCCGCCAGGTCATCATGCTGGGTCCCGAAGCCCAGTGGTTGGAAAGCTTTAATCAAACCGGCAAGCCCAACGCCGAGACCACCGCCACGTCCTTCGGCGAAGCGTCTACGGTTTCGAGCGGCGGAGAATTGCGCCTGCTTTCACCGATGGCCCGCATGCTGGAAGAAAAGCGTTCGCGTGGCTCAAGCGGCCGCATCACGCTCAGCGCGCCGGTTATGCGTACGCTGCTCGACGGCATTGGCGCGCGTCTGGAAGAAAGCCGCGATCTCGCGCGCTATCTCACCGGCTTATGTATTTTCTTAGGACTGCTCGGCACCTTCTGGGGATTGCTGGGCACCGTCGGCTCGATTGCCAACGTTATTCAGAATCTGACCGTCACCGGCGACGATCTGGCCGTGATGTTCACCGCACTTAAACAAGGCTTGGAAGCACCGCTCGGCAGCATGAGCACCGCCTTCGCTTCATCGCTTTTCGGCCTGGGCGGATCGCTGGTGCTCGGCTTCTTCGACTTGCAAGCGGGACAAGCGCAGAACGCTTTCTATAACGAACTTGAAGAATGGCTTTCGGGCCTCACGCGCCTTTCCTCCGGGACAGGTCCCGGCGACGGCGAGCAAGGTGTGTCGGCGTATACGGAAGCGCTGCTGGAGCAAACCGCCGAGAGCTTGCAGGAACTGCAGAACATTATGGCGCGCGGCGAGCAGACCCGCAGCTCCGGCAACGATCAGCTCGCCGAGCTGAATGCCAAGCTCTCGCTGTTCGCCGACCAGATGAAAACGCAGCAGCATGTTCTGCTGCGCGTCGCTGAAACGCAGCGCGATCTGGGTCCCCTGCTCCGTAGCATGAGTGATGTGGCCGCGGCCTTAAGCGCGCCCACACCGTCTGGCGGCGGCATGGATGAGACCACCCGCACGCACATCCGCAATATCGATACGGGCCTCACGCGCCTTGCCACGGCGCTGGAAACCGGACGTTCTGAAAGCGTGCGAGAGCTGCGTAACGAAATCAAACTGCTGGCGAAGACCGTCGCTGCGACCCGCGACGGCACCACGCTCAACGACGAATAGAACCAGCGCATGGCCGGATTTTCCCGCCGCACGCGACGCACTGTCGACATCTGGCCCGGCTGGGTGGACGCGCTGTCCACGCTGCTGATCATCATCATCTTCGTGCTGCTGGTGTTTGTGGTCGGCCAATTCTATCTCGGCCAGGCATTGTCGAACCGCGACGCCTCTCTCGCTACTTTGGGCAAGCAGGTCGCGCAGTTGGGCGACATGCTGAACCTGGAACGCCAGGCCCGCGCCGATTTGGAGCTGACCATCGGACGCCTGTCCGGCGATCTGCAAGTCGCCAATCAACAATTGGAAGTGCTGGGTCAACTGCGCGCCGAGAACACTGAGATGAGCGCGAAGCTGCAAACCACTACGGCCGAGAACGCCAAGCTGAAAGAATCAATCACCGGAGCAGCCCAGGTGGCTGAACGCGACCGTCAGTTGATTGCCAAACAGGTTCAAGATCTCGCGCTGCTGCAACAAAACGTCAAGGCCATGGAAGCGCTGAAGGCCAGCCTCGAAAAGCAAGTCGAAGCCCTAGGCTCTAAAGTTGCCGGCAGCGACGGCGAGATCGCCAAAGAGCGCGCTTTGTCGCGCGACGCGCAGGCCCAGGCGGCGCTGATGAGCCAGCAGTTGCAGGATCTGCAGGCCGAGTTGCAAAAATTATCCGCCACGCTTGATGCATCGGACAAACTGACCGCTGAACAAAAAGCGCAGATCTCTGATATCGGCAAGCGCATGAACCGTGCACTGGCGAGCAAGGTGCAGGAATTGCAGCGCTACCGTTCCGAATTCTTCGGACGCCTGCGCGACATCCTCGGCACGCGCCCCGGCGTCACCGTTGTCGGCGACCGCTTTGTATTCCAGTCGGAAGTTCTATTCGCTTCGGGCTCTGCTGACCTGGGTCTAGATGGCCAACGCCAACTGGGCCAGCTCGCGCGCACGCTGATCGATATCTCACGCGACATCCCGCCCGAGCTGAATTGGATCATGCGCATCGATGGACACACCGACACAGTCCCCATCGCCACGCCAGCTTTCAAATCGAACTGGGAGTTGTCATCAGCGCGCGCGATTTCGGTGGTGAAATATCTCGTCACGCAGGGCGTGCCGGCCGAGCGTTTGGCGGCGGCGGGCTTTGGCGAGTACCAGCCCATTGAACCGGGCAACGGCGCGGAAGCGCGTTCACGCAACCGCCGCATCGAACTCAAACTCGACCAGAGATAAAGATTAGCTCCCTTCATCGCGGGTCCAGATAAAGGGTGGAGGGAGAATCAGGACCGGGAGGGCGATGAAGGGAATTTGCTGCAATCGAAGCAAGCGCTTCCTGTTGCAGAGACACTAGCGCGCCCCGCCCCAACCTTTTCATTATCATTAGATTATTTCTGGATGAACGTTTGACGGCGCTGTTACGCGTCTGCCCACTGCCGCAAGAGATTGTGGTACAGCCCGGCCAATTTCACGACCGATGGATGGTCGGGCACGTCGCGTCCTAACCCTTGGATCGCATTGTCCAGGTCGAACAGCATCGTGCGCTGTGAATCCTCGCGCACCATGCTTTGAATCCAAAAAAACGACGCCAGTCTTGTGCCGCGCGTCACCGGCTCAACGTGGTGCACGCTGGTGCCGGGATAGAGCACCATATCGCCGGCAGGCAGCTTGATGCGGCCCGGGCCGAAGGTATCTTCAATCACCAGCTCCCCGCCGTCGTAATCCTCGGGTGCCGTTAGAAACAACGTGGCCGATAAATCCGTGCGCACACGGTGCGGTGTTCCGAAAATCGGGCGGATGGCGCCGTCGACGTGGCGGCCATAGTTCTGTTTTTCGGTGTAGCGATTAAACAGTGGTGGAACCACTTTCAGCGGCAAAGCTGCCGACGTGAAGGTCGGATGCTTCTCCAGGATCGTCAGGATCATGTCGCCAAGTTTGCGGCCCACGGGGTGGGCGTCGGGCACTTGGTTGTTGTCCTTGACGCGTTGCGCCAGGTAGCCGGCGGTATTACGGCCGTCGGCCCAATCGGCTTTCTCAAGTTCGGCGCGGATCTGCGCCACCTGCTCAAGCGTCAAAACTTTGGGAATATGGATCAGCATAAGAAGTTCCCCTTCACCGCCAGCCCCCTAAAAGGTCAGGGCGATGAAGGGGATTACGTCACAACTTTAGACGAGAATCTAGTAGTTCAGGTTGACGGCGAACATGGCCGTACGGCCTGCACCCGGCACAACGTGCTGCTGATGCAGCGCGTCGTAGTAGTACTTGTCCGTCAGGTTGGTCAGGTTGACCTTGAACGTCAGATGTTCCGAGAGATTGTACTGGGCCATGGCGTCAAAGGTCCAATAGCCCGGCACGAAGCGGATCGGCGCTGTGTTTTGGGCATAACGCAGACCCACGCGCTGACCGCCGCCGCCAATCAAGACCTGCTCGGTGATCTGGTAAGACGTCCAGAACGAGAACGAATGTTTCGGCGCGTAAGGCGACGGCGCGCCGACAGCCGGAGCTCCGGTTGGCGATTTGGTAACTTCGCCGTCGAGGTACACATAGCCCGCCATCAGCTGCCAAGCGTCGGTCACGCGGCCAGTCACGCTGACATCCAAACCTTGAGCCCGCTGCGTGCCGCCCAGAGCGTTGAAGCCCGGGGTAGCCGGGTTGGGAACGCGCGCGTTGTCCTTGGTGGTGCGGAACAGCGCCGCATTAGTGGCCAGCCTGCCGTCCATCCACTCCCACTTCGTGCCGAGTTCGTAGCTTGTGTTCTTTTCCGGCTCGAGGAAAACGTTCTGCACCGGAAATGCGCCGCGGGCGCTGGTCACGAACGTCAGGTTTTCAGACGACGGGTTAAACGAGTTGCCGTAGCTGAAATAGACAGTGCCGGCTTCCATCGGCTTAAACACCAAGCCACCGCGATAGCTGAATTGGCTGTCCGAGGTGAGGAAGCGATCAGCACTTACGAACGCGCCAGTGGTGGCATTGTAGCGGGTGCCGCCATAGTTGATGTCGACGTTGTCATAGCGGATACCGCCAACGACTTGGAACATCTCGTTGATCTTGATGGTGTCGATCGCGTAGATGCCAAAGGTATTTGCGGTCGTATCGGTAATGATATTCGGCGGCGTGCTGGTCGACGAGAAGAATGCATTCTTCGCGGGCGTCAGCAAGTTCGTGCCCGGAACACCCAGCGCAAAACCAAGCCACGGATTTGAACGTTCGCGACCGCCTTCAATGCCGGCGACGATGGCGTGCGTGACCGGTCCGGTCACGAGGTTATAGCGCGCATCCATCTGAGCCTGCAGAAAGCTTTCCTCTGCAAAGCCGGTAAACACGTTGCGGTTCACGGTGACGCCGGCAACCGGTGTGCCCACAGCCGCGGTGATCTGCGGCTCAGTGATGCGGTTTTCACGGCTATAGTGGCCGTAGCGCACCTGGGCATGAAGCTTCAGGTCGTCGTTGTAGTCGTGATCGGCCTTGAGGGTGACGATATCGGCTTTAGCGCGCTGATAGTCGCTGCTGAAACCGTAGAAGTTGTTACGCGGCACGTCGGCGACTTGGGTGCCGAACCACGGCAAGCCGTAATCGGGCACATCGTTGTTGGCCTGATGCACAAAGTCGAGGACCAAGCGCGTCGGCGTGCCGAGGCCCAGAGCCAGGCTTCCGGCCACGCCCCAACGCTGCTGCTTTCCGCCGTCGCGGCCGGCGACTGAGCCGTCATGACCCATGGCGTTGAGGCGCACAGCTGCACCCTCGCCCAGTTCCGGCATCGCTTCATTGATGTCGGCGGCGACACGCTTGGTGCCGTCGGTGCCGAAGTTGAGCGAACCGAAGATCCGGCTGTCGAGGCTGGCTTCTTTAGAGACGGAATTGATGACGCCGCCGGTCGAACCGCGACCGAAAACCATAGAGGCCGGGCCCTGCAGCACTTCAATGTGGTCGTAGTTGAAGGGGTCGCGGAAATACATGCCGAAGTCGCGCATGCCGTCCACGAACATGTCACCGCGCGAATTGAAACCGCGGATGTTGGGATTGTTGCCCTGCCAGTTGAATTCGCTGGCGCCGATGGTGATGCCCGGCACGTTACGGAACGCGTCTTGCATGCTGGTGATGTTGCGTTGCTCGATCACTTCCGCCGAAACCGTGTCGATGGTTTGCGGCGTATCGCGCAATTTTTCAGTGAACTTCCCAAGGCTGGACTGATCGACTTTAAAGTCTTCAGTGGTGATACCTTCGCTGGTGACGGAAATCGTACCAAGCTGACGCGGCGCGGCTGCAACCTGTTCATCTTTCTGCGCGGCCTCATCGGCGAACGCAGGCGTGCTCATCGTCAGGGCAATAGCCGTGCCGGCGAGCAACTGTGATGAAAAGCGATGTGAAAACATAGTTACTACTCCCATATCTTTTTAAGCATTTTGAAGCCGCGTCAGCTTCGGTCGAAGGTCGTGTTTAGCCGCCAACCGGAAGAATGAACTCCTTCTCGCGGATGTAGGCGCCGGCCATGATGATGATCGGCACGATGTAGAACACGACACCCGGAATGCGATTGCCGATTTTCTTAGGAATAATCGCAGCAGTAACCAGGGCCGCAACGAAAGCCCAGCCCATCCAGCCGAACCACTGCATCGAAGGACCGAGCGGTCCGGGCACAGTGGGATCGAGCGCCAGATCGCCCCAGGAAAATTTTCCCAGGAATGGATAGTAGCGGAACATCGGCCAGTTAAAGGTGATGTCGAGGGTGTAAACGACGGCGAAAACCAACGAGAACACGCGCGGTGAGAATGTGCTGTTTAACATTACACAAGCCCCTTCACGTTATTGAGGACGTGACCGACGACGAGGTTCCACCAGGTGGCGACCATCAGAAGCGTGGTCAGATATTTGCGGACGCCGACATCTTCAGTCAGCGGCACGGTGCGCCAGAAATGCCAGTACACCGGCAAGAGGCACAGACCGGTGACGGCCACATGCTCTTTCAGCTGAAACAAGAAAATGGTCTTGCGCATGCCGTAGTCGATCAGCGAACCTTTCACGTCCAGAACGAACTGCGGATAGATGAACGAGCCGAGCGCGAAGGTCAGCACATAGAGTACGCAAACCGCGTTGGCGTAACCGCCACCATTGACCGCGCGGAAACGGTCGATAAAAGCACGCGCCGGCGCCGGCTTACGCCAGACCGACAAGCCCTGGTGAGTTACCGCGCCAAGAAGCCCGATAGCTAACAAGGCGTGCACCAAATCCCAGAATGCAATCATTAAACTCCCTCCCTTTAACTGCTTCCCCAGCCGTTGCAGACCCGAAGCGACTGCAAGCTAAGCCGGGGTGTGTGAAGCGACAAATTACCATTGGATTAACTGAGGATTAGCCGGCCCGAAAACCAGCAAGCGCGCCTTTTATACAACAAAATCAACGCTTAAAAAGGAGTTTAAGGTGCGCGGCAGATCAGTGCAGAAGCCACCTGGTCTCGTAGATGAAGGTGAACAGCGTCGCGCCCAAAGGAACCAGCCACGACCACCCTGCCCACAGCCGCAAAGCCCAGCGATGGGGCACCGCAAACGCCACGACAGCGCCCACAATGGCTGCGATAACCAGCCAGCCGTAATAGGTCATGGCGGGGCCAAAGGTGGTGGGCTGAATGTTGAGATGCAGCTCGCCTACCAGCGGGTAAAAGCGGAACAACGCCAACTCGTTGTAATAGAGAACGACGTAGATCACCGGAAACACCAGTGAGAATACGATCAGCCGCGAGATCATGCGTTCGGATATGAGAAGATTGTTCACTAGGGCAATCCCCGGATGTTGTTGAGGATGTGACCCACCAGGAAATTCCACCACACAAAAAATGCCAGCAGCAGGGTGATGTACTTCCGCTCATTCCCGTGCGCCGAAAAGCCCGGCGCTTTCCAGAACAGCCAATAGGCCGGCAAGAGACCCAAGCCGAGTGCCGCTAAGTGTTCCTTAGTTTCAAAGGAACCAGCCGCCACATAAAACTGAATGTCCTCCAGGTACGGGCGCACCTCGATGCGGTAGGTCGCGTAAATCACCGCGCCTAGCGCAAAATCCAAAAGGTACAAAATTACGACCGCATTGGTGTAGGAGCCGGAGCGTACATTGCGAAGGCGCGCAAAGAAATTGTCGGACGGCGTCGGCGCAGTACTCCACAGCGCGATGACCTGGTGGGTCAGCGCGCCGATCAGACCCACGGCGAAAATCCCGTGCGTGACCACCAGGATTGTGGACCACATGCTATACATGGCCACCCACTAACGTAGGCGTTTGCAGGGTCAGCCGCGCACGCAATCCCGGATAATTATTGGCGAGCGTTAAGCTGCCGCCGTGCAGCGAGGCGATGGCCGCAACAAGGCTAAGGCCCAGCCCTGCTCCGCCCGTGCCGCGCGCCGGATCACCGCGATAAAAGCGCGTGGTGACTTTAGCTTTCTCGGCATCCGGGATACCTGGGCCATTGTCGTCCACCACGACGGTTGCCCCGCCGTCGGCGCCGGTACTCAAGGCTACACCAATGCGCCCGCCGCGCGGCGTGTACTTGATAGCGTTGTCGATAAGGTTGCCCACCGCTTGGGCGATTAGCGACGGATCCCCCGTCACGCGCAAATGCTCGGGTATCTCGACAATCAGATCGAGGCCCTTTTGTTCCGCGACCAGTTGATAGAACTCAACGGTTTCGGACACGACGTGCGGCAACTCCACGCTCTTAAAACCCGATTGACGCGCACCGGTTTCAATCTGCGCCAGGCGCATGAGCGCGTTGAACGTGCGGATAAGCTTGTCGATATCGGCAATGCCGCCTTCAATCTCATGTTTCGCCGCTTCATCCGAGGCCGGCCACTTCGAAATCAGCCGCTCAAAGCGTGCGCGCGCCTCGGCCAGCGGCGTGCGCAAATCATGCGCGATGGAATTCGAGACGTTGGTGATGCCGCCAACCAAATTCTCAGTATGATCCAACATGCGATTGATGGTGGCCGAAAGAAGATCAAGTTCAGTGCTATCGCCGCGTTCAGGCACGCGTTCTTTCAAGTTGCCGTGCATGATAGCCGTAGCGGCTTCGTTGATGGCGTCGATCTGACCTAACAGCGAGCGGCGAATGAAGAAACCCAACAGAAGCACCGTCACCAGCAGCGGGATCGATACGCCCATGAAGGCGACGATGAACGCTTTGCGCCCAGCCAGAAAATCCGTGAGGTCATAACCGTAAAGCAAATGCGAGCGATCAGGCATAATGCGATGCAAGACACGCGCTTCGCTCGGGCCCGGCTCGCGCATGATGCTGATGGTGTGCCAGCCCTCGACCCTGCTCACGGACTCAGGCCATTCATTTAAATTTCCCGCGAGCGGGCGCAGCGCTTCATCAGCCAACAGAACTACTTGGTTCATGATGGGCTTGTGGTTGAAGCGCTCAGCAACATCGGCCACCGTTTTCTCGCGACCACCTTCGCGAATCGCGACCAGCACGCTGTAGGATTCCGCTTCGATCAATTGCGTGAGCTGTGCATCCACTTGGCCCGCCGTAATGCTCCAGATCCAGGCGGCAAGGCCGATCAGCAGCAGCGAAACCGCGCCGGCGTAAACCACGGCTTGGCGCAAAGTGCCGGGAGGCAGAAACCTAATCATCGGCGGTCAACATATATCCGACTGTGCGAATCGTGCGCAGCAACGGCTTGTCAAAACCCGCATCTATTTTATTGCGCAGTTTGCTGACCTGCACGTCGATCACATTGGTTTCCGGATCGAAATCATATTCCCAGACGTTCTCGAGCAGCATCGCGCGCGTCACGATCTGGCCGGCGTTACGCATCAAATACTCCAACAAGCGGAATTCGCGCGGCCGTAAGGTGATGGCCTTCCCGGCACGGGTGATCTTGTGCGTCCGAAGGTCGATGCGCAAATCGTGAACGGATAATTCCGTGGCTTCCGGCGCGGCTTGCGCACTGGAGCCGCGCCTTGCCAAAACTTCGATGCGTGCCATCAGTTCGCCAAAGGCAAAAGGCTTGGGCAAGTAGTCATCACCGCCGGCCTTCAGGCCGCGAATGCGTTCGTCCACATCAGCCAGCGCAGACAAGATCAAGATCGGCGCGCTGTTGCCGCCTTGACGCAGCTGTTGAATGACCTCGAGACCTTGCAGCTCACCCGGCAGCATGCGGTCGACAATGATCACGTCGTGCGGGCCCTGCGCCGCCAGGTTCAGACCGTCCTGACCATTGGCCGCCATATTCAGCGTGTGCCCCTCTTCCGCGAGACGATCGCGGATAAAGGCGCTCAAACGCTCATTGTCTTCCACAAGCAGGATTTTCATGGGTACCAGTACTCGCGCAGCCGCCCGCAATGCTAACGGATGATGGCCGTGGCGTCTTGCGATCCCGGCGGCAAATGAGGTCAGGTAATGCAATGATAATGAATAGGATTTTGCATCATAGCCTAACGGGCAGACTTTGACTTTCATTACTCGGGGTAAATTACATAAATACAATTATAAGATGTATAAACATACGTTCGGGACATCTTGCAGGCTGCCGGGGAAGCCGCTATACACCCGCCTTCCCGCGAAACGGGCCATTTTGGGTCCCGTAGTCGCTATATATTTGAGGCGTGTCATGAAGAAAGAAGGCCATCCCGATTACCACGAAATCACTGTGGTGATGACCGACGGAACCGAGTTCAAGACCCGCAGCACCTATGGCAAGCCCGGCGACACCATGCGTTTGGAAATCGACCCCAAGACGCACCCGGCCTGGACCGGCGTTCACCGCCTGAACGATGCCGGCGGCCAGCTGGCGAAGTTCAATAAGCGCTTCAAGGGTTTCAGCACCAACAAAACCTAATTCCGCCTTTTCGGCCTTCCAGCCGCTAAGACACAAAATATAGTAGCCGCACCCCACAAGGTGCGGCTTTTGTGTTATTAGTTGACGTTAATATTTGTAATGACCGGCAACGGGACGCCCCCGGGAACGTTAATCGGGGCGAGCGCGTTGTAGTAGCCGACGGCTCACCTCCCCTGAAACCAGGAAGGCGCCGGGGGCGAATATCATTCAAAGGCTGCATCAGGCCGATATGTTAGCGATCACCCAATTCGAGGTCTATGTGTACCAAAAGGGACGCTGGACCATTCATGCCCGCTACGCCGGTGAAGACCGGAACGAGGCGGTGCTAGACGCGCGCACAACCGAATCCGCCACCGGATTCCCGTCCAAAGTCATTCGCGAGACCTACTTCCCCGAGGTCAACGACAGCGAACGCATCACGGTTTATTCCAGCCCCAAGATCAAGGAACAGCAGGCGCAGCTGCTCGCCAATGCGCGCCGCCGTACGCCGCTGAAAGCCGCGCGCGATGCTGCCGCCAACGCCCTTGCGCGCCGTGGGCGTGTGCGGACGGCGCAGCCGCGCCTGACAGCCGGGCAGATGGTCTTCCGCGTGATTGTCGCGGGCGGCATCAGCTTGGCTGCGGCCACGCTGGTCACAGGTGTTGTGGCCTGGGCGCTCCGCTATGTCGCTGACTCCGGCGCAACGATGGAACCAGACACCAGAACGATGGTGCTGACGTATTCCTACGTGCTCGCGTTCTTATTCTTCTTCTGGTCGCTGTTCCGTTCGAAGCTGCCGCTGCATCGCCTGCTCGCGGATCTGTGGCAGAAGGCCTCGAAAGCTCAGACTGCGGCGGTCCCGATGGCGGATGCCAAACCGCCGCGCGTCAAACCCAAACACGACCGCCCGCCCTCGCCTGAAGTGTTGCGCGAGTGGGAAGACCTGAAAGTCAAACGCGGCGATCTCGATCCGGCGAAGGCCGAGGAGATTGCCGAGGTGGAGATGCCGGCCGTTGTAGCGCCGCTGCCTGTCACGCCTCCTGAGCCGCCCAAGACGGAAGCCGAAGTCGCGAAGGCCAAGGCCGAAGCCAAGAAGAAAGAAAAAGAAGAACAAAAAAGGCAGGAAGCTATCGCTGCGGCCACGGCCAAAGCAGAAGCTGACGCAAAAATCCAAGCCGAAGCCGCGGCCGCGGCTGAAGAACCGCGACGTGAAGCACTCAATCTTGAACGCATGGTCTTGCGCCGCTTTGCAACAGACATCGTGAAACCGGCCCTTAGTCGCGTCATGCCGGATGATCCGGTCTCGCGCCGCGGCACCGCGCTTGTTCTCTCCGGTGGTGCAGCCGGCGTTGCAGCCACCGCACATCTGGACGCGCGCGCCGAACTGGAATTGCTTTCGGACGCCTTGCAACATCTCGGCCTGAACCAAGGCTCGGTCGATCTGTTCATGAGCCATCGTGCGGAACACATCAACGCGCCTGCGAATGCGAGCCTGCTGGCCGCGGGCCGTAATGCGCTTGTCGCCTATCTAGAAGGCGCTGCCGATGTCGCCGCGACCTTAGCGCGCGCTATGATCGCCTGGCGCACGCCGATCGGTCACGCGCCGGTGCCCGATGACGCGTTCAGTGGTGCGCCACATTTCGATGCTGCGCCTCTGCTCGAAGTGTATGTGATGACTGAACTGCGTGAGAACCAGCCCGCCGGTGCAACGACTGAAACTGCGGTCGATGCGTTCCACGACCAAGCCATGGGCGCACATAATGGCGTTGTGCGCGCGGCCATCACGGCCCACGGTGGCCACGAAGTCAAACACACCGGCAAAGGCATCTTCGCGCGTTTCGCAACCGCCCGAACTGCTGTTGACGCCGCCATCGACATGCAGCGCGGCTTCACTGACCCCAGTTCCAAACTCGCCATCGGCGTGATCGGCAACACAACGGCGGGCGAAGATCCGACATTGTCTTCCAACCTGGTGCATCAGGCGCAGGATCTTCTCGCGCGCACGGGTACGGGTGAAATTCTGTGTGAAGCCCAAGTGCAGGCCGCAATCCGGCATCAGCAAAGCGAAGCCGATACGGCAGCAGCCAACCGGGGCAGCGAAGATTTGGACTTCGGGCGCGTTGTCGTGCCGGAGGCGAGCTTCGAAACATCCCCCGTTCGCAACCACCCCGCGGCCTAACTGACCACACCTTGTGCGGGAACACAGACCCATCCGCTATGAGGGCGCGTAACGTCTTGCGGTTTCATAAATACAGTGGCGTTTGCCGCCTTAAAGGCTGTAAAGCCTAGGTTTAGTGCGGTTTATTTAAGGTATCTTTAGGGAATCCCTAGCATTTTCTAGGGTGCTAATGTGGGCTCGAAATGGCCCACGCGACTGCGCGCTATCGGCAAATCAGACCAAGATTTTCAACCGACGGCGGCAAAAGGGAAGGGCGAGAAACCGGAACGCACTGTCTGCGTATCGGCACGCTGTGAGGCATGGCGCGAGAAAGCTACGAACTCTATTACAGTCAGAACGGACGCTGGCAGCTTCATGCCAGCTACGAAGCCAACGAGCGTGAGAAGGCCGTTGAAGACGCTAAGGGTATCGAGGCCAAAGAAGGCTTCCCCACGCGCGTCGTGCGCGAAACTTTCAACGACGAGACCAACACCTCAGAAGAAATAGTCACCTGGCAAAGCGCCAAAGCCAAGAACATGAACGACGCCGACACGATGTTCGGCGAGAGCAAGGCTAAGGGCAGCAAACTCGACAAAAAGAAGCGCCCGCCGCCGGCCGCGCCGCGGCAAGAGCAGCGTTCGGAGCCAAAATCCGAACCAGCTAAAGCCAAGCCGCGGCCCGCGAAAAAAGCGCCGCCCAAGCCCAAAGGCAAAAAGAAGCGCAGCGGCATCGTGCGCTTCATACTCGCCGTTATTATCAGCGCCGCTTTGTCGCTGGTCTCGGGCATCACGTCGGCGCTTGTGGTGTTCCAGATGGTCAGCCTGCGCATGTTGCCGCAGCGTGATTACACGCAGTTGGTGATTGGTGCGGCCGTGTTGGTGTTCTTCTTGGCTCTGTTCATCAACCTGCAGCGCCAGTTCAACATCATGGCATTCTTGCGCGGCAGCGGTGAGAAGAAGAAGGCGCAGATCGCCGATGCGTCACAAATGATGGCGGCGACAAAGAAGAAAGCTGCACCCGTACAAGACATCGAATTCGATCAGGTCGAGATCGAAGATCTGCGCGCTAAAGTCGAAGCCGATGAAGCCGCGGAAGCTGCCGACGAAGCCGAGGCCGAAGTCGCCGCTGAACTGCAAGAGCTGGATGCGGACATGGGCGGAGAAGCCTACGTCAGCCAGCCGGTGGAAGACGCCCCGCCTCCCGCGCCTGAACCGCCGCCGCAGGTCCAGCAAGCACAGCCGCCAAAGGCCGAAGTCAAAGCGCCGGAACCTAAGCCCGAGCCTAAACCGGAGCCTAAGCCTGCCCCTGCCCGAAAGGCTGCACCCGAAAAGTCGCCTGCTGAAGTGGAAGCGCGGGGCAGCTTTGATAAATTCATCAGCGATGCAGCACGCAACGCGAAGCCTGAACCCACCAATGCCTTTTCGAAATTTGGCATGAACCTTTATTTTGCCGGCGGCGCTTCGGTCATCGGACAATCCAAGAAGTTACCCAAGGACGCGCAGCTTTCGGTTCTGAAAGACGGCTTGGTTGCCGCTGGCAACACAGCCGAGCGCGCCGAGAATTTCTGCGTGGAGCTGCCGACCTACGGCAAGAACCCGCGCTATACGGTGATGGTGCAAGCCGGCGCCAAAGCCATGACTCAGCACATGAAGGGCGACGGCGGCGCCACCACGCCCATCAGCGCCTTGCTCGCCGAATGGAACCTGCCCGAGAAGCGCCCGACGGTACCTTCAGTCTTCACGTTCGTCTTCACCGACATCGTAGGGTCTACCGCCATGACTCAGCGCCTGGGCAATGCCGGCGCGCAGAAAGCGGTACGCGCCCACAACACTGCCGTGCGGGGCGCGCTTCAGGCTCATAAGGGCCGCGAAGTGAAACATACAGGCGACGGCATCATGGCCGTGTTCCCTGACCCGGTGTCAGCCGTCCAGGCCACGATCCGCATGCAGCGTGAAGTCGCCGCTCATAACAATGCCAACCCTACGATCGAAGTCATGATCCGCGTGGGCGTCAACGTCGGTGAAGCGGTCGAAGAAGACAACGACTTCTTCGGCGCGGCCGTGCAGATGACAGCGCGCATTTGCGACAAAGCTACCAAAGGCAACATCTGGGTATCGTCAGCCGTGATGGACGCCTGTAAAGGCCAGAGGATCGGCTTCATCCCCCGCGGCAAATTCGAGATGAAGGGCATTCAAGGCTCTAAGGCCCTGTACGAAGTAGGCTGGAGCGATGCCCACAAGAACGAGTTGGCGGATCAATAATCCGCTCAGCGCTTGAGAGGCTTGCCGTCCAGGCCCCTCACCTCAGCCTCGACCGTAATCTCGCCCGCCTGTTCGAACTTCAAGGTCAACGGCACTGTAGCCCCGGCCTTCAGCGGCTCTTTCACGTTCATGACCATGATGTGCAGGCCGCCCGGCGTGAGTGCCACCGTTTCACCAGGCTTCACGCTCAAAGCCATCACCGGCAGCATCTGCACGACACCGGCGTCATTGGTCACGCTGTTATGTACACTCGCCATAGCGGCTGCGGGCGTAGAAACCGAAAGCAGCTTGTCTTCTTTCGTGCCGTGATTTTCGATTTTCACATAGGCCGCCGTGGTCGAGACTTTGCCCAACGATGCGCGCACCCAAGCATCGCTAATGGTGATTGTCTTTGACGCCTCGCCCGCGTGCGCAGCCACGTTCAGCATAAGCAAAAACGCTGCAAGCAAAGTTCTCATGATTACTTAGGGGTCGTGAAAATGGTGGCGCGGATTTCCTTATTCAAGAAAGCGCCGCCCTGTTCACCCTTCAAGGCAAAAGCCCGCTGGAGGTGCCCACTCTGGTCAACCAGATAAAAGGCATTGCTGTGTTCCACCGCATACTCGTCGGTGTCGGTGCCAATGGGGGAATGATAGGCATAATAGACACCGAATTGCTGCGTGATGTCTTTGGTCTGTTGCTGCGTACCCCGAAGCGCGGCAATGCGCGGATCGAAGTTACCCATGTAATCGACCAACACATCCGCGGTGTCGCGATGCGGGTCGATGGTAACGAACACAATCTGCAAACTGTCCGCAAGCAGTCCGAGATCTTTCAAAAGGTCCGTGGCGTACAACAGCGACAGCGGACATACATCGGGGCAATTTGCGTAGCCGAAGAAATACATCGTCCAACGGCCGCGGTAAGTCTCTTCCGTAACCTCGCGGTCGGCTATGTCTTTCATTGTGAATTTTACGAGCGGACGGTTTAGCGGCTCTTTGCCGGCGAACGTCTCTGCCTCGGGCTGAGCGCGGGTTTTACTTTCGGTCGCGGCCACTTCGGGCTGCGGCGGTATGACTTTGTGTTTGAGAACGATACCGGCGGCCATGGAGGCGACAAGGATGAGCGCCGCCGCACCGGCAATAACAAAATTCCGCGACCGCATCTGACGTGTGACCTTCTATTTCTTCGCGACGTCGTACCAAGCGCGAATAGCCGGCAAATCGGCAAGGCCCACCATAACGGTCGGCTTGCCGTCTGAAGCTATGAGGATAGTACGCGGCATCTCGCCGCGCCATCTCGGATCGATTTCAAAGCGTAACCGCTCGGAAAAAGCATCGGCAAAGGACCAACTTTCCACCCCGGCCAAACCGGCCTTTTGCAGGGTTTTGAGAAGATCAGCTGTGTCCGACGCCGGTGTATCGGCAGCGATCATGATTACTTTCATGTCAGGCCGCGCCTTACGCAGCTCCGCCCAACGGGGCAGCTCGGCTAAGCACGGCGCACAGGTGAGGCCCCAAAAGTGCAGCACAACGGGCTTACCGGCGTTGTCTTTCAGAATCTGCTGCCAAGTGCCGCGCACAAAAGGCTGCATGTCGGCAGCCGCCGCAGGCGCGGCAATCCAAAGTGCCAGAATGAACGCGAGAAATCTCACGGCGTGTTTCCTACCGTCATCAGACGATACCCTTCCTTGAGCGTCGCCCAAGAAAGATAAACGTCCGCATTTTTAGCGGTCAGCAAGGGATGATCCGAGGCATCGGTTGTGCGCGCATGTACCTTGGGCTTCGACCATGTTACGCCGTCGTCGCGCGATTGCATGATGTTCACTACAGATTCCTCACCGTCGAATTCTTTCCACGCCATCCATACACTGCCACCGTTCGCCAGAACAAAGGGCCGGGTCGGCTGGCGGGTGTTATCGCCAACAGCCATGGGCGTTGAAAAGCTGCGTCCGCCGTCCGTGGACCGGGCATAGAACAGGCCCTGACGCGCGCGGCCATCGGTGAACCAGCTGGCGTGATAGGTTCCGCCCGCGCCGACCGAAAGACTTGGACCCTGGTGCGGACAAGCGTCGATTTTCCAATCATCGACGGCGACGCGGTACACCGGGCCCGGCTTGCTATCGCCGAAGGTCATGACGGCGTGATCGCGCACGCCACCCGGATACATATTTCGCCACATCACAACGGGCTTATGCGGACCAGCGAACGCCACACCGATCCGGCAGCATTCGCAGGTATTATCCTGCGCGATGCGCGTGACGGCGAAATCCTTTTCGGCATTGGACCAGGCAAAAGCCAGCGCTGCGCCTTCGTACTTCTGTTTAGCCATGGCCGCTGCAACCAGGTTGCGTTTGTCGATCCAGGTGGCAAAGACCTCACCGCTGGGATCGAGCGCAAAGGCCACAAAGCGCTGGCTAGCCGTGTTTTTCGTGAGAGGCTTCGGCGGGTCGAAGTCCTTACGATCCGCACTTGAGCGCGCGATCATAACTTTACCCGCAAAGTCCGCACCCACTGCGAGTGTGTAGGCGACGACGATCTTGCCCGCACCATCCACGACAATCTGTGGACGGCTATCGGCCCCGGCGTCGAGCTTCTCGGCCTGCGGGTTGACGAACATGGGCGCGTCAAAGGTGTGGCCCTGGTCCTTTGAATGCTGAACAGCGACGCGCCCGTTGGCAGACCACGCTACCCACAAGGAGCTATCCGCTGCGAAGAACGGCGTGACCTTGTCGGCGCAGGCAAGCGTCGCTTCCTTACAGGACGACGGCGCGGCCGCCATCATCGCGGCGTGGTCGTGTTGTTGCGCCTGGGCGCTTGAAACAACAAGTAACGCTGCTAAGCCGAGTATACGAACGGTTGCCATTAGAACCTCACCTTCAGGCCGCCCACGACGTTGCGGGGAGCGCCGGCATATACCGAACCGGTTGCCGCCAGCACGCCGCTTGCGAGATTTTGCAGACCGGTGGTCGCGCTGATGGAATTCGAGACGTTATTGGCCGATGCCACATAGGTACGATCCATGAGATTTTGGACCTCCAGGAAAATGCGGAAGCTTTTGACGTAGCCGTCCGCCAGTTCACGACCGTAGTGAATGTTCAAATTGAACAGCGTGTAGTCAGGCGCTTGCACCAGATTGGCATTGTCGATGGTGAAGCGGTCGCGGAAATTCATTTCGAGAAATCCGCCAAAACCCGCGAGGTCGCCCGATGGCTGGTCGTAAGCCAACCGTGCGCTGACATTATGCGGTTCGACGCCCGGGATATCATTGCCCGAGCGGTTGAACGCCGTCGATTGCGTGCCGGCGCTCAAGCGTTCGGTGTAAGTGGTGTAAATCTGGCTATTGAAAGTGTACGAAATCGTAGCTGCAAAACCGCTGATCGGCCGCCATTGCCCCGCCACTTCTACACCACGATGCTCCGACTTTGGCGCATTGAAGGTATAGCTGAGAAGGCCAGCGCCCGGTGACTGAGTCACAAACTCGTTCTTGAAGAACTCGTAGAAACCCGTGATGCCCAATTTCACTTCGGGTACCGGCGTCCAATCCACACCGGCGTCGAAGCCGAGGTTCCTTTGCGGCTTCAAGGCCGTGTTGTTGCCGCTCACGCCCGCCGGTGTGACGAAGAAGTTGCTCGCCTGCGGAATGCCGTAGCCGGTAGAGACATGCGCGCGGGCCTGCCACGCGTCGTCCGGAGTAAAGAACACCGCTGCTTCCGGTGCCACGTTGAAGAAGTGGCGCTTTGCATCAAGCACCGCCGTGGCGGGCGTCGTGCCGGTATAGCGATACGTAGTGTTGCGGGCGCTGAGGTCCGAGTACTCGAGGCCGAGGCCCACGATCACATCCCATTCCGGCGAGACGTGCACTTCCTCACGCAGCCGCGCGCCGAAGTTAGACACCTTGCCGAACGTCGTCGCCGTCAGGCCGCCCAGCGTCGCATTGCCGCCCGGCATGACGTTGTAGGTATAGCCGTTGAGATCCGCGCGATTGAAAAACACACCCGCGAGATGCGTTGCAGGCACACCGAACAAGCTGCCGTCGCGTGTGATGTCGCTCATGACATTGAATGACGGCGTCGCCCCTTGCGCACTTGTGGCGCCAGTCGGTTGTTTAATGTCTTTCACGTCGTAGACCACTTGCGTGCGCAGTGTGGTGGCGTCGTCGAAGCCATGTTCCCAGCGCGCGCCGGCGATGGTGCGGCGGTCGTCACGCCCCAAGCCGGCTTCAGCCGCTGTTTGCGGCGTGGTCGCGCCCGAGAAACCGTTGGTGAACAGATTGACCGTGCCGCATCCGACAACAGCGGTGGCTGCGGTTAGGCAGCCTTGCTGAAACGCATTGGCGCGATATTGGTAGAGCGACTGACGAATCGGCAGATGCGCATTCAGGTCATTGTTGATGAACTTGAAGGTGAACTTGTCCCTGTCGGACGGCATATAGGTCGCGAGCAAATTGACCGTCGTGGTGTTGAAGTCGCTGGTGCTGATGTGACCATCGCCGCGCACATGGCTGATGAAGGCCGCGTATTCAAAGTTCTCAAGCTGCTTCCCCGCCGTGATGTAGCCGTTGAGATAGCCGAACTTTCCGGCATCTGTGACCACTTCAACACCGTCGATCTGCGCACCCGTGCGTGTACGGAAATTGACCGCACCGCCAGTGGCATAGTTGCCGAATAGCGCCGACGATGGTCCACGGTACACATCGATGCCGCTGTAAGCATGCGGATCGGTGAGGTCGGTGCGCGACAAACCATCGGGCTGCGTTACGGGAAAGCCGTCCTCAAACACCTGAATGTTGCGCACGCCAAAGCCGTTGCGGGCGTTGGAGCCGCGGATCGAGATGCCCACATCGCGCGGGCCGTTGCCCTGCTTGATGGTGACGCCGGGGCTGTATTGCAGCACCTGGCCGATGGAAAAGGCCGGCGAGTTCTCGAAGGTCGATTGGTCGATGGAGGCCAGCGTCTGCCCCGCCGGTTTTTCAATCGGCGCGGTGACGATGATTTCCTCGCGCGCAGGACCAATCTGCGCGTCGTCGGCAAAAGCCACCGTGAAAGGTGCAAAACTGGCGCAGAGTCCTAAAGCCACTGCGCCGTGAGTACGGCAACGCATATTAATTCCCCAAACTTGTGTGTGAACGCGTACAGGCAAAAACCCGTGAACGCATTCAAGACCGGCGAAACGAAATCAGCCGATCAGATGGGGCGGTGCGCGTGAGGCATAAGGCGCGGGGGCGCGATCCGTGACAAAGGATCGCGCAGGCGCGGGAGACGAAGGCTTAGCAAACGTTTCCGGCACCAGCAGTGCATCAAGCACAGGAACCGAAAGGGCTGCCATAGAAGCGACGACGCCGCACATGGCGCAATCGGCGTGGCCTTTATGGGTGTGCCCGTCTTGTGCGGGATGATCCGCATGGCCGGCCATGGAGCCCGCCATAAACGTACCGTCGGGCATAATGTGCCCGGCCGGTTCGCGACCACCCGCGACATCAAGTGCTGCAACAAGTACGTTATTCGAAAGCTGATTCTGCGCAACACTGCTCGCGATCAGCGCAAGCAGACCGAGCCAAAGCGCAAATCCAAGACGTTGCAGCCGAAGGCGCATCGTGGGCTTTCTTGAGAATGAGTCGCAGGGAGAGTATCGCAACGCGCGGGGTGTGACTAGCCCCTCCAGACCGCAAGCATCGCCTTGATCGCCAATGACCGAAGCTAACGAGATTCTGTCGGCGGTGAGTTTTCTAACTTCTTTATCGTGCCCTTCTCGACACGCCAGAAATTCTTCCCCGCAACGCCGACCACAAGGGGAATGCGATGAAGAATGCTCAGCCAAACATGGATTTCGACAGGCGTTGCTGACACCAGATGCGTCACGACCAAGGCCTGCGCATCATCTTTAATAGGAATTTCCAAGCAGCCGCGTGACAGAGCATCGCTGCGCAGGAGCGTCTTCCCGTCGGCGGAAATCGAAAAGCGGTAATGACCCCCGACGACCATGAGTTTTGGCTTCGTCGCGGCCGCCAGTGCCCACACCAACCAGCCTGAATTGTCAAGATCGCGTAGCGCGACGATATTATAATTTTCCGAGCAGGTATCCGTGATGCTTTGAAGCGCCAGACTTCGCGCGGCAAACTGCGCCAAATCTTCCTGAGAAAGCGCGCGATCTTTAGGAATAGAAAGTGCGGGAATACCCTGATCACCGAATGTAATGTCGTAGGCTGCCTCAATAGACGCTCCATTCTGACGCACAAAGCGAACGCGATCTCCCAGCGCTAACGGCTGAACAATCCATCCTAAAATCTGTTCTTTGCTGAGATCTAGGCTTTGCGCCAGCAACAGATCGGTTGCATTGGCAGCTTCCTTATCTTGCTTAAAAAGTTGTCGACCGAATTGCTCGAGCTGTGAAACGTCGAATTCCCTAATCGAGCGATCTTGCGCCAAGGCCATCTGACCGACGCAGCTTCCGATAAACGCCATGAAACAAATCACCGCCGTCTTCATATCAGGGCCTGACAACGACACAGCCAATGTTCTTCGCCATTAAGGTCGTACACAGTGCGTCTGCCGCGGCCTTATCAGCCAAAGGACCAGTGCGAAGCCGGTAAAACACACCGTTAGCCCCTAGGTCCGCTCGGACAACGGTCGGAGAAAATCCTGCAAAGGTGTCCCGATTTGAACTCGCTAAGCGTTCCCACGTCCGCATTAATTCGGCTTCCGTCTTTGCCGAATTCAACAGAACCATAAAGGCGGATTGCAGCTCCGTTGATGGCGACTGCGGTACAGGCCTAACCACCGTATCGATCGGCGGAGTTAATGTCGCTTGCTGGGAAGGTTGCAGCACGGACGGAGCAACCTTCGGCGTCGCACGCGTGCGCGCCAGTGCCGCAAATTGGCCCGTTGGGAATTGCTCGAGATAAGCTGCGAAGTCGGAAGGCTCGGAACTGTTTTTGATGGAATCCCAAAACGACAATTCTAAAGCGCGCGGATCGAAAGCAGGTCCGGCATTCTGCGGCTGCGGCGTCACAGCAGCACTTGCCGGCAATCCAGCGAAGTAGAACTTCCCTTCCACAGGCGACGTCGCGAGCCACGGTTGCTGCTTGCCGCCGCTGGTTTGCTTCACCTTCAGCCCGACGGTGTTGAAGGTCTCGAACAGATCGGCACCTTGCATCTTCACCGCGGCCGCCAACGCTGTGGTGTAGGGACTGTTGCCACCGACGCCATCGCTCGCGACGTTGCCCGGCTGCGTCGCATAGCTGATCACAGTGCCGGCCGGCGCATTGATCGTCGCCAGGCCAGAGGACACGGCCCGAAGTCCGCGCCCGCCAAAGGGATTGTTGCGGCACGCGTCGAGGATAACGATGTTGAGGCGATTGCCCGCGTTGCTCATTTCGTCGAGCACAAAGCTTGCATCCACCAGTTCGTATTTTATGTCAGCCTCGCCCGTCACGTTGGCGGCAACGGGAATGAGATAGTTCGCGCCGTTCACCTGCACGCCGTGACCGGCATAATAGAACAATCCGACCGCACCACTGGTGAGCGCCCGACCAAAATCGCGGATGGCGCGTTCGATGGTGGCCTTGTCGGCATCGATCAAGGCCTTGCCGCCTACCAAATTAAAACCGACCGCGCTGAGAGTCTGCGCCATCAACCGCGCGTCGTTGGGTGGATTGGTCAGGGGCGAGACGTTTTTATAAGCGCCGTTGCCGATAATCAGCGCGATGCGCTTCTCGCTATTCTGCGTAGAGATGATATCGCGCGATGCGGCGAATGCTGGCATGGCCGCCACCAGCGCAATGCAAAAGAACAGCCCCCGTAAAATCATAGCGCAGTCCCCCAAAACCCCAACTCACCCTATACCGGAAATTGCAGCTTCGGCAATCATCGCGGCCGAATTGGGGCGCTAAAACGGGCGGAACTGCGGCAGTTGTTACTTAAAAAACGAAGCCGCACCCTCGCGGGCTTTGTCTTTGAGTTTAATAGCAGCCTCGGCGCGGTCGATCTCGGTTTTGAGGTCGGCGATATATTCCTTGAGGTCGCCCACCGACATGCGCGTAAGGTCTTTTTTTACCGGCTTCTTTTTGATGGGTTCGAGGTCGTCGGTGTCCATCGTGTCGCTCCCGTTACTTCGCTTTCCACGAGTTTAGCACAACACCTTATTGTCATCACCCGCCGAGCGGAGCGCGTGCGGGTGATCCATTCATCACCGGGAACGGAACGTGCTGAGGAATGGATTCCCCGCTTTCGCGGGGAATGACAGG
The DNA here is from genome assembly GCA_947476895.1 of Fidelibacterota bacterium. Taxonomy (GTDB): domain Bacteria; phylum Pseudomonadota; class Alphaproteobacteria; order Rhodospirillales; family Rhodospirillaceae; genus SHVO01. Next base: position 9,011 of record CANJRX010000019.1, on the reverse strand, counting down.
TAGGGTACAAGAGTCCATGACCATTCCCACCTCCATGCGCTGTATCGAATTGAAAGCCCCCGGCGGGCCTGAGAATCTTGTTCTTGGCGAGCGCCCCGTGCCGCAGCCGAAGGCCGGTGAGGTTTTGATCCGTGTTGCAGCGGCGGGGGTTAATCGTCCCGATATCGTGCAGCGCCTGGGGCTTTATCCTGCGCCGCCTGGGGCATCGGACATCTTAGGTCTGGAAGTCGCCGGCACCGTTGTCGCGCTCGGCCCCGATGTTTCCGGCCCCGTCCTCGGCGAAAACGTTTGCGCGCTGCTTAGCGGCGGCGGTTATGCGGAATACGCGACCGTCAACGCCGGTCACTGCCTGCCCTACCCCAAAAACTTCAGTGCGGCTGAAGCCGCCGCCTTGCCCGAAACCTTCTTCACCGTGTGGCACAATGTGTTCGAGCGCGGCGCGCTCAAAAGCGGCGAAGTGTTTATGGTGCACGGCGGTACCAGCGGCATCGGCACGGTCGCCATCCAGTTGGCCAAAGCCTTCGGTGCTTTTGTCATCGCCACGGCCGGCAGCGATGAAAAGTGCGACGCCTGCGCCAAACTGGGCGCGGACCTTGCCATCAACTACCGCACGGCGGATTTCGCCGAGGTGGTCAAAGCCAAGGCCCCCGGCAAAGGCGCCGACGTTATCTTGGACATGGTCGGTGGCAGCTATCTTGCCCGCAATATCCGCAGCCTCAAGGCCGATGGCCGCCTGGTGAACATCGCCTATCTGGAAGGCTCAAAGGTCGAGGTGGACTTCATGATGGTGATGCTGAAACGCCTTACCCTCACGGGCTCGACCCTTCGCATCCGGGACAATACCTTTAAGGCCGCGCTGGCTTCAGCGCTCCGCACCCAGGTCTGGCCGCTTTTGGATAAGCGCACCGTCAAACCGGTTATCGATATGACCCTGCCCCTGGCCCAGGCCGCCGGGGCCCACCGGCGCATGGAAAGCAGCGGCCATATCGGCAAAATCGTCTTGGAAATTGCCCCGTAAATCGGGATTAATTCCTAAATCTTTCAATATTTTATGGGAAATTGCGGCGGAACGGGTTTGACCCCGCCGCCTTAAACCCGATATATACCCTTAGAATTGTCGCGGTTCGGCTCCGTTGCGCCTCGGAGCCGGTGGGAGTGGTTTTGCCACTTTACCTGGCAAAAGCCTGGACCGCTCCGGAGTCCGAAAGGAATACATCATGTCGCTGCCTCTTATGCCGAAGGCAACGGCCGTTTGGCTGGTCGAAAACACCGCGTTGTCGTTTGAACAGATCGCGGCCTTCACGGGTATGCACGAACTGGAAGTCCAAGCCATCGCCGACGGCGAAGTGGCCGTGGGCATCGTTGGCGTGAACCCCATCACCAATGGTCAGCTGACTCAGGACGAGCTGGATCGCGCCCAGACCGATTCCAGCTTCAAACTGAAAATGAACAAGACGGACATCCCGCTGCCGAAGGCGCGCGCCAAAGGTGCACGCTATACGCCGGTGTCCAAGCGCCAGGACCGTCCCGACGCCATTTCCTGGTTGCTGAAGCATCATCCCGATCTGACGGATGCGCAGCTTTCGCGCCTTATCGGCACGACCAAGCCGACGATCCTTTCGGTGCGCGATCGTTCACATTGGAACGCGACCAACATCAAGCCGCAAAACCCGGTCACGCTCGGTCTCTGCACCGAAGCCGAGCTGGAAAAGGCCGTGGCTATTGCGCAGCGCCGCGTTTCCAACGCCGCCAAAGCCAAGCAGCGCGAAGCCAACCGCCGTGAACGCGAAGCCAAAGCCGCGGCTGAAGCTGCTGCGGCGCCCGCGGCTGAAGCTGCTGCGGCGCCCGCGCCTGAAGCCGCTCCCGCGGAACAGGCTCCTAGCGATTCCGGCAACTAGCAGCCCATACTTAGGTAGGACAAAAAAAAGGCCCATCCGGCGATGGGCCTTAAATTTATTGGGATCCTACCCCTTTCCGTTTCCGGGCACGGCGAGTCATCCGTTTTGGTCCCGGCGGATCGGTAATTGGCTGAAGGTATACTAAAGTGCTAGCCGGCAACAGCGCGTTGCAGCTCGTCCTTTATTCTCAGCTTTTTCTTTTTGAGTTCGTGCACCAGACCGAAGTCCGGGAGTGGTCGTCGTTCTTCTTCGACGATCGTGTGTTCGATTTCCACGTGTCTGCTTCTTAAAGCCACGTGCCGCGCATCTTGACCCATGGAATTGCTACCTCCGGATCTAATGTTCAGAACGAGAAGATTCTACATGCACAAAAACGGGGATTCTATAGCGAAAGACAACGTATTGAACTTTAAGCGAATTACAGACGGGAAAAGTGCTTGAAAATCACCTTTATTGCCGCCAAAACCATGGAGTCGGACGAAGCAACGCGCAGTGTTCGACTTTCAAAGCCCTAAAGGTATAAGCTTCCAACCGTGTGGGAGCGGGATTGCGGCCGCGGATACCGGTCAAATTCCAGGAATTACCAATATTAATAATGCCGCGGCGTGAGCGGCGTAACCGGATAGTACCCACGACGTCATGCAATGGGACCAGGAACAGTTGAAGGCCAAGCTTGCCGAGTTGGAACTCGAGCATCGCGACCTGGACGACGTCATCAATAATCTGATGAACCAGGGCGACTTCGATCAAATCAAAGTCGGCCGCCTGAAGAAGCGCAAACTGGCGCTGAAAGACCAGATCACTGGCCTGCGCGGACGTCTGATCCCCGACATCATTGCTTAAGGGAGGCTGTTCTAGGTGGTGCGCAGCATGTGGTCGACTCGGCCCAGCGCCAGCAACGGACTTTCCCCGTCACCCACCGCACCAACTGCCACGCTCATGGCCAAGGCCATATCAATCCCGCCCACGACGTAACCGCTGCTGAGAAGATGTTCACGCACGGTCTTCGTGATGGCCATCGTGTCGAGGTCGGCTTCGGATTGCGCCGCGACCGCCGCGAGGTTTGACCCGCCGGCATGTCCGACAACCGCAAACGGCACAGCGTTTACCTGCAGATCTTTGAGGCGATAGGCCACGTCGGCCAGCGCGCTGTTGGCGGCGAGAAGGCCCGCGTTGCGCCTAATGTCTTCATAAGTAGCAACGTGGACCAACACGACGGTCCAAGTTTTGCCCTCACCGGCGGGTTGACCGAGCGTCGCAGCCAGCGTGCGCAGAAAAGCATCCGGCTCTAGGACGGCGGTATCGCTCTGTCCCGCAGCGCGTTTATCAAACGTCCGCTCGTAGCGCCTGACCATGTTGCGCAATTGATTGATCTCGGCAACGAGGCCGGCCAGCGCCGCTTGAGTCACCGGGGTGATCTGGCCAAACGGAATGCCGAGAATGGTAATGCGATCGTCGTCGGGTTTAACGCGCGCGGTTTCCTGATAGGTGGCCGCGGCCTTCTTGGGCGGCTGGCCGCGCGGCGCGTCTTTGCCCGCGCCCTGGCCTTGACCTTCAAGGCGGCGCTGAACAACGGCGACAGAATCCTGGTGGACGATATCCGGCATTTGACCTGCTTATCATTCAGGCCTTTGCAAAACCTTACCAACGGCAGGGTAGTAATATTATTTCGTGCCAAGCTAACTTGCTGGGGGATAAGCCCTCAGATACAGTCGGCCACTTTCGCGGAGCCTTGGGGGTATCATGGGCAAGACGGCGAAAGGCAAAGCCGCAAAGGCCGACACCACACCGACCAAACTGGGCGCGAAGCCCCTGGTCGGCATCATCATGGGCAGTTCATCGGACTGGGAGACCATGCGCCATACGGCGGCGGTCCTGGCCGAATTGCGCGTGCCCTTTGAGGCCAAAGTCGTCTCGGCCCATCGCACCCCAGACCGGCTTTATAAATACGCGGCCAAGGCGGAAGACCGCGGCATCCAGGTGATCGTGGCCGGTGCCGGTGGCGCAGCCCATTTGCCAGGCATGGCGGCCTCGATGACCATCCTTCCCGTGCTCGGCGTGCCGGTCGAAAGCAAGGCCTTGAAGGGTTTAGATAGTCTCCTATCTATTGCCCAGATGCCGGGCGGGATCCCTGTCGGCACCCTGGCGATCGGCAAGGCCGGGGCGAAGAATGCGGGCCTTCTGGCCGCGGCGATTTTAGCGCTGAATGATCCGTCCCTGACCGCCCGGTTGGGAGCTTGGCGCGAGGCTCAAACGGCCTCTATTGGGCATGATCCAAAAGATTAGGGTAAACGGCTAGTACATTGACACAGCGTCTTTCTCCCGGTGACACCATTGGCATTCTCGGCAACGGCCAGCTTGGCCGTATGCTGTGCCTTGCAGCGGCGCGCCTCGGCTATCGCACGCATGTTTTTGGACCGGACACCGATAGCCCCGCAGAGCAAGTCGCCAGCGTTTCGACAGTTGCCGACTATACCGATGAGAAAGCCCTAGCCGCCTTCGCCGCGGCCGTCCAAGCGGTGACCTTCGAGTTCGAAAACGTACCTGCTGCCGCTGCGGCCTACCTCGCCGCCCACACCAAAGTGCGCCCGTCGTGGCGCGCCCTTGAGGTTTGCCAGGACCGCACCAAGGAGAAGCAGTTTTTTGCCTCCATCAATGCCGCCACGCCGCCTTGGCGGCCGATCAATTCCCTGAAAGAGCTTGAGGCCGCCCTGGTTCAAGTGCCGCCGCCGGCTGTCTTAAAGACCGCGCGCCTGGGTTACGACGGCAAGGGTCAGGCCAAAATCCTGAGCCTCAAAGAGACTGAAGCGGCCTGGAATACTGTGACGGACGGTAAGCCGCCCAAGACCGATGCCAAAACCCAAGAAACCGCCTTTGCCGTGCTGGAAGGTTTTGTGGATTTCGTCTGCGAGATTTCGGTCATCGCCGCCCGGGGTCAGGACGGCAAAGTCGTCTGCTTCGAGCCGTCCGAGAATGTGCACGCCAACCACATGCTGGCCACCTCGACCGTGCCGGCGAACATCACGCCCGCCACCGCCAAGGCCGCGACGGGCATCGCGACGCGCGCGGCGGAAGCCTTGGACCTGGTCGGCCTGCTGGCTGTGGAGATGTTCGTCACCAAATCGGGCGACCTCTTGTGCAATGAGATGGCGCCCCGCCCTCACAACTCCGGCCACTGGACTCAAGACGCCTGTGGCACCGACCAGTTTGAGCAGCTGATCCGCGCTGTGGCCGGCCTGCCCCTCGTGGACCCGGCCCGGCATGCCGATGTGGTGATGCGCAATCTGGTCGGGTCCGACGTGGATAACCTGGATGGCTACCTGGCCGATCCGGCCGCTCACATCCACCTCTACGGCAAGGCCGTCGCCCGGCCCGGCCGGAAGATGGGCCACGTCAATATACTGAAGTCTAAGACCTAGCCCAAAAGAAAAGAGCGCCGATCCAAGACCGGCGCTCTTTCGAAACTCACAGCAATCCGAGAGTCCTAGTCCTCTTTATTGGACCGGGCGCGGCGGCGTTTTTCTTTGCCGCGCAGCTTGGCCTTGCGCTTGTTGGCGCGGATCTTGGTGCTGGATTTCTTGGTTTTCGCCTGCTTAGCCATGTCGATCTCCTGGTGTCCCTTGGTGTTTCCCCGGGCGTGATAAGGCGCTCCCTATAACACATTTAAAAAATTTCGCTGCTTTATCTTGCAGTAAAGGCGCGGAAATTCGATTCGCGTGATCTGTGAATCTCGCGACTCAATGGCCTGATTTTAAAAGATATTCCCGACGAGGTATCCTGCACGCGGCCAATCTGGCAGTATGATCACCTTGAAACGCCGCCACTTCCTGACTTTGCTCCCAAGCGCAGTCCTCGTCTCGCGCGCCTACGGTGCTGACACGCCGGCGATCACGCCCAGCGCATCCCTCAAAGTCTCGCCGGCTCTGAAAGCCGCCCTCGCCAATCCGCGCCGCGCGACCGACGACATCAAACGCGACGACGCCCGCAAGCCCGGCGAGACCATGACCTTTTATGGCATCAAGCCGGGCATGACCGTGGCCGAGCTGATGGCCGGAAAGGGCTACTTCACCTCGGTCCTGGCCGAGACCGTCGGCGACACCGGCAAGGTCTATGGCCAGAACAATGCCTGGCTCGCGGACCGCTTCCCGAGCAAACGCCCCCTCGCCGACCTGATCGACAAGCAGGTTTATAAGAACGTGGTTGAGGTCGCGGCTGAGCTGGAAGCGCCGTTGCCCACCGGTTTGGATGCGGTGTTCATTGTCATGTTTTACCACGACACGGTCTGTATGAACGTGGACCGGGCGGCCATGAACCGGGCGGTCTATGCGGCCTTAAAGCCGGGTGGGATTTACGGGGTCATCGACCATGTGGCGGCGCGCGGCACCGGCCTCACCGAGGCCAACAAAACCCACCGCATTGAACGCCATATCGTGGTGGAGGAAGTGACCGCCGCCGGTTTCCAGCTTACAGCCGAAACCGATCTTTTGGCCAATCCGGACGATCCCTTGACCGTCCCGGTCTCTCGCCAGGAGTTGAGAGGTCACACGAACCAGTTCGTGTTAAAGTTTAACAAAGCAACCTAAGTTATTATAATTAAAATACTTATGATCTGGAATTTGCAGCCCGCCGCGCGATGCGTTCCAAAAGTCCAAGCGGATCAGGCAGCAGCTTTAGCCGCTCTGTAAGCTTAGCTTTCAACTGCGGAACTTGCATTACTTCCGCGATCCGGCGGTCGAGGAAAGCCCAAGTCGCCGCGCAATCCTCAGACCAGTCGTCCAGCCAGAACACTACCGTCGACCCGTAAACCGCCGCCAGCAATCCGCGCTTGGTATAGAAGTTAAAGTCCGTGGATTTGTCGCCCGCCGCCCGCCAGATGGCGTCGACGGTTTTGTACCAGCCCCGAAGCGCCCCGCCGGCAAAGGGCGGCAGTGGCGATAAGGCCAGCGCCCGGCGGACGGCCTCGCGATGGGGCGTCCAGCGGGCCAACCGGGTGCGCACGGCCGTGGCGATCCGGACCCGGATTTTCATCGCGGCCAGGTCCAAGGGCGCTAAATCTTCCAGCATCAGCCGGTCGGCCAGATCCATAAAATGGGCGACGGCATCCTTCGCCCCGCCCGGAAAAAGCCGGGTAGCAGTTCCCTGCCCTAAGCCGGCATTCTCAGCTGCGGTCTCCAGGGTTTTAGGGCTCCAGCCGTCAAAGGGCACATGGGGCAAAGCCGCCAGGATCACCGCATCCTTTTGATCGGTCTTGGTGCTCATCAGCCTTCCTCATCCAGCTCAAGCTGCTCGCCTTTGGCCTTGGCTTCAGCGGCAATGACGTCGGTGAACGCCAGGCTGCTCATATTGGCCATGCGCTGCGGATAAAGGATGCCGTCCAGGTGGTCGCACTCGTGCTGGACGACGCGGGCATGGAAGCCCTTGGCCTCGCGCGCGACGGTCGTCCCAGCGATGTCCTGGTAGCTGTACTTGATATGGGTGAAGCGCATGACGCGCCCGGTCAGCCCGGGCACCGAAAGGCAGGCCTCGAAGGCCTCTTCCTGGGCGCCGTCCAAGGGCGTGATGACCGGATTGATCATTACGGTGAGCGGAAACTCGACGCCCTCGTTGCGGGCCGCGGGCACGAAGAAAATCACGATCCGCTGTGACTGAGAAACCTGGGGTGCGGCCAAGCCCACGCCATTGGCATCGACCATGGTGTCGACCATGTCGGAGACGAAACGCTGCAAGGCCGGGGTCTTGAATTCCGTGACCTCGGCGGCGCGCAGCTTCAGAACTTCCGCGCCCATGCGGGCAATTGGCAAAACGCTCATGAGTTTCTCGAGAATCCTTAAGTCGCCTCAGACCTATATATAAGGCGGCCTTCGCAAGCGCCATACCAGCCAAGGCTGTGGCAAGCTTGCACCACGGGCCGAAAGAGTGCTGTTTTTATAGTGAAAACCGCCGGAAACGGCCTAAAACCCCGCTTCCCAAGCCCTGTAACCCATGATATATCCCGCCCCGCTTAATGAGGCGCTGGTTCCAGTGCGGACCGGGCGCCTTTTATATGTGACCCTAAGACCACGCAAGGATACGACCTTTGGTTCAAGTAGTAGTCCGCGACAACAACGTCGATCAGGCCCTGAAAGCCCTGAAGAAGAAGATGCAGCGTGAAGGCATCTTCCGTGAGATGAAGCTCCGTAAGTCCTACGAAAAGCCGTCTGAGCGCAAAGCCCGTGAAAAGGCCGAAGCCGTTCGCCGCGCCCGTAAGATGGAGCGCAAGCGCCTGGAGCGCGAAGGCTTCTAGTCCTTCCGGATCGGGTTCCCCGGTCCGTCTCATATCCGACGATACAAGTTTCACACGGAGCGACTAGCTAGTCGCTCCGTTGTGCTGTCTGCAGCCCCTCGCCGGAACTCTTAAGTTACAAGCTCACCGACCAAAACCGTCTGGTCTGGATTGGTCTCTGCCGCGATTTCGCGCAGACGGCTGATCATTTCCTTGGATAGGAAAGTACCTCGGCGCAACAGCACCACCCCTTCCTCCGCTTCGATGTCTTGAGCGAGGATCTGGCCTTCGCGCAACTCGTTGACGGCGCATTCGCGCTTGTTCTTGATTTTGACCTCCTCGACACCGTCCTGCGTGGCGTGTTCCTTCTTAAGCTGTTCAAGCTTTTGCTTGATCGGAGAATCGCGGCGGAAGGGTCCGTGCGCCATCACGGTCCACGCTTTGGCCTTCGAGGCCGCGTCCTCAGCCAGCGACGGGACCTTGGGCAACTTGATGCTGCGGTAATATTCGGGATCTTTGATCTCGATGGGCTTAGCCAACACCTTATCGATGGTTTGCACGAGCTTATCGAGCGCCACCGGTTTGACGACATAGCCGCTAACATCTAGCGAGATCGCCGTCTTCACGACATCGGACTCGCCGTGGCCTGTCAGCATGATGAAAGCCTGTTCGCGCGGGATCTTCGGATTGACCCCAAGGCGGATGACCTGACCGATTTTCTTTACCAGTCGTGATGTTAGTCTACTGCATGTTTTGGCTCTGTTCGAGTGGTACTGGTATCGGGCTATAGGTCACCGGCGCCGGCGGCCTATAGCCGAGCGATGAATGGGGCCGCTTGGTGTTGTAGTGCT
>CANJRX010000018.1 GCA_947476895.1 Fidelibacterota bacterium | reverse complement strand
TATTTCCGCGCGGTCTTTATTTAATTGGCAAAAAGAACACCCCGAGTTCCTGCAGTCCGTCCAGGAAGGGCGGCACAGGGCGCTGCTGTGGTGGGAGACGCGTGCGCTGGAGATGGCGCGTGGTGAACCCGGCAATGCCCAGATGGTCATGCTGGGACTCAAAAACCGCTCCCGTGCCCCCAGCGGCTGGCATCACGACAGCCAGCGGGTTGAACACAGCGGCGATATGACCGTTGAGCATCGGCCAGCCTTTGACGTGGCCACCCTATCCTGGGATGATCGGGCTGAACTGCGGCGGATATTGCTGCTGACGCGGGGCAAGGGCGACGAGGCGGCTTTAAAGTAGCCGGTCTGCTTAGAGATACTGAGAACTCGGGGCGCGACCCCGTGAAGCTAAAACCCAGGGCGGCGTCGCTGGTGCAAAGTGCCTGGGTGGGGGCGGGGAATGTGGCTGGCAGCGTCCATCGAACCGAGACGCCCCCCAGATCAGCAGCGACTAAAGGCCGTAATCTAGCCAAAAGCTAGCTGGTGGTTCCCTGCACGATCTCAGTATACCTGTGCGTCCCAGTCAGGGGTATGGGCTGGGGTATGGTCTAGATCAGATGAAATTCAACAAACCGTTGATATATATATGATATTTAATGAGTAGTGGCGGAGAGAGAGGGATTCGAACCCTCGGTATCGGTTACCCAATACACTGGTTTAGCAAACCAGCGCCTTAAGCCACTCGGCCATCTCTCCAGCGCCTGGACGAGGGCCAAATTTACGCAAAAATTCGCGCAAAAGCCCAGTCCCGGAAGCGCCGGAACATGGCCGCTCCATGACGGGTTGTCAACCCGCGCCGGGGAGCCTAAAAGGCCCCCATATTTCCCCTGTTTGGATACGAAAATGCCGCGGTTTCAAACCTCTGCGAACAGACATTCCCGCCTGGGCGCGCTCGGATGGGTGGTGTTCATCGCCGTCGCGGTAGGAAGCCTGCCGGCTGAAGCGGCCGAGGAAAAGCTGCCTTTGGGCTGGACCGGCCAAATTGCCCTGGGCGGCAGCCTCGCCACCGGCAACACCGACCGCCAGGCCCTCGATCTGGAAGCCAAGGCGCAGTACCGCAGCACCGCTCACCGGGAAGACCGCTACAAGGCCTTGGGCGATCTCGCGCGCGAGAACGGCGCGGTGACCGCGCAGCGCGTTCAGCTGGCCGTGCAAAGCAACTACGACATTTCCGAAGATAAGTTTTATGTGCTGGGCTTCACCCAGTACGACCGCGATAAATTTTCAGGTTTCAGCTACGAAGCGGAAGCTGGCCCCGGTCTTGGTTACCGTTTTGTGCGCTCTAACCGCGTGAACTTCTTTGTGGAATTCGCCACCGGTTACCGCCACGGCGAAGGGCAAGGCATTACCCCGGACGACAACCAAATTTTCGCCCGCGGCACTGTGACCGCCGATTATCAGCTGTCCGACAATGCTAAGCTGTCGAACGAAATGCTGATCACCGGAGACGAGCAGCGCTTGAAAGTGGAAAACACCTTTTCCGTGACCAGCACGCTGATCCGCGACATTGCCGCGCGCATTTTCATCAACGCGCGCTACAACTCAGACCCACCGGCCGTGGTGAGGAAAGTCGATACCTTAAGCAAGGTTTCGCTGGTCTACGCGTTTTAGTTTATCCGGTTAGTTTTTAGCGGGGACATTCATCCCCTTCTGCACCGCCGGGCGTGCACCCAGCTCAGCGGCCCAACGTTGGACGTTGGGCCATGTGTCGAGGCTTTGCAGATACGTCTCGGCCGAACGCACCCAGCCGTAGCAAGCGATATCGGCGATGGAATACGTAGCGCCCGCGAGATAGGCATTGGCGCCGAGTTGTTTATCCATCACGCCCAATATGCGTTTGCTCTCATTCGTGTAGCGATTGATGCCGTAAGGAATTTTTTCCGGCGCAAAGCGGCCGAAGTGATTCATCTGGCCGAACATAGGGCCGACGCTCGCCATCTGGAAGAACAGCCATTCCAAAACCGTCGTGAATCCACGCGGATCGGACGGCAGCAACGCACTTTTGGTTTTCTGCGCGAGATAGACCAGGATCGCGCCCGATTCAAACACGGCCAAAGGTTTGCCGTCGGGACCGTCGCTGTCGACGATGGCGGGGATTTTATTGTTGGGGCTGATCGCGAGGAACTCAGGCTTGAACTGCTCGTCCTTCGTGATGTTCACGCTGTGAACTGTGTACGGCAGGCCCAGCTCTTCCAGCATGATAGAGACTTTGTAGCCGTTGGGTGTGTTGAAGGTATAAAGATCAATCATGATTCAACCCCGTCTTTTAGTGACAAGCATCCGCTGGCGCGTTCTCGGCCAGTGAGACAACGTAAACGCCGTCCTTGCTGGCGGCAGTGAAAATTGCATCAGCAGGCGTGAAACCTTCAGCACGCGCGACGCCTTCCAGGTTTGCCCAGAATGTAAAAAACTTTTGCGCATCGACAACCGTGTTGTCTTTCAACAGCACGACCAGCTGATAGCGTTTGTCTTTCGCGAGTTCCGTAGCGACATCATCAATCGCATCGCCGGGCCATTTGGCCGCTGTCAAAACCGGATGAGTGCGCATGTCTTGGGCGGCCGTGACAAACACGATGCGGTCCCAGGGCTGCGTGACAAGCTTCGCGACACAGACATAGGGTGAATCTGCAAGGCCGCGCGGTGAAGCCTGGCGTGAATCTTCCGGTAGCGGGGCGTTGGCATCTGCTTCAGCACGGAGCGCGATGTCGGCGGCGAGATCATGCAGCCAGACCGGCGGGATCATAGGCCTGTAGCCAAACCACCCGATGAGCAGAACTAAACCAAGCCCCAAGACCACCAACTTGCCCGAATTGAGGAAGCGCGGGCGCGGCGGTGTTTCTGTGTTCAAGGTGCGAGCTTCTTTTTAAGGAGTTCCGAACACAGCGCAGGATTGGCCTTGCCTTGCGTCGCCTTCATCACCTGCCCGACAAACCAGCCCATCAATGTTTCCTTACCTTCGCGGTACTGGGCGACCTTGTCGGCATTCTGGCTGATGATCTGATCGATGGCGGCGTCGATGGCGCCGGTATCGGTGATCTGCTTCATGCCGCGTTCTTCGACGATCACGTTCGGGTCTTGCCCGCTTTTGATCATGATCTCGAACACGTCTTTCGCCTGGCGGCCGGAGATGGTGTTGTTTTTGATCAGCAACAAAAGCTTGCCGAGGTGTTCAGCGCTGATGGGGCTTTCGCCGATGCCGACACCTTTATCATTCAGCACGGCGAAAAGGTTGTTGGCGACCCAATTATTGGCGAGCTTGGCATCGCCGCTCAGCTTCGCCACATGTTCGTAATAAGCAGCGCTCTCCTGCTCAGCGACCAGCACGCCCGCATCATAGGCCGACAAACCATAAGCGCTGATGAAACGCGCCTTCTTATCATCGGGCAGTTCCGGCAGCGTGGCTTTGATACCGGCAACATAAGCGTCATCGAATTCCAGCGGCAGCAAATCCGGGTCCGGGAAATAGCGGTAGTCGTGCGCCATTTCCTTGGATCGCATGGTGCGCGTCTCGTTGCGATTGGAATCGTACAAGCGCGTTTCTTGATCGACCTGCGCACCGCTTTCCCACACATCGACGTGGCGCTTGGCTTCATGCTCGATGGCCTGCATCACAAAGCGCACGGAATTGACGTTTTTGATTTCGCAGCGCGTGCGCAGTTCGGTTGATCCTACCGGGCGCACAGAAACGTTGGCGTCACAGCGCATGGAGCCTTCTTCCATGTTGCCGTCGCAGGTGCCGAGATAACGCAAAATCGAGCGCAGCTTTTTCAGGTATAACCCCGCCTCTTCCGGCGAACGCAGATCGGGCTTCGAGACGATTTCCATTAACGGCACGCCCGAACGATTCAAATCGATCATCGATTTGGTGGCGTGTAGGTCGTGCACGGATTTCCCGGCGTCCTGCTCCACGTGCAAGCGCTCGATCCCAATGGCGCGCGTTTCGCCGTCGGGCATGTCGAGGATCAGCGTGCCTTCGCCGACGATTGGCTGGTCGTATTGGCTGATCTGATAGCCTTGCGGCATATCGGCATAGAAGTAGTTCTTGCGGGCGAACACGCTGCGCTGGTTGATCTTGGCTTTCAGGCCAAGACCTGTGCGCACAGCCTGCTCAACGCACTTTTCATTGAGCACCGGCAGCATGCCGGGCATGCCGGCGTCGACCAGCGACACATGTTCGTTGGGACCGGCGCCGAATTCAGCGGACGCACCGGAAAATAGTTTTGCTTTGGAAATGACCTGAGCGTGGACTTCCAGCCCGATCACAACTTCCCAATCGCCGGTCTCGCCTTTGATGATGAAGCTCATGGCGTCACCGTCAGATACGGAAACTGGGCAGCATCTTCCAGCACCTGGCAAACGCGGAACATGGTTTCTTCGTCCCAACGCTTGGTTAGAACCTGCAAGCCCAGCGGCAATCCTTCGCTGTTGAGACCCGCCGGCACGGAAGCGCCGGGAATGCCCGCGAGGTTCGCCGGCACTGTGAACACGTCGTTCAGGTACATAGCGACAGGATCGTCCTGTTTGTCATTGAGACCGAAAGCTGCCGTCGGCGCGGTCGGTGTCAGGATCGCATCGACCTTGGCGAAGGCATCGCTGAAGTCTTTGAGGATCAACGCGCGGATCTTCTGCGCCTTCAAATAATAAGCATCGTAATACCCCGCCGAGAGCACATAGGTGCCGATAAGAATGCGGTTTTTGACTTCGAAGCCGAAACCAGCGGCGCGGGTTTTGGAGTACATCTCGTCGAGGGACCTGCCTTCAACACGCTGGCCGTAACGCACGCCGTCATAGCGCGCGAGGTTAGACGAGGCTTCCGCGGGCGCGACAATATAATAAGTGGGCAGCGCCGCGCTGGTGTGGGGCAGGCTGATGTCCACGGTCGTAGCACCCGCGTCTTTCAGCCACTGAATGCCCTTGTCCCACAAGGCGGCGACTTCACCGTTCAAACCATCGGGCCGATATTCCTTGGGAATGCCGATGCGCAAGCCCTTCACGCCTTTGCCGAGTGCCGCTTCAAAGTCGGGCACATCCAACTTGGCAGACGTTGAGTCTTTGGGATCGTGGCCGCACATGACTTTGAGCATGATGGCTGCATCACGCACGGTGCGCGTCATGGGCCCGGCTTGATCCAGCGAGCTCGCGAAAGCAACGATGCCCCAACGCGAACAACGGCCATACGTAGGCTTCACGCCGACGATGCCGACAAATGACGCGGGCTGGCGGATTGATCCGCCAGTGTCCGTGCCCGTGGCACCCATGGCGAGATAACCCGAAACCGCCGCCGCCGATCCGCCCGACGAACCGCCGGGAACGAGATCGTCACTGCGACCTTTGGCTTTCCACGGGCTTTTTACCGGGCCGAAATAGCTCGTCATGTTCGATGAACCCATGGCGAATTCATCGAGGTTCAGTTTGCCCAGCATCACCGAGCCAGCATCGCGCAATTTTTGGCTGACGGTGCTTTCATACTGCGGCGTGAAGCCTTCGAGAATGTGCGAGGCCGCCGTGGTCTGCACACCTTCCGTGCAGAACAAATCTTTGATGCCGAGCGGAATGCCTTCAAGCGCGCCGGCCTTGCCGCTTTGAATGCGCGCATCAGACTCTTTCGCACGCGCGCACGCAATGTCAGGCGTCTCGGTGATGAAAGCGTTCAGCGCCTTGTGCTTTTCCATGGCAGCCAAATGCGCCTCGGTCAGCTCAAGTGCCGTGAATTCTTTTTTCGCCAGCTTGTCGCGCGCGGCTGCGATGGTCAGGGTGGTGAGATTGGTCACTGGCGCCTACTCGACCACTTTCGGTACGCCGAAGAAGGCGCCGTTGGCGTCGGGCGCATTGGCCAGGACCTTATCTCGAATGCCGCCGTCGTTCACAACGTCGGCGCGCCAGCCCAGCTTCAAGCCCATGCTTTCATCAAGCCCGCCGCTCATGGGCTGGACACCATCGGTGTTCACCTCATTGAGCTGTTCGATCCAGCTGAGGATGCCGGAAAGCCGGGCCGCCGTGGCGTCAAGGTCAGCCTCCGGCACGTCGATGCGCGCCAGGGTGGCGATCTTCCGAACAGTGGCTTTATCGAGCGACATCCGCTAAATCTCTCCAAATTCCGGGGGTTGGTTAACATCCACTATGGCGATCTGCAAGCCTAGCGAACTTAAGGCGAAATTGGCCCGGAATCAGACCATTTTGGGACTGGATCTGGGGACCAAAACCATTGGCCTCGCCCTCTCCGACACCACTTATATAGTGGCCTCACCGCTCTCGACCATCGCCCGGCGCAAATTCAGCCAGGACGTGGCCGAACTCGAGGCCATCATGGACAAATATAATGTGGGGGCCTTGGTTCTGGGCATGCCCATGCAGATGGACGGCACCGAGGGCCCCCGCGCCCAGGCCACCCGCTCTTTTGTCGCCGAATTCCTCAAACGCCGGGATGTGCCGATCGCGTTTTGGGACGAGCGTTTATCCACAGCCGCCGTGGAACGCATGCTGACCGACGAGGCCAATATGTCCCGCAAACGCCGCAGCGAAGTGGTCGATAAAACCGCGGCCGCCTATATCCTGCAGGGCGCCTTGGAAAGCTTGAGATATTAAGGTTTTGCCCCGCCTTCTAGCTTGCCGTGAGCAAAACTGGTCCCTATAGTCCGCGCTTATGCGAGACCTTGCCTTTCCGCACCGTCATCTCCTCGGCATCGAGGGGCTAACTCCCGCAGAAATCAATTATTTACTGGATCTATCGGACCGCTACGTCGATGTAAATCGTAGCGCCCAGAAGACCAGCGAAGCCCTTGCCGGGCGCACCATCGTCAATCTGTTCTTCGAAAACTCCACCCGCACCCGCACGTCATTCGAGCTGGCGGCCAAGCGCCTGGGCGCCAACGTCATCAATATGCAGGTTGAGAACAGTTCGGTTTCCAAGGGCGAAACCCTGATCGATACCGCCGTGACGCTGAACGCCATGCACCCTGATGTGCTGGCCGTGCGCCACCCGGACTCAGGCGCGGTGAAGCTGCTCGCCGATAAGGTCAACTGCGGCGTCGTCAACGGCGGCGACGGCAGCCACGAACACCCGACGCAAGCCCTGCTCGATGCGCTCACCATCCGCCGCCGCAAAGGCAAACTGAACGGCTTGCTAGTGGCGATCTGCGGCGATGTGCTGCATAGCCGCGTCGCGCGTTCAAACTTCCTTCTGCTGCTGACCATGGGTGCGCGCGTGCGCATCATCGCGCCGCGCACGCTGATCCCGAGTGCCGTGGATCGCTTGGGCGTCGAAGTGTTTACCGATATGGCCGCGGGTTTGAAAGACGTGGACATCGTCATGATGCTGCGTGTGCAGAATGAACGCATGCGCGGCAGTTTTATTCCGTCGGTACGCGAATACTTCCACTTCTTCGGCCTCGACCGCGAGAAATTGGCCCAGGCCAAGCCCGATGCTCTCATCATGCATCCCGGACCCATGAACCGCGGCACGGAAATTGACTCCGATGTGGCCGACGACGTGGAACGCAGCGTGATCCGAGAACAGGTTGAACTGGGTGTGGCCGTGCGCATGGCCGTGCTGGAAGTTCTAGCCAACAATTCCATGGCGCAAAACGCTAAAGGCGCGCTGGGGAGAACTGGCACATGAGTATCGCCAAACCAGGTCGCATCGCCTACATCAACGCGCGCGTGCTGGACCCCGCCTCGGGTTACGACGGCCCGGGGGAAGTGCTGACTAGCGGCGAAGAGATTGTCGATGTAGGCCGCAAGTTGTTCGACGGCAAACTGCCGGCCGATGTGGACGTGATCGATTGCGACGGTATGTGCCTCTCGCCCGGCCTGGTCGACATGCGCGTGCAGTTGCGCGAGCCCGGTGAAGAACACAAAGAGAGTTTGAAAAGCGCCAGCGAAGCCGCGGTGGCCAGCGGTGTCACCACCATGGTCTGCCTGCCCAACACCAATCCAATTATGGACGACGAACCCACGCTAGAATTCGTCGCGCGTCGCGCCCGCCTGCTCGCACTGACAAAAGTGTATTGCTACGGCGCGGTGACCAAAGGCCTGCAAGGCAAAGAGCTGGCCGAAATGGGCCTTTTGGCTGAAGCCGGCGCGCTCGCGTTCACCGATGCCACCCGCGCCATCGCCGATGCCCAAGTCATGCGCCGCGCGCTGCAGTATGGCGCAACCTTCGGCCTGATGATCGTGCAGCACCCGGAAGAACCGACGCTGGCCACAGGCGTCATGAACGCCGGCGAGATTGCCACGCGCATGGGCCTTTCAGGCATCCCGCGCGAAGCGGAAATCATCATGCTGGAACGCGATATCCGCCTGGTCGCCATGACTGGTGGGCGCTATCACGCCGCGCATATCTCAACGGCCGACAGCGTCGAGATTATAGCCAAAGCCAAAGCCGATGGCCTCAAAGTCACCTGCGACACTGCGCCGTTTTACTTCGCGCTGAATGAACTGGCCGTGCGCGATTACCGCACCTTCGCCAAGCTGTCGCCGCCTTTGCGCGCCGACGAAGACCGCCAAGCCATCGTCGAAGGTTTGAAAAGCGGTGTCATCGACGCCATCGCCAGCGACCACGCGCCGCAGGACTCCGACAGCAAGCGCCTGCCCTTTCCGCAGGCGGCCTTCGGCGGCAGCGGATTGGAAACGTTGCTGGCCGTGTCGCTCGATCTCTATCACAACGAACACATGAGCCTGCTTGATGTGATGCGCCGCTTAACGCTTGCACCGGCAGAACTGTTAGGACTTCAAGCTGGCAGTCTTGCGAAAGGCCGCAAAGCTGACCTCACCATCTTCAATCCCGAAGAAGGCTGGAAGGTCATCGCCGACAACTTCATTTCCAAGTCCAAGAACTCACCCTTCGACGGCCGACCGGTGCAAGGCCGCGTGCTGCGCACGGTGGTTGACGGCCGTACGGTGTTCAATGCAATGCCCGCAGAAGCGAAGCACGCTTCCGCCAAGGCGCGATAACTTTTCATGGAAGCCGATTTCGCCCCGTGGGTTTACGGCGCAGGTGTCGCCGCCGGATATCTGCTGGGCTCTATTCCGTTCGGCCTCGTTCTCACGCGTTTTGCCGGTCTCGGCGACATCCGCACCATTGGTTCGGGCAATATCGGTGCAACCAATGTACTGCGCACAGGTAATAAAGGCCTCGCGCTCGCGACACTTCTGCTCGACGGCGGCAAAGGTGCCATCGCTGTATTGCTGGTGAAGGCATTATTTAACGATGCCACGTTACTCGCGCTCGTCACCGGCGCTGCCGCAGTCGTAGGCCATAACTTTCCCGTATGGCTGAAATTCAAAGGTGGCAAAGGTGTTGCCACGACGTTCGGCCTCATGCTTGCAGCGGCACCCATTGTTGGCATCATGGCTTGCCTGACCTGGGCCGCCGTCGCTGCAATCTTCCGCATCTCATCATTGGCCGCATTGGTGGGGCTTGGCCTCGCGCCGCTTTATGCTTTTCTCACCGGACGCTTCGAAGAAGCCGCCGCCTTCGCCGCTTTGGCTGCGCTTGGCTGGATCAGGCACGCGGCCAACATCCGTCGCCTTCTCAAAGGCGAAGAGCCGCGCATCGGTGCGAAGTCCGCACCCAGCACGCCAACCTGAAGGATCAGCCATGGCAGGTTTGTCGAAGGCTGATCTCTCTTACGCTGAACTTATCGACTGGATCAGGCTTGCGCGCAGCCCCGGCATTGGTGCGAAAACATTCCGGCAATTGATGCACCGCTTCGGCGCGGCTGACGAGGTCATCGCCCATCAAGCCAGTTGGGGCGGACGGCAATCGCGCGCAGATATTCCAATGCCCGCCGTCGCCGAGCAGGAATTCGCCGCCGCGACGAAGCTCGGCTTTCAATACGTGCGCTACACCGACGCACATTATCCGCAGCCCCTCGCCGCGCTGGACGACGCACCGCCACTGCTCATCGTCAAAGGCCGCGTTGAAACGCTATCGGCACCGCTCATCGCCATCGTCGGCGCACGCAATGCTACGGTGAACGGGCGTAAGTTCGCGAAGATGTTGGCCATGGATCTGGCCAAGGCCGGTTACGGCATCATCTCGGGCATGGCGCGCGGCATCGATGGCGCGGCCCATGAAGGTGCATTGATGCATGGCACGACCGTCGCCGTGCTGGCGGGCGGCGTAGACGTGATCTATCCGCCCGAACACCGCGACCTTTATGAACGCATCGCCGCGACCGGCGCGGTGATTTCGGAAATGCCGCCGGGCACCGAACCACAGGCCGCGTTTTTCCCGCGCCGGAACCGGATTATCTCGGGTGCGAGCCGCGGTGTTGTGGTGGTGGAAGCCACGCCCCGGTCTGGTTCCTTGATCACCGCCCGCTTCGCTGCCGAGCAGGGCCGCGATGTTTTTGCGGTGCCAGGATCGCCTTTGGATCCGCGCGCCCACGGTCCAAATGGCTTGATTCGGGAAGGCGCCACCTTGGTGCAGTCTGCGGACGATATTTTGAGTGAATTACAATCTTTGAGTGTAATCCCAAAGATTTTTTCTGAGGCCAAAAATAGCCCTCCACAAGCCATTGATAATATTAGTGAAAATGACACGTCCGCCCTCCGCCACAGGATCGAGGCTGCCCTGGGGTCCACCCCTGCTCCTGTTGACGAACTTATAAGGCAGTGCCAAGTGTCAGCCGCTGTTTTGGCCACGATATTGCTCGAACTCGAGCTGGCCGGACGGTTGGAGAGGTTGCCCGGCAACCGCGTAGCGTTAGTCGGAACGGTTTGAATTTTTTAACTTTTCGGCGCTAAACGCCAGAATTCACACGCCATGGAAGCCCCCAAATGCGGCTCTGCCGCCGGGGTAAAGGCGCGCGAAATGGACTTAAAGGTGGACGTAATATGAAGGTCGTGATCGTCGAATCCCCGGCCAAAGCCAAGACCATCAACAAGTATCTTGGGGATGGTTTCAAGGTACTGGCGTCCTACGGCCACATCCGCGACTTGCCGCCCAAAGACGGCTCGGTCCGTCCCGATGAAGACTTCGCCATGGATTGGGAAGTCGACGCCGGATCGCAAAAGCACATCAAAGAAATCATCGATGCCGTCAAAGGCTCCGAAGGCGTCATTCTCGCAACCGATCCGGACCGCGAGGGCGAAGCCATCTCCTGGCACGTCCAGGACGAGCTGACCCGCCGCAAGGCCATCACCGCCAGCATGTCGGTCAAGCGCGTCACCTTTAACGCCATCACCAAGAACGCCGTGCTTGAAGCCATGCAGCATCCGCGCGACGTAGATCAGCAGCTGGTCGATGCCTATTTGGCGCGCCGCGCACTTGATTACTTGGTGGGTTTCACGCTGTCACCCGTGCTGTGGCGCAAATTACCCGGCAGCAAGTCTGCGGGCCGTGTGCAGTCGGTCGCTTTGCGCCTGATCTGCGAACGCGAACTGGAAATTGAGAAGTTCAAAGCCGAAGAATACTGGACCGTCGGCACGGATATGAACACGGCCAAGGCCGAGAAGTTCGCGGCCCGCCTCACCCACTTCGAAGGTAAGAAGCTCGACAAGTTTGATCTGGCCAATGGCGAAATCGCCGAACGCGCCGCCGTTGCGGTGCGGGGCGGCAAGTTCACCGTCACAGCCATCGAGAAGAAAACCAAACACCGCCGCCCTTACGCGCCGTTCACCACCTCGACCTTGCAGCAGGATGCTTCGCGCCGGCTTTACTTCTCGGCGCGTCAGACCATGGACATCGCCCAGAAGCTTTATGAAGGCTTCGAGATCGGCGGCGAAACGGTCGGCCTCATTACTTATATGCGTACCGACGGCGTGCAGATGGATGGCGATGCCATCAAATCCGTGCGTCAGTTGATCGGCGAACGCTACGGCGCGAAGTTCGTGCCCGAAGCCCCGCGCGTCTATAAAAGCAAAGCCAAGAACGCCCAAGAAGCGCACGAAGCTATCCGCCCGACCGATGCAAACCGCACGCCGGATAGCGTTGCCCGCTACCTCACGCCCGACCAGCTGAAGCTCTACGAGTTGGTCTGGAAGCGCACCATGGCGAGCCAGATGGAATCTGCCGTGGTCGATCAAGTCTCGGTGATTTCATCGACGGCCGACCAGCAGACGCAGTTGCGTTCTAGCGGCTCGACCATCGTGTTCAAAGGCTATCTGGAAGTTTACGACGACACCACCACGACCCAGGCCGCCGCCGACGAAGCGCCCGATGAAGATGCCATGGGTAACCTGCTGCCGGCCATGACCGAAGGCCAGGCGCTCAGTGTTGGAACCGTCACGCCCGAACAGCATTTCACCCAGCCGCCGCCGCGCTTCTCGGAAGCGAGCCTTGTAAAATCACTGGAAGAAAAAGGCATCGGCCGTCCTTCGACCTATGCCTCGATCATTCAAGTGCTGCAGGACCGCAAATACGTCCGCATGGACAACCGCCGTTTCATTCCCGAAGACCGCGGCCGCGTCGTCATCGCCTTCCTGGAAAGCTTCTTCGGCCGTTATGTCGAATACAATTTCACCGCCGATCTGGAAAACCAGCTGGACGAAATCTCCAGCGGCAATCTGGATTGGAAGAAAGTGTTGGCCGACTTCTGGCGCGATTTCATTGTCGCCATCGACGGCACCAAAGATCTAACGCGCACCGCCGTGATTGATGCGCTGGACGCTTTGCTCGAGCCGCACTTGTTCCCTGTCAAAGTGGAAGGCACCAATCCGCGCAAGTGCCCCGCCTGCGCTGACGGCCGTATCGGCCTCAAGTTCGGCAAGTTCGGCGCCTTCATCGGCTGCAGCAAATATCCTGAATGCCGCTACACCCGTCCGCTCGGCGCACCCGAACCTGGCGAAGGTCAGGTGCTGGATGGCCCGAAGGAACTGGGCCTCGATCCCAAGACGGGTCTCAAGATCACACTGCGTGTTGGCCCCTACGGTCCTTACGTGCAATTGGGCGGCGAAGAAGTACTGCCGGCTCCGGCACCCGCACCTGTGGTCGCGGAAGAAGTGCCTGCCGACGGCAAAAAGAAGCGCAAAAAGAAAGTCGCGCCCAAGGATAAGCCCAAGCGCGCGTCGCTGCCAAAAGGCACCAGCATCAACGACGTTGATCTTGAACGCGCCTTGAAGCTGTTGTCGCTGCCGCGTGAAGTCGGAGCTGAACCGGAATCGGGCGAGATGATCCTGGCCGGCATCGGCCGCTTCGGGCCTTACCTGAAAGTCGGCTCACGTTATCAATCTCTGCCCAAGGACGACGATGTTCTGGAAATCGGTTTGAACCGCGCCGTCATCGTCTTGGCCGAAGGCGCAGAGCGCGCGGCCAAACGCGGCGCCGGCGTTGGCGCCAAGAACATCGGCAGTCATCCCGAAGACGGCAAAGCGATTACATTGCGGTCAGGCCGTTTCGGCGCCTATGTACAGCACGGCCAGATCCGTGCGACATTACCCAAGGACATGGATGCTTCAACTGTCAGCGTAGACTCTGCTGTGGCCCTGCTTATGGCCAAAGCCGCCAAGGGAGGCGCGGGCGTGAAAGCGCCCAAGAGCAAAATCGCCAAAGCCGGCGCTCCCATTGCAAAAGCGGCGAAGGCCGCGAAAGCCACAAAAAAGGCTGCGCCTAAGTCTGCCAAAGGACGAGCCACGGCTCGTAAAGCGGCGGAATAACGGTTGAGCCGTCCTCCTCACAAACCGCGCGGCGGCAAGCAAAACGCTCGCCCGCCTGCGCGGTCTAACCCTCATTCGAAAAGTACATCTACAGATATGACACTTCCCAGCAAGGAAGAGATCCTTGCGTTTATTCGTGATTCCAAGACCCAAGTCGGCAAGCGCGAAATCGCCCACCGCTTCAACATTCGCGGCGCGGCCAAAATCGGCCTCAAGGCGCTTCTGAAAACCCTCAACACAGATGACGGCGTCGAGCGCGGCGAAAAACGCCGCTTCGGCGAGATTGGCGCGTTGCCACCCGTCGACGTTATCGAAATCACTCATGCGGATCGAGACGGCGACCTCTTCGCCAAACCGGTGAAGTGGGAGTCCGATGCCAAACCTCCCACAATCATCGTCGTGCAGCCGAAAGTGCGCGGCGGACCGCGCGGCAAGGGCAAATTCAAGCCGCTGACCGTCGGCGTCGGCGACCGCGTGTTGGCAAAAATTCTGCCTGCCGGCGACGACACCTACGAAGCGCGCCCCATCAAGAAAGTTGCCGCTGCACCGCAACGCTTGCTGGGCGTGTACGAGTTCGACGGCACGCACGGGCGCTTGCGGCCGGTCGACAAAAAATACCGCCATGAAGTGGTGATCGCGCGCGGCGACGTGGGCACGGCAAAATCCGGCGACCTTGTGGCCGTGGAAGTTTTCGACGTTCCTAATTACGGGCCACAGAAAGCACGCATCACCGAGCGCTTCGGCGCCATGGACTCGCGCAAGAACTTAAGCCTCATCGCCATTCACGCTCAAGGCATCCCCGATCAATTCAGCGCGAAGGCGCTGGCGCAAGCCGCCGACGCGAAGGCGGCAACCCTGAGCGACCGCGTTGATCTGCGCCAGATCCCGCTCGTGACGATCGACGGTGAAGACGCGCGCGACTTTGATGACGCCGTATTTGCCGAACCCGACACCGATCCCAACAACGTTGGCGGCTGGCACCTGTTGGTCGCCATCGCCGATGTCGCCTGGTACGTGCGCGCGGGCGATGACCTGGACCGTGATGCTTACACACGCGGCAACTCGGTTTACTTGCCCGACCGTGTCGTGCCCATGCTGCCGGAAGAGCTTTCCAACGGCTGGTGTTCGCTGAAACCGCACGAAGACCGACCTGTGCTCGCCGCCCACATGTGGATCGATGGCAAGGGCAAGGTGCTCCGGCACAAAATCATTCGCGGGTTGATGCGCTCGCAAGCGCGCCTGACGTACACGCAAGTCCAAGCCGCACGCGACGGCACGCCAGACGCGGTGACCGGTCCATTGATGGACACCGTCATCAAGCCGCTTTACGGCGCTTATGCAGCCCTCGACGATGCCCGCGGCAAACGTGGCACGCTGGAACTGGACTTGATTGAACGCAAGATCATCATGGACGGCGAAGGAAATATAGTCCGCGTCGAACCGCGCGCACGTTACGACAGCCACAAACTGATCGAAGAATTCATGATCGCGGCCAACGTGGCGGCGGCGGAAACTTTGGCCAGCTCGGCATACCCTGCGGTCTACCGCGTGCACGACAAGCCGGATCCAGAACGCATCATCGGTTTGCGCGAAGCGTTGCAGACACTCGATCTGAAATTCCCCAGTCCCGGTGAAGCGAAACCGGCCGACTTCAACCGCATGCTCGGGCAAGTGCGCGGCGGACCGCACGAGCACATGGTCAACATGCTGGTGCTCCGCACGCAAGCGCAGGCGGTTTACAGCCCCGAGAACCTCGGCCACTTCGGCTTGGGCTTGAAAAAATACGTGCACTTCACGTCGCCGATCCGCCGTTACTCCGACTTGCTGGTGCACCGCGCGCTGATCGCCGCCAACAAACTTGGCGAAGGCGGCTGGAATCCGAAGCATGACCCGGACCTGGTTGATATGTGCGAATACATCTCCATGACCGAGCGCCGCGCCTCATTGGCCGAACGCCAGACCGTGGATCGCTTCACCGCTGCTTACCTGTCAGACAGGATCGGCGCCATTTTCCGTGGCCGGATCAGCGGGGTAAGCCGCTTTGGCGTGTTCGTGAACTTGAGTGAGACCGGGGCCGACGGCATCCTGCCTATGCGCAACCTGCCCCAGGACTTCTATGACCTGGACGAACGTGGCCACCGCGTGGTTGGCCGCCGCCGTGGCATGCAGCTCCGGATTGGTGATGTCATCGATGTCAAAGTCATGGAAACCGACGAGGTAGCGGGAAGCATCGTATTCGAATACGCTGGCAAGGTAGAATCTGGGGAACGGGAGGAACTGTCCCCCAGACGGGAGGCGCCAAGACGCGATATGCGTCACGGGCCGAAAAAGCCAGTACGTCGTAGGCGATGAACACGAAGCTTTCACGAGATAGAAGTTTCACCTGGTTCAGATACGTCGCAGTAGCGGCCTTGGCCGTTACTTTCAGCGGCTGCGCTGCCTTGTCGCCAAACACCGAATTCACCCCGCGCGTTCGCCGCGTCATGGTTGACGGTCTCGACGTCAACGTCATGAATGCTGTGTTCGTGCGCGGCTTCGATGAAATCAAAGAGCGCGCCTTCGAAGAGCCGGCGCTGGACAAATTGTTCATCGCGGCCATGAGCGGCATCGGCACGCTCGATCCCGCTTTGCGCGTTGATGCCATCGACGGCCATATATTTCTTGTGATCAGGGACCGGCCGGTCAGCGATTTAGGCAAGACACCTGAAAACAATGTCGCGGCCTGGAGTTCCACCACCATCCGGGCACTTGTCGTCGCACGTAGAGTTTCCGCAAAAGTCAGAAACGCCACCGACGAGATGCTGTATCAAGCGGTCTTCAAAAATGCGTTGACGGCGCTCGATCCTTTTTCCCGCTACGCAAGCCGCCAGGACGCCGCCCGCAATAGGCTGGTGCGCAATGGCGTGATCGGCCTCGGTGCGCGCGTGGAAATGGTACATGACGGTGCGCTCATCAAAGCCGTCATCGCAGACGGTCCAGCTGAACAGGCCGGATTGAAAATTGACGACGTCATTACCCACGCGAACGGCGTGCCCTTGGCCAATCAATCGCTGAACGATGTGCGCCGCCGCTTGGATGGTGTGCTTGGTGCGGTTGTGACACTCACGGCCCAGCGGCCTAAAGTCCGGGAGCCTTTCACGGTCACGGCAGCGCTCGACCTGATTGTACCGGATACCGTTACCAGCACGCTGCGCGACGGTATTTTGGAACTGGGTATCACCAGCTTTAATCAACGCACAGCTTTAGCCGTCGAACGCGCCGTGACAACCGCGCGCGAACAGAACGGCGCAAAGCTGAAAGGCATTGTGCTCGATATGCGCGGCGATCCGGGCGGCCTGCTCGATCAGGCCGTCGATGTCGCCGATCTGTTTTTGGACGAAGGCACCATCGCGAATTTGTATGGCCGTCATCCCGGCGCCAATCAATTCTATGCCGCACGCTTAGGCGATATCGCCGAAGGCGCTCCAATGGTTGCGATCATCGACGGCAAGTCGGCCTCGGCGACCGAAATCGTCGTGGCAGCCTTGCAGGATAATCACCGCGCGGCTGTGGTGGGCACCGTGACCTGGGGCAAGGGCTCGGTGCAGACCATCCGGCGTTTACCCAACGGCGGTGAACTCACGCTGACCTGGGCGCATGTCGTCACCGCTAACGGCGTATCCTTGAACGGTCTCGGCCTTTTGCCGCACATCTGCCTTGCCGGCGAAGAGTCTTCGCTCGCCGCTATGATCAACCCAAGTTTCGCGGGCGGACGGTTGCCAGCGGCCCTCGAACGCCAATGGCAGTCGCCTAAGGACGACCCGGCAGCCCATGCCGCCTTGCGCGCCGCCTGCCCAGCTGAAGACCTTCCTGGCCGGACCTTAGACCTGGATGTGGCGCGGCGGATCGTGGTTGATCCCGCCCTGATGGCCCTAGCGATGCCTGACACCGCCCCGCAATTGGCCATAACACCTTGATCTGGCTGCATTTTACTGCCAATCCCGATGCTTGACACCCATTTCGGGCAGTGTATTGTGCGCCGCTCATTGGCAGGCAGCCTCTTCGGTCGCCGCCCAGCAAGAATTTAGAGGGATACGGTCATGGCAAAGCCAGCCACAATTCAGATCAAATTGGAAAGCACGGCGGGCACGGGCTACTACTACGTGACCACCAAAAACCCGCGCAACATCACTGAAAAGATGGTCATGAAGAAGTATGACCCGGTCGCGCGCAAGCACGTCGAATTCAAAGAAGGCAAGATCAAGTAGGATCGCCTTCTCTCGCGAATCAAAAAGCCCACCTTCATCGGTGGGCTTTTTTGTTGCCTGATTTTCCTGACAGTTACTGCGCGGCCTGCGGAGGTTCTAAGAACTTCGCAACGGTCTGCAGAAAGCTCGCGACTGAAATCGGTTTGGCGATGTAGCCGTCGCAACCGCCGCTGCGGATTTTCTGTTCGTCGCCCTTCATCGCAAAGGCGGTCACCGCAACGACGGGGATGTTGCAAAGGTCATCGTCGGCCTTCAGCATCTTGGTGATCTCAAGGCCCGAGATTTCCGGCAGCTGAATATCCATGAGGATGAGATCGGGACGGTTCTTGCGTGTCATCTCAATGACCAGCCGTCCGTCCTTGGCTTGCAGCGTGTTGTAGCCGTGCGCCTGCAGCAGGTCGTTGAACAACTTCATGTTCAACTCATTGTCTTCGACGATCAAAATGGTCTTCGGCATAAGGTGTTATGACGCCTCGGTCTGTTCATCGAAAGCCTTCAGTCTGTGTTAAAGACTGACCGTTTCGACTCCGACCAATATATATGTGAAACACCAACCCGACAAGTTATCCTAGGTTGTTAGAACAGGCTTAATTTAGCGGAAAACCACAGTTTTTTGGCCGTTTTGGAGTACCCGGCGTTCGGCGTGATAGCGCACCGCCCGCGAGAGCACCACGTTCTCAAGGTCGCGTCCGACAGCGATCATGTCGGCAACAGAATGCGTGTGATCCACACGCTCCACCGCCTGCTCGATGATCGGACCTTCGTCTAGGCCATCAGTCACATAGTGCGCGGTCGCACCGATGATCTTTACGCCGCGCGTATAGGCTTGCTGATAGGGCTTAGCCCCCATGAAGCTCGGTAAAAACGAGTGATGAATGTTGATGCAGTGTCCCGCGAGCGCATGCGCCGTTTGCGGACTGAGCACCTGCATGTAGCGCGCGAGCACGACGAGATCGACGGATGCGTCTTTCACGATCTTCATCCACTGCGCTTCCTGCGCATCTTTGCCGCCTGCCGGCAGCGGCAGGTAGTGATACGGAATGCCGTGCCACTCCACAATCGAACGCATGTCCTCGTGGTTCGAGAACACGCCGACGACGTCGATCGGCATCTGACCCGAATGCCAACGATGCAAAAGGTCGTGCAAACAGTGACCGATTTTAGAAACTGCGACCAGCACACGCGGACGTTTGTCGGCCGACACCATTTCCCAATTCATTTCGAGCGGCGCAGCAATGGCGGCAAAACGCCTGTCGAGGTCCTCGGGGCTTGTCGGCGAGCGCGTAAAAACCGCGCGCATGAAAAACCGCTGCGTCGCCGGATCGCCGTATTGCGACGACTCATCAATGAAGCAGTTGTTGTCGCGTAAGAACCCGGACACGGCGGCCACAAGGCCCGTGGTGTCAGGGCACGCAATCGTCAGAATGTATTTGCTCATGAAATTGGGCTCAGACGGTGGTTTTGTGGGCACCCGTTTAGCACAGGCGGCCATTGTTTTCTTAAAGGAATTTGTTAGATAACGACGGGCAAAGAAAAACCGCCCCGCTTTTTCAAGCGGGGCGGCTTCATTGAGGAGACTTAGGCCATTGCCGGTCTAGGCAAGGCCTTAGACGCAGCGGACTCCAAGGCTTTCGCCGCCGTTACCACTGCTTTTTGCAGTTTGGTAAAGGCGCGGTTTTCGATCTGGCGCACACGTTCGCGGCTGATGCCGTATTCGACACCAATTTCTTCCAGCGTACGCGGGTTATCGACCAGGCGGCGCTCTTCGATGATGCGGCGTTCACGTTCTGTGAGCGTCGTCAGCGCATCGCGCAGCAAGGTGTTACCAAGAACGCGGTCCTGCTTTTCAGCAAGCACGCTTTCTTGAGTCGGCTTGTCGTCCACCAAAAGGTCCTGGCGTTCGGTATCGCCGTCTTCGCCCACAAGCTGATTAAGCGACGTGTCCGACCGCGAGAGGCGGCGGTTCATGTCGATAACCTCTTTCGTAGTGACGTCGAGGCGCTTGGCAATCGTATTGGCCGCTTCAAGCGGAATATCGCCCTCTTCATAGAGGCCGAGTTTCGACTTCAGCTTGCGCAGGTTGAAGAACAGCTTCTTCTGCGCCGCCACGGTGCCGACTTTCACCAGCGACCACGAATTCAAAACATATTCGTTGATCGCCGCTTTGATCCACCACATGGCGTAAGTCGCCAAACGGAACCCGCGATCCGGCTCGAACTTTTTCACCGCGCGCATCAGGCCGACGTTACCTTCGGAAATTAAATCCGAGACAGGTAAGCCATAGAAGCGATAGCCCATGGCAATTTTGGCCACGAGGCGCAGGTGACTGGTCACAAGTTTGTGCGCGGCTTGCGTATCGGCGTGATCGGCGAAACGGTGGGCCAGCATGAATTCTTCTTCCGGCTCAAGAAGCGGGAATTTTTTGATCTCCGCCATATAGGCAGACAAACCACTTTCCGAAGCCAGCACGGGTAAACGAGACATTGCCATAACAAACTCCTTCGGGCTTAAGCCCCCAACGCGCCTTCGCCTAAGCGACAGGCATATAACGCTCTGACATGGTCCATAGGTCCTTATGCGGGCGAACTACCCGAAGAACACACGGACTGCTGCTGTTGGATGGAGATATGGCGCTAAGAGGCGCATAGAGGGGTCATATCCTTCAAAAGCAACATGACGTGTCAGTGGCCCACCACATGGTCTGGCCGTCTAAGCCGAGAAACCCCCTAGGGGCATCTCCCGACCCGCGAATATTAACCGAATTGGCCGCACCGCGTAAAGCATAAGCGACAAACCAGCCATGCCGGATTTGCATGATTATTATTTCAACGTCTTGAGCGGTTTTGGGCGGTCTTGCTCGCGCTTTAGTGAAGCCTGCTTCGCCCCAGGGCTGTAACTCGAGAAAAACTCTTCAATATCAATTATTTGAGTTTGCCACAGTTCAGACGTTGACCCGCCATAAGCGTGCCACAGGAGGCACCGAATATAAGCTTCAGTATTTTTTAGAAGGAGGTCACATGTTGAACTTTCGCCAATCGTTGAAATCCAGTGTCGCGGCTGTGCTGATCGCTGTTTCGGCGATGAGCGTCGTCGCACCGACTATCGCTTCTGCTCAAGAGCGTGGCCAAGATCGAGACGGTCGTCGCGGCGAGCGCAGCGATAATCGCGGTGGCCGTGGTGATAACAATCGTGCCGAAAATAATCGCGGTGACGGCAATCGTGGTGCCCAGCGCGGCGACAACAATCGCGGTGACGGTAATCGCGGTGATGGTCAACGCGGCGGGCAACGCGCCGACAACGGCGGCCCTCCGGGCGGCCCAAACCCCGCTGGTGGCACAAGCGCCAATAACGGCAATCGTGGTGGCCGTGGCAACGGTGGTGGTCAAAGCGCTGACAACTGCGGCCCTCCGGGCGGCCCGAATCCTTGCGGCACCAACACGCGCCCTGATACCGGCAATCGTGGTGACGGTAACCGCGGCGGTCGTGGCGATTGGGGCAATCGCACCGACAACAATCGTGGCGGTCAACGTCCCGATCCCGGCCGTGCGGACAATAACCGTGGGGGCCGCGGCGATTGGGGCAATCGTTTCGACGTAGCCGATCAAAACCGTGACGGTCGCCGCGATGGCCGCGGCGATAACAATCGCGGTGATAACCGCGGCGACAATGATCGTGGCCGTGGCAATAATCGTGATGGACGTATCGAAAACCGCAACAACGGCCGCTTCGAATGGCGTGGTGATCGTCACTGGGATCGTCCGCAGCGCGTGGTCGTCATGCACCCGCGCCCCAGCTATTATCGCCCATACTTTGTGGAGCGCAGCCGCTACTACAACCGCATTCCGGTGTACCGCCCCTATGGCATCGCGTATCCGGGCTTCGGCTTCTACTACCGCGATAACGATGCGTTCCGCTTCTTGGGTCTGACGGCCTTGAGCCTTGCGGTCTTCAGCCAGCTCAATGAATCGCAACAGCGTGCTCATGAAGCTGCGTTCGTTGAAGCGACTTCTGCGGATATCGGCGAGCCGATCTACTGGAACGAAGGCGGACGTAGCGGCCGCGTGACGGCGGTGCGCGACGGCACCACCAACGATGGTCGCCAGTGCCGTGAGTTCCAACAGGAAGTGACGATTGGCGGCGACCAGACTGAAGCTTACGGCACCGCCTGCCTGCAACCTGATGGAAGCTGGCAAGTCGTAAACGACTAAACGCTCTATAAGTGCTTACCGATTAATCCCGCTCCTGAACTTCAGGGGCGGGATTTTTCTATTTGGTCACATCTAGCGCCAAAGCTTCCGCGACGCGAATGCCGTCGACGGCTGCCGAAAGAATCCCGCCGGCGTAACCTGCGCCCTCACCCGCCGGAAATAGCCCGCGTGTGTTGATGCTCTGAAGATCTTCGCCGCGTTTGATGCGGATAGGGGCCGACGTGCGCGTTTCGACGCCCGTCATGATGGCGTCTTCCATGGCATAGCCTTTGATCTGCCGCTCGAAAGCCGGCAGGGCCTCACGAATGGCCTCTACGGCGTAATCCGGCAGACACGCACTAAGATCGGTGAGATGCACGCCCGGCTTATAAGAGGGAATTACATCCCCTAAGGCGGTCGATGGTCGCCCGGCGAGGAAATCGCCGACGCGTTGGCCCGGCGCTTCATATGTACTGCCACCCGCGACAAAGGCTTTCGACTCCCACTCGCGCTGAAAGGCGATGCCGGCGAGCGGATGGCCGGGATAGTCGGCGGGTGTCACATCCACAACGATGCCGCTGTTGGCGTTGCGCTCTGCGCGTGAATATTGGCTCATGCCGTTGGTGACGACACGGCCAATCTCGGACGTCGCCGCAACCACCTGACCGCCGGGACACATACAGAAGCTATAGACCGAACGACCGTTGGTGCAGTGGTGCACAAGTTTGTAGTCAGCCGCGCCCAAAATTGGATGACCGGCGTGTTTGCCGAACCGGCAACGGTCGATCATGGCCTGCGGGTGCTCGATGCGTACGCCGATGGAAAAAGGCTTGGCCTCGACGTAAACGCCGCGGTCATACAGCATTTGAAAAGTATCGCGGGCGCTATGCCCAACGGCCAATACAACGTGATCTGTGGCGATGCGTTCACCGCCTTCGAGGATAACGCCGCGCACTTGCCGGTCGCCGTTCGCGGAAATCTCAACGTCGATGTCATCCACTTTGCTTTGAAAGCGGATTTGCGCGCCCAGGCTTTCCATAGTGGCGCGCATATTCTCGACCATCGACACCAGGCGGAACGTTCCGATGTGCGGTTTGCTGACATAAAGAATTTCATCGGGCGCGCCGGCTTTGACGAATTCCGTCAGCACTTTGCGGCCACGATAAGCCGGGTCTTTGATTTGGCTATAAAGCTTACCGTCAGAGAACGTGCCGGCACCGCCTTCGCCAAACTGAACGTTTGATTCAGGATCCAAGACGTTCTTGCGCCACAACCCGAAAGTGTCTTTGGTGCGTTCGCGCACAATCTTGCCGCGATCCAGAATAATCGGCCTGAATCCCATTTCCGCCAGCAGAAATCCGGCGAACAGACCACAAGGTCCCGTGCCGATGACCACAGGTCGCGTTTTCATAAACTCCGGCGCGCGGGCAACAAACTTGTAGGTGGTGTCGGGCGTAACGCCGACATGCCGGTCGTTCTTAAAGCGCTTCAGAATGGCCGCTTCGTCTTTGACTTCGACATCAAGGGTATAGATCAGATGGATGGCGCTGGTTTTGCGCGCGTCATAACCCCTGCGAAAAACGGTGTATTTGACCAATGCCGAAGCCGGGAGGCTCAGGGTCTTGAGCACCGCGTTTTTAAGCGCCGTCTCGGGGTGGTCCAGGGGAAGCTTAATTTCGGTTAGGCGTATCAAAACGGCATTCCAGACTTAACGATGGGCCAACCTTAACGAATGGCAGGGTTAACAAATTCAGGACGCGGGTATTCCAGCAGAGGCGGAACTTCCAAGGGTATTCAACGTTTAGATATCGAAGTCCATATTTAAGGAGGC
The DNA here is from genome assembly GCA_947476895.1 of Fidelibacterota bacterium. GTDB lineage: Bacteria > Pseudomonadota > Alphaproteobacteria > Rhodospirillales > Rhodospirillaceae > SHVO01. The sequence continues at coordinate 19,879 of CANJRX010000018.1, read as the reverse complement.
ACCCGCCATGTCACTCGTATCTATCATCCTTACGCTGATCGTTGTCGGTATCTTACTGTGGCTGGTCAACAGCTACATTCCCATGGATGGCAAGATCAAGAGCATCCTGAACGTCGTAGTCGTGATTGCCGTGGTCCTCTGGCTGCTGCAAGCCTTTGGCGTCCTTGGCGCCCTGAATGGCGTGCACGTCAGCTAACGGCTCGCTCCAAAGGCGCCCATGCCACATTTTGGGCGTTTTTAACGGGTATTAAACAACCCCCTGATTGGCGTGGCCGGTCAGGGGGGCCCGCCGTTGTATTTGGGTATGGCGGCGATTGAGGTAAGATCAGCGCCGAAACTTCCTTTAGGGAGACTCACATGAAAACCGCATTTTCAGGCTTAATTATTGCCGCCGGACTCGCGCTCACCGCAGCCTCCGCGCAGGCCGCAAGCATGGTCGGCGAAACCCAACAGTGCATTAACCTGCGCGATATCGAGTCATCGCCGGCCATCGACGAGCACACCATTCTCATAAAAATGAAGAGTGCGAATAGTTTTAAGCGCATCGATCTGGTCAATACCTGTACCGGCCTGACGTTCAGCGGTTTCGGGCAGACCTCGCACGATGACAAGTTGTGCCGCTCCACCCCGCTGCGCGTTTTGCAGATGGGCGGACAGACCTGCATGATTGATAAAATCGTGACGATCGACAGCGCGGAAGCTTCGGCCCTCGAGGCGAAACGCTAATCCGTGTCCCTCGTCGTCAGAGCCTTCTTTAGCGTTGCTCTGATCGCTTCATGTGTAAGCCTCAACGCCCATGCGGAAGATGTGGGATGTGTTTCCACAACCTTCCGCATGCTCGGTGCGGCCAACGACAAAATCTGCGTAGAATCTTTCAAAGACCCCGACGTCGAGGGTGTGGTTTGCCATGTCAGCCGCGCCAAGACCGGCGGCCTTAAAGGCGCCATCGGCTTGGCCGAAGATACGTCGGATGCCGCCATCGCCTGCCGGCAGGTCGGCCCCATATCCATCAAAGACGGCATTAAGGACGGCGACGAAGTTTTCAAAGAAAGCCGCTCGCTGCTGTTCAAGAAACTGCAGGTCGTGCGGTTCTTCGATAAGCCCAACAATACGCTCGTCTATCTCAGCTATTCGGACCGTGTTATTGAGGGCTCACCGAAGAATTCAATCTCCACCGTGCCGATTATGCCGTGGGCCAATAAGTAAGTTCTTCACATGAGCAAAGCGTTCACTAAGGAATCCGACGCGGATGAAGACGCGCTGGACGCAAACGAAAGCCCGTTGCCCGCCGGCAAGAATTACGTCACGCCCGAAGGCTTCCAGAAACTGCAAGACGAGCTTCTGAATCTGCGGCGTGTCGAGCGGCCGAAGGTTGTTGAGATCGTTTCATGGGCAGCCGGCAACGGTGATCGCTCCGAGAACGGCGACTATATCTACGGCAAAAAGCGCCTGCGCGAGATTGATCGCCGCATCCGCTACCTCACTAAGCGTCATGAGTCGGCAGAAGTCGTCGACCCGGCCTTGCAGAAGAACCACGCCCAGGTGTTTTTTGGTGCGACGGTGACTTACGCCAATGAAGCCGACGAAGAAAACACCATTCGCATTGTCGGCGTGGATCAGGCCGACTTAACCGCCGGTCTTGTCAGCTGGATTTCACCCATCGCGCGCGCACTTCTGAAAGCCCGCGTCGGCGACACCGTCAAAGTCAAAACGCCGGCGGGTGAAGAAAATATTGAAGTTGTGGAAATCCGCTACGCCAAAGCCTAGCGGTTCATGTTGCAGAACAGCGACATGTTCACATAGGCTTTGAGGCCCAGGTTGAAAATCGCTTGGCCGACGCCCAGGTAATAGCCTTGCGTACCCACAGGCACGAACCCGAGATTACCGTGCGTTTCAAGCGTTCCCGGTGACCAACCCACTTGCTGCTCAAAATACGAAAACGGCAGAGAGTAAGTCATGTTGGCTTCGACGCTCAGCGTGAATACGCCTTTCAGCGTTCCAAACTTTCCTTCATAGACCGACACATTGTAAAGGCCAGCTACCGGTGACGAGTTGTGAATGTAAACGGTTGCCGGAAAGGCAACCATTTGCGACGTGTGAATATCGGGAAGGATCTGATTGAGGTAGCTGTAGTCGACGTTTGCATAGTGAATGCAGCGGCTGGCGTTCTCGAAGAACCCACTGATGCCGCTGTAAATCACGTGCTGGTAACCCATGACGTTTGGGCTGCGCACATAAAATGATACGCCCGTATCAGTTCCACCCGCGAGGAGGTTGGTTGTTAGTCCGGCTTTCGCCAAAACCTCTTCATAAGAATACTGGGGACGCACCAAACGGAATACTAAAGGCCGCCGTGCCGTAATTTCGACCGGTGGGCGTCCCGACGATAACGACAAAAACCGTCGCGACCGATGTTCCGCTGTCAGGATTTACAAACCGAAGGTAAGAGCTGTTGCCATCAGAGGCGTTGTAGATCGGCGCGATAGCATCATAGAGCGCGCCATCTACAACCTGAGTTGTTTCCCGGGTGCTGTTCGAAACGGGCGGAACACCGACAACATATTCATCGGGAGGAATGACCGCGGGCGTAGCGGCGTCCACAGGCGCTTGCGCGGCCTGCACGTGCGCACTCAAGACCGTGCCGGCAATCAGCGACGCATAAATTAGAAAGCGTTTCATGACCTTCCTCATGAGCTCCATCATGCACCGACAATGCCACGCGCGCGTAATACAACTCAAGACTGTTTTTATCCAGAAATTCTTGAGTAACGGTGGCCTATTTTCCAGCTACCACAGCGATCTCAACCAGATATTCCGGCGCGGCGAGCGCAGCTTCAAGCGTCGTGCGCGCCGGACAATTGCCAGCAGATACCCAAGCATCCCAAGCCTTGTTCATGTCGGCGAACTTTGAAATGTCGGCGAGATAGATCGTGGCCGACAGAATTTTTTCCTTCGATGAACCGGTGCGGGCGAGCAGGTCGTCGATTTGCTTCAACACAGCTGCGGTTTGGCCGGTAACATCGGCCACATCTTTATTGACCTGTCCGGCGAGATAAACGGTGTCGCCATAAACGACGGCCTGGCTCATGCGGGGACCGGTATCGAGGCGTTGAATCGGGGGCATTGTGCTCTCCTACTGTACGAGTTCGCGGGTCTTCAAAAATCTGATCTCGGGATTGTCTTCGGTGGTGCGGTTTAAGTGCCAGGCATTGCGGGCCAAGAACACCGGCGCATTGTCGTGATCGTCGGCGACGGCCACACGGTTGCCATCCATAAATTTCTTCAAGGTGACGTGATCGTCGGCCTGGAGCCAACGCGCGGTATAAAGTTCCGATTGCTCGAACTTCACCGGCACGTCGTATTCGCTGCGAATGCGGTCGGCCAGCACATCGAACTGCAAGCTGCCCACTACGCCAACAATCCAATCGGTGCCGAAGCGCGGCTTGAACACGCTGGCCGCCCCTTCTTCCGCGAGTTGTTGGAGCGCACGGCCCAAGTGTTTGGCTTTCAGCGGATCAAGCGGGCGCACTGTCTGTAATAATTCCGGCGCGAACACGGGAATGCCGGTGAAGTGCAGTTCCTCGCCTTCCGTCAACGTATCGCCAATCCGAAGGTTTCCGTGGTTGGGAATGCCGACGATATCACCCGGCCAGGCGTCTTCCGCCATCTGGCGATCCTGGGCCATGAACAGCTGCGGGCTTGAGATACTCATGATCTTGCCCGAGCGCACATGAAGCAGTTTGGCGCCGCGTTTGAAATGCCCCGACGACATACGCACGAAAGCAATACGGTCGCGGTGCTTGGGGTCCATGTTGGCTTGGATCTTGAACACAAAGCACGAGACTTTGGATTCTTCCGGATCGACTTTGCGTTCCAAAGCCGCCTGCGGCTGCGGCGGCGGCGCAATCTCGGCCACGCCTTGCAAAAGTTCGCGCACACCGAAGTTATTAAGCGCGCTGCCGAAGTAAACCGGCGTCATATGACCTTCGAGGTAAGCCTTGCGGTCGAAGGGCTTGCACAGGCCACGCACCATGCCGATGTCGTCGCGCAGCTTCTTGATGGCGTCGGGGGGCAGCAGTTCATCCAGCTTGGGATCGTCGAGACCGTTGCACTCTACGCCCTCACCTAGCTTTTCGCCTTTGGTGCGCGCCATCAGGATCAGGCGGTCGTGAATAAGATCGTAGCAGCCGAGGAAGTCGCGGCCCATGCCGATGGGCCAGCTGACCGGCGATACATCTAGCGCGAGGCGGTGTTCGATTTCTTCCAACAGTGAAAACGGATCCTGGCCTTCGCGGTCCAGCTTGTTGATGAAAGTGGCGATGGGCATATCGCGCAAGCGGCACACTTCGAACAGTTTCAAGGTCTGCGTTTCAATGCCCTTCGCGCAATCGAGCACCATCACCGCAGAATCCACCGCAGTCAGCGTGCGATAGGTGTCTTCGCTGAAGTCTTCGTGGCCGGGCGTGTCGAGCAAATTGAAAGTGTGATCGCCGTAGTCATAGGTCATGACCGCGGACGTTACGGAAATGCCGCGCTCTTGCTCAACCTTCATCCAGTCGGAACGCGCACGGCGACGTTCGCCTTTTGCCTTCACGGCGCCGGCCAACTGAATGGCGCCGCCGAACAGCAGCAGCTTTTCCGTCAGCGTGGTTTTGCCCGCATCGGGGTGCGAGATGATGGCGAAGGTGCGCCGCCGGGCGACCTGTTCTGAAAGACTTGCCATGAATCTCTAACCTTCAAACGCATCAAGCTGGAGCGTCACCTTAAGGCCGTCCAGGGAGTCTTTCAGCTTGATCTGACACGACAGCCGCGAAAATTCGGTGAGATAGTCGGAATGGTCTAGCAGATCGGATTCCTCGTTATCGGGTTTGCCCACTTTGCCGATCCAGGCCGGGTCCACCGCAACATGACAGGTTGCGCAAGCCATAGCGCCACCGCATTCGGCGCGCACGGGGATGCCCGCGTTGCGCAGGTTTTCCATCAGCGAGCTTCCGGATTTGGCCGCGATCTCACGAACTGAGTCGTCGGGCAACGTAACGATAATTTTCATAACGGCCTTGGGCTATTTCAGGCCGTGTTCGGGGTCTTAAGAAACGCCGAGTTTGGCCTGAATGGCGGAGCTTGAGGTGGTGTGCTCGAACCTCAGCTTTTGGTTGGGCCTTGCATAATGGAAACAGGCATGGGCCATCAAGGCTGATTCATGGAAACCCGACAAAATGAGCTTTAATTTGCCGGGATAGTGACACATATCCCCAATGCAGAAGATGCCGGGGGAACTGGTTTCAAAGCTCTCGGTCGACACCTGGACCCGGTTGTTCTCCATATTGATGCCCCAGTCGGCAATCGGCCCAAGTTTCATGGTGAGGCCGTAGAACGCCAGCATGGTATCGCAGGCCACGTCGAATTCGCCCTTTTCGGTGCTTTTCAACGTCACCGAGCGGAGCTGTCCGTTTTCACCGTTGAGCTTCACGATATCGCCGATCGCAAGGTTGACCTTGCCGGCGTTCACCAGCGCGTACATCTGGTCAACTGTGGCCTGCATCCCGCGAAACTCGTTGCGCCGATGCACGAGTGACATGCCGCTAACGACGGGATTTAAATTCACGGTCCAATCGAGCGCAGAATCACCACCGCCGGCGATCAGAACATTCTTCCCGCGAAACTGCTCCATCTTGCGCACGGAGTAGAACAGCGACTTGCCTTCGAACTCGTCCAAGCGTTCGAGCTTGGGTTTTTTAGGCATGAAGCTGCCACCGCCACCCGCGATCACGACCACGGGCGCTTCAATGGCTGTGCCGACATCAGTCACAAGACGCCAATGGCCGTTCTCGAGTTTTTCCAGGCGCTCGGCCATCTGCTGAAAATGGAACGTCGGATGGAATGGCTCGATTTGCGACATCAGGTCGTTGACCAACTCCTGACCGGTAATTTTCAGACGGCTCGGAATATCGAGGATGACTTTTTCCGGATAGAGCTCGGCGCACTGCCCGCCGGGCCGATCGAGAATATCCAGAACGTGCGCGCTGAGACCTAAAAGGCCCAGCTCGAACACCGCGAACAGGCCCACAGGCCCACCGCCAACAATGATGACATCGGTTTTGTGCGACTGGACGCCGGCGTCAGGCATGGTCCCTCCCAGGAGCGGCTACACGACGGACGCACTGTGACCAAACGAACTGCCGCGAAGGACACAGGCGAGGCCCAGACTTCTTTCAAACTAAGACTTTGATAAGTAGTCCGACCACTGTTCCGGCGTATCAAGATCAGTCAGTACCGCAGTGTCCCCAAATTCCACTTCGTAAACAAGGGACTCATTAGCGCCAATGAGATGGCGCGCACCCACATCCCCGGCCACCCCGCGCATATCCTCAAAAAAGCGCTTGTCCCACAGTACCGGATTGCCGCGTTTGCCGTTGTGAACCGGCACGCCGATGGCCCTATCCCCATCGGGGGAAAATCCTGCAATCAGCCGGTTCACATGCTCGGCCGTGACACCCGGCATATCGCCCAGCCCAACGACCGCGGCGGTGGTATCAGGCGCCAGCGCGTCGATCCCGGCCTTGAGGGATGTGGACAGCCCTTCGGCATAGCGCGGGTTATGGATCATCACGACATTCAGGCCCACCAGGGCCTTGCGGACCTCTGGCTCCTGATGACCCGTCACAACGATGACCTGAGAGACCTGGGCGGCCGTCAGGGCGCTCACTGTGCGCCGCACGAGGGGAACGCCCTCAATCTCCATGAGCAGCTTGTTGGACGGTCCCATGCGGCGCGATTGGCCCGCGGCGAGGACAATGGCGGCAACGCGCGGAGCCCCCGCTTTGGCGCTCTCGACGGCGCTGGCCCGCGGTAAGGGACGGCTGGGCGTATCGACCAGGAGGCCGCCCACGCCCATGGCCATGATGTCCTTGGGTGTCACAGGGATGCTTGCCGCAAGGCGCTGCATCATCCAGTCGACGCCGTTCAGCTTTGGCGAACGCGCGCAGCCAGGCAGTACAAGAACCGGAATTGCACCCACATGCGCTAAGACCAAAAGATTGCCCGGATCGACCGGCATGCCGAAGTGGTCAATAACGCCCCCGGCGGTAACAATGCCCGCCGGCACCGCGTCACCCCGGTCAACGGTGGCCGATGCGCCGATGACGAGCACAATCTCGGCATCTTGCGACACGGCCTTTTGAACTTCCCCAGCGACGTCAGCCGCGGTGTGGCTCGTCCGCGCGACGCCGATCACACTCCCGCCCAAGGCCGCGACACGTTGGCGCGTGATATCCTCGGTTGAAGCGATGACGGAGGCCTTCAAGTCCGGCGTCGTCGTGCTGATGATCGCAAAACGCTTCAGCGTAAACGGTGCAAGCTTCAGCGCTGCAACGCCGAGTGTTTCTTCAACGCGTTTGACGACATCCGCGGCGGCGGCAAAAGGAATGATCTTCACGGTCGCGACGATTTGGCCCGCCTTTACGGCTTGTTTGTCGGCCAGCGTCGCGATGGTCACGGTTTCGCTGATCAGATTTGCCGCCGTCAGGGCCGTTGCATTGATCTCAACCACGCCATCGCAAGCGCTGACGATATTGCAACGGCCCGTGCGCGCCGCAGACGCTGTAAGATTTGGGCCCAAGAGCCTTCTAGCAATACGCGCAGCGGCATCATCTTCGGCGATATCGTTGACGTCTAGCCGCGCGCCGATGACTTCGGTCACGCCCGCCGCCCGCAACGCCAGTGCGTCGTCCTGACTAATGTTGTGGCCCTTTTTCAGGACCAGTCCGCTGGCCCGAAAAGTATGCGCGAGGATGATGCCGACAGCATCGTCGACGGGAAACGAACCAAACTTCATGGGGTTTCCCGCAGCTTTTCGATGATTTGCGCCATGATCGAAACCGCGATCTCAGCCGGCGTGGCCGCGTTGATCTTGAGACCTACGGGACCGTGAATACGCGCGGTATCAGCGGCCGAGAAGCCCAAGGCGTCGAGGCGCTGTAAGCGGCTGGCGTGAGTTTTCTTGCTGCCGAGCGCACCGATATAAAACGCCGGCGAGCGCAGCGCGCTCTCAAGCGCCGGATCATCCAGCTTGGGATCGTGCGTCAGCGTGACCACAGCCGTGCGAGCATCGGGCGCAACTTGCTTCAGGCCGTCGTCGGGCCATTCGATCAGCGCAGTGATGCCAGCCAAATTGCCTGACCGCGCAAAGGCCTCGCGGGGATCGATCACCGTCACGTCGAAACCGGCCAACTGCGCCATGGGCGCCAGGGCCTGGGCGATATGCACAGCTCCGACAATCACCAAACGGACCGGCGGGCTATACACCCGCACAAAGAAGCCGCCGAATTCCATAAGTCCGGAGTGATCGCTGTCGATGCGTCGGCGAACTTCGTCCATTTGCTGCTCGCCAAGCGCGAGTTCGCCCTGGCGCACAGCACCGCCGATAAAAGCCTGCCGGCCGGAGTCCATGTCCGTCACCATGGCGCAGGCTTGTTTGCGCGCACGCGCGCTCGCGATGAGGTTCAGCATCTCCCGTTTCATAAAACGGGTTCCACAAAAACCTGAACACGGCCGCCACACGCAAGGCCAACTTCCCAAGCGGCTTCATTGCTGATGCCGTATTCCAGAAGTTTCGGCTGCCCGGCTTTGATTGCTTCAAGTGCGGCTTCAACGACAGCTCCTTCGATGCAACCGCCCGATACTGAGCCTGCAAAATCACCGCTGATCAGCACCGCCATGTGACTGCCGACGGGCCGCGGGCTTGAACCCCATGTCGCAACAACAGTCGCCAGCGCCGCCTGTTTTCCAGCAGCGACCCACGCGGTAAGTTGTTCTAACGGATCGGATACGGGAGAGGATTGAGACACGCTGTTTGCCGGCATTAGTGAGTGGGACGATCATTCTATACACGCGCCGCGCCGCCGAAACCTATCGCCCAAATATCAACGTCTAGGGGGTGTCACAGGACATACACACAAAATAGCGTGACAAACCTCTGATTTTTTGAGATGATTCAAATAGAAACAAGGGGAACGTCGCACATACCAAATGCAGTGGGCGCTTCATCAAGGCAAACCAGCCGAGGACTTAGGTCCCGATCTGGCATTAGACAGCCAAGCGCATCCTTCGCGTGGTTTCGGCGAATCACCCCTACCAGCATTTCTGAAAACGCCTCCCCACACGGGAGGCGTTGTCGTTTCTCAACCCTTAAACATTGACGAAGGAGGTCCCCAAGATCCGGTTGAATACCCGGCGTCCGGCACCCGTCGGCGCGGGTCGTTGAGCGAGAACAATTTTCAGGAGCGAAACATCCAGATGGGCAAACGTTCAGCTCGTTTTAAAAAGCCATCACGCGAAAGCAACGAAGAATTTCAACTTCATGCGCTTCCGACTGGTTGGGACCCAATCGAGGAACGACGCGACCAAAGTTTCATTCGACACGTCAAACCGCGTAGCGACGGCCAGCAGCTTCTGATGGAAGCCATAGACAGCCAGGCGCTTACGTTGGCGTTAGGCCCAGCGGGGACGGGCAAAACGTATCTCGCCATCGCCGCCGCCGTGAAAGCGCTCGATGAAGGACGGATTGATCGCATCATCCTCTCGCGCCCGGCCATCGAAGCCGGCGAAGCGCTGGGCTACTTGCCCGGCACTCTGGAAGACAAAATGGCGCCGTACCTGCGCCCGCTTTATGACGCCCTGGCCGATCGCTTGGGCGGTAAACGCCTCAGACAATATATGGCCGACGGCACGATCGAGATTGCGCCCATCGCGTACATGCGGGGGCGCACGCTCAACAATGCTTTCGTCGTGATCGATGAAGCCCAGAACTGCACCTACGTGCAGATCAAGATGCTGCTGACACGCCTGGGCTGGCATTCGACTATGGTGATCACGGGTGATCCGGATCAGACCGACTTGCTGCCAGGCATGTCGGGCCTTTCCGACATCGCCGAGAGGCTTTCGAGTTTAAGCGATATCGCGGTGGTCAAGCTTTCGAAGCTGGATGTCGTCAGACATCCGCTCGTGGCTTGCATGCTCGCGGCGCTTTAAAAGACAAACCGGCCCTCACAATGTGAGGACCGGTTTTATCGGGTGCGTCCCTGAAACTTGGGGCGGTACGGAAGTGCCGCCCCTTTTTTTTCTTAGACGCAAAGTTCATCACAAAAACCGCCCGGCACCAAGCGACGTCCCGATGAATATTTTGCGACGGAAAACTACCACATATCGGGGTGGTGTTCGCAAACAGAGCAAACTGTGGGCCTGGGATTTATAGCCGTGGCGGCGGGGCCAGGTGGCCCCGCAAAACCAACCGAATCCGGCTACTGCTTTGCCGGAGCTGTCGCCGGTGCCGGCGCCGCTGCGGCTGCGACGCCGCCTGGCGTGATGTAAAGCCGTTGCTCTCTCACCGCGAAGAAGATGTGCAACTTCTTGATGGAGTTGATGCCGATCACAAGGGGCGCGCCCGTCAAGGGCGGCAGGCCCGGTTTGCGGCTTTTGCTGCGCAGTAACTTGATCTGCGGATTGGAAAAGCCGACGTCATCGAAAGACAACATCTTGAAAGGTTGCTCATAGACATCCTTGCCGGTGCTGCTGTCGGTGCCAACTTTTTTCATGCCATCGAGAGCGAGGGTAAGGCCAATGTCTTTCGCAACATCGAGATCTAGGGTGTTATCGGTCACGCTGGTATCAAGCACCGCGGTTACGACCTGCCCGTCCAGCTTCACTGGAATATTGATGCGAAACGCCGTGTCGAAGGCGAACGGCAGAATCGAGAGCGCCGTGCTCGGCCAGTACACGACCTTGCCTTCGCAATGATCTTGCAAGAACAAGCCCATCTGGTTGGCGGCAAAATCCAAGTCGAAGTCGAGGCCTAAGCTCAGGAGCGTATCAAGGGTAAAGCGCCCATCGACGTTGGCGCCGTCAGGTAAACGCATTTCTTTGCGCGAAAGAACCAGGAACGCAGCTTCGGGAATCTTTACACCGCCCAAAGTGACCGACGGCAGCAAAACGTTCTCGGCGGTTTCATGACCGGGAATATCTTTCACCAGATCGCCGCCTTTGACAGGCTTTGCGCCCAAAGCGGTCGCGGTCTCGGGTGTCAGCCCGCGAAAGTCGCCGGTGGTATCGAACATAAGCTGAGACGGACGATCGACGATGGTCACCCCCAGGGTGATGCGCCCGTCAGCCAGGTTTTTCATATCGAGCGCCGTCAGCTTGCGTAAATCGCCGCAGGCCGGCGCTTGCGTTTGTGCGTATGCGGAAGAGGTCGCCACGGTGAGCAACAGACCCGCAGCCAAGCCCCGAAAACATGCGCGCATAAAATCCCCCAGAGATTTGCGCTGGCCGAGGGTGGCCAGCGGACGGCGAACCATATAAGTATTTTAACGCCCACTCAAGCAACCGCAGCCCCATGTGACGAGGTTGCAATGCGCGGAAACCCAGAAAAAGCGATGCCCATATGAAGGCGATATTGAAGATTGTGGCGACCGTCGCCGCCGTCCTGGTGATTACAATCCTAGGTCTGATTGCCGACGCCAATTTGCGCATCGCCGCTGAAGAAACGCTTGCGCCGGATGCAGGTGCGCCGGGACGTTTTGTGATGGTGGACGGACACCGTCTGCACGTTGCGACCATCGGCGATATCACCGCCGACCCGAGCGGCGCACCGCTGCTGTTAATTCACGGCTTTGCCGCACCGGGTCATGTGACTTGGCTTCCATGGGCAACGAAGCTTACGGCTGAGCGCGCCCTGATCTTGCCGGATATGATGGGCTTCGGACATTCCGAGCGCATTGCCACCCCGGACCCCTCTTACACGCTGAAAAGCAGATCTGCAGCGCTGGCCGCAGTACTCGACAATTTAGGCGTCGCGCAGGTGGATGTGGTCGGTGAATCTTACGGCGGTGCGGTTGCCGCTCAGTTCGCGCTCGACTATCCCGACCGCGTGCGCCGGATCGTTTTCATGGATGCCGCCATCTATCCGCGGCCCAATCCTTTTGAGCGCACGGGCGATCTTCCTTTTGGTATCGGTCGCGCCATCGGCTGGCACGTTTTGGCCGGCGGACCGTTTGGCTTCATTGCCCAAAATTGCAAAGGCCAGCCGAACTGCCGCTGGCAACGCCTTGCCCATATTGCACATACGACCGATGCCTTGCTGGCCATGTCCAAAACGCAGCGGCAGTCGCAGGAAAATCAGATGCTGGCGAAAGACGTCGCTAAAATCAAAGCACCGTCACTGGTGATTTGGGGCGGAAACGACCGCATCGTTCCAGTTGCGGACGGCGACCGCCTGGCGCAACAGCTCAAAACCAATATTGCGATCATCGCCGATGCCGGCCACATGCCCTACATCGAGCAGCCTGACAAAGTCGCGAGCCGCGTGCTGGCATTTTTAAGGGCGCGATAAGACTATTTTATGGGTGGCTTAACCGGTACACCCACGCCGACGTCGATCCAATGACGCTCGGAGATATCTTGAATCTGGCCACGCGGTTCGTTGTAAGCCAGCGTGGAAATCTCTTCGGCAAAATTTATCAGCCTTTGTGGAAGACCAGGATCGTTAGAGGCCGGAAACGTAACATGTTCCGTAAGCGCCTCACGTCCTGAAGGCGTGACAAAGCTGACCGTATAATACATGCCGCACGGATGTCCGAGCATCGTCGTCATATTTTTGCGCGCCGCGGCTGCTACATGAGGAGCCATCAGCGACAGGATATCTTTTCCGGTTAATTCCGCGCCCCAGGTCTGCGCCCGCGCCGTCCCCATGAAGCGGATGGTGTACTTATCTGGCTCGATCAGTTCCGCGACGATAAGGCGTGGAATTAAGTCGGGGGAAAGCTGTTGAAAGACGGTGCGATAGTGAGGCGTAAGCGTGCTTTCACATAAAACGCGCCATGCCGCCGAAAAGGCTGCGGCTTCTGGTGTCCTAAACATTACGCCCCCAAAATTTAACGCCCACAGAATGAAAGGTTTTTCTGTAAGACGGCAACAAAAATTTTTGTTTGCAATGGGTTAGCCACACGTAAAACGCGCTCAAATCAGTAAAGCGCGACCGTTTGGTGTAGAACGTGAAAGCTTGGAGTCAGGCGCCGAAGACGGTGGTCAGAATCCGCATGACGTGTGTCTGACCCAGGGGATCGAGCTTAATGCCCGTGGCAGAGAAATAGACTGTGAGATTGTTGAGGGCATCGTCTTTCTGTTCCGATGGCGCGCGCGCGATGGCCTGATCGCTGCCGTCGTTGATCAGAGAATAAAACGCCAGCGTCTGAAGCTGCTCCATATCCAGTTCGCACTGTTTGACGCGCTCGCGCAAATCCGAAGCAGCAGCACGATCGCTGCCAACGAGCAGAGATGTTTCAATCACGTCCTTCATATTTTCGCGGCAACTGCGCAACGGCTCGACGAGCGTGCGTTGCCATTCGCGCGACAGCTTTAGGGCTGCGCCCAGAAACTTGGCGAGATGTGTGGTCCCTGTACCGCGGTAAGCGAGCCATGTGCAAAACAGCACCATGTTGACGTCGGCGCCCAAGCGGTTTTGCAGGGCAAGGCAAGCCTTCTCTATGCCAGGTTCGGCGTAGGCCCAGGTCACAAAATCCCAAAGGGGATTGCCTTTCGCGATGGCATGCGGGGCATTCATTGTCCGCTATTCCTTTTCGCCCCAACGGCGTACCAAACCGACATCCAGATCAAACAAGTCCAAGACGCGACCCACTGTATGATCGATCATGTCCTCGATGGACTCTGGCTTGGCATAAAACCCAGGAAGCGGCGGCGCGACGATGGCGCCCATCTCCGAAACCTGGGTGAGCGTGCGCAGGTGTCCGGTGTGCAGCGGGGTTTCACGGACCATCAGCACAAGGCGACGGCGTTCCTTGAGAACGACATCGGCAGCGCGCGACAACAACGACGACGTCACACCGGTAGCAATTTCCGAAACTGTGCGAATGGAACAGGGTGCGATGATCATGCCGCGGGTCTTGAAAGACCCCGAGGAGATGGCCGCCGCCATATTGATATTGTCATAAACCACGTCGGCCAGCGCCTTGACCGCGCCGACTTTTAATTTGGTTTCATACGCCAAAGTCACTTCAGCGGATTTAGACATTACGAGGTGGGTCTCAATGCCTGCCTTACGCAAGACTTCCAGAATGCGCACGCCGTAAACAATGCCGGACGCGCCGCTGATACCTACGATCAGGCGGTTAGCCCCATTTTTGGCAGGTGATGAAGTTTTCTTTGAAGCGGAAGCCATAGGTGCCCTAATCGCGAAATCGAAGCTTCTTTATATAGAGATTCTCGGCCTAGCGTCGATTGCCGAATCTTCTCTAAACTAACCGTTTCTGTTGTACCGACACATTTTTGAGGAGGCATCCATGGCGGGCAAAGACATCACCATCACTGGCAAAGACGGTAGTTTCGGGGGCTATCTGTCGTCACCGGCGAACGGCAAAGGCCCGGGCGTGGTCGTGATCCAGGAGATTTTCGGCATCAATCCCTGGGTGCGCGGTATTTGCGATTGGTATGCCTCTCAAGGCTATATCGCCCTAGCGCCCGACCTGTTCTGGCGACTGAAACCCGGCATTCAGCTGGACCCCATGAAAGACGACGACTTCAAGCAGGGTCTGGATTACATGGGCAAATTCAATTTCGACCAAGGGGTCGGCGATATCCAAACCACCATCACGACCCTTCGCACCTTGCCCGACAGCACCGGCAAAGTCGGCCATATCGGTTTCTGCATGGGGGGGTTCCTGGCATTCCTGACCGCCGCACGCACGGATAGCGATGCCGGAGCCTGCTATTACGGCGGCGGCACGCATACGATATTGGGCGAAGCACCCAAGATCCAAAAGCCAACCCTTTTGCACTTTGCCGGCGACGACGGGTACATGCCGCCTGCTGCACAAGAGCAGATTAAGGAGGCCGTCAAAGGCAACCCCAATGTCACGGTGTACGTGTATCCGGGTACGGCGCACGGCTTTTGCCGCTCTACCGATCCGCGTAACTACGATGCTGCGGCCTGCACGCTGGCCCACAGCCGCACGCTCGATCTGTTCAAAAAAGCACTGGCGTAAAAGCGGGGCGTAACGGTTGTCACGTAATTTTGGTAGGCCAATGACGCATGCGTGCTTTATGTAAGGAGTCGCCCGCTCGTTTCGAGCCGTTCTAAACACCTCATCGGAGCCAGCCACCGCCTATGGAAAGCATCAGCCTCATCAATGGACTGCTGCTGTTTGGCGCTTTGCTGGTCATGCTGGGCATCCTTTCCAGCCTGATCGCGACGCGCTTCGGCGCGCCGCTGTTGTTGGTATTCGTGGGCTTGGGGATGCTCGCGGGCGAAGATGGCCCCGGCGGCATCGTTTTCAACGACTACCGTCTGACCTACATGATCGGCTCGCTCGCGCTGGCCGTGATCCTGTTCGACGGTGGGTTGCGCACTCACCTCAAACATCTGCGCGGTGCGGTTGGTCCGGCCACGCTACTCGCGACCATGGGCGTGATGATCACCGCCGGTCTTGTTGGCTGGGCATCGGTCTACATTTTCGGTGTGCCGCTCATCTATGGCTTCCTTCTGGGCGCTATCATCGCCTCAACTGACGCGGCGGCGGTGTTTTTCCTGATCCAAACCGGCGGCTTGCAACTCAAGCGGCGCATCGGCGCAACGCTGGAAATGGAATCCGCCAGCAACGATCCCGTGGCCGTGTTCATGAGCATGGTGCTGGTCGAGATCATTCTAACAACTACCAGTGGCGATGCGCCGCATGTCGACGTTTTGGCGCTCCTCGGCACGCTGACTTTCCACGTTGTAGTCGGTGCGATTGCCGGTGGTCTCGGAGGTCTCGGCGCTTCGTGGCTGCTCAATCGCGTGAACCTGCCGGGTGGCCTTCACCCGCTTCTCGCGATTGCTATAGCCGTTGTGATCTATGCCATCACGTCGGTGCTTGAAGGCAGTGGGTTCCTCGCGGTTTATCTGGCGGGGATGATCCTGGGCAATCGCCCTTTGCGCGCGTCGGCCAGCATCGTCACCGTCAACGATGCCGCCACGTGGCTGGCGCAGATCATCATGTTCCTGGTGCTGGGCTTGCTGGTGACGCCCAGCAAGCTCCTGGCTTATGCCCTGCCCGCCGCTTTGATCGCGGTCTTTTTGATGGTGCTGGCCCGCCCGGTTGCTGTGTTTTTGTGCCTCACACCATTCGGCTTCTCGTGGCGCGAAAAAACCTTTGTCTCATGGGTCGGATTG
The DNA here is from genome assembly GCA_947476895.1 of Fidelibacterota bacterium. Lineage (GTDB taxonomy): Bacteria > Pseudomonadota > Alphaproteobacteria > Rhodospirillales > Rhodospirillaceae > SHVO01. Next base: position 3,660 of record CANJRX010000018.1, on the reverse strand, counting down.
CGCGGCGCGGTCAGCATTTTCCTGGCGGCGATCCCAACGCTTTCGGGCGTGCCGCACGCGGAACTTTATTTCAACGTCGCGTTCATGGTCGTGCTGATGTCCCTGCTGATTCAGGGTTGGACGCTGACGCCCGCTGCGAAGCTGCTGAAACTGGCCTTGCCGCGCACTAGCGCGCCGGTGCAGCGCTTTGAAATGGATTTACCGGGCCAGCTCGCTTTGGAAATGGTGGGCTATCCGGTCTTGGCCGACAGCGCCATCATGAACGGCGCTGCGGTGCCGGTGTGGGCGCGTCCGGCCTTTGTCATCCGCAATCAAAACATTCTCACGCCCGGCCAAGCCGGCGCTTTAAAAACCAGCGACTACGGCTATTTCCTCGCCCCACCCGATCGTGTGCACCGCCTGGACCAGCTATTTGCCGCCCACGCCGAACTGCTGACATCCGACGAGCCGTTCTTCGGCGAGTTCACCTTCTCGGGCGACGTCAAACTGAAGGACGTGGGATCGTTCTATGCGCTGCCGATCGAAGCCGACATGGGCGACCTAACCATCGCCGAGCTGTTCTCCACCCGCTTCGACGGCAAGCCCGACGTCGGCGATCACCTGCCCGTCGGCGGAGCTGTTGTCGTGGCGCGGGAACTGGACGAAGACCGCGTTACCCGCGCTGGTCTACAGTTGGATGCGCTGTCCACGGTCGTCGTGCAAACGGGCGCGCGCCGCCGGTTCAAAGATGTGGTCAGCCGGTTTCTGGGAATCAAAAAGACTTAAGCTAAAGCGTGCGCAGCGATCCGACGTGAAATAGAAGCGGCGCTTTGCCGATGTTGAAAATACGCCGCACGCGGCCGACGATGATGTCGTGATCGCCGCCCGGGTAACGGGCTTCCACCGTGCACTCCAAATAAACCACACAGTCGGCGATGAGCGGCACGCCGCTTAAGCCTTCGTGCACATTTACGCCGCCGAACTTGTTGCCGCCCGCGAGCGCAAATTTGGTGGCGACCTGTTCCTGCTCCGCCGACAGCACATTCACGGCAAAGGCATTGCCCACATTGAAGCAGGCAAAACTCGCGGAGCTATGCGCAATGCTCCACAAGATCAGAGGTGGATCAAGGGACAAGGAATTAAAGGAACTGACTGTGATGCCGATGGGTTCGCCGCGCGACGATAGGGTCGTCATGCAGGTTACGCCGGTTGCGAAGTGGCCAAGCGTGTTGCGGAACTCGCGGCGCGCGTCCTCGCTGCCGCTCGGATCCAGACCGGCGCGGCCTTCTATTAAAAGATCACACCCGGATTTATTCGCGTCGCCTTTAGCCGCAGTTGTCATCAGCGCCGTTCGTCCAAGCCGTGAGCCGAAGCTTCCATCGCGCTCGGCAGCGTCGGATCGTCAAGAATATCGAGACCCTTGGCCAGGCGGGAATTGGGTAAGCCGTAGAATATGTAAATCGCCGCGCCCAGCACGAGATAGCCGCCGAGAATCATGGCGGGGATAGGGTCGTCGGCCAGCGCCTTGGTGATGATGTCTTCGATCAAAGGCACCGCCATGATCGCGGCGAACAGAATACCCAGCATCGGGGCGGTTCCCACCCAATAGCGGCCTTTGTCGCGTACCGCCTTGACCATGCACAAAGCCGCGATGACGAGCACGATAGCGGCGCCGTAGTCGGTCCACTGGGATTGCATGAGGAAACGGAAGACCGCGAGGCCTGCGAAAGCCAGTAACACCGAGACCACAATCCGGACCGGCGCCGAGACATATATGCCGCCCAAGGGCACGCGGAACGGACGATGCAGATCAGTGCGTGTGGTGCGCAAGTGCATCACGGTCAGGCAGACGATGCCAAACGCAAAGGCCGTGCCCAGGCTGACCAGGTCACCCAAAATCGTGATGGGAAGCAGCGACGAGGCGATAGCAATCAGGCTGCCCAACACAATCGTGCCGATCCAGGGCGTGCGGAACTTGGGATGGATGACGGCAAAAGCTTTTGGCAAAAGTCCATCGCGCGCCATGGAGAAAAACACGCGCGACTGGCCATAGGTGAGGATCAGCATCACCGACGACAGGCCTGCTACCGCGCCTACTTTAATAAGGAACGAGAACCAGGGCATGCCCATGCGGTCCACGGCGACGGCGATGGGTTCCGGAACGCCCAGCTCTTTGTACGACACCACGCCAGTCAAAACCGCCGAGACGGCCATGTAGATGATGGTGCAGACCAAGAGTGAGCCAAGAATGCCGATGGGAACATCGCGGCTGGGATTTTTGGCTTCCGCCGCCGCCGTGGACACGGCTTCAAAGCCGACGTAGGCGAAGAAGATCACGGACGCCGCGCGGAATACGCCTTGAACGCCATAAACGAAACCGCCTTGGTTGGGCGGGATAAACGGCGTCCAGTTCGCAGGCTCGATGAAGCCGATGCCCATGCCGATGAAGGCGAGCAGCACGCCGACTTTGATGAAAACGATGACGTTGTTGACCGTGGCTGATTCTGAGATTCCTATGACCAGGAGCGCGGTCACCATCAAGATGCCGCCGGTCGCGACGAAATTGAAATTATTGGTGATGCTGAAAATCAAGTGGCCGGTGGAATCCGCACTCGATTGCACCATCGAATGTGCAAATTCTGGTGGGATTAATATGCCGAAGTCCTTCAGGAAGCTGGTGACATAGCCCGACCACCCCACCGCAACCGTCGCGGCGGCCACACCGTATTCAAGGACAAGCAGCCAGCCCATGATCCAAGCCACCAACTCGCCCATGGTCGCGTACGAATAGGTATAGGCCGAACCCGCTACCGGCATGGTCGAGGCCAGCTCGGCGTAGCACAGCCCCGCAAAGGCGCAGGCCGCACCAGCGATGATGAACGAGAGCAGCACGCTGGGGCCGGCGTAGTTGGCCGCCGCGTTGCCGGTCATGACATAGATGCCGGCGCCGATAATGCAGCCGATGCCGAGGAAAATGAGATTAAGAGGACCGAGCGTTCGTTTGAGTTGGTGAGAGGTCGCTTCGCGTTGGATTTGAGCAATCGACTTCTTGATGAAGAACCGATTTCCGCCTTGCGCGCCTGCCGACATATGAATTCGCCCCTGTTGGACTTTGTCTTGATCTTGGCCCCTGAGCCATGACGTTAAAGACAGCTACCCTCGCCCGCAACCTGCGCCCGCGTTTTTCTTCAAAGTGTTCGAAGCCAGCCCGGCAGAGGTTTCCTAGCCGGTCACGTTCACACCGGCACTTTTGGGCCTACCGGTTCATTTCAGGCCTCAATGCATCCCCCTAAAATCACTATAACTTATTGATATTAATACATTTTAAGCCCGAACGCTCCACTGGCATGGATGTTGCTTATAGATAAAGCGAAGAGCCGCATAGCGGCCGAAGGCCATAAGGAAACAGACCATGTCCGTGATCGATTTCATTGCTGTTCGCCGCCGTCAGGACTCTTCCAAGTCCGAAGACATGCCGTCGTTCATGCACGACAAACCGGGCAAGACCCAGGCGCCGCTCACGGCCAGCCAGTTTGACCTGACCGATTTTCTTTACCAGTCGTGATGTTAGTCTACTGCATGTTTTGGCTCTGTTCGAGTGGTACTGGTATCGGGCTATAGGTCACCGGCGCCGGCGGCCTATAGCCGAGCGATGAATGGGGCCGCTTGGTGTTGTAGTGC
>CANJRX010000017.1 GCA_947476895.1 Fidelibacterota bacterium | reverse complement strand
GACTTGCCCTGCGCCATCAGCACCTCGATCTGCCTTAACTTGGAAACAATCTGCTCCGCGCCTAATCCACGTCTCGCCATGTTCAGCTCCTCCTGTTGGGGTCAATTCTCTCAAATCAACCGGTACAAAAAAAGCCGTCAGGTCAGTCCAGCCACTTCTTTTCAAACAGGATAGACGTTTGATTGCCACCGACTTGCAGAACGTCATTCAGAAAGAAACCTTGGCTGGAGATGCGAACGACCTTGGCCTGATCCTTTAGGCCTTGGTCCTTCTCAGCCGCCAGCGTTGGCGACGCCAGGAAAAGGGCGAGGAAGGAAGCGGTCACGTATCGGAAGGCCAAGGAAGTGACCAACGCCGATACGCTCTTTGGGAGGAGTTTGTGAGCCATCTTCCTTCCCCTTTCCTTAGAACTTGGCCGTCAATTGAACGCCTTAGGTCCGCGGCGCACCGAAGGCCAACGGGTAATAACCGTCAGACGTCGAGATGCGAATGCTGTTGACGTATTCTTTGTCGGTCAGGTTGCGAACGTAGAATGCGAGCTGCAGCGCTTTGTCGTCGATATTGATGGCAGCGCGGGCGTTGCCAAGGAAGTAGCCGCCCACCTGTTGCAGCGGATCGGTCTGGTCCACCGAGTTGAAGAACAGATGGCTGCGGTAGCTCCAATCGGTGCCGAGGTCGATGCTGTAACCGTTGTTCAGCGGGATCTTGTAGCCCACATCCAACGTGCCGGTCTGTTTCACAGCCCGCGCGATCTGGTTGCCGCTGACGTCAATTGGCGTCGGAACGCCGGCGATCACTTGGGTCGTGAAGAAGTTGGTGTACTTGGCCTGGAACAGCAGGCCGACGTTCAAGCTGACCGTCAGGTTGTCTACCGGAACCGCCACCAATTCCAACTCCGCGCCCGAGATCTTGCCGTTGGCAGCATTGCGCAAGGTGGTGCCCGACTGGGTCGAACCAGCCAAGGGGCCTTGGATGTTCACCTGGATGTTTGAGTAATCGTAGTAGAACGCAGCCGCATTGGCGGTCAGGCGACCGTCAAGCCACTTACTTTTCACACCAGCTTCGTAGGCGGTAATGGTTTCGGGTTGCACCACGCTGACCGCCACTGGCGATGAAACGTTTCCGTTAAAGCCGCCCGAACCATAACCCGTCGCAAAGCGCGCATAGCTCAGCACATCAGGCGTGATGTCGTACTGCGCCGTGGCCGAAAATGTCGGTTTGCTCCAGGTGCGATCTTCCTTCTGCGTGGCGTTCACCGGCAGCGGGTTCGGCGTCGTCACCGAGGAGCGCAGCCACCATTGTTGCAGATTGTTGTACGTTACGGTGCCACGGGTGGTCGATACGCTTTGAAGGTCGATATTCTTTTGGTCTTGAGTCCACCGCGCCCCACCCGAAATCCGGAAATCATCGGTAAAATTGTACGTGCCTTCGCCGAACACCGCGTAGCTGGTGGTGTGTTGTGCGAACACGGTGTTCTGGAAGTTGGTGCGGTTCTGGGTGCTCGCCGGCCCGCCGGTGCCGATGGGGTTCTGAACCAAGGCCGCGCCGACGCTGTTGGAGGCAAAGTTTTCGTGGAAGAAGTGCCCGCCGACCGTCCAGCTGAACACGTCGGTGCTGGGGGAGCTGAGACGCAATTCCTGCGTCGCCTGGTTGCTCTTCACCGCGCGGTACTGCACCGCCACGGGCAACGGACTGTTATCGTTGTCCGTGATCGCGAGGCGCGCGATGTTGTCGTAGGACGTGATCGAAACCAAGCTGTAGTCGCCGATCTCCTTGGTCACGTTCAAGCGGACGCCGCGCGAATCAATTGTCGCAGGCGTCGTCGGATAATCGTTCGAGACCGGATCGCGCAGATGGGGTGTTGCGCCGTAGGACGGTGTATAGCCGAGCGCGTCCGCCCCGCCTGGGCCCGTGCCGATACGATAGCTGGGCGTGCCGCCATCGCTAAGATCGCGGAGGTGGAAATCCACCAAGGCCGTGAGGGTTGGTGTTGGCGTAGCCAGGAACTGAACCCGGGTTGCGAAATCCTTTTGCTCGCCGAGTTTCTCACCGTTGTAGGTGTTGGTGAACCAAGCGCCTGGATTTTCATAGGACACTGCAACGCGGGCCGCCAGCTTGCCCTCGATCACCGGGCCGCCAAAGGCGCCGCGCAAGGACTTGGAGTCATATTTTCCGTAACCCAACTGGACATAGCCGTCCGGCGTAAACGTAGGCTTTTTGGAAATGTAGTTGATCGCGCCGCCAATGGTGTTCTTGCCCCACAACGTGCCTTGGGGGCCACGCAGCACTTCAACGCGCTCCAGGTCGAACAGCGGGAATGTCTGATACGCCGTGTCGCCGTAATAAACATCGTCAATATAGATGCCGATGGGGCTGGTGACGTTGGTCGAGGGATCGTTCACGCCGATGCCGCGCAGGAAGTAATCGGGGCGCCGCGCACGGCCGCCGCCGACTTCACCTGTGAAATTGGGCACTAAGCGCGCCACTTCTTCAGCGGTAAAGAACTGCTTTTCCGCTAACGTTTCGGCGCTGATAGCTGTGACGGCAACCGGAACGGTCTGCAGGCTTTGTTCACGGCGGGTCGAGGTGACGAGAACTTCCTCGATGGAAGCGCCTTGCGCCGAGGCAAGCTGGGCCGCAGCGACCTGTTCGTCGGCCGACCACGCGGGAGTTGATGCAACGCTGATGAGAGTGCTACCGGCGACCACACGCCACAAGGCAGATTTGCTCAGGAGATTTTTTTTAAACGACATTTTTTCCAAACCACTTCAATTGACGCCCACTGCGGATGCGCCGACGCGGCGCACCGTGCGATGTCTGCAAATTGCGGACGCATGCACGGTCCCGCGTTCTGCATTGCAACACGCGTGCCATGTAGCGGAGTGAGGAAAAGTGCGGTGATTTAGAGAGATGGTGTTTCTAGACGAACACGCACTGTTGCGTGATCACCACCCTGTTGGGTGAAGGAGCAGCTCCGCCGCGCGTAACGCGGCGGAGGCCCTAGTCGTTACTGCTTATCGTAGACTTGAACGTTTGGCGGACGAGTGGAGTCCGAATTTTGTAGAGTTTGCGTGCGGGTCTTGCCATCGGCAGACACAACAATGGTCTGGCTGCTGGAAGGTTTACCAGCGCGCTTGAAGTCATAGCGAACCGTATGGGCATCCACGCGTATGGCGGCCACTTCATCGCCGCTCGCGGACTGGCCGTCGATCTTGTTGTACTTACCGTCGAAATTCGCGACGTAAGAATATTTGGTTACGGAGCCGTCGGTCCGCAGCACTTCAACAATAACCTTTACCCCCTCACCCGCAGCCTCGATGGTATTGGTGACGCCCTTATTGTTAGTCTGGGATTTGGCTGGATCCATCTTCCATGTGCCCAATTCCGAATTGGATTGAGCCGCGAACGCACTGCCGCCGACGATGACAGCTAATCCCACCGCAACAGTTGCCGCGAATTTCCGTAAATGTGCCTGTATCATTGGTCTCTCCCTTTGTATGCCGCCCCGTGTCGGGCCTTCGGCATTCCTTATGATTGCCGGTGTTTGGCAAAGTCCGCCATAGGTCAAATTAGATAAAAGCCGCAAAAAAGGCCTTTGCCGGACCCTCAAAAACCGTGCCTTTTTCTGCCAAAAGACAGACCGGTTACAAATCTTCTCGGGCGCCCAAGCGCATGTGAATTGACTTCCCCTCCCCCCTTCGCGAAGAAGGTTGCGACATCTAGGGGGATTTAAATCGATGTACGTCAATGACCGCCAGCGCCGGCGCGTGCTGAAGTCTGCTGTGGTTTCGGGCATTTTATTCACGACTGAGGCACTGGCCCAGTCGTCCACGAACGTCGCGACCGTAGCGCTCGATGCCTTCGGTGAGAAAGTGGGATCCGAGCAGATCGGCCTCTACAATGAACAGCAAGTGCGCGGCTTCAGCCTTCAGGAATCTGGAAACTACCGGCTCAACGGCGCTTATTTCATTCGCTCGGCGAATATCGTGGACCCTGCCCTCAGCGGCGTGACCATCCGCGTCGGCGTCAATGCGCTGGGTGTGGATTTCCCCGCCCCCTCCGGTGTCGTTGAATACCGCCTGCCCACCGCCGCCCCCGGACGCCGCGAGGAGATTGAGTTTGCGCTTCGCGACTACGGTGGCCAGGCCATTTTGACGCGCGGGTCAGCTGCGACCGCTGACGGCAAGATCGGAGCTTCTTACGGCGTGAATATCCTGAACGACACCGGCTCTGACAGCGTCAAGCGTCGCCCGCGTCACTTTGGGTTAGTGCCGACCTGGCAGCCAAACGAGAAACTTCAAGTGCATGGCTTGTTCTCGGCGGATCGTTTCGTGAAGCCCGGTGACTATGCCGTCAATGTGAGCGGGACCGTGCTGCCGCCGCCGCAACCTCATCCCAACAATTATCACGCCGATTGGTCGAAGTCCGAGCAGTGGCAATTGGCCGGCGGCCTCATTGCTCGTTATGCCGCAACCGATAGATTGGTCGTGCAGTCATCTTTTGTGGTGACGGATCTTGATCGTGAACGCGGCGATTTTACGCTGCTGACATTGGGCGCCGACGGCACCGGAACGGCAACTGCTGTACGCAGCCGCACGTCTCAAGCCCGCTCATCGGCCGCGGAAGCCAAAGCCAGCTATTACATCACCAATTCTCAGCGTGTTTTCGGGACCTTGCGCTGGCGTCAATCGCGCAGTCAGGGGCGCCCCGGCGTCTCGACAGCTTTGGGGGCCGTTGATCAAGCGATGGGCACGCCCGTAACACCCGAACCCCCGGAGCCGCCGGAGGTTATTCCCACCGTCGATTTAACACGCCAGGTCATGGGCGGCATCGGCTACGAGACAACCATCGCGAAAACGTTTTGGGTGCGCGGCGGTATCTTGCGGACGCACTACAAAAAACAAGTCACGCCGCCGGGTGTAGCCCCACGCACCAACACTGAGTCGCCCTGGCTTTATGATTTCGCCACGTCGTATTCGCCCACGTCCACGCTGACATTTTTCGCGACAACAGTCAGAGGGCTGGAAGAATCTGGCACAGCACCCAACAACGCCGCCAACCGCAATGAAGTGCTGCCCGCCGTGATGGCGACACAGTACGAATTGGGCGTGCGTTACCGGATCGTGTCGCAAGTCACCTTCATTGGATCACTGTTCCAAATCACAAAACCGACACCTGGGCTCGATGCGCTAAATGTCTACAGCTTGATCGGAGAAGCGCGCCACCGCGGAATCGAATTGTCGCTCACTGGGCGTACGGACAACGGCTTCAATGTGGTGGGTGGGTTGGCGCTGCTCGACCCTGACCGGAAAAGCCCCCTCGTCGATAGCGGCGAGTTGATTGGCCGTGCTGCGGGCATTCCCAGCATTACGGGTCTTATCAATCTCACCTATCAGCTGCCGATCCTAAAGCAGCTGTCTATCGACAGTCAGCTCAACTACACGAGCAAACGGTTATTGAACCCGCGCACAGGGCTCTACACCCCGGAATACGCGACACTGGATATCGGCGCGCGTTACAACTTCAAGATTGGCGAAAACGCGGCGGTCATCCGCGTACGGGTCGGCAACGTCTTCAATAAAGACACATGGATTGCGAGCCGCAGCGAGACCCTAAGCCGTGTTCAGCGGCGCGCCTTCCGGCTGTCCCTGATTACGAACTTCGGAAATTAGGAACTCAGGCCGCTGCCGTAGAGGTCTGCGACGAAACAATTTCGTCCGTCCATACCTTGAAGCTGACCAAGATATTCGGGCCAAAGGTATTGCTGATGGGCACATCGGTCGCATCGCGGCCCGTGGCAATCAGGATACGGCCGATACGCGGGATATTGTTGCGCGGATCGAAGGTGTACCACTTGCCGTCGAGATAGGCTTCGAACCAGCCCGAGAAATCCATCGGACCATTTACCGGAACGCCGATATCACCCAGGTACCCGGTGCAATAGCGCGCCGGAATGTTCATGCAGCGGCATAGCGTGAGCGCGAGATGCGCGTAGTCGCGGCAAACGCCCACACGTTCATTATACGCGTCCCAAGCCGAGCGCGTGCAGCGCGCCAGCTGGTAATCGAATCTAATATGGTTATTCACAAAGTCGCATATGGCCTGGACCATACCCCAACCCGGCTGAAGGTGGCCGAAGAGATACCAAGCCGTTTGCATCAGGTGATCGGTTTCGCAATACCGGCTGCCCAACAGATAGACCAAGACGTCCTCAGGTAAATTCTGGACCGGGACTTGGCGCGCGTTCGGGGCGACGACGTCGGTCTGCCCGCTGTCCTTCACGATACCGGTGGCGCTAATTTTGATTTGCCCGGCCGGCGCGACGATACGCGTGCATTTATTTCCAAACGAATCGCGGTACATCGCGATGGGGACATCCGGAGTGGTCGTCATGCGATCGGGAACGATGATGTCGTAGGCTCGCGACGAATGCACACTCAGCATCAAAATCATCGGCGTCGGTTGCGGACAATCGTAAATCAGCTCGTAGCCTACCCGAATTTCCATAACAAACTTTCCTTTGGGCCTTGGGGTGTACAATCCACGCGAGCATCCGGGAGATAGAATGAGGTCCCCGACCGTCGAAGCTATGCCTCGAGCAGTCACTTAGAATGAACCTACGAACGCAAGAAAAGTTCCCGAACGCCGGGAAAGACTTAGGCGAGGTCTGCCCAGACACATTTAAGTGTATGGCAGAGGCGGTCGGCCCAGAGCTTTTGGCCGGCCTCATCGGCAATCAGGTCCTGGCGGACCTCGATTTCTACATGGAGTAGTCCTCGACGCTCGCCGTGCACGGGAACAGTGTAGTCGCTTTCATCGCTCACGGAATAGGGTTCATTGTCCCCCACGACGAGATCACCATCTTTGCGAAGATGCTCCATCATTGGTTTCGCCACGCGATTGTCCCGATTGTAGAGCATGCCGATATGCCACGGCCGGCTCACGCCTTTGTAAACCGGCGTGAAACTATGCAGCGCAATCAACACCATGGGCATCTGCGCCGCCTCGCGCCGGTCGATCTCGAACTTGATGCGCGCGTGATACGGCACAAAAATCTCATCAACCCGCGCTTCCCGCTCCGCCTGGGAAAGCGACTGGTTGCCCGGGATAACCGTGTGCTCGCTGAGAAGGGTGATGGAATCCTCCGCCACGGACGGGCGGTTGCAGTCGATGACCAGCCGCGAATAGGTCTGAAGGATCGTAAAGGCATCGAGCGTTTCGGCCATGAATCGCGCTGTGCCGGCCACACCAATGTCCCAGGCGATGTGCCGTTTTAGCTCGTGGTCAGGCAGCCCAAGCGACCCCAAACGTTTCGGAAGTTGATTGCCGGCGTGATCGCACAACAACAGAAACGGCGATTGTCCATTTTCATGCAACACACGCCACGTCGCCGGATCATCACGAGATAACAAACTAGGCATTTGCGGGCGGTGCTTTCACGGGTCCATGCCAGGCCCAAACAGTCTGCCCGGGGAAATACGGCTGCAAGGCCGCGACATAGGCATTGGCGACGTCGGACTGTTGGCGGCGGCCTAGCTCGGTGAGCAGGTATAACACCGCATCGAAGGACTGATAACAGTCGTGCAAGATCGTCGCTGTGACGACGAGCTGCCGGACCGTGAACAGATCGAGGCGCGTAAAGTCGCGCACGAAAACTGCATCGGCTTGCATGACCTGGCTCATGCCGCCGTAGATTTCGTTATTAAGCAGAAACGGCGCGAGATAACGGCTCACCACAGGATTGAAGCGGTGAAACATGAAGCCTTGCGCCCGCAGGAATTGCTCGACTTCCGAAAACAACGGCTGCCCCACGTACATCGGCAAGAACGAGACTTCTGTATCGATAACCGACACATCCTTCAGCCGCCCTGCGCCACCCTTGAAGGCCATGAGCTCGCCGCCTTGGATGTCGATTTTGATGTAGTCCACGTTTGTGGTTTCGGGAACGTCGTCGAGACGTACGGTATCGACTTCGAGTTGCTCCAGCACTCTCGCCCACACAGGAAAGAAGTGGAACAGCTTCATGTAAGGCTGGCTGGGTTCGAGCACAGAGGACAATCCCGTCGCCCGGCATATATTTAAGGTGTGACGCCGGCCGTCGCCCACGGCCAAAGGCAGATAGGTCTCGTGCGGACCCTTCTTGCTGTTGAGCTCTGCCAAGCTGGGACCATGGGCTTCAAAGCCCACAAGGTCGATGTCGCCCGCGCGCAGTAGATTTAAGTACGGCGGATCTTGTCCGTCCATCGGACTCGCGCCGATATCGACCACCTTCAAGCGCTCGTTCAATCCAACAAGAGTCTTTAAAGGTAACGGACGCTGTGGATGAGAAGGGTTCATCGCGCCTGCTTTAAAGTAAACAGATCGAGAGGCGCTTCGTCTTCTACCATCAGCTCAGGCCCCTCGTTCTTAACACTGTTGAGCTTACGGCTCACGGGCACGGCATTCATGTGGTCGGCGGGGTAAGGCCGCAGCAACGGCATAACGTTGGCTGTGGTGTGGCTATCGGTATCGAGCCAGGCATCAAAATACCCCGGCGCAATAATCACGGGCATACGGTCGTGCACAGCGCTAATCAACTCGTTTGCGGCCGTAACGATGATGGTGAAGGATTCAACGACCTCGGTCCCCTTTTCCCACCGCTCCCATAATCCGGCGAAAGCCATGAGCTTTGCGTCTTTTCGCGAAAAGAGTATGGGTTGTTTGACATCGCCCGCTTCCGTTCTCCACTCATAGAAACCGTCGGCAATCACGAGACAGCGGCGCGCTTTGAAGGCATCGCGAAACGCCGGCTTGTCGGCCACGGTTTCAGCGCGGGCATTGATGGTGCTGGCAGCAAATCTGGAATCTTTGGACCATGACGGCACAAGGCCCCAACGCAAAAGCGACAATTCGCGTCCCTCTTGTCCGATACGCACAACCGGCGCCATTTGACTTGGTGCGATGTTATAGCGCGCCCGTAAGTTCGGGCGGCCTTTACGGATCCCGAAATCCTTGATGATGACGCCCGTCGGCGTCGTAAGTTTATAGCGCGCGCACATGTACTTATTCGCAAACCTTACAACTTTGGCGCGTACATTAACAGTCTCATGCAAATAAAATGCACTGAATATGCAACCGCGGGAAAATTACAGCGTTTCCAATTGTAACCCGGCTCGACTGGCGTGGCACGTTAAGTCAGGGGATACGGAGAACATAATTGGAAGATGCTATGAACTATCTCGATTATTCGCCGCTTATCGACACCGGGCTTATCGTCGCTCTGGCTGTGGTCGTATGGGCCGCTTACCGTGAATTGCGCGCGCGCAAAACGCGTACGATCGTGAGTAAAGAAGTTTACCTCGATTAATTCTAGCAGCTGAAAAGCCGCTCATAATGGGGATCACCATCAGGTGGTCCCCGTTTGCGTTTGGTGTTACGCGCGGCCCGAAAGCGCCTCGATAATCTTGATGGTTAGTTTTTGCTTGGTCGTCGCCAAAGCCTTCCATGGATCTTTGAAACCCTTCGATACCCTGGCGATGACTTTCGGGATCGTGAAGTCCTGGGGCACCGCACCGTCCTCAAGTTCTTTCCACGATATTGGCGCAGCAATCGTAGCGCCGGGTCGCGTCACGCTGGGGCGCACGTTCTGGGATAATTGGTCGGTGTTCGCCGGTTATCGCTTTGCCAAGCTGTCTTCCACCAGCAACTACTCCAGATCTTCTACGGTCTTCATCGATGATTACCCTGACTCGACGGCCTTGCCTTTGACAGGCGATCCGGTTCCGCGGCCCGAAACGGCGACGACCATGACGACCGGTCGTTCCAGCCAAACCAAATTTAAACTTACAACCCACACACCGACCCTCGGTGTTGGCTATACCGCGGCACTCGACCAATTCGGTCGTCACGTCGTGAATGCCGGCGTCGGCGGCGCCTACTCCTTCGCCAAGCTGCGCTTCCGCCAATTGGACAGTGAAACCACGGTGTCGGTGCTTGATCGCAGCAACGGCGACGTCATCACCACCGAAACAGTTGCCGCCGCGCCGAGTACGACAGGCGTCACTGGCTTAAGCCCTGGCGCATTCGGTTTCTGGCTGAACCTTGGGTATCAACTCCACGCCACGCCTGCCTTGACCTTCTCGGTCAACGGCGACGCTTATCGCGTACGTTACGGAAGCAGTGTGCTTGGCAATAGCGGTGAACGCGCCGGCAATCTGCAGGAAACGTCGCTGAGCGGCCGCTTCGGCGTCAGCTACGCCTTCGGACCCAACTAAAAGCCCAAGCCCGCCCGCGCTAATCCGAACACGGCACCTGCAGCCACAACCCAATGCAGGCCGACCTTGAATCGCGCCAGCGCGATGAACGCAGCGATGACGGCGGCAATCGCCACCACATCAACGCCATCCGCCGTAAAGATCACCTGGCGCGCGAAGAACATCGCCAGGGTGACGATCACACCTACGACCGCCGCCGTGATGGCGCGCAAGGCCGCCGCAGCCCCTTTGATGCGCGCGATGCTTTCCACATAGGGTGCGCCGACGAGGATCAGGAAGATCGATGGGAGGAACGTGGCATAAGTCGTGACCAACGCGCCCAAGGTTGCGGCGGCGAGCGGACTCATCGCACCGCTGGCATTCCAACCCGCAAAGAATCCCACGTACTGCAAAACCAAGATCAGCGGTCCCGGCGTGGTTTCCGCAAGCGCCAAGCCATTGATCATTTCACTGGAACTCAACCAGTGAAAATGGTTCACGGCCTGATCGGCGACGTAAGGCAGCACCGCGTAAGCGCCGCCAAAGGTCACGAAGGCTGCGCGCGTAAAAAATTGCCCCAAGGCTAGAAAAGGCTCGGTGCCCGCAAAGAACACGACGGCGCCGACGGGGATAACCAGCAATGCGACATAGGCCGACGTCATTTTCAAAAGCCGCAGCACCGCGGCTTTGCCGGTGTGCGTAAGAGGCACGGATTCAGGAGCGACTTCCTCCGCCTTCCCGCGCGCGCTCACCCAACCGATCACTCCAGCGACCAAGACGACAAGCGGAAACGGAACACCGCCGATCTCGACCGCGACAAAGGCCGCGAAGGCCAAGCCTGCCGCGAACGCGGTCTTGATCGTGCGGCTGCCGATGCGGCAGACAGCATGGATGACAAGCGCCACCACGACCGGCTTCAGGCCCGAAAACACTGCGCTCACAAGCGCGGTATCGCCGTGCGCCGCCGCGATCCAGGACAGGGCATAAAGAATGAGCGCCCCGGGCAAAACAAACAGCACACCGGCCGCGATCCCGCCCTTCACGCCGTGCAGCTTCCATCCCATATAAGTGGCCAGCTGCTGCGCCTCCGGTCCCGGCAGCAGCATGCAGAAATTGAGGGCCTGCAGGAACGCCTCCTGTCCCATCCATTTCCGCTGATCGACCAGTTCATGCTGCATGACGGCGATCTGCCCGGCCGGCCCGCCGAAGCTGATAAAGCCCAGTTTCAGCCAAAAGCGCAGGGCTTCGGCAAATGATGGCAAGGGTGTCATGAGGTCAGATTGGGCTTTTGCCGCGCGCCGCAAAGTTTAAAATGAGCCGAGTGGTTGGAGAGTCGCTATGCGCATTGATATTGTGTTCGATACGGTTTGTCCCTGGTGTTTTGTCGGCAAGCGCCGCTTCGACCGGGCTTTAAAACTGCGTCCGCACCTCAAGCCCGAGGTGCGATATCGCTCGTTCCTGTTGAACCCGGATCTGCCGCCCCAAGGCGTCGACCGCCGTGAATACCTAGAGCGCAAGTTCGGCGGCAGCCATCAATACGACCGCATTGCCGAAGCGTTGGTGCATACCGGCAAAGGCGAAGGCATCAACTTCGCCTTGGATAAGATCAAACGCACGCCCAATTCGGCCAACTCCCACCGCCTCGTCCGGCTGGCTCACACTCTGGGCCGCCAGCATGAAGCGGTGGAGCTGCTGTTCACGGCGTTCTTCGAGCGCGGCCTGGATTTGGGCAATGTCGAGGTGCTGATCCGTCTGGCCGAAGAGCTTGGGATTGAGCGCCACATGGCCCATGCCCACCTGTCCGGCGATAACGACTTGAACGCCGTCTACACCGAGAATGCCCGCATGCACCGCTTAGGCATCACAGGCGTGCCCTGCTACATCTTCAACGAAGGCCGGGCCATCGCTGGGGCGCAGGAACCGGAAATTCTGGTCCGGATGTTGGACATGGCAGTAGCGCAGGACTCCGAACGCCCCGTCCTACAAAGCTCCGGCTGAAATTCCTCAATCGTATCAACTGGATAAAAACTATCTTAAGTTGAAGTTTGGCTTGCCTCTATAACCCAGAGTTCCTATACTTAGTAGCGACTTAAAACTAAGTCGAGGACGCTACAACCTGGGAGGGGACGCCCATGCTTGAGCACCACAGCATTGAACATCACCATGATCTGCGGCTGAAGACCCGCCTGCCTTACGACAGCGTGGAGCACTTGCTGTCCACCTGCTGCATCAAGCTCTATTCCCTATCGCTCGACGGCATTCAGGAAACCCGCAACGGCCCCTGTAAGGTCTTGAGGATTTCCTTCGAAGACCCGGCCGACCGCGAACGTTTCCGGGTGACCTTTGAGAAGCGGTCACCAACGCCGAGCTGACCCACTTACCTTTATAAATAAACGCCCGGATTTCAGGCAGAAAGCGCTACACCGCTTAGGTGAGCGCGATTCGCTAACGCCTTGGTTTTGAAGCAAAACATTTCAGAGGATATTTAACGAACAATACCCGGTCATTAACCGTTTAGTTACCGCAAGGGGGCATCCTTTTTTCTTAAAGAAGACGAGTCCCACAGGAGCGCGGCAGATGACCGAAGCAGAATTCGTTTGTTATCACACCTTCAGAACCACCCTCACCGCTTCTAAGTTTGAAGCGTTGGTCGTGAAGGCTTGCCGCACGCCGTTCTTGATCGAACTGACCGCTCATGATCCGAGCGTGATGCCGCAAGTGCGTTTGTTCACCGTCGGCTTCAGCACCCCGGAAGATCGCGACCGCGTCCGTATCGCCATGCGTTTCGTGGAAAAAGAACAGGCTGCCCTAGGCCAGGTTGTTCCGCGTCCGGTTGGCGCCACCCAGCTCGCAAGCGCTTAGTTTCTAAGGCGCTTTCTAACCCATCCTCCCTGCCCGCCCGACGTTGCTAAACAGGCCCTTGAGGCGTAGTTTGGTGCGCCTGGATTTTATCCGGACATATCGATTTATTGGTCATTCCGACCGCAGATGGGGGAGGCTTTGTTTATGATCACGCACGCTTTGTCACGTAAGGTTGCCGGCGTATTCGCCGCGGTATTATTCACCAGCGCGGTACATGTTGCCCCGGTCTCGGCCGCCGAACTCATCGTCATGGTTTCCGGCGCCATGACCCCCGCCTTCACCAGCTTGAAGGGCGACTTCGAAAAGAAGACCGGTCACAAAGTGACCGTCATTGGCGGTGGCTCCATGGGCACGTCGCCCAGCACAGTTCCGAACCGTCTGCGCGCCGGCCAAGCCGACGACCTCATCATCATCGCGCGTCCGTCGGTGGACGAACTGGCCAAAGAAGGCCTGGTCGACAAAAGCACCGTGCAGGACATTGTGATCTCGAAGGTCGGCTTCGCCGTGCAGAAAGGCATGCCCGTACCGGATATCTCGACCCCGGAAAAACTGAAAGCCGTGCTGCTGAAAGCCAACTCCATCGCCTACTCGAGCAGCGCGAGCGGCATCTATGTCAAAACCGAGCTGTTCAAGAAGCTGGGCATCGAGAAGGAAATCGCCACCAAGAAAATCGCTGAAGGCGGCGGTGGCTCGATTGCCAAAGGTGAAGCTGAAGTGGGCTTCCAGCAGGTCAGCGAACTGAAGGCGATCAAGGAAATTACCCTGGTCGGCCCGATCCCGGAATCGCTGCAGCTGATCACGCCCTGGACGCTCGCGGTATCGAGCAAGTCCAAGGAACCGGCCGCGGCCAAGGAACTGATCAACTTCCTGTACTCGCCTGAAGCCACCAAAGTGATTGCTGAGACCGGCCTCGAGCCCGTTAAGCAGAAGAAGTAAGTCGGATAAGGACACGTTTGGGGCTGGTAGCGTTTAACGCTGCCGGCCCCAACACTTTCAATGAGACTTTTTCCGCTCGTCCTTCTTGTCTTCGCGGCCTCCGCCAACGCCGCAGACATAGACGACCTCCAATCCAGTTATGAATTCCTTGTGCGCGACCGTGCAGACGGCGGCGTGCTTTTCAAGCTGCCGGCCGCCGATGGCGGCTATACCCTGCCCGCAAGCTTTCGTGACACGCCGGAGTATTGGGGCGCCTACGTGTGCCAGATGCCCAGCAGCTTTTGCGCTGTCACGGATGCCTATGATCCGCCAACTTATGAACTCGTCCCGCAAGATGGCCCCGCCGGTTATCTGCAGGCCGAGCGCGTCAACGTCCACAACGGCGCGAATATCTATGACGCCGCCACATGGCAGATCGCCGTGATGCTGGGCGCGGTCAAAAACAAATTTGCCGTGCCGGGCAATGACGCCTATGCCCTCGCCGCCAATATGAACAAGATTCACCGGCAAAGCGGCCAAGCCCCGCGCCCGAATGCTGCCCCAGGCACCAAGCGTGCAACCACGGTTAAAACAATATTCGTCTATAACGGAAAGATCATTACCGATGCTAAAGGCGCCTATGCCTTCAGGTCGATAGCACCGGAATGGATCGCGCGCGATCCGTTGATGGGTACGCGCTACGCGTCATTTATCAAGGCCAGCGGATTGCCGACGGACAATCCTGCCTACGCGCCAGGAAAAATAACCTGGAGCGATTGGAAGCCTATTACGGGCGAGAACGCTTGGGCATTTTTGATTGGCCCTTTGCAGGCTGCCTACATCCATCATGTGATCGACGAAAAGAAGACAGCGATCCCGTTCGATGACCTCGCCATCCAAAACGCTTTGGACATCTTGCCGGCCTTCGCCGCCCTGCAGTCTGCCACGGGCGCGGTCTACTACGCGCCAGCGGGCATCACCGGCAACCAGGGAAGTGAAACGCTCAATCCGCACGGCGTTTCGGTCGAGAACAATTTGTCGCTTTATGCCGGTCTAAAGATTCTGCGGGCGACATTGCAAACCGCCAGCGATAGCAGAGCTAAAGAAGCCCTGCGCACGACCGACGTTATGATCAATAGACTCTCATCCTTCTTCAAAAATGTAGCGTGGCACGACGGCATTTTTGTTCAGGGCGGGTTGGCCAATGATCCCGCGCAGAAGAGCGACTGGGTTCCAACTCTGGAGCCCCGCGCGGTGGATGTGCAGACCTGGGCTATTGCCGCACTCGGCACTAAACAGATCGACGAATGGTTCGGTCCAGGGGCAGCATTCGAGTTGTGGCAGAAGACCAAAACCTGGGGCGCTTATGGCGTCGGCAAAACCCTGTGGGGTGTTGGCTATTCCAGCCAGGACGGCAACGGCATCGATCCGTCTGGATCTTACAAACAAGGCGTGATGTCGGCCGAATGGACAGCAGGCGCCATCAACGCCGTGCGTAACATGATTGGCGCTTACAGTAATGAGCCGCGCTACATCGCCAGCCTCAAAGCAGACGAAGCCGCCATGCTTCAAGCTGTGCAGAACTTGCGTTTCGACAAATATCAAGCCACGGCATTTCCGGGAAAGCCCGATAACTATGCAAGCCTGATGGGGGAAAGAACCAAGCCATATCTCTACGCCAGCAAGCGCTTCGCGATTCCGTTTGGCTGGTACGCCAATCCCATCCCCAGCACCACATCGACGGCTTGGATGATCATGCTGGCGAACAGCTATGATCCCTTTGGATTTGGCGGGAAGCCGAACTAAGACGTCTTTTGCGCTAAGATCGCGATCTGTTGCAACACGGCTTGCAAACCTTTGACGCGCGCACTCGGCGTATCCCACGGACGAATGAAAACCAGTTTCTGATCGGGACGTAGTTTCAGCGTGCCGACTTGCTTGGCGATGAAATCGATCAGGCCGATGGGGTTCGGGAATGTGTTGTTGCGCAGCGCAATGACCGCGCCCTTGGGACCGGCATCCACCTTCTCGACGTTGGCGATACGGCACAGTGCTTTGATGCCCACGACGTCCAGCAGATTTTCAACTTCCGGCGGCAGCGGGCCGAAGCGGTCGATCAATTCGGCTGCAAAGCCATCGATCTCGGCGCGATCTTTAAGGCTCCCGATGCGGCGATACAGCGACAAACGAATACCCAGGTCTTTAACATAGGTATCGGGAATAAGAACCGGTGCCCCGGTATTGATCTGGGGCGACCATTCGTCGGCGGCGGGTTTTGCGTCTTCAGTTTCGCCCGCGCGTGCGGCCGCGACGGCTTCTTCCAGCAGATGCTGATAAAGCTCGACGCCAACTTCCTTGATATGGCCGGACTGTTCGTCGCCCAGAAGATTGCCCGCGCCACGGATATCTAGATCGTGGCTGGCGAGTGTGAAGCCCGCACCCAGGCTGTCCAGAGTCTGCATCACATCCAGACGCCTCTCAGCCTGGACCGTCGGCTTGCGGTCCGGCGGCAGTGTGAGATAGGCATAGCCGCGCGATTTGCCGCGGCCCACACGTCCGCGCAACTGATAAAGCTGCGACAAGCCAAACATATCGGCGCGGTGGATGATGATCGTGTTGACCTGAGGCATATCGAGACCGGACTCGATGATGTTGGTGGACAACAGCACGTCGAACTTACCATCCGCAAAAGACGTCATGACGTCTTCCAGCACAGTCGGGCGCATCTGGCCGTGGGCGATGGCGTATTTCACTTCCGGCACCAGCTTTTGTAGGCGCTCAGCCACAGCTTCGATGTCGGCCACGCGTGGGCAAACATAGAAAGTTTGGCCGCCACGGAAGCGCTCGCGCAGAATGGCTTCGCGGATCACGACGGGATCGAAAGGCAATACGAACGTGCGTACGGCCAGACGGTCCACCGGCGGCGTAGCAATCAGGCTCATCTCGCGCACGCCGGTCAAAGCCATCTGCAAGGTGCGCGGGATCGGCGTAGCCGTGAGCGTCAGCACGTGAACTTCGGCGCGCATTTGCTTCAGGCGCTCTTTATGCACAACGCCGAAGTGTTGTTCTTCGTCAACGATCAGAAGGCCCAGGTCCTTAAACGCAATTCCTTTGGCCAACAGTGCGTGTGTGCCGATCACGACATCGACGGTGCCGTTGGCGAGGCCATCTTTCACCGCTTCCGCATCTTTCGGGGTCACCAGACGTGAAAGCTGTGCGACCCTGAGCGGGAATCCAGCAAACCGAGCGCTGAAGTTGCGGAAGTGCTGACGTGCCAGCAACGTCGTCGGCACCACCACAGCCACCTGCATACCGGTCATGGCGGCAACAAAAGCCGCGCGCAAGGCCACTTCGGTTTTGCCAAAGCCCACGTCGCCGCAGATCAAGCGATCCATGGGGCGGCCTTTGATAAGGTCGTCCAAGGTATCGGCGATGGCGCGGAACTGGTCGTCGGTTTCGGCGTAAGGGAAGCGCGCGCAGAATTCTTCGTAGAGTCCTTCCGGCGGCGGCAATGCCGGCGCGTCTTTGATCTGACGCGCAGCAGCGATATTGATCAGTTGCTCGGCCATGTCGCGGATGCGCTGTTTGAGTTTGGCTTTGCGCGCCTGCCAGGCCGCACCACCCAGTTTATCGAGCGCGACGCCCGCCTGCTCCGAGCCGAAGCGCGACAGCACATCGATATTTTCGACGGGTACATAAAGCCGGTCGTTACCGGAATAGCTGATGCGCAAACAGTCATGGGCCGCGCCGCCGACCGTCAGCGTATCTAGGCCTTCATAACGCCCGATCCCGTGTTCGGTATGGACGATCAGATCACCCTCGGCGATCTGCGAAGCATCCGCGATAAAGGCATCAGCGCGGCGGCGTTTCTTGGCCGCGCGCACTAATCGATCTCCCAGCAGATCCTGCTCGGAGATCATGGCTAAGGCGCTGGTCACAAAGCCGCGTTCCAGCGGCAAGGGAATCGTCGCGATTAACCCGGCGTCGGCCGCGGCGGCTTCAGCCCAGGTTGTTACGTCCGCAACAGATGTGAAACCGTGGTCCCGCAGAACGCCAGCAAGGCGCGCTTTCGATCCAGCGCTCGTACCGGCCAACACAACGCGCCGCCCTTTGGCCTGCTCGGCTTTGACCTGCGCGATAAATGCTTCAAAGACATTTTCATTTGGACGGGCGCGCACATCGGCGAAGTCCCTGCCCGGCCGTCCGCCGGCATCCTGCTGTTCGCCCACATCCGGCGCGGCATAAGTGCGGAAAGCCGTGACGCTGCGCGGCAACAGCAGCTTCATCCAATCGTCTTCGTCGAGATACATGAGGCTTGGCGGCACCGGGTGGTAAATCATGCCGCTCTCATCGAGCGACAATGCCTTACCGCCGCTGGCGGTATCCACCATGCGGCGCGCCTCGTAATAATCGCGAATGGTTTCAAGCCGTACGGCCACGGACTCTTCGATATCGTGATCCAGGCTTATGCTGGCGGTTGGCAGGTAATCCAGAAGTGTGCCGAGCCCGTCATGGAACAGCGGCAGCCAATGCTCCTGGCCGATAAATTTGCGGCCCTGCGAAACCGATTCATACAGCGTATCGCCGCTGGCAACGGCGCCGAACAGCTCGCGGTACTTGGTGCGGAAACGCGCGATGGACTCCGGCGCCAGAATGGTCTCACTCATGGGCTTGAGGGCCACGCTGTCCCGCGTACCCGTGGTGCGCTGACTCACGGCATCGAAGGTACGGATGCTTTCGATATCGTCGCCGAACAAATCCAGGCGCACCGGCTCCGGCGCACCCGGCGGGAACAAATCGATCAAGCCGCCGCGCAGCGCGAATTCGCCAGGCTCCATCACCTGTTCCGCGCGGGTATAGCCGTTGGCGGCCAGAAATGCGTCGAACTGTTTGCGGTCAAGGCGGGTTTTGACAGCGATGCTCAAAGACGCATCGCGAAGCGTTTCGATTTTCGGCACGCGCTGTAGAATCGCGCTAACCGTGGTGATCACCAAACGGCAACAGTGCTGATCCGGCGGCGTGGTGAGTCTGGTGAGCGCATCAATGCGCCGCGCCATGACTTCGGCATTCGGCGACACACGGTCGTAGGGCAAACAGTCCCAGGCCGGGATGGTGATGATTTCCACATCCGGCGCGAAAAACGCTACAGCTTCGGCTAGTGCCGTCAGGCGCAGTTCATCCCGCGCCACATGCAAAGCGCAATCCCGCAAAGCCGCGCGCGTACGCTCCGCCAGCACCAAGGCGTCGTAGCCTTCGGGCACGCCATGCAGAACCTGAGCTTTGATTTTAGCGAGGAAGTTTTCCATCGAACTTTTATTTTTTGGTCATCCTGGGGCTTGTCCCCAGGATCCAGGGTTAGAGAATTCAGTTTCAGTCACGCCGATTAAGGTGGTTACGAAATTCAGTCTGGCCACCCTGGGCCCTGGGAATAAATCCCAGGGCGACAGTGGAGTGGTGGAGTTAGCGCGCCCCCAAACTCTGGTAGTAAGCGATCACTTCATCAAATACCGTGTTCTTCCAACGCTCCGGCACCGGACTTCGACCCATGAGCCAGTCGACGATGTCCAAATCGGCCTCATCCAGTAGTTCATCGACCTCGTCCAACTTGTCGTCGGGCAGGCTGGCCGCGACGCGGGTGAAGTAGCCCCCGATAATGGCGTCGGATTCCTTGGTGCCGCGATGGGTGGCGCGGTACAGGATGCGACGGCGGCGGGGATCGGCTGGCAGGGTCATGAAATGGGCCGAAATAATGCGATTAAACAAAAGCATCCCCCGGGCCTGACCAAATCAGCTTGGTCTCCCGTGGGTTCGCTTTGGATATAATGCTATTACTTAAGCCTGTCAGCCCACCTTAATTCCAAGAGTTCTCAAGCCCTTATGGCCGCCCTTCGCCCCCCTGTGCTGTTCCCCCTGTTCGCCAAGGTCATGACCTTGCCGGGCATTGGGCCGCGCTTGGTGAAGTTCGTCGAAAAGCTGGTGGGTGAGAATGTGGTCAACATGCTGTGGCACCTGCCGAGCGGCGTGCTGGACCGCCGCTTCGCGCCCAAAGTCGGCGACGCGCCGGCCGGCAAAATCGCCACGCTTACGGTCGAAGTGCTGGCCCATGCCCCGCCGCCACCGCGCAGCAAAGTGCCCTACCGCATCACCTGCGGCGACGAAACCGGTAAGATCACGCTGGTGTTCTTCCACGGTCATGCCGACTACCTGGAACGCACACTGCCCGTCGGCGAAAAACGTGTGATCAGCGGCAAGATCGAAGTGTTCGACGGTCGCCGCCAGATGACGCACCCGGACCACATCGTACCGCTAAACCAAATCGAGGACGTGAAGCGGGTAGAGCCGGTCTATCCCATGACCGAAGGCCTTTCGCCCAAGATTCTCGATAAAGCCATGCGTGCGGCTTTGCAAAAAGTGCCGGAGTTGCCGGAATGGCAAGACCCCGCTTACTACGCGCGCCAAGCCTGGCCGTCATGGCGCGATGCAGTTCGCAGCGCTCACGTGCCGGGCGGTGAGGATGATCTGCTCCCGAGCCACCCTGCCCGCGCACGCCTCGCCTTTGATGAACTTTTGTCAAATCAGCTGGCCTTGGCCTTGACCCGTCTGAAAACGCGCAAGCGGCGTGGACGAAAACTGGTTGGCGACGGCGCCCTCCGCGCCAAAGTCAAAGCCGCCCTGCCCTACAGCATGACCGGCGCACAGGTCCGCACGCTCGATGAAATCTTCACCGACATGGCAAGCGAGACACGCATGTTGCGTTTGCTGCAAGGCGATGTCGGGAGCGGCAAAACCATCGTGGCCCTCATGGCCATGCTGGCGGCTGTGGAAACCGGCGCTCAGGCTGCGCTCATGGCGCCCACGGAAATTCTCGCACAACAGCATTTTGAAACCTTGCGCCCGCTATGTGAGGCGGTAGGCGTTCGCGTTGAAGTGCTCACGGGCCGCATCAAGGGTGCGGCGCGCAATGCCGTGATGGATGAAATCGCCGCCGGCAAAGTGCACATCATTGTCGGCACCCATGCGCTGTTTCAGAAAGAGGTCGACTTCCACGACCTGGCCTTTGCCGTCATCGACGAGCAACACCGCTTCGGCGTGCATCAACGTCTGGAACTGGCTGCCAAAGGCGATGGCACCGACATGCTGGTGATGACGGCCACACCCATCCCGCGCACGCTCACCCTTACCGCTTATGGCGATATGGATGTTTCGCGGCTTGATGAAAAGCCGCCGGGGCGTATGCCAGTGGATACGCGGCTCGTAAACATCGAACGCCTTGACGAGATTGTTGACGGCATCCAGCGCGCTGTAGCCAAAGGCGGAAAAGTCTATTGGGTTTGCCCACTTGTCGAAGAGTCCGAGGACCTCGACTTGGCCGCGGCCGAGGAACGCTACGCGCACCTCAAAGGCCTGCTCGGCATGAATGCCGCGCTCATTCACGGTCAGATGAAGCCGGCGGAAAAAGACGCCGCCATGGAGTCCTTCACCTCACCTAACGGCTCAAAGGTTCTAGTCGCCACGACCGTGATCGAAGTGGGCGTGGACGTGCCGGACGCGACGATAATGGTCATCGAACATGCCGAGCGGTTTGGCCTCGCGCAGCTCCATCAATTGCGCGGGCGCGTGGGACGCGGCGGCAAGGCTGGAACTTGCCTGCTGCTATACGTCGCCCCGCTCACCGAAACCGCCAAGGCGCGCCTGGAAATCATGCGCGACACCGAAGACGGCTTTATTATCGCCGAAAAGGACTTGGAACTGCGCGGCAGCGGCGAACTCCTGGGCACGCGTCAAAGCGGTCATCAGGAGTTCAAGCTTGCGGACCTCGTCGCTCATAGAGAGTTGCTCGCAGCAGCC
Organism: Fidelibacterota bacterium; assembly: GCA_947476895.1. Taxonomy (GTDB): domain Bacteria; phylum Pseudomonadota; class Alphaproteobacteria; order Rhodospirillales; family Rhodospirillaceae; genus SHVO01. The sequence goes on along the minus strand of CANJRX010000017.1, from coordinate 23,135 downwards.
TCCGACGACGCCAAACTCATCATCGCACGCGACGCCAACTTGGAAACCCAGCGCGGCGAGGCTTTGCGAACGTTGCTCTACCTGTTCGAACAGGACGATGCGGTCAGGACACTCAGATCAGGGTGATTCATTCTACGTTCCCTCCCCTGCAAGGGGAGGGTTAGGGAGGGGTCGTTTTCGCGACGACCGGGCAACTTCAACGACCCCCACCTGACCTCCCCCTTTCAGGGGGAGGAATAAGCTCAGCTAGTTATTCGTTTTCGCGACACCCACCAGCACGGGCTTGGCGCGATAAGAATCTGGGAAATACTTCTTCAATTCGCCGATCTTGGGCAGATCGTTGACGGCGATATAAGGCTCATCAGGATTCCTCGTCATGTAATCCTGGTGATAGCTTTCCGCCGGATAGAAAGCTTTGCCCGCCTCCACCTTAGTTACGACGGTGTTCTTAAACGCCTTCGCCCCGTTCAGCTGCGCAATGTACGCTTTGGCTACAGCCGCCTGTTCGTCATTCAACGGAAAAATCGCCGAACGATATTGGGTTCCCGTATCCGGGCCCTGACGGTTCAACTGTGTCGGATTATGCGCCACTGAGAAGAATATCTGCAGCAATTTGCCGTAGGTAATCTTGCTCGGATCGTAGGTAATCTGAACCGCTTCAGCATGACCGCTATCGCCGTCGCTCACCGTGTTATAATCCGCAGTATTCTTCTCGCCGCCAGCATAGCCGGACACGGCATTGATGACGCCGGTCGTGTGTTGAAATACGCCCTGCACACCCCAGAAGCACCCGCCTGCGAAAACTGCAACGGCAGACGTTTTCTGCGCCGGTCTTTCATCGGCGGCGGCAGCCGGAATAGCGTGGCCCGCTTCGGCAGCCACACTTGGCCCGGCCATCAGCAGTGTCAGACATAGCAAGCTCGTGCGGGCGGATACGGTCATTCTATCCTCCAATAATCGCTTTCTTCACCGGCGGCACAACGATCCCGCCCGAAACCACCATCTTCAAACATTCCTCGACCGTCATATCCAGCGTCGTCATGTCCTTGCGCGGCATGAACACTAGGTAACCAGACGTGAACGACATCGTCGGAATGAAAACGCTGTGCAGTTCCTCCGGCGCTTTAGCTTGAATCTCCGGCGCGGATTTAGCGATCACCAAGCCTAACGCCCACATTTCCTTGCGCGGATATTCCACCAGCACCACTTCACGGAACGACTGGGCCTGTTTCGAGAACACGGTCTCGAAAATCTGTTTCACCGCTGAATAGAAGCTGCGGATGATCGGCAACCGCGCAACGATGCGCTCGCCTAGGCGCACCATCATGCGGCCCAGGAAGTTCGCCGTTAGAAAGCCGATGACTGTCAGCACCACCACGAGAATGATGAGGCCTAAGCCCGGCACGGCGAACGGCAGATAAGTATTGGGGTTGTAGTGCTCAGGGATCAGGCCCGTGACGACGGTATCGACATAATCGACCACCAGCCAGGCGGCATATAGCGTCAACGTAATGGGCGCCGTCAGCAGCAGGCCCGCCAGGAAATAGTTGCGCAGCCGCGCGGCCAACGACCGCCGCCACGGCAGGGTTACGGTTTGGGCTACGGGTGGTGGCGATACCGGGTCACTCATGCCATCATCATGACAGCATGAGCCAAAGCAATCCAGACGATCCAAAACGGCCCACGATTGGTGTGGGTGTCGTGATTCTGCGGGCGGGCACCGCCGGGCTTGAGGTTTTGCTCATCTTGCGCGGGCGGCCACCGCGCCAGGGCGAATGGAGCATCCCAGGCGGACGCCAGCAGTGGGGCGAAACCCTGCACGAAACCGCGCGCCGTGAAGTGTTTGAAGAGACCGGCGTCACGCTCGGCGAGCTCACCCTGGTCGATGTGGTAGATGCCGTTTTCCGCGCACCGGGCGGCGATGTAGAACGCCACCTGACCCTAATCGATTACCGTGCAGCCTGGATGAACGGCGAACCCCGTGCCGGCGATGATGCCGCCGATGTACGCTGGTTCCCGTTAGCAGACCTTGGTCAGCACGGAATCTGGGATGAAACCCTGCGTGTGATCAGGGCTGCCGCAGCGGCCTTTTAGGCCTCTCGCGCATTGCGGCAAGCCGGCTCGCGCCTTACATTCGGAGCATGATGGAAGGCGAATGGTCCATGCCGGTCGCGCCGCTGTTCACGGTGCGGATTTGCATTAACAAACGACTGAACACAGACCGCCTGCCGTCCTGCGGTGGGCGCGGCAGCCGCGGCTTGGCCGATGCGCTGGAACGCCTGATCACCGCCGAGCGCATTCCCGCCAGCATCACGCGCGGACCCTGCATGAACAATTGCATGAACGGTCCGAACCTGAAGATTCAGGGCGCAGACTATTTCAATCTGCAGGGCGATCTCTCCGACGCCGCCATTGAGAACATTATGGTGAAAATCCGCGCCGAAGCCGAACGCCGCAAAGCTTTAGCGTCCCAAGACCCGCCGCCATGACCACTCTGCTGATTGCGGCAGCTATAGGCGTGGCCGTTATTTTTGGATTAGCGATGGCGCTGCCCTGCCCCGCTTGCAAGAAGCGGCGTGAACGTATGCGCGAGGCCTACGCCCGTTGGCGGGAAACGCATCGTCCGGATTAATTGATGACGTTCTCGACGACTTTCATCACCGGATCGACCGCCTGCAGAACGTACATTTTCATGACAGGCCACTGCGCATAGGGCCAGATGAAGGCATTGACCATGCCCTCATTCATTGGAACTTTGTTGTAGAGATCACGGACGAAAAACAGGCAGCCCGTGATGCAATAAAACGCCTGGAGCAGGAAAAGCTTTCCCATAGACGATCCCCCGATCGAATGATGGGAAAATTTTAAGCCTTTTTGGCCAAATCCGCCAAGCGGTACTTCAAGGGCGCGATCTGGAATTCCGGCACTTTGAAGACCCAACCGTCGGTTCTGGCGTTCACGTCAGCAACGATTTTACCCCAGTCGGTGCTGAGATCGATCATGCCGGAATCACCCGGCTTAGCCGCGCCGCCAGCCGGCGCCATTGCTTTGATCTTGATCCATTCCTGGCCTTCAATTTCGGCCATCTCCACGGTAAAGGAAGCGCCGGTCAGACCTTCGATCACAGCCGTCGTGGTTTTATCTTTCGGGAACGGTTTGTCGGCGGCGGGTTCTACGTCGTCCATCTGGATGGCCGTCAGGATGCGCGCGTATTCTTCTGCGACTGTAGCGGAGGCTGCCTGCTGGGCCTTGGGCAGGCTCTCAACCACCATCGCCGGCGATTCCGGCGACGAGCGCGCCACAACAACCTTTTCGCCGTTCGGATGCGTCACGGTCACGCGCGCAATGAGGTTCGGACTGATATCGGCGATACCGCGCTCAAGCCAATCGGCCAGCGCCATGTCCGGGGTCATTTCACCCGAGGCCAGCCACACTTGCGGATCACCAGGCACGCGGATGTAGCTGTTGCTAGTCTGGCTGCCCATGTTGTACTGGCGCTTGCCGACGATCACGTTGGCGATTTCTTTGCCGTCGGAATCGATCAACGTCACTTGGCGGCCACGTCCCGATTTTGCAGTGGGGTCTTCGACTTCAAGACGCGCATAGCGCGAGGGTTCTTTGGTCTTGCCTTCGATCTTGGCCATTTGCGCGAGCAGCACGACCACACCGGTCAGCTTTTCACGGCTGGCGAGATAGCCGGACTCATCGCGCGAGGTCCACTTCTTCCCGTCCCAATCAAACGAATGGGTTTCGCCCGCGTGACGGACGACGACGGTCTTCAGGCGCTCGACATCCTTAACCAGATTCGGGAACACCAAAGCCTTCTGCGGATCGGACGTCTCAAACCGCGGCTGGCCGAGGATTGCCACGATGGCGAGAACAAGTGCCACAAGCGTTACGGCGCACAGGGCGGTGAAAGATTTAATGGTCATGTTCTGATTCCCTCGCCCGCGCCTATAGATCCGTTGCCCGGCGACGGCGGCGCCGGATGCGCACAACCGCGACCGTAATCAGGATCAAACCGAAGAGTATCGGCACGCCGCCGATATTTGCGAACGTGATCGTGCTTTGCAGACGTTCGATGTTCTCGCGCAAGGCACCCTGCACATCGCGCAGCTCGCGGCGTGTCGAAAGAATGTCGGCGCGATAGCTTTCGATGGTCTTCTTGTCGGCATCGCTGAGCACTGCTGCGCCGGTTCCGTCGCGCTTCACCTGCATGGCGTCGACCTGCTTCTGCAGCTCGGTCAGGCGGTCGGTGAGCGCTTGTTCTTTCGAGCGGTACTGCATTTCAGCATCGCGGCGGATGTTATCCAGCAGTGTGAACGGATGTGCGGTGACGCCACGGCCACGCAGCGATGACAGCGCCGCTGTACCGGACAGGTTTTCCAGCGCATTGGTGACAAAGCTGCCGTTGTCGGCCGTCGGCACCATCACGTTCTGGCCGCCCATGTCGTTCATCTGAACCCAGAAGCGGTCCGCCAGGATGTCGCTGTCGGCGACGACGATCACATTGATCGGATCTTTAGATTCCTTCAAAGCTGCCGCCGGCGCGTTTGCAAAAGCGCTTTTGGCTGGGCCGGTGACGCGGGCTGCAAGAACTTCGCGTCTGCCGCTCGGCTTGAAATCGCGGAACATGCCGACGATGTCCGGCATGCCTGAGAACTTCTCGATGTCGATACGCTCAGACCGTTCGCCGGTGACGATTAGCGGCGTCATGGTGGTGGTGGCACCTTCCACCGGCTCCAGAACGCCCGACGTGCCGAGATTGATCTGCGTCAGATCGCCGGTGATGGAATCGTTCGGATCGAGGTGTTCGCGGTTCAAGCTCATCCAGGCGACATAATCGCTAAGAATAGGCCGGCCGTTTTCGGCCATGTTGATACGGATCGCGGAATCGATATCGCCGACGACTTTGTTCTCGATCAGGTTCACGCCCCAGGACGTCAGAAGGCGCTTGATGCCTTCCAGGTCGCCCTTGGTCTCTTTGCCCATGACGCCCATGGTCGAGAGAAGATTGGCAGCCTCGGCATTGGGATCGACAAATACGAGCGCCTTGCCGCCGCCCAGAACAAACTGATCGATGGCTTGTTGTGTCGCCTGCGGCAAGTTAGTCGGCTGCACGAGGAGCAGAAGATTGACGTCGGCCGGAATAATCGGAACGTCGATGGCCAGCGTCTGAACGTGGAAGAATTCCTTCACCTGCTGCAAGAAAGCCCAGGCCGGCAACGGTGCGCCGTCGGGCCCCGGTTCGCCGCCTTCAATCTTCAGTGACGTGATCAGGCCGATCGTGGGCTGCTCGGGACGCGCCAAGTTATAGACAAGTTTCGTGAGGTCATATTCCAGGAACTTGTCGCGATCGACCGAGAAGAACGGGATCACCTGCACGTCGTCGGTGGAGTTGGTCGCCGCGAGGCCGAAGTAGCCGACATCGCCGTTATCATTGAGCGCGAGGCCGCGCAGGCCGAAGCCCACCGCGCGGTCTTCCACATCCGAGAAACGCGCCGGATTATAAAGCTCAAGCTTGATCATACCGTGCGCAAGCTTGGTGTACTGTTGCAACAGGTCGCGCACGCGTTGGTAATACTGACCATGGCGCGGGCTGACCTTGCCGATTTCTTCTGAGTAATAGAGGCGGATAACGATGGGCTCGGTGATGCCCTCAAAAATCGGCGCGATTTGCTTCGAGGTCGTGTAAGCGCGGCCTTCAGTGAAATCGGCGCGTATGTTCGAGAACCAGATGTTCGAGATCATATTGACCGCGAAAAATAGCACCGCGGCCACGCCGACGGCGATCAGGGCCCGTTTTGATGAATCGATATGTTTGAACATGTGCTGTTCCCCCTACGCCGCTTTCCGGGCATCGACAAAGATGACCGTGGCAAAAAGCCAAAAGGCCGTCAGCGAACCCAGGAAGACGATGTCCCGCAGTTCAAAGACGCCGCGCGTCACAGACTGGAACCGAGAAATGAAGCTGAATGAAGCGATGGTTTCGACAACCGTATCAGGCATCCAGCCGCGGAAAGCATTGAGCACCATATCTACACCGCTAAAGGTGAACATAAAGCACACGACCGATCCGGCGATGAAGGCGATGATCTGGTTACGCGTGAGGGCCGACATGCAAATGCCGATGGCCAGGAACGCGCCCGCCAAAAGGAAGCTGCCGACATAGCCGACAAAGATCGCGCCATTGTCCGGCTCACCCAGAATGTTCACCGTCACCCACAACGGGGCCGTCAGCGCCAGGGCGATACCGCAGAACATCCAGGCCGCGATGAACTTACCCAGCACCGCCTGCGTCGTCGTTACCGGCAGTGTCAGAAGCTGCTCGATGGTGCCGGACTTGCGCTCTTCCGACCACAAGCGCATCGACACCGCCGGAACCAGCAGCAGATACAGCCACGGATGGAAGCTGAAGAAAGTGTCCAGGCTGGCTTGGTCCTTTTCGAAGAACCGGCCGATGTAAAAGTTAAGTGCGCCGCTCAAGGCCACGAAAATGGCGATGAAGACGAAAGCGACGGGGGTGGCGAAATATGCGGCCAGCTCGCGCTTAGTAATGATCCACGTGTGACGCATGAAAGTGCCTTTGGACAAAAGTCTCTAACGCGGTGTCTAAAAAATGTGATGGTTCGGAAGAAGCCGAGGCGTTACGCCGCGACCTGCCTGACGCCCCCCTGCTTGGCATCACCTGTGGTGATCAGCCGGAAAACGTCATCGAGATTGCCGCCGTCTTGATAGATTTCAGCGACCGGGAAATTCTGCGCACGCGCCGCGGCGGCGATATCTTCAAGCTTGATGCCGCCCTCTTTAGGCGTGAGCCGCAACTTTGAGCGGCCGTTACCTTCGGATGTCTCGAATACCGCTGCAACGCTCGGATGATTGCGGAAGTAAGCCGCCGCTGCGCCAGCCGAGGATTCCGGTAGTGTGATCGAGACCGCCGTGAAATCCGGCAGGCGTGTCAGAAGCTCTTTCGCCGTGCCGTCAGCCAGCACTTTGCCGCGACCGATGATCACCGCCCGGGTACAGACAGCTTCGACTTCTTCCAGAATGTGGGTGGAAATGATGATGGCCTTCTCGGCCGCCATTTCGGCGATCAGGCTACGCACCTGGTGTTTTTGATTGGGATCGAGACCATCGGTGGGTTCATCGAGCAGCAGCACCGGCGGATCGTGCAAAATGCTTTGCGCCAAGCCGACACGGCGGCGGTAGCCCTTCGACAGCACGTCGATAGGCCGCTCCATCATGTCGGTGATGTCCAAACGGCGCGCGACCTTTGCGATACGTTCATCGCGATCAGCGCCCGTGAAGCCGCGAATTTCGGCGATGAAGCGTAAGAAGGCGGTCACCGTCATGTCGTCGTAGGACGGCGAGCCTTCCGGCATGTAGCCGATGACGCCCTTCACACCGAGAGCGTTTGTCACCACATCGTGGCCACAGACACGCGCTGTACCCGACGTCGGCGCGAGGAAGCCCGAAATCATGCGCATGGTTGTGGTCTTGCCGGCGCCGTTCGGTCCTAGGAAGCCCAGCACCTCGCCCTTGCGGACCGAGAGGCTGATGTCGTCCACCGCCTGAAAATCGCCGAAAGATTTTGAAAGATGGTCGATTTCCACCATCGTCATCGTGAATCCCCTTCTGCACGTCACCGCTGAAGGACCCCAAGATTCCTACCGCGGCGGGCGGAACGTTATGCCGCCGTAAGCTACCGCGCAAGTCTACAGAAAAGCCAAAAAAGGTTGGAATTACAGGATTGTAAGAAAGAGACTGAAGGTAACGAATGGTGATGCGGGCCTGAACCCCGCCCAGGCGGATAAGGTCGGCGGATTACTCCGTCGGGGTCCGCCGGTCCAGGTCGGGAACGCTGTCCACCAACTTGACGATGGCGTCCGTCAGTTCGGTCATTTTCTTGGCGGCTGGGGTGCCGTCTTTTTTGCGTTCGGGCGAGCCGGTCTCAATCTGAGACTGGATATACCGCGCCTGTTCCTTCAGTTCGCGCACGGCATCGCCGATAGTGCCTTTGGGGGCGTAAGCCTCGTGGACCATACGCAAGCTGTTGCTCAGCATATGCAGCAAGGTGCGGATCATGGCGTCGGAATTCGACAGCTTTTCTTCGATCATGTCCTTGGACACGAGCGACAGCGTGCAATCTTCCAGCGCCATGGCGGAATTGCGCCGCGGGCGACCGTCGATAATCGCCATCTCCCCAAAGAATTCGCCCTTTTTGACCCGGGCGATGGGTTGGCGCTTGCCGTCTACTTCTTTGAAAATGCCGATGGTGCCGCTGCTGAGAATATAAGCCGACTTCGCCGGATCGCCCTGCTTGAACAGGAACTGACCCTTGGCGAGGGGCAAAATCTCAATGACTGGTTCGTCCATCGTAACCACGGGGGCCTCGCCGGCTGCGCGTTAAATTTCCTGCGCCAGGTTAAAACCTGCGCGTTGACGCTGCTGGTAAGTGTCAGCCGCGGCGCGGGTTTCTTCTTCCAATTTATCAGGCGTTGCACTTGGTTTCACTGCCGAAACGACCGCCTTGGAAAGTTTTTGCAGTAAATCCATATCCTTGGCGGTCAGGGCCGTGTAGCGCCCGGCAATCAGGACGACGTCGGCGGAGAGCGAGCCACATAAAAGGGCCAGTTCCTTGTCTCCAAGGCGTTCAGCCGTCTTGGCGGCATCCTTCAGGACGTCCACCAGAACCAGCATCTTTTCGTGCAAATCCGGGGTGATTTTGTTGGCCTTATAGGCTTCGAGCACCAGATTGCATACAAAGCCAAGCCGCAGACTGTGACTGTCCAGACGGGCCTGAAGCACCTCGTTCATGCAGCCGTCCACAGCCGTACGGATCGTCTCCGGGTTCACGTCCTTGCCCGAGACTTTTTCAAGCAGGGTATTAAGCACGTTGATCCGCCGGATGTTCGACGAGCGGCTCAGGCCGCGCCGGTCAGGCCCCACGTAGTCGCTGGTCACGATGAAAGCCAAACGGTTCATCGTGACCCGCTTGAGGCGTTGCAGAAGCTGCTCCTCTACGGCGGGCTTGATGATGATGTCGTCCGTGCCGGCCTGCATCGCGCGCTTCACCGCTTCGACATGATCGGGTGCCGACATGGTGAAGATCACCACAAAGGGATTGTTGCCGATCTTGTTGTGGCGAACGTTGCGGATGAATTCGAAGACCTGGGGATCGAGGTCGTCCGACAGGATAATCAGGTCCGGCGACATCTGGCCCATCAGGGTCGCCAGATTTAAAAGGTTCGAATGCGCACTGACCTGTTTGATTCCGGCGTGATTCAGGATCTGGCGTAACTCGCGCCGCGCTATGTCATCCGGCTCGCCGATAAAGGCGACGACCTTCTCCATGGAGTGAAGATCAGCTTCGCTCATGGATATTCTCTACGGTCCCCAACACAACCCCAACACGCTCTATCGCGAGCTTCACAAGTCACATCAATATCGCTCGTGGGTTCTCTTGCAACGTGAAATAATGAGTAATCAACATCTTGTCGGGCGAGACCCGCTTCACGGACATTCCGAATCATGGCATGTTGTGTTCGCGGAACAGTTGTCACAACCCTACAGTTTGAGGGGCTGCTGACCGTCCCCCGCATCCTCCAAGCGATATAGGCCGCTCAGAGCCGAGACGCTGGAAGAGGCTATTTTAGCCAGGGAAATTGGGGGTTATGTGGTGGCTGGTCAGGTAAACGGCGCGCGAAACAAGACGCCGCTTGGATCGCAAAAGCCAAAGGGCGTCGCCGCAGCTGTGCGGCGCACGATGGTCAAGTTGCGCCGCATATTCGGCAGCGACATTCCTGAAAATGCCGCCGAAGCGCGCGAAGCCGTCGCGCATTTCCTCAGCGCCATGTCAGCAGTTGCGGCTCGCACCTATCCGGCGTGGAGCAGGATCTTGATCGATGGGCTGTCGGAACACGCTTTGACGTATGACGAGCGCCGCGCCTTGTTCGAGATCAACCCCATCGACGACTATTATTTCGCAGGCGTGGTGGCCTTGGATGCCGCGCGCATCCGCGGGCTTTATCCGCATGCCGACGCCGCCGCGGGCCGCCAGGATCGTGTCGTGTCGGACCTTGTCTTCCTGCTGATCGGTCGCATCGACCTTGGCAGCGGCCTAGATCTTCAGAAGACGCCCTACGATACAGTCGTCAAAACGCTTTTGCAGCAGATTAGCGTCGATAAAATCGAAGCCACACAAAGTTTGATGCGCGATAAAGGCTTTCGCCATCTGCTCGGTGAGCCGCTCGCCGTAGGCGTGCCGCATTGGTGGCGCGATTTCCGCACCAAGTTCACACTCTATTGGGACGAGCCTGAAGAGATGGACGAGGAAGAAACCGAAATGGCATTGCAGAACCTGGCCCTCGCGTCAGCTGCACCGGCCCCTGCCCGCCGCCGCCCACGCCGCAGAGCCGCTTCGTTTTAAGGGCAATCGGCACTGTGCTATTGATACGCCAAAGCTGCGAGGCGTCCGGTGCTCTGCAATTTCGAAGACCTTCCTGATTTTCATACCCAGCCTGTGGGCCGTAGTCGCCTTACTACGACGGCGCGCGGGCAAGGCCCCGCAGTGCTGTTTGTCCACGGCGGCTTCCATGGCGCCTGGTGTTGGACGCCGTTTCTGGAATTTTTCAAAAGCCACAACGTGTCCGTCACCGCTTTGGATTTGCCGGGTCACGGCGGACTAACACCGCCGGCAGATTTCGCAAATTTGGGTGTCGCCGATATGGCGAGCGAGATCGCGCAAGCTGCGCGGCACCTGGGCGGTGATATTATTCTGGCCGGGCATAGCCTAGGGGCACTCGCCGTCATGGCCGCGTCTGCGGTTGTAAAACCCAAGGCCCTTGTTCTGCTGGCACCTGCCCCACCCGCCAATGTTTACGGCGTTAAACTGCTGCCACCGTTTCCCACCGACACGCCGGTCGCGCCGCCGCCGGAAGCGCGTGCGCGCAAGTGGTTTCTCAGTGGTTTGAACGACGCCGACATCACGCCCTACATGGCGCGGCTTTGCCCTGAAAGTCCGGCGTTTCTCAACGATCTCTATAATCGCAACATCACCGTTGATACGAACTGGATTCAAGGACCCACTTTATGCCTCTCTGGCGGCAAGGATGACTCGCCCTTGCATCCCAAGGGTCAGGACGAAGCTGTCGCCGCTTTATTTGCTGCGGAGTTACAGACGCTGCCAGATGCCGGTCACTGTCTTATGCTCGATGATTCGCGCCAAAAGGCCGCTGATCTGCTTCTCGCCTGGCTGAAACAGAACAAACTCGCGGCGTAGATTACAGAGTTGCCAGAACAATTCTGCGCAGGTTTTGCTACGCTGATCCGTCCTCCGATTATAGGAGATACGCATGATTAATTTCACACGCCGAAAAATACTTCAGGTCGCACCGCTTTTGGGTTTTGCGCCCCGCGTTGCCTTTGGCGCCGAGCTGGCGCCGACGCGCGCCTGCGCTGACGACGATGACATCACGCACGCCAACGATGAGGGTCCCTACTTCAAGCCCAAATCGCCGGAACGCACGTCACTTATGGAAGCGGGTATCACAGGCAATAAATTGCTGCTCGCGGGCGTCGTGTTGACCGCTGCATGCAAACCCATTCCCGGCGCGATCTTGGATTTCTGGCAAGCCAGCAACGAGGGCGAATACGACAACAGCGGGTTCAGCTTACGCGGTCATCAGAGCGCGGATAGCGATGGTCGTTTCCGCCTTGAGACCGTAGTGCCCGGTCTCTATCCCGGACGCACCCGCCATATCCATGTAAAAGTCATCGTGCCCGGCAGCACAAGCTTAACCACGCAGCTTTACTTTCCGGGCGAAAGTCGCAATGCCCGCGACCGCCTTTTCGATCAGGCGCTTATGATGGCCATGGCCGAAGATGCCGGAACCAAAACCGGACGCTTCGATTTTGTGCTGAAAACAGGATGAGTACAGCCGTAAATAGCCGTTTAAAGACATGATTCCTATTTCCTTCCGGGCGGCATATCCATATCTTCACGGCCTCCCGTGCAGACCTTCTGTATGGATAAGAAGAGGAACTTGGCGATGCGTTTCAATCTGCGTTCTAGCTTTCTGGCCGCATTAGCCTTTCTTGCAGCCTTGAGTGGCGCGACAAGCTTCGCCGCCGATTCAAACTTCACCTCGCAGAAGGGTTCCTGGATCGTCAACAAGGCTGAAAGCAAAATTCCGCCTGATGCTTTCAAGTCGCCTGAAAGTCCCATGGTCGTCAGCGATGACAATGGCCAGATTCTGAAGTTCATCGTTTATGAGATGAACGCCAACACGGGGTTGCAGCCGGCTATTCCGTATGAAGGCGCCTATGACGGCAAATTCTATCCCTATGGCAAAGACGGCGAACGCTCATTCACCCATCTCTCGCCCACGAGTTTCCGGTCCGTTGCGCAGTCGCCTTTAGGCTGGTCGCTTAACGAGGTCGTGACCTTCGCCGCCAACAACACAAAGATGCGCGTTGAAGGCAAATACACGGGCAAGGACGGTAAAGTGAGTGATTACGTCCAGGTGTGGGACAAGCTGCAGTAACTACACGCCCTCCAAAAAGTTCCCGTCACTTTTCTTTTATTTTGCCCGCACTCGCGTTGACTTTCCGGCGTTGTAACTTACGTACCCGCCGTGGAGAGTCGTATGCGTTTTACCAACACCCTTTTAGCCATTTCCCTCGCCGTTCTGCCGGCTAGCTTGGCGTCTGCCTCACGGCTGTCTCAGGACGGCTCTGTTGCAGTGGACGAAGTGTGGGCCAGGATGACGCCAAACGAGGACGACAGCGCTTCTGTATTCTTTGAAGTGCTCAACACCGGCGAGAAACCCGATACGTTGCTGTCGGCCTCCAGCCCTGTAGCTGAAACCACTATTCTGCGCCGTGGTAAATGGCGCGGCTGGGATTTTCTCAATAAGCCGACGACGGGCATAAAGATTAAAGCCAACAGCCGTAAGTCATTTCATCCGGGCGCTATGGAAGTCACATTGTCGGATTTTAAAGTGCCGGTGGGCGTGCGCTCAACCGTGCCGGTCACGTTGGTTTTCAAGCAAGCCGGAACAGTGACGATCGAAGCGACCGTTGCCAATCAGCTGCTCGGAAACCGGATCAAAAAGTAACGCGCCTTATTTAAGCGTCTCCCGCGTTTTCTCGATCACACGCAAAACCAACCCAGCCACCCGCGCATCCGGTTGAGGCATCATCGCCTTCATTTGCGATTCAAGCGCGCTTAAGGCTGCATACTTAGCCTTCAAAGGCCGCGTACCCAGATAAGCCGTTAGCCATGTGGACACGGCCCTTGGATCGGGCTTGTTCTTAGCAACATCAATCAGCATCTGTACCGGCTCGGCCATACGCTATTTCACGCCGGCATAACGCCGTTCGGTATTGCCTTGAAACTGGAACGGTCCTTCGTGGGTGAGCTTGCTCTTCAGGTCGACCCAAATCTCGCCGCCGATATTCCGCCAGCGGCGGCAAAACGAATAGTCTTCGCTCATGTAGTGGCCGGTCTCGGGATCGATGATGCATTCGTACAGCGCGTAAAGGTTTTTTCTTTCCGTCTCGCCTGGCTGCGGCACACCGACGTGCTTGAACTTGGTCTCAGGATACGCAGCGATCATGCGCTCGAACACATGCCGCTTAATGAGCAAAAATCCGGTGGCGGCATAGTCGGCCGCGGCAAAATCGTTGTCGACACGCGCGGCTGCGCCCGTGCAGAGCTTGGCGGTATAAGTTAGGCCAGCTTCGTTTAAGGGTTCGCCCTCGCGAGCACGCTCCGCCATCTCATGCCATGCGATGCTTTTAATCGGATACATGGCTGCGGCCACGTCCTTATCGGCGGCGAGCACGCGGAACAACTGTTCAGGCGCAAAGGAAATATCCGCATCGACAAACAGAAGATGCGTCGCCTCGGGAATATCAAGAAAATCCGCGGTGATGCTGCTGCGCGCGCGCGTAATCAGGGCGTCGCCGCCCACCAAATGCACATTCAATTTCACACCGGACGCGCTCGCGGCAAAAGCCGCCTGAAGCAGCGAAATGGTGTAGCCCTTGGTGACCAGCCCGCCGAAGCAGGGTGTCGCAATCATGATATGAGGTTGTGCCATCAAGCCGCCCAGAAAATACGGGATGTGAATCTATTGCGCGCGGATCGTGAGGGTATTTTTGCTTTGAGGCAACTCTTTGAGAGTGCCAAGGGGAAAGTGTTGGTGAGCCCGGGTGGGTTCGAACCACCGACCCCCTGATTAAAAGTCAGATGCTCTACCACTGAGCTACGGGCCCAACCTTTGGGTATTTTAGGCGCCGACGCTGTGGTGTTGCGCGGCCATTACCCCTTGCGAAGAGGGCGCACCATATTCGCCGCTTCCCCCCCGGTCAAGCAAACGTATTGGCCTCGCGCGCGCCCAAAAATCGCAAGGATTCCCGGGCCTTGAAAGGCGCTTAGAGGCCCTCGCGCGCAAACAGCATGAGTTTACCGCGGCCTTGACGATCCGCATCCGAAGCGCCGGCGTCTTCCGAGCTGACACCCCGGCAGATAAAGCCGTTTTTCTCCAAGACTCGTACCGATGCGATGTGCCGCTCAAACGTCGTCGCGAACACCCGGCGTACCTGCCCGGTGGACGCCGTCCAGCCCAGGAGTCCCGCGACGATTTCGGTGGCGTACCCTTTACCTTCATACCCTGGCGCAACGCTGTAGCCCAAAGTGACGGTGCCCTCGGCATCAGGCTGACCGGCAAAGCCGGCGCTGGCAATCAACGCCCGGCCCGCCCCGTCCGTGGCGCGCTCAAGAGCGTACCAGCTCCACCAGCCCGGCAGCGCGAAGCCTTTTTCCAGCTGCTCGGCGAAATATTCCTGCACGTCAGCCAACACGCTGGGTGGCCAACTCGGGGGGATTTTGCATTGAAGAAGGGCTGCAAAGCGCGGCCGGTCGCTTGCGTCCGCGCGGGCCAACGTGGCCGTCGCCGCGATCAATTCCAAGCGCGGCGTCTCAAAGCGCAATGATGAATGAGGACTCATCCGCCTCAACTACAGCTTCAATGCGTTGTCTATGCGGGTATGCGATGCGTGCCTGATGGCAAATTCAACTTTGCTACGCAGCTCGCCCAAATTGACACGGTAGTTGCTGGTTTCGTCTCTACCGTAAATGTTCGGCCGCGCCTTATCAGTCAGCACGGGGTCGCATTCGATGCGATCATAGACTTGGCGCAGGAACACCGAACCGCCGAGACCGCCCCAAGGACCAGTCCCCACATCACGCGGGTGCATGACAATGTGCACGCTGTGTTGGGGCGCAAAATGCGACAGAATCGCATTAGCGCCGCCTGCGGCGACGACAATCGACGCGCCGCTCATCATTTCGATCTGCTGGCGGGGTGTGAGTAAGTGCATCTCTGGCGACTCAAATCCGTATTCCGCGAGCAGCGCCTTAACTTCCGCTTCGTTCTCGACCCGACGCCAATTGGCGTCGCCACGCCCGAGGTAGAGCCGGCGGCGATCCTGTATGCGGGGGCCTCCTATGGCCGACAGCATGCGGAACCGCAGCCAATGCAGGCCTTCGCCCCAAAAGCGGAATTGGCCATCCAAGCCACGATAATGGGGGCCGACGACACCCACACTTTTCTAAAGGCGGGCGTTTCTATCTCTGGAATACGGATAAGGCGGTCTCTGGAAATTCCCAGGAGTTCAAGGAACCCAATCCATCGCTCTGGAAGATTTTCATAGATCACGACCGGAAGTTTGTGCGTGAGGCCGTGGAGGTCGAAGATCGCAAAGCGGTTCAAATATTCGAAAATAAAGTGCCCGAAGTTCGGCGATGGAGGGACCAGGTCACCCTCTGGCGTCTTTTCGATATGCATACCGCCGAGGAAGATGCATTCCTCTTCAATGTAAGTCTTGAACATGCGTTCGCGCCGCGAGGCGACGTAGTTGGATAGGCATTCCTGAAGACCGGTGTGGTTGTAGTTTTGGTACGACTGGCAATTGAAGATGTAAGCGCCGTTTTTGGTGTAAAGAAACGAGCGTCCGAACGGATGAACATCCGATGCCAAGCCGCAGTAGACATACGGCGTATGCGCTTTGTAAAAAGTCGGGTCCGCCAAAGGCTGGCGAATCATCGCCACCTGATCGGTATCAAAACACACTTCGTGATACGGACTGCCCTGCTCGGCGCAGAGAGCTTTGAGCGTCGTCCCTTTGCTCTCCACGTGGCCCCCGCCAACTACCCCTTAAAGGCGTAGCTTACCTAATCAATGGGCTTTTGGCGACGGAGCAGCTGCTACAGGCTTCGCGGCGCTTTTTTGCACGTCGGCGGCCACTTGCATGCGCACGATACGGTCGGGATAGGGCACGCTGCCGTTATCGTTCGGATCGCCGCGGCGAATTTTATCGACGAATTCCATGCCCGAGACGACTTGGCCCCAATAGGTGTATTGGCCGTCGAGGAAATCGCTGTCGCCCAGCACGATGAAGAATTGGCTGTCGCCGCTATTGATGTTGCTGGAGCGCGCCATAGACACTGCCCCGCGAACGTGTGCGCCGGCGGGGTTAGTCGCAGGTGTGAACTCGGCCGGAATTTTCTGGCCCGAACCGCCCGTCCCGTTGCCTTTCGGGTCACCGGTCTGCGCCATGAAGTTGTCGATCACGCGGTGGAAAACGATGCCATCGTAAAAGCCCTGGCGTACGAGTTCCTTAATGCGCGCGACATGCTTCGGCGCCATGTCAGGGAACATTCTGATGATGACCCGACCGTATTCCAGGTCGAGGTAAAGCGTGTTTTCCAGATCCAAAGGTCTCTCCTGTGGTGCGGCCTGCTGTGCGGGCGCTGGTTGCGGACGCGGCGGCTGTGGAGCCTGTTGCGGCGCGGTTGCAGACGGCTTAGCGCCTGGCGGCGGCGGTGGGGCTTCGCGCTTCGGCGCGGGCTGCGACGGCAGCTGCTGCGCGGTCGCGACGCCAGCTGCGCCGAACGCTAAAACTGCGGCAGCAAGCAAAACCAAACAGAAACCTAACTTACGCAAGATGCTCGCTCCTGATCGTGTCCGGGGACACCGTCGTGATGGGACCTTTACGGGCACCCAAAAGCCGCACAGTCATAACGTCCGTATTCCGGTTACACAAGGCCGCTGACCGGTCCTTGTTTGGGCCAATATTCGGCAGTTTGCCTCATAATAATGGCGAAACCTTGAGGACCTGCCCCAGGTCCAGAGGTGCGGCTTAAGTCTTGTATTTGATGCGGACGCTACGGTTCACTGCAGCCGGCACAAACGAGGAAATATCGCCGCCCAGGCTGGCGACCTCTTTCACCAGGCGCGAAGCTATGAACTGGTTCCGTTCCGAAGCCATGAGGAACAGCGTTTCCACCTTGCCGTTAATGCGGGTGTTCATACCCGCCATCTGGAACTCGTATTCAAAGTCGGACACGGCCCGGAGGCCGCGGACGATGAGATCGGCGCCGCGGGCAGTGACAAAGTCCATCAGCAGTGTATCGAAGGGCACGACTTCAATGTCGGCGTTCTTGATCTTGAGGTTATCGACCTCGCGCCGGCACATGGCGACGCGTTCTTTCAGGCTGAACAGCGGCCCCTTCCCGGCGTTGACCGCCACGGCCACTACCAGTTTGTCGACCATCTTCATGGCGCGCCCGATAATGTCGAGGTGGCCGTTGGTCACGGGATCGAAAGTTCCGGGATAAATGCCGGTGCGATAGCGTCCGGTCTGTTCCGCCTTCACGGAAGGCGGCTGCGGCTTCTTGGCCATGTTTCCCCCAGTTCTAAACGTCGAAGCTATTCAGCCGCGCTTGGTTCTGCCGTAACCGCCTGGTCTTCTTCACCGTCGCCGCCCTCTTCCAGCGGCAGATGCGCGACCGACGTCACACGCTCGTCTTCACCGGTGGAGAACAGCGTCACACCCTGGGTCGAGCGACCCGCTACACGCACGTCGCCGATGGGGATGCGGATTAAACGGCCAGCATCGGTGATCATCATCACCTGGTCTTTATCACCGACCGGGAACGAGGCCACGACATCGCCGTTACGCTTGCTGGTGGCGATCGAAACGATGCCCGAACCGCCACGACCGGTGATGCGGTATTCATAGGCCGACGTACGCTTGCCGAAGCCTTTGAGGGTCGCCGTGAGCACGTATTCTTCGTTGGTGGCGAAGCGCTTGTACTCCTCGTCGGTGAGCACCTTGCCCGTACCGGCGGACTCAGCGGCTTCTTCCGGCGCTTCTTCAGCTTCATCGCCGCCGCGCAGCTTGCGCACCATTTTCAGGTAGGCATCGCGGCTTTCGGTATCGAACTCTACGTGTTTCAGGATCGACATCGAGATGACTTCGTCGCCCTCACCCAACTTGATGCCACGTACGCCGACCGATGAACGGCCAGCGAACACGCGCACGTCGCTGACTTCGAAACGAATACACTTACCTTGGCGCGTGGACAGCAGAACGTCATTGGTATCGTCGCAGGTCGCAACGCCGACCAGGCTGTCGCTCTTCCCGCCTTCGTCTTCGAGCTTCATAGCGATCTTGCCGTTGCGCATGACGTTAACGAAATCCGAGAGATCGTTACGGCGCACATTGCCGGTGGCGGTCGCGAACATCACATTGAGCTGGCCCCAGGTGGTTTCATCCTCAGGCAGTGGCATGACGGTCGAGATCGTCTCGCCTTCTTTCAGCGGCAGCAGGTTCACCATGGCTTTGCCGCGGCTGGTCGGCGTGCCGACGGGCAGCTTGTAGACCTTGAGCTTGTAGACCATGCCGAGCGTCGAGAAGAACAACACCGGCGTATGTGTGTTCACGATGTAAAGCGCGCGAACGAAATCCTCTTCCTTGGTCGCCATGCCCGAACGGCCTTTGCCGCCGCGCTTTTGCGCGCGGTAGGTAGACAGCGGCACGCGCTTGATCCAGCCGGCGTTGGTGACGGTAACCACCATGTCTTCGCGCTGAATCAGGTCTTCGATATCGGTTTCGAATTCCAGTTCTTCGATAGTGGTTTTGCGCGGCGTGCCGTATTCGGCTTTCATCGCCACCAGTTCTTCGCGCATGATCTCGAACAGGCGCACGCGGCTGCGCAGAATTTCGAGATAGGTCGCGATCTCGGTGCCGATTTCTTTCAACTCGGCGTGCAGCTTGTCGCGCTCGAGGCCTGTCAGGCGATGCAGGCGCAGATCGAGGATGGCTTTGGCCTGCTCTTCGGACAGCTTGTAGTTGCCGTTCACGACCTTGCGGTCCGGCTCGTCGATCAACTCGACAAGCGGTTCCACGTCGCTGGCCGGCCAATCGCGCGCCATCAGTTGTTCGCGCGCGATGCCCGGATCGGCGGCGGCGCGGATCAGTTTGATCACTTCATCGAGGTTAGCGACGGCGATGGCCAGGCCCACCAAGACGTGCGCGCGGTCGCGGGCGCGGTTCAGCAGAAACACTGTGCGGCGGCGAATGACTTCTTCACGGAAGGTGATGAAGGCCTGCAGGATCTGCTTCAGGTTCATCAATTCCGGGCGGCCGCCGTTGATGGCCAGCATGTTCACGCCGAAGCTGGTTTGCAGCGGCGTGAATTTATAAAGCTGGTTCAGAACGACTTCGGCCACGGCGTCGCGTTTGATTTCGACCACCACGCGTACGCCGCGACGGTCGGATTCATCGCGCAGGTCGCCGATGCCTTCGATGCGCTTGTCACGCACCAGTTCGGCGATCTTCTCGATCATCGACGACTTGTTCACCTGATAGGGAATCTCGGTGATGATAATGGCTTGTTTGTCTTTGCCGATGTCTTCGATCTCGCAGCGGCCGCGCATGACGACCGAGCCGCGGCCCGTGATCATGGCCGCACGGCTGCCGGACTGGCCGAGGATGATGCCGCCGGTCGGGAAGTCGGGACCGGGCACCAGTTCCATCAGGCGTTCATCGGTGGTCGCGGGATCGTCTATCAGCGCGCACGCGGCATCGACGATTTCGCCCAGGTTATGGGGCGGAATGTTGGTCGCCATGCCGACGGCGATGCCGCCTGCCCCATTGACCAGCAGATTGGGAAACCGCGCCGGCAATACAACCGGTTCGTGTTCGCTCTCGTCATAGTTGGGTTGGAAGTCGACGGTCTCTTTGTCGATGTCATCCAGCAGTGAATGCGCCGGCTTGGCCAAACGCGATTCCGTATAGCGCATGGCCGCCGGCGGATCGCCGTCCATGGACCCGAAGTTGCCCTGGCCATCGACCAGCGGCACGCGCATCGAGAAGTCCTGGGCCATGCGGACCATGGCGTCGTAAATCGATTGGTCGCCATGGGGGTGATACTTACCCATGACATCCCCGACGATGCGGGCCGACTTACGGTAGGGCTTGTTGTACTCGTAGCCCGCTTCCTTCATGCCGTAGAGGATGCGGCGGTGGACCGGCTTTAAGCCGTCGCGCACATCTGGCAGGGCGCGGGCAACGATCACGCTCATGGCGTAGTCGAGGTAGCTGCGCTTCATTTCGTCTTCGATGGTGACCGTGACCATGTCGAAGGCGGGCGGTTTGGCACCAGTTTCGGCGTTATCGCTCAAAGGCTGACTCGCATAAATTCATACCAAAATACGCCCTTCCCGGTGGGGAATGCTGCGCTGCACCACCGAAAACGGACCCTCAATAGGCTGCGTTAAGGCTCCCCTGAAACGGCCGGAAAAAAGGCCGTAACAGCCTCAAAAATCTAGCAGAAAACAGAATGCGGTCATAACGATAGTTATGATGGGAGGGCACCAGGCAAGCCGGCCTCAGACCCGTTGCGGCGTCAAATATTTTTGTTATATTTTATAGTCATTTGACGGGATTATTTAATTTAACACATGAGAATTTGAAACGGGCCAAATTAATTGCACAAACACGCGGCTACGACGCCTCAGAATTTTCGAGGAAAAAGCCGACAGACTCGGGAAGTTGGGTGGAACTAGAACTTGTGGTCAGTGGCCTCTGGCTCCACGTCTGGTCGACCCTTAAATTTCGCAGCGCAGCAATTAGCGGCTGGCGGCGGCCTTTTCGTAGACGTCGGGGATCTCGCCTGGGATGTGCTCCACAGGCTTTCCAGCGCTCACCTGGTCCAGGAGACCCTTGGCATAGAGGCTTTGCGCCGTGGCGTGGGGTGCGAAGGCCACGCGCTCCAAAAGGCGGGTAGCGGCAGGGGCCCGCTCGGCCCGGGACAGGGCCACCGCGGTCTCCAGGGTGATTTCGTCCACCTGGGGCGCCAGCTGATGGGCCAGTTCGCTCGCATTCATGGTGTTCTCAGACGGCACGCCGTCCTGGGCCAGAGACCCCAAGGCGTAGAGGTACAGCGCCGGGTAGTGGTTCGGATCGAGTTTGTAGATCGAGGCGGCATAGGGCTTGGCTTTGGCCCAAAGCGCGGCACGTTGTTCAGGCTCCCAGCGTCCGCCGAGCACGTAGCGCGCCGCTTTCAGGTAAAGCGAGTCCACATCTTGGGGCGAGCGCGCGAGCAGATCATCGAGCAGATCATCGAGCATGGCATCGGCCTTCTCGACATCGCCGTAGAGTAATTCAGCTGCCGCCAGCGTGCGTTCCGCCAAGGCGTCGCCCGGGTACTTCGCCGCGCGCTTACGCACGGTCTGCAGCGCCTTCTCGCCCAGGCGCATATCGACTTCGTCCTGATGCGCAAGGCTGCGGCTCATGAAGCGCGCGTTGAGCAGCAGAAGATCGTCGGCCGAAGCCGGCAGCGTGGTGACGGCGAGTTCAATCGGCGTTTGGTTCATGCGCGGGAACGAGCGCACTTTGATTTTGCTGCTCTTGAGGTAGGCCTTCATGACCTTATCGAAACCGGCGTAGTCCATGCCGAACGACGTTTTGAAAGCTTGGTCGGCTTGTTCGCCGCGGCCGATGGCCAGCAAGTAATTCGTCATCTGCTTCTGGCGCGCAGGATCGTCCATCAGGTAGTGCGTCACCAGCCAGCTTTCGGGATAAACCATCCGGCCGTCGACGCCTTTGGCTTCACCCAAATTAAACAGCTTCTTCACCGGCATCCACGCGCGCTTGCGCAAGGGATAGACGCGGCCGTTCTGGAATCCGCCGACTTCGATCTTGTCGTCTTTCATTTCCGCCGTGGAGAAATACTCGGCGAGGCCTTCGCTGGCCCAGGTCGGATAGTTGGCGGGGAAATACTGATAGGCGAAGTGGTGCGTGTATTCGTGGAAGATGATCGACTGACCCGAGGCCCAATCGCCAGCACCAAGATCCTGGCGCACGGCGAAGGTGGTCGTGCCGGCGGGACCGGCGGTGTAGAAGCCTTGAATGCTTTCCGACGCCCGGGGCGCGACTTCGCGCACTTCCTTGTTGCTGGGCAGCAGATAGATCGTGAGCTTGTTGACGAACGGCTTATCTTTAGCGCCGGTGATGTTGCGAAGAAGCGCGTCGTATTCTTCCAGCTTCTGCGTAACGTCGCGCAGCTCGGTTTCCTGGCCGTCGCTGTACACAACGAACTGCGGGCTTTCGGCGCGCAGCCAGCGGGCTTCGGCGATGTGAGGCGTGAGTGTCGGAATGAGGGCCGCGAGAGACCACGACGCAATGCGCCGTAAGCGTGTAGTGAAGTCCCCCAGCATCTCGCGAGCCCTTTCGCTTTCCCGGTTCCGACCCTAAGTGAACCGAAAGGAGCAAGTGACGCTCACGCGGTCCGTCAAAACACAATGCGTGTTTTGTTCCCGCTCCTCCAATTAAAATTTTTTCACGGGCGCACGCGTATTGATTCAATCGCTAAAAGTGGCGTTTCGCACACCAACTTACGCGTTATCGTCTGTAAATTTCTGAACTTCCCCTACAACGTGAGTGACCTCTTGCTCTTGCTGCGCGCGGTGCGGGAAGAAGTTATTTTTTCTCTTCCACTTGCCGGCGCGGTGGCGCGTTTACGCTGATCGCCAGCAACTGCTTCACCGTCCAATTTTCCTTTAGCCCGTACAACACGAGGCGCGCAAAAAGGTTGATGGAGTCCTGGTTAGGCGCGAAAGCTACCGTGACCTGACTGACCTGACGGCTTTTTTTGTACCGGTTGATTTGAGAGAATTGACCCCAACAGGAGGAGCTGAACATGGCGAGACGTGGATTAGGCGCGGAGCAGATTGTTTCCAAGTTAAGGCAGATCGAGGTGCTGATGGCGCAGGGCAAGT
>CANJRX010000016.1 GCA_947476895.1 Fidelibacterota bacterium | reverse complement strand
ACTTGCCCTGCGCCATCAGCACCTCGATCTGCCTTAACTTCGAAACAATCTGCTCCGCGCCTAATCCACGTCTCGCCATGTTCAGCTCCTCCTGTTGGGGTCAATTCTCTCAAATCAACCGGTACAAAAAAAGCCGTCAGGTCAGGGTGACGGGGCCATTCCGTGGGATCCGATCCGGAATTGCACGTACTGAATTTCGAGATCGGACTGCCAACTTAGGAAAGTACTCTCATCGGTAGCGGTGCTAATCTCATCCATCAACTCTAGCAAGTGCCCTTCAAAGAAGAAGGAATTCTCGAGCCAATGACTAATGACCGCGAGGCGTACGGTCGGAAAATACATGCGTTCTGTATGATCGTAAGTAAGGTAACCCAGATGCACCACGCTTTTTAACAAAGCCACCGTGCTCGACGCTGGATACTTCAAAGTACGCGCTATATTGGTCGCGGAAAGCGCCGTACGTTCGGTGTCGAACAACTCTAACACTTCAAACACACGGCCGACCGACTTCACGACGGAGTCGTTCATAAACCACACAGAAAATTGTTAAATTGCAAACAGGGCGGGAAAGATCGCCGGTGAAAATTCGATTGGCTCACTTTCGATTACCGGGAGCGAAAGTCAAACAATCTCGCAAAGAATTCATGTACATGCATAACGACGCCAATAGATAAGACATGCGCGGCTATTGTTAAAAATGCGCGCGACAGACGAGAGTAAAAAATGAAAATTGACGGACGCTGGTATCGAACGATTTGGTTGGCAGACGACGGCTGGACGGTGCAGGTCATCGATCAGACGCGGCTGCCGTTCGAGTTTGCTGTCGTAAGCCTCAAAACCGTTGAAGATGCGGCCCAGGCTATTCGTGACATGACTGTGCGGGGCGCGCCCCTCATTGGAGCGACCGCCGCCTACGGCGTCGCCTTGGCGATGAAGTTCGATAAGTCGGATACTCATTTAACTCAATCTCTTGGGCTTCTTAAAGCAGCTCGCCCCACGGCCGTAAACCTGGCGTGGGCCGTAAACGAAATGCAGCAATATTTGGCGCCCCTAAGCCCAGGGGATCGGGTGGCCGCAGCCTATGCGCGCGCGGCGCAAATTTGCGAAGACGATGTCGCTCAATGCCAAGCGATCGGCGAGAGCGGATGCGACATCATAACACGTCTGTGGAAATCTAGTGGGGAACCTGCGCGATTCAATGTGCTGACTCACTGTAATGCGGGTTGGCTCGCCTGCGTCGATTGGGGTACCGCGCTGGCACCTATCTACAAGGCACATGACGCCGGAATACCCGTGCATGTGTGGGTGGATGAAACGCGGCCGCGCAACCAGGGCGCATCTCTCACGGCCTTTGAACTGCGCGCGCACGGCGTGCCGCATACCGTGATCGCCGACAACACCGGCGGTCATCTTATGCAACATGACCGCGTTCAAATGGCGATTGTGGGCAGCGACCGCACCACGGCTCATGGCGATGTCTGCAATAAAGTTGGAACGTATTTGAAGGCATTGGCTGCGCACGATAATGGCGTGCCGTTTTATGTGGCCTTGCCGTCGACAACCATCGACTGGACGCTCAAAAACGGCAGCGATATTCCCATCGAAGAGCGCGACGCACGCGAACTCAGCCACATCTCTGGCCGCAACGCCGCCGGCAAGATCGAAACCGTTCAACTTATTCCGGATGGCAGTCCTGCGCTGAACGTCGCGTTTGATGTGACTCCGGCGCGCTACGTCACCGGCTTGATTACCGAGCGTGGAGTCTGCAAAGCCACCCGTGAGGGATTGATTGGCTTATATCCTGAACGCGCACGCGAGGCGGCCGAGTAGCGATTAGGCGCGGGGTATCATCGAACGCTTGAGCTTGATCGACGACATCAGAAGCGTGTTCTCAGTGCGGAGCTGGTCGCGGCGATCGGATACCGCGGCGAGTACTTCGGCCTGCTGAGTCTTCGAGCGCAAACCTTGTTTGCCGCTCGGTTGGCGATAAAGACGGAATAAAACTGATAAAGCGTTGAATCGGTGCCGCGATGCGACATCCGCACGATGTCGAACAGCGAAAAATCGCGCGCCGCCAAGAAAGTATAAATCTCTAAAAATTGCGGGCCGGGCGCGCTACGCACGGGGCTTTCGATCAGCAGGCCGCATGTATCAGCAAGTGTTTCCTCCGCCCCGCGCAAAGCGCTCATCTCGGCGCCTTCGACATCCAGCTTAATGAAGGCAGGGCCCTTCAAGGCGATCTCAGCGCAAATGCTGTCGAGCTTGCGGCACGGCAACTCAATCTGCGCATTCGCACTGTTCATGTGCTGGGCGGTCGAAAGCCAATACTCATGTTGCGGAGCGTTGACGCGGATGACGCCATCCTGCTCTCCCACCGCTGTAATCCGATAGGGTTCGCCTAACATCGCTTCAATGCGCGCGAGGCTGGGGCGATAGGTTTCCTGAGCGTCGATGTTGAGAAGGTGGAGCGAGGGACTGATGGCATCCAGCACCGAGAGGCCGAAGGTACCGTCCGCAGCGCCGATGTCGATGAAAGTCGACACCGGCACGCCGTTGTTCACCATCATAATCAGCGGTGTGATCAGCGTATCGCGCGGGAAAAGCGTGTTCTGATCGGGCGGCTGCGTCATTCGGTTTCCAGCGTGCTCGCACTTTCGTGCCAATGACGCAAAAGACGTCGCGAAAGAGCGTCGAGGGAAATATAAAGCGCAAATCCCGCTGCGCTCAACAGCGCAAAACACGCGAGCGCCCGGGCGAGTTCCAGCCGGTAGCTGGCTTCTAGCAGACGCGACGCTAACCCTGAGCGTGTGCCCGACGTTCCCGCGACCATTTCAGCAACCACTGTTCCTATGAGAGCGAGGCCGCCGCTGATCCGCAATCCACCCAGGAAATAGGGCAGGGCGCTGGGTGCGAGAAGCCGCAGCAAAGTCTGCCCGCGGCTGGCGCCATAAAGGCGGAATAATTCACGCAAATTGGCATCGGCGCTTTTAAGGCCAAGCAGCGTGTTGGAGATGATGGGAAAGACCGCCGCGATCCAGGCCAGGATCAGCAACACGATGTAAGTGTTATCAACCCAGATAATGATAAAGGGCGCGATGGTGACGATCGGCGTGACCTGTAGAAACACGGCGTAGGGAAATAAAGTTTTCTCGGCGAGCTTCGATTGCGCCAACAGAAACGCAATGCCCGCACCGGTGATGGCCGCGAGCACAAGTGCGGCGATCGTGACCTCGAGCGTCACCAGCAAAGCCTGAAGGAGCTCGCCGCCACTTTGCCAAAGTGCCAAGACGATGGCCGAAGGTCCGGGCAGGACATAGGGCGGCACGTCATAGACTCGCACCAAGACTTCCCAAACGCCCAACACCGCTATCCCGAACATGAGCGGAAGGATCGCACGGCTGAGTTTCTTCAGGCCGTTCATGATGCAGCCCGCTGTGAAAAAGCATCGCCCAGGCTTTGCGTTACGCGGGCGCATTCGTCAGCGAAGGCGTGGCCGAGGCGCAAAGCAGCATCGCGTTGACCGGGTAAGGCAACTGCCAGGTCTGCAACAATGCGACCGGGGTGCGGCGACATCACCACAACGCGCTCGGATAAAAACACCGCCTCGCGGATGGAGTGCGTGACGAACGCGACCGTCCAGCGGTTGCGTTGCCATAGTGCCAGCAGGTCTTCGTTCAGTTTGAAGCGCGTGAATTCGTCCAGCGCGGCGAAGGGCTCATCCATCAAAAGAAGTTCGGGACCTGTCACAGTCGCGCGCGCAATGGAAACGCGCATCTTCATGCCGCCCGACAATTCACGCGGATAGGCCTGGGTAAAGTCCGCCAACCCAACACGCTCAAGGGCTTCGCTGACGCGCGCGGTGATGTCGGACTCCGGCAGATTGGCCAAGCGTAAGGGCAGAGCCACATTTTCGGCGGCGGTGGCCCATGGCATCAGGGTCGCATCCTGAAAAACAAACCCCATCGAAAGCGAACGCGCTGCTTTGCTCCAGGCAACAGTGCCGGCAGTTGGCGGTATCAATCCGGCGATCACCCTCAGCAGTGTCGACTTGCCGCACCCCGAAGGTCCGACGAGGCTGGTAAAACTGCCAGCGGAAATCGTGAGATCGATAGAACTGAGGGCCGTCGTGCCGTTCGGAAATGTTTTGCTCACCGCACGGAGCGCTACGGCGGGTGGAGCGTCTTCTCCGCTCAACGCCCTACACCCTTGCCGACAAAGTCGACCGTATAGGCTTGGCGATAATCCATGTCTTTGGGATAGAGGCCGTCGGCGGCCATGACATCAAAAAAGGCTTTCCAGCGCGCGTCGTCCATAGCGCCGATCCCGCGTGACGTCGCGGCGCCGGATTCAATGATGCCGTAGGTTTTCAGCTTGTCGCGGCCGTAAGCCAGCAATTCATCGGTCATATCGGGGTTGTCGCGTTTGATCAGCGCATTGGCCGGCGTCGGATCGCCGTTCAAATAGCTCGCCCAGCCGAGGATAGTGGCGTCAACGAAGCGCTGCACAAGTTCGCGACGCTCTAGCGCCATTTTGCGTGGCACGACCACCAGCGACGCGTAGCTCGTATATCCAGCGTCCGAGAGCAGCATCACTACGGGCTTTATGCCGACACGTTCGATCTGAAACGGCTCGCTGGTGATGTAGCCTTGCTGAATGGATTTAGGATCGGCGAGGAACGGCGCCAGGTTGAACGTATACGGCGCGATCTGATCGTCGGTGAATCCATAACTGGATTTCAGGAAGCGCCAAAACCCAATACGGGTATCCGGCGAGATCATGATTTTTTTGCCCTTGAGGGCGGCGAGCGTGTCGTTGCCCTGGCCCGGATGCGCGATCAGCACCGCCGGATCTTTTTGAAACATACTGGCGACCGCGACCACGGGAACTTTCTGCTCGACGAAGTTCAGCGGAATGAACGAGTTCGGCGCAATGCTGATGTCGAGCTTGCCGGCGGCCAGAAGCTGCGAATGATTTACCTGCGGCCCGCCTTGGCGGATCGTGACGTCTAATCCGGCCTTGGCATAAAGCCCTGTCGCGAGCGCCTGATAGTAGCCGCCATGTTCCGCCTCAGCGCGCCAATCGGTGCCGACGGTGAGTTTATCGGCAGCCTGTGCGGTACTGAACGCGAGCAGAAGCGATAGGAACGCCGCTACGCGGAGGAGCGGCGACACCATCAAATCTTAAACACACCGCCCGGCGCGCTGCCGGCGGGGGCGGCAGCAGCCGCAGCGCCCGGTTTGGCGACTTTCTGCGTCGCGTTTTCTTCGATGGGGAACACTTTGAACAGCTCAGGCGGGTTGGCTATGTTTTTCATCGGCAAGCGGCCCATCGACATAAAGTGCGCGGGCACTTTGTTGCGCGCGGCATTGGCAATGACATCAGAAACCGCAATTCCGTCCGGATCGGCTTTCGGCTCGATACGCGCGGCGATGTTCACGCCTTCGCCGAACACGTCGGTGCCGGTGTGAATGACTTCACCCATGTGCAAACCGATGCGGATATGGAACTGATCGTTGTCCGGCTTGCCTTTGTTGTAGTCGGCGATGCCTTTTTGGCAATCCATGGCGCATTGCACGGCGTTTTCGGCCGAGCGGAAGCGCACCATGAAGGCGTCACCGATGGTCTTAATAACCGTACCGCGGTTGCGCACGATTTGATTGCGCATGATTTCGTTGTGAATGTTCAGCTTCTTCACCATGGCCGCTTCGTTCGCGCCCATCTGTTTCGAGTATCCGACGATGTCGGTGAACATAATGGCGGTCAGCTGACGCTTGGGATTCTTAGAGGAGCCTTCCTCCATGCCTTCAAGCTCGGCATCGCTCTTGCGCATCTTATTCAAAAGCCGCAGCGGATTGATGGGCGCTAATAGTTGCCCCAAGCCCATGGGCACCAGGGCCACGATCAACGATTGCAGAAGGCGCGAAACGCCCCACGCCCAAATGCCCGTAAACAGAGCGGCGAACCAAAGGGCTTTGGCCGTCACCAGCCAGCCCTCCGGCGTAGAGTCGAGCACGAAGCCCGAGGTGCGGAAAAGCGTAAAGGCTTGGACAGTGGTGTAGATATAGAGGAGGGCGCACCCTAAGGACTTGATGGGGTTCTCGGTGTAGAGGCGCAGAATAACGAGGCCGAGAAGGATGCCCGCGTACACCAGCGACAAAATCGGCGAATGGATTTGCATATCAATCGCGCCGGCGAACATGTTGAAGAACCAGTCGGTGAAGAAGCCACCGCTCTCTGGGACTTTGGCTAGTTCTTGCGACGCAGGACTTGCGTACGAATTGAAGACTTCATCTTGAGCCATATCCCGTAATCCCCACTCAATCGGCTTGTCGCTTGATACGCGATGTCTGGCCGATGCATTGCCCCGTGAAAACAAAGTTTAGCCGAAAGGTTAGCGCATTGCCACTCTTGCGCGCGTCCCGCAAACCCTTACACAGCCGCTGGAAATCGTGGGCAGCACCGTCTACAAAGGGTCCATGCATATGAAGCTAAAGTTACGTTGCGGACTGTGGTTGATTGCACCGACATTGGCATTGGCGGGCCTAATGACCGCCTGCCAAGGCAGCGCGCAAGCCCCCAAACAACCGGCTCAAGTCGCTCAGGCAGCGCCCGCCGCCGCACCGCCGGATGCAGCCGTTGATCCCCGCCTTTCCGACGCGGCCTTCGCGACATGGCTTGAAGGCGCACGACTAGATGCCGCCAAACGCGGCATTACGGCGCCGACGATTTCGCAAGCTTTGGGCAACACCCTGACGCTCGATCACCGCATCATCGAGGCGGACGGACGCCAGCCGGAATTCAGTAATACCTTCACACGCTATCTCAACAGCCTGGCTTCGGAACGCCGGATCGCGAACGGCCGCGCCATGATGGAAAAGCACGCCGAGCTTCTGGCCAGACTTGAACGTGAATACGGCGTACCGGGGCGCTTCCTTGTCGCCTTCTGGGGCATGGAAAGCGATTTCGGCCGCGATGCCGGTGGGTATTCAGTCGTGCAATCCTTGGCGACGCTGGCCTTTGAAGGCCGGCGCGGCGACATGTTTAGGAACGAGTTGTTCAGCGCCCTGACCATTTTGGATCGCGGCCATATCACGCTCGATAAAATGAAGGGCTCTTACGCCGGGGCCATGGGCCAGACGCAGTTTATGCCCTCGAACTTCCTCAAATACGCCGTCGATGAAGACAAAGATGGCCGTATCGATATCTGGGGCAGCGTTCCCGATGCTTTGGGATCCAGCGCCAACTTCATCTCCAAAGCTTTGGGGTGGAACAGCGAGCGCACGTGGGGCAGGGAAGTCCGCCTGCCGAAAAATTTCGACCTGAAGCTCGTCAGTCTGGATGTGGACGCCAAAGAGACGATGAAATCCCTGTCCGAGTGGTCGGCCTTGGGCGTGACGCGTGTCGATGGTCAACCTTTACCAGCGCAGGACATTCCAGCTTCGGTCGTCTTGCCGGCGGGGCGAAACGGGCCGGCGCTGCTGCTCTATGACAATTATCGGGTCATCCTGAAATACAACCGTTCGGCGTTTTATGCGATCTCGATCGGCCATCTGGCCGACAGGCTGATCGGGGCCGGCGGCTTGAGTAATCCGGGTAGCGAGGGCGATCCTTTGCGACGTGAAGCGGTCGTTGGTCTTCAGGAAGGTCTTGTGACCTTGGGCTTTTTGAAGACTGCCGACGGCGTCATGGGCAGCGGCACCCGCCAGGCCATCAGGGCGTTCCAGCTCGCCAACGGCCTGGTCCCCGACGGATATCCCAGCCGGCTATTGATTGGCGCAGTCCACGCCAAGGCCTCTGGAACCTAACAGTCCAAATTCTTGCCAGCGGCCATCTCCTTCATTACACTACCAAATCTTGTAGTGTTCTCATGGGGTAGATACCATTTGACGGTCCCGTTCAACCGGGCACTCCGCACACTTATGATGTGCTCTCCCCTGGCGCTGGCTGCTTGCGCATCGGGCGCGCGGCCGCCTGCCATCGTGGCGCCGCCTGTCGTGACGGCAGATGCCGAACCCGAAGGTATCTATAAAGTCGGCAAGCCCTATCAGATCGAAGGCATCTGGTACTACCCGGCCGAAGACTATGCCTACGTCCAGGAAGGCATCGCGTCGTGGTACGGCTCGGACTTTCACGGCAAGCGCACCGCCAACGGCGAGCGCTATAACATGGACGACATCACGGCCGCCCATCCAACGTTGCCCATGCCGAGCGTGGTTAAGGTGACCAATCTCGATAACGGGCGCACGCTGAAAGTGACGGTCAACGACCGTGGCCCGTTCCACAGCAAGCGCATCATCGACGTTTCAAAGAAAGCCGCGCAGTTGTTGGGTTTCTATGAAGCCGGCACTGCGCATGTGCGGGTCGAGATCGACCCCGAAGAAAGCATGAACCTCAAGAACATCGCCCTGAAAAAGAACCCAGGCGAGATGCCGCAGATTGCCGCAGCACCGCGGGCGACGGTTTCCGCGATGAACCTTGATCCGGTGCCAGGCGCCGTAAACGTTCCGGTCCGGGTCGTGCAGCCGGTCGCGCTACCGCCACCAGCTCCGCCGCCGCCGAGGGCCACCGCGAACACGGCGCAGGTGCCGACCAAGCCCAAGTTCCAAGCCCCAGAGAAACCGTCGGCCACACCGTCTGGTCTCTACGTTCAGGCGGGCGCGTTCTCTGAAGAGGCCAATGCGCGCAAGCTCGAACAACGCTTAGGTGAACTGGGGCAGGTGCATATCGTGCCCACGACCGTGAACAAGAAGAAGCTTTACCGCGTTCGACTTGGACCTGTGGTGGATGCCAATACCGCCTCGGCGCTGCTGGGTAAGGTCAAGTCCTTCGGTTACAACGACGCCAAGGTCGTGCGCGAGTAGCGACACCGCCGCAATACGTTATAAAATGCCTCGCTCACGGCCATAAAAGACAATCAGGTACCCCTCAGATGAAAAGTTTCGTTTCGGTTTTGCTGTGCTCGGTTTTTGCCTTCGGTGCGACACCGTCGTGGGCCATCGACATCAAAGCGCGCGAGTACATTCTGCTCGATGCCCAGACCGGCACGCTGCTGGATGCCAAAGACCCGGACCGGAAAATGCCGCCGTCGTCCATGAGCAAACTCATGACGGCCTACATGGTTTTCACCGCGCTGAAGGCGGGCCGCATTTCGCTGACGGATACCTTCACCGTCAGCCGTAACGCCTGGCAGCTGGGCGGCGCGGCCACCGAAGGTTCGACCATGTTCCTCGATCCGCTTTCGATGGTGAAGGTCGAAGACCTGATCCGCGGCATGATCATTCAATCGGGCAACGATGCCTGCATCGTGCTGGCCGAAGGCCTTGCCGGCAGCGAAGAAGAATTCGCCAAGCAGATGAACGATAAGGCTAAAGAACTTGGCATGACCAACAGCCATTTCACGAATGCCACCGGTCTGCCGGACGCCGAGCATTATATGACGCCGCGCGATCTCGCGACCTTGGCGAAGCATCTCATCACTGAATTTCCCGAGTACTACACGATCTATAGCGAGACCTCGTTCACCTATAACAACATCACGCAGGGCAATCGTAATCCGCTGCTGTACCGCGTCGGCAGCGGTGCTGATGGTTTGAAAACCGGCCACACAGAAGCGGCCGGCTATGGCTTGACCGCTTCGGCCACGCGCAATGGCCGCCGCCTGATCATGGTCGCCAATGGCATGGACAGCATCCGTGCACGCGACGAAGAAACCTCGAAGCTTCTCGACTGGGGCTTCCGCGAGTTCACCAACCGTGAACTGTTCAAGGCCGGCGAAGTCGTCACCGATGCTGAAGTCTGGTTGGGCGATAAGCCCAGTGTGCCCTTGGTGATCGCACAGGACGTGGCCATCACTGTACCGCGCGCGGCGAGCGGATCGTTGGATGTGAAAGTGGTCTACCGCGGCCCGTTGCCCGCGCCGATTCAGAAAGACACCGAGGTCGCCAAGGTCATCATCAACGTCAAAGACATTGCGCCCATCGAGATTCCGTTGCGCGCCGCGAACGATGTGGGCCGTCTCGGTTTCGTCGGACGTCTCAAGGCCGCCGCGCAATACATCTTCTTAGGCCCGCCGCAAAACGCAGCGCCTGCACCAGCGCCGACGCCGGCTCAATAATAATTCCGATATTCTGGGGGACGTGTGGCTAAAGGTATTTTCATCACGCTTGAGGGCGGCGAGGGTGCTGGTAAATCCAGCCAGGCCCGCATGCTGGGCACCGCGCTGGAAGACAAAGGCCGCAACGTCCTTTTAACGCGCGAGCCGGGCGGCACGACCGGCGCTGAAGCCATTCGCAAACTTCTGGTCGAAGGCCCGGGCGGAAAATGGGACGGCATTACCGAAGCCTTGCTGCACACCGCCGCGCGCCGCGATCACTTGGTCAACGCCGTGTGGCCCGCGCTGGAAGCCGGCAAGGTTGTGATCTCGGATCGCTTTGTCGATTCTATGACGGCTTATCAAGGTTACGCTTACGGCGTTGACCGCACGGCGCTGGCCACGCTTTACAAAAGCGCCATCGGTGATTTCAAACCTGCGCTGACTTTGATTTTGGATTTGCCGGTAGAAGCCGGGCTTGCCCGCGCCGCGCAGCGCGTCGGCAAAGAAACGCGCTACGAAAGCATGGGCACCGAGTTCCATGAACGTGTGCGCAACGGCTTCAAGGAAATCGCCAAGGCCGAACCGGATCGCTGCAAGGTGATCGACGGCACGCAAAGCATCGAGGCCATTCACAAGATCATCCTCGCCGAAGTGGAGAAGGTCCTGTAGTGCGCGACGAGGATCCGACAGAGATTCCAGAGTCACGCACCAATCCCTACCTGATGGGCCACGAGGCCGCGGAAAAAGACTATCTCAACGCCTGGTCCAGCGGCCGGCTTGCTCATGCGTGGATGATCTGCGGACCGCGCGGCATCGGCAAAGCGACGCTGGCGTATCGCATGGCGCGGTTTGCGCTGGCGCAAGGCGGCGACGATCAGGGTGCCGATATGTTCGGCGCACCGCCGCCGCCAAAGTCGCTCGCCATGTCGGAAAATGATCCGGTGTTCCGGCGCGTGGCTGCGGGAGGCCATGGCGATTTCCGTATCGTCGAACGCCCCTGGTCCGACACCAAACAGACCAAACGCAAGACCGTGATCGGCGTTGATGAAGTGCGCGAGATCGGCACGTTTATGTCGATGACTCCGGCCGAAGGCGGCTGGCGCGCGGTGATCATCGATGCCGCCGATGAAATGAACGCCAACGCCGCCAATGCCGTTTTGAAAGTTCTGGAAGAGCCGCCGCGCCGGGCACTTTTGTTTTTGGTCGCGCACAACCCCGACCGGCTGCTGCCGACCATCCGCTCGCGCTGTCGTCGCCTTGATCTGCGTCCGCTTACGCAAACCCAAGTCACCACCCTCATGGGCCGCTATCGCCCTGACATCAAAGCCGCCGACGTCACGGCGCTCAGCGTTTTGGCCGATGGCTCTATCGGCCGCGCCATGGAACTGGCGGACGAGGGCGGCGTCGCCTTGTTCCGCGATTTGATGTCGCTGTTGGGTGATGCGCCCCGCCTCAACATCTCGCGGCTTCATGCCCTGAGCGACAAAGCCATGAAGGGCGACGCCTTTCGCACGCTCACCGGTTTGCTGTCGTGGTGGCTGGCGCGCATGGCGACCGAAGGGGCGCGGGGTAATCTCGAGACCCTGGCTGAAATCATTCCCGGCGAACGCGAGCTTGCGCGCAAACTGCTGTCGTCGGCCACACCGGCCGCCTGGGCCGATGTCTGGGACAAGATCGGCCACCTGGCCCGGCGCACCGATGCCGTCAATCTGGACAAGAAACGCAGCCTCATGCTGATGCTGATGACCGTGGAAACCGCCGCCACGCACGGCAAAGCGGCCTAAAAGCAGGCCCCGGCCTCTTTCCCCAGGCGCGCTAAGCGTTTATATCAGTGCCATCTTTTGCCGGTTTCGGAGTGCTCACCTGTGTCCAAGGCGTTCTACATCACGACGCCCATCTACTACGTCAACGACAAGCCGCACATTGGTCATGCCTACACGACCATAGCCTGCGATGTATTGGCGCGTTTCAAGCGTTTGGACGGCTTCGATGTGAAGTTCCTGACCGGTACCGATGAGCACGGCCAGAAGGTCGCGAAAGCCGCCGCCGATAAAGGCATCGCGCCGCAAGACCTCTGCGATCAGAACTCACAGAATTTCCGCGATCTGGCGAAGACACTTGGCATTTCCAACGACGACTTCATCCGCACGACCGAAGAGCGCCACAAGAAAGCCTGCCAGGCTTTGTGGAAGCGCCTGGAAGACAACGGCGCGATCACGCTGGGCAAATATGCCGGCTGGTACGCGGTCCGCGATGAAGCTTTCTACGATGAATCTGAACTGACCAAAGGCCCGACGGGCGAAAAGCTCGCGCCCACAGGCGCGCCGGTGGAATGGGTCGAGGAGGAAAGCTACTTCTTCCCGCTGTCCAAATGGCAACAGCCGCTGCTCGATTTCTACGACGCCAATCCCGACTTCATCGGACCCAAGAGCCGTTTCAACGAGGTCTATAGCTTCGTCAAAGGCGGATTGAACGACCTTTCCATTTCCCGCACGGCGTTCTCCTGGGGCGTACCTGTGCCGGGCAATCCGAAACACGTCATGTACGTGTGGATCGACGCGCTCACCAACTACATCACCGCGCTGGGCTACCCCGATGAATCCGGCGAGATGGGCAAGTTCTGGCCCAAAGACAATCCGGTCGCCATGCACGTGGTCGGCAAGGACATCGTGCGCTTTCACTGCGTCTATTGGCCCGCCTTCCTGATGGCGGCCAAATTGCCGTTGCCCAAGCGCGTCTATGCTCACGGCTGGTGGACGGTCGAAGGCCAGAAGATGTCAAAGTCTCTGGGCAACGCCATCGATCCCAACATGCTGGTGGAAAAGTACGGCCTCGATCAGCTGCGCTATTTCATGATGCGCGAGATTCCCTTCGGCAATGACGGCGACTTCTCGGAAGCCGCCATCGCGGGGCGCATCAACGGCGAGTTAGCCAATGCGTTCGGAAACCTGGCGCAGCGCTTCCTGTCGTTTATCGGCAAGAACCTGGGCGGCATATTGCCAGAACCGGGCGCGCTTCAGCCTGCCGACGACGAGCTGCTGAAGGCTTGCCACGGCCTGTTGGCACAGTGTCGCGACGCTATAGATCGCCAAGCCTTGAACGATGTCATCGAACGCATTTGGGAAGTCGTGCGCGCGGCCAATGGTTACGTCGATGTGCAAGCGCCCTGGGCTTTGAAGAAAACCGACCCCGCGCGCATGAACACCGTGCTGTATGTGCTGGCCGAATGCGTGCGCCACCTGGCGATTTTGATGCAGCCTTTCGTGCCGACCTCAGCTGCCAAGATGCTCGACCAGCTGGCCGTGCCGGAAGACGCGCGGACGTTCGCGCATCTGGATAAGGCCCACGCCATGAAGGGTGGCACCGCGCTGCCCACGCCGACCGGCGTATTCCCGCGCTACGGCGATCCGAAAGCCGGGAAGGGGAGTTAAGTTTCCCTGTCGTCCTCGGGCTTGACCCGAGGACCCAGGGTAGTCACCACTAGAGATGCAGACGTCTCGGATTGCGTTTCGTAACCCTGGACCCTCGGATCAAGTCCGAGGGTGACGAAAAAACAAGAAGCCATGACCCAGCCCTATCTCACCCAGCCTTACTTAGTGGACAGCCACTGCCACCTGGATTTCCCCGAGTTCGCCGAGGACACCGCCGGTGTCATCGCGCGCGCGCAGAAGGCCGGCGTTGGCCACATGCTGACCATCGGCACCAAGATCACCAAATTCGACGGCGTGCTGGCCGTGGCCGAGCGCTTCGACAATGTGTCCTGTTCCGTCGGCATTCATCCGCATGAAGCCGGCGTTGAGCCGGCCATGGATGTCGAGAAACTCACCACCTTGGCCAAGCACCCAAAGGTCGTGGCCTTTGGCGAAACCGGCCTCGACTTCTATTACAACCACGGCCCCAAGGACGATCAAATCCGCAGCTTCCGCGTCCACATGGACGCCGCGCGCGCCGTGGGTTTGCCGATCATCGTGCACACCCGCGACGCCGACGCCGAAACCGCCGCCATGCTGACCGAAGAGATGGAGAAGGGCTCCTTCACCGGAGTCATCCATTGCTTTAGCTCTGGCCCGGAACTGGCTGCAAAGGCGTTGGAATTAGGATTCTACATTTCCTTCTCCGGCATCGTGACCTTCAAGAAGGCCGACACCTTGCGCGAGGTCGCAAAGACCGTGCCACTCGACCGCATTCTGGTGGAAACCGACAGCCCCTATCTGGCGCCCATGCCCCAACGCGGCAAAACCAACGAGCCGGCCTTTGTGACGCACACCGCTGCGCTGGTAGCGGAGTTAAAGGGCCTGACGCGCGACGAACTGGCCACGCAAACATCCGCCAATTTCTTCCGGCTGTTCTCGAAAGCCAAAGCCCCGGTATAGCCAATGAAGGTCACCATCCTCGGCAGCGGATCGGCGGCGGGCGTGCCTTCGGTTTCGGGCGGCTGGGGCAAGTGTGATGCGTCCAATCCCAAAAACCGCCGCCGCCGCGCGTCGATCTTGGTAGAGCAGGGGCCAACCACCATCCTGGTCGATACTTCGCCGGACCTGCGCGAACAGATGCTAGCCGCCAACCTCCGCCGCCTCGACGCCGTCATCTACACCCACGCCCATGCCGACCACCTGCATGGCCTCGATGAACTGCGCGAAATGTGCCGCATTTCCCAGGGCCCGCTGCAAACCTTCGCCACGCCCGAGACCATGCAAAAGATCGAGGCGCGGTTTGGTTATGCCTTCGAGGGCATTCCCGCCGGCAAGCCCGTGTTCCGGCCGTGGCTGATCCCAAACCTCATCGATCCAGCCGTGCCGTTCACGGTCGGCGACATCAAGATCAGTTCATTCCTGCAAGACCATGGCTTTGGCCAGACCAGCCTCGGGTTCAACTTCGGTGATGTGGTCTATTCAACCGACCTGGTGGAATTGCCCGAAGCGTCCAAAGCCGCCATCAAAGGCGCGAAAGTCTGGATCTTGGGCGTGCTGGGCGACATGCCGTATCCAACCCACGTTCACGTGGCCAAAGCGCTGGAATGGATTGATGAACTGAAGCCCCAGCGCACCATCATCACGCATATGAGCAACGCACTGGATTTCGAGACGCTGACCGCGACGCTGCCAGCCGGCGTTACGCCGGGATACGACGGCATGGTGATTGAGGTCTGATATGGAACTGGGGCGATGGAATTAGGCCAATGGAACTAGGACAATGCGAACTCAGCCTCGACGTGCGCGACATCGAAAAGTCCGTGGCGTTCTATGAAGCGCTGGGATTCGAGATTGTCGACGGCAGTATCGATATCCGGGTCGTCACAGTTCAGAAAGCCGAATGCCGGATCGCGCTGTACCAGGGTTATCTCGATCCGCCGGTAGCACAGCTGACATTCTGGAACGGCGACGTCGACGAGATCGCCCGCGACCTCAAAGCCAAAGGCCTGGAGTTCGAGAAAGACCCATTCACAGGCGACGGCGGCGGCCGCGCCGCGCTGATCAAAGACCCGGACGGGTATCCGATTTACTTCATTAGTGTGGCGACAGGAACCGAACCTGCATGACCGAACATTTTGTGCATCCCGATGTGCGCGCCCACTTGGACGGGTTGAAAGCCAACCCGCGTCCTAAGTTGACAGTTGAGATGCTTCCGGCCGTGCGCCCGAAAATGGGGGAGATTTACGCCGCGCTTGATCCACCCATCGGTGAGTTGGCCGTCACGCGCGATATTCTTATGCCGGGTCCGGGCGGGCAAATTCCGCTGCGGCTTTTCGATGTGCGCGAGAGCCGCAGCCCGGGGCCTGTCGCGGTCTTTTTTCATGGCGGTGGATTTATCATCGGCAACAACGATAGTGCTGCCTTCCTGTGCGCAGAGATCGCGCGGCAGCTCGATGTGCCTGTGATCTCAGTCGACTACCGTCTTGCGCCCGAGCACGTGTGGCCAGCAGCGCCAGACGACGCGGAAGCAGCGGCGCGCTGGATTGCCGACAACGGTGCGGCCTTCAACCTGGATATTACGAGCTTAGTCCTGTGTGGCGACAGTGCTGGCGGCAATCTTGCTATCGTCACGTCGCTGGCATTGAGGGATCGTCCAGCAACAGTTCCGGTCGCGCTTCAGTTTGCGATTTATCCCGTGATCGAATTTAGCTTCGACACCGAATCAGCCAAAGCCTTCGGCGAAGGCTACGGTCTCGACGAGGTCGATAGACGATGGCTGGACGATTTGTATAAGCCGCAGCTTGGTCATTGGCGCGCCACGCCGATTGTGGCCGATCAAACTGGGATGCCGCCGACAGTGATCCTGACGGCCGGGCTCGACCCATTGCGCGACGAAGGCCGGGCCTATGCTGACAAGACCGCTGCCGCCGGCGTGCCGACGGCCTACATCGAAGCGCGAGGAACGATCCATGCGTTTGCCAGTCTCAGGCGGAAGTTGCCGTCCGGCCAGGCCGACGTTCTGGCAGCGCTATTGAAAGCCAAAGAGATGCTTCGGGACAGCTTAGCGGCCCGCCTATAACACCACCTAATACAGTACATAATATACATTATGCGACAATTTGATTGTGCAAGATGGCGGTGTTCCTAGGTTTTTTCCGTCATCTGAGGCTGGCCTGTTTGCCCTCTTACGGTGCCACTGGCCCGGGCGCTGCCGGCCTCAAGCATGCCCGCCGATGGTGGTCCGCTCCGTCCTGCCGCTTGGTTTGAGTGCGCATCCGGAGGCTCGTGCTTCCGTAACGAGCCTCCGTCCGCGGACGTCTTTCAAGGTAGCTGTGCGCGTTTAGAACGCTAGCCACGCAAACAGGAACATCGTGTTGTTGTCGGACGCATTCCGGCCCGAGCCGTCGTAATCCAACTTTGCCCCGTTGAACTTCGTATAGCCCACGTATTGCAGCCCCAGACGCAGGTTCGCCAATGGTGCCAGCCAGGAGTCGTCCTTGCCGAACGGCGTATAGGTGGCCTCGACCAGGTACCCGGTGCTGTTGGGTTTCTGCGTCCTGCTTCCGCCGATTGGATCGGCGCTGAACAGGCCAGTATCCTTGCTTCCCCACGACGTGAAATAGCCGCCGGTTAGTCCATAGGTATTGTTGTAGTAGTAGCCGGCGTTTGCCTTGAACGTCTGAAACGTGTTCGAGCTATTGGCAGCTAAACCGAGGGATTGACTGGCGCCGAGCTTTTGCGACTCTCGGATGAAGACCGCGTTGGCGGTAATGGTCGACTGTTCGTTTAAGTTCACCTGATAGTTCGCATCGACGCCGACGTCGGTCACATGATCCGTTCCCGCCGTCTTGTCGCGTTCGGGATAAATGTGCGCATCGAGTCCGAATACCCCCGCTGCCACGTACTGCTCACCAACGGAATGTTGGACTGCTGCCCGCCAATACGGCGCCGCTCCGTGGATCTGGCTTTCGCCGTTGGGATCGATCCCCAGGGTGGACTGCGCATGTCGCGGTTGGGTGCCGTACACGCCGCCTTCGAGATAAAGCAGATCATTCCACAAGGCATAGGCCGTCAGGCCCGCAACCTGCATCTCAAGACCGCCGTCGATCAGCGTACTGGTGCCAGGCGTTGGTGCGAGTCCGGAACTCGAGAACGGATAGCCCCACGCCGGCGTAGTGTTCCAAGGATCCTGCACGGTCGGGTTATTGTTCAAGGAGACGCCGTAGACGACGTTTTTCCCGGCGAGCGTGGCCTGATCGGCATAGCGAATATCGACGTTATCGAGAGCGAATGAACGTTCTATACCGTCGTATGTGGCCTGAATAAACGCGCCTAGCTTTGGAAGAATTCTTCCGGCGTAGAAGACGCTCGCTTCATCGAGAGTGGCGTTGTTGTTGTCGCCATAGTGAGTCGCAGCCCCGCCGGCTTGATCCTTCTTTGTATTTGTGAACGATCCGACCACCATACCTGCCACTGGCGGCAAGTTCTGTTCTTCCGCGCCCCAGACGTAGCCGTTGAGTTTGAACAAGCGCCCATAGTTGGTCAGGCGTGGACCAAATCCGCCGACGTGACAGGCGGTACAGGCATTTCCTGTTTGGCGCGCGAAGCTCGGAAGCGCAGCGGCTGGTGA
Source organism: Fidelibacterota bacterium (assembly GCA_947476895.1). Taxonomy (GTDB): domain Bacteria; phylum Pseudomonadota; class Alphaproteobacteria; order Rhodospirillales; family Rhodospirillaceae; genus SHVO01. The sequence goes on along the minus strand of CANJRX010000016.1, from coordinate 27,330 downwards.
GCTGGCGAAAAGTGCTGCGACCACTGCGGCGCAGATAGCAAGGCATAGACGCGATAACGGTACACGCAAGTTCCGGAACATGGTCATGATTGGCTTTCGATAAGGTTTTTAGTAGCGACAATGTCGCCGTTTACCTGCGAATGTCGCGAGGAAAACGCGAACGCGCGAGGACTAACATGCGTGCGATGAATCGCAGGCGCCTATCTGTCGGAATAAATCCGCAGCGGACTTCCTGACAGAGATGTAACGCTATTGGGCGCTAATCTTTAAGGCGCGTTGCACCAGCATGAAGCCTGCGTGATATCGCGTTCGTTTCTAATGTGCAATCACACGAAATGTGAGAGCGGTGGCAGAATTTTTCCGAACGCGTTTTCGATTCGACAGTTGCTTAAAGAACCCCCGGATTAGCCGCCCCATCCATCGTGATGGTAATCCCGGTGATATAGCTCGCTTTCTCCGACGCTAAATACACCACGGTCGCTGCAATCTCCTCCGGCTCCGCCATGCGGCCCATGGCGATTTTGCCCAGCACTTTTTTGCGGGCTTCCTCAATCGTGATGCCGTCGTTTTTGGCTTGGGCTTGAAGGCCGGTCTCGACCCGGCCTGTGTTCGTCGTGCCGGGATTAATTCCGACCACGCGGATACCTTGCTTGGCGTAAGCCGCGCCCAAGCCCGCCGTCGCCAACATTAGCGCGGCGTTGGCCGCGCCGCCGGGAATGTGCACGACATTCGCTGATCTTCCGCCGCTGCCGATGATGTTGATGACCACGCCGCGTTTGCGCGCGGCCATCAGCTTCCGCACGGGGTCCAACAGGTTGATGGTCGAGAAGTATTTGGCATCCATGGCGGCGCGCCAGGCCGGCGGTGTGAGGTCGGCGATGGGCGTGCGTTTGGCCGCACCGGCGCTATTCACCAGAATGTCGATGGGGCCTAACTGCGCCTCTACATCGGCGGCCAGCTTGGCGGCTTGGGCCGCATCGGTGAGATCGGCAGCGAGGCCGAGCACGTTCGCGCCCAGTTTCGCCTTTGCCGCCGCGATATTCGCCGGATCACGCGAGGTGATGGCGACCTTGGCCCCCTCGCCCAAAAACAACTGCGCGCATGCAAGGCCGATGCCCTTTGAGCCGCCGCCGATGAGAACTGTTTTTCCGGAAAGGCCGAGATCCATAGGAACCCCCATTATTTGAGGAAACAATTATCGCATGGCGGCGTGTTTCCTGACTAGCGTTTCGCTATTCATTCTGAAAGTCATCCGCATCAATGTTCGAAATGAATGCATATTGCCTCTTCGAGGGGCAAATAAATTGACCCAGCACTGCGGTTATGATTCCGTACCTCCATTCAAGAACGCAGGGGGAGAAATTCATGAATATATTACGTGCCATTCAAAGGCTGGGCGTTTTGGCTTGCGCGATTGGAGTCGCCTGCCCGCCGGCCGCAAAAGCCGCGGATGAGATTCAGGTCTATAACGCTGAAATCAACGCGCCAGGTACATTCAGTCTTCAGCTTCACGGCAATTACGTTTTTGACGGCGCTAAGACGCCAGACTTTCCGGGAGGCACGCCGGCGCACCATGCTTTCAACGGCACGCCCGAGTTTGCTTATGGCGTGGAAGATTGGTGGGAGATCGGCGCGTACATTCCTTACGAAATCGACTCCCACGGAAATGCACAAATCGGATCGGTGAAACTTCGCAGCTTATTTGTCTCGCCCGACGCGGCGAACCGTTCGTTCTTTTACGGACTCAACTTCGAGCTCGGCTACTATAAAGCCTCGTATGATCCCAACCACGTCAACATGGAAATGCGGCCCATGCTCGGCTGGCGCGCCAATTCTTGGGAGTTAATCATCAATCCAATTCTAGGCATGAGCTTGAGTGGGAGTAACCATACGCCGGATTTCGATCCCGCCGCGCGCTTGGGTTATATCGTGTCGCCGCTGTGGACGGTGGCGGTGGAGCACTACGCCGGTCTAGGACCAATCGATCACATCAATCCAATGTCGCAGCAATCTCACGAAACGTTTCTTGTCGTCGACTACACCGGCAGCCCGGTGGGCGTGAATTTCGGCATAGGACACGGATGGAACAGTGCCTCGAACGACCTCACCGCAAAATTCATTATAGATATCGGGTTCTGATATCCGTTTACTGTTTTGCCGAATTGAAAAGCATGCGCTGTAAAATCCCGTCGCGCGTAATGAAGTAGTGATACAGCGCGGCGGCGGCATGGAGCCCCGCGAGTCCAAGCAGCACATACACCAGCACGACATGGATATCGCCAGCGGTGTGGGCCCAAGCGGTGCCCTTCTCCGCCAGGGATGGCATCGGGACAATGCCAAGAAAACTCAGCGACCAACCACGAAAGCCCGCGGCCGCCCATCCGAGCAGCGTGTTGCCGATCACCAGCAGGTATAGCGCGAGGTGTGTGATATGAGCGAGACGGTTCTGCCAGAGGCTAAGGTCGGCTGGAAATGCGACCGGATGCGTGAGCCGCCACACATAGCGCCCGACAAAAAGAAATAGCAGCGCGATGCCAATCGAAAGATGCCAGGCGACCCATCCTTCTTTGAGGGTATCGCGCCCGATGTGCGGCATCATCCAACCCACGCCGAATTGCGCGGCAAGAACGGCAAATGCAATCCAGTGAAGCGCCTTGGCGACCCACCCATAGTCGGGCGCTTGAGCTCGCCGGTTTGCCCTTTCCGTGATTTGCAACTGCGTCTCCCCATAGTCACCGTGGAAAGTGGCAGCATAGCCCATGCTCAGGTTGCCGTATCGACCGCAGTAAGGGCGAATTTAGAATCTATTACCCGTGTATATTCAGATTCTTACGGCCCACGGTTAGTGGCCCACCGCCGCAAAGATGTGGTTTTCTGCCTCCGCACCAGAGCGCGGACGGGCGTTTGGCGCAAAGATCTATTACGTGAATATAAAAGTAATTGAGGCGCCCATTACCTGCCCTAACTGCAGGATGATGGGTATTGCCTGTTGGGAAATAATCAACCTATCGGAGCGCGAATCACCGCGCAAATTAGTCGAACTGAGTGAAGGTTTTTCCAGCCGAGACCGCGGACCAAATTATCCACTGCAGATTATCTGCACGACATGCAAGACGCCGATCTTGCCGGGCGACAATCTTAGCTGAGTGTCGTGTTCACGTTGGGCTTCGGCAGGCCCGTAAAGCCTGCGAAAAAAGCGGCGGCGGCAAAAGGATGTAGACGGGCGGGAACGTCACGTCGCTGCAGCCAGATTCTTTCCAGCTTGCCGAGATGGACTTGCGGAATGCCGCTGTCACGCAACGTCGCCGCTAAGTCATAGAAACGATCTAAGGCCTCTTCAGGCGATGAGGATTCTTTTACAAACATCACCGTACTCCTGCTTCTAAGCGGGCTGCTTCGAGTTTGGGTCTCGAGGGTGCGTAGAACGGAGAACTCCGCCGGTCGTGAGGTGTAAAAGTGTAGGCCTCTAAATCACCCGCGCCAAATTAACTTTGTCTGACAATTTGAAATTTTTTCAGCAACGTTTTTGGGGATGCCCTCATAGGGCGTAGTGCACTGCGATATTTATGGCGCGTCGAAGGTGACGCCCACATCCTTCCCTCACCCCCTCGTCGCCGATCATCGATACTGACTTACACTCAGGCCGTTGAATGATATAGAAATTGTGAGGCGGCTTCTTTGATGTAGGCTTTGCTAATGTCTTCAAATACTGCCGAAATTGATGCGCTGATCGAAATCATGAAGCGCTTGCGCGATCCCAAGGGCGGCTGCCCCTGGGACGTGACCCAAACCTTCGCCAGCATCGCGCCCTACACCATTGAAGAAGCCTATGAAGTGGCCGATGCGATTGCCCGCTCGGACATGCCGGCCCTCAAAGAGGAACTGGGCGATCTGTTATTGCAGGTGGTTTTCCACGCCCGTATGGCCGAGGAAGCCGGGCTGTTTGCCTTTGCCGACGTGGCCAAAGCCATCGGCGACAAGATGGTGCGGCGTCACCCTCATGTGTTCGGCGATGCGCACATCCCAGATGCCGCCGCCCAGACCGTGTCCTGGGAGAACATCAAGGCCGCAGAACGGGCCGCGTCCGGTGACAAAGCCGGCCCACCCAGCGTTTTAGATGGGATTCCAGCCGGTATGCCGGCCATGAAACAGGCCGAAAAGCTGCAAAAGCGCGCCGCCCGGGTAGGCTTTGATTGGACGGATGCCCGCGACGTTCTCGGTAAAATCCGGGAAGAATTGGAGGAAGTGGCCGAAGAGTTCAGCAAGGCCGACAATGACGCCCGCCTGACCGACGAGATCGGTGATCTGCTGTTTGCTTGCGTCAATCTCGCCCGTAAGGCCAATATCGACCCCGGCATGGCGCTGCGTGGCACGAACCTGAAATTCGACCGCCGCTTCCGCCGCGTCGAGACGTTACTGGCGGCAAAGGGCAAAGCGCCGGCCGAAGCGACGTTGGACGAGATGGAAGCGCTGTGGGTGCAGGCTAAAAACGAAGAACGCGGCACTTAATGTGATGTGTGATTCACTGAATCCAAGTTGTTGGCAATGAATAGAATAATCAAAACGGTCACCTCGACTTTCGTGTGCCTGGCGCTGCTGGTCAGCTGCTATGTGCCTGATCAGTACGAGGCCGAAATCCGCCTCACTAAGGACGGCAGCTACGGCATCACCTTCATCGGAATCCTGGTCTATGCGCCTCTGTTTGGTCAGATCGTGCGCGGCACCATCAGCGAGGAAAAAGCCAAAGACAACGACCGCATGATGATGGAACAGCTTCAGCGCGACACCGACTTCAAGGAAGTGGTGGCGCTGGGCCGTGGGCGTTACCGCGTACGCTATCAGCGCGAAGGCCGCTTCGCCGGCAGCCACCAGATGGTGACCTTCGTGTCTCGCCAAGCCCCGATCTTCCGGGTGCTCACGACCGAAACCGGCGACGTCATGGTCAACGGTTCCGGCAAAGGCGCGGTCTATGCCAAAAGCTTCGAGGAAGTGGGCATTAAATCCCAGGGTCTTTTCCGGATCGTGACCGACATGGAAGTAACAGCTCAGAACGCCCAGACCGTCCGCAAATCCACGGCGCCGGGCTTCACGGTCTATGACTGGCGACCCCGCAACTTCACCGATCCGGTGCCGCACTTTACTGCGAGGTTAGGCGTCGATCCGCGCACGGGCGTTCCGGCCTACAACGGCTCGGGCGCCTTCAACGTCGAGCCGGAAGCCGATTTTAAGTAACTAGCGGCACTCTCCGCGGCGCGGATTGCACGGCGCGCCACTGTTCCCATCAGAGTTCTGCTGATCGCCACCACGGCGGAAGTTCGGTTGCGCAGCCGGTTCGCTTGGCTGCGGCGTATTGATCACCGGCGGAGGCGGCGGTGGCGCGACTGGAGCCGGCATCTGCACGGGCGCAGCAATCGGCGGCGCTTGGAAAACCTGCTGCGGTTGTTGCTGCGGTATGCGTTGGCGTTGCTGGCCCTCGTCGCCCTGCGGCTGACGGCGCTGGCCGAAGTCTTGCTGCGGCCGCCCAACGGCCGGTAATTGCGGGCTCACGTCCGGCAATTGGGGCGTTGGCGCCAGGGCGGGCTGCGGAGCCGCTTGAGGCTCCTGCTGGGTGCGATAGCGGCGTGGGTCGCGATTAGCGTAATTCGGCGTCGGCCCGGCTGGCACCTGCGGAATGGGCGCAAGCGGCGCGATATTGGGAACGTCAATAGCCCGGCGCTCCCCGCGCGGCGCTACATTTTGCGCAGGCGAATCACTTGCTTGCGGTGTGCGATACCGGCGTGGATCGCGGCTGGCATAGGTCGGGACATCCTGCGGCGGAGGATTAGGTTGCTGCACAACGGGGCCGCCCGGCGGTGCATTTGGGGGGCGGCGATCCGGGCCACGACCATCATTGCCGCGTCCATCGCGGTCAGGTCCTCTGCCCGGACGTCCACGATCACGTCCGCCATCGCGGCCCGGATCGTGACGCCAGACACCCGGATTGATCGGCGGGCGGCCACGGTTGAAATAGGTGTAGCGCGGCACATCGATGATGTGGATTTGGCGGCGACGCCAATCCCATTGGCTCCAGCCCCAATAGGGGCGAATGGCGACATAGCTGTAGTAAACACCGGGCACATAGGCGTAACCCACCGGCGGCGGAATATAGACCGGCGGATATTCAGGGTAAGGCCAGATGCCGTAAGCATCGCGCGGATCATAGAATGGTACGTAGACCACTTCCGGATTGGCCGGCTCAATAATGATCTGCTCGTCTTGCACCTGAACGCGGCGGCGGTCATCAGAACGCAGCTTGTCGGCATCCCGCGCCTCGCGGCGCAGACGCTGGACTGAATCCATGACCTCTGTTTCCTGATCAAGGAAGGCGTCACCAAGTCTGCCCATCCAATCGAGATCGGAATCCATCATTTTGAGAATATGCGGGAACGCCACCAGCGCTTTGACGCTGGGGTCCCAATCTTGTTGGTCCAAGGCATCGGCGAGCCGGTCGCCTTGCAAACCTTCATTCTCCGGCCGCGCAATCCAGCGCGCCGCTTCCACCACTTCCAACGGATACGTGGCAGCCATCAGGATTTGCGACAGCAACTGATCGGGATATAGCGCGACGGAAGCGAGCAGCGCATCAAGCTGGCGCGCCGAAGCGGGAATGGGTTCCGGAGCCGGCTGAACGGGTTTAGGCGCGGGCTTCGCAGCCGCCGCGACTTTAATCACCTGCGGCTGGGTTTGCTCTTGCGAAACTTGCGCCGCAAGAGTTGTTGCAACCTGCTTTGGCCCTGCTTGAACAACGGGTGTCAGTTTTGGAGTGGGCTTTGGCGCTTCCGCCACGGGCAGTTCGATCGGATCGGTTTTGGGGATCGACGCCGCGAGCGCGAACACCGTCAAGCTGGCGCCGACAACCATAACTCCAACCAACAACTTTGTGTTCATAGCAAGCAATGCCCTAAAGGGGTTTAAGCAGCCGGTATACTATCGGATGTGACTGCGGCGAAAAGGTGGCGAAAGCGCCTAGTAAAGCCGCACTAGGTTCATGCCTTCGTACATCGCGGCGACCTCTTCCTCATAGCCGTTGAACATCAAGGTCGGACGGCGGCGCAGTTCGCCGATGCGCCGCTCGCTGGCCTGGGACCAACGCGGATGATCAACCTTCGGATTGACGTTGGCGTAGAAGCCGTACTCGTCGCTATTCATAACCTTCCAGGTATTTTGCGGCTGGCTCTCGACAAAGCTGATACGCACAATCGACTTCACACCTTTGAAGCCGTACTTCCAAGGCACCACCAAGCGAAACGGCGCGCCGTTCTGACCCAGCAGCGGCTGGCCGTAGAGTCCAACCGCCATAAGCGTCAGCGGATGCATGGCTTCGTCCATGCGCAAGCCTTCAATGTACGGCCACGGCAGTGACGATGAACGCTGGCCGCGCATTTCTTCTTTGCGCACGATGGTCTCGAAGCGCACAAACTTTGCGCTGCCTTGCGGCTCAACGTTTTTGATGATGTCGGCCAGCGGAATTCCAATCCACGGGATTACCATGGACCAGCCTTCCACACAGCGCATGCGATAGATGCGTTGCTCCAGATTGTGCGGCTTGAGGAAATCGGCAAGATCGAGCGTGCCGGGCTTATTGCAAAGGCCATCGACCTTTACCGTCCAGGGCAGCGGCTTGAAGGCCGGGGCGTATTTTGCTGGGTCGGTCTTGTCCAAACCGAATTCGTAATAATTGTTGTAGTTGATGATATCGCCGAAGGGCGTCGGCGTATCCGTGGGATCAAGCTTAGAATGGGTTGTGGGCATTGCGCCAAACTTGCCGCCGGCTTCCGGTAAAACAGCCGCGCGCGCGATGTCGCCTAAAGCGAGGCTGCCCGCGATTAGACCCGTGGATTGAACAAATTGCCGGCGATTGAGATACACACCTTCAGGCGTGATCTCGTGAGAGCGAACGTCCGATGCCTTGCGGTGGCGGATAATCATGGCGTCTCCTGCGCTGCAGTGTAGCCGGTGAGACGATCTCAGGCGAGTGTGGCTTCAGCGTTGGCCGCTATGATTTTCCGCCAAATCGCCTCGTTCGGCGTGCACAGCATACCGTTTTGATCCGGCAGCGCGGGCGCATAAGGAACATCCGACGTGAGCCGATTATAGCCGCCCGCCTCGGTATGGATAAGCGCCCCGGCCGCATGGTCCCAAGGTTTGAGACGCCGGAACGACAGCACCTGCGTGCGGCCATCGGTCAAAGACCAATAATCGTGCGCGGCACTGCCTAAACGCACGACACGCTTGAATTTGCCTTTGAGTTTGAGGAAGTCGCGGCTGTAAAGACCGGCCGTCAAATCACCCAGCGCTTCACTTTGTACAGGTGGAATGTGGACGCGCGTTCCATCTTCCAACCACGCCCCTGCGCCTTTCTCGGCCCACAGCGTGCGGTTTTCTACGGGGTCATGAATCCATCCCATGATGGTTTCGCCTTTGCGCACCAGCGCAACGATCACGGCAAACGTCGGCGAGCCATTAACGAAATTGGCTGTGCCGTCGACGGGATCGACAATCCACACCGGATCATCGCCCGCGAGCAGATCGAGCACACCGGCATTGGCCGAAGCTGCTTCCTCGCCGATCACGACCGATCCTGGCAGGAACGCCGGCAACATACGCGTCAGGGCATGCTCGCTTTCCACATCGGCCACAGTGACCAGGTCGCCGGGGTGCGTTTTGGAGCTGACGTCGCTCTCTTCAAGCTTCTTATAGCGCGGCAGGATGTAGGTCTCGGCCACTTCGCGTATGGCCGCGACTGTCTGTTTGCCGAGTTTGCGGCTGTCGGGAACGTTCATTCCGCGGCGCGGCCCTGAATAAGGCCGCGCTTTTCCAGACGCGCGGTATCCGCGGCGTCCAGAAGAACCTGGAACTGAGCAGCGGTCTCGCCGTCGTTACGCTCTAGAACTTCACCGCGTCGGTAAAGCCAGGCGATGGTTTCGCCGTCTTCGAGCGGCACGCTGATGTGCAAGGCTTTGCGACGGCGGCCGAGTTCATGGTCGATGATGTTCAGCAAACGATCCGTGCCTTCGCCTGTCAAAGCCGACAAGGCGACTTCATCGGGGCTGCGCGCCGCCGCGCCCAAAACCGTGCGGGCTTCGTCTTCGCCGAGCAGGTCGATCTTATTCAGCGCTTCGATGACGGGGTTATCATTGTCCGCTTCGACGCCGAGTTGTTTCAATACATCCATGACATCGCGCTTTTGCGCTTCAGTTTCGGGGTGCGCGATATCACGCACATGAATGATGACGTCGGCTTCCAGTACTTCTTCCAGCGTCGCACGGAAAGCGGCCACCAGTTCGTGCGGCAGGTCCGACACAAACCCGACGGTGTCGGACAGGATCACCGTGCGGCCCGAAGGCAACTTCAACTGGCGCATGGTGGGATCGAGCGTTGCGAACAGCTGATCGATGGCCACGACATCGGCCGACGTCAGTTTATTGAACAGCGTCGACTTGCCGGCGTTGGTGTAGCCCACCAGAGCGACAATCGGGTACGGGATGCGCCGCCGCGCATCGCGGTGTAGTCCGCGGGTACGCGTAACCGTTTCCAGTTCTTTCTTCAGGCGCGTAATGCGCTCGCCGATCAAACGGCGGTCGATTTCGATCTGGGTTTCACCAGGACCGCCCAGGAACCCGAAGCCGCCGCGCTGGCGTTCAAGGTGGGTCCAGCTGCGGACCAAGCGGCTCTTTTGATATGAAAGGTGCGCGAGCTCGACCTGCAGCATGCCTTCACGCGTTTGGGCGCGTTCGCCGAAAATTTCCAGGATTAACCCGGTGCGGTCGATGACCTTGGCATTCCAGGCTTTCTCGAGATTGCGCTGCTGGCCCGGCGACAGGTGTCCGTCGACCACGACCAATTCCACTTTCTCTTGCTTGATGAAGTCGCCCAACCGCTCGACCGTACCCTCGCCCAGATATGTGGCCGGGTTCGGTTTGGCGATGTTCACGGTCTCGGCGTGAATGACGTTGAGGCTGATGGCCGCCGCCAACCCGCGCGCTTCTTCAAGCCGCGAGCGTTCGCCGTAGCCGTCTTCCGTGACCGCCCGCTTCTTTAAGCGCGGGTGGACGATGACGGTGCTCGTGGCAACCTTGGTTACGTTCTGCAAATGTGTTGTTAAGCCGAGTTCGAAGCGCGGATCGCTGAGTTATTGGGCCGCTTCTTCTTTCCCGCCTGCCTCATCTTTGGGTTCAAACAGCTGAACCGGCGCGGACGGCATGACCGTCGAAATCGCATGCTTATAGACCAGCTGCGTATGGCCATCGCGTCGGAGCAGCATCGAGAAATTGTCGAACCAGGTGACAATTCCCTGAAGCTTAACGCCGTTGACCAGGAAAACGGTCACCGGAGTTTTATGTTTGCGAATGGCGTTGAGAAATACGTCCTGGACGTTTTGTGCTTTTTCGGCGGACATCGGAGTGGGCACCTATTCTTTGTTGTTTCTTTTCTGGGCTTCGCCCCGCTGGGTTGCGGGCCGTCCTTTAGACGTCCCACCCCTCATTACTAGAATTTTTCAAGTAAAGGGGTCAACCGCGTATCCGGTAGGAGTGGTAATGTAAGTCACAGGCTGGCGCGCACAAGTCCCGCCAAAGCCTTGCAATCCGCCACATTGTGGTCAGCTGGCGCGATACCGCCGGCAGCATCCATTGGCTGAATTCCAAAGAATATCGTGCTGCATCCGGCGTTTCGACCGCACTCCACATCTATGGGTGCGTCGCCTACAAACCACACATCAGGCCCCGCCGTGATGCCGCTGTCTGAAAGCGCGAGGTGGACCGGGTCGGCCGCCGGTTTATCGCGGGTGGCATCCTGAGCGCCCACAAGACGTCCGAACAGGCTGGTCCAGCCCAAGTGATTCGCTTCGGCGCGGAGATACTTGCCGGTCTTGTTGCTGACAACGCCGAGATAGATCCCGGCTTTGGCAGCTTCACGCAACATATCTTCGGCGCCGGTTAAAGCCACAAGCATTTCCAAATGAATGTCGGCAAAAGCACGATAATAGATGTCGCGCGCCTCTTCCCAGCGGTCGCCATAGATCTTGGGGAATGTATCGCGCAAAGAGCCGGCGATCCGCTGCTTCATTTCGGCCTGGGTCCAAGGCTCGTGGCCCATGGCTTCCAGGGTGATGTTGGTGGCGCGGCCGATACAGGGCCACGTATCCACCAGGGTATTGTCCCAATCGAATAGAATGGCGCGTGGCCGTGGGAGCTGTTTAGGCATTCCAGGCGGTATCCGTAAGGCCGTCCATGAAAGCGCGGTAGCGCTGGCGCAAATCGAGCGCGACGGTTCCAGGCGATCCGTTCGCGACAGTCTTTTCATCGATCTGAACCACCGGCATCACAAAGGTGGTTGTCCCCGTCAGAAAAACTTCCTTGGCTTTCAGGGCTTCCGCCACGGTGAAAGCGCGCTCCTGCACTTTGTAACCGGCTTCCTTGGCGATGCGGATGACAGTCGCGCGCGTGATACCCGACAAAATGGCGTTTGTGGACGGGTGAGTCACAATGGTTTTGTCCGGCGTCACCATCCAGGCGTTGGATGAGCTGGCTTCGGTGACGGTGCCGTCCACATGCAACAGCGCTTCAAAGGCCCTTGCTTCAGCCGCCACTTGTTTGGCCATGGCATTCGGCAGAAGCCCAACAGTTTTGATATCGACACGTTTCCAGCGGATATCGGGCGTTGTGACCACTTTTACGCCCGCTTCCGCAACAGATTCCGACGGGCCGGCACCGTGCTTGGCGGTGATGACAAGGCTGGGCTTCACGTTCTTCGACGGAAAAGCGTGGGCACGCGGCGCAACGCCGCGGTTCACCTGAATGTAGACGGTGCCTTTCTCGACATGGTTACGGCGGACGACTTCCTTCATGATGAACGTCAGCGCGCCGTCGCTGGCCGGCGAGGCCATGCTCAATTCCCTGAGCGAACGGTTCAAACGCGCGATATGTCCGGTAAGATCCACCGGCAGACCGTTCCAAATACACATGACTTCGTAGACACCATCCGCAAACTGGTAGCCACGGTCTTCGATGTGGACGTAGGCGTCGGCTTGCGGGAGATAGCGTCCGTTGACGTAAGCGATATGAGACATTTGGAAAGCTGCCGTTAGATGTGGGTGTCGTCGCCGTTGCCGTTACCATTGTCGCGGCGTTGGCGGGCATCGGTCGAGACGCCGAGGGATTTGAGTTTACGGTGCAAGGCCGAGCGTTCCATACCGACAAAGTCCGCCGTGCGCGAAATGTTGCCACCGTAACGCACGACCTGGGCCATGAGGTATTCGCGCTCAAACATCTCGCGGGCCTCACGCAAGGGCAGCGTCATGATTTCGTCGGAGCGCTGCAGCTTCAGAATCTGCGGCGTGTCGTTGTTGATATCGGTCGGCAACATATCGGCGCGGATCGGATCGTTGACACCGCCCGGCGCCATGATCAGCAAACCTTCGATGACGTTGCGCAGTTGGCGCACGTTGCCCGGCCACGGATAGCTTTGTAAGGCCGCGATGGCGTCCTCGCCCAGCACGCGGCGCGGCAACCCCGCGGCAGCCGCAGCGCGCTCCATCAGATGACGGATCAGGTCGGGAATATCTTCGCGGCGGTCTTCCAGCGATGGCACGAGCACCGGCACGACGCTCAGGCGATAAAACAGTTCCTCACGGAACAGGCCCTTTTTGATTTCAGCGCGTAGGTCGCGATTGGTTGTCGCGATAACGCGCACGTCGATATCTACCGGCGCATGACCGTTGATAAGCTCAACGCGCTGATCCTGCAGAATGCGGATAATGCTGCTTTGCGTGGCCAGCGGCATGTCGGCCACTTCGTCCAGCATCAAAGTGCCGCCGTCGGCGCGTTCCAACAAACCTGTAGGGCCGTCTGCGGTTCCGGTACCGAACAACAACTCGCTCATGCGGTCCGGGTGAAGCGAGGCGCAGTTCACGACCACAAATGGACTTTGCGCGCGCGGCGAATTCATATGAATCTGGCGTGCGACCACTTCCTTGCCCGAACCGGCGGGACCCGTCACTAATACACGCGATCCTGTGGGTCCTACACGCTCGATGGTTCGGCGCAGCGAACCGATAGCGGGGCATGCGCCGATCAGAACTTCCGGCTCTCCTGCCCGGCTTTTGAGTTCCAAGTTTTCGCGCTTCAAGCGCGCGGCTTCCAGCGCGCGGCCCAGTACCAAAAGCAGGCGATCAGCCTGGAAGGGCTTTTCAATAAAGTCGTAGGCACCTTGTTTGATGGCTTCGACGGCGGTGGCAATCGTGCCGTGACCCGAGATCATAACCACCGGCACGCCTGGACGCATGGCTTTGATGGCGGCCAACACCTGCAAGCCATCGAGCTTGCTGTTCTCTAACCAGATATCGAGGATGACGGCGGAAGGTGCGCGGGCCTTCACCTGCTCCAGGGCCTGCTCGCTCGACGCGGCATCGCGCGTGGCGTAGCCCTCGTCCTGCAGGATTCCACCCACGGCCGTGCGGATGTCGGCCTCGTCATCGACAATTAGAATATCGGGTTGCATGGAAGCTGAACTCTGAACCATTGATCCTTACTCTCCGGCCTGACGCAACGGCGTGGCCGCCGTGCCAGCGTCCTCCACGGCCAATGTCGCAGGGAAATGTAGCGTAACTTGGGCACCGCCTGGCTCTGCGTTCTGGATGATCGGCAAATCTTCAAGCGTGACGTCGCCGCCATGGTCCTCCAGGATCTTCTTAACGATAGCGAGGCCAAGCCCTGTACCCTTAGCGCGGGTGGTGACGTAAGGCTCTGTCAGACGTTCGCGCTCGGATTGCGGTAAGCCCACACCATTGTCTATGACGCGAATAGCCGTGCCGTCCTCAACCTTCTCGAGCCGCACGACGATTGTGCCCGGCCCTTTTTGTCCAAGAATAATGGGGCCAAAACGCGCATCGACGGCTTCAACCGCGTTTTTCAAAACGTTCGTCAGCGCTTGGCCGACTTGGCGGGCATCGCACCGCAGGCGATAGGGCGTGCTGGGCATTTCCATCGCAAAGGCAATCTGCGGATAAGCATGACGCTGCAGCATGACGGCATCGCGAATAACCGCGGTTATATCGGCGGGTTTCAGCACCGCGCTGGGCAAGCGCGCGAAGGACGAAAACTCATCGACCATGTGGCCGATGTCGCCGACGTGACGGATGATGGTGTCCGTGCATTGCGCGAACAGTCCTGAGTCGTCCGTCAGCTTGTCCTGGTATTTGCGTTTCAAGCGCTCAGCCGAAAGCTGAATCGGCGTCAGCGGGTTTTTAATCTCGTGAGCAATGCGCCGGGCGACATCGGCCCAGGCGGCTTTGCGCTGCGCGGATTGCAGGGCTGTGATGTCGTCAAAGGTGACGACATAGCCGGCGACTTCGTCCTCGAGTTGCTCGACCGACAGCCGCACCAGGAAGGTCTTCTGGGTGCTACCGCTGACGATTTGCACTTCCTGCTGCACGCTCTTCTGGGAAGATTTACGGGCTTCCTTGATCAGCGGCGCGAACTCAGGCACGGAGTCCGCCAGCGGACGCCCAATGGCCTTGGTGAAATCTGTCCCCAGCAATACCGTCGCCGAGCGGTTCGGCAGCGTGATGTTACCAGCAGGATCAAGACCGATCACGCCGGCGCTGACACCCGCCAGCACGGTTTCCGTAAACCGGCGGCGTTCATCCAATTGATCATTTGTGTCGCGCAAGGCGGTTTGCTGCTCGCTCAGACGTTTAGTCATGCGGTTGAAAGCGCGCCCCAGGTAGGCCAATTCGTCGCCGGATTCCGTTTCTTGCACACGCACGGCCAAGTCGCCGCCGCGCACGCGTTCGGCGGCGTTGATAAGTTCAATGATCGGCCGCGCAAGACGTGTCGCCAAGGCAAGACCAAACCACACCGAGACCAATAGCAGCAGCAAGGCCACCACGGCGAACAACAGAGTGAAACTGATTTCGAGTTCCGAGCGCTCGCCTTCCAGGCGCAGGTATTCCGACACTGCCTCTTCGGTGCGGTTCAAGCGCGCCAGCACATTGGCGTCGACGAAGCGTCCCACCAACAGATACGCCGCCGGATAGGAATCCAATTTCACCAGCGCCCGCACACGGTCTGAACTTTGGCCGGTGAGTACGGCCACCTGCCCGATATTGGCGGTGGCAAGGGCCTGGAACGGAACCTGTTCGCCGGTTTGAAGCGCGAAGGTGTAGCCGGCTTTGGCGATCACCTTGAGATCGGAGGTGAACATCACAGCTTCGGTCAAACCGCGGAAGGCTGCTTGCGACGACAAGAACGTATCCCGCAGTTGCGGATCGCCGCTGCTGAGCTGCGCCCATTGACGGTTGATGTCATTTGCGACGGCAAGCGCGTCGGCCTTGATGGCCTGCTGATGCTCTTCGAGATAGGCGCGCGCAATGGCGGCTGATTCCGTGACGGCGGTTTTGACGCGCTCGCCAAACCAGGCTTGCACGCCGAAGGTGAAGAACAACGTCGAGAAAATCGCGATCAAGACTGTTGGCGTCATAGCGAGGACACCGAACAACAACACCAGGCGGATGTGCAAACGCGATCCCATGGTGCCGGCGCGATGCGCACGCCAGAGAACGACTAATCGCGTCGCGACCAGGGCCGTGAGGCCCATGACGATGAGCAGGTCGATATTAAGAAGAACCAATGTCGCCGTAGCGTTGGGACCCTTGGACCCCCAGCCGGACATAGAGACGTATGTTGCAATGCCCGAAGCCAGCGCTGCAGCGGTCAGAACAATCGCAATCGTGTCGGCCACCCTCACCTTTTGCAGGCGCGCAACAAAGCGCGCGCGCAACGAGGCGCGTGGCAGAACATCTTCCACCGCAGCTTCAGGATTGGCGACGTCAGAGTTCATCTGGCGCACCAATCGTTATTTCGACCCGCGCATGACACCGATATCCAGCTCCCGTATTTTCTTGCGTAACGTATTGCGGTTGAGGCCCAGCACTTCGGCGGCCTTCACCTGATTGCCGCGCGTGGCAACCAAGGTCAGCGAGATCAGTGGGCGTTCAAGTTCGCGCAAAACCCGATCATAAAGCCCACGCGGCGGTAACGCGCCGTTGTGGCCGTCAAAATATTCGCGCAGGTGCCGCTCAATGGTGCCGCTCAAGGTCGCAGGTTCGCCGCCATCGGTGACCTGCTGCGAAGCCGCGCCGGCCAGTTCCATTTCGACCACGTCGACGCCAATGACCGGTTCGTTATAAAGCGCGACCATGCGCTTCATCATGTTCTCGAGTTCGCGCACGTTGCCCGGCCAGCGATGAGTCTTCAGACGATCAATGGCCGCCGGCTCCAGCGCTTTTGAAGGCAAGCCTTCGCTGACGCCTTGCGTCAGGAAGTGGCTGATGAGTTCGGGAATATCTTCGCTGCGCTGGCGCAAGGGCGGAATACGGATCGGCACGACGTTGAGGCGATAGTACAAATCTTCGCGGAACATACCGAGCTTAATGAGTTGCGTCAGGTCGCGGTGCGTGGCGGCGACAATGCGCACGTTGGCTTTGATCGGCGTGCGTCCGCCGACGCTGGTGTATTTTCCATCTTGAAGCACGCGCAGCAAACGCGTTTGGGCTTCCGGCGGCATATCGCCGATTTCATCAAGGAAAAGCGTGCCGCCTTCGGCCTGTTCAAAGCGGCCTGAAACGCGGTTCATAGCGCCGGTGAAAGAGCCCTTCTCATGACCAAAGAGTTCGCTTTCAATAAGTTCGCGCGGGATCGCGGCCATGTTGACGGCTACAAAGGGGCCACCACGGCGGCGTCCGAAATCATGCAGCGCGCGCGCAACGAGTTCTTTGCCTGTGCCGGACTCGCCGGTGATCATCACGGTCAGGTCCGTGTTCATCAGGCGCGCGACCGTGCGGTAAATGTCCTGCATAGCCGCGGAGCGTCCGACGATGGGCAAGCGTTCAGCTGTGATGTCGTTGGCCGGCGCTTCTTCACTGGGCTTCATGGCGAGCGCGCGGTTGACCACGGCCACCAATTCGCCGAGATCGAAGGGCTTCGGCAGATACTCAAACGCGCCGCGCTCGGCCGCTTTGATGGCGGTCAGCAACGTGTTCTGCGCGCTCATGACGATGACGCGCAAATCGGGCCGCAGTTTTTTGATACGCGGAATGAGATCGAGACCGTTTTCATCCGGCATGATGACGTCGGTGATCACCAGATCGCCTTCGCCGTCAGATACCCAACGCCACAGCGTCGCCGCGTTACCCGTCGTGCGTACGTCATAGCCCGCGCGACCCAAGGCTTGCGTCAGCACTGTACGGATGCCGTGATCGTCGTCGGCCACAAGAACCGTGGCAGTACTCATCAACTTTCTCCCAATACGATCGGCAGCATGATCTTGAAGACCGTGCGCGCGTGACTGCTCTCGAATTCGATAATGCCGCCGTGATCGCTGATGATCTTCGCGACAAGCGCCAGACCCAGCCCGCTGCCCTTAGGCTTTGTGGTCACGAAGGGATCAAACAGATAGGGCCGCAAATCTTCCGGAATGCCGGGGCCGTTGTCTTGCACCGTCACTAACAGCGGCAATTGGATGCGCCCACGACTGCCCGATACGGCCACACGCACGCCGGGCTGGAATGACGTCGAGAGAATGATTTCGCCGCCTTTGGACGGCACGGCTTCGGCGGCATTCTTGACTAGGTTCAAAAACACTTGAACCAGCTGATCATGATTGCCGCTTACCGGCGGCAGCGAAGGATCGTAGCGCTCGGTGAACTTCACGGAGGACGCAAAGCCGTTCTCTGCTACGCGGCGCACGCGTTCCAGCACGGCGTGGATGTTGACGGACTCACGCTCTAGCGGGCGGTCGTCGGAAAACACTTCCATACGGTTGACGAGCGCCACAATGCGGTCGGCTTCGTCGCAAATCAGTTGTGTGAGTTTGCGGTCTTCTTCTTGGGCGCTTTGACCCAGAAGCTGCGCCGCACCGCGAATGCCCGACAACGGGTTCTTCACTTCGTGCGCGAGCAACGCGGCCATGGCGGTCATGGAGCGCGCGGAGTTGCGGTGCTCAAGCTGTTGGCCGATTTTTAGCGCGCGGGTTTGCTCTTGCAGCGAAATCACCACCCATCCCGTCGTATCGGCGATGGGTGCCACGTGCACCGACATCGTGCGCACGCCGGTCTTGGGCGTATCGAGCACCACGCCATAAGCCGACATCGGCGCGTCAGATGCTGCAGCCTGCTCTACCAGCGCCAGCAACGGTCCCGTCGGCGGCAGAATGTCGGCGAGCGGTCCACCCACCAACACCGGCGCGCCGCTTTGAAACAGCTGCTCGCAGGCATTGTTGGCGTAACGAATGATTTGTTTGTCATCGACGACAAGCGTCGCCGCCGGCAAAGCGCCTAAAACGGATTCTGCGGTCAGCCCCGGAATTGCGGTCTTCGACGTCGGATCTGTGCGGAAAAAAGGAAGCGTCACGGGCATTACGCGGCTTCCTTCATAACATCGGCTGGGAAGCGGCCGTCAAACAGCTGCAAGATATAACCTTTGACCTTCTCGCAATCGGTTTCCGTATTCACGGCGACGCGGAACGCATTCGCACCGGGAATGCCGGCTGCAGACCACGCAAGATGTTTGCGGGCAATGCGAATGCCGCCGTCGAGTCCATAGTGTGTGAGCAGCGCGTCGTAATGCTCCAGCACCACGGCGCAACGCTCGGCGAATGTGGGCGCGGCTTTGACGTCGCCGGTGTCGAGGAACTGCTGAACCTGCGCCGGAAACCAGGGTTTGCCGAAAGCCCCTCGCCCAATCATCACGCCGTCAGCGCCCGAAAGGCGTAACAGTTCGGCGGCATGTTCAGGCGTGGTGACATCGCCATTGCCGATGACCGGCACCTTCACGGCGTCCTTCACCTTGCGGATGAAGGCCCAATCAGCGGTGCCATTGTAAAGCATCTGGCGCGTGCGGCCGTGTACCGTGATCATTTGCACGCCCACATCCTCAGCCCGCTTGGCCAAAGACGGCGCGTTCAGGTTCTCGTGGTCCCAGCCCATGCGCATCTTCAAGGTCACCGGGATTTTCACGGCTTTGACCACGGCTTCGACAATGCGCGTGGCGTTGTCTTCGTCGCGCATCAGGGCCGAACCGGCCTGGCTGTTGACGACCTTCTTCACCGGGCAGCCCATATTGATGTCGATCAGCGCCGCACCCCGGGCTTCGTTCATGCGCGCGGCCTCGGCCATGATCTCGGGCTCGCAGCCGGCCAACTGCACGGCCAGGGGCGCTTCTTCGGCGCAGTTGGTGCTCATACGCAGGCATTCGCCCTGGGCGCGGATCATCTGAGCGCTGGCGATCATCTCGGAATAGACCAGGCCGCAGCCGAAGCGTTTCACCAGCCTGCGGAACGGCTGGTCCGTGACCCCGGACATAGGCGCCAGGAAGACGTTACCGGCGATCTGTAACGGTCCGATGTCAACTTTATTTGGGGCGGTGGCGGAGGCCATTGTTGCCTTGAAGACACTGCATAAAAGTTAGGCATTTGCCCAACAAACGGCGCGGAAATCAAGGCCTTTCGGGCGGTGTGACTAAATGGCACTACATCTTGGCAACACATTAGACTAAAACACAAATTGCGCGTGCGCTGTGGGCTTCATAGTGTGCGTTTCTCACCGTTTAAGGATCCCCCTTGCCTCCCAGCCCACCAAACTCCACCTGCGCCGTGCTGGTCGTCGCCGCCGGCCGTGGCCAACGCTTTGGGGGCAGCCTTCCCAAGCAATATGCGCCGCTGAAGGGCGAGCTGCTGTTGCGCCGGACGCTTCGGGCTTTTTCCAACCATCCCAAAGTTACTCAAGTGGTGGTCGCGATCCATCCCGACGACGGCGCTCAGTTCGCCGAGGCTGCTGCGGGCTTGGCAAAGGTCACATCGGTTCATGGCGGCGCCGCGCGTCAAGATTCCGTGCGGCTGGGCCTCGAAGCCCTAGTCGCCTCACCGCCCGACCTCGTGCTCATTCACGACGGGGCACGCCCGATGATTTCGGCCGGTCTAATCGACCGCGTGATCGAAGGTCTCGCAACAGCCGAAGGCGTGCTGCCGGTGGTGCCGGTGGTCGATACGCTGAAGCGTGTGGATGCCGGCGGCGCAGTCGGCGAGACCGTGCCGCGCGAGAACCTCGCCCGCGCGCAGACACCCCAAGGCTTCCGCTTTGCGCCCATCTTGGCTGCACACCGCAAATTTGCCGGCGAGACGCTGACGGACGATGCCGCCGTTTTGGAACGTGCGGGCGGCCGGGTCGTCACAGTTTTGGGCGATGAAACCAACATCAAGGTTACGACCATGGATGATCTTGCGCGCCTCACCGCGTCCCTAAGCGAAACCCGCGTCGGCCAAGGCTTCGATGTTCACGCTTTCGGAGACGGCAATGCGGTGATGCTCTGCGGCCTCAAGGTTCCGCATACGCATGGCATGGTCGGCCATTCCGATGCCGATGTCGCGCTGCATGCCGCCACCGACGCGATCCTGGGCGCCATCGGCGCCGGAGACATCGGCCAGCATTTCCCGCCAAGCGACCCCAAATGGCGCGGCGCCGCATCACATCAGTTCTTGCGTCATGCTTACGACTTGCTGACGGCGCGCGGTGGCAGCCTCGTGCACCTGGATTTCACGATCATCTGCGAGCGACCCAAGGTCGGTCCTCACCGCGCCGCCATGGTGACGTCGGTCGCGAAAATTTTGGGTGTGTCTGAAGACCGCATCAGCGTCAAAGCCACGACGACCGAAGGCCTGGGATTCACCGGCCGCCAGGAAGGTATCGCTGCGCAGGCTGTGGCGACGGTTAGGCTTTAACGTCCGGGTCCAGCAGGTCCGCAACCTTCTCTTTCTTCCGGCGCGGCAGAAGTTTCATTGTCAGAATGAAGGCCGACAGCACGAGGCAAATGCTGTTCGTGACGATAAGTGGCCATTGCATGAGCAGCACGCCGTAGATCGTCCAAAGCAAAAAGCCAAAGACTGTCAGACCATAGGTAATGGCTGAAATCGCTTCGGTTTTTCGGGATTTGATGATTTTCCACGCCTGGGGCGCGAAGCTGGTCGTTGAGGCCAGCGCGGCAAACGTGCCGATAATTGTCACGGTGTCCATGGTCACTGGACCCTATGAAGAAGCGTGCCGTGTGGAGTTATGCACTCCACACGGCTGAAACACGTTAGGCGATTCCGAGCTTCTTGCGGCCGCTTTTGACGGCCTTTTTTGCGAACAAGGCGAGCTGATCGACGGCGGAGCTGATGTCTTTGGCAACGACCTTCTGGGTGCGCTTGGCGCGCGCGGCCAGGGTCTTGCTCTTGCTCTTCGCGGCGCTCTTCGCTTTCGCGACCGAGGCCTTCACTTTCTTCTGAACGGTCTTCGTCTTGCTCTTAACTTTTGATTTTGCCTTGCGCACAGCTTTACGCGCGGCGGATTTCGCAGTTGCCATAGCCAAACCTCACTGTTGTGATTCCTGAATAACAAGTGCCACGTACTAATGGCACTAACGCATTATGTCCGCAAAAGTTGCGAAGTGCAGTCTCAGGTAGTCCCCTTCGTCGGCCCCATCTCCCCTGGCGACATTGCGTCGTCGACACTGGCTGCGAAGCCAGCGCCAGCTTCAGCATACATGTTAAACACCGCGTGCACACCCGCTGCTTTTAAACGCCGGACCTGATCGCCAAATTTTGCCAAGGCGCCGATGAAGCCTTCAAAGTCACCGGTCTTGATCTGCTGCACGGCGTACATGTTTGCCCTGTACTCCGGCATGGCCAGCAACACCGCCTTCAAGTGATGGGGGGCGGCATGCATCTTGGTCCAAAAGTCTGAGTCCGTGGCGTCGCCGTGGATGACGTTACGTCCGGCCTTCTGGTGCTGTTCAACCTTCTCCAAGTTACTTTCAATGCCGATCACGACGCTGCCGTAACGCCGGCGTAAGTATTCGTAAGCCCCCGTCCCCACGCGTCCCATGCCGAAGACTGCGATGGTGGCGTCACCGATTTCCAACGGCATGTCCTCGGCGTGGCGGCCCTTGGTCTCAAAACGGCGCAGGACCCTATGAAGCCGGGCATAAAGCTTGTGGGGCTTGATGTTGAGCGGCGCCACCAGGAAGAACGAGATCGATACGGCCATGGCCAGAACCATGACCCAGTCCTCGCTGATCCAACGGTTTTCGGCGGCCACGGCGCAAACAATTAGCCCGAATTCGCTATAGGTCGAAAGGCTGAGCGCGGCAAAGAAGGCCGACCGCGACCGCAAGCGGAAGCGGGTCATCAGGATGAAAAACAGCCCCGCCTGTATCGGCAGCAGAAGCACCAAACCGGCCGCCATCTTGAGATGCTCGAAAGTGGGTTTGCCGGAAAGGCCGATATCCAGGAAAAAGCCGATCAGCAGCATTTCCTTGAAACTGAACAGCGAGTCCGCCAGCTCCTCCGAACGTTTGTGGGGCGCCATCATGACGCCCATGACCAGCGCGCCGAGATCAGGCTTCAGGCCCACAAGCTGGAAGGTGCCTGCCCCCAAAACGACGGCGGTGAACAAACCGAACAACGCCATGAGCTCGCGGTAGTCTATCTGATCCAAAAGGCGATTGAGGATGGGGCGCAGGAACACCAGACCCACGACCGCAAAAGCCCAGACCGAGGGTGCGCGTGCCGCCGACAACGTGAGGAAGGCGACGGCGAACAGATCCTGGATAACCAGGATACCGACGGCCGTACGCCCGTGCAGCGCGCTGGATTCACCGCGTTCTTCCAGGACTTTCACACCGAAGACCGTGCTGGAGAACGTGAGAGCGAAGGCAATAAGCAGAGATGTCACGGGCGTCAGACCCGCAAGCATGCCGAGGCCGAGGCTTGAGAGCCCATAGATCACCGCGCCGAAGGCGACCATGGTGCCGACAATGTGCAGCGTTGCCACGCCCCAGACATCCGCCCGCCCGAGCGTCTGCACCCGCAGCTTCAAGCCGATAGTGAACAGCAGCAACATCACGCCCGCGTCGGCGATGTCTTTGATGACCGCATTGGAGTGAACGCCCAGGCCGTTGAGTGCAAAGCCCGCCAACAGAAATCCGGCCATGGGCGGCAGGTTGATGTAACGCGCGCTAATGCCAAGGGCAAAAGCCAGCGCTATGGCTAAAGGCACCGTAGGAAGGTGGGCGATCATGCCGGGCAGTTGGCTGATGAAATCAGGCATTTTGAATGACTAAGCCGTTTCCTGGTCGATCCAGGCCAGATAGGCCGGAAGGCCCGCGGCCATATCGTATGTAACCGCGCAGGGCACATCGTAACTGTGCAAGGTTTTGATACGGGCTAACGCCGCCTCGGCTAGGTCGTTTCGGGTCTTGGCGATCAGCACAATTTCTTGCGCTTCTTCGACCTTGCCCTGCCAGCGGTAGACGGACGTGGCCTCGGCCAGCACATTAGCGCAGGCCACAAGCTTCTCGGCCACCAGGGTCTTGGCGATGTTCAGGGCCTCGTCACGCGAAGATGCGGTGACGTAGATCATGCAGTGTTTGCTGGCTTTGTTGGGGGAAGTCATTTGCGGCGGTAAGCTCTTTGCCTAGACTTGGGTGCGCTTTATGAAAAATTCACTTCTCGCGGCGAGTATAAGCGGTTCCTGCTGCGTTGAGGTGTAACGTTTGGAACATAAAAAACGCTACGGATAGGAATCCCGTCATGGACGGAGGCGACCGCAACATCGTCCGACTCTCTCCCGCTCAGCGCAAGTGGCTGGAGCGCGGACTTACCCAGCCCGGCGGCAAGCTGCCGCTGTTCGATTCCGATGGCCGCAAGATCAGCCAGCAAGTCGTCAAGAAGTGTATGGATGAAGGTTGGGCTGAACCGTGGTTCGCCAACCACCTGAAGCCAGATTTTATGATCTGCAAGCTGACCGTCTCAGGACGCTCGGCCCTGCAAGAGCAAGTCAGCTCTTAAGCCCCAGTATTAAGCCGTTACTTCGAGGGATTCGCCCGGGCGCGCAAAGGTGCCGGAAACGGCGAAGAACGCCTTGGCATAGCGCGTTGTGGCGGCGAGAAACTCCGGCGCAGGCGATGATCTGCCCTGCCCGGAGTTTTTCGCGGAGTGATAGAGTCGTTCTGACTCAGAGGCCGAAAGCACTTCCGGCTCGGCTTTATCGGGAAGCTTGGCACGATGCGTAGGCCGCGCAGGAGCTTCATCTGTGGACACGGTCTTGGATTGACCGCTGAGTGACTTGGTGAGGCCGGCCAGCGTGGCGGCATCAAGTAACGAGCGGAACGCAATGCTCGAACGTCCGCGTGAATCGCGCGAAGGATTGCGGCGATCATTGTTAGCGCCATCGCGATCGCCCACAGCCGTCACCGGCGCCTGACGCGCGGGTGACGCGGCGATCGGCGCAGCAATAGGCTGCAGTGAGAGTGTGTCTAAGCTGATGGTCATAGTCCCCTTGCCCCAAGCGGTTTGGGCATTAACGATTTATAAAGGATTTGGGGGCGGACCTGCAATAAGTAAACACGCGCAAAAGTTGTAATTTTATTGCAAATTTGGGCTCTGGCCGCAGAAGGCCTGGCCCTGGGGCGTGCCGGACTGAATTAAAGCCTCGCCGCCTAACTTAATTCAGCCAGTTTAGCCTTGGCTTCAGCATGGGCTGGGCTGAGCTGCAGTGCCTTTTTAAGGCTCTCAATGGCCTCCGGGCGGCGCTTCATACCGGCCAGAGCAAGGGCGCGGTGGTAATAGGCGTCGGCGCTCGTTTTCTCGAGTGCGATGACGATATCGAAATCGCTGAGGGCGTCGGCCTGGCGCTGCAAATTAAGAAGTGAGATGCCCCGATTGAGCAATGCATCAGGGCGCGGGCCGCCTAGCTGAAGCGCCTTGTCGAAATCCATGAGCGCCTCGGCATAGTAACCCAGCGATTTATAAGCGACGCCCCGATTGATGTAGGCCGGCACATAACGACGGTGTTCAACCACATGCGAAAAAGCTTCGTTCATGGTTGAAATGGCTTCGGCCGCATTTCCATTTTGCATAGCCATGACGCCAAGCATATGCCGCGCGTCAAACGTATTGGGGCTTTCCGCCAATACCAGATCATAGAGTCTTTTTGCTTCAGCGAGATCGCCGCGCAAATGGGTGTCGATGGCCTGCTGAAGCAGAAGACCGCGCGCGTATTCCGCTTTGTAGACGGTGCTGGAGTCAGCCGCCGCGTTTCTCAGGAAAACCGAGTCCGGGAACTGAATCGCGCCAATATAAAAATCCACCGGTCGGTCGGGATTTTGTTCGTGCTCTTCGAACGTCTTCAACATCTCGAAAGCGCGATCGAGCATCGGCACCGTACGCATGTACTGCTGGTAGTCTTTGCGTTCGGCTTTGACGTATTGCGCGATTTTAAGGGCGTAAGAAATCATTCTGAAGCCCATGGCGATGATGCACATCTTCAGAAGCGTTGTTGTGGGCGCGGTTGTAATGTCCACATAACCACGCAGAGGACGGTCTTCGCCGGACGCAAAGGCGTGGAAATATTTTACGAAGATTGCTTCACTGACTGTGAGAAATCCCATTCCGCGCATGCGTGGGATTGGGTGCCACACTTGCATGTTCAATAAATTGACCAGCCGGAATCCCTTGGGGCCCAGCAGTGTCATTTGATCGTCGAACAAAGGCTGGTGGTGATAAACCTCGGAGAATTCGACTTCCGTGACAACGCCCAGCGCATTGTCGAGAAAGCGCCCTGCGCCCTTCAAGATTTTCAACTCAGCGCCTTGAGCGTCGCTGCTGATGATGTCGGGCGCGGGCAGCCCAAGTTCTTCGATGATTTGCTGAATCGATGACGTCTCGACCGTGAGGACTTTTTCGATTTTGGTATTGTCGCCCCAGGTCCGGCAGTCGGTGAAGCCCGGATCTTCCTTCAACGCCATGGGCGATGGTTTCAGAAGGCTGCTGCTCTTGGGCCGATTGGTGACGTAGAATTTCTTCGTGCCGGCATCGCCGTCGACCGCACGGTTCACTTTGATTCTGATCTGGCGCGTTTCGTCGTCGGCCTGCGTCACGCTGACCGGCGCGGCGTCGTCGCGAATTTCGAACACCACGAAAATGGCGTTGGGGACCATCTCGAACAACGCCCCGATCGGGCCAGAGCCGTCGTCTCCGCCGACGTGGTAAACCACGATGTCGAGCGGTCCAATCTTCAGCAAGTCTAGGTCTTGCAAGTGCCTCTCCATTCACGGTGCAACGCCGAACGGGCAATGCAGACTTTTAGACTTAGCTGTAAAAAATGGTCGGGACGACAGGATTTGAACCTGCGACCCCTTGACCCCCAGTCAAGTGCGCTACCAGGCTGCGCTACGCATAACCCGCATGTATCCACGGTTTTTTCACTATGGTCAGTTAAATTTTAACGTCAAGGGCTAGCCCAACTGTGGCTGAGTTGTGGATGGCTTTGCGGTCCCTTCCCGTCCTATTGCCCGACAATGTCGCCTATCGGATGTTCAGGCAGTCCGCCTCGCCGCCAAGTCCAGCGCCACCACTTCCCGACCCCCACCCAGGCACTTCGCCACAGCGACCCCGCCCAGCCTATTCAGGTTCACGCGGTCGCGCCCGAGTAGCGCAAAATTTTCCAAAATTTCGGATTAGCGCCCAGAGCTATCATTGGGCGGCGGCATTGATATCAATGGCGGAGGCACCAAAGCAAAAGGCCCCGCCGGTGTTGACGAGGCCCTGTAAGCAGTCAGCGCCTGTGGGACCGAATTGGGGCGGCAACCTGACAATGCGGGGCCAAGCCCGTCCACCTCAGTGGTAACATACGTTGTAGGTTAACCATGCAACAATAGAGGCATCAGTAATCGCGTTTGCGGCAAACTGATTTACGGTCAACGCGCCGTAAAGAATCGACCTCGTGGAGTTGAAGACCCTCGGCGGCGTTAAGGCAAATTGGCTGCAGGCGCTGTACGAGCTGGACAGACTGCCGTATTGAGAAAACTGGTTTCGGATGCTAGTTGATGAAACCTGGTTTCCGTAATTTCCAAACTGATTATTGATTGATTCTGAACCGAATTCATTACATGGCCAGCAGGTGAAGTTTCCTAAGTATACAGTATAACCTGCCCCCCCCCAAATATAGTACGCCGTGGGGCCTGAAGGAGTGGGCGTTGCAGGCGAATTGGCTGGGTCAGCAGCTATGGTCACCGTCGCAATATTGTTGGTGATGGTCGCGCCTGTGGACGGGTTTGTCAGCTGGACTTGGAAAGTTTCCGCCCCTTCTTGAACCGCATCACTGAGAATTTGGACTGTTATGGTTTTAGATGTCTCATTAGCCGCGAAAGTCAGTGTGCCGGAAGCTTGAGTATAGTCTGAGCCGGCAACTGCCGT
>CANJRX010000015.1 GCA_947476895.1 Fidelibacterota bacterium | reverse complement strand
TACGAAATGTACTACTCGGTCTAGCGTCCTTCCCGGCGCAGTGAATTCACTGCGCCGGATAGAAGGCCGCTAATCTAAATTACGAACACGTCCGACCGGAAAACCGGTTCCCACTTTTCCGGGACGTGTTCTATCGGAGCAGGCCCCGCTGGCATGTCCAGCGGGGCCTTTTATTTTGAACGGAACTAATTTTCACAAAGGTGAATCAGTCACGAAGGCCTGTAAATAAAAGCTTAAAGTCGTTAGTTGGGACTCGCACTGATACAATCGTGATGCTAGTTTTGATGACAGATTGCTGAAAGCTTCTGCTACTTATGATTTTGGATGCCGAGGGAGATGAGTATTATAACGTGAACCGTGCCGCGGGCTGGGAGGCCGCACCGGACGGAGGTTTTGTTGAATAAGGTTTCAAAAAACGTGACGGCAGACATCGAAAGCCAATACCGCAGTATTTTCGAAAATGCCGTTGAAGGTATCTATCAGACGACTGTCGAAGGCCGTTATCTGCGGGTCAATCCCGCGCTTGCAAAAGTCTACGGCTACGACACGACAGAAGATCTGATCAAAGGTCTCACCGACATTGCCGGGCAGTTGTACGTCGACCCGACGCGGCGCGACGACTTCAAACGCATCATGTCCGACGACGGCGTCGTGCGAGACTTCGAAGCCCAGGTTTATCGCGCCGATCATTCCGTCATCTGGATCACGGAAAACGCGCGCTGCGTTCGCGGCAGCGACGGCAGCATCATGTTCTACGAAGGTACTGTCGAAGACATTACCCGCCGCAAATCCGACGAAGAACAAATCAAACTGCTTGCGAAAGTTTTCGACAGCGTCGGCGATGGCATTCTGATCGTTGATCGCAGCCTCACCATTAAAGCCGTCAATCCGGCGTATGAAGCGATCACCTCTTTCTCTGCCGAAGAACTCGTTGGCACCAAGCTCGACATTCTGGCACCCGGCTATCACGAAAAAACTTTTCTGCCGTCGGTGTGGGCGGAGCTGAACGCGCGCGGTCATTGGTCGGGTGAAGCGACCTGCCGGCGTTTGAACGGCTCACCGTTTGTTGCAGCTCTTTCGCTCGCGGCTGTCGACGGCAGCGGTGATGCGCCGGGGCACTTCATCGTCACCTGTTCCGACATTAGTTTCCGTAAGAAACAAGAACAGCGCATTCGCCATCAGGCGAACTATGATTTGTTGACGCAACTTCCCAACCGCTGGCTTGCGACCGAGCGCCTTGAGCAGGCTATCCTGCTTGCGCAACGCCAGAAGAGCGGCCTTGCCGTGCTCTATCTCGATCTCAATGGCTTCAAGCAAGTGAACGACGGCATGGGCCATCAGGCCGGCGACGAGTTGCTGCGGCTTGTCGCAAAACGCTTGCGCGCCTCCACACGGCTTTCGGATGTTGTCGGCCGTTTAGGGGGCGATGAATTCATCATCGGCGCCTCGGACCTCACCTATCCCAAGGCGGGTTCCAACCTCGCGCACAAGATTCTTTATAACTTCGCCGATCCCTTTGTGATCAGCGGCCGCGAGATTTACTGTCTGCCGTCCATCGGCGTCGCGCATTATCCCAACGACGGCAACACCGCCGACCTTTTGGTGCGCAATGCCGATATGGCCATGTACGCCGCCAAGCAGAATAAGGCGCGGCCCGTTGTGGTGTTCGAACCGCACATGCTGTCGGTCGCCGAAGAGCGCCTCGACATTGAAAACGATTTGCGCCGCGCCCTCGCCCGCCAGGAATTCGTGCTCTATTACCAGCCGAAGGTGGACTCTACGACGCACGAGATTCTCGGCGCCGAAGCGCTGGTACGCTGGCAGCATCCCGAAAAGGGTTTTGTGCCGCCGGGTTCGTTCATCTCGCTGGCCGAAGAATGCGGCCTGATCACTGCCATCGGCGAATGGACCTTGCGCGAGGCCTGCAATCAGTTTGTACGCTGGCAGGCTGAAGGCACACCTATCAAAAGTGTGTCGGTGAATCTGTCGCCTTTACAGTTCTTGGATCGCAACCTGGTTGACGTTGTTCAGCGCATTATTGTCGAAACCAAAATGCCGCCGGGCAGCTTGGAACTGGAGTTGACCGAAGGTGCGATGTCGGTCGATATCGAGCAGGCCATTACCACGCTCGGAAATCTGCGCGCCTTGGGCGTGAAGCTCTCGATTGACGACTTCGGCACGGGCTACTCGTCCCTCGCCTATCTCAAGCGTTTACCCATCGACGTGGTGAAGATTGATAGGTCCTTCGTAAAAGACCTGGGCAAGACCGCCGCCGACGGCCAGATCGTGGGCGCTATCATCACCCTCGCGGACCGTTTGGGCTTTAACGTGGTAGCCGAAGGGGTTGAAACCGACGAGCAGGCTGATCTTCTGAAAGCCAGCCAGTGCGAGCTGCTACAGGGCTATCTGTTCAGCAAACCCGTGGACCCGGCCGCTTTTAGCGCACTTTTCAAGAAGCCGGCGTGAATAACACCGTCCGCTAGAATTTAGTGCAACTTCTACCCGCGTCATCCGTTTCCCTTAAACCCCTTAAGGGAGGCGCCAATGACCGACACGGTCTTGCACCACAATGAAAGCCCCGCCGTGGATTTTAATGATGCGGTAAAACTCTTCTACAAAAAATATGCTGTCTTCAACGGACGCGCATCGCGTGCGGAATATTGGTACCCGGCATTATTTATATTCACCATTACCCTGGCCCTCGGGATAACCGGCGCCGTCTTCGGACTGTTTAGCACCAGCTTACAAACTATATTCGGCGTAGTGAGCTTGCTCTTTTCCCTCAGCACGTTCGTACCTTCGCTCGCTGTCATGGTGCGCCGCTTCCACGATATCGATCGCTCGGGCTGGTGGAGCCTGATTATATTTATCCCCCTCATTGGGTTTATCGTTTTTATCGTCTGGGTTTGTAAACGCGGAACGTTTGGACCCAACCGCTTCGGTCCTGATCCGCTTGCGCTTTAAAGAAGGCAAAAAATTAGGGGACGTTTCCGTCCCCTAATTTCTACTTCACCGTTTCCGGCGACTTGGTTCCACCTTCCGGTGGAAGGTCGTCCTCTTCTTCGCTCTCTTTCTTCGGTGCAGACTTATTGGGCGTGATGACGAACGTCAGCTTGTCGTTCGCCACGTCCACGGCCACATGTCCACCGGTGATGAGATCGCCGAACAGCAGGTGATCGGCCAAAGGTTTTTTGATCTCCTGCTGGATGACACGAGACAACGGTCTCGCGCCCATGCGGTTGTCGTACCCGCGTTTCGCCAGCCAAGCCCGCGCAGCTTGCGTGAGGTCGATGGTGACGTTGCGGTCCGACAGTTGGCCTTCCAGCTGCATCACGAACTTGTCCACCACCTTGCCGACGACTTCGGTATTGAGCGGCGCGAAAGCGATGATCGCATCCAGACGGTTGCGGAACTCCGGCGTGAACATACGCTCGATGGCTTCCTTGTCTTCGCCGTCACGGGATTCACGCTCGAAGCCCATGGCGTTCTTGGCGAGGTCAGACGCACCGGCGTTGGTGGTCATGATCAGGATGGCGTTGCGGAAGTTCACGCTCTTGCCGTTGTGGTCGGTAAGCTTGCCGTGGTCCATGACCTGCAACAGGATGTTGAACAGGTCCGGATGCGCTTTTTCGATTTCGTCCAACAGCAACACGCAATGCGGATGCTGGTCGACGGCATCGGTGAGCAAGCCGCCCTGGTCGAAGCCGACATAACCCGGCGGCGCGCCGATCAAACGCGAGACCGAATGACGCTCCATGTATTCCGACATATCAAAGCGGTGCAGTTCAACACCCAGCGACGTTGCCAGCTGGCGCGCGACTTCGGTTTTACCGACGCCGGTCGGGCCAGAGAACAGGTAACTGCCAATGGGCTTTTCCGGCTCGCGCAGGCCAGCGCGGCTCAGTTTGATGGCGCTCGACAGGGCAACGATGGCGTCGTTCTGACCGAACACCATGGTCTTCAAGTCGCGCTCAAGGTTCTGCAGCGATTTTTTGTCGTCGCGGGATACGGTTTTGGGCGGGACACGCGCGATTTTAGCAATCACGTCTTCCACGTCTTTGACCGTAACGACTTTCTTGCGCTTGTTTTCCGGCAGCAGCATGCGCGACGCGCCGACTTCATCTATGACGTCGATGGCTTTGTCGGGCAGCTTGCGGTCGTGGATGTACTTCACCGACAGCTCCACCGCCGAGCGGATAGCTTCGGCCGTGTAGCGCACCTTGTGATGCGCTTCGTAGTAAGGCTTCAGACCTTTGAGGATCTTAATCGCATCTTCGACGGACGGTTCGGCCACGTCGATCTTCTGGAAACGGCGCACCAGGGCGCGGTCTTTCTCGAAGTGCGTGCGATATTCTTTGTAGGTGGTCGAGCCGATGCAGCGCAGCCCACCCGAAGCCAATGCCGGCTTCAGAAGGTTCGAGGCGTCCATAGCCCCACCCGACGTCGCACCTGCACCGATCACGGTGTGGATTTCGTCGATGAACAACACGGCGCCCTTCATGGCTTCCAATTCGGAAACCACGGCTTTCAGGCGTTCTTCGAAGTCGCCGCGATAGCGCGTGCCAGCGAGCAACGCGCCCATATCCAGCGAGAAGATGATGGCGTCGTGCAGAACTTCCGGCACTTCTTTGTTGATGATACGGCGTGCGAGACCTTCAGCAATCGCGGTCTTGCCTACGCCGGCGTCGCCAACATAAAGCGGGTTGTTCTTGCTACGGCGGCAGAGAATTTGAATGGTGCGCTCAATCTCTTTGTCGCGGCCGATGAGCGGATCAATCTTGCCCTGCTTGGCCTTTTCATTGAGATCGACGCAATAAGCGGTCAGCGCTTCGCGGCCCTTCTTGACCACTTCTTCCGATTTGGCTTCCTGGTCCGCGCCGTGCACGGTTTTACGGTCGCCACCACCAGCGGCAGGGCGCTTGGCGATGCCATGCGAAATGTAATTCACGGCATCCAGGCGCGACATTTCCTGCTGTTGCAGGAAATAGACCGCATGGCTTTCGCGTTCAGAGAACAAGGCGACCAACACATTGGCGCCGGTCACTTCCTCGCGGCCCGACGACTGCACATGAATGGCGGCACGCTGCACCACGCGCTGAAAACCGGCAGTGGGCTTGGGGTCTTCGCCGTTGGTTGACACCAGGTCGCGCAGATCGTCGTTCAGGAACTGGCGCACGCTTTCGCGCAGCAGTTCGATGTCGACGTTGCAGGCGCGCATCACGGCGATGGCGTCGGTGTCGTCGCAAAGTGCGATCAGCAAATGTTCAAGGGTGGCGTATTCGTGCCGGCGCTCAGCGGCGGCGGCAAGCGCGTGATGAAGGGTCTTTTCCAGATTTTGAGACAACATTGACAAGGGAATTATGATCCTTTCCAGCGGTTCTTAGTTCTC
This sequence comes from Fidelibacterota bacterium, assembly GCA_947476895.1. Taxonomy (GTDB): domain Bacteria; phylum Pseudomonadota; class Alphaproteobacteria; order Rhodospirillales; family Rhodospirillaceae; genus SHVO01. The sequence continues at coordinate 43,634 of CANJRX010000015.1, read as the reverse complement.
AGGTCTAACGCCTCACTCCTTCTCGAGAGTGCATTGCAGCGGGTGCTGGTTCTTACGCGCCAGCTCCATCGTTTGGTTCACTTTGGTCTCCGCCACCTCGAAGGTGAACACGCCGCAGATCCCGACACCCTTTTGGTGCACATGAAGCATGATCCGCGTGGCCTCTTCCGTGGTCTTAGCGAAGTAGCGTTCCAGGACGTGAATGACGAACTCCATCGGGGTGTAGTCGTCGTTCAGCATCAAAACTTTGTACATCGACGGCTTTTTGACCTTGGTGCGCGGCTTGACCACCACGCCGGTGGTCGTGCGCCCGTCGTCATTGCCGTTGCCGCCGTCTTTCCGTTCATCGCCCATGCGTATGGCGGGACGGGAGAGGCCGGTTTGGGCTGAGGTATTATTAAGGGTCAAAAAAACGCTCATCATCGGTGACAGAAGGTATAGCGGTTGCTCGCAGCTAGGATACCAAAGCTAGCCTTAAGTATGTGTCAAAAATCCTTCTGCGCCAGGGGGCAGGCGAAAATTTAATGCCTTACCCCCGGCACTGGATGGACGTGGAGATTGCCTCCAAGGGCGCATCTTTTTGCAGTGGGTCCCGTTGAAGTTAACCGCAACCGGCAGCGCGAGTTTCCGGATATTTTCTTAAAATGCGGGAAAAAGGCGCAGATTCAAGGACATGTGTAAGATGGAGTAGACAGGCCGACTCGAACCACGTATTTTTGAGACAATAACGCCGGGTTAACCGGAACCGCCGTAAGATGGCGGATACAAAAAACGGGGATCGAAGACGCGAGCGACTTAATCCACAGCCCCCTTTTTGGTGGCTCACTGTAACTTTGAGCGAAATAGGGATTTGCGGATGCGCGTTGGTCTGGTTCGGTTACTCGCCATCGGAATGCTGTTGTGCTCGCCCAGCCTCGTCATGGCGGCGTCAGCAAAGAAGGCATCGGTCCAGAAGGTCGCTAAAGCTCCCGTCAAAAAAGCCGTCGCCGCAAAGAAGTCCCAGTACCAAGCCCCGATTTACACCGCCATCGTGATCGATGCGACCACCGGACAGGTTCTGTCCGAAGTCAACGCCGACACCCCCAGCTACCCTGCGTCTTTGACCAAGATGATGACGCTTTACATGCTGTTCGAAGCCCTGGAACGCGGCGACGTCAGCTTGGAAAGCCCCATGCCTGTGTCGCAGCGCGCGGCCTCGGCCGCCCCTTCGAAGCTGGGCCTGCGTCCGAAGTCCAAAATCACTGTTGAACAGGCCATCGGCGCTTTGATCACCAAGTCGGCCAACGATGTGGCCGTGGTGACCGGCGAATATCTGGGCGGCACCGAAGACCACTTCGCCGAAAAAATGACCGTCCGCGCCCGCACGCTGGGCATGAGCAAGACCACCTTCAAGAACGCTCACGGCCTGCCCAATCCCGGCCAGTTCTCAACCGCCCGCGACATGTCCATCCTGGCCAGCCATTTGATCAAAGACTTCCCGCAGTACTACAGCCAGTTCAGCCGCATGGAATTCGCCTATCAGGGCCAGACCATCCGCACCCACAACCACCTGTTGGAGTTCTATGAAGGCGCCGACGGCATCAAAACCGGTTATACGACCGCCTCGGGCTTCAATCTGGTGGCCTCGGCCACCCGCAACGGTTACCGCCTCATCGGCGTCATGTTCGGCGGCACCTCCGCCAATGCCCGCGACCGCAAGCTGGCCGGTCTCATGGACCAAGGCTTCGCCGTCATGGCCGGCACCCCGCCGTCTGATATGGCCATCGCCCGCAACAACAACCTGCCCACGACTGACCGGGTCAGCTCCGACCGTATCGGTACCCAGATCGCGCAGATCGAAGAAGAAACCACGACCGAAGAAGGCGACCGCGACGAACCTTTCGTGGCGGTGACCCAGACCGGCTCGCCCATCGAAACCACCATTCTGCCGCCCCTGCCCCAATCGTCCCCCGCCGCCGCGGCTTCGATCACGGTCGTGAATCCGGCAGCGTCCAGCAGCTGGGGTGTCCAGATCGGCGCCTTTTCGACCCGTGCTAAAGCCGAAGACCAAGTCGCGGCAGCAATCAGCCAGCTGAAGACGACCTTTGCGCAAGCCACGGCGCAAGTGCTTCCAGTGAAAGCCAACGGCAAGATGGTCTATCGCGCCCGCATCATGGGCCTTCAGAACCAAGATTTGATGCGTGCCTGCGCCATGATCCCGGCCCAGGTGAAATCCGGCGGTTGCCAAGCTGTGCCACCGGACGCCAAGCGCGTCGCCTCACGTTAGAGCCCGGGCGCTAAAGCTTATCTAGCGGCATCCTATAGTCTGCATTGCGGCCTGTTCCGCCTTCAACAACCTCGCCGAAAATCGTGCGGAAGCTGTAGCGGTAGTTCTTCGCCAGTTGCGGGATGAAGTCCTCGTCGTCAATGGCGGGTGTCGCGAGCATCACGACCTCGACGGCGTTGACCGCAAATAGAATGTTGGCCATCGCCGCACCTTCGACGCCCACGATATGTGTGGCCCGCGAAAACAGCACCACTTGCTCACTCATCGAGAACGCCCCCGGATTGACCGAGACATAGCCTTGGCTCACGTAATGCGCCTCGACGTCTTGCTGATTGGCGAGACGCCGGCCCGTCGTGACGCCGTCGCGCCGCAGAAAGAGCTTCAAGGGCCAGAGCGGCGGCGCATCAGGATTCTTTGCGCGCCATTGCGCGAGCGCGAACGGCAAGATCACCTCGCGGCTCATGTGCGCGACCACAGCCGTTGAAGCGCGCAGCGGGATGATGACGTTTGTCAGATCGTAGCTTCCGGTCGCAAGCTGAATGACCTTAACCGCGCAACCTCCCGACAGCACCGACATCATCTGATGAATAAACACGGCAGACGTCGCTGGAAAGCCATCCGACACCGCGAAGCTCAGCGGCTCACCGTCCATCAAACCTAAAAAATGCAGCGCGGGAAAATTGAACCTCAGAAAATTGTAGTAGCCCTTGCTGCCGCACACATACAGGGCGTGGGAAAGCTCTCCCACCTTGGGAAATGTTGAATTGAGCGTTTCTTGATATTTGTTGGCGTGGTGATCGCCGAAGACGTAGGTACTCGTTAGGTCGCCGATGATCGGCAGAGCTTGGCCTTCCCTCACTACCAGTGTTCCGCGCTTTACTAGCACAGCCGACACTGCGAGCGTGTCGGTGATCGGCGCCGAAACCAACTCGGCGTCGCCCGTTTTTAGAATCTCATTCAGGTCGCTGGTGTTGCGAATCACGAAAATATTCCACTAAGAACAGCGCGATCTTAGTGTATCGCAGGGCGCATCAAAAGTCCGTCGCCAGACGCACCGTGTAGCGGCGCGGCTGAATGGGCGCGAGGCGTCCCGATGAGCCTTCCGCCGTCCAGCCATATTCATCGGTGATGTTCTGGACCTGGAAGCGCAGCGAAGAACTATTGCCGAAGGCGTTGAAAACGTATCGCGCGCCGAGCGCCACCGGCGTCTGGGTCGGCACCTTCACCGTATTGGCGCGGTTGGCGTAGTAGGACTTGAACACCTCGAGGTTCATATCCACCGACAGGCCCGGCACGGACGCGATATCATACTGGATATTGGTTTTGATCGTCATGGGCGGCGTACCCGGCGAGCGGTCGCCGATCAGGCCCGACGTCACGGGCAGACCCGACGCTTTCGCCTGCAGGAACAAGGCACCGGCCACGACCGTCACGCCCTTCACAGGCTTGCCCGCCAGCGACATTTCTATGCCGCGATGCCGCAGGTTGCCCACGTCGGTATAGACGTTGGCAGTATTGCGATCGAAGTATGGCTTCTCGACCTGAAATACACCGGCCATCAGATTGAAGCCGGGCATAATGCGATAGCGCACGCCGCCGTCGATCTGTTGAGTCTCGCGTGCGGGCAATGGCTCGCCGGCATTGGCAGCATTGTCCGGCGCTGTGCCGAATTCTTCCAGTCCACGCGTATAGCCGCCATAAATCGAGAGCTTTGACGTCGCCGTGACAGCGACGGTGCCGTTATAAAGCCAAGGCTCAGCGCGTGTCGTTACGGGCACTGCCCCAAGTTTGCCGAAGCTGCGGCGATAATAAGCTTTCTGCAAACCGACGCTGAATTCACCGACATTGGCCCACTGGCCGACATAGCTCACGCCCGGCGTGATTTGGCGCACGGCGTCTTTGTCGCGTATGCCGAAGGTATACGTCGGCTCAATCTGTTCCTGATAAACGCCGATCTTCGCCGGGCCAAAATTGACCGTGTTGCCGCCGCCGAATAGACGGTCGGTGTCGCGCCCGCGCACCGCGAGGTGCACGGTGTGGCGATAAGACCCTTGCGTGAACACACCCGAGGCACGCATTTCGCCTGACCACGATGCCGACTTGTGGGCCGGGAAGCCGATGATGTCGAGGTTGCCGGTGCCGTCGAGCTGGGTGTTGCGATAAAAAATCGTGAAGTTGCGCGGACGATCCTGCACCGAACGAAATATACCTGTTTGTAAACGCCAATTCGCAAATGGCGTCACGCGCGCGATCAAACCGCTGTTGAAATTGCTATTCTCGTTTGAGGCCCAGTACTGTCCGAAGAACACACTGCGGTCGATGCGCGGCGGCAGGAATGCACCACCCGGCAGAATCAGCGGCTGCACTTCAGAGCTGAAATTCTTATTCCAATAAATGAACGGGATCAGTTCGACATTGTCGTTGGGTCTTGCGCGAAACAGCGTCGCAGCGGTGACTACAGTGCCGCGCCCGTTCCACTCGGTGGCCTGTCTGAAAACGTTCACGCCGCCCGCCATGCCCAGCTTGTCGCCGAAGATCGGCGTGGAAATGTCGGCAAACAGCGCGCGTGGACCAACCGTCTGATATTGCGCCGAGACGCTGACGACCGTCTTCGGCGCCGGCATCACCAGACTGATGTCGGCGATCCCGGTGGGCGCTGGGAAAGGATAAGACTGCGCCGATAACCCAATACGCATGGTCTGCGCTTTGGTGAGGCGCGGGCCAAACATGCCCTGCTGGTCAAAGTAGAGCCCTTCCATGCGCATGTTGCCGGCCAACTGCGGATCGAAACCGCGGGCACTGCGCGCATCGTAAAGGCCAACGCTGTCCATGCCGACGCGGGTGCCAAAAGCATCTTCAGCAGAAGTAACGGCATTCTCCGCCGCGCGTTGGGCGTAAGCGCTGCTCGTGGCAAACAACAATGCTACCGGAAAAGTTCCTAAAAACAATAACTTAGTGTTCACATCGTCCCCCTGGCCTTTCAAAGTCGGCCGGTGGAATTCATAACATGTGCGCCCTCGCCCAGCGCGAACAATATTACGTGAGGATGATTTTTGCGCGCCCTAGAAGTCCGTCGCCAGACGCACGGTGTAGCGCCGCGGCGGGATTGGGGCCAAGCGGCCCGATGCGCCTTCGGCTGTCCAGGCATATTGATCAAACACGTTCTGCACCTGGAAGCGCAGCGATGACGATTTGCCGAAGGGCTTGAAGTTGTAGCGCATGCCCAAGGACACCACCGACTGTGTAGGCGTTTTGAAGGTGTTCGCGCGGTTGGCGTAATAGCCCTTCAGAATATCGAACTGCGTATCGACCAACAGGCCCTTCATGAAGGGCAGTTCATATTGAAGGTTTGACTTAATGGTTACGGGCGGTGTGCCCGGCGACGTGTCGCCGATCAAACCCAACGTAACCGGCAGGCCCGATGCTTTGGCTTCCAGCAACAAGAGTCCCGCGACAACCGTAAGGCCTTTGACGGGCTGGCCGCTCAAAGACATTTCGATCCCGCGATGACGCAAGGCGCCGACATCGGTGTAGATGTTGGCGGTGTTGCGGTCGAAGTAGGGCTTCTGAACCTGAAAAACACCCGCCATCAGATTGAGGCCCGGCATAATGCGATAGCGCAGGCCGCCGTCGATCTGTTTGGTTTCTTTAGCAGGCAACGGTTCGCCTGCGTTGGCGGCGTTATCAGGCGCGGTGCCGAATTCTTCCAGCCCGCGCGTATATCCGGCGTAGACCGTGAGACTTGGCGACACGATCGCCGAGACCGTGCCGTTAAACAGCAGCGGCGCTGCGCGCGTCGTCGTCGGCACTGCACCGATTTTGCCGAAGTTGCGGCGATAATAGGCCTTCTGCACACCAACACTGAACTCACCAACGTTGGACCATTGTCCTACGTAAGTGATGCCCGGTGAAACCTGGCGCACTTTATCACGGTCACGAACGCCGAATGTGTACGTAGGCTCGGGCACGGGATCATTGACGCCGATGAATCGCGTGCCGAAGTTAACCGTCTGTCCGCCGCCGAAGGTGCGTTCGGTGTCACGCGCGCGCACGGCCAGATGCACGGTGTGGCGATAGCTGCCTTGCGTGAAAATGCCGGAAGCGCGCACCTCGCCAGATGTCGAGGTCGCCTTGTGCGCGGGATAGCCGATGATGTCGAGACTCGCGGCGCCGTTAGCTTGGGTGTTGCGGAAAAAGATCGTGTAGTTCTCTGGTCGATCTTGGAGCGAACGAAACACGCCCGTCTGTAGCCGCCAGTGCGTGCCGAAAGTTCCGCGGCCGATGAACCCGGCGTTGAGATTTGAGTTCCTGCTCGCGGCCCAGCGTTGTCCGTAGAAAACGCTGCGATTAACTTCCGGTGGCAGAAACGCGCCGCCCGGCAAGATCAGCGGCTGTACTTCTGAGCTGGAAAATTTGTTCTGAAAGAAGAACGGGATCAGTTCTATGTTTTCGGTCGGCTTGGCATTGAGAAGTCCGGCCTTGGTGACGACCGACCCCTTGCCTTTCCATTCGCTCGCTTGATTGAACACATTCACGCCGCCGGCGAAGCCTAGCTTTTCGCCAAAGATTGGCGTCGACACATCGACCGAGATCGAGCGCGAACCAATGGTCTGATACTGCGTCGCGACAGTGGCGCTAAATTGCGGCAGCGGCGTCAGCAGAATAATATCTGTGATGCCGCTTGGCGCCGGGAATGGATAGGATTGCGCCGACAAGCCGATGCGCATGACCTGGGCTTTGCTGATACGCGCGCCGAACATGCCTTGCTGGTCGAAGTACAAACCTTCGATGCGCATGTTGCCGGTAAGCTGAGGATCAAAGCCGCGCGCGTTTCGGGAATCATAAAGACCAACGTTGTCGTTTCCGACCTTCGTGCCAAAGGCATCTTCTGCCGCCGCGATAACGTTCTCCCCAGCACGCTGCGCATAGGCCTGGTCTGCCAACACAAATGGCGCGGCAACCGCGAGCCCGCCCCAAAGCAACAGTTTCGTATTCAAGTGATTCCCCAGCGCTTAACGGCCCCCTGAAGGCCGGTCGGGGCACTACATAACATGCGCGCCCAAGCCCGGCGCTAACAATATTACGTGAGACTTACCCTTAACTGGGGCCTTAATGCCCGACGGATTCTGTGGGCAATTCCAGGCCGCTTTGCTGGAGTTGCGCGGCCAATTCGGCTTTCAGGCCTTCGAGATTGGCCTCGGTATCAGCCTCGGCACGCGCCACTAAAACGGCCTGCGTATTGGAGGCGCGCAGCAGCCACCAGCCGCCCTTACCCGTCACACGCACGCCATCGATATCCGAAACTTTGGCGCCCGATTTTGACAGGCGCAGTTTCACTTCATCGATCACCGCAAACTTGCGCTCGTCGGCGCATGGGAAGCGCAACTCAGGCGTGTTGATGAGCACAGGCATGCGGTCGTAACGCGCCGTTAAGTCGTAGCCCTCACCTTGCGTCATGATGCCGAGGAAGCGAATGGCGGCGTAAACCGCATCGTCGAAACCGTAATATTTATCGGCGAAGAAAATGTGGCCGCTCATCTCGCCGGCCAGCGGCGATTTGGTTTCAGCCATTTTGTTTTTGATCAATGAGTGACCGGTCTTCCACACGATCGGTGTGCCGCCCATGCGAGAGACTTCATCGAACAACGCCTGGCTGGCTTTGACATCGGCGATGATCGGCGCACCGGGATGAGATTTCAGTACATCCTCGGCCAGGATCTGCAGGATCTGATCGCCCCAGAGGATACGGCCCTTACCGTCCACGACACCGATGCGGTCCGCATCGCCGTCGAAAGCAAAACCGACTTCGGCCTTCTCCGCTTTCACGGCCGTGATGAGCTGTTCAAGATTTGCCGGCACCGTCGGATCGGGATGGTGCGCGGGGAACGTGCCGTCGATGGTACCGTTGAGCACGATGTGCTTGCCCGGTAAGCGCTTCACGAGTTCGGTGACGGCTTCTGCACCAGCACCGTTGCCCGGGTCCCACACGGCTGTGATCGGTCGCTTGCCGGTGAAGTCTTTCATTAAACGGTCAAGGTAACGATCGAAAGCCGGCACGTCTTTCGACGTGCCTTTGCCGGTTTCAACATCGGCTTTCGCCGCCATCTCGCCGAGGTTCTTGATGTCCGCGCCGAAGAACGGCTTTTTGCCCAGCATCATCTTGAAGCCGTTATGGTTAGGCGGATTGTGCGAACCCGTCACCATGATGCCGCCGTCGGCCTTGCTGTCCATTGTCGCAAAGTAGAGCATCGGCGTCGGACCGCGGCCCACGCGTTCCACATCCACACCCGCAGACGTAAGGCCTTCAACGAGTGCCGCTTCCATGCTTGGCGAACTCAAGCGGCCGTCATACCCGACACATACGCGGCTCCCGCCGCCCCGACGCACGATGGTGCCGAAGATGCGGCCGATGGCCAGCGCGTCCTTGGTCGAAAGGGTTTCATCGACAATGCCGCGAATGTCGTACTCGCGCAAAACCGATGCGTGGAATTTATGTGAGGTCATGATGTGTGGGATTCTGAACTAGAGAGAGGGACGGCCGACGCAAGTGTAGCTAAATCCAGCGGCTTTCATATCGGCGGGCGAGTAGACGTTCCGCAAGTCCACCATCACCGGCACCTTAAGCAGAGTTTTCATCCGCTTTGTGTCCAAATTACGGAACTGGTTCCACTCGGTCAGGATCACCACCGCATCCGCGCCCTTCATGGCATCGTAAGCGTCGGTGGCATAAGTGACATCGGCCAACAGCTTTTTGGCCTCATGCGTGCCTTCAGGGTCATAGGCCCGCACAGTGGCCCCCGCCGCCTGTAAAGCCGGCACGATCACAAGGCTCGGAGAATCACGCATGTCGTCGGTGTTGGGTTTGAAGGTCAGCCCCAAGACCGCAATCGTCTTGCCCTTCACATCGCCGCCGCAGGCCGCCGTGATCTTTTCGGCCATGGCGGCTTTGCGCTTCTCGTTCACGGCCACGACAGTTTCAATGATGCGCAAGGGCGCGCCGTAATCCTGCGCGGTCTTGACCAGCGCCAGCGTATCCTTCGGGAAACACGACCCGCCGTAGCCGGGACCTGGATGCAGGAACTTCTTCCCAATGCGCCCATCGAGACCGATGCCACGCGCCACATCATGCACGTCGGCGCCTACCTTCTCGCACAGGTCCGCCATCTCGTTGATGAACGTGATCTTGGTCGCGAGGAATGTATTGGCGGCGTATTTGATGATCTCGGACGTTTCCAGTTTGGTGAACAGGATCGGCGTCTCGATCAGGAACAGCGCGCGGTACAGCTGGCGCATGACTTCGCGGGCGCGTTCGCTTTCGCAGCCGATGACCACGCGGTCGGGCCGCATGAAATCGTTGATGGCCGAACCTTCACGTAAGAATTCCGGGTTCGACGCTACGTCGAATTCCAATTCGGGGCGCGCCGCCCGAATGATGCGTTCAACCTGGCGGCCTGTGCCCACGGGCACGGTGGACTTCGTCACCACAACTGCATAGCCGGTGAGATGCCCGGCGATATCCATGGCCGCGCCATAGACGTACGACAAATCTGCATGACCATCGCCACGGCGGCTAGGCGTGCCCACTGCGATGAACACGGCATCCGCGCCGGCAATCGATGACTTAAGGTCAGTGGTGAACGTAAGCCGTCCGGCGTCAGCATTGGTTTTCACCAACGCATCCAGGCCCGGCTCGAATATGGGAATTTCGCCGCGCTTTAAACGCTCGATTTTCTTTTCGTCACGGTCGACGCAAACCACGTCGATACCGAACTCAGAGAAGCAGGCGCCGGAGACCAGGCCAACGTAGCCGGTTCCAATCATCGCGATACGCATGACAGTTCTCTCGTTTGTCTATTTCATATCCATCAGCTTCTGCACCAAGGGGCGCAGACGATCAGCCATCTCGGGATGCGCGAGACCAAACGCGAGATTGGCTTCAACGAAGCCGACGCGCGTGCCGCAATCGTAGCGGCGGCCTTCAAAACGCAAACCGTGGAACGGAACTTTGTCGAGAGTCTTGTTCAAGCCATCGGTCAGCTGAATTTCGTTGCCCGCACCCTTGGTGTGTTTATCAAGTTCCGTGAACACCGAAGGATCGAGGATGTAGCGTCCGATAATGGCTAGCGTCGACGGCGCTTTATCCGGCTGCGGCTTTTCGACGAGGCCGCGCGCCTTGGCGAGTTTGCCGTCGTCGGTCAGCACGTCAAGGATGCCGTAGCGGTTGGTCTGATCGCGCGGCACATCTTCCACCGCGACCACGTGGCCGCCAACTTTGGCGTGCGCATCGATCAACTGTTTCAGGCACGGCGTCTGCGACAGCACCATGTCATCGGGCAACATGACCGCGAAGGGTTCATTGCCCACGACTTTCCAGGCGCACCATACAGCGTGGCCAAGACCTAATGGATTATGCTGAATCACCGTATGCATTGCGCCGTCCGGCAGCGAAGCATCGCGCACCAATTTCAACTCGGCGAATTTGCCCTTTTCTTCCAGGGCGGCTTCCAGCCCCGCATGCGGCGAAAAATGCAGGGCAATGGATTCTTTGCCGGGGGCGCTGACGAAGATGAATTCTTCAATCCCTGCCGCCCGCGCTTCTTCGATGGCGTACTGGACCACAGGCTTATCGATGATCGGGATCATCTCTTTCGGGATCACCTTGGTCGCGGGGAGAAAGCGTGTGCCCAGACCGGCAACAGGTAAGACCGCTTTGCGCACGCGCTGAGCCATAGAGAACCTCTGGAAAGCTATTGAAACAACACAATAAAGCCGCCTTTTAAGGCGGTCTCGGGACAAATTTGTGACACGCCCCGGGCGGGCTTGCAACCTGCGTGACGTACTTAGTTGGATCGTTTCAGCAGGACGTCCTTGGCCTGGTTGATCTGGGCCGCCAGATAGTCGCTGCCGCCGTGGTCGGGGTGCATTTGGCCCATGAGGCGGCGATAGGCGGCTTTGATGTCCTCGTCGCTGGCGCCCGGCGCGAGGCCGAGCACGCGATAGGCTTCGTCCGCGGTCATGGCTTGCTTGGGTGATGGTCGCGCGCCGCTTTGAGTCTGCTCTTTTTGACCGCGCGAGCTGAACATGTCGGCGAACCGTTTACCGGCATGCATGAGACCCAAAATGCGTCCGCCCCAGGCGAACAAGGCCGCGACGCCGGCCAGGGCCGCACCCATGCGTCCCGTCACGGCCAAGCCCAGAATAATCAGAGCAATAAAACCAAGCCCGCCCCAGTTGATCGCCTTGCGCGCGGCTTTAACGTCGGCGTGGGCGAACCAGCGCAACACTTGGACTACGATCACAAGCAACAGCAGTCCAAGGAGCAGAGCTATCACGGGTTCAATCCTAACACGCTGATCAGATTGCGGATCTCTTGGCGGGCCGCCACATGTGACATAGCGACTTCGCGCGCATCCGCAAGGGTCGCCAAATCTTCAGCCGTCAAACCGTCGAGGAAAAGTTCGCGGTAGATCACGCGCTCATGAATGCCGTCGGCCACGCGAAATCCGATGCGTTTCGCGAGATCAGCGACCAGACGTTCCATCAGTTTTTTGTTACGCGCTTCCAATTGGCCCAAGCGATTGCGCACGACGACCCAATCCATGGAACCACCGTCGCGTTTGGCCCGCGCCTGTTTGGCTTTCCATACGCGCTCGGCATAGTGGCTGGGGCGGTGAATGGTTTGCTTGTGCGGATCAACGTGAGCCAGCACATCCAAGTCGATGAGGCTGTCATTGATCGGCGTGACGAGAACGTCGGCATAGGTGTGACCGGCTTGCGACAACGCGCCGTCGTGGCCGGGTGTGTCGATGATCACCACGGAGCACGCCGCCACATGGTCGAGCGCGTTGCCCAAATCCGTTTCAATGATCTGATGGGGCGACGTATTGAGCGCGAGATGCTCGGGCATGGGCACCGCCGTGCCGCTGCGCTCGGCGAACAGCCTGCGGTTGGCGACGTAACGCGAAATCGTGCCCTGGCGGGCGTCTAGATCGATGGTCGCGACTTTCAGCCCGCGATTGAGCAAAGCCACGGCCAAGTGCATGGCCAAGGTGGACTTGCCCGTGCCGCCTTTTTCGTTACCGAAGACAATGACACGGGGCGTGGAACGCGGAGAGGTTGAGAGAGACGTCATGCGGCGGACATTATCCCTGCTGTGAGTCTGGCGCAACTTGACCAATCGCCTAACCGCCCTCACACTTACCGTTAGATAGTGGGGCGCTCTATGGAAACAGCAGATTGCGTAGTGATTGGCGCGGGCGTCGTGGGCCTTGCCACGGCGCGTGCGTTGGCGCGCAAAGGCCGCGAAGTGCTGATCTTAGAGTCCGAAGATGCTTTCGGCACCGCCACCAGCTCGCGCAACAGCGAAGTCATTCATGCCGGGATCTTTTACACCCACGGCAGCCTGAAAGAGCGCCTCTGCATTGAAGGCCGCGACAAGCTCTATGCCTTCTGCGACGTCTACGGCATTACCTATAAGCGCACGACAAAGTTGGTCTACGCCACCGACGAGTCCGAATTGCCTGCCCTCAAAAAACTTCAAACCCACGCCGCCAACAGCGGCGTGCACATGGTTTGGATGACCCAGGAAGATATCAAGCGCATCGAACCCAACCTGCATTGTGTGGCGGCGCTGCACTCGCCGCTGACGGGCATTATCGATAGTCACGCTTACATGTTGGCCTTGTTGGGCGATGCCGAAGCCCACGGCGCAGCCATTGCCTACAACAGCCCCATCGTGAGCGGCCGCGGTGAAGACGACGGCGTGGTGTTGGACGTTGGCGGCGACGCCAAAATGAGTCTCAAGGCTCGCACGGTGGTCAATTGCGCCGGCTTGGGCGCGCAAGGTGTCAGCCGGGGCATCACAGGCGTGAAACCGGGCACGATCCCGCCGCAGCACTTTGCCAAGGGCAATTACTTCTACCTCTCGGGCAAGCCGCCCTTTACGCGCCTGATCTATCCCCTGCCCGGCCACGCCAGCCTCGGTTTGCACTACACCCTCGACCTCGCCGGTCAGGGGCGCTTCGGTCCCGATTTGGAATGGGTCGACACGATCGACTACCGCGTGAACGAGAGCCGCGAGGCGTCGTTCTATGAGGCCATTCGTAAATATTGGCCGGGGCTCCCGGACGGCGCTTTGCGCCCCGGTTACACTGGAATTCGCCCCAAAATTCAGGGACCTGGGGAATCCTCCCAGGATTTCATCATCCAATCCCCGGCGGAGACGGGCGTTAATGGTTTCGTTGCTCTTTACGGCATAGAATCGCCCGGTTTGACCTCCAGTATTGCCATTGCCGACTATGTCGCTGATCGGGTGTCGTGAGCACTTCGCTGAAATACTTTAAGCGCGCGTCTCTCTTGGCGGCCTTTGCGGCCGTTGGTCTCGCGGCCTATGCCGCAGAGCCTGGCGCTCCGGCTGCGCCGGCCGCTCCGCAACGCCAGCTTGGCCCGCCCGCCGGTGCTGGAGCTGGCTTGGAAGGTAGCGGCCCGGAAGAGCCGCCCCCGCCGCTACCCGAAGCACCGCCGATCCCCGTCGCCCCGCCGCAAGCCAAACCCGCCACCGGTGGCGCAGCCCTGCCCGATCGCACGAACATTCTTTTGGGTGAAGTCGACATCCTCGATATTCCACTGAATGAAATTCCGAACTACCGCGACAGCATGCGCGACATCATCGGCGAGCTGTCGGTGTACGCCCAAGCGCGCAATCCCAAATTCATCGTCACCACGCGCGGCGGGTTTGACCTTTTGGCGTGGAGCCGGCGCGAATTCGATCTGGCCGAAATCAAGCGCGATCCTTTGATGCGCGTGCCGGCGGATTCCATCATGCCGGTGGGCATGCCTTTACGCCTTTATATCCAGCAGCTGAATGGTCTGATCCTCAATGGTCAGTTCTGCGCGCCCTTGCGTGTGCCGCGCGACGATTTGCAAAGCATGGTCAAGCTTGGCTTGAAGGTGCTGTCCATCGAGCATTGCAAGACGCCAGCCATGCCGCAGACGGCATTGCAAACGGCCATCCGCGCCAATGTGGTGTCCCATACCGACGCTGATGAGAGCGATGTCTTTTCTGCTGTGCCGAAAGCCCGTCCCCAACCTGAAAATTCCGGCAACGTCGAGATTCTGGGCGGGGCCAAGAACATGCTCGTGATGCTGGATAACGCAAGTTATCCATCGCGCGAAAAATGGCTGGCAGCTTTGCAAGGCACGAACTACGACGTGCTGGTCACAGACGCTTTCTACAAAGGCAAACAGAACCTCACCAAAGAAGAGGTTCACAGCCTGAAGTTCAAAGAAATGGGCGCCCGCCGTTTGGTGCTGGCGCGCGTCAGCATCGGTTATGCCGAGGATCAGCGTTACTACTGGAAGCGCGAGTGGCGCATCGGTGAACCCAGCTGGATTCAAGCTTACGGCCCCGAAGGCGCCGGCCAGTACGCGATTGAATATTGGAACCCGGCGTGGAAGGCCATCATCGGCAAGTATTTTGCCGGCATCATGGACTTAGGTTTCGACGGCGTGGTGCTGGACGGCGTGGAAGCTTATCGCCGCTGGGAATTCAGAACGCCGATTGATCCGACTCAAACCGCCGCATCAAAACTGCCGGCTGCAAATGCGCCTGCAGCTGCAGCGGCGAAGCCGCAGCCGGGCGCGACCGCTGCGCCCGCGCCTACTACTCGCCCTTAATTTTTTTGATCACGAGACCGAGGCCGGCCACGAGTTTTTGGCCGATGGGTCCGCCGTCGCCTTCCATCTTTTGCTGCATCACCAGACGCAAGGCTTCCTGATGGACCTTCACGGCGTCCATCTGGGCATCGCTCAGGTTCTCGCCGCAGTCTTCGATGAAGCGGGCCAGCTGGCTGCCGACGGCCGTCATCAGCGGATATCCGAAGCTCGTGCCCTGCCCTTTGATGGACTGCACGACGCCATATAATTCTTCCATGTGCTGGACCCGGTTGGCCGGATCTTTGATGGCCTTGTCATAGGCCGCTGCCAGACGCGCCATGTCTTCTTGTGCAGCTTCGAGATAGTCGAATTTGGCTGTGAGGATCGAGCGTTCGGCAGCTTCCATCCAGACCGGATCGATGGTTCCGGAAACCCCAGCTAACTTCTGCTTTTGCCGAAGATTGTTCGGCGGGGTAATGTAAACAACGTCTTTTTCGGCCATCGTTCTACCTTGGATGCCTCTGCCGCTGAGTGTAGCCGGACCCTGGCGTGTTGACTACAGCGCTGATACGCCCTGCCAAGGTTATAACGCTAAAGAAGAATCCAGGTTGCGAGCCCCAGGAAGGTAAAGAAACCCACGCAATCCGTGACGGTCGTCAGGAATACCACCGCCGAATCCGCCGGATCGGCCCCGAACTTATCCAGCACCAGGGGAATGGTCATTCCGGCAATACCGGCGGCGACCATATTCGTGACCATCGCCAATCCGATCACCACCCCGAGCAGCATGTCGTCGAACCAAAAATAGGCAAACACGCCGGTAATCGCCGCGAACAAAATACCGTTGATGGAGCCGATGAATGTCTCTTTCCACATCACGCGGAAAATATTGCTGGCGTTGAGTTCGCGTGTCGCGAGCGAGCGAATAACCGTCGCAAGGGTTTGCGTGCCGGCGTTGCCGCCCATGGACGCGCAAATCGGCATCAGAACCGCCAACGCTGAAAGCTTGGCAATCGAAGCCTCGAACAGGCCAATCACCGAAGACGCCAAAAAGGCAGTGAAGAGATTGATCACCAGCCAGATAAAGCGCGAATGCGCCGTGGTCATGATCGAGCGGTAAAGACTGGAGTCTTCCGTCGAGCGCACACCGGCCATTTTCAGAATGTCTTCGCTGGCTTCCTCGTCGATGACGTCGACCACGTCATCGATGGTGATCTGGCCCAGAAGGCGGCCGGATTTGTCCACCACTGGTGCTGCGGTCAAGTTGCGCTGGCGGAACAGGAAGGCTACTTCTTCGCGGTCCATGTCGGTCGCGATCACTTCGATCTCGGGGTCGGCCAGATCGCTGATGCGTTCGATGCGCTTGGACTTCAGAATGCGGTGCAATTCCACAACGCCCTGGGGCCGATGTTTAGGATCGACCACAAAGACGACATAGAATTTTTCCGGCGTGCGGCGGCCAGAGCGCAAATAGTCGATGGTTTCGCCAACCGTCCAGTAGTTGGGCACGGCCACCAGCTCACGCTGCATAATACGGCCGGCGGTGTGTTCGCCGTAAGCCAGGCCCTGCTCGATCAGAACGCGGTTGTCCGCCGGCAGACGCGCGAGCACCTTGGTGCGCTCTTCCGGATCCAATTTCCCGGCGAGATAAACCGCATCATCGGAGTCCAGTTCGCGCAAGGCCAGGGCGATGTCTTCAAAGCCTAGAACATCGATGACTTCGTCGCGCACTTCCGCCGTGAGTTCCGGCAAGACATCGGGGTTGAACCCGTCGCGCATGACGTCCACCACCGCCCGGCGGTCGGCGACGTTCAAACGTTCAAGCAAATTGGCCATATCGGCATAGTGCAGATCGCCAACCATGGTCCGGACCTGGTCGGTCTGGCCGGCGCGTATCAACGCGGTCGCGCGATAGATGAATCCCGGGTCGAGTTCGAAATGCTCGTCCAAAGCCCCCGCCACAGCGCGCCGCGTGCTGCGCGGCTGCGCAGAGACAGGGTCCTGGCTTGGCGGCGCAGGCGGCGCTGGAGGAGCTTCGACGCTGGTCATGGCGGACCCGTTGCGGCGCGGGTTGATGAAAAAGCGAGATTAGGACTGTGTTTGAGGAGCGTCCTCACCCAGCCAAAGGGGCATTGTGAAACCGCTCCGTTCCTTGTGCCTGAGGGGTTTTGGGAGATCAAGGGAAACAACCGCGCCTAGAGCTGCCGCCATACCCCCAAGCAAAAAGGCGCACCCCGAAGGGAGCGCCTTTTAGAAGAGTGGTGCGGTCAAGAAGACTCGAACTTCCACGGGTTGCCCCACAGCGACCTCAACGCTGCGCGTCTACCAATTCCGCCATGACCGCACGGTACTTAGGTAGAAATCCCGGCTGTCCCCTTTTCAGAGGTCGTCGGGCGTGCGGTCCAATAGCAAATCGGGTATGGGTTGGCAAGGAAACACCCCATCCCCATTTAAGCCCGGATATGAGCCAAGTGCCTGTCGAACTGAAAGTTTCTCCCGGCCTCGTTGCATATCCCGAGGCGGTGGAGGCTATGGAGGCTCGGGTCGCGGCCATCCACGCCGGGACGGCGCCAGAACTCATATGGTTCCTGGAGCACCCGCCGCTTTACACCGCGGGCACCAGCGCCCAGGAAGGCGATCTGCTGCGCCCTGACAAGTTCCCGGTCTTCAAGACCGGGCGCGGCGGCCAGTACACCTATCACGGTCCCGGGCAGCGCGTGGTTTACGTCATGCTCGACCTTAAAAAGCACGGCGAGGATGTGCGCTGCTTTGTGCGCGATCTTGAGGACTGCATCATCGGCGCACTAGCAACTTTGGGTGTTACCGGCGAGCGCCGCGACGGGCGCATCGGCATTTGGGTGGCCCGCGATCTGAACGGCCTGCAGCGCGAGGACAAGATCGGCGCCATCGGCGTACGGGTGCGTCACTGGGTCACCTATCACGGCCTCGCCATCAACGTGTCACCCGACCTGGAGCATTTCACCGGCATCGTCCCTTGCGGTGTGACCACGCACGGCGTGACGTCCCTACGCGATCTGGGGGTTAAGGCGGGCCTGACCGAGCTGGATACCGCCTTGAAAGCCGCCTTTGCCGAGATATTCGGCATCGTGTTACAGATAACTTAGGCGTCTGTTACGGAACGTAGCAGTAAGGTCGGCGTCATGCGGCCTTCACGTTACGGCCATTTGGGGGATTTAGCGGATGGTTTCCGGTTCGGTATTTCGCAGGAGCGGTTTTGCCCGCCCCGCGATGGGTTTGGCGATTGCCCTGCTTATGGCTGGCGAAGCACACGCCATGGAGGCCGCGTCCACGCAGGTCTTTGATCGCGCTTACTTCGAAAAATACGACGCGGTCACGGCCGAAGACATGCTGCGGCGCGTGCCGGGCACCTCGGCCGTGCTCGATAATCTGGGGCGCGATCAACAAGGCCGTGGTTTCGGCTCAGGCGGCGATCAGGTTTTGCTGAACGGCAAGCGCTTTGCTGGCAAGGGTCAGGTGCTCTCCGCACTTCGCCGCATTCAAAGCTCCAAGGTTGAGCGCGTGGAACTTATCCGCGGCAACACCGTCGACACCAACGTGCAGAGCGAAGGCCTGATTATCAACGTCGTGTTGGTCGAAGGTGCGAGCACCGGCGCAGGCACATGGCAGGCCAACGCCCGCTTCAATGACCAAGGCTATGTCAACGCTGACGGCCTCGTGTCGTACAGCGATAGCTGGCGTTCGCTCGATTACATCATCGGTTTTGAGCGCAGCGTGGGAACAGAGCCCGCCACCCGTCAGGACCCGATCAACCACACGCGCACGGAAACTTATTTTTATCCCAACGGCGCGGTGCAGGAAGCGCGCATTCAAAAGTTCGACAACAGCGACCAGCAGAAATACGCCGGCACCACCAACCTCACCTATAACTTTGAAAGCGGCGCGCGCTTTCGCCTCAATGGTCTTCTAGAATTCCGCGACGTTCAGGAAAACGACGATGCGGTGTTCACGCGGTTTAATACGGCCGGCGCACCGACGCTTTCGGCCATCGACAGCCGCCGCCGGCATAGCGGTTGGGAACGCACCTGGGAAATCGGCGGCGACTACGAAGGCCGGCTTCTCGGCGGCAATTTGACCGTCCTGTTCATCAACCGCAACGAACACGATCCGAGCACGGAGTTCCGCTTTCTAGATCTCGGATCAAGCATTGTCGAGCGCAGCCGCAATATCATTGTCGAGACGGAGACGGAATCGATTGTGCGCGGGTCTGTGACTTGGCCGATCTTCACCGGGCAGACCTTAGAGATCGGCGCCGAAGCAGCGCGCAACGGGCTCGATCAAAACTTGCGACCGTTCTTCGACCTCAACGGCGACGGCGTACTTGAGGAAGTGGCCATTCCGACCGCTCATGCCAAGGTGAAAGAACTGCGCGGCGAAAGCTTCGCTAATCACAATTGGCAGATCACGAGCGATCTTTCCTTGAACAGCTCCCTCGTTGTCGAGATGTCGCGCATCTCCAACAATTTTCCGGGAAGCCCGAGCCACACCTACATCTATCCGAAACCGCGCGCCGACCTGCGCTATGACTTCACTTCGAGCGACCAAGTGCGTTTCAAAGTCGAGCGTCTCGTCAGCCAACTCAACTTCGGCAACTTCGTTCCTCAATTTGATATCCAAGACAACGAAATTGACGCCGGCAATCCGGACATAAAACCCGAGCGCGAATGGGAATTTGAAGTCGGCTATCAGCGGCAGTTGCCCAACAACCAAGGCCTTCTCGAAGGACGCGTTTTCTACAAAGACATCCAGGATCACATCGACAAATTCATCCTGCGCACCGAGCCGGACGGCACGCGTGTGTCGGCCGAAGGCAACATCGGGGGCGGCCGGCACTACGGGTTCGAAGTCATCTCCAGCATCCGCCTGACGTTTTTAGGGTTGCCCGACTTTGTCATCGACGCACGCTATTTGCGTCAATTTTCCAACACCACCGATCCCTTCACCGGCTTGCCCCGCCGCATCAACGTCAGCCAAGCCGGCGGCGAGCATTGGACGTGGACCACCGACATCGGTTTCCGTCACGACATCACCGCCTGGGGTTTTTCCTATGGCATGACCTACGACAACCGCAACGGCGTGCGGCGTGGAAGTGACATCCGCGTGCAGCAGTTTGAAGGGCAAAGCCAACGCATTCAGGCCTTCGCCGAAAAGAAACTGACCGGCGGACTGACTTTGCGCGTTGAAGGCTACGGCTTGATGCCGAACCGCTCGCGCGATTACCGCGACCGTGTGGTCTATGCCGACGACGTTATCCAAGGCACCGTGCAACGCCGTGAAACTTACGTCGACCGCATGGACCGCCTGTTCCTGGTCAGCCTGCGCGGAACGTTCTAACGATCTTCAGTCGTCGGCTTGAGCGGTCGGGTATTGCTGAAAACTGTCGGGAGACATTTCGGCGTATTCCAATTCCATCGTTTCGACCGACGTGACGCGGGCTGACACAGGCCCACTTTCACACGCCATCACGAGTGCATCGACCGCCGCTTGGGGCCCGCGCGCCATGGCCTCTACTGAACCGTCGGTGAGGTTGCGCACCCAGCCCGAAAGGCCAAATCCGCGCGCAGCGTGCATACACCAGGCGCGGTAGCCCACGCCCTGCACACGGCCTTTGATCTTGAGGCGAACTGTTACCGTCATGACGGCACTATGCCTTGGCGGTCCGCTGTCCTCCAGCTATAACCCCTGCCCACCCGTCGAGGACCGCTTACCCATGGCTAAATCCACCAAGACAAATCCGTTGCTCAAGCTTGTTCTGGAGATGGGACCGCTGGTGATTTTTTTCGGGGTGAATGCGAAATTCGGCATCTATCCCGGCACGGCCGCCTTCATGGTGGCGACCGTCATCGCGCTCGGCGCATCCTACGCCCTCACCCGCTCAATCCCGATTATGCCGCTGGTGACGGCGGTGTTCGTGATCGTCTTCGGCGGCCTCACGCTCTATCTGGAAGACGATACTTTCATCAAGCTGAAGCCGACCATCGTTAACCTGATGTTCGCGAGCATTCTGTTTATTGGCCTTGTGACCGGGCGCCTGTTCATCAAATTAATTTTTGAGGGCGCATTCCAACTGGTTGAGCGTGGCTGGATTTTGCTCACGCGCGCCTGGATCGTCTTCTTTTTGTTCCTGGCCGTCTTGAATGAAGTGGTTTGGCGGAACTTCCCGACCGACACCTGGGTCAGCTTTAAAGTTTTCGGCGTTATGCCTATGACCCTGTTGTTCAGCATGGCGCTTTTCCCGGTAATTATGCGCTACACGATCCCAGCAGATTCCTCAGAAGGTGATGACAAAACCGATGTGGACAGCAACCAGGTTTGAGTGTGTAATATCCGGACCGGGAAGCGGAGGACCGGTACGACAGTAACAGTTGGGGTATCCTCATGACCGTCCGCAAAGCTAAAAGCACCGTCAAATCGCTCGCCCTCAAAGCCGGCGCAGCAACCAAAAAAATCAAACCCGCTCCGCAAGCCGCCCGCCCGACAGCGCGCGTCATCCGCACCATGGGTAGCTTCGCCAGAGCACGATAAGACGGCTCGCTAAGCGAGCTTCAATAATCTGAGATATTCGCCGATGGCGAGCAGGTCCGCTTTAATATGGCGGCGACGGCCAAGAGCCAGGTCGTCCTCGCCCCACTGCTCCATCTGGTAAGTTTCATCAAGCGAAGCCGCCGCAAAGGTTTCTTCGCTTGTGATCCAGTCTTGCGTGAAGGCAAGTGATAGCGCGAGCGAGTTGGTGACGGCGGCCGCAGCCTGAAAAGCCGTCAAACGCTCGTCATCCAAAGCCGCAATCGCGCGCCGCAAGGCTGCATGGGTTTCCGGCGTTTGGCCATGAGGCATGATGCCGGTGATGGTGCTCAGCTTGACGCCGTGGGTCGCATCCATCCAGTCCAGCACCGGTTGCCAGATCGCCCCCTGCCGGGCTTTCAGGTCCGCCGGATGGCCGGCGAGATAACACAACAGATCAGCGTCGGCATATTTCATCAGTTCGCCGATCAGCATGTCTCGCTGTGGCGTAACTTTGTCGAGCGCCGTTGAAACCAAGCGTGTGAGCGGCATGGTCTCGGGGTCGATATCCGGGACTTGCGCATCCCATTCGGCAGCGACCGCGTCAGCCAAAGCGCGCTGGCGCGTGCTAAGCGCGACGCGTAAAGGCGTCATCACCGGCTTACCATCCAGAAGAACGCGGAACGTGCCATCTTTCTCATCGACGCCGACGGACTTATAGACGCGCTTAACTTTGGGCCGGGGCGCGCCGCCGCGGGCCAGAACGTTGGGATCAGTGGCCACGCTATTTCTTCAGGTGCCAGGTACGTGCGCGTCTTGGCAGGGATCGCCGGCGGCCGTCGCACGGCCTTTCGCGCCCTGCACCACGGCGCTTAAACCGCCGCTGGCAAAGGCCGCACCGAGACTGCCGAGTGTCTTCATCGCCCCGGATTTATCGATACCGATACCGGGCGATGCTAAGGGGCCAGACACTTTAATCGACTGCGCCAACGCCCCCAGACCAATGCCGACACCGCCGGTAGCTTTGGGCCGAACACTGAGATCGACGCGCTCGGTGCCGAGATTGATCGTGCCGCTCGAGGTCAGCTGCATCTTGTCGGTGACCAGCGCAATACCGTTGGTGGTGCGCGCCACGCCGTCGGCGATCTGCAAGTTCACCACGCCACAACGCGCCACGGTGTAAGGATCTTTGTTGCCGACCGGATTGAGCATACCCAGCACCTGCATGATGACGTCCGCGCCGATAATGTTGAGCGCGCCGCTTTTGATGCGGCTTTCACCCATGCCGGCGATGACAGAGCCATTCATGCTCGCGGCAATCGCCTGCAGGCTGTTGCCCGCACCGCGCACATTGAGGTTCAGATCGACAGGACCTTGCTGGATCAAATCGCCCTTCTTCATTTCGCGTGCGATGGTTTCTGCTGTCAGGCCTTGAGCTTCGGCTTTAAGGGCGACCGATTTGTCATTGGCGTTCAAGGTCACGTCCGACGTAACGGTGCCGCCCGCGACACCGAACGACGCATTCGTGACCTGCATTTTTCCGTCGGCAAGTTCGACCGGCAGCACGACGTTGTTCAACACCAGACCACTGGGCAAGGTCAGCTTGCCGATGGAAATCTTCACGTTGCCATCGCCGCCAGTCAGGCTGTCCCAGGGCAAGGGATCAGACGAGAACAGGCGCTGATTGCCAGGGGCCCCTACTGCGCCGCCGCTGGGCGCTTTCATGAAGGCCGAAAGATCGAGCTCGGGAATATTGATCGCGCCACGCGCCGACGGACGTTTCTGCGCGACATTGACGGTCAGGTCCGTGCTGCCCTTCAGGCCCATGCCCTCAAACGTCAGCTTGGCCGGGAAGCCCTTGTCCATACGCGCGAGGGTCGCGACGGGGGCCAGCGTGCCGCTGGCCTTTACATCCTGGCCGCCGACTTTGGCCGTCAGCGCAAGCGCACCGGCGTCGTTGATGCTGAAAGCGGTTACTTCGGCATCCAACGGCGCACCCTCGCCCTTGCGGGAAAGCTTGCTGTCGGTGACTGCGAGATTGGTGATGCCCAGGTCGCCGATGCGGCCCTTGGCGGCGATGGCGACCTTGCCGAGGACGGCGGTCGTCGCGGTGTTGGCATCCTTCAGCGCCGCCGTGGCATTTTCCAGCACCAGGGCGGTGACGTTAACGGCCTTGAGAGCGGCTGCCATGTTCAAAGTTGCTTCGTTGCCCGAGATTGCCCGGGCCGCGCCTGTCAGGGCGAGATTGCCGACGGTACCCTCGTAAGACGCCGGCCCATTCTGGAACGCGCCCTTCACATCCTTGGCCGTGAGCTTGGTGACGTTGAAGTCCATCAGGGGGCCAACGGCAGTGAGCGCAAGGTCGGCGGCTGATCCCTGCCCGGCCATGGCGCCTTGCGCAAACGAGCCCGTCAGGTCGGTCGCTGAGATTGAGGGAATCTTGAGATCGGCTAGCGCGCCGTCGATTTCTGCTTCAGCTGTTTTGGCGGCGACCATAACCGCAGCCTTGGTCTTGCCGTCGCGAAAGGCCAGCTTCAGGCCTTCAATCGCGACGTCGCTGACGTTGATCGGGAGGGCCGCATCGCCGCCGGCACCGGAAGACGCCGCCGGGGTTTCAAACTCCCAATTGCCCTTGCCCTGCGCATTGGTTTCCAGAACCACATCAGGCTCCACCAGCTTGAGGCCGCTGATATTTACGGTGCCGAACAGAAGCGGAATAAGCTGGGTGCGAGCCTCGAGGCTTTTCAGGGTCAGCATTTGGGGCCGACTGCCCCAGGGTGCGTTGGCAACCTGTACGTCACTGACCACAAGGGACGGAGTTAGGGATATGGATAGCTTGATATCCCCGATGGTGACGTCCCGGCCCGTCGCCGCCTTGGCCTGGTCCTGTATGACGCCTTTGTACTGGCTGACGTCCACGGTCATCAGCACGACGATCAAGCCGAGGATCAGAACCGCGACAACGCCGGCGGCGATTTTAAGAACCTTCATGGGGCCCCCTTATGAGTGAGGTCTTCGGCAGCGTGCAGCAAGTCGTCCAAACGATCAATCAAACGGTGCGCTCCGGCGGCCTTTAAATCGGCGACCGGATGGTTGCCCCAGGATACGCCGACCGCATGGGCGCCAGCACCCAGGGCCATTTGAATATCGAAGGTCGTATCACCGATAACCACTGTGTTTCTCGCTTCAACTCCCGTCTCAGCCATCGCCCGTAAGACCATGCCGGGATGTGGTTTGCCTGGTGAGTTATCCGGGGTCGATACGGTCACGAAGCGCTTGGTCAAACCGTGCCGATTAAGAACGTAAGTGACCCCGCGGGTGGCCTTGCCGGTGGCCACGCCGAGCAGAAATCCGGCGTTCTCAAGCTGGTCCAGAACCTCCAACGTTCCGTCGAATAACGGCTCGCTGTAGTCCGGCTCCGTACGCATGCGGACGAAGATCTCCCGGTAACGGCGGTCGAGATCCGTATGGGCGGTAGCGTCCAGTTCGGGGAAAAGCGCTGCCAGAGCGTCGAACAGGCTAAGGCCGATAACCTTGGGCACCGCCTCTGGATGCGGGGCTGGCAGACCCAGGCTCTGGGCCACCTCGTTCACGGCCCGGACGATGTTGTGCTTACTGTCGACGATCGTGCCGTCCAGGTCGAACACTGCCAGCCGTAAGGGCTTGGAACTTAGAGTCTTGGCGCTCAAGTCCCCGCCTCGCTTTCCTCAAAGCCTAAGTCCTTGAAAGCGTCCTTCATGTGCTTGGGCAGCGGCGCCGTCACGGTCAGGGCCTTCTTGCCCGGGCGCTCAATCACCAGCGAGCGGGCGTGCAGGCACATGCGGTCGGCGATCTCGGACAACAGCCCTTCGCTCAGGTCCATGCGCTGGTCGACGTGGACTTGCTTGATGGCGTACTTGGCATCACCGACGATGGGCGTGCCGATGAGGGTGCAGTGGGCGCGCAGCTGGTGGGTGCGGCCCGTGCGGGGCATCAATTCCAGCCAGCTGATCTTGCGGGCGGCGGTATCCACCACGCGGTAATCAGTCACGGCGGACTTGCCGTCTTCATCGTCCCACTCCATGCGCTCTTTGCCGGAAATGCCGGACTTGGCCAAAGCCGCGGAAATCGTGCCGGCGGGATGCTCTGGATAGCCCATGACCAGGGCCCAATAGACCTTCTGCATGTCGCGCTTTTGGAAGGCTTTGGCCAGGACGGCCGCGGACTTGGCCGTGCGCGCGACGATCATGACACCAGAGGTGTCACGGTCGAGGCGGTGCACCAGGCGCGGACGCTCGTCGGAGTCAAAACGCAGGCCATCCAGCATGCCGTCGAGGTGTTTGAAGGTGCCGGTGCCGCCCTGAACGGCGAGGCCGGGCGGCTTGTTGAGGGCGATCAGGTCGTCGTCCTTGTAAAGGACCATGCGCTGGACGTCGGCGAAGTCCTTTTCCGTCAGGATCGGCAAGGCGCGCTTCTTGGACGGCGTTCCGTCAGTCGTCCCGAGCGGCGGAACGCGAATAATCTGGCCGGTGACCAGACGCATGTTTGCTTTGGCCCGGCCCCCATCGACGCGGATCTGGCCCGTGCGGAGGAGCTTTTCCAGCCGGCTATGATTCACTTCCGGAAAGCGGCGTTTGAACCAGCGGTCAAGGCGGGTTTCGCTCTCCTGCGGCTCGACGGTGATTTGCTGTACGCCGCTCATTGTTCGTCCTTGGGGTCTTCGTCTGTATTTCCGGCCTTCTTCTCGCGCAGCCTCTGCCAATAGGCCAGCCGTTTATTGATCTCGCGTTCGAAGCCGCGTTCATTGGGACGGTAAAACTGGGTGCGCGGCATATCGTCTGGGAAGTAGTTCTTGCCCGAGAAGGCGTCCGGATCGTCGTGGTCGTAGGCGTAACCTTTGCCGTACCCCAGCTCTTTCATCATCTTGGTGGGCGCATTCAGGATATGGGCGGGCGGCATGAGCGAGCCGGTTTTCCGGGCCGCAGACATCGCTTCGCCCAAAGCTACATAGCCAGCATTTGATTTGGGCGCCGTGGCGAGGTAGATCACCAATTCCGCCAGCGGAATATTGGCCTCGGGCGGACCTATGCGGTCAAAAGCCTCCCAGACCGTGATGGCCATTTGCAACGCCTGGGGATCGGCCATGCCGATATCCTCGGCGGCGAAGACCGTCAGGCGGCGGAGCAGGAAGGCCATGTCCTCGCCGGCATCAATCATACGCGTGACCCAATAAAGAGCCGCGTCCGGATCCGATCCGCGCAAGGATTTATGCACGGCGCTGATGAGATTGTAGTGACCTTCGCGGTCCTTGTCGTAGACCGGCGCACGGCGCTGGATGGCCTTTGCTAATCCTGCCGTATCAAGCACTTGCGAATCTTTATTGAGAGCGAAGATATCATCGGCAAGTGCCAGCATATAGCGCCCATCCCCGTCGGCCATGGCGCGTAAAGCATCCCTTGCGTCGGGCTTCAAAGGCAGTGGTCGGCCGGCATCGCTTTCAGCCCGCGACAGCAGCTTATCGAGGGCCGCGTCGTCCAGGCGGCGCAAGACCATGACCTGGCAGCGGGACAGGAGCGCGGCGTTCAGTTCGAAAGACGGGTTCTCGGTGGTCGCACCGACCAGGACGACCGTGCCGTCCTCGACGTACGGCAGGAAGCCATCCTGCTGGGCACGGTTGAAGCGGTGGATTTCGTCGACGAACAGCAAGGTGCCCTGCCCGGTCCGGCGGCGCTTCACGGCGGCATCGAAGATCTTGCGAAGGTCCGCGACGCCCGAGAACACCGCCGAGAGTGGTTGGAAGAAGAGATCGGTGCCTTTGGCGAGCAGCCGCGCGATGGTGGTTTTGCCGCAGCCGGGCGGCCCCCAGAGAATCATGGAACTGAGGCGTTTGGCGGCCAGCATCCGGCCGAGTGGGCCATCGGCACCTAAAAGGTTTTCCTGCCCTACGACCTCAGCCAGATCGGCCGGGCGCAGGCGGTCTGCCAGCGGCTGACCGGCTTTCGATCCGGGTTGTTCAGGTTCGGCGCTTTCGAAAAGGTCGCTCACCCGCCTACTCGGAACTGATAGGCCTGGCCGTCGCGGACCAGTGAAACGGTCCAGGCTTGCTGCGGCGAGGCCGTGACACGGGCCAGATCCGCCACGGTTTTCACCGGCGTGTCGTTGATGGCGAGAACGCGGTCGCCAATCCGGATGCCGATGCTGGCCGCCGGGGTGTTCTGCGCCACGCTGAGGACGATGACCCCAGGCTCAACGAACTCCAGGCCCAGCTCCTCGGCCAAGGCCGGATTGAAGTTGGCGACCTGGGTGCCGCTGAAGGGTTGGCGGCCCGAAAGCGGAGTGACGTTGCGGGCGGGAGTATCCGGCGGCGCCTCGAGGGATACCGACACGTTCCGGATCATGCCGTTACGCGAGGTCTCGACCTGGGCCTTGCCGCCCACGGTCATGGTGGCAAACAGGTAGCGCAGCTCCTCGACGTCGTTGATCTCGTGGCCGTTGACCGTGCGCACGATGTCGCCCACGGCCAGACCGGCTTTGCTCGCAGGACTGCCGGCGATCACGCGGTCGACCACCACGCCGCTGGGACGCGGTAGGGAAAGACTCTTGGCGAGGTCGGCCGTGATGCTTTTTCCAGAAGCGCCAAGCCAGGCGCGCACCGCGCGGCCTTCTTTAAGTATGCTGGAAAGAACGCTGCTTACCATGTTGGCAGGAATCGCAAATCCGATTCCGATGCTGCCGCCGTTGCCGGAGTAAATTGCGGTGTTGATGCCGACCAACCGACCGTCGGACGTGATCAGCGCACCGCCGGAATTTCCGGGGTTGATGGCGGCGTCGGTCTGAATGAACGAGCGGAAATCGGTCACGCCCACGGTGGTGCGCGCCAGCGCCGAAACGATGCCCGAGGTGACGGTCTGCCCTACCCCGAACGGATTACCGATGGCCAGCACCAGGTCGCCCACTTCCAGGGTGTCGGACTCCGACAGCTCCAGAGCCGGCAGAGTCTCGTTCACGCCTAGCAGCTGCAGCACGGCTAGGTCCGAGCGCTCATCCTTGCCGACCAGTTTGGCCGGAAACTCGCGCCGGTCGCTCAAGACCACGCGGATTTCGTCGGCGTCGCCGGCGACGTGGCTGTTGGTGATGACCACGCCGGTTCCCCGGACGATGACCCCGGAGCCGAGCGAGTTCTGCACCTGGTCGCGGGGCATGCCCATGTCGCCAAAGAACTGGCGGAAGAAGGGATCGTTGAACATGGCCGGGCGCTGGGTCTGCACGACCTTGCGCGCATAGATGTTTACGACCGCCGGTGCTGCCTTCTTGACGACCGGGGCGAAGGTCAGCGTGACCTGCTGGCGTGAGGCCGGGACAACTTGCTGAGCGACCACTGCTGCCGAGGTCAAACCCAGGCCGAGCGCGGTGCTTAAAGCGTAGTTGAGGAAGCGGGTCGTCATCGCTGTCATTTGAGTCCCGAGCTTGTCAGAAAATACCTAATAATCAACGGCGTAAGAATCAATCTTCGCGTACAGCATGATACTAAGATGTGGCTGAAAAACGGCCGAAACACAAAGGGCAGCCCCGGTTAAGGTGGCTGCCCTTTATCTCATAGTCTGTGCCTAAGCCTACTCGGCGGCGGCGACTTCGTCGGCCACTTCGACCGGACCGGAGTCCAAGCCCTTAGCAGCAACGTCGCGGTCAACCAATTCGATCACAGCCATCGGAGCGGCATCGCCGTAACGGAAGCCGGCTTTGATGATGCGGGTGTAGCCACCCGAACGATCTTTGTAACGCGGACCGATCACGGCAAACAGCTTTGCCACGACCTTGTCGTCGCGCAGCTTGGCGTTGGCCTGACGGCGGGCGTGAAGATCGCCGCGCTTGCCCAGGGTGATGAGCTTTTCGACGTAAGGACGCAGGTCCTTCGCCTTGGGGACCGTGGTCTTGATCTGCTCGTGCTTCAGAAGCGCGTTCGCGAGGTTCGCGAACAGAGCACGACGGTGGCTCTTGGTGCGGTTGAGCTGGCGACCGGCATAACCGTGACGCATGGCATTATCCCTTCATCATCCTGGCTTCGCTGGGCGAAACCTATTGCGGGTCCCTCGGCCGCCCTCTTGAACGATGAGGAGGCACCGAGAGGTCGGGTCACATGACCCTCAGTAAGTTAGAACGGCTCTTCGAGCTTCTTGGCCAGGTCTTCGATGTTCTCTGGCGGCCAATTGGTGATTTCCATGCCCAGGTGCAGACCCATCTGCGCCAGCACTTCCTTGATCTCGTTTAAGGACTTGCGGCCGAAGTTCGGGGTGCGGAGCATTTCGGCTTCGGTCTTTTGGACCAAGTCGCCGATGTAAATGATGTTGTCGTTCTTGAGGCAGTTGGCCGAACGGACCGACAGCTCAAGCTCGTCAACCTTGCGGAGCAGGTTCTTATTGAACGGCAGCTCTTCTTCGACGCGCTCGGCCAGCGAGGCCTGGGGCTCTTCGAAGTTGATGAACAGCTTCAGCTGGTCCTGGAGGATGCGGGCGGCCAGCGCCACGCTGTCTTCCGGCTTCACGGCGCCGTTGGTTTCCACGGTCATCGAGAGCTTGTCGTAGTCGGTCTGCTGACCGACGCGGGTGTTCTCGACCTTGTAGGACACGCGGCGAACCGGTGAGAAGATCGAGTCAATCGGGATCAAGCCAATCGGATCATCTTCCTTGCGGTTCAGATGCGCGGCGACGTAGCCCTTGCCCGTGTTGACTTCGAGTTCGATGTGCAGCTCGGCGCCTTCATCGAGATGGCAGATGACGAGATCGGAGTTCATGATCTCAATGTCAGCCGGAGCCTGGATCTGGCCGGCGGTCACTTCGCCCGGGCCTTTGGCCTTCAGCGTCATGCGCTTCGGGCCGTCACCATGCATGGTGAGTGCCAGCTGCTTAATGTTGAGAATGAGGTCGGTCACATCTTCGCGCACGCCCGGCACGGATGAGAACTCGTGCAGCACGCCATCGATGCGCAAGCTGGTCACGGCAGCACCCTGCAGCGACGACAGCAGCACGCGACGCAGCGCGTTACCCAAGGTCACGCCGAAGCCGCGCTCGAGCGGTTCAGCGACGATCGTGGCGACGCGACGTTGATCGTCGCCCGTCTCGATGGCGAGCTTGTTGGGTTTAATCAGTTCTTGCCAATTTTTCTGTATCACGGTTTCCACCTTTGAGGTGTTGAGTCCGATATGGGCCCTAGGGTTAAGGCCCAAATAAACACCGCCGGTGTCAAAACACCGGCGGCGAAATTGCAATTAGACGCGACGGCGCTTGCGCGGACGGCAGCCGTTGTGCGGCACCGGCGTTACGTCTTGGATCGAGGTGATGGTGAAGCCGACAGCTTGCAAAGCGCGCAGCGCCGACTCACGGCCCGTACCCGGACCCTTTACCAACACCGACAGCACTTTCATGCCGTGTTCCATGGCTTTGCGGCCACAGGTTTCAGCAGCCACCTGAGCGGCGTACGGGGTCGACTTGCGCGAACCCTTGAAGCCCTGCGATCCAGCCGACGACCAGGCGATGGTATTGCCCTGCACGTCCGAGATCGTGATCATGGTGTTGTTGAAGCTCGCGTTCACATGCGCGACGCCCGAGCTGATGTTCTTGCGTTCGCGTTTGCGCGAGCGACCAGCGGCGGGAGCGGCAGTTTCAGAGGCAGCGGTTTCTGGCTTGGCCATAGCAGTCTTCCTTGAAGCGCGAACTGGAATTCAGCCCGTGCGAAATATCTAGCTAAATTACTTGGTGACTTTCTTCTTACCGGCGATGGGCTTGGACGGCCCTTTGCGGGTACGCGCGTTTGTGTGCGTACGCTGACCGTGAACGGGCAGACCCTTGCGGTGACGCAGGCCCTTGTAGCAACCCAGATCCATCAGACGTTTGATGTTCATTGCCACTTCGCGGCGCAGATCGCCTTCCACCGTGAAGTCACGGTCGATGGTGTCGCGGATACGAATGATCTCGTCTTCGGTCAACTGATTGACGCGACGATTGGCAGCAATGCCTACGCGCTCACAAATTTCCACGGCGTTGGTCGGGCCAATGCCATAGATGTAACGCAATGCGATCATCACGCGCTTATTAGTCGGTAAATTTACGCCAGCAATACGTGCCAAAGCCCGTACTCCTCATTTAGAGTCAAAAAAATGTCTGAGAGCGCTGCGCGCAACCCGAAAAGCGCGCTATTATAGGCAGTTAGCGTCGGGAGTCAACACGCCTCAGGTACCCAAAATCCTTTCCAAATCAGCGGTTACCAGGTCCATGTCCCGGTCTCCGTCGATCAGTTTCAATAGCCCTTGAGCCTTGTAGTAGGGCATCAGGGGCGCCGTCTGGTCATGGTAGGCCTTAAGCCGTGCCGTGACCGTTGCCTCGTTGTCGTCCGCCCGGCGGGTAAACTCGGTGCCGCCGCACACATCACAGACCACGGCCTTACGGGGTTGCTTGAACTTGTCGTGATAGCCTTCACCACACTTGGCACACGTAAAGCGGCCGGTGATCCGTTCGATCAATTTCGCGTCCGGAACCGCCACTTCAATCACGCTATCAAGCTTAATTCCTTTATCTTTCAGAAACTTATCCAGCGCTTCCGCCTGCGGAACGGTGCGGGGAAAGCCATCTAGAATAAAGCCGTTGCCGCAATCCGCCATGGCGATCCGCTCTGCGATCATCGCCACGATCAGGTCATCAGACACCAGCTTTCCGGCATCCATGACCGCCTTAGCCTCTTTACCGACAGCCGTGCCGGCCTTCACCGCCGCCCGGAGCATATCGCCCGTGGACAACTGCACGATCCCGTAGCGGTCCTGCAAGCGCTTGGCCTGCGTCCCTTTACCGCCCCCCGGCGGTCCCATCAGAATCAGCCGCTTCCCCGACATGTCAGCCTTACTTGTTTCCGCGCAACCGCGACTTCTTTAACAGACCTTCATATTGATGGGCCAAGAGGTGCGCCTGCACCTGTTGCACCGTATTAAGCGTGACGTTGACCACGATCATCAAGCTGGTGCCGCCGAAGTAGAAGGGCACCGACAGGCGCGTGATCAAAAATTCGGGGATCAGGCAGACCACGATCAGGTAGATGGCACCAAGCACGGTGAGACGGGTCAGCACGTAATCCAGATAGTCGGCGGTGTTCTTGCCCGGACGGATACCCGGAATGAAGCCGCCGTACTTACGCAGATTCTCCGCGGTGTCGGTCGGGTTGAACACGACCGCCGTATAGAAGAACGCGAAGAAGGTAATCAGGATCGAATAGAAGAACAGATAGAGCGGCTGGCCGCGGCCGAGCAACGCACCCATCGTGTTCAGGAAGCCGCCGGTTTCGGCGCCGGGTGTGCCGCCTTGGAAGCCGGCAATGGTCAACGGCAGCAACAAAAGCGAGCTGGCGAAGATCGGCGGAATAACGCCCGAGGTGTTGAGCTTCAGCGGCAGGTGCGAGCTTTCGCCGCCGTACACCTTGTTGCCTTGCTGTCGCTTTGGATACTGCACCAATATGCGTCGCTGCGCCTGTTCGACGAAGACGATACCGCCGATGACGGCAATGGAACCTACGAGCAGCAGCGCAATGATGATCGGCGAGATCGCGCCGGTGCGGCCCA
Source organism: Fidelibacterota bacterium (assembly GCA_947476895.1). Taxonomy (GTDB): domain Bacteria; phylum Pseudomonadota; class Alphaproteobacteria; order Rhodospirillales; family Rhodospirillaceae; genus SHVO01. The sequence continues at coordinate 10,593 of CANJRX010000015.1, read as the reverse complement.
ATTCCAAAAGATTGACGATGCCGCCAGGCAGACCCGCGACGATGCCGGCGAAGATCAAGAGCGAGATCCCCTGCCCGATGCCGCGCTCGGAAATTTGTTCGCCCAGCCACACCAGAAACATGGTGCCGCCGACAAGCGTGATGATGGTGGTGAATTTGAAGAACATGCCGGGCATCATCACCACAGGCAAACCGTTGCTGGCGGTCGCACCTTCAAGACCCGAAGCAATACCCACGGCCTGCAAGGCTGTGATGAGCACCGTCAGGTACCGCGTGTATTGATTCATCTTGATGCGGCCGGACACGCCTTCTTTCTTCATCTGCTCAAGCGCCGGGCTGACCGAGGCAAACAGCTGAATGATAATGGCGGCCGAGATGTACGGCATGATGTTGAGCGCAAAGATGCTCATGCGCGACAGAGCACCGCCGGCGAACACATCGAACAAGCCGAGCACGCCGCGGCTTTGCGTTTTGATCACGTCGGCCATGGCAATGGGATCAATGCCGGGCAGCGTGATGAACGTGCCCATGCGATAGATGACCAGCGCACCCAGCGCGAACCAGATGCGACGCTTTAACTCCGTCGCCTTGGAGAAAACTCCAAGGTTGATGTTCGCGGCAATTTGGTCGGCAGCTGCCATTTAAGTTCCGGTAAGAGCTTACGTTTAGCTAAAGCGATTAAGCGGAAGCGACTTAAGCCGAAGCTTGAGCAGGCTTCGCGCCCTTGGTCTTTTTGGCTTTGGTCTTCGCGGCCTGGGCCTTGCTGTGCTCGCTCTGCACTTTAGCAACGACCTTCACCGAACCGCCGGCCTTTTCCACTGCCGCCAGAGCGGTTTTGGAAGCGTGCGCGGCTTCAATGTTCAGCTTCGCCTTGAGTTCGCCGTCGCCCAAGAGGCGCATGCCGTCGTGCGCATGACGCACGATGCCGGCTTCAACCAGCGTCTTGATGGTGATGGTGTTCTTCGCATCGACGCGGCCGGCATCGACAGCGGCCTGCAAGCGGCCGATGTTGACGGGCACGTACTTCTTGCGGCCGATCGAGGTGAAACCGCGCTTCGGGATGCGGCGGAACAGAGGCATCTGACCACCTTCGAAGCCTTTGATGGCCACGCCGGTACGCGCCTTCTGACCTTTTACGCCGCGGCCAGAGGTCTTGCCGAGGCCCGAACCGATACCGCGGCCCAACAGCTTCGGCCTCTTGGTCGAACCCGGACGATTGCGAATTTCATTGAGTTTCATGTCTTTAATCCTTTACGCGGCGGAACTTAAACACTGTCTCCGCGCCGCACCCCAATGGATGCGATGCTGAGATAGGGCGTGGTTCAGCCTTCGTCCACCTTCACCAGGTGTTTTACTTTGTTGATCATGCCCCGCACGGCCGGAGTATCTTCCAACGTGCTGGTGCGGCGAATCTTGTTGAGACCCAAACCGATCAGGGTCTGACGCTGATAGGCCTGACGGCCTGCGGCGCTGTGGATCTGCGTGATGGTCACGCTGCCTTTTTTAGCGGTCGCCATAACTTAAGCTTCCTTCACTGCGGCGCCGGCTTCTTCGCGGCGGCCAATGATGTCGCCAACCTTCTTGCCGCGCTTAGCAGCGACGGCGCGCGGGCTGGTCATGGATTGCAGCGCGTTGAACGTCGCCTTCACCATGTTGTGCGGGTTGTTGGAACCGACGCTCTTCGCGACGATGTCCTGGATGCCCATGGTTTCGAACACAGCGCGCATCGGACCACCAGCGATGATACCGGTACCGGCGGGCGCCGAGCGCAAGATGACTTTGCCGGCGCCGAAGCGGCCGTACAAATCATGATGCAGCGTGCGGCCTTCGCGCAACGGGATGCGGATCATGTTGCGCTTGGCGGCCTCGGTCGCCTTGCGGATGGCTTCAGGCACTTCACGCGCCTTGCCGGAACCGTAACCAACGCGGCCTTTGGCATCGCCGACCAGCACGAGTGCTGCGAAAGCGAAACGACGGCCACCCTTTACGACTTTGGCGACGCGGTTGATGTGGACCAGCTTATCGATGAACTCATCATCGCGATCGCGACCACCTTGACCGCCTTCGCGGCCGCCTTCACGACCGCCGCCTTCGCGACGACCGCGTCCACCTTCGCGTTCACCGCCGCGCTGATTGCCGGGGCGATCGCCGCGGCCAGCGCCGCGTTCTGAAGTTCCTGTGGGTGTCCGTGCCATAAATCTCTTCCCTTACATCCGGCCGATTAGAACGACAGGCCGGCTTCGCGCGCCGCTTCCGCGAGCGCTTTAATACGTCCGTGATACATATATTCGCCGCGATCGAAGACGACTTCTTTGACGCCGGCTTTGGTCGCGCGTTCGGCCAGAAGCTTGCCCACGGCCGCAGCTGCGTCCTTGGTAGCGCCCTTCTTGCCCTTCATGCCTTCATCAATGCTGGACGCGGCGGCCAGTGTCTTGCCGTCTTCGTCCTTGATGATCTGGGCGTAGATGTGACGGCCAGAACGGAACACCGACAGGCGCGGACGTCCATGGGCCGCTGCCTTGACGGAGAAACGTGTACGGCCTTTGCGGCGCGCGGTTTGCTTGAGTGCTTTGGTCATAACTTGATCCTTTTATCCGCGCTTTACTTTTTCTTGCCTTCTTTGCGCAGGATGGTTTCGTCGCTGTAACGGATGCCTTTGCCTTTGTAGGGCTCTGGCGGCTTGAACGCGCGAATTTCAGCCGCAACCTGGCCGACGCGCTGACGGTCGGCGCCCGAAATTTCGATCTGAACCGGCACCGGCGTCTTCACTTCGATGCCATCCGGCACTTCGTAAACTACGTCGTGCGAGAAGCCGAGGTTGAGGTTGAGCTTCTTGCCCTGCGCTTGAGCTTTGTAGCCGACGCCCGTCATATCGAGCGTCTTCTTGTAGCCTTCGCTCACACCCTTCACCATGTTCTTCAAGGTGGCGCGAGTGGTTCCCCACTGCGCACGGGCGCGCTTGGATTCGTTCAGGACTTTTACCCAGACTTTGCCATCGGTGACGCTGGCTTCAACGTCGTCCGTGGTGTTGATCTTGAGTTCGCCCAGTTTGCCTTTAACGCTGACAGTCTTGCCCGCCATAGTGACGGTGACGCCTGCGGGAACGGGAACTGGATATTTACCTACGCGTGACATCGTACGCTTCCTTCAAACCCAGATCAGAATACTTGGCAGAGCACTTCGCCGCCCACGTTCGCCTGGCGCGCTTCCTGATCGGACATAACGCCGCGCGGCGTGGACAGGATGGAAATACCCAACCCGTTATAGACCTTTTGCAGGTCTTTGATTTTCGCGTAAACGCGACGACCCGGCTTCGAAATACGCTCGATCTTATTAATGACCGGCGTGCCTTCGTTGTACTTCAGATCGACGCGCAGCTCGTCAACGCCATCGCGAAGCGAATAGCGTTCAAAGCCGCGGATGTAACCTTCGCGTTCCAGAACGCGCAGGAGGTTCTCTCTCAAGCCAGAGGCCGGAGTTGTGATCGTCGGTTTGCCGGCGCGCTGTCCGTTACGGATGCGGGTCAACAAATCGGCTACAGGATCGGTTAATGACACAGCTCTCTCTCCTTACCAGCTCGACTTGACCATGCCGGGAATCATGCCCTTCGAGGCAAATTCCCGCAGCTTATTACGAGCCATTTTGAACTTGCGGTACGTCGCACGCGGACGGCCCGTCAGCTCGCAGCGATTACGGATACGCACCTTCGACGAATTGCGCGGCATCTCCGCCAATTTGACGACTGCGGTGTAACGATCTTCGTCGCTCGTGCTCTTGTCCTTAATGATCGTCTTCAGCTTCAAGCGCTTAGCTGAAGCGGACTTGACCATGCGACGGCGCTTCGTATTGCGCTCAACAGTGCTTGTTTTTGCCATGGTAGTTTCCGCCTTATTTCTGGAACGGCATTTGGAAACTTTCGAGAAGCGCCATAGCTTCTTCGTCGGTCTTTGCCGTGGTGCAGATGGTGATGTTCATGCCGCGGACGCGGTCGATTTTGTCGTAGTTGATTTCAGGGAACACGATCTGTTCTTTGAGACCCATGTTGTAGTTGCCGGCGCCATCAAAGCTTTTCGGATTGATACCGCGGAAGTCGCGGATGCGGGGCATTGCGATGTTGATCAGGCGATCCAGGAATTCGTACATCCGGGTCGAGCGCAAGGTCACGCTGCAGCCAACCATCTGGTTTTCGCGCAGCTTGAAGTTGGCGATGGCCTTCTTGGACTTGGTGATCACGGGCTTCTGGCCGGCGATCGCGGTCAAGTTCTCGACAGCGCCTTCGATCTTCTTCTTGTCCTGCGACGCTTCGCCGACACCCATGTTGATGACGATCTTGGTCAGCTTCGGGATAGCCATCGGGTTCGTGTAGCCGAATTTCGCCGCCAGCTTGGGGCGAACGACGTCGGTGTATTCTTTTCTGAGACGGGCCATTGCCTGCAGTCCTTTTTAACGGATGACCTGGCCGGAGCGCTTGGCGATGCGCTCACGGGTGCCATCCTTCGCGACCTTAAAGCCGATACGGGTCGGCTTATTGTCCTTGGGATCAATATGAGAAACGTTAGAGACGTGGATCGGCATCTCTTTTTCGATGATGCCGCCGGCAGCCGTCGCCGACTGACGCGTATGACGCTTGGCGATGTTCACGCCCTGCACCACAACTTTGTTTTCGGTCGGCAGCGCGCGCAGCACGGAACCGGACTTGCCTTTATCGCGGCCAGTCAAAACGACGACGGTGTCGCCCTTTTTGATTTTCAACTTGGGCATTAGAGCACCTCCGGTGCCAGCGAAACGATCTTCATGAACTTCTTGCCGCGTAGTTCGCGTGTCACCGGTCCAAAGATACGGGTGCCGATGGGCTCGCCCTGCTTGTTGATCAAGACGGCGGCGTTATGGTCGAAGCGGATCGCGGTGCCGTCGGCGCGGCGCAATTCCTTCGCGGTGCGCACGATGACGGCGCGGTGAACGTCGCCCTTCTTCACGCGGCCGCGCGGGATGGCATCTTTCACCGACACGACGATGATATCGCCGATGGCAGCGAAACGACGCTTGGAACCGCCCAGGACCTTGATGCACATCACGCGCTTGGCGCCTGAGTTGTCGGCAACGTCCAAATTACTTTGCATCTGAATCATGACTGTCGTCCTTTAAGAGCTTCGGGAAACTTTAGCGGAATTTATTCCGCCTTTTCCTGAACCAGCTCCCATTTCTTGGTTTTGGAGATCGGGGCACACTCACGGATACGCACCACATCGCCAATCTTGCTCACGTTGTTTTCATCGTGCGCGGCGAACTTTTTGCTGCGACGGATAAACTTCTTGTAGATCGGGTGCATCATGCGGCGTTCGACTTTCACGATGATGGTCTTTTGACCTTTATCGCTAACGACGACACCCTGGAGAATTCGTTTCGGCATTGTTCCTGGTCCTTCCCTGCTTAAGCAGCCGTATCGCGGCGCTGCCGCAGGATTGTTTTAATTTGCGCAATTTCCTGGCGCACTTTCCCAAATTGGGCAGTGTTGGTCAGCTGACCCGAAGCCTTCTGGAAGCGCAGGTTGAATTGCTCTTTCTTCAGCTCGCCGAGGCGGCCTTCGAGTTCTTCGTCTTTCTGAGCGCGGATGTCTTGTGCTTTTGCCATGACGGCGTTTCCTTAAAGAGCTTGGCCGATACGGGCGACCATCTTGGTCTTGATCGGCAACTTAGCGGCTGCCAAGGCAAAGCCTTCGCGCGCCATCGCTGCCGGCACACCGTCCACTTCGAACATGATGCGGCCCGGTTTAATGCGGCAAACCCAAAACTCAGGTGTGCCCTTACCCTTACCCTGACGAACTTCGGCAGGCTTTTTCGACACCGGAACGTCCGGGAAAATACGGATCCATACGCGGCCTTGGCGCTTCATGAAGCGGGTGAGCGCACGACGCGCCGCTTCGATCTGGCGCGAGGTCACGCGCTCGGGCTCCAAAGCCTTCAAGCCGTAAGAGCCGAAGTTCAACGAGAACCCGCCCTTGGCATTGCCATGGATGCGGCCCTTGAAGGCCTTGCGGTATTTGGTGCGTTTCGGTTGCAACATCGACATTTTAGTCTATCCGTTTTCCATCATGACGCCGGACACCGGCATCAAACGATCCTAGCGATCTACTGAGGACGAGCGTTGTTCGTGGTTCCACCCTGTTCGGCAGCGCGCTTGTCCTGCGCCATCGGGTCGTGTTCCAGAATTTCGCCTTTGAAAATCCAAACCTTCACGCCGCAGGTGCCGTAGGTGGTGAAAGCAGTGCCTTCACCGTAATCGACATCGGCGCGCAAGGTGTGCAGCGGCACGCGGCCTTCGCGATACCATTCGACGCGCGCGATTTCAGCGCCGCCCAAACGACCGGCGCAGGTGATCTTAATGCCTTCGGCGCCGAGACGCATGGCAGACTGCACGGCGCGCTTCATGGCGCGGCGGAACGCCACGCGGCGCTCAAGCTGCTGGGCAATGTTTTCGGCGACCAAGGCGGCGTCGATTTCCGGCTTGCGGATTTCAACGATGTTCAAATGAACTTCGTTACCCGTCATCTTCTGCAATTCCTTGCGGATGACTTCGATGTCCGCGCCCTTCTTACCGATCACGACACCCGGACGGGCGGTGTGAATGGTGACGCGGGCTTTCTTCGCCGGACGTTCGATGATGATGCGCGAAACACCAGCCTGCAGCAAACGCTTGCGCAGGTAATCGCGAATCTTGATGTCTTCGTGCAACAACTGGCTATAGCTGGCGCCGCTCGCGAACCAACGCGAGTCCCACGTACGGTTAATGCCGAGGCGTAAGCCTATCGGATTTACTTTCTGACCCATTAGGCGGTCTCCCTCTTCTCACGAACAATGATCGTGAGATTGCTAAACGGTTTTTCGATCGCGCCGGCGCGGCCGCGCGCACGGGCGTGGAAGCGTTTCATCACCAAGGACTTGCCGACGTAGGCTTCGGCGACCATGAGCTGGTCAACATCGAGCTGGTGGTTGTTTTCGGCGTTGGCGATGGCGGACTCGAGCACCGTCTTCACTTCCACCGCGATACGGCGCGGCGAAAACGAGAGCGCGGCGAGCGCGGCTTCAGCGGACTTGCCGCGGATCAACTGCGCCATCAGGTTCAGCTTGCGGGGGCTAACGCGCATGGAGCGCGAGAAAGCCCGGGCTTCTGTTTCGCCGACGCGGCGCGGAGCACTTTTCTTGCTCATGGCTTAGTCCTTCTTCGCAGAAGCCGGAGCGGCTTTTTTATCCCCGGCGGTGTGGCCGTGGAACATCCGGGTCGGAGCGAATTCACCGAACTTGTGGCCGATCATATTTTCGGTCACCAGAACAGGTACGTGCTTATGCCCGTTGTGAACGCCGAACGTCAGGCCCACAAACTGCGGCAAGATGGTCGAGCGCCGTGACCAAGTTTTGATCACATCATTACGGCCCGATGAGCGAACTGTTTCCGCCTTTTTAAGGAGGTAACCGTCGACAAAGGGGCCTTTCCAAACTGAACGTGCCAAGTCCGATCTCCGTTTCTAAATCTGTCTCAACCTGCGCTTAAGCTTTGCTCTTAGGCCTTTTTGGCCAAATGGCGGCTGCGCATGATCAAATTCTGTGTACGCTTATTGTTGCGAGTACGTTTGCCTTTGGTGGGCTTGCCCCACGGCGTCACAGGGTGACGACCGCCTGAGGTTTTACCTTCACCACCACCGAGCGGGTGGTCGACCGGGTTCATCGAGACGCCGCGGTTGTGCGCCTTGAAGCCCAACCAACGCATACGGCCGGCTTTACCAAAATTGATGTTCTGGTTGTCCGGGTTCGACACGGCGCCAACGGTGGCGACGCATTCCGCACGGACCAAACGCACTTCGCCGGACGACAAGCGGATCTGGGCGTAGCCGGAGTCCTTACCGATCAGCTGCGCGTAGCAGCCGGCGGAACGGGCGATCTGGCCGCCGCGACCAAGCTTGATCTCGACGTTATGAACAATGGTGCCAACCGGCATGTTCTTAAGCGGCATGGTGTTGCCGGGCTTAATGTCGGCCTGGTCGGACGCAATGACTTTGTCGCCGGCCTTCAGGCGCTGCGGCGCCAAGATGTAGGCCAACTCGCCGTCTTCGTACTTCACCAGGGCGATGAACGCCGTGCGGTACGGATCGTATTCCAAGCGTTCGACGGTCGCCGACATGTCGCGCTTCTTGCGCTTGAAGTCGACCAAACGATAGCGACGCTTATGACCACCGCCCATGAAACGGCTGGTGATCTTGCCCGAGTGGTTACGACCGCCCGTGGAGTGCATGCCTTCGGTCAACGCTTTGACCGGCTTGCCCTTGTGCAGGTCACTACGATCCACAAGCACCGTATTACGGAGCGAGGGAGTAACCGGATTGAAGGTCTTCAACGCCATGGCTTAGAGTCCCGTGGTCACATCGATCGACTGGCCAGCGGCCAACGTCACGATTGCTTTCTTTACATCGCCACGCGTGCCGAGACGGCCGCGGAAGCGCTTTTGCTTACCTTTGGTGATCAGCGTGTTGACGCGCGTCACGTTCACTTTGAACAGCGTTTCCACTGCCAGTTTGATCTGCGGCTTGGTCGCCTTCAAAGCGACGCGGAACGTCACTTGATTGAACTCAGAAGCCAGCGTCGCCTTTTCCGTGATCATCGGCGCGAGCACGATGTCATAGAGCGACGGGTCAATGGCAGCACCGATCGCCGGCGCGGCTTTGGCCTTCTTCGCTTTTGCAGGAGCCTTCACGGCTTTCTTTTCCGGGCTCATTTCAGGCGCTCCTCAAGCTTTTCAATCGCAGCTTTGGTGAGCACCAGCGTGTCACGGCGCAGGATGTCGTAAACGTTCGCACCCTGTGTCGGCAGTACGTCGATGCCCTTGATGTTGCGGGCGGCCAGAGCGAAAGACTCGTTCACTTCGGCGCCATCGATGATCAAAGCCGAGGTCCAGCCGAGTTTCTGAATGCTCTTCATCAGATCCTTGGTCTTGCCCTTCTTGCTCTCGACGGTGTCGAGGATGATGAGCTTGCCTTCCTTGGCCTTCGACGACAGCGCCGACTTCAGGCCGAGGATGCGGATTTTCTTGGGCAGGCTGTGAGCATGGCTGCGCGGAACTGGTCCGAAGATCACGCCGCCGCCACGCATCTGGGCCGAACGCATGGAGCCCTGACGAGCGCCGCCGGTACCCTTCTGCTTGAACGGCTTTTTGCTGGTGCCGCTGACTTCGCTGACGATCTTGGCTTTGTGCGTGCCAGCCTGGCGCTTGGCGAGCTGCCAACGCACGACGCGCTGCAGAATATCGCCACGCACCGGCGCGCCGAACACGGCATCGGCCACGTCGACAGAGCCAACGCTCTTCTTATCGAGATTGATGACGTCCAACTTCATGGCCGTTAATCCTTCTTAGCCTTCAGGCCGGCCGGTTGGGGCACGTCCTTGGGCAGCTTGAGCTTCACGGCGTCGCGTACCAGCACGTAACCACCGGGATTTCCGGGGACAGCGCCTTTGACGAAGATGAAACCCTTGTTGTCGTCGATCGAGACGACCTGCAGGTTCTGAATGGTGACTTGCTCGGCGCCGAGGTGGCCGGCCATCTTCTTGTTCTTGAAGGTACGGCCTGGGTCCTGACGCTGACCGGTCGAACCATGCGAACGGTGCGAGACCGACACGCCGTGCGAGGCTTCCAAACCGGCGAAGTTCCAGCGCTTCATGGCGCCGGCAAAACCCTTACCGTTCGTGATGCCGGTGACATCGACGAATTGGCCCGCGAGGAAGTGCGAGGCTGCCAGTTCGGCACCAACGTCCAACATCTTGTCGGCGCCAACGCGGAACTCGACGAGTTTGCGCTTCGGCTCGATATTCGCCTTGGCGTAGTGACCCTTGAGGGCGCGGTTGACGCGCGAAGTCTTGCGCGTGCCGATGCCAAGCTGAACGGCCGTGTAGCCGTCTTTTTCTTGAGTGCGTTGAGCAACAACTTGTACGCCGTCAACCTTAAGCACGGTGACGGGCACGTGATTGCCCTCTGCGGTGAACAGGCGGGTCATACCCACCTTCTGTGCAACTATTCCGGAACGCATGTGTCCCACCTTACTTCTTTGCTCTTAGAGCTTAATCTCGACGTCAACACCGGCAGCCAGATCGAGCTTCATCAAAGCATCGACCGTCTGCGGCGTCGGGTCGACGATATCGAGCAGACGACGGTGTGTACGAATTTCAAATTGTTCGCGCGACTTCTTATCGACGTGCGGCGAACGGTTAACGGTGAACTTCTCGATCCGCGTCGGCAAAGGGATAGGACCCCGCACCTGGGCGCCCGTGCGCTTCGCCGTGCTGACGATTTCCTTCGTGGATTGATCCAACACACGATGGTCAAACGCCTTAAGGCGGATGCGGATGTTTTGACTGTCGATCATGGCCTATTACCCAAAAGTAAGCGGCACCCGCCTGATCGGCGGATGCCGCGTATCAACGTTTTTACGCGAGAATCTTAGCGACGACGCCCGAACCGACGGTCCGGCCGCCTTCACGAATGGCGAAGCGAAGACCTTCATCCATGGCGATCGGGGCGATCAGGTTGACCGTGATCCCGACGTTATCGC
>CANJRX010000014.1 GCA_947476895.1 Fidelibacterota bacterium | reverse complement strand
GCATTGCCGGGTTCACCACGCGCCATCTCCAGCGCACGCGTCTCCCACCACAGCAGCGCCCTGTGCCGCCCTTCCTGGACGGACTGCAGGAACTCGGGGTGTTCTTTTTGCCAATTAAATAAAGACCGCGCGGAAATACCGATCTTGGCCGCAGCCGCTTCCGCAGATAGGCCGGTTGCCATGGCCTCAATAATCATCTCGCCAAATTCATGGCGATACGCGGTTGGACGACCACCTGGGTGCTTGGGCTTTAGTGCGGTGCTGGGCATCCGTGGATTATATCACGGAGGGGTGCGGCGGGGAATCGGGCAGGAACTACTCACACTGCTTGTAGTTCGAAGCCTGACACTTGAGTGCCAACTCCTGTGCTTGGGTAATTTGGGCGGGAGGCATGAGTGGGGCTAAGTTAGCTAAGCCCTTAGAGTTGCGCGCTAAGTTTAGCCACATGTGAGCGCGTAAATTGTCTTTAGGAACGCCTTGCCCGGACATATACATATACCCAAGGCTTATTTGCGCAAACGACATCGCATCAAACAGAAAACCATCGAGCATCGTCGCTTGCTTCACCGCAAGCTCGCAGCCTAAGATCGATCAACCAGATGAGGCCAACACTCCGCTAAATCACGCTCGCATCTGTCCCAAATGATCTGACGACGCACAGAGCCAAAAAATACAAAGAGGGAGAGAGGTTGTTAGCACGCACGACGCCTTTTTATTTATCGCTACGCAGATCTTAGTGTTCATATTTTTTCAAAACCTCCGGAGGGTATAGATGTCAAATTTTAATTCTAGTCAAAAGAGCGTTATTAGTTTCAAGCGCGCGTTGAATGCTACGGCTGCGAGAAGTGTTCTCGCGCTGATGGCGGCGTTACCAGCGGCCAATGCATACGCTGCTGAGCAGCAAGCGGCGCAGGTCGAAGAAGTTATCGTCACCGGCTCGCGCATTATTCGCGATGGTTACGAAGCTCCCACGCCGCTAACGGTTATTGGCGTCGAACAGTTGCAAGACGCCGGCAAGCAGAACATCGCCGATACGCTTAATCTCATGCCCGTGTTCCAAGGCAGCAGCACGCCGGCATCGACCGGCACCGGCAACGGCGGTACGTCGGGCGGCAACAACCTTAACTTGCGTGCCCTGGGCTCCAACCGGACCTTGGTGCTGTTCGACGGTCGTCGTATTCCGCCGTCATCGGCGGATAGCAGCGTGGATACCAACCTGCTGCCGGATTCACTGATCCAACGTGTTGACGTTGTGACCGGCGGCGCCTCCGCGATTTACGGCTCCGACGCTCTTACCGGCGTCGTAAACTTCGTTCTCGATACCAACTTTACGGGCGTCAAGGGGTCGGTTCAGGGCGGTGTGACGCAGCAAGGCGACGGTCGCCAGTACAAAGTTTCCATGAGCGCCGGAACTGCCTTCGCCAATGACCGCGGCCATTTCTTGATTGATGCCAATCATGACTTCCAGGACGCGATCGATGGCACCGAGCGCCAATGGAACATGAACGGCTGGTACTACATTCAGAACCCCAAACGCACGGCCACAAACGGTCTGCCGCAGTTGATCCTGACTGACAGGGTTGGCCTGTCGGGCGGTTATCCGGGCGGCATCATCTACAGTGGCGCGTTGAAAGGCATCGCCTTCGGTGAGAACGGCGTCCCGTTCAACTATAACTACGGCGATTATACCTCGGGGCAGTATCACGTCGGCGGCGACTGGCAGCAGTCTTCGCAGATGGGCGCCCAGAGCATCATGATCGGCAGCCACAGCACCCACCTGTTCAGCCGGGTCAGCTACGATATTACGGATGACGTTGAGTTGTTCTTCCAGTTCAACAACGGCAACGTCCACACCAATGCCCGCTGCTGCTACAACTACTACCTCACAGGCAACCTGACCATTAATTCGGGCAATCCCTTCATTCCTGCTTCGGTCCAAGCGGAGATGACGGCGCGTAATCTTGCAACCATCCCAATCGGCATGACCAACCGTGATAACCCGCATGGCTTCGGTATGATCAACGACCGCATGTCGTTCGTCTATACGGGTGGCGCAAAAGGCAAGTTCGATGCCGCCGATATTGGCTGGAAGTGGGATGTCTACGCGCAGCGCGGCCTTACCAAGCAGTCCTTCTGGGTGCCCTACCAGGCCGACAAAGCCAAATTCGCTTTGGCGATTGATGCTGTCAGAGCGTCAAACGGTTCGATTGTCTGCCGCTCGACGCTCACCAACCCGACCAACGGCTGCGTGCCCTATAACGTCTTTGGACTCGGCGTCGCGTCACAAAGCGCGTTTAACTACTCCTTTGACGGTCCGCGTCTGAGCCAGTCGATCGGACAGAACATTTACGGCGGCAGCATCACCGGCGAACCTTTCTCGACGTGGGCGGGTCCGGTATCGGTCGCCGTCAGCACCGAGTTCCGCAAGGACACGGTGAAGGGCTTCAACGATCCGGTCTCAGCTGTTCTGGGCTGGTTCTCAACCCAGATGACCGGCTTCAACGCATCGCAGACCGTGAAGGAAGCCGCTGTCGAAACGCTCGTACCATTGGCGAAGGACATGAATTGGGTTCGGGCTTTGGACCTGTCCTTGGCGGTGCGCGCCACCGATTACAGCGTCGCCGGCTTCGTCTCGACTTGGAAAGCGGGCTTGAGCTACACGCCGATTGATGAAGTGCGGTTACGTGTGACGCAGTCGCGTGATATCCGTGCGCCGAACCTTCAGGATCTGTTCTCGCCGCCGGTCGTCAATCACAACACGATCGCTAACCCGTTTTTGCCCAACAACCAGAGCGTTCCCTACACCCAGATTACCCAGGGTAACGGCAATCTGAAGCCTGAAAAGGCTGATACCACGGGGCTCGGTATCGTCTATCAGCCGGAGTGGCTGTCCGGCTTCAGCATGTCCATCGACTACTATCGCATCAAGAACAATGGTGCGGTGGCATCACCGTCGTTTGCCTACGTGCTGGCCCAGTGTTTTGCCGGCGTACAGCAGTACTGTAATCAAGTGCAGAACCGCGCCAGCACGGGGCAGGGCGGAGCGCCGGAGTTGGTCGTCACGACGTTTGCGCAGAACCAGGCCTCTGTCACCGCGAAGGGCGTGGACTACGAACTGAGCTACCGCACGGCCTTGGCTGATGTTGTTCCTTCGTTCAAAGGCGATCTCGCGCTTCGTTTGGTAGCAACAAACGTGCTTAACCGTATCACCGATAGCGGCATTCCGGGTCCGACGCAGGTCCTCGATGCAGCGGGTGTTGGTTCATCGCCTCGCTGGGGCGTGAACGCGGCTGCTTCGTATAGCCTTGATCCGGTGCGATTCACCTGGACCACGCGCTTTACCAGCAGAAGCCGTGCGCAAAGCACACTCCTGCAATGCACAAGCGCGTGCCCGACGGTCAGCGGATTCCAGACCGTTGATAACAACGAGATTCCGTCTTACTTCCTGCACAATATGAGCGTCACGTATCGCTTCTATCAAGACGGTTCTGATAACGCGGAAGCGTTCTTCAATATCGACAACGTGTTCGATAAAGACCCGCCGGTTGCGCCAAACCAGGTCGCCGGTGCGACCTACGGCTTGGCCACCAACGCGGCTATGTACGACACACTCGGCCGCCGCTTCCGGGCCGGTGTTCGCTTCAAGATGTAACGTCGACAATGGCCCCGGCATTATGCCGGGGCCATTCTTCTTCTGAAACGTCATAAAAACAGGAACGTAATATGTCTAAGAAGATCGTCGTGAGTGCCTTGGTTGCCGCCGCATTTGTCGGGGGCCTCGGCTCGGGTTTTGTGCTGAATCAGAACATGCCCGCTTTAGCCGCTGAAGCGATGGTCGAGAAGGATTTGGGCGGCGGCGCGCCAACCAAAGTCCTGCTGGACAACAGCAAGATGCGCGTCACCCTTGTCACCTTCCAAAAAGGTACGATGCGTCAGGGCGACATGAAGCGCCGTGCAGATCAGTTGATCGTCTATCTCGAGGACGGTGACTTCACCATGATGCCGCGTCCCGGCGCGGCCCCACGCCCCGCGAACGCAGGTCCGCGTCCGTCTGGCCCGGTCACCTGTGATCCGATCAAAGATTGCGGCCCGATCCGTCTCGATGGCATGCCCAGCCAAAATCCGCATGGGCTCGGCACCATTGCCTGGCATCCGGAGGGCACGCTGACGGGCACGCTACAGGTCAACAACACCTACCGCGCACTTTATATCGAGCTGAAGAAATAGACCTCTCTCATGGAGTCGTGGGTTGTCGAACTCCCACTGACAACCCGACGGCCGGTCACCAAAATACTCCCTGGTGACCGGCCTTCTTTGAGGTGCGTTTTAAGAGTGAGAACCGGCAGCACATCTAGCTGTTCGCGCGTTAGAAAAAGTACAGAAACACTAATTTATTAAGGGGACTCAGATGTTGAAGAGCTTTGGAAAGATCGGCAGCTATACGGCGGTGGCTCTGGCTGGCGCCATCGGCGGAGCATGTCTCACGGCCGTGGCCGCGGATGTGATCGACAAGATGGCGACCACAAAATCAAATAACGACCGTGCGGGCATTTACTCTTCAAGCGGTGAAACCCCCGAAGCGTTGGCCAAAGCTAAAACACTGGGCGTTACCAAATACGAAGATGACGCCAAGGTCGGTGGCGGCGGCGCTGAACAAAAAGTGCTCGTCGATAACGACGTGGTTCGCGTTAACCTGGTGTCCTTCAAGAAAGGCTTCGTCCGTCCGGGTGGCATGATGCGCAAGAACGCTCAGCTGCTCGTGTATCTCGATGAAGGTCAGTTCACGCTCACAAAGACAGGTAACAATACGCCGATGGAAAAGCCAAACTCGCAGCGCCTTCTGCCAGGCAGCTCGGTATTCCACCATCGTGGCAGCATCGTTTCAGAATCGCGTATCGACGAGGATTACCGCGTTCTGTTCGTTGAGATGAAAAAGTAGCGCATTAGGTTAGCGCCGGTAACATAGCGGCCCCGACTGTTTAGTCGCACGTCGGGGCCGCATCGGCGCCAGTGTTCATGCCGCCATTCGAGAAGTCGTCAACGAGCTAGCTCTAACTAAAAATGCACGCAGCAACAGCCGCAGCAATAGAGGACTATGATGAAATTTATCGGCCGCAAAACGTTGTATAGTTTGATTATTGGCGCCAGCGCGATTGCTTACACAGCAATTCCGTCGCTGGGTGCATCCGAGCCGGCAGCGACCGATCCCCCGTTTCCGACGTCTCAGCGTTTGAGCCCCAGCCAGTATAAGCAGACCATTGCAGACATTTTCGGTGAGTCGATCAAGGTGAGTGGTCGGTTCGAGCCGGAGCAGCGTGATCGCGGTCTTTTGGCGGTGGGCGCACGCACGACTAACGTCACCGACAGCGGCTTCCAGGCTTACGATGAAATCGCGCGAGAAGTAACCGCGCAGGTCGTGGACCTTAAGCATCGCTCGGCTATCATCGGATGCACGCCGAAGTCGGACAATCGCCGGGATGATAGCTGCGCACGTGCATTTTTTACGCGCGTCGGTCCTTTGCTTTACCGTCGCCCGCTGACTCGCGACGAGATTGGGAATGCGGTCCAGGCGGCCGGTTTGGGCGCGGACAAACTTAAAGACTTTTACGCGGGCGTTCGTTTGTCCCTTGAGGGGATGTTAATATCGCCAGAATTTTTGCTGCGTTTCAAGAAAATGGAGCCGGATCCCGCCAACCCCGGCCAGGAACGTATTAACGCGTATTCAAAAGCAGCAGCCCTGAGCTATTTCCTGTGGAATAGCACACCCGACCAGGACCTGCTGGAAGCAGCTAAGAACGGCTCACTAAACAACCGCGCTGGGCTAGAACTCCAGGTCAATCGACTGCTCGCGTCGCCCAGAGCGGCCGATGGCGTCAGAGCATTCTTCGCAGATTTTCTTGGCTTCAGCGAATTCGAACACGTTTCGAAAGAAGCGGCGTTTTTTCCGAACTACACGGCGACAATCAAGCAGCAGGCTCAGGAGCAGACGCTGCGGACGATTTCGGATCACGTCGTCAATCAACATGGCGATTATCGCGATCTCTTTACGACCCCTAACACGTTCCTGACGCTTGACCTGGCATCGCTTTATGGCGTGCCGCTCGTGGATACAACGGATAACGGGCAGCCTCAGCGTTGGATAAAATACACATATCCCCAAGGCGATGCGCGCTCGGGAATTTTGTCGCAGGCGAGCTTTACATCGCTTTGGTCACCTTCCGGACGCACTTCGCCGACCAGCCGCGGTAAGGCGCTGCGTGAGCTGCTTCTTTGCCAAATCGTGCCGGCGCCGCCTGGAAACGTAGAATTTAAATTTGTCGAAGACACGACCAATCCCAAACTGAAGACGACACGTGACCGCATCACCGCTCATCGTAGCGAAGCGATGTGTGCCGGCTGTCATAAATTGACTGATCCTCAGGGGCTAGCACTCGAGAATTTCGACTCTTCAGGCCAGCTGCGCTCGAAGGAAAATGGCGTGGCAATTGACGCGAGCGGAGAATTCGATGGCGTCAAATTCAGCGGCACGTACGAGTTTCTGCAAGCCGTGCGGAATCATAAGCAGGTGACAACTTGCGTCGCGCAACGCGCATTTGAGTATGAAACGGGCTATACGCCGCCCCGAAATGATCCCCGGTGGACGAAGGTTCAAGAAAGCTTCGCCGCGAGCAAATATGACGTTCTAGAATTGTTGCGTCAGATTGCACTGAGCGATTTGTCGTATAGCTCGCCATCGAAAACGACAACAGCGAGCCGGTAAGCCAAGCCAATTTGAAGTGGAGGATTAAGTCATGAATTCCAAAGTGAATATGCTGACGCGCCGGCGTGTCCTGAAGGGCGTTTTGGCGGGCAGTGCGGTGACTGTAGGGTTGCCGGTTCTCGACTGCATGCTCAACGAAAATGGCAACGCTTTCGCGGCGACTGGAGCTCCGCTACCGACCCGTTTCGCTTCCTGGTTCTGGCCTCTCGGCCTAGGCGAGGCAGAATGGCGGCCTACGACAACTGGCGCAAACTATGAAATGCCGACCGGACTAGAGCCGCTCAAGCCATTTCAGAAGCGAATGAATTTGTTTAGTGGCAGTCAAGTTTTCCTAGATGGTGTTGCCAATCAAACTCACTTCACCGGTATGCAAGGCTTGATGACGGGGAAGACCACGGCCTCTGGTGATTACTTTAATAGTGTCGACGGCGTGATCGCGGATCGTATTAGTTCGCGGAACCGTTTCAAGTCGCTGGTTGCCTCGTGTAACGGAGATCCGAAGGCGTCTTGGACCGCATTTGCGGGCGGGAAAGTGCCTGCTGAAACCTCGCCAATGGCGATGTACACGCGCCTTTTTGGACCGGAGTTTGCCGACCCGAATTCTGCGACGTTCGTACCGGACCCGGAGACAATGGTCCGCCGCAGCGTGCTGTCATCGGTGTCTGAAGACCGTAAGAGCCTGGATAAGTGGTTGGGTGCTGGTGACAAGCAGAAGCTCGATTACTACTTCACAGCCCTGCGCTCTTTGGAGCAAAAGTTGGACATTCAGCTGGAGAAGCCGACGCCTCTTCCGTCTTGCAAACGACCGGATGCATTGACGGATGATGGACACCCCGTGTCCTTGGCAAGTGAAGCCATGGCACGGCATGACCTCTTCGCCGCGCTATTCGCCCATGCATTGGCGTGTGATCAGACTCGCGTAGCAAACATTAATATTTCGCAAGGCATGACCGAGCTGAGACGCGAAGGTGATACAACGTCGCATCACTCTCTTACGCACGAAGAGCCAATCGATCAAAAGCTCGGCTATCAAGTCAAATGCGCCTGGTTCCAGCAGTTGTATTTCAAAGGACTGCACGACTTCGCGACAACGCTCGATTCAATTCAAGAGGGCGACGGTACACTTCTCGATCACATGATGGTTTTTGCATATACAGATCACGGTGCACCGCGAATTCACTCACTCCTCAATTATCCAATGATCACCATCGGCGGCGCCAATGGGCAGATCAAGACTGGCAATCACTTAGCTACGCCAGGGGAATCTGCGACCCGTGTCACGTTGACGATTCAGCAGGCGATGGGTGTTCCGGTCAGCAAGTGGGGTGCGGGCGTCAATCAGGCGACCGTGCCGGTGAGCGGAGTGCTTGCTTAGTGCATCTTGGCAAGTCTTCCGTAACGAAGATTTTTTCAACTAAATCTCGGCAGTGTTTTTTAAATGCCCGATTGGAGCTCCGTATGAACAAAATTAAAGCGACATGTGTTGCCCCCCTCATGGGCCTGTTGTTGACGACGGCCTATAGCGTTGATGCTGCGTCATTGACCGCGTCTTCAGCGCCGTACTCGACCCCGGCGGGCATAATGCTGATCAATGTCTCGAAGCTTATGGATGACGCAATTCCACAGTTTTTATGGCGGCGTTTAGGTGATGCCGATGGGAAACCGCTTTACACCTTTGATGCGGACCAAAAGGGAAGCTCCAGCTGTTACGATCAATGCGCCGTGGAGTTCCCGCCGTTTGCGCCCGCAGCCGAAGCAAAGACAGAGGGTGATTTCTCAGTCATTACACGCAAAGACAAGAGCCGGCAGTGGGCTTATCAAGGCAAGCCGCTCTACCGCTACTCGGGTAAAGATCCGGGCGGCGAGCCGGTTGGGCAACGCTTTCAATTGAAGGAAGATCCTACTTGGGCAGACCCTGCTAGCGCGGTTTATACGCCTAAGCAGGGCTGGCGACGGGCGTCATTCACGCCGGAAAAGACTGCTTCAATGCCGCCGGATGTAGAACTTGTGGCGCTGGCAGTCGCGAATGGGTTTGCCTTCGTACAGGCGTCAACGCAGATGACGATTTATGCAGCGCCCGCTTCGCACAAGCTTTCACGCGATTGGCAGCCCTTGCGGGCCTCCGCCTTAGCGCTACCTGTCGGCGACTTTACAATCATAAAGCGCGCCGATGATGGTTCTCGTCAGTGGGCCTATAAACGCGAGCCGCTTTTCACATATGCCGGCGACTTGACGTCGGGCGAAGCGTTGGGTGCTGTTGTAGATAAGGAAGTTCACACCGCTCTGGCGTACCAAAACTTCATACCCGCGGAAGTGACCGTCGGCCAATATCTAAAAGGTCCGCTGCTCACAACCACAAGCGGGCAAACGTTGTACACCCAAGCTCGCTATCAAACGCTTTACGGAGGCACAGAGACGCGCACCAGCTATGGCGTGTCATATAACGAGGCCAAGTCGCAGGGCACGGTCGGATGCGACGGTGAATGTATGATGACGTGGAAACCTCTGCTTGCGCCACAAAATGCGCAGGCGAGGGGATTCTGGGAAGTGTATGTGCGCCCCGATGGCACGAAGCAATGGAGCTTTAAAGGAAGTCCGCTTTACACCTACGCAGGTGACACACAACCGGGAGACGCTACGGGCAACAATCGGCATGTGGTCGTGTACGGCGGCGCGCAGGGCGAGATCGTTTACGCAAATCCTGGTAACGATCCGAGAAGCCCAAAAGCGGAGCTCGGAAAGCTGGCTATGCACGACGTAGAGGAAGGTCGCGGTCGCGGCGCCGGCAGAGGAA
Organism: Fidelibacterota bacterium; assembly: GCA_947476895.1. Classification (GTDB taxonomy): domain Bacteria; phylum Pseudomonadota; class Alphaproteobacteria; order Rhodospirillales; family Rhodospirillaceae; genus SHVO01. The sequence continues at coordinate 40,419 of CANJRX010000014.1, read as the reverse complement.
ACGCCGCTGCTCCGGCTGCTGCTCAGGCCAATGCCGCTCCAAAAGAAGGCCCACAGGCAAAACCCACAGTAGCCCTAGCCACAGGTCAGGATGATGCAAACCGGAATAGCTTCCATTCTCCTGGTTTCTATTGGCACACCGCGATTGTGCACTATTAGCCCATACCGTCGCCAAATTGGTGGCCGCCTGTTTAAAGATACAGAGGAGTTTTCAATGAGATCTGATCGTACCTATGGACCCGCAGCACGCATTTTATCGCGTGTCGCACTTCTTGCCGCGGTTGTACTCCCGTCTGTATTGAGCGCTACGCCCGCGGCAGCTGAAACGCGCGGGTATGTCATTAGCTGGTTTGCGACGGCAGTGAACACACGGGACTTCGCCACTGATTGTCCGTTGGCCGCTAAAGACAATAAGACGGCGGCCGACGCGCTTGGTCCGGCACGAAAAGATACGGCGATGGTTGACGGAAAACCCGTTCCGACCAGCAGCTATCCGGCAGCCGTGCAAAAAGATCCCGACATCGAAACAATCAAGGGAAAATTCGCCTACGGCTTCGATCTTGGCGGCCCGGCAAAGAACAAATTCGTAGATCCGGACACGGGCGGAAAAGTTGACAATCAGCTTTGGCGTGCGATCGGCTGTCACAGCAACTTTGCGCGTCGTCCACCGCCGGAAATGCCCTACAGCGAGGCTCTAGGATGGAACGCGATGCTGGATAGCGCTCCAGGCTGGGTCATGCAGATATCAGGCGCCGATCTCAGCCATGACGGCCCTGTGACCGTCACTTTGGATCGCGCGCTGCGCCACGTCGAACGAGACGCCCGCGGCGGCGTGCGTAACAACGTTACATATATAATTGATCCAGCTACCCGCTCGCACAATGAGTTGTCGGGCGAAATCAAACGTGGCGTCTTAAATATTACATCCGGCGTTATCTTTATGGTTGCTGACTTGCCCTTTTATACGCAGGTCGATTTGGCAAATGCGCACATTCGAATGAACTCAGATAACGACGGTAGCCTCGAAGGTTACTGGGGAGGTCACGCGGATTGGCATGCTTGGATGTACCTCTATACGGCCCGCCCGGCGGCTTCCGATCCGGTTGGCTTCTATTGGGCCTTAAGGAAGCTGGCGGATGCTGATCCCGATCCGGCCACTGGACAGAATCGCCGCATTTCGACGACCTGGCGTATGCAGGCGGTTCCGGCGTTCCTCGCCAATGTAGATGGAAAAGTTCTGGCAACCGCTTCATCGGAACCTCTCGGCTCTCCATCGCAGGCGGCGGCTGCTCTCCCGTAAGGTGGGGTATTGTGCTCTCGGTTTGACGGGCGCGATAGCGATAGGGCTTGAGTTGGCAGAATGCTAACTGTCCTAGCGCCCACGCTCTTATGCCAGGACGGCCGCTTACGAGCGCCCACCACGGCCAAGTTCATAGAGGCCTAACCAACGCTGGTTATAGGCCCGAGCAACCAATTGTCAGTCGCCCCCGCTCTGATCGAAGACCGTAAATCCGATGGTTCTAAGGTCATCATCTGTTATAGAAGGCCGACAATCGGTATAATTCCTGAGGCGGGGACCATGCGTCACATTGGACTGAGTTTGCTGTTTTTTGCTTGCGTTGCGATATCCTCGCTTGCGTCCGCTGCCGATAGCCCAGGCACGGTTTTGATCACCGGCTCCAGCCGCGGCATTGGCTTCGCGTTCGCCACGAAATACGCCGAGACCGGCTGGTCCGTGATCGCCACGGCGCGCGATCCGGATAAATCCGATCAGCTTAAGGCGCTAGCTAAAGCGCACAAGAACGTGCGTCTCGAGAAGCTCGACGTCACCGATCTTAAGAGCGTCGATGCGCTCGCCGCTAAGCTCAAGGGCACGCCGATCGACCTGTTGCTCAACAATGCCGGCATCGATCCGACGCCGGACAAACAGATTTTTGGTAACATCGATTACGCTTTATTCGATGAGATCATGCGAACCAACGTGCTGGGGCCCATCAAGGTAACCGAGGCCTTCACGCCTCATGTCGCCGCCAGTAAACAGAAGAAGATGATCACAATCAGTTCCGGGGATGGTTCGCTTTCGGGCGTCGAGAAGCGCCCGGGTAAAGGCGCTATCTTCTACCGTGCCAGCAAGTCGGCCTTGAACATGGCCCTGGTGAATGTGGCCAAGGATGTCGCGGATAAGGGCATCACTGTCGTCATGCTGACACCGGGTGTGGTTGCCACCGATATGGCCGCAGCCGCGGGGCCATTGCCGCAGGCTATCACGCCTGAGAAAAGCGTTGGCCTGTTGATGCCTTTGATTGAAAAATACACGATGGAAAATACAGGAAAGTTCTATCGCAACACAGGCGATGCGGTCAGCTGGTAAATTGATAACGACACATGCTGCGGCGTTGTCAGACTCCGTGCGTCTCCGTGCGGCAATAGTCTTCTACGTCAGCTGTGCCCATGGCACATGAAGACATCATAGCGTGTCGTTCTTCCGAGGATTTGATGAGAGGGCTTAGGCAAGCCAGCTAAAGCGTCTGCGTGCATGGGCCATTTCAAAACAACCCGTTTCCGCGCCGCCGCTAAAGCGGCGTGCATCAATTCTAATGAATCGGAATCTTCTCCGACCAACTGTCGTAGCAATCTCATCTCCTTTTTTACGAGAGAAGACTTCTTACGAGGTGGATGCATTGGGTCAACAATCACGACATCCGCTTTCAGGCTTGATAACAGAAACTTCGCGTCACCATGTATAAGTGTCATACGGGCGACGACCTCTGCCACGTCTGGCCCCGCTGCGCGGGCGGCTGAAAGCCCATCCTTCAAAAGTTGATGGACCTCGGGAGACCTTTCCAAGAGCGTAATATGTCCTCCCAGGGATGCGAGTAGAAACGCATCTCGGCCTAATCCGGCCGTGGCATCAATAACGGTCGGAGTGTTTCCGTTGATGAAGCCTGCGGCCCTGGGCAGATGTTGACCACGTCCTCCGCCAAATCGGCTTCTGTGGCCGACAGGACCGCCTACGAAATCAAGGACGAGACCTCGTGCACCGCTTCCTCCCGCTGGTTCAGTCATGGAGTCATTGCCCATCTGGGATCGTGACCAACACGTTGTTTGGTTCATTGCAGGTCAACTCAAGACGGGAACGATATATCACATAGGTCATAGCTCTAGGCAGGCGGATTTTAAGTCTACGGGACAAGAGATTGCCTGTGTGGCCAGGACAGCTATCTGCTCGCCTCGCGCAATTGCCCTACGCATATATTATTGATACCAAAGGTATTGAACGGCGTTGTCGATACATTCGTTTTAACTTGTAGGATTTCCCATGACCATCTCCATGTACCAAGCGAGCGTTCCGCGCTTCGTCAATATCCTCGGCAATTTAATGAACATCCTCGACAAGGCGCAGGCCCATGTCGATGCGAAAAAGATCGACGCTGAAACGCTGCCTAGATATCGCCTGTTTCCAGACATGCTGCCTATGACTACCCAGGTGCTGATTGCGTGTGATGCAGCTAAGGGGGTCGTGGCGCGCCTCGCTGGAATAGAAATCCCGGTTTACGAGGACAATGAAAAGACTTTGGCCGATCTGAAAGCCCGCGTCGCAAAGACCATAGCGTTTATCCAGACTGTTACGCCGGCGCAAATAGACGGTACAGAAGACAAGGAAATCATCACCAAGCGCGGTGACAAAGAAACGCACTATAAGGGAATGCAGTTTCTACTCGGCCATGCGATACCGAATTTCTATTTTCATATCACCACCGCTTATAACATCCTGCGTCATAACGGCATTGAGATCGGCAAGCGGGATTTTTTGGGCAACCCTTAGCCCGCTATCCATCGATCTTCAGTCCGTACGAAGCCCGTCGCCTCAGACCGCTGAAATGACCGTTGATCTGCTCGCCATTCCATCTTTTGCACGGTTATTTGTGCGGAGGATATTTGAATAACGTTAAACGTATTCGCTTCGTGACGCAGGCGCGTTGACGTCGCAGTGCCGGCTTGAACAAAGACGGCGCTGTAGTCGCCAAGCTGATATCGACTGGCAGTCGTGCTAGACCCACTTGTATGGACGTGGCCGGCGAGAAGCAGGTCAACCTTCATAGCCGCGAAAGCCTGCATAGCGCACGCGGCACGTCCGACCAGCTCGCCCTCAGATGCCTCCATGTCGAGATCAAAAGGGTGATGAGTCACGATGACGCGAACGACGTCAGGTGAAACGTCCTTCAATTTCTCACGTACACGTGCAATTTGCTTTTCGTTTATGCGGCCGTTTTTGACGACGAGAGATCTAGCCGTGGACAAACCGATGACGGCAATCTCACTGTCAATGTAGGTAGGCTCCAAATTCTCAGAGATAAGGCGACGGTACTTCGTGAGCGGCCGGAAGAAGCGCGAAAAAATATTATAAAGCGGAACATCATGGTTGCCGGGGACAACTATCCGTTCGTAAGGCAGGGAATCAAGAAATTCTCGCGCCGCGACGAACTGCTCTTCCTTTGCCCTTTGCGTGAGGTCGCCTGATACAACGAGGAGATCAGGTTTAATATCTTTTATGGTCTCCAATAATGTCGCGACGACCTGGTCATCAGTGCGGCCAAAGTGGAGATCGGAGATGTGTACTAAAGTGCGCATGTATCTAAACCGCGTTGGCCGTCGGAGGCGGTGAAATAATCCATAGCGATTTTGGGTGTGTACGGAAATTCAATGGCGGCGTCATCTCGCATACCTCTCCATCACAGCCAACGTGGATAGAATTTCGATGCGATTCTACCATGAGCTCCTCAACCAGCCGGGTTTCGAAGTCCTTGGCTTGAGACAGGCGTCCAACAAGGGCCCGAAAGGCTAAAACAAACAGGCGAAAACGGCCGCTGTGACGTACGAAATATAAACTCAAAACGCCCCCATCAAGCCGATCTCGCGCGCCGACGCGGAAGCCTTCCATAATATATTGATTGTTACCGACAAATAGGAACGGCACGCGTGAACTGATGTCTTCGTCGCCAAATCGTAGTCTTACCTTGAGGAGGCGGTAGACAAACAAAACGGCGAGCGCGGCGTGTGTAAAGGAGGTCCACTTTCCCCAACCGAACTCGCTTTGTTGGTTAAGTCGTTTGCGTGCGATACGGGGGTAAATCCCAAGGCTTGCATTGTTAATAAAATACCGACCGTTAACTTCACCGACATCGATTGCGCGTGCCTCGCCACTGATGATGAGCGCCGCTGCCTCGGCAATATTGGTGGGTATGCCGGTGTCCTTCGCAAAGTGATTAAGTGTACCGAGCGGAAGCACGCCTAAGTGAATGTCCGTTCCCACAAGTAGCGCAGCAACTGAACTAACGGTGCCGTCTCCCCCTCCCACCACGATGACGGTTGCCTCTTTCGAGATTGCACGTTTCGCAGCGGTGATAACTTCTTTTCCAGTGTTGGAAACGGTTAGGTCAACTTCGCTATTACTATTGCGAAGAATCTCCATGGCTTGCTGCAGCTCATCCTGGCGTTTTCCGGCCCCAGACGTGGCGTTAATGATAACAAAAATTGATCGCCGCATTTTCCCGCGCGATTTTAGGTCAACTGACATCATAACGGTGAGCGGGAAGATTCGTTGCATATCAGCTAGGCCGGGCCACGAAGTTCGCGGGCGGTGAAATCCCCCTCAGCGCGGCAACAGAGTGGCGTCATTCTATGTGATGGGGGCGTATGGTCGTGGTCGGTGCGCGCCCTCTCTATTCTCCCGCCGTTATCGCCAGATTATTCCACGGGAAGAAATCAATGCTGAGCACTTTCTCAGTGCCGTCAAACAGCGTCTTGAAGCGGCCGCCGCTGATTTTATAGCGGAATTCTTTCACGCGGTCGGGCATCTCGACTCTGGCGTTGCGCGCGATGTTGATGCCGTTGTCGCCTTTGGCGATCTGCACAAGTTTCGGGTTCGCACCGGACACATAGGTCGTATCGCGCCGGGCGCGGCCGGCGGCGACGCGTTCATACTTCACATGAGATTCGATGTGTTCGCCGTCGGCTGTCGTGAAGGCCCAGGTTTGATCTTCGAGCATGACGCCGTCTTTGCCCACGGCAGTTGAACGCGTCATCTGATGATCGGTGGCTTGCTGATAAACAGCGAAAGGTCCCGGCACATCGGCGGCATCGGCCGTTAAACCGGCGATGACGACCTGCGCAGTTTTGCCGCTTGCGGCGTCTTTCATCGGCACAGTGAGATAGACAACCTGATTAGCGCCTTTGCCGGCGGGTTTACCGTCAGCGCCGTTGATGCTGATGCGGTCAATGAAAATCACACGCAGGTTGCAGTCCTTTGCTGGGCCGCTGGTTGCGACCTGCAAGTCCCAGCCGGCCGGGAGGAATTTCTTGAGCGCCACATCGGGCACCTGGAAGTCGAGTTGAAAGCGGCTCTCGATGCTTTCCTCGATGGGGGTCTGCGCCTGTGCGCCGAACGAAAAGCAAACAGCAGCTAAGCCAAGAGCCGGCAAGATCCCGCGATGCATGACACTCTCCCTAATGATGAAAGTATCTTAGGAGGATGTCGTGTCCGGACAAAGGCCAATGATGGTTTTAAGCAAACTCTGCCCGGATGGCATCGCTATGTTCGCCAAGTGACGGTACGGGGCGGGGGCTTAAAGTCTCGCCGCGCCAGCGCCATGGCGCTGCCGGGATGGCGACGGTGCCGACTTCGGTCTCTACGTTCATGCGGCGTAGCTGAGGATGGCGTGAAAGGTCGCCGATTGAATTCACCGAGCCGAAAGCAATGTCGGACTCTTGCAGGCGGGCGATGAAGTCTTCGCGGGTCAGTTTGCCGACGGTGACGCCGATCTCGCTATCCAACCCTTGGCGGTTCTGACAGCGCGCTACGTTTGAAGCGTAGCGCGTATCTGTCGCCATGCCGGGGCTTTGCAATACCTTCTCGCACAACCGCACCCATTCACGTTCGTTCTGGATCGAGATCACAACCTGCTTGCCGTCGCTGGTCGTGAAGGCCCCGTAAGGTGCGATGGTAGGGTGATTGAGGCCGACGCGTTTTTGTTCGGTGCCGGCGTAGTCGAAATGCAGCAGCGGCACCGCCATGGCATCAGCCAATACTTCGAACAAGGATGTCGCCACACCTTTGCCTTTGCCTGTGCGCTCGCGTTCATACAGCGCCTGTAAAATCGCGCCGTGAGAGCTAATGCCGCAGCAGATATCGGCAATGGACACACCGACGCGGCCGGGACCTTCAGGAGAACCCGAAATGCCCGCGAGCCCGGCTTCGCATTGGATTAAGAGGTCATAGGCCTTCATGTCCTTGAGCGGGCCTTCGTCGCCGTAGCCGCTGATGTCGCAGGTGATCAGCCGGGGATGCTTGGCGCGCAAATCGTCGGAGCCAAAACCCGCCCGGCCCGCGGCACCCGGCAGCAGGTTCTGCACAAAGATATCGGCACGCGCGATGATGCGATGCAAAAGGGCGGCGTCGCTGGCATCCTTGATGTCGAGAACCAGGGATTCTTTGCCGCGGTTCAGCCATACGAAATAGGAACTTTCGCCGCGCACGACGTTGTCATAGCCGCGTCCGAAGTCGCCTTCGCGGCGCTCAATTTTGATCACCCGCGCGCCGGCATCGGCCAGCCGCGACGTGCAAAACGGGGCGGCGACCGCCTGTTCCAGGGTTACGATCAACAGGCCGGCGAGAGGCTGAGTCACGAAAATTTCCGTACTTATGGGGTTGCATTACACTCTGAAGCGGAAGTGTTATATATATTGTGAGAAAGTCAAATGTTGGCCCGCATCCACCTCAGAGGGGGAGCCTGGAATGAACGCTGCGCCGGAAAGCTTTCCTGAAATTCGCGAATCCGTACGCCGCCTCTGCGCCGAATTTCCCGGAAAGTACTGGCAAAAGCTGGACAGCGAGCGGGTCTACCCCAAGGAATTTGTCGAGGCCCTGACCAAGGCAGGGTTTCTGTCGGTCCTGATCCCGGAAGAATATGGCGGCTCAGGCTTGGGCCTGGGCGCGGCCATCGCCGTGCTGGAGGAAATCCACCGTTCGGGATGCAACGGCGGCGCGTGTCACGCACAGATGTACACCATGGGAACGCTTCTCAAGCACGGCACAGCGGCGCAAAAAAAAACCTATCTGCCGCGCGTCGCCTCGGGCGAATTGCGGCTGCAGGCCTTTGGCGTGACCGAGCCGACATCTGGCACAGATACGACACGCATCACGACCTTCGCGCGCAAACAAGGCGACCGCTATATCGTCAACGGGCAAAAAATCTGGATCAGTCGCGCAGAATATTCTGATCTTATGGTGCTGCTGGTTAGAACCACGGCCCGCGATGATGTTGCCAAGCCTTCAGACGGTATGAGCGTGCTGCTGGTGGACATGAAGCAAGCAGTTGGCAACGGACTTACCATTCGTCCTATTCGCACCATGATCAATCACGCCACCACGGAACTTTTCTTCGACGATCTCGAAGTGCCTACCGCCAATCTCATTGGTGAAGAAGGCAAAGGCTTCAAATATATTCTCGACGGCATGAACGCCGAGCGGATTCTCATAGCCTCTGAATGTATCGGCGACGGACGCTTCTTCATCGACCGTGCATCTGCTTACGCCAAAGAACGTGTCGTCTTTGGAAAACCCATCGGCGAAAACCAAGGCATACAATTTCCCATCGCACGCGCTTATGTGCAGATCACTGCCGCCGCCGAGATGGTGAATAAGGCCGCCGCCATGTTCGATGGCGGGCAGCCGTGCGGCACTGAGGCCAACATGGCGAAGCTTCTTGCGTCTGAGGCCTCGTGGTTTGCGGCGGATATGGCCGTGCAGACACACGGCGGTTTTGGCTTTGCCGAGGAATACGACATCGAGCGTAAGTTTCGCGAAACGCGGCTTTATCAAGTGGCGCCGATCTCGACCAATCTCATTCTTTCGCATGTGGCAACGCATGTCCTTGGTTTGCCCAAGTCTTTTTGAAGTAGTTATTTTTTGAAGCCCTTAACAAATCAGCGCGGCTCACTTATACCTTTGGCGGCCATTTTTTGTTGGGGGACGACATGCTCTATCGGCGCGAATTTCTGAAGTTTCTGGCAGGCAGCCCGCTTTTGGCGAACGCCGCGTTGAGTTCAAACGCCTTTGGACAGAGCGCCCTGGAACAGAGCGCGTTTGGCCAGAGCGCCACAAGCCTTGCCTTCAGCCGGCCGCCCGTCAATGCAGCCGAAGCTTTGGACGTATTCGATATGCGCGCGGTCGCCAGCAGCGTCGTGCCGCCGGCCCACTGGGGCTACATGATGAGTGGCGTCGACGGCGAGACCTCGCTGCGCGCCAACGAAGAAGCCTACCAGCGCTATCAGCTGCGCGTGCGCCGTTTCGTCGATGTCAGCAAAATGGATTTAAGCTGCACACTGTTCGGTGCGAATTACGCGAGCCCGATCATCGTGTCCGCCGTGGGCGGGCAGGGGGCTTATCATCCCGAAGGCGAAATCGCCGTCGCCCGCGCGGTGAAAGCCAGAAATCATGTGATGATGCTGTCCACATCCACCTCGCATCCCATCGAACACGTCAACGAAGCGCGTGGGCAGCCTGTGTGGTTCCAGCTTTACACCACCGACAAATTTGAATTCACCACCAAGCTTGTGCAGCGTGCTGAACAATCTGGCTCGTCGGTTGTGTGCGTGACGATCGACCGCGCCGCCGGCAGAAATATGGAAACTGCGACGCGGTTCTTACGTGTCGATCGCCGCGTGTGCACTAGCTGCCATGGTCCCACAGGTTCCGACCGCGCCGGCCGTCCGATGTTCTCGGAAATCGAACTCGATACCAATGAACTGACCTCGCCGCGCCTCACCTGGGAATTCATCAACCGTCTGCGCGACGTGACCAAGATGAAAATTCTCATCAAGGGTCTTGAGACCCGCGAGGACGCAGCCCTTGCCATTAAATATGGCGCCGACGGCATCATCGTTTCCAATCACGGCGGCCGTTCGCAAGATTCGGGCCGAGGTACGCTCGAAGGTCTCGCTGAAATCGTGCCTGAGGTTAAAGGCCGTATCCCTGTCATCGTGGACGGTGGCGTGCGCCGCGGCTCCGATGTGCTGAAAGCCATGGCGCTCGGCGCAACGGCCGTGGGCATCGGCCGTCCCTATCTTTGGGGCCTTGGTGCTTTCGGCGAAGCCGGCGTCAATCGCGTGCTCGAAATTATGAATGCCGAGCTGCGCCTAGCTATGGGCGGCGTCGGCGCGCGTACGCTGAAAGAAATTTCCCCCGCTAATATTATGCGCAAGCCCGCCTAAAAAATAGCGGAGGGTAGCGATTTCTACCCTCCGCAGTCTTGTTAATCCGGGAAGCGCGGCATCTTCTTGCCGTCCGTCGCGGCGATACGCGCGGTGTTGAACGTCATGGCCAGCAACGCGTAATAACCGTTGAAGCCGATGAGATCGACGACACCTTTTTCGCCAAACTTCTTCAGGGCGCGGTCGTAGGTTGCGTCAGATACGCGCTTATTGCGGAGCAGCTCCATCGTGAAGTCGTAACAGATCGCTTCGTCGTCAGTCATAGTGGTCGGGCGGCGGCCGTCGGACAGAGCGTCCAAGGTTTCTTGCGGCACACCCAGCTTCAGCGCGTTGGGCGCATGAGTGGCCCATTCGAAATCAATCGTCCATTCGCGCGCGATCGTAAGAATCGTGAATTCCGTCAAACGCGGGCCGATGCTGGCCCTGTAGCGCAGATAGTCGCCCATGGTGCGCGCGCCGTTCATGATCTCCGGGTTGCGCAACAACGGAATCCAAGGGCCGGAAATGCCGGTTTTGCGCACAGCCTCAAACTCCGCGACCGCTTTCTTTTGGTCCGCGTCGTACTTTTCCGGCGGGATGGGCGCCAAGCGGGTTTCAGCCGCTTGAACGCCGGTGGCGGCTAGCATCGACAATCCGAGGGCAACGCTTAAGAGTTGTTTGCGCATGGTTATTACCTCCCAATTTTTGAAAACGCGCCGAAACGATACCCGTCCTGCCGGAGCGGTCAAAGCAAGGATTTAGCCGCTTGATCCCGCGCCTTAGCGGGCGCAGCATGAAAATGAGGCGCGGCGCTTCCTAAGTCCGGTCAAAGGCTGGTCTCAGGATTGCGGCAGCTAGGGGGGAGGGATATGCTTTCCCCTTACTTCTACTCGGGGTGGGATTGGGTAGTTGTGCATCAGTCGGCACCGACTTTAGGGAGAATCAGAATATGAAAACGCAATTCCGCGAAGTGCTGTTTGCGACGACCTGTCTGGTCGCAGCGAATGTAGCCTCTATTGGAACGAGCCTGGCCGCCGCAGCGCCGGCCGTTCCTGTTAATCCGAACGGCATCGGCGGTGTTGTGACCAGCTCACACGGTCCCGAAGCCGGCGTCTGGGTCATCGCGGAAACGTTGGAACTGTCGTCGCGCACCATCAAGATCGTTGTCACCGACGATCAAGGGCGCTTCATGCTGCCGGATCTACCCAAAGCGAAATACGACATCTGGGTGCGCGGCTATGGCTTGGTTGACTCCGAGCGCGTGCAAGGCGCGCCGGGCAAAAATATGAATCTCAAAGCCGTGCTGGCCGCCGATCCAAAAGCCGCCGCGGAAATTTTCCCCGCCAACTATTGGTTCTCGCTGGTGAAGGTGCCGGCCGAAAGTGAATTCCCGGGCACCGGCGCGAAAGGCAACGGCATTGCGCCGCGCATGCAGACTCAGGAAAGCTGGATGACGGTCATGAAAGACCAGTGCATCATGTGCCATCAGGTCGGCAATCAATACACGCGCAAGATTGATAACAATACGCCGGAAGGCTGGTCCGAGCGCACGTCAAAAGTACGTCCCGTAGGCGACCAAGCCTTGAGCGACGGCGGCAACGGCTACACGCAGCGCATGATCAATGCGATGACATCGTTCGGTCGCACACGCGGACTTAACATGTATGCCGATTGGACACAGCGTATCGCCAAGGGTGAAGTGCCGAGCGAAGCGCCGCCGCGTCCGCAAGGCCTCGAGCGTAATATCGTTCTGACGTCGATTGACTGGGGCAACGGCCGCTTCATGCATGATCTTGTGGTCAGCGACCGCCACGAACCGACTGTGAACGCCAACGGCCTGATCTACGCCATCAACAGCACCTGGGGCTACATCGAAACGCTTAATCCCGTAACGATGGAGCACAAAGAAGTCGGCTACAAAGTTCATAAGGGAACGACGCAAGTCGACGTGTTGCCGGAAGAAACTCAGCCCACACAGTTCCCGCATAATCCGATGGTGGACGCCAAGGGCCGGCTTTGGATCACCGATCTTGATCACCGTCCGACGCCCAATCCGCCGATCATGGATAAGCCGAAGTATTGCAACGACGGCACGCTGAACAAATTCGCGAAGTACTATCCGCAGTCCGGAAGACTTTCGAACACAGCCGTCGTCTATGACGCCAAGGCCAACAAGATGGAAGGCGTGCCGATGTGTAACGGTATGCACCATCTTCAGTTCAACGTAGATCGCCAGACACTTTACTTCAGCGGTGGCGACAGCCGCGTCGCCAGCTGGGTCGATACCAAAGTCTGGGATGAGACTAAAGATCCGCAGAAGAGTGTCGGTTGGTGCCCCTTGATGCTCGACACCAACTCGACCACGCCGTCCAAAGTCTCTGCCAAGAACGAAGTGCCGATCACGCCTGACCGTACGCAATGGAACGATCCCATTGGTCCGGCCGGCCAAAGCGGTGAAGAAGGCGGCGGTGATGAAGTGAAGGACAAGCCCGCTCCGAAACCGTTCGATGCCAAGAAGGACACCCCGGTTGTGGGCTTCCTTTACGGCATCGACGCCGACATCAGCGACGGCAGCATGTGGTTTGCCAAGTCTTCGCCGACGATCCCAAGCGGTGCGATCCGCTTTGAACGCGGCACCAATCCGCCGGAAACTTGCCGCGCCGAATACTTCGCTACGCCAAAACTCGCCGATGGCAAAACCTCGGCGGCGTTCGGTGGGCGCGGTGTCAGCGTTGACTCAAAAGGTACCGCGTTCGTTGCTTACAGCAGCGGCCAGCTCGGACGCATCATGCGCAGCAAATGTAAGGTGCTGAGCGGACCCAGCGTTGCGGAAGGCCAGCATTGCCCCGAGGGTTGGACGTTCTTCGATGCCCCGGGCCCGAAAATGCCCGGCGTGAAGGTTGGCACTGCCGACTATCACTACCTGCTCTGGGTCGATCTGCACGATACCTTCGGTTTGGGTAAGGATACGCCGATCATCGCGGGTTCGAACTCTGACTCACTATTGGCATTCGACCAAAAGACCGAGAAGTACAACATCTTGCGCGTTCCCTATCCGCTTGGCTTCCACACCCGTGGTTTGGATGGCCGTATCGATGATCCAAAGGCGGGCTGGAAAGGTAAGGGCCTCTACGCCACTTATTCTTCGCAGCCAGTTTGGCATCAAGAGGGCGGCGACGACGGCGCCTCTGGCCCGCAAATGGTTAAGTTCCAGATCAGGCCCGACCCGCTCGCGTTCTAATTCACACACACTTTACTGTTACAATGATGCAGCGCGGAAGTTTCACTTCCGCGCTGTGTTCTTTTTGCAACGCGCGGGATTATTCGGGGAAGTGAGGGGGTCTCCCCACCTTGCTTCTAACTTTCTCGCCAGTGTAGTGTGAGCGCGATTTCGAAAAGAAGGAGGCGGGGAAACGTTTTTCTTCGCCGGATAAAAGCTGGATAGAGAATTCGATGTCTATCACGAGGCAGAGCGACCCGCGGGTTGTTCTGGATAGACAGCGCGGAAGCCACGCTTTCGCGTCGAGATAACAGGGGGGTTCTTCAATCGCTTAAATGCGGTGACCCGCGCGTTGTCTCGGAAAGAGACGGCCTGGAGCGCTTATCTTCCATGCCGAAGGGACTTTGATCTATTTCATCCTTTTAGGGGGTATCATTATGTTGTTCGGCTCTTTGCATTCTAAGTCTTCCGTTCGCGCTCGTGCGCTGACGACCGTTAGCTCGCTCGCCGTTGCCACTTCGCTGCTGAGCGGACATGTCGCGTTCGCCGCCGAGCAAGCTGCCGGCGCAGTTGAAGAAATCGTGGTCACCGGTTCGCGCATCGCCCGTGAAGGCTATGAAGCGCCGACCCCGTTGACCGTCATGAACGTCGAAGCCATCGAAAATTCGGCCACGTCGAACCTCGCTGAAGCCATGAAAGACATGCCGATCTTCTCCGGCAGCGCTACTCCGACCAACGGTCAAACCGGCATCAGCAGCGGCAACGCCGGCTTGAACGTGTTGAACCTGCGCGGTATCGGTGCCACGCGCTCGCTGATGCTCCTCGATGGTCACCGCACCGTCGGCAGCAACTCGGTCGGCGCCGTCGACATCAACACCTTCCCGCAGATGCTCGTCGCCCGAGTCGATATCGTGACCGGCGGTGTGTCGGCCGTGTACGGCTCGGACGCCGTGGCCGGTGTTGCGAACTTCATTCTCGATAAGACCTATACCGGCGTGAAGGGCGAAGTATCCGGCGGTATCACGTCTTACGGCGACGACAAAAACTACAAGGTCGGCCTCGCAGCCGGCTTCGGCTTTGGTGGCGGTCGTGGCCACGTGCTGATCAGCGGTGAGCAGGTCAGAAAGACGGGTATCTTGAACGGCTCCAACGGCCGCGCCTGGGATCAAACTGGCGCACGCACCATCACCAACCCCGCCTATCTCTCGACTTGCACGGCCGGCACCTGTCAGCCGTTCTACATCTCTTCCAACCACGTTGGCATGGCCAACACGGCAGCCGGCGGTCTCATCACCTCCGGTACGTTGAAAGGCACAGCCTTCGGTCCGGGCGGCGTTCCGTACCAGTTCAACTACGGCTCGGTCTATTCCGCTCCGGAAATGATCGGCGGCGATTGGGCCCAGCAAAATACGGCGCCGATTTATGTCTCACTCGACAACAAAGAATCGCGCCAGTCGGCTTTCTTGCGCGTCGCTTACGATGTCAGCGACAACGTGAACGTTTACGCTCAGGCTTCGTGGAACCATGCCTTTACACTTGGTTATGGTCTGCCCCGCCTGCGTCAGGGCGGCGCGTCGGCTAACTCCGCCACCTATATCACCAACGCCTTGCAGCCGTACGTTAACGGCGGTGCGCCGAGCGGTCTCGCTCAGGGCGTCCCGTTCCCGTTCCCGATCTCGGCGGTTAGCAATCAGGTCGGCGACGGCACCTACAACGCCACCACCGGCCGTACTGGATCGAGCAACGTCATCAACCTCGGCTTGCGTGCGGATAACCCCTTCATCCCGGCCGAAGTGCGCGCCAAGATCCCGGCCAGCACCACCGTCCTGCAATTCGGCGCCTGGACCGCGGATTTGGGTGCCGTCACCACCGAGAACGAACACTTCGTCAACCGTAACGTCCTCGGCGCCACCGGCAATTTCGATGCCTTCGACAAGTCGTGGGGTTGGGATCTGTACTTCCAGAACGGCTACAGCCGTAACTCGATCACCACGGGCGGCGCCATCACCGACGAACTCAAGTGGGCCCAGGCCGTTGATGCGGTCCGCGATCCGAACACCGGCCGCATCGTTTGCCGTTCGACGCTTACGAACGCCAACGACGGTTGCGTACCCTTCAACGTCGTCGGTATCGGCGTAAACAGCGCTGCTGCCATCGACTACGTGACCACGCCTGGCCACATGTACCAGAAACTGACCCAGAACGTGTTCTCGGGCTCACTCACCGGCGAGCCGTTCTCGCTCTGGGCTGGTCCAGTCTCCACGGCTTTGAGCGTCGAACACCGTACCGAAAAGGTCGGTGGTCGTAACGAAAACGACGACAAGTTCAACAACGTGTTCTCGGGCAACTACAAGCCGACGTCTGGTAAGTACAACGTGTCTGAAGCCGCGTTGGAATTCATCGTGCCGTTGGCCAAAGGCGAAAGCTGGGCTGACAACTGGGATCTGAGCTTGGCCGCACGCGCGACCGACTACTCGACCTCGGGCTATGTCACGACCTGGAAAGCGGGCACGACCTACACCCCGATCCCGGACGTGAAATTCCGCGTGACGCGTTCGCGTGACATTCGTGCGCCGAACCTTTCGGAACTGTATCTGCCCGGCACCTTCAGCCGTGGTAACAACTTCGATCCGTTCAGCGGCACGACTCACCAGATCAACGGTAACGCCACGGGTAACTCGGCTTTGAAGCCTGAAAAGGGCGACACGACCGGTATCGGCGTGGTGGTGCAACCCAGCTTTGTTCCGGGCCTGACCTTCTCGGTCGATTACTGGAACATCAAGATTAAAGACGCCATCGGCAACGTCAGCAGCACGAACATCATGCAGTATTGCTATGATGGTAAAACCGCGTATTGCAGCGCGATCGATTTCCAAAACCCCTTCGCGGGCCCGGGATCGAGCAACTTTGTGATCGGCGTAACGACAAGCGGTTACAACATCTCGAAGACCCTTGACCGCGGTATCGACCTCGATGCCACCTATCGTTTGGGCCTCGATGAACTGGTCTCGGATTGGGCCGGTACGTTGAGCTTCACGGGTAACGCCACGCTGTACCTGAAGAGCTATCAGAACAACACCATCAACAAACCGGTTGATGTTGCTGGCCAAAACGGCGATTCCGGTGGTGGGGGTCAGCCCGATTGGCGCATGACTTTGAATGCGTCTTACAATCTGGATCCGTTCAAAGTCGGCTTCACGGCGCGCGGTGTGTCCTCGGGCACTCTTAACAACAGCTATATCGTCTGCGCGCCCGGTACCTGCCCGATTTCGACGGCGGACAACCGCACCCTCAGCACGATCTTGGGTGGCACGCTCGGTGGTACGGCTAACCACGTTCCTGGCCGCTTCTACTTCGACTTGAACACCTCCTATAAGTTTGCGATTGGTGAAAGTGCCGAAGGCGAAGCGTTCTTCAACGTGAAGAACATTGCCAACTCCGATCCGGTTGTGATCCCGATCCAAACCGGAACGCCGCACAGCTCGCACTCGGTTAACTCGAGCCTGTACGACGTGTTCGGTCGCGTGTTCCGCACGGGCATTCGCTTCAAGATGTAGTCTAGATACCCTGCGGCCAGGTTTCGGCCTGGTCGCAGCAGCTAAAAAAGCCGGTCATCGTTCATGCGATGGCCGGCCTTTTTTTGCCCTTTGCTGCACTGCGGCGGAGCCTCTAGTTTGGGTGCGCTGCAGTCGTTCTGATCCAAACCTTAGTCCGGTCAAATGCAAGAAATGCAGTTTTCATGCAGGTTTCTATGCAGTGATCTTTTTGCCACGCGCGCTTACTTATTGGTCTGCTGCGGGGGGCTAACGCCTTGCCCACAAGTTTAAGGTTAGTGTAGTGTGGCAGCTTGATGTCTAGGTGTGACACTTGTAGTGTAACATCCGTTATCTAAGATATGCGGTGTGGAGCAAGCTTCCGCACCGAAGTTAAGGGAGCGGTGTCTATCACGAGGCAAGACAACTCAACAGGTTGTCTTGGATAGGGCGAACAAAATCCGCTTCGCGACAACGCTACGGGGAGGGCTACCAACTCATCGAGTGGAGAATTTTTCTGCGCGTTGTCTTGAATAGAGACGGCGGGAAGCACTCATCTTCCATGCCGTGTGGGATCAAAGTCTATTTTAAATATTAGGGGAGGCTCTATGCAGTTCACTTCGAAGTCTAAGCCGGTTGTCGCGCTGTTGACGGCCGCGATGCTGCTTTCCACAGCGACTGTCGCTTTGGCCGCGGCAGCTCCGGAACCCGCGAGCCTTCCCACACCGCTCGGGGAGTTTTCCCTGGTGACGGCTGGCGACAGCATCATCAGCACGCGCACCGCGCTCGAAGATGACAATCCGCGCTTCCAGGCTCTCGTGAAAGTTCTGAAAGAAGGCCACGCCACGTTCTCCAACTTCGAAATGGTGACGCCCAAGAAGACCACCTCGCCGGCCGCTTTGAGCGGTGACACCTACATGGCGACGACGCCCGCTCACTTCAGAGATCTCGTCGGCATGGGCATCAACCTGTTCGGCCAGGCCAACAACCACGTGTACGATTACGGCCCGCAGGGCGCGCTCGATACCCTCGAAGAATGCGAGAAGATTATTTCCGAAGGTCACAACATCGCTTGCGCCGGTATCGGCCGCACGCTGCGTGATGCGCGCGCGCCGGTTTATCTTGATACGCGCGGTGGCCGCATCGCTTTGATCGACGGCGCATCGTCGTTCAACGAAGACTCTGTTGCGGGCGACCCGCGCGGCGATTTGATTGGGCGCGTTGGCCAAAATCCGCTTCGTTTTACGACCACCTATTAC
Source organism: Fidelibacterota bacterium (assembly GCA_947476895.1). Taxonomy (GTDB): domain Bacteria; phylum Pseudomonadota; class Alphaproteobacteria; order Rhodospirillales; family Rhodospirillaceae; genus SHVO01. The sequence continues at coordinate 22,157 of CANJRX010000014.1, read as the reverse complement.
GTCGACCAGGCGACCTTTGATGTCTTGAAGTCGCTCTCCGGCAAGCCCGGCATGACCGGAAACTTCGAGCAGGGCACCGGTGCTGTGGGTTGGTGGGGTTCGCGCGGCGCGCCGGTACGCGATCCGGCGAAACACGTGAGCGTTGGCGGCCGCACCTATGAGCTGGGTGGCACGCCGGGCGCCGTGCGCCGCGTATTCCAGCATGACATGCAAGAATACGAACGCAGCATTAAAGACGGCAAGTCTCGCGCGCCTTACGTGCTGGTCAGCTTGCACAACCACGAACACGGCGAACGTTGGCCGACACCGAAACCGGAACTCGGCGACATGTATACGCCGGCCGACTTCATCATCGAATTCGCGAAAAAAGCGATCGATGCCGGCGCCGACATCTATTCGGGCACCGGCCCGCACGTGCTGCGCGGCATTGAAATCTACAAGGGTAAGCCGATCCTCTACAGCCTCGGCAACCTTTCGATGCAGAACGATCTCGTGCGCGTCATGCCGACGGAATTCTTCAACCGTTATGAACTGACCAACGACGCCTACGTGTCCGAAGGCTTCGCCAAGCGCGGCGGCTACGACCAAGTCGGTCAGTACGAGTCGGTGGTGGCACGTACGCTGTTTAGGAACGGCAAGCCCGTGGAAGTGAAGCTCACACCGATCATCATGCGCCGCAAGATTGCCGGCAATGAAGGCCGCTTCGGCGTTCCTGAAATGGCTGACTCGGTTTCGGCTGCCCGAATCCTTGCCCGCATGCAGGAAATGAGCAAGCCGTTCGGCACGGTCATCACGATCAAAGGCGGGATTGGCTACATCGCCATCCCGTAGAGAAATCAGGAGGGCTGCTCAAAAAATGCGAGCAGCCCGCTACTGAATGAGACACAAACAGGTCAGTCCTGGCCTGCTAATTTTTTTGAGGAGCAACACCATGTCGTTTATTAAAGGGGGAACTATGAATTCCAAGAGAAATATGTCCGGCCTGCTGTCCGGATCGAGCCTGATGGCTCTTAGCCTGGCTCTGCAATGCGGAATCGCGGCTGGGGCTTACGCCCAGGACGTTGAAGAAGTCATCGTGACGGGTTCGCGCCTGACCACTGGCTTTGAAACCCCTACGCCTGTCACTGTGATGAGCTCTGAGGCCCTTCTCGCGAGCAATCCGAACGGCATCGCCGACGCACTGGCGCAGACGCCGGCCTTGTCGACATCGCTGCTCAGCAGCACGCCGAGCACGTCGGCCACCGGCAATAACGGTCAGTCGATCCTGAACTTGCGCAACCTCGGCGCCAACCGCAACCTGGTCCTGCTCGATGGTCGTCGTACCGTCGCCAGCAACCAGTCAGGCACTGTCGACTTGAACACGCTGCCGCAGAACCTGGTCAGCCGCGTTGACGTGGTGACCGGTGGTGCGTCCGCCTCCTACGGTTCAGACGCCGTGGCCGGCGTGGTCAACTTGGTGCTCGATAAGCAGTTCACCGGCACCAAAGGCGACGTCGGCGGTGGCATCTCGCGCATCGGCGACTTGCCGATCATGAAGGCCTCGCTCGCCACGGGCTTCGGCATGTTCGACAATCGTCTGCACGTCATCGCCAGCACCCAGTGGTACCGTCGTCAGGGTATCGACGCCAAAGAAACGACGGGCAGAAAATGGTTTGACAACGCTAAGGGTTTGATCCCGCGCGCGCCTGCGGTCGCAGGCCAGTCCACCAACCTCATCGTCGACAGCGTGCGCAACGCGGTCAGCGCCTACGGTGGTTTGATCACCGCCAGCTCGGGTGGCACTGCCAACATTTTGAAGGGCATCACCTTCAACCCCGATGGCACGCCGCGACCCTTCGTGTACGGCACCAACATCGGTTCGACCTACATGAGTGGCGGCGAGGGCCCGCGCCCGAACATCAGCTTCGCGCCTGATGAACGCCGCAGCGCCAACTTCGTGCATGCGGAGTTGACCGTCACCGATACCGTCAGCGCCTTTGCCGAAGCGGGTTATTCTTATGCCTTCACCCACAGCGGCAACGAAGTATCTGCTCAGAGCGGTGCCTTTGCCGCCACGATCTTCTCCGGAAACCCTTACATCCCGGCGGCGATCCAAGCCCAAATGACCGCGCAAGGCATCAAGTCGTTCACCCTCGGACGGTATACGAAAGAGTTCGATCTGATCGGCATCGATCTGAAGACTCGCGTCTTCCGTCAAGCCGCTGGCCTCCAAGGTACTTCGCTGTTCGGTGCGGATAACTGGAGCTGGGATGCGTCCTTCTCCAACGGCCGTACCAGCCAGTACGCGCCCGAAACCAACCTGCCGATCACGCCGAACTGGTTCTCCGCGGCCGATGTGGTAGTGCACCCGACGACCGGCAACTTCGTTTGCCGTTCTAACTTCTACGATGCCGCCGGAAACTTCGTGGCGGCCGGCACGGGCACAAGCCCTGGCTGCGTACCGATGAACCTTTTCGGTGAAGGATCGATTTCGAAACAAGCCGAAGATTACGTCGTCGGCGACTCATGGAAGCGTCTGGTCCTGAAACAGCATCTGTTCCAGGTCAACATCCGCGGCGACCTCGGCGAAAGCCTCCAGCTCGGCGCCGGTCCGATCGGTGTCGCGACAGGCTTTGAATACCACACCGAGTCCGCGGCACAGACCACAGATCCGCTCTCGCCCACGAGCGTTCTTGCGACCAACACAGACGTCGTCGGCGTGCGTGGTATTCCGTCCGCTCGTATCGGCACCGGTCTCGGACCTTATCGCTTCTACAATCCGAAGCCCTTCAGCGGCGACTTCAACGTGAAGGAAGCCTACCTCGAGTTAGGCGTGCCGATCTTGAAGGATCTGTCCTTCGCCCGCTCTCTGTCCGCTCAGCTCGCTGCGCGTTACACCGATTACAGCGTCTCGGGCACAGTGGTAACCTGGAAAACCGGTCTTGATTACCAGGTGGTCGACGATGTTCGCTTCCGCGGCACCGTGTCGCGTGACATTCGCGCACCTACCCTGTTGGATCTCTACAACAGCTCCACACAGGCCAACAACACCAACCCGTTCCCCTGCACGACCTGCACCAACGTCACCGTTGCAGGCGGCACGGGTGTCATCACCACACCGACCCTGGTCGTCTCCAACATCGGCAACCTGAACCTGGTTCCGGAAAAGGCGCTGACACAGACCTACGGTGCGGTGTTCACCCCGTCCTTCGTGCCGGGCCTCCAGCTGTCGGTCGACTACTATAAAATCAAGATCGATGGTGCGATCCAAGCTCCGGGTACGGCGACCATTCTCAGAAACTGCTACCAGGAAAATCTGCAGTCGTTCTGCCCCTCGGCAATCTATACGCCTCCGCCGGGCGGCGTGGCGCGTTCCGCGGCGAACCCGGGCTCTTTGATCATCATCAATCAGTCGGTTAACTACAGCACCTCGGTTGTCGGAGGTCTGGATTTGGAAGCCACCTACAAAACCGAACTCCTCGGTAATCCGCTAGGTTTCCACCTGTTGGCCAACCACCTTCTCAAGGACTACAGCCAGGCTCCGTTGGCTGCTCCCGAGAGCGCGGTGGGTACGGACTCCAGCCCGACATGGCGCCTGAATGGATCTATTCAGTACTCCGTGGCCGGATGGGGCATCCAGTTCACCGAACGCTTCATCTCGAAGTCTTTGATGAGCGCGACGGTGTTGGAGCCGACCGGCACCAACGAGAACGATATCCCGGCTTACTACCTCTCGGATCTGAGCGTGACCTATGATCTGTCGAACAGCTTCGACAGTCTCGGTTCGGGCAACCAGCTGTACCTGACGGTTAACAACCTGTTCAATCGCCAGCCGCCAGTTGATTTGAGCCCGCCCACTACGTTCTCGCAACCGACCAACCGTTCCGTCTATGACGGCATTGGTCAGTTCTTCAACATGGGCGTCCGCTTTAAGTTCTAAAGTCTAAAGTCGAACCGCCGGCCCCTCACGGGGCCGGCGGATTTATTTTTAAGGGGTAGGGACGTCATGAAATTGTATCCCAAAAAACTTCACTTCTCGGTCACTACGGCCTGCTTACTCCTCCTGTCCTCCACGGCCTGGGCCGCTGCCCCGGCCGTTTGCAATTTGTCCGCCTATAAGGCGCAGACGGGCCTGACGGCCGCGGCCGACGGTTCTGCTCTGGTCGTGACCTGGAACGGCGAAGGCGACCAGGAACTACGCCTGCGTATGTCGATCAACGGCGGCACCCCGACGATTGACGAACTCGCGATGCGTCGCGGATCCGGCGCGTGGAGCGCGCTGGGTACCAATCTCACCCCCGATTTCGCTGTCACCACGGGCTTGCGCCGCATTTCAAATCAGCAGCTGCAGCCGTTGTATGGCCTTGGCGTCAAAATCACCCAAGAAGAACTCAACAAGTATCGCTGGGACCCCTTCTGGGACGCTCCCTTGGATATGCGCGAACCGCGCCGTGGACCCAATGGCTTCCAGGGTAACCCGCCGCCCGTAGACGGCCTGCCCGGCACCGATCAACCCGGTCTGGGTCGTAAGCCGTCGGAAGTTCAACGCGCCGAAGCGGTGTTTGCTGTTTCGAATTGCAGCGTGACCAGCGAAGGCGGACGTCTCACCGTTTCGTATCCGGGTGTGAAGCTCGGCGTGTTCGACGGCGCTCTGCAATACACGGTTTACAAGGGCACCAACCTGGTCAAACAGGAAGTGGTTGCTACGACCAAGCAGAATTGGGTTGCCTATAAATACGACGGCGGCTTGAAGGGTTTCAAAATCGCTGATGATTCACGCGCGACGTGGCGTGATATCTCGAACACCTGGCAGAGCTACCGCTTCGGCGGCCAGCGCAACGAAGACCGCGTGCCGCTCATGGCCTCTAACCGCTTGGTTTTGGCGGAGCAGGGCAATGCCGGTTCGATCGGCGCCTTCCCACCGCCGCATAAGTTCTTCTGGTCGCGCGAAGTCGCGACCAACGTAGGTTACAACTGGTATCGCAAAGACGCGAACAACACCTACGGCATCGGTGTTCGTCAAAGCGAACACGAAGATCTGGCCGAAGAAGAATATCAGGCCAACTGGACGCTCTATAGCGCGCGTCCCGGTACCGAGCAGCTGATGACGGTGTTCCTCTATCCGACACTGGCTGCCAGTGAAGAAGCTGCCAACCAAGTGTTGGCCTTCACGCACGGCGACAAATACAAGCATGTGCCCGGCTATCAGGTCATGCAGCACCACTATCATACCGACTTGGGCCAGCGTCTGATCGAAGCCAAGAACATGAGCGCGTTATTGCCCGATATCGAAGCGTTCAAGGCTTTGGGCATCAACATCGTCAGCCAGATTGACTCGGTTCAGATCGCCGGTTTCTCGATGACGGGTGAACTGACGCCGCCGCCGGCCAATGCCAATCCGAATGGACCGCCGCGCCGCGATATCCTGCCGATCACGCAGGCGTCAATCGAAGGCGCCAAGCGCAGCTCGGATAAAAACTTCCTCGTGCTTGCTAACCAGGAAGTGTTCGGCAGCCCCTTGGGCGGCCACACCGATCTGTTGTTCTCGAAGCCCGTGTTCTGGGATCAGGCCAAAGCCGGTCAGCCCTTCGAAGAAACCATCGCGCCCTACGGCAAGGTTTATCATGTCGGCAGCGCCAACGACTTCATCAAGATGGCTGAAGCCGAAGACGTGCTGATCTCCATGCCGCATCCGCGCACCAAAGGTTCGACGGGCTTTCCGGACGCGATCAAAGACAAAGACTACTTCCAAAGCCCGAACTATCACGGCTTCGGCCTACGCTGGGGCATGGGCATCGACGGCTCGGAACGCAAGACCTGCCAATACCGCTGCCTGCCTTTGATCGATGATCTGTCCAACTGGACTGTCGATAAGGCGATCCCGTTGAAGTACGCAATCTCGATTTCGGAAGTCCGCTGGCAGCAGCCGGGCGACGACATCTACGGCAGCTCGCCGATCACTTACGTGAAGCTCGCCGAACTGCCGCCGCCGACGAATCCGAAGCCGGTCATCGACGCGCTGATGAAGGGCGACATGTACATCACCACCGGTGAAGTGCTCGTCACCAACTACGAAGTGCGCGGTACGGGTAACAACCGCACCATCGTTGCGGACATCGAGTGGACCTTCCCGTTGGATGAAGTGGAAATCGTCTGGGGCGACGGCAAGAAGACCGGCCGCCAAAGCATCTCCACGAAAGACCTGCCGCCGTTTGGCACGCATCACTTCGAAATTCCCTTTGATGCAAAGGGCAAGAAGTGGGTGCGCTTCGCGGCCTGGGATTCCGCCTATCAAGGCGCGATCCTGCAGCCGGTCCGCCTGGGCCCGATGCCGACCAAAAAGTAAGGCCGGGCGCCCCTGCTTGGGCGACGGTACCTGTAACGCTGAATGAGGTGATGCCATGGCCACCAAGTATGGAAGGCTGGCCGCCGCCAGCTTGCTGACCGTCGCTCTGTTTGGAACGCCCGTTCTTGCTCAGGCTGCGAACAGCACCACCCCCGGCGACTTTTGGGCCGAGCCGCCCACGTTGATTTCCCTTGGTTTTGAATGGCGCATCGACGGCGATGACAATCGCAACGCCAAAGTTGATGTCGACTTCCGCAAGAAGGGTGAAACTGCGTGGCGCAAGGGCATGCCCTTGGTGCGCTCGTCGGGCGAATACATCGGCCCCATTGGCCCGCAGCGCGAGGATTTCCATCCCGATCCCATGGACTACACAGCACCTAATATGTTCGCGGGCAGCCTGTTTAATCTCGAACCCGGCACTGAATATGAAGCTCGCTTTACGCTGGCGGACGCCGATGGCGTAACGGGCGAGGCCGTCAAGACAGTGAACGTGCGCACGCGCAAGGAACCGGCGCCGGCCACGGGCGGAAAGGTCTATCACGTCTATCCCATCGGCTGGGAGGGCCCCAAGCAGGAGCCGGCCTTTACTGGTTTGATGGAAGCCTATTACCAAGGCGCCGCTAGCTCAGACTTTCAAGGCACCTTTCCGCCGCGCGTTGTCGCGGGCGACATCATCCTGGTGCATGCGGGCGAGTATAAATCGGATCGGACGCGCTATCTCAACGGCCTACCGCATCCCGGATACAACGCGCTGTCGACCTTGTTCGACGGCACTTATTACCTCACGGCCGACGGTACGGCCGATAAGCCCATCGTCATCAAGGCCGCCGGCGACGGCGAGGTGATTTTCGACGGCGACGACGCGCAAACCTTTTTCAACCTCATGGGCGCCGATTACAATTATTTCGAGGGCATCACTTTCCGCAACGCGAACCTGGTGTTCTTGATCGGCTATAAGGACATCATTGGGTCTAGCGGCTTCACCCTGAAGAATTCCCGTCTCTACGACATCGGTCGCGGCGTGCAGGCCGATTGGTCGGGCTCCAAGTACATCACCATTCTAGATAACAGCTTCATTGGGCGTCACGACCCGAAAAACGTTGTCGGCTGGAACGGCCAATGGCTCAAGCGTCCGCAAGGCTACGAAATGCTCGGCGGACCGGACGGCTCTGAATACGGCGTGAAGGTTTACGGCCAAGGTCACGTCGTGGCTTACAACTACTTTGCCAATTGGCATGACGGCCTCGACATCACTACCTACGGCGATCCGGACGGCACGCCCAATGAAATCCGCGACCGCGTTCCGGTCTCGATCGATTTCTACAACAACGACTTTTTCAACATGGGCGACAACTGCATTGAAACCGATGGCGGCGCTCATAACATCCGCGCCTTCCGCAACCGTTGCTACAACTCGGTGGGTGGTGCGCTCAGCGCGACACCTCTGGCAGGTGGCCCGGTCTATTTCTTCCAGAACGTCGTCTACAACGTGAGCACCGGAGCTGCGACTAAGTACAGCTCGTCGGTGAACACGCTGACGTTCCAGAACACGCTGATCGGCGATGTGCGCGCCAATGCACCTGGCCTGTATTTCCACAACAACCTGATCCTCAGCAATACCCAGGGCGCGATTTACGCCATCACGTCGCAGACGAACTATTCTATGTCTGACCACAATGGCTTCCGGCCTAATGACGGTGCCGCGACATCCTTCGAGTGGAGCGTGCCGCCGGCCGAAGTGGCGTATGAGAAAGATCCGGAGAAGGTCGTCAAACGCACCTACAAAACCTTGCAGGAATATTCCGCAGCGTCGGGCCGCGATAAGAACAGCGTCATCGTTGACTACAACATCTTCACCAAAGCGTCGCCGGCCGACCGCAAAGACGTCGAAAAGGTATATGCGCCGGAAGACTTCGACTTCACGCTGAAGCGGGGTTCTGTGGCGATCGATGCGGGTGCGGTTATACCTAACATCAACGACGGTTTCACCGGCAAGGCGCCGGACCTTGGCGCTTATGAAAGCGGGCAACCGCTTCCGCATTACGGTCCGCGCACGCCCGTGCCCGGCAAACCGTGGGGTGATGTCACCATTCGTTCACTCGCTGGTCCGCCAGCCGGCAAGTAAACTTCGGCGGACGCGACGAGAAACTCACAACAAGGGGGAGGGGCTAATGACTATGCGCGCTTCGAACACATTGAGGTTTGCACTTCTTGGAACCTCAGTCCTTTGTATGTCGTCTGCGAGCTGGGCGGCTGACCAGATCAGCTGCAATCTCTCCGGCTATAAGGCCCAATCCGGTTTGACCGCCGCGGCCGATGGGCAGGCTTTGGTCGTGACTTGGAATGGCGAGGGCGACCAGGAAGTGCGCTTGCGTTTGTCCGTCAACGGCGGCACCCCGACCTTTGAAGACATCTCGCTCCGCCACGGCGCGGGCGCCTGGACGTCGTTGGGCACCAACGTAACGCCGGACTTCTCCGTCACCACTGGCATGCGCCGCATGTCCAACCAGCAGCTTCAGCCGCTGTACGGCTTGGGCGTAAAGGTCACCCAAGACGTTCTGAACCAGTACCGCTGGGATCCCTTCTGGGATGCCCCGCTGGACTTCGCTGAGCCCCGCCGCAACCCCAACGGCGGCAGCTCCGGCAATCCGCCGCCTGCCGATGGCTTACCTGGAACGGATCAACCGGGCCTGCCGCGCAAAGCGGAAGAAGTTCAGAACGCCAACGCCGTATACGCTGTAAAAAACTGCGCTGTAGCCAGCGAAGGCGGCCGCCTAACCGTCACCTATCCCGGCGTCAAACTGGGCCTATTCGACGGCAGCCTGCAGTACACGGTTTTCAAGGGCACTAACCTGGTTAAACAGGAAGTGGTCGCCTCGACGAAAGCCAATTGGGTTGCCTATAAGTACGACGCAGGTCTGAAGGGCCTGCCCATCAGCGCCGATAGCCGCGCCGCCTGGCGCGATATCTCCAGCACTTGGCAGAGCTACCGCTTCGGCGGTCAGGTCAATGAGGGCCGCGTCAACCTTACGGCGGCCAACCGCGTCGTCGTGGCAGAGGGCAAGGGTGGTTCGATCTCCGCTTTCCCGCCGCCGCATAAGTTTTTCTGGGCGCGCGAAATCGCCATCAACATGGCCTACAACTGGTATCGCAAAGACAGCGACACCACATATGCCATCGGCGTGCGCCAGAACGAACACGAGCACGAAAGCGAAAACCCGGCCAACTGGGCGCTCTATAGCGCGCGTCCGAATACCCAGCAGCTGATGACGGTATTCCTCTATCCGTCGCTGGGATCGGCGGAAGACAACGCGAAGAAAGTCCTCGCCTTCACCCATGATGATAAGTACGCGCCGCTACCGGGCTATCAGGTGATGCAGCATCACTATCACATGGATTTGGGCCAGCGCATGCTCGACGCCAAAAACACGGCTACGTTCCTGCCTGACCTTGAAGCGATCAAAGCTTTAGGTGTCAATATCGTCAGCCAGATTGACTCGGTCATGCTGGACGGCTTTGCCGATAACGTTGCTGCCGAAAATCCGAAGCTGCCGCCCGCCACGACAAAACGTCGCCGCGATCAGTTCCCGATCACTGCGGCTGCCGTGAGCGGTGCACGCCAAAGCGCCGACAAGGGCTTCGTCATTATGCCGAGCCAGGAAGTCTATGGCAGCCCCTTGGGCGGCCATACCGACCTCTTGTTCTCGCACCCGGTCTATTGGGATCAACGCTTCGAAGGTCAGCCTTTCGAGGAAAATAATCCGAAGTACGGCAAGGTCTATCACGTCGGCAGCGCGGCCGACTTCATGAAGATGGTGCAGGCGGAAAACGCACTCATTTCCATGCCGCATCCGCGTACCAAGGGGTCCACAGGATTCCCCGATGCGGTTAAAGATCAGGCTTTCTTTAGCGATCCGCACTACCTCGGCTTTGGCTTGCGCTGGGGCATGGGCATCGACGGCTCGGAACGCAAAACCTGCGAATACCGTTGCTTGCCGCTGATTGATGATTTGGCCAACTGGACTGTCGATAAGACGATCCCGCTGAAATACGCCATCTCGATTTCGGAAGTGCGTCACCAGCAAGCCGGCGACGACATCTATTCAAGCTCGCCGGTCACCTACGTGAAGCTGAACGACTTGCCGATGACGAACGACCAAACGCCGATCATCGATGCGCTGAAGAAGGGCGAAATGTTCGTCACCACCGGGGAAGTTCTGGTTTCGAACTTTGAAGTGCGTGGCACGGGCGACAAACGTACTATCGTTGCAGATGTCAGCTACACATTCCCGCTGGATGAAGTTGAAATCGTATGGGGCGACGGCAAAAAAACCGGCCGCCAAGTTGTCTCAACAAAAGACCTGCCGGCGCTCGGTTCGCATCACTTCGAAATTCCCTTTGATGCAAAGGGCAAGAAGTGGGTGCGTTTCGCCGCCTGGGATTCAGCCTACGAAGGCGCGATCCTTCAGCCGCAACGTCTGAACGGCAAGTAACAGCCGCATAAGCTATTGAGAAATAAAGATATTATTTCTCGGTAACCTGCCAATAAACGCGCGCGTTATAATATGATATAAGGCGCAGCGTGACGTTTGCGGAGGAGGGGCATAGCCCCGCGTGAGAAGCCTATGAAATTTCGGTTCATGCTTATACCCGCGGCGATTATCGCCAGTGCTCCCGCTGCTCAAGCCAAGATCTTCATGGATATCGCGCAGGCGCAGCAGCTCATGTTCCCGGGCGCGACGTTCGAGCAGCATTTCCTGACGCTCGATCAGACGCAGTTCAACGCCATCATCAAAGATTCTAACGTCAACGTTTACAACCGCGAGGTCAAAGCCTGGAAAGTCTCTACGGGCGGTTGGTTCATCATCGATCAGGTGCGCGGCAAGGACGACTGGATCAGCTATGCCATCTCGCTCAGCCCCGAAGGTAAGGTCCTGCGGGTCGAAATCCTCGAATGCCTTGAGAACTATGCCGGTATTACGAACCCCGACTGGCGTGCCCAGTTTTACGGCGGCAAGCGGGGAGCCCAGTTCGAAAATGTCGTGATTATCTCGGGTTCCACATTGTCTTGTGGCCAGATGGTCTCGGGCGTTAAGCGCATCCTTTCCACCCACGCCCTGATCCTGTCGCAGCTGACGGGCTAAACCCGGCACCGGGTCTCCCGGGCGGTCTTTTTCAATCCAAAAAAGTCTATCTTCCCAACCCTTTGGGAATACCCCGCGAATACCCTCAGGCTGCGTCGGGACGGCCCCCTTGACGGCCCCCTGAAGTCGTTTATTGATACTTTTGCCGGCCTTGGGGACGGCCGTTTCTCATTGTGTATCAATGTGCTCGGCCTCGCGTGGCAGTGTGACAGCGCGCCCGCGCTGCCCGCACGCAGCGACCCAAAGTGATGACTGTAACGGCCCGCCTGAGACGAGAAATTGGAGACGACGCGTTAATGAGTACGCTGCCGAAACAAGGGCTATACGATCCGAAGAACGAGCACGATAGCTGCGGCGTCGCCTTTGTTGCGCATAGCAAGGGTGAGAAGTCCCACAACATCGTGCGTCAGGGTCTGCAGATTCTCGTTAACCTCGAGCACCGTGGAGCTGTGGGCGCTGATCCGTTGGCCGGCGACGGCGCCGGCATTCTCATTCAAATTCCCGACGCCTTTTTGCGCGGCGTGTTCAAAGATCAACAGGGCATCAAGCTGCCCGCCGTCGGCGACTACGGCGTTGGCATGATCTTCCTGCCCAAAGCACCTTTGGCCGCGCGCGACGCCATCAAGCTGGTTGAAAAAACCATCGTCGAAGAGGGCCAGACGGTTCTCGGTTGGCGCGACGTGCCGGTGGATTCTTCCGGCCTGGGTGAAAGCGTCAAAGCCAGCGAGCCGTGGATCCGCCAGGTCCTCATCGGCCGCAGCGCGACTACGCCCGCCGGCGATGAGTTTGAGCGCAAGCTGTTCGTGATCCGCAAGCTGATCGAGAACATTGTGCTCGCGCACAAGACCGCGCAACGGAATGACTTTTACATCTGCAGTTTCTCCGCCCGTGTTGTTGTCTACAAGGGCATGTTGCTGGCGCCGCAGATCGGCACCTACTTCCTTGATCTACATGATGCGCGCGTTGTGTCGGCTTTGGCGCTCGTTCACCAGCGCTTCTCGACCAACACCTTCCCGTCGTGGCGTCTCGCGCATCCGTACCGCATGGTCGCTCACAACGGCGAAATCAACACGTTACGCGGCAACCTCAATTGGATGGAAGCGCGCCGCCATGCCATGAAGTCGAAGCTGTTCGGCCCTGACATGGAAAAGCTTTGGCCGCTCATCGCAGCTGGCCAGTCCGACACAGCCAGCCTCGACAACGCGTTAGAGCTGCTGGTGCAGGGCGGCTACTCGCTGGCCCACGCCGTCATGATGCTGATCCCCGAAGCTTGGGCCGGCAACCCGTTGATGGATGAACAGCGCCGTGCCTTCTACGAATATCACGCGGCTTTGATGGAGCCGTGGGACGGCCCCGCGGCCTTGGCTTTCACCGACGGCCGCCAGATCGGCGCAACCCTCGACCGCAACGGCCTACGGCCTGCGCGCTATCTCATCACCAGCGATAACTTGGTGGTCATGGCGTCGGAAGCCGGCGTGCTCAACATTCCCGAAGAGAAGATCGTCAAAAAGTGGCGTCTGCAGCCGGGCAAGATGTTCCTGATCGACCTGGAGCAGGGCCGCATCATCGACGATGCCGAACTGAAGGCGTCACTCGCGGCCGCCAAGCCCTATAAAGCCTGGCTCGAAAAGACTCAGTTTGTGCTGGAAGATCTGGAAGCGGCGCCCAGCGGTGAACGTCAGGTTTCCAATGAAACGCTGCTCGATCGCCAGCAGGCCTTCGGCTACACGCAGGAAGATCTCAACAGCTTCCTTGAGCCGATGTCGCGCACGGGCGATGACCCGGTGGGTTCCATGGGCACGGATACGGCGCTCGCGGTGCTCTCGCGCAAATCGAAGCTACTCTATAACTATTTCAAACAATGCTTCGCGCAAGTCACCAATCCGCCGATCGATCCGATCCGTGAAGAACTGGTGATGTCGCTGGTCTCGTTGGTGGGGCCGCGCCCCAACCTGCTGGGTCTGGAAGCTGAAGATAGTCATGTGCGCCTCGAAGTGCGCCAGCCGATCCTGACCGACGGCGACCTCGAAAAGATCCGCCACCTGAATAAGATTCTCGGCGATGCGTTCCGTACCTGCACGCTCGATTTGACCTATCCGGTCGAGCGCGGTGTTGAAGGCATGGAACCGGCGCTCGATAGCCTGTGCGCTGCCGCCCATAAATCGGTGCTGGATGGCTATAACATCCTGATCCTTTCAGACCGCCGCATGAGCCGTAACCGCATTGCAATTCCGGCTTTGCTGGCCACGGCTGCCGTGCATCACCATTTGATCCGCAAAGGCCTGCGCACGGAAACCGGCCTGGTGCTGGAAACCGGCGAAGCCCGCGAAGTGCATCATTTCTGCACCTTGGCCGGCTACGGCGCCGAGGCGATCAATCCGTATCTCGCGTTCGAGACCATGTCGGCCATGCGCGGCGAGCAAATTCCCGCCGACGCCGCCGAAGACAAGCTCCAGACCTATTTCATCAAGGCCATCGGCAAGGGCATGTTGAAGGTGATGTCCAAAATGGGCATCTCGACGCTGCAGTCTTATTGCGGCGCGCAGATTTTCGATGCTGTTGGGCTCTCGAGCAAATTCATCGACAAGTATTTCACCGGCACGTCGTCGCCTGTGGAAGGTGTCGACCTGATCGAAGTCGCCAAGGAAACCGTCGAACGTCACCGCCTGGCGTTCGGCAACGCTTTCCATTTGAAAGACGCGCTTGAGCCGGGCGGGCAATACCAGCTGCGTCTGCGCGGCGAAGATCACATGTGGACGCCCGATACGGTGGCCAAGCTGCAGCACGCGGCGCGTTCCAACAGTGCCGAAACCTACGACGAATACGCGCAGCTGATGAACAATCAGTCCGAGCGTTTGATGACGCTGCGCGGTTTATTCGAATTCAAATCGGCGGGCGCACCGGTGCCGCTTGCGGAAGTTGAATCCGCAGCCTCCATCGTCAAACGCTTTTCGTCGGGTGCTATGTCTTTCGGATCTATCAGCCGCGAAGCGCATACATCGCTCGCGATTGCCATGAACCGCATTGGTGGACGTTCGAACACCGGCGAGGGCGGCGAAGAAGCCGACCGTTTCAAGCCGATGGCCAACGGCGATTCAATGCGCTCGGCTATCAAGCAAGTGGCTTCGGGACGTTTCGGCGTCACCGCTGAATACCTCGTGAACGCCGACGATATCCAGATCAAGATGGCCCAAGGTGCGAAGCCGGGCGAGGGTGGGCAGCTGCCGGGTGATAAGGTCAACGGCCTGATCGCCAAGGTGCGTCACTCTACGCCGGGTGTGGGTCTGATCTCGCCGCCGCCGCACCACGACATTTATTCGATCGAAGACTTGGCGCAGCTGATTCACGATTTGAAGAACGTGAATCCCAAAGCGCGTATCAGTGTGAAGCTGGTTTCGGAAATCGGCGTCGGCACGGTTGCCGCGGGCGTCGCCAAGGCGCGCGCCGATCACGTGACGATTTCCGGTTACGAGGGTGGCACAGGCGCATCTCCGCTGACGTCACTCACCCATGCCGGCTCACCGTGGGAAATCGGCCTCGCCGAAACCCATCAGACGTTGGTGCTGAACAATTTGCGTGGCCGTATCGCCGTTCAGGTTGACGGCGGCCTGCGCACGGGCCGTGACGTTATCGTCGGCGCACTTCTGGGCGCGGACGAGTTTGGCTTTGCCACCGCACCCTTGATTGCGCTGGGCTGCATCATGATGCGCAAGTGTCACCTCAACACCTGCCCGGTGGGCGTGGCCACGCAAGATCCGATCCTGCGTAAACGTTTCGCCGGCCAGCCCGAGCACGTCATCAACTACATGTTTTTCATTGCCGAGGAAGCCCGCAAGATCATGGCGCAGATGGGCGTGCGCAACATGGTGGATTTGATTGGCCGCGTCGAACTGATCGATACGCGCCGCGCTGTAAGCCACTACAAGGCCAAGGGCCTCGATTTCTCGCGTCTTCTTTACAAGCCGCAAGTCGGCCGCGAGATCATGACCAGCCACCGCATGAACCAGGATCACGGGCTTGATAAGGCCCTCGATCACACGCTGATCGCCAAAGCTGCCCCGGCGCTGAACAATGGCCAAGCGGTCAATATTGAATCCGGCATCAGAAACGTGAACCGCACCGTCGGCGCCATGCTTGCCGGTGAAGTCGCCAAACGTTACGGCCATGCGGGACTGCCCGAAGACACCATCTCGGTGAAGTTCAAAGGCATCGCAGGTCAAAGCTTCGGTGCGTTCCTTGCGCATGGCATTTCGTTTGAACTGTCTGGCGCGGGCAACGACTATGTCGGCAAGGGCCTTTCAGGTGGACGTATCGCGATTTATCCGCCGCCGGAATGCCCGGCTGTGCCGTCTGAAAACATCATCGTCGGCAATACGGTTCTCTACGGTGCTATCGCCGGCGAATGCTATTTCTCTGGTGTCGCCGGTGAGCGTTTCGCCGTGCGCAATTCGGGCGCCTTCGCCGTTGTTGAAGGTGTCGGCGATCATGGCTGCGAGTACATGACGGGCGGCGTAGTCGTTGTCATCGGTCCCACGGGCCGCAACTTCGCTGCCGGCATGTCGGGCGGTATCGCTTATGTGCTCGACGAAGAAGGCACCTTCCAGAAACACTGCAACATGTCGATGGTTGGTCTCGAGCCCCTCAAGGTTGAGCCCGTCGGTCAAACCGATGATGGCGGCCTGCGTGCGCTGATGTCGAACCATTTAGAGCAAGATGCAGCCAGGCTTCATCGCCTGATCGAGCGCCATCGCCACTATACCGGCAGTGCGCGCGCCAAATTGATCCTCGACCGTTGGGATTTCTATCTGCCGAAGTTCTTGAAAATCATGCCGGTCGACTACGGCCGCTCGCTCAAGACCTTAGCCGCCTCGCGTGCGCGCGAGCTCGAGGAAACCGGGACCAGCTTTAAGATTCAGGGCAACACCCATGGGTAAGCCCACAGGTTTCTTGGAAATTGGCCGTGAAGACCGCACTTATGAAAAAGTAGCGGAGCGCGTCGGCAATTACCGTGAGTTCGTGAAACCCTTCGCCGAAGGCGATGCGAAGGCACAAGGTTCACGCTGCATGGATTGCGGCATTCCGTTTTGCCACAACGGCTGCCCGGTCAATAACCTGATCCCCGATTGGAACCATCTGGTTTTCAAAGGCCGCTGGCGCGAAGCCCTCAACGTGCTTCACTCCACCAACAATTTCCCGGAATTCACCGGCCGCATCTGCCCCGCACCTTGTGAAGCGGCGTGCACGTTGAACATCAACGACGATGCGGTGACGATTAAATCGATTGAATGCTCGATCATTGATCGCGGCTGGACCGAAGGCTGGATTCAACCCGAATTTCCGCCCCGCAAAACCGGCAAGAAGATCGCAGTTGTTGGATCGGGTCCTGCCGGTATGTCCGCAGCGCAGCAGCTCGCGCGTACCGGTCACGCTGTCACGCTGTTCGAGAAAGATGATCGTATCGGCGGCTTGCTGCGTTACGGCATCCCCGATTTTAAAATGGAAAAGCACCTCATTGATCGGCGCATCAAGCAGATGGAAGCCGAAGGCGTGCAATTCAAACCTAACAGCCATATCGGCGCCGACATCAAAGTCGAACAGCTGTTGAAAGATTTTGACGCGGTGATCCTGACCGGCGGCGCGCAGGCTCCGCGCGACCTACCTGTGCCGGGTCGCGACCTGAAGGGCATCCATTTCGCCATGGATTTCCTCAGTCAGAACAACAAGCGTGTCGCCGGCGATAGCATTCCCGCCGACACCGCACTCACCGCTAAAGACAAACACGTCATCGTCATCGGTGGCGGTGATACTGGTTCAGACTGCATTGGTACGTCTATCCGCCACGGTGCGGCGTCCATCACGCAGCTCGAAATCATGCCGCGTCCGCCCGAACAGGAAAACAAACCGCTGGTCTGGCCCTATTGGCCGCTGAAGTTCCGCACCTCGTCGTCGCAAGCCGAAGGCTGCTCGCGCGATTTTGCCGTGGGCACAAAATCCTTCGGCGGCAATGCCCAAGGCCATGTGACCTCGCAAAAGGTCGTGCGCTTGGAAGGCGGCAAAGAAGTCCTGGGTTCGGAATTCGAACTCAAAGCGGACTTGGTTCTGCTGGCGATGGGTTTCGTGCACCCGATCCACGAAGGGTTATTGAATAACCTGGGCGTAAAGCTGGATGCGCGCGGTAACGTTCAGGCCGATACGACCAAGTACCAAACCTCGATCCCCAAGGTCTTTGCCGCAGGCGATATGCGCCGCGGGCAGAGCTTGGTGGTTTGGGCCATCCGCGAAGGCCGCCAAGCGGCCCGCGCCGTCGACGAATACCTGATGTGTACGACAGACCTCCCGCGTTAAAAATTTCGCGTCGCTACTAATTAGCGCTTAGGTTCCAAAGGCCACTGCAACCAAGGGTCTATCTTGGGGCTATTTTTGGTCGCCGCTTAAGTGCTTCGCAGTAGCTTTTCTCGAAGCTCATGCTAATTTTTACGCATGCGCACATTTTTCACAGCCGGCGACTCACCCGAAGGCTCTTCGGGTCTGGATCTTCACATTCTGCACGCCGAGGCGGGTGTCGTTCACCTTCCCAGCCGCGAGATCATGCTTCAAGGCATGTACTCCCGCGCGGGCAGTGACCTCGTCATCACGACGCCCGAAGACGGCAAATTTGTCGTCAAAGGTTTCTTCCTCACCGACCCGCCGCCGTCGCTGACGGACGGATCTGAGACTCACATCAGCGGCGAGATCACCGCGCAGTTTGCGGGTCCCATCGCGCCCATGCAGTACGCAGGCCAAGCGGCGGCCGCAGGGTTAGTCGTAGGACAAGTGCGTTCTGTGAGCGGGACCGTCATGGTCACACACGCCGACGGCTCGACGGTGATCCTCAAAGTCGGCGATCTGGTTTATCAGGATGACGTCGTCGAAACAGCGGCTGGCGCCAACTGCGGCCTCGTATTCGTCGACGGCACAACGCTGGCCTTAAGCGAAAACGGCGAAATGCTGCTGGACGAGATGGTCTACAACCCCGCCACAAAAGGCGGCAAGGCGACATTGCAACTGATCTCGGGTGCTGCGGCATTCGTCAGCGGCACGATCGCAAAGTCCGGCCAGGACAACATGACCTTCAAGATGCCGGTGGGCACCATTGGTATTCGCGGCACGAAGGTCTTCCTGCAACTCGATCCAGCGACGGGCGACGTTACCATCCTCAACCGCCCCACGGGCGTTGATGCGCAAGGCAACATTACCGCTGGCGAAATTTTCCTGACCCTGCCGAACGGCCAAGTCATCGGCAGCATGACCGCGGGCAACGGCGGCTGGCAGTGGAATCCGACGCAAGGCGGCGCACCTGTCGCGGTGCAGCTCTCCGAAGCGCAAGTGAACGCTATCGCCGCCGGTGTCGAAAATTCCGTCAATCAAATGCAGCAGGATTTGCAGGCCAATCCTCCGCCGGTTCAAACCGGCGCGATTCCCGGAACACCCGGCGCGCCCGGAACGACGGTGGCTGCGGATGGTACGACCACCCCGACGCCACAGGCCGGTGATGGCACAGTCACCACGACCACAACCGCTGCCGACGGCACAACAACCACTGCCACGACGGGCACGATAACCGCGCCGACACCGGTACAGACGACGTTCAATGTTGGTCCGGTGCAGGTTGTCAACAATACGCCGGCGACCGATACCGGCACGGCCGTTCAGCCGACAACAACGCCACCGCCGCCCGCTGTTGTGCCTCCGCCACCACCTCCGGTCATTCTGCCGGCAGAGTTCAGTATTACAGGCGGCGGAACCGTCACGGACCAGTCTGCAGGCGTCGTCGAGTTCACGATTGTACGCGCAGGCAACACGACCGTTGCAGGTAGCGTGAGCTACACCGCCGGTGGCGGCTCGGCCACGTCGGGCACCGACTATGGCGCGGTTTCGGGCTCTGTTGATTTCTTGCCGGGCGAAACCAGCAAGACAATCATCGTGCCGATCCTGGCTAACGGACGCAGCGAAGGCGAAGAAAATTTCACGGTGACGCTCTCAGGCAATAGCGCCGGCACTATTATTACCGGCGGTGCAGCCGCTGTTGTGATCTCTGCCGATCCGCCGTTGCCGACCTTGTCGATCAACAGCGTGACCGTCTCCGATACTTCGCCCGGCACCGCAACGCTGACCGTGACGCGCAGCGGCGCGGTGTACGCGCCGTCCACCGTGAGCTTTTCATCCGGCAATGGTTCCGCGAACGCGGGCAGCGATTACTCGGGTGTGACCGGCACCATCAGCTTTGCCGCCAATCAGACGACCGCAAGCATCAGCATTCCGATCTTGGCGAACACCACGCCGCTGAAGTTCTCAAACCAAGAAGGCGTTGAAACCTTCACGGTGACTCTCACCGGCGCTACGGACGCCACCATTACCAATGGCGTCGGCACCGTGACGATCGCGGCCGACCCGGTTGTCGGCCAGGCGACGTTCAGCGTTTCGGATGGCGGGGGCGGCGAGGGCGGCTCGGCCAGCGTCACGATTACGCGCGGCGGTGATACCCAAGGCGAAGTTTCGGTCGATTATTCGACCGCCGATGGCAGTGCCGGGGGATCAGATTACAGCGGCGGCGGCGGCACCTTGGTGTTCGCGGCCGGCGAAGTCTCTAAGACCATTTCATTTGGTATCGCCAACGACGGCAATTCACCTGTGGAAGGCGCTGAGACCTTCACGGTCTCTTTGAGCAATCCTGACGGCGGAACCATCGCCAGCGGCACCGGCACCGTCACAATTTCGGCAGACACCCCGCCGGTCGTTGTTGTCGTGCCAGAACCCGATCCAGATCCGGCCACCATCACGATCAACGACGTCTCCGTCAGCGACGCCAGTCCTGGCACAGCGACATTTACCGTCACGCGAAGCGGGGATACGTCAGGCGCTGTAGACGTCACCTATACAACGGTGCAGGGCAGCGCCACCGCCGGAACGGATTTCGGTACGCAAAGCGGCACCATCCATTTCGCGCCGGGCGTTATACACGTCAGTGTCGCTATCGATATTTTTGACGACAGCACCGGCGAAAGTGCAGAAAGTTTCAGCGTTCTTCTCACCGGCGTTACCGGCAACGCGACCATTGCCGACACTTCGGGCGTGGCCACCATTGCGGCTGATGCCAAGCTGATTGTGCAAGACACCAAGTTCCTGAACCGCGGCTTTCTCCGTGTCGAAGCTGCCCCGCACCAAGCCGTGATCGATATTCAAAGCGGCGGCGCATTTTATAATAATCAGAACACGAATTTAGGCTCCATCGACCTGGTCGCCAATAGCACGTCGGACTACGGCCGATTAGCCATTCACGGCGATGCACACCTGACCGGCGTTCTGGTGCTGTCCGGTTCCGGCTACACCGCTCCTACTGTGGGCGACAGTTATACGCCGCTGAGCTGGACCGGCGACCGCCTTGATATGTTCGATGATATCAACGGCATTGTGTCATCGAGCGGCCTGAAGGCTTGGCTCCCTGAGTTTGGTGCGTACGACCTGACGTTGACGGCCGTGAACGTCACGCATACTGAAGCTGATCTCGTGGGTTCGGATTTGACCGGCACATCGGGTAACGATGTTATGATTGGCTCCGACAATCCCGACAATCTTATGGGCGACTCGGGCAACGATCTATTGATCGGCGGTTTGGGTAACGATGTCTTCTATGGTGACGCCGGCAACGATGTGCTCGTCGGCGGACTCGGCGGTATCGATACTGCGGACTTCAGTAATGAAAGCAGCTCGATTACTATTGAGAATGGATTATCTAGTGGAGGTTCGAGCGGCAACGATGTGTTGATCGGTATCGAGAAGATCATCGGCACCAATTACAACGACTCTATCATCACGGGCTGGCGCGACGACGGCATCGACGGCGGTGCCGGCAACGATTACCTCAATGGCGCCGCGGGTCACGACACCATTTATGGCGGCGACGGCAATGATATCATTTACGGATCGGCGGGCGCCGATGCACTTTGGGGCGACGATTTTGCCGATACCTTCAGCGGCAATGACACTATTTATGGCGGTGATGGCCAGGACACAATCCGCGGCGGTCAAGGCAATGACACCATCATTGGCGGCGAAAGCGGCGATGAGCTGTATGGCGGCGCCGGCATCGATCAGTTCGTTTACCTGACGACCGACTATTCGGAAGGTAATGACTACATCCAAGATTTCCAGGTCGGCACCGACAAGATCGTCCTGAATTCGGACACGTTCGATTTCACCATGATCGACGCCTCGAATTTTGCCGTTATGTCCGGCTCACCCTTTAATGGCAGCAACCTCAGTGTCGCGAACACGGCGTGGGATAGCGGTCACGCGACTTTGATCTACGACCCCACTGGCAACGGGACGCTGTTCTATGATGCCGACGGTAATGCATCTAACTCGTACACGGTTATCGTCACGAGCATGAATAACGTTGTCTTAGGTTCGAGCGATATACAGCTGAGTTCGTACGGAACGGTCTAAGGCATTTCCCCAAGCGTTGCTTCAGCGAACGCCCGCGCCATGCGCGCGATGTCGTAGTGACCTGACGGCTTTTTTTGTACCGGTTGATTTGAGAGAATTGACCCCAACAGGAGGAGCTGAACATGGCGAGACGTGGATTAGGCGCGGAGCAGATTGTTTCCAAGTTAAGGCAGATCGAGGTGCTGATGGCGCAGGGCAAGTCT
>CANJRX010000013.1 GCA_947476895.1 Fidelibacterota bacterium | reverse complement strand
GGCGAATGTCCTTGAGCACCCGCTCAGCAGGCGCCTTCGTGGTCATGGGTTTTGATCTCATCTTCGTTCCTCCGTCACTGCGATGAGACCAAAACCCTCCTTAACTCACCACCCCAATTCGGTCCCATAGGCGCTGACGCCGTACACCCATGCGTGTGGCGCGTGAGCTTCGTGCCGAAGCCGGCTTCCGCCGCTGGGAAGAAGACAAGACGCCAGGAAATTTCCTAGGTGTGATCTTCGGCCTGCTCGCGTTGCTGGCCGTGGACTTCATGTTCCTCTTGCCCATTCTTGGCAGTTTGCTGGTGTTTGTGCTGGCTTCCTTTGCGGGTGTCATGGCGCTTTGCGGCGTCGGCATATTTTTGATCTTCAGTCCGATGGTCAATCTGTTCACGTTAGGCGACCAATCATTGTCAGTGGCCTCGGGCTTTGCCGGGCTTGCTCTGCTTGGTTTTGGTGTGGGCAGTGGCGCCCTACTGCTCCTCTTTGGCGATTTGGTCGTGCGTGGGCTCGGCCATTTCGCTCGCCTTCACTTCACTCTTATCAAACGCGCCAATCAGGCCGCGTAAGCGAAAGGATCTGTCATGTACAAGAAACTTGGATAGATTGCGTTTACCGGTTTCACAGTCGGCTTCGCGTCTTTGGTTGCGGCCTATGCAGCGGGTGGCGATGCCTTGTTCACCGCCGAGAACTTCCGCAAGCTGCACATCAAGCTGTCCGATGAAAAGTGCGACGCCGACACAACGGCTGTCGATATGACGCAGACCGAGCGCCGCTTGCCGTGGACCGGGGGCTACAAAGTGCGCATCGCTACCTTCGGCAACATTCATTATCGCGGTGGCGAAGGCGAGGACGTGATTGTGCGCGGCGCACCCGATGTCATTGGGCACGTGAAGATTCGCGGAGACCTCATCGAGTTGGATTGCAACAGCTTTGATCACTCTGATGTCGACATCACTCTGCCTGGGCGCGCTTTCAACCAAGTGGTTCTTGCCGGCGCCGGCAACATCACAATGGAAAATGTTAAACAGCCGCAATTGGATTTGATCATCGCCGGCAGTGGCACGGTGACCGCGCAAGGTGATGTGGACCGTCTTGAAATAAAAATCGCCGGCTCGGGCAATGCCAAGATGGGCGAGCTTAAAAGCCGTGAGCTTGAGGTCAACATTGCGGGCAGCGGCGATGCCGAGGCCGCACCCAGCGAAGAAGCCGACATCAAGATCATGGGGGCCGGCAACATCCGGCTGATGACACGACCGCCGCGCTTGAAAACCAAGATCATGGGTTCAGGCCGGATCATTCAAGCGGCTGATCAGACCTAAAATTTAAACCAGCGAAAACCTACTTGGCGACGTGTACGGTCTAATGTTACGTGTCGTAGCGTTAATAGTCGTAGCATACAACAGCGAGCACCACGATGAGTGAAAAAGCCAACCTTCTGAATCAGCTCCGCATTGATCGCGCGGGCGTTCCCGAAAACGCTTCGTCCCTAAAATGGTGGCTGGCGGGCGGCACGGCCCTTGTCGCCATCAGCCTTGGCAGCTGGTGGGCCATCGCGGCGACGTCGGGCGTGCCGGTGCGCGCTGCTGTCGCGCAAAAAATTGACGCGAGCGAAGCTTCCGCCGGTGGCGGCGGTGTCTCGCTGCTCGATGCCTCGGGCTATGTCGTTGCGCGCCGTCAAGCCACGGTTTCATCAAAGGTCGCTGGTAAGGTCGTCGAAGTGCTGCTCGAAGAAGGCCAGCAGGTCGAGAAAGACCAAGTCATCGCGCGGCTGGATGATTCCAATGCGCGCGCGATGTGGGCGCAGGCGCAGGCCCAAGTAAAACAAGCCGACGCCAACCTCATGGCCGCCAAGGTTGCTTATGTGAATGCGCAGCCTCAGTACGAGCGCAGCCAGAAGCTGCTTAAAACGGGCTGGGTGAGCGGCACGAACTTTGACGCCTCCAAAGCAAGCTATGACTCAGCGCGTACGTCGCTGCTCGTGAACGAACAGTCATTGGCCGTTGCGCAAGCCGCCCTCGCGGTGGCCCAGCGCATTAAAGATGACATGACCATCCGGGCGCCTTTCAGCGGCGTCGTGACGGTGAAAGCCGCGCAGCCCGGTGAAATGGTATCGCCGAATTCCGCGGGCGGCGGTTTCACGCGCACCGGCATCGGCACCATTGTCGATATGGACTCGCTCGAAGTTGAAGTCGATGTCAGCGAAAGCTTCATCAGCCGCGTCCACAGCAGCCAGCCTGCGACGATCAAGCTCAACGCCTATCCCGACTGGCAAATTCCCGGCGAAGTCATCGCTGTCATTCCGACGGCCGACCGCGCCAAAGCCACGGTAAAGGTGCGTGTCGCCTTCAAAGAAAAGGATGCGCGCGTCGTACCTGAAATGGGTGCGCGGGTTTCATTCTTCGGCGAGACCAAATCAGATAGCCCGACACCTGTCGCCGGCGGCGTCAAAGTGCCCGCGCAAGCGGTGCAGGCCAACGGCGAAACGGGCGTGCTCTACGTCATTCGCGGCGACAAAGTTGAACGCCTGACGGTGCGCCTTGGCGGACGCAACGCCGACGAACAAACCGTGTTGTCGGGCATCAAAGCCGGCGACCGTGTCGCCATCGGCGACCTCACACAACTGAGCGACAAAGCCAAAGTCGATATCGAGTAGGGAGAATTTCATGACTTCGATGGTTTCTTTAAAAAATGTGGTGAAGCGCTATAAGCGCGGCAATCAGGTTGTCGAGGTGTTGCACAGCCTCAACCTTGAAATCCCGAGCGGCGAATTCCTCGCATTGATGGGACCCTCGGGGTCGGGCAAGACCACCCTGCTCAACCTCATCGGCGGTCTCGATTTCCCAACTGAAGGCGAAATCCCCATCGGCGGCGAGCGTGTCGATACTCTGACGGGCAACCGCCTTTCCAAATGGCGCGCGCGGCACGTGGGCTTTGTGTTCCAGTTCTACAATCTGATGCCGATGCTCTCGGCAGAACGGAACGTGGAACTACCTCTCCTACTCACATCGCTGTCGGCGGCCGAGCGCAAACGCAATGTGGCGGCGGCGTTAGAGATCGTCGGCCTGTCCGAACGCGCGCATCACAAGCCCGGTGAACTTTCGGGCGGTCAACAGCAGCGCGTATCCATCGCCCGCGCCCTTGTCTCCGATGCGACGCTGTTCGTCTGCGATGAACCTACGGGTGATTTGGACCGTCAGACCGCTGACGAAATCCTGAGCCTTTTACAACTTCTCAGCCGTGATCAAGGCAAGACCATCATTATGGTCACACACGATCCGAAGGCGGCCGAATACGCCGACCGGCAATTGCACATGGATAAAGGCGTGCTGGTCGATACCGTCATCAGGACTGCCGCATGAAATTCTTTCCGCTGATCTGGGCGGGCCTGTGGCGCAAGCCGACCCGCACCTTCTTCACATTCTTATCGATTGTGGTGGCCTTTGTGTTGTTCGGCGTTTTGGCCGGCATCAACATTGGCTTCTCCGAGATCATCGAAGCGTCGCGCCTCAATCGGTTGTATGTCGACCGCCGTTACGGCACGCAGATGCCGCGGTCTTACCTTGA
This sequence comes from Fidelibacterota bacterium, assembly GCA_947476895.1. GTDB lineage: Bacteria > Pseudomonadota > Alphaproteobacteria > Rhodospirillales > Rhodospirillaceae > SHVO01. The sequence continues at coordinate 57,379 of CANJRX010000013.1, read as the reverse complement.
GCAAATTAAAGCCGTTCCCGGCGTTAAAGCGATCGGTCCTTCGATCAGCGTCGGCGGCTTTTGGCAAGAAAAGCAAAACAACGTGAACATGACGGCCGCGAAGGAAGACTGGTTCGCCGTGCGCGACGAAGTCGTCATCACGCCCGAGCAAATTAAACGCCTCATGACAACCCGTACGGGCGCGATACCAACTGCCTATTATGCCAAAAGATATGGCTGGAAAGTGGGCGACGTCGTGCCGGTGCAATCAACCGTCGCGCGGAAAGACGGCGCGAACGTCTGGGCTTTCGAAATCTTGGATATTATCCCTGACGACAACAACCCGCAGAAGGCCAACCACTTCTTCATCAATTACGATTACGTGGACGAAACGCGCGCAAAGGATATCGGCACCATTGGGCGCTTCACCGTCGTCATAGATGACCCCAACCGCGCCGGAGAAATCGGCACGACCATCGACCGCTTGTTCGCAAACTCGCAGTCGGCGACACGCACGGCCTCGGAACGCGCCGGTGCACAGTCGGGCCTTCAATCCTTGGGTGATACCAACTTCCTGGTGAATGCCGTGGGCGGCGCTGTGCTGTTCATGCTGCTGTTCCTCACCGGCAATAGCATGATGCAGTCGGTGCGCGAACGCATTCCTGAGTTCGGCGTCATGAAGGTGCTTGGCTTCACCGATCTCGGCGTGTTGCTGACGGTATTGGCGGAGTCCGCCATCAGCTTCACCGCCGCCGGTTTCCTGGGCCTGTTCCTCGCCAAGGCCTTCATCATGCTCATAAACAATTCACCCAATCCACCGCCCCCATTGTTAGTGCCGTGGAGTGCGGTGGCCATCGGTGTCGCGTTCTCGGTCGTCGCGGCTGTCTTGAGCGCCTTGATCCCGGCGCTGCGCGTCAAACGCCTTTCACCCATCGATGCTTTGGCGGGGAAATAACCATGAGCATGTTGACTGAAATCCGCGCCGTAACGGCCATGAACTTGGCCGCCCTGCCGCAGCGCTTGGGCGCTTCCCTCGTGATCGTCATCGGCATGACCTGCGTCGTGGCCGTGTTCATCTCTACACTGTCAATGTCGGCAGGGTTTATGAAAGCCATTGGCAACACCGGCAGCGAAACGCGCGCGATGGTTCTGACACAAGGCGCAACGTATGAGGGTCAGGGCGCCTTGGAACGCAGTGTTGCGGCGGCCGTTGAAGATGCCCCCGGCGTTGCGCGAACGCCGCAGGGAAAACCCATCGCTTCAGCCGAACTTGTTACGCAATTTCCCGTGACAAAAAAGGGCGGCGACTTTTTCACCTTCGCGACCTTGCGCGGCATCGGGCCTGAAGGCTTCGCTTTACGGCCGAATATGAAGATCGTTGAAGGACGCATGTTCAAGCCCGCCGTGCATGAAATGATTGTCGGCACTTCGGCCCAAGCGATGTTTAAAGGCGTTGAGATCGGCGACAAGATTGAGATGCCCGAAGGCGATTGGACAGTCGTCGGCAGCTTCACGAGCGACGACGACATACATCAATCGGAACTATTGGCCGATGCAGATACGGCGATGTCATCTTTCCGTAAGAACGTTTACAGCAGCGTCACCGTGCAGTTGACCGGTGATAGCGCTTACGATGAGTTCAAGGCGGCGCTCACCACCAACCCCGCCATTTCCGTCGACGTTCAACGTGAGCCTGAGTACTACGCGATGTTGGCCGAAGACTTGAACGTCATCCTTAAGATCATCGCCTATTGGATCGGTGGCATCATGGCGATCGGCGCGATCTTCGGCGCGTTGAACACCATGTATGCGGCCGTTAGCACGCGATCCGTCGAAATCGCCACCTTGCGGGCCATAGGCTTCGGTCCCACGGGCGTCGTGATCTCGGTCCTGGCCGAGGCCTTGCTGCTGGCGTCCGTGGGCGCTGTGCTGGGAGGCGCGATTGCCTGGATGGCCTTCAACGGCAATCAACAGGGCGCGGGGACAGTGGTGTTTAAGCTGGCGGTAACGCCGTGGATGCTGTTTGGCGGCATTGGTGTCGCGGCCTTGGTAGGCTTCTTCGGCGGTCTGTTTCCCGCCATACGCGCCGCGCGGCTGCCGATCACCGTCGCTTTGCAAGTCCGTTAGAAACTGCGGTTGAGATTAAGCGCCGGAATTTTGGCGCGCGCCTGCGTCACCTGCGCCGGATCGATATCGGCCAGGATGATGCCGGGTTCAGTTCCAGCGTCGGCCAGAACTTCGCCCCAAGGATTGATGATCAACGCGTGACCAAAGGTTTTGCGGTCACCCGCATGCGTGCCGGTTTGCGCCGGCGCAAACACAAAACAGCCGGTTTCAATGGCGCGCGCACGCAGCAACACATGCCAGTGCGCCTCACCCGTGACCTTGGTAAAAGCGGCAGGGACGGTGATGAAATATGCACCCGCCTGCCCAAGCTGACGATAGAGGTGCGGAAAGCGCACGTCGTAGCAAATGGTGAGACCGAGGCGGCCCCAGGGGAGATCGACGGAGGCTGCGTGATCGCCCGCCTCGAAGGTTGCACTTTCGGCGTAGCGCTCGCCGTTGCCCAGATCGACGTCGAACATGTGGATCTTGTCGTACTTGGCGGCGATGGCGCCGTCAGGCAATACCACATAAGTACGGTTAGCGACTTTGCCGCTCGGCAGTGCAACCGCAAGACTTCCGCAGTGAAGCCAGATCCTAAGTTCCTTCGCCAGCGCCACAAAGGCCTTTAGCCCCGCGTGACTGTCTTCAGGCATCGCCTTTGCTATGACATTGGCGCGGCCCCATTCCATCATGGTGACGTTTTCGGGCATGAGGACAAGTTGCGCGCCTTGGTTTACAGCCTTGCGCGTTAAATCCGTCGCCGTCGCGATATTGGCATCGAGGTCGTTCGAGGCATTGACCTGAAGGCATGCCGCTTTGAAGGTCCCCCCGCCCGCCATGGATCAGCTCGCCTGCAAAAGCGGATCGAGGCCACCTTGCGAGTCCAGCGCGTGCAGATCGTCGCAGCCGCCGATATGTTTGCCGTCGATAAAAATCTGCGGCACGCAGGTGCGCCCACCCGCGCGCTTCATCATGTCTTGGCGCTTGGCGTCATCCATGGAGACGTCGAATTCGGTGAACTCCACGCCTTTACGCTTGAGAAGCTGCTTGGCGCGGGCGCAATAGCCGCAAAAGGGCGAGGTATAGATTTCAATTTTGGCCATGATGGTACCGGTATGCTGAATTGGTTTAGTGTAAACAGGCTCGATATGGGGCGACAACCAAAGAGATGCAAGCTGTGACGGTAACCCGGATAATCCTACTAACCGGAGAAGTGGAAGCGCCGATTTTATCGGGCCTATTGCGCGACCAGAACCCGAAGCTGGACATTATCGCCGCCACATCTCCCGCAGCCCTCGAAGAAGCCGCCAAGACCGTCGATAGCGGAACGCGGCTATTGTCGTTTTGTTCGCCAGTGATTGTGCCGGCGGGTCTGCTCAAAGCCCTGCCCGGTCCGGCCTACAATTTTCACCCTGGACCGCCCGAGCGCCCTGGCCGCTACCCGTCGGTTTTTGCGCTCTACGACAATGCGCAGCAATTCGGGATCACGGTGCACGAGATGCTAGCCAGCGTCGACTCAGGCCCGATAGTCGCTGCCGAATGGTTCAGCGTTCCCGACGACTGCCTGCTTCAGGACCTGGAAGAGTTGACGCTGAAACATCTCGTCACCGCCTTCTACAGGCTGACACCGCATCTTGCGAATAAGCGCGAACCCCTACCCCGCCTCCGTTATGTCTGGAGCGGTCGCAAGACCACAAAAGCCGAGTGCGATGCCTTGGCTGTTATTTCGGCGGATATGGACGATGTTGAAGCAACGCGTCGCAGGCGGGCCTGCGGCGTTCACATGCTGCGCGTCATTCCATAGAACTGCCGGGTGTCGGCACCCGCGCCAACACCAGCACATCGACGGTGGTTGCTCCGGCTGCGAGCAGCGTATGCGCGCAGGCATCGGCGGTCGCGCCTGTGGTCAGAACGTCATCGATCAGAAGCACACGCTTATCTGTAATCGCCTTGGTGCGTTTGACGGCAAAGGCCCGCGCCACATTGCGATGACGCGCTGTGCGATTGAGATTGCCCTGGCTGGGCGTGGCTTTAATGCGAGCCAGCGCATCAGGAACAACTGGCTTGCCAGTGTATTTCCCCAAGGCGTTGGCCAGCAAAGCCGCCTGATTGTAGCTGCGCGTGACCAAGCGCCAGCGGTGTAAGGGCACAGGCACAATGACATCGCAGCTTTTGACAAGATCAGCGCCGGCCCGTTGCAGCCAACGTGCGAGGTGCACAATGGTGTCGGTGCGGTCGGCGTGTTTGAGCTTCAACACCAAGCCGCGGCTCTGCGCATCGTAAATGAAAGCGGCCCGCGCCCGCGTAAACGTCGGCGGCTCCCGTACGCACGCTCCGCACAACAGGTCATCGATGATCGCGCCTTCAAAAGGAATGCCGCAGCGTTCGCAGCAGGGCGGCGTGATGAAGGTGAATTTGGAAAAACAATCGGCGCAGAGATTGCCGGGGGTATCGACAATTCCGTCGCAGCTGAGGCATTGGGGCGGCAGCAGGGAATCCAAAAACAACCGCGACGCGCCACGGACGAAAGTGGTTACGGCGTTCATATTTTGCCGAACAGTTTTTGTAGCCGCGTAGGCTGCGGCAACGGACGGCACACCGCCGAAGCGAAGTCGGTGCCGATGACGCCGGCCTTTTCCAGTTCCTCTTCGAAGAACGCCAACATCCGCATAAGGCTCGCATCTTCTTCGCTGCCGGGATTGAAGTTCCCAGCCGTGCCCGACAGCAGCATATGCATCAATGCGCCGCCGTAGGGTTTGTAGTCGAGAATCTCGAAGTGCTGTCTCAAGCACGGAAAAATTTCGTCGGAACGAATGGCCTCGGACGGATCGTTCTGTTCGAACCAATCGAGCGGTGTATTGAGGTACGTTTGGCGCGGTTCGCCATTGAGATAAACGCTGCGCCGGTAACGTTCCGGCAACCGCGCTATCAAACGATTGATAAGTTGCACGACCCGGTCACTCGACTGAAAGCGCTTTGGACCGACGTATTCATCCACAAACATCAACCCGCTCGGCTTTAAGGCCCGGCGGCAGTTTTCGAATAAGCGCTCTAAGGCGGTGACATGCTCTAAGGCGGTGACATGGTGCAGCGACGAAATCCCGAAGATGGCGTCGTAACGCCCCTCGGGTAGTTCCAGGACATTGAGGTCGGCGGCTTTATATATGACGCGGTCACCGAAGCCCGCTGCCTCGGCGTAGATACGCGCCTGGTTCACGGCGGGCTCGGAAACGTCATAGGCCTCGATGCGTTCGGCGAGATTTTCCTTGAAACAAATGCGCTCCCACGACCCGAACCCGCAGCCCAACGATAACGCGAGCGGCGCAGGCTTTTTGAGGTATTCGCGCCGCCAATAGGCAGCCAGATCAGTATTAGGATCGCCCGCCCGGCGCTGATTGATGCAAGCCAGCGCAATGGGATGTTCAAGCCAGTTGTGCTTGCGCACGTCTTGGCGCTCGTGGCTCCAGAATTCCTCAACTTTATTGACGGCGTCGTCGGCCACGGCACATCCCACAAAAACCCGACAACACGGTACAAGGCGGCGGCTGAAAATGCCATAACAGGCCGTATGGCAGACAGTATGCAGGTCTTTGATCGGGGATTGGTGCGGGCACGGCGTGACCGCGCCGCCGCGCTGTTGCCGCAAAACGACTTTCTTTTCCGCGAAACCGCCGACCGCCTGACGGACCGCCTTTTGGATGTGACCCGCGATTTCCCCATGGCTTTGGACTTGGGGTGCCATACGGGCCAGATCGCCGAAATCCTGAAAGGCTCACCCAAGATCGGCACTTTGCTACAGGCCGATGTCTCGCCCCACATGGCGCGGCAAGCAGCCAAGACGGGTCGCGCCACCTTTATCGCTGATGAAGAGTTCCTGCCCGTGGCTGAGAGCAGCTTGGACCTTGTGCTCAGCAATCTGTCACTGCATTGGGTCAACGATCTGCCGGGCGCACTCGCGCAGATCCGCCGCAGCATTAAACCCGACGGCTTGTTCTTAGCCACACTTTTTGGCGGCGAGACTTTGCGCGAATTGCGCAGCGCTTTGCTGGAAGCCGAAGCCGAAACCACCGGCGGCGTTGCGCCGCGCGTTTCGCCGTTCACCGACGTGCGCGATGCCGGCAACCTTCTGACGCGCGCGGGCTTTGCCCTGCCGGTCGTCGACGCCGACATCATTACCGTCACCTACGCCGATATGTTCAAGCTCTTCGCTGACCTGCGCGCCATGGGTGAAACCAATACTGTCATTGAGCGCCGCAAAGTACCGACGCGCCGCGAGACCTTCCTGCGCGCCGCTGACATCTACCGCGAGAAATTCAGCGATACGCGCGGGCGTCTGACCGCTACGTTCCAAGTGCTGACGTTGACGGCCTGGGTGCCGCACGCCTCGCAGCAAAAACCTCTGCGGCCAGGAAGTGCTACGGCGCGCTTGGCCGATGTGCTTAAAACCCAAGAAGTAGGACTGGGCGAAGCCACACCCTTTCCCATAAAAAACAAACCATGAAGTTTCATGCACCGCTAATCGAAGGCGTGCTGATCAGCCGCTACAAAAGATTCTTCGCCGACGTGCGCTTAGCAAACGGCGATGTCGTCACGGCCCACTGCGCCAATTCAGGCTCCATGCTGTCGGTGAATAAACCCGGCGCGCGCGTCTGGCTGTCGCCGGCTGCCAACCCAGAACGCAAACTGCGCTACACCTGGGAAATCGTTGAAATCGGCAACGGCCTTGTAGGCATCAACACTGCCCATCCCAACGCCCTGGTGGCCGAGGCCATCACAGATGGGAAAATCCCGGAGTTGGCGGGCTATCAGTCCCTCAAGCGCGAACAGAAATATGGGAAGAATTCGCGCATCGATATCCTGCTGGAAAGTCCTGGAAAGCCGCCCTGCTACGTTGAGGTGAAAAACGTCACCTTGAAGCGCGGCGAAGGGCTTGATCATCCAGCCGAATTTCCGGATTCTGTGACCGAACGCGGCGCCAAGCACTTGATAGAAATGACGGATATGGTGGCGGCAGGAGCCCGGGCCGTGATGGTCTACCTGGTCCAGCGGAGCGACTGCACCCGCTTCCGCGTGGCGGCCGACTTGGACCCCACCTATGCCAAGGGGCTAAAAACCGCCCTGGCCCAGGGTGTCGAGGCGGTCTGCTATAGTTGTGAGGTCACCCCCGATGGTATAACCATCGGCACAGCATTGACGTTGGATTTACCCTCGTAAGACCATATGTAGAGGGTAACCGAGACATGAAATTGAAGTGGTTATGAGAGAAGCAGCCTTAAAGCGTCCCCGCGATGTCGAGATCCATGGCCCCGAAGCTTTCGCCGCCATGCGCAAGTCCTGCCGCCTGACGGCCGAGATGTTGGATTACATCACGCCGTTTGTGCAGCCCGGCATCACGACGGGCGAGATCGATCAGATCTGCCACGATTTCCATAAGGCCCATAACGCCATTCCCGGCCCCCTCAATTACCGGGGCTATCCGAAGTCGATCTGCACGTCGGTCAACCATGTTGTTTGTCACGGCATCCCGGGCGACCGCGTGCTGAAGGACGGCGACATTATCAACATCGACGTCTCACCGATTGTCGACGGCTGGTTCGGCGATTCCAGCCGCATGTATTTTGTCGGCGATGTGAAGATTAAAGCGCGCAAGCTGGTGGAAGTTACCTACGAGGCCATGATGCGCGGTATCCGCGCCGTGAAGCCGGGCGCGACCTTGGGCGATGTCGGCTATGCCATTCAAAGCTACGCCGAGGGCCAGCGCTTCTCCGTAGTGCGCGATTTCTGCGGCCATGGCATCGGCCGCGTGTTCCATCAATCGCCCAACGTCATGCATTTCGGCGAACCTGGCGAAGGCATGATCCTGGAAGCCGGCATGATTTTCACCATCGAGCCCATGATCAACGCCGGGCGCTATGAGACCAAGATCCTCGAAGACGGTTGGACCGCCGTCACGCGCGACAAGTCGCTGTCGGCCCAGTTCGAGCACACGATTGGTGTGACCGAGACCGGCGTCGAGATCTTTACGCTGTCGCCCAAGGGCTATACCTGCCCGCCCTACGGGCTCGACGCAGCGCAATAATCTTCCCGCGCCGCTAGATTCCCCTCCATTCCTGTCGCCCCTGATTTCGGGATGATGTAGCTTTGTGCGGCCTTGGGAGGGGACGCTATGCACAAATTCATCGTTGCGACGCTTCTGACCGCCTGCTTTTCCGCCGGTGCTTTCGCCGCAGATGACAATGCGCCGCCGATCTGGGCCTGGGGATTTACGACGCCCGCACCGGCGACACCGCCGGCTCCTGCACCGGCAGCGGCGGCCTCGCCCGATCCAACGCTGCACAAAATTTCGGGCTCGAAGTTTTCCTTCACCCGCGCGCAAGTCTCCAACCGCCAAGAACCGGCCGATTGGTTTCCGGAAGATCATCCGGCGATGCCCGAGATTGTCGCTAAAGGCCGTGCTTCGGCCAATCCTCCGATCAATGCCTGCGCCCTCTGCCATATGCCGAACGGCAAAGGCCGCCCGGAAAACGCCGCGGTTACCGGACTGACATACGAATACATCATGCAGCAGCTAGCCGACTTTCGTGACGGCAAGCGCCGCACGACCGACACGCGCAAAACCAATACGGCGCTGATGGCCGGTTTCGCCAAGCAGATGACGCACGAAGAGATGGACAGCGCCGCGCGCTATTTCGCTTCGATGCCAGCGACGCCATGGATCAAAGTTATTGAAAGCAACACCGCGCCCAAAACCCGTATCGCGGGCGGCGTGTTCTTCGCGCTCACAGGCAAAGATGCGGGCACCGAGCCTTTGGGCAATCGCATCATTGAGACCCCGATAAGTGCCGAAGACTTCGAAGTGCTGCGCAACCCGCGCTCGGGCTTCATTGCCTATGTGCCGGTGGGCAGCATCAAGAAGGGCGAGACGCTGGTGAAAACCGGCGGCGGCAAAGTCACGGCGTGCACCGTGTGTCACGGCTTGGACTTAAAGGGCGCTGGACCGGTGCCCACGTTGGCCGGGCGTTCACCGAGTTATTTGGTGCGCCAGCTCTATGACATGCAGCAGGGCAACCGCTCGGGTACGTGGGGACCTTTGATGGCCCCGGTTGTCGCCAATCTCACCACCGACGACATGCTGATTGCGGCTGCGTACTTGGCGTCACTGACGCCATAGCGTTCAAACAACAACAGGGGAGGCTACAATGGAAAAGTTGAGACGCTTGAGCCGACGCCATTTGATGAAGCTCGCCAGCGGAGGTGCGGTGGGGGCCGCAGCTTTAAGGTCTCTAACCCTTGCTGGGGGCGGCGTGCTCGCAAACATGATCGCGGGCCTTCCCGATCCGGTACAGGCGGCGCAGTCCGCGACGCTGAAGGGTGGCATGCCGCGCCTGAAAATCACCGACATCAAAGTCTTCCTGACGGTGGTCAACAACACGCACATGTGCAACGTGAAGGTCTTCACCAGCGAACCTGGCCTTTACGGTATCGGCCATGCCGATCACGCCGAGCGCGTGTACATCGAGAAGGAATACATCGAGAAATTCCTGAAGCCCGCCGTGGTGGGCCGTTACTGCGACGAGATCGAGGACATCTGGCAGATGGCATGGGTCGCGCCCTACTGGCGCAGCAGCGTCGATTCCAATAACGCCATGAGCGCCATCGATAGCGCGCTGTGGGACATCTTCGGTAAACGCGCCGGCGTGCCGGTGTGCAATTTCTTCGGGGGCAAAGTGCGCCCTAAGATCCCGATGTTCGCCAACGTCGGTGGCGCGAACCTTCAGCAGCAGGAAGAGAATGCGCAGAAAGCTATCGCGGAAGGCTACCAATTCCTGCGCGTTTCGGCCGTTGGGAAAGTCGGCCGACGTCCAGTAGATCCCGCCTTCGCCAATCTGCGTGGTCAAGGCAATCTGCCTGGTGGCGGTGGCGTGGGTTCGCCGGGGTTCGGTGAACGTGGGCCGCTTTACGCCAACCGCATCCGTGAAGGCGAGTACATCACGGCACAAGTGGAATCACTCGAGCACTTGCGTGACAAAATCGGTTTCAACATCGATATGCTGGCCGAAGCCGACGCCATGATGTCGCCGGCCAACGGTATTGTGCTTTCCAAAGCGCTTGAACCCTTCCGCCTGTTCTGGCTGGAAGAAGCCTTCGGCTCGGAAGATATCGCCTGGCACGAACAACTACGCCAGGTCAGCGCGACGCCTATCGCCTTGGGTGAAGTTTTCGTCAGCCAGCACGAATGGCTGCCGCTGGTGAACCGTCGCCTGATGGATTTCATGCGCATGCACATCTCGGCGTGCGGCGGCTTAAGTCACGCGCGCAAAGTCGCAGCGCTCTGCGAGTTCAACGGGGTCAAAACCTCTTGGCACGGTCCGGCCAACGTTTCGCCGGTGGGCCACGCCGTCAACATGCACCTCGACCTCGCCCTTCCCAATTTCGGTCTCGGGGAAGGTGCTCCGTTCAATCAGACCCTGCAGGATCTGTTCCCCGGCATTCCCGAACGCCACAACGGCTTCACGTTCCCGAACGACCGTCCGGGCCTTGGCATCGACATCGATGAAAAGGTTGCAGCCAAACTTGCGGCGACGACGCCGGGTTCTGATCGCGGCACACGTTGCTACGACGGCTCGCCCTGTAAGCCTTAAGCGATACGGCGCGCGACTTATTGCACCAGCGATTTGTTGCGCGCCGCTGCCACAGAGTCCGACCACTCCGGCGTAGCCGGCGTTTCAGGTGGTGACGGCGGCTCAACTTCGGGCGCGGACTGTTCCTCGACGACCTGAAGAGATATTGGCCGCGGCGAACACCTTTCCTGCATGGCGCGGCACAAGCCACGTAATGTCATCTTTTGAGTGTCTGTCAGTTCTGCGGTTTGGTCATCGCGCCAGCACTGTTGATTGATATCCATAACAATCGAGCGCCAGACGGCAATCAACTCGTCGGTTTCAATCCAGCGCAGTACCTGATCCGGCCCACATAACTTCACCAACTGCTGAATGAAATAGATCGCCGCCTTGTCGTCGTTGGCGCCGGCAAGCACGCCCGCCACGTTTCCGTTGATCTGGGGCGCAAGGGAACCGAAACCAACAGCTACTGGACCCGAGCATTGCGAGAGATGCCTGATGCTGCCGCTGTGGCTAAGCACATTCCAGACATCATCACCCACCGCTCCGGACATGCGCTGCATAACGGCAATAGCGCTCTTGCGCTCGCTCATGGCGTTTTTAAGAAGTGTCGTCCCGTTTTTCAAAAGCTGGCCGAGGGCCTGACCCGCGACCATTTCGTTATCTGCGGTAGCATCAAGTTCGTCCTCGGCGCCGCCCGCATGGTCGTGAACCGCCGCGGCATAAGCATCCACCAACTCGACCGCAAATTTACAGGCGGCTTCGTCCAATCCCGCAACTGTCTCGACGACACCGGGTTGCGTCATGCCCCTTAAGCGCGGACCTAAAATAACAGCCGCCTTGGTTGATAACATTGAGTAGGCATCGACCGTCTCGAATTGAGCTTCATCCGTGAGATGCGGCCTTAACGCTTCATGCAATCCGTGCCGCGAATACTTCTTGAGAAGTTTGACGTTCGACGGGGACGACATCAGGCCCGCCGATTGCAGCATACGGCCGATCAACGGCGCACCGCGCGCGCGTTCTGCCGCGAGCCATTCCTTCTCGCGTCGCGCACAGGTAATGCGGGACGAGGCGCTTAAGCTGGCCAGGAGTAATTGGGCGTAACTCGCACCAGACTGTTCAAGAATGTCGTTCTTGTCGGAAGCCAGGTCGCCGTTGGTGGTGAGAAATAGCGGTTTGAAAGAGTCCTTGCCGCGCGCGCGCCATGCCATCTCAAAGACCAGGGGCACCAACGCCGGACAATCGGCCATGACGTCTTCCGGGCGCTGCCAAGCCTTTAGACCGCGCACCAGCTGGGCGTTGAGGGCGTCTTTCGCCAGTTCTTCGCGCAACGCGTCAAATAGCGCCTGCACATGGTCGCGCAACGGGCGCGCCACGCGCCGCTCGCGCGCGCCGGGACGGTCTTCGCTTCTGCGGTCGGGCGCAGTGCTGTTGGCTTGGTTCACCGCCTCACCCACGTTGAAACCACCATAACAACCTGAAATTAGTGTATGCTGCTTCCTTCCCCCGCGCTAGGCGTAGGCTTCTGATGGCTAAGAATTCAGATACAAACGGCTTCAGCGATGCAGGTACGCGCATTCTTCCTGAAGCAAAGCCCGATTATCACGGCCATCGTGACCGGCTGCGCGAACGCTTTCTGACCGGCGGGCCGGACAGCTTGCCGGATTACGAACTGCTCGAATTGTTGCTGTTCTCTGCAATTCCACGCCGCGACACCAAGCCCATCGCCAAGGCGCTCATCAAGCGGTTCGGCAGCTTCGGTGAAGTGATCTCGGCCAGCCCCAAAGATCTCACAGATATTGACGGCATCGGCGACAACGCCGCCGTGGCTTTGAAAGCTGTGCAAGCCGCCGCGCAACGGCTGCTGCAGACTAAAGTCAAAGCCGGTCCGGTGATTTCAAGTTGGAACGACCTGATCGCCTATTGCACCGCGCAGATGGCTTACAATCCCATCGAGCAGTTCCGCGTGCTGTATCTCGACCGCAAGAACAAGCTGATCACCGACGAAGCGCAGCAGGAAGGCACCGTCGATCACACGCCGGTTTATCCGCGCGAAGTGGTGAAGCGTGCGCTGGAGTTAAATGCCTCGGCGGCCATCGTCGTTCATAATCATCCGTCTGGCGATCCCAAGCCGTCACGCGCCGACATCGAGATGACACGTAAGATCAAGGATGCCTTAGCGGTCGTGAACATCACGCTGCACGATCACGTCATCGTCAGCCGCGGTGGGCATGTTTCGTTTAAGAGCGAAGGCTTGATCTAGTCAGCCGTCCATCCGCCATCGATGATCATGCTGGTGCCGGTCATGAGCGCTGAAGCATCTGAAGCCAGGTAAACCACCGCGCCCATCAGGTCTTCAACCTTGCCGATGCGGCCCAGTTTTATTTTCGCCAAAACAGTGGCGAGGAACGGCTTATTCTCGAACATCGGCTTGGTCAGCGGCGTTTCGATGAAGGTCGCAGCGATGGTGTTCGACCTGATCCCGTAGGGTGCGAGGTCAAGCGCGAGGGCTTTGTTCAAGCCTTCAAGTCCCCACTTTGATGCGCAATAGAGCGTGCGGCCGGCGCTGCCCACGTGACCCATCTGCGAACCGATGTGAATGATCGAACCTGTGAGACGTTCATCCAGCATGCATTTGGCCGCAGCCTGGGCCACAAAAAACGCGCTCTTGAGATTGAGGTCGACCACAGCGTTGTAGTCGTCTTCCGTCACTTCATTAAAAGGCTTAGGCCGGTTGGTGCCGGCGTTGTTGACTAAAATGTTGAAGGCGGGCTGCCCTGCAAAAAACGCCGCAACAGCTTTAAGATCGCTGACATCGAGCACTCCTGCTTCTGCACTGCCGCCGGCGCTTCGAATTTCTCCGGCAGCTGTTTCCACTTCGCTTTTCGTGCGTGCGACCAACGTCACATGGGCGCCCGCTTCGGCCAAGGCCGCAGCCATGGCGAGACCAATGCCCCGCCCCGCCCCGGTAATTAGCGCGCGGCGTCCATCAAGACGGAAGCTGGGTGCTTTCGGCAGCGTCATTACACAGCTTCCGCTTTGCCGGCGTAGGGAACATTGCGCCCGCCGTAGCGGCGCACGCGAATGTTGGCCTGCTCGCCGTGCCCCGCGAAGCCCTCCAGCGCGCACAAACGCGAACAGTATTCGCCGACCATGGTCGAGGCCTCATCGGTCAACACACGTTGGTAGGTGCAGGTCTTCAAGAACTTGCCGACCCATAGGCCGCCGGTGTAGCGCGCGGCTTTGCGCGTTGGCAGCGTGTGATTGGTGCCGATGACCTTATCGCCGTAGCTGACGTTGGTGCGGGCACCTAGAAACAACGCGCCGTAGTTGGTCATGTGTTTCAGGAAATAATCCGGATCGCGCGTCATGACCTGAACGTGTTCCGAAGCGATTTCGTCGGCGACTTTGACCATCTCGGCGTCGTTCTCGGCGACTATGACTTCGCCGAAAGCGCGCCAGGATTCCCGTGCGATGCCGGCGGTCGGGAGAATTTTTAGCAAGCGTTCCACTTCGGCCATGGTCTCGCGCGCGAGTTTGTCAGACGTGGTCAGGAGGATCGCCGGGCTGTCTGGACCATGCTCGGCCTGGCCCAATAAATCTGTCGCGCACAATTCGCCATCGACGGTTTCATCGGCGATGACCAATGTTTCCGTCGGCCCGGCGAATAGATCGATGCCGACTTTGCCGAACAGCTGGCGTTTCGCTTCGGCCACGTAGGCGTTCCCCGGACCTACCAATATATCAACGCCTTGGATGGACTGCGTGCCCAGCGCCATGGCGCCCACGGCTTGAATGCCACCGAGCGCATAAATCTCGTCGGCGCCCGCAAGCGCCTGCGCCGCAACAATGGCCGAAGCGAACTTGCCCTGAAACGGCGGCGCGCAGGTGATGACGCGTGGTACGCCCGCGACCTTCGCGGTGATCACCGACATGTGCGCCGAGGCCAGCAGCGGATACTTCCCGCCCGGCACATAACAGCCCGCCGAATTCACGGGGATATTCTTATGGCCGAGCACAACGCCTGGAAGGGTTTCCACTTCAACGTCGGTGATGCTCGCGCGCTGCACTTGCGCGAAGTTCCTCACTTGAGCTTGTGCGAATTCGATGTCTTTCAGATCCTGCTTCGACAGCGCATCGATGCAGCCCTGAATCTCCGCTTTCGTGAGGCGGTAGTCCTTGCGGTCCCAGCCGTCGAACTTGATGGAAAGCTCGCGCACGGCTTCATCGCCGCGCGTGGCTATATCCGCCAATATGGTTTCAACGGTGTCCCGCACTTTGCGGTCTGTTTCCGCTTTTTGACCGGCGCTTGCGCCGCGTTTGAGCCAAACCGCCATCTCAAAGCCCCCCGGATAAAATACGCGTTCATAACGCTATACCATCCCTGAAACAGGGGAAAGGAGACCCATTTACGGTCATCCAGTGGTTGTTTTTAACGGCCCTGCCGCCTATACATCCAACCTGCCAATTTCGAGGATAAAGCCCCATGATTCCGCGTTACGCCCGGCCTGTTATGACCAAGATTTGGGAGCCGGATAACAAGTTCCGCATTTGGTTTGAAATCGAAGCCCATGCCTGCGACGCCCAGGTGAAGCTAGGGGTGATCCCGGCCGAAGCCGCCAAGGCCGTGTGGCAACGCGGCAAGTGGGACATCGAGCGCATCGATGAAATCGAACGCGAAACCAAGCACGACGTCATCGCCTTCCTGACCAACCTCGCGGAATACGTGGGACCTGAAGCGCGCTTTGTTCACCAGGGCATGACATCGTCCGATGTGCTGGACACCTGCTTCTCGGCGCAGTTGGCGCAGGCCTCGGACATTCTGATCAAAGACATCGACGATCTTCTGACGGCCCTGAAGCGCCGCGCGCTTGAGCACAAGATGACCGTCACCATGGGCCGCAGCCATGGCATCCATGCAGAACCGGTCACGCTGGGTTTGAAATTCGCCGGCTTCTACGCCGAGTTTGAGCGCAACCGCGCCCGTCTGGTGGCGGCGCGCGCTGATATCGCCACCTGCGCCATTTCCGGCGCGGTCGGCACCTTCGCTAACATCGATCCCTTTGTGGAAACCTATGTCGCCGAGAAGATGGGCCTGGCCGTAGAGCCGGTGTCCACACAAGTCATCCCGCGCGACCGCCACGCGCAGTACTTCGCGACCTTGGGTGTGATCGCCAGCTCCATCGAGCGCCTGGCCACGGAAATCCGCCATCTGCAGCGCACCGAAGTGCGCGAAGCCGAAGAGTTCTTTTCGCCCGGTCAAAAAGGCTCGTCGGCCATGCCGCACAAGCGCAACCCGGTGCTGACGGAAAATCTCACCGGCCTTGCGCGCATGGTGCGTGCCTACGTGATCCCCGCCATGGAGAACGTGGCGCTGTGGCACGAGCGCGACATCTCGCACTCGTCGGTGGAACGCTACATTGGACCCGACGCCACCATCACCTTGGACTTCGCGCTCGCACGCGCGACCAGCGTGGTCGATAAGTTGGTCATCCATACCGATGCGGTCGCGCGCAATTTGAATATGATGGGCGGCCTGGTGTTCTCACAGCGTGTTCTTCTTGCACTGACACAAGCGGGTGTCAGCCGCGAAGACTCATATGTCTACGTGCAGCGCAACGCCATGAAGGTCTGGGGTGACGGCGGGCAACTGCTCGACTATCTCAAGCAGGACAAGGACGTGACCGCCAAAATCCCTACGAAGGATTTGGAACCCCTGTTCGACATGGGCTACCACACCAAACATGTCGACACGATTTTCAAGCGTGTGTTTGGCTAAAGGCACCAATGGCTGATCCGCAAACCAGCCTAGCCATTCTGGAAGGCACAGACCTATCCGAGGACCGGCTGAGTACGCTGGATTCGCAAGTTTATAGCGTGCTTGAAGATATTTGGACCGACCGCTCGGACCCGGCCAACCCGATTGCGCGTGGCGGCGGCAACCTTAAACGCGACAAGTGCGTCGCCTTGCACAATCTGGTGTCGGCGATCCGTCCCACGAGCACGATCGAGATCGGCCTTTTCATGGCCACCTCAGCCATCGTCATCATGGCAGCCGCGCAGCGCGCGGGATATCTGGGGCACATCGCCATGGATCCGGTGCAAAGCAGCGCCATGAACAACGCGGGCATTAAGAACATTGAAAAAGCAGGCCTTACCCCGGCATTTTCGTTTCTAGAGGCCGAGAGCTGTTACGGCTTGCCGTACATTATCATGAACAAAAAGATGAGCTTCGATTTTGCGTTTATCGATGCTTCTCATCACTTCGATCATACGATGATCGAATTTTTCTACCTGGATCGCTTGATTCCTGTCGGCGGAATTATCGGCTTCGATGATGTTGGCGTACCTGCGGTTAAAGCGGCCATAAACTACGTGGCCGCCAACCGGCACTATGCCTGCCGGAAAACGGGCGCCTTTATTTGTGCCGTAAAAATGGCTGAAGACAGCCGTCACTGGTTTGAATTTAACCGGTTCGATATTCCCGAAACCGATCAGTTCCTCAGCAATATCTATAAGAAGACCGGCCGGCCGCCGCGATTAAAGAAATACGACTAAAAGCTATTTCTTTTCCGACGAAATCTGCTGGGCGGCCGTGCCGTAGGCATCAAGCAGCGCCTTGCTGACATCGGCATCGCTGACCGTCACGCCTTTGGCTTTGAAGTCGGCTTTCACTTTGCCAAGCATGTCGTCGTCGCCGGGTTTTTCAAAATTACTGTCCACGACTTCAGCCGCATACTTCGTGACGGCATCGCCGCTGTAACCCAGCTTACCGGCGGCCCATTGACCGAAAATCCTGTCGCGGCGCGCGGCGGCTCGGAACTGCTGTTCCTGATCCAGCTGGAATTTGCTCTCGAAACCCTTTTCGCGGCTTGAAAACGCGTCGCTCATGGAAGTCCTCTCTGGTCAAAATCTTACGAATGCTCCTCCGATATAACCACCGAACCGCCCCTACGCAACTAGCGCGAGACGGTTACACGCATTACTTTAAGGCGCATGTGCACTGTCGTCATCCTGCGCCGCCCCGCTCATGCCTGGCCGCTGATTATTGGCGCCAATCGTGATGAGATGCTGGACCGCCCCTGGAAACCGCCCGCGCGCCACTGGCCCGACCGCGCCGATGTGATTGCCGGGCTGGATGAGTTGGCCGGCGGTACGTGGATGGGGATTAACGACACCGGCGTCATGGCCTGCATTTTGAATAGGCATAAAGCCCTGGGCCCCGCGGCAGGCAAGCGCAGCCGCGGCGAACTGGTGCTGGAAGCCCTGGATCACGGTGATGCTACCGACGCTGCGGCGGCGCTTCGCGATATCGACCCCACCGCCTATCGGCCCTTCAACATGCTGATCGCCGATAACCGCGATGCCTGGTGGTTGGCCTTGACCGGCAAGGAATCCGATTTGCGTCTGGAGCGAATTCCCGAAGGCCTGTCCATGTTCACGGCCCAGGAACGTAACGATGTAACCGATCCCAGGATCGCGACCTATTTGCCCAAGTTCCAGGCCGCTACGCCGCCCGACCCCTCCACGGACCAGTGGGACGCTTGGCGGAAACTACTCGGGTCCACAGACACGCCCGCCGGCACCCGCGCCATGAGCTTTAAGATGGACAGCGGCTTCGGCACTTCGTCGTCGTCCCTGCTCGCCCTGCCCTCGGTAGAGGCGGCTTTTGGGGCCGACAAAAAGCGCCCTGTTTGGCTGTTCGCCCCTGGCGCGCCCGAGTCTTCGGAATTCGTCCCTGTGGATATCTCTTAAGGCCCTTTCCGGACCTAATTTATGGCCGATTTTGGGGCCTAAACCGCAGGCCGGGACCACGCGTTGTGGTACCCCCCTCCACCTGCTATATCGACCCTCATAGTGACCCTCTAGAAAGGGTCCGGCGGTCACGCCGTTAACTATTGCAGGAATATTCCATGGCGCGCCGCAAGCAGATCTACGAGGGCAAAGCAAAAGTGCTGTTCGAAGGCCCCGAGCCCGGCACGCTGGTGCAGTATTTCAAGGACGACGCCACCGCCTTTAATAACAAGAAAAAAGGCACCATCACCGGTAAGGGTGTGCTGAACAACCGCATCTCGGAATACCTGATGATGCGCTTGGAAGAGATCGGCATTCCCACGCACTTCGTGCGCCGCCTGAACATGCGCGAGCAGCTGGTGAAGGAAGTCGAGATCATTCCCATCGAAGTCGTCGTGCGCAATATCGCCGCCGGTTCGATTTCCACCCGTTTCGCGATCCCGGAAGGCACACGCCTGCCGCGCTCCATCGTCGAGTACTATTACAAGAACGACGAGTTCAACGATCCGATGGTCTCGGAAGAACACATCACCGGCTTCGGCTGGGCGGCGATCCACGAGATCGACGAGATGTTGAACATGAGCCTTCGCATCAACGACTATCTTGCAGGCCTGTTCCTCGGCATTGGTATCAAATTGGTCGACTTCAAGGTCGAGTTTGGCCGCCTCTATCACGAGAACGGCGACGTGCAGGTGGTGCTGGCGGACGAACTGTCCCCGGACAACATGCGCCTGTGGGATTTCAAGACCAACGAGAAGATGGACAAAGACCGTTTCCGCCGCGACCTGGGCCGTATCGAAGAGGCTTATCAGGAAGTCGCGCGCCGTCTGGGCATTCTGCCGGAAAGCGGCCCAACGGATGTCAAAGGCCCCTCGACACTTCAATAGTTTTTCGACCAGGAGCGTTTGTTGAAAGCGAAAGTACACATCACGCTGAAAAACGGCGTGCTCGACCCGCAAGGCAAAGCTGTAGAACATGCTTTGAAGGGCTTAGGTTTTGATGGTGTCGGCGGCGTACGCCAGGGCAAGTACATCGAAGTCGATCTGCCGCAGCAAAAAGACAAGGCGAAAGCCAAGGCCGACGTGGAAAGCATGTGCAAGTCACTGCTGGCCAACACGGTCATCGAGAACTTCAGCGTTGAGGTGGTGGACTAGACGATGAAAGCGGCCGTCATCGTATTTCCTGGTTCCAATTGCGACCGCGATATCGCCGTCGCCCTTGAGCAAAGCACCGGCGTTCCCACCAGAATGATCTGGCACCAGGATACGGACCTTCCGTCCGACCTGGATCTGATTGCTGTGCCCGGTGGATTCTCCTACGGCGATTACCTGCGCTGCGGCGCCATGGCGGCCCACTCGCCAATCATGCGTGAAGTCAAAGCCCGCGCCGACAAAGGTGTGCGTATCTTGGCCGTGTGCAACGGCTTCCAAGTTGTGACTGAGGCAGGATTGCTGCCCGGCGTTCTGATGCGCAACAAAGATCTGCGTTTCATCTGCAAAGATGTGCACCTGAAAGTCGAAGACTCCCAGAGCGCCTTCACGGCGAAATACAAAGTCGGCGACGTTCTGCGCATTCCCATCGCACACGCCGAAGGCAATTACTTTGCCGACGATGAAACCCTGAAGATGCTGGAAGGCGAAGGCCGCGTGGCGTTCCGCTACTGCACGTCCGACGGCAAGCTTACGGACGCTGCGAACCCAAATGGCTCGCGTAACAGCATTGCTGGTATTTTCAATAAATCGCGCACGGTCTTGGGCATGATGCCGCACCCGGAACGCCTGGCCGATAAAAATCTGGGCGGCACCGATGGCCGCGCAATGTTTGAGTCCCTGGTGGAGACACTCTCGTGAGCCAACCCTCCGCCACCCGCATTTCGCCGGAAGACATCAAGACGCACGGTCTCTCGGACGAAGAATATCAGAAGATTTTGCAAGTCCTCGGCGGGCGCGAGCCTAACCTGGTTGAACTCGGCATCTTCTCGGTGATGTGGTCCGAGCATTGCTCGTACAAGTCCTCAAAGAAATGGCTGAAGACCCTGCCGACGACAGCGCCGTGGGTGATCTGTGGTCCCGGTGAAAATGCCGGCGTCATCGACATCGGCGACGGCTTGGCCGCCATCTTCAAAATGGAAAGCCATAACCATCCGTCGTTCATCGAACCCTATCAAGGTGCTGCGACAGGCGTAGGCGGCATTTTGCGCGATGTGTTCACCATGGGCGCGCGGCCTATCGCCAACATGAACGCGCTGCGCTTCGGCGCACCTGAACATCCTAAAACCAGGCACTTGGTCTCGGGCGTCGTGCACGGCATCAGCGGCTACGGTAACTGCGTCGGCGTGCCGACGGTGGGCGGGGAAATCAACTTCCACCCCAGTTACAACGGCAACATCCTGGTCAACGCCATGACCGTGGGCCTCGCGCAACAGGACAAGATTTTCTATTCCGCCGCTGCGGGCGCGGGAAACCCGGTTGTCTATGTCGGCTCTAAGACAGGCCGCGACGGTATCCACGGCGCGACCATGGCCTCGGCCGAGTTCGATGCGAACTCCGAAGAGAAACGCCCGACCGTTCAAGTCGGTGACCCGTTCACGGAAAAGCTGCTGATCGAAGCCTGCATGGAATTGATGAACACCGACGCCATCCAGTCGATTCAAGACATGGGCGCTGCCGGTCTGACCAGTTCGTCCTTCGAGATGGCCTCCAAAGGCGGCATGGGCGTCGAGCTGAACATGGAAACAGTTCCACAGCGCGAAGAAGGCATGACGCCCTACGAGATGATGCTCTCCGAGAGCCAAGAGCGCATGTTGATCATCTTGAAGCCGGGCAAAGAAGACATTGCCCGCAAGATTTTCGAAAAGTGGGAATTGGATTTCGCGATCATCGGCCACCTGACCGATACCGGCCGCATGGTGCTCAAGTTCCACGGCGAAGTGGTTTGCGATTTGCCGATCGATCCCCTCGCCCAAGCTTCGCCGGAATACGACCGCCCCTGGCTGGCCCCGGAAAAGCTGCCCGTGCTGGACGCCAGCACCGTGAAAGACGTGCCGTGGCCTGACGCGTTGAAGACGCTCATGGGTTGCCCCGACATCGCCAGCCGCCGCTGGGTCTGGGAGCAATACGATCACATGGTTATGGCCGACACCGCGCAACGCCCCGGCGGCGATGCGGCCGTTGTGCGCATCCACGATTCTAACCGCGCGCTCGCCATCACCACTGATTGCACGCCGCGCTATGTGAAGGCCGATCCTTTCGAGGGCGGCAAACAAGCTGTGGCCGAAACCTGGCGCAATATCACCGCTGTGGGCGCGCGTCCGCTGGCCATCACCGATAACCTCAACTTCGGCAATCCGCAGAAGCCCGAGATCATGGGCCAGATCGTGGAAGCCATTCGTGGCATCGGCGACGCTTGCACGGCGCTCGATTACCCGGTCATCTCCGGCAACGTGTCGCTCTACAACGAGACCGACGGGAAACCCATTCTGCCCACGCCAGCGATCGGCGGCGTCGGCCTGCTCGATAACCTCGATCACATGATGACCATCGCTTTCAAAGGTGAAGGCGATGCGGTGCTGCTGCTTGGCCAAACCGAAGACGCGGGCTGGCTGGGCCAGTCGCTGTACTTGCGCGAAGTCTGCGGCCTGGAAACCGGCGCACCGCCGCATGTGGATCTGGTGCATGAACGCAAAGTCGGTGACTTCGTGCGCGATTTGATCCGCAACAGCAAGATCACCGCCTGCCACGATCTGTCCGATGGCGGCCTCATGGTCGCTGCGACGGAAATGGCATTGGCCGGGGATATCGGCTGCAAGCTTGAAGGCGTTGCGGGTCACGCAGTGTTGTTCGGCGAAGACCAGGGCCGCTATCTGATCACCGCAAAGAACGCGGCGGGAATTTTGGAGGCCGCAAAGGCCGCGGGCGTCGATGCGAAGCAAATTGGCGTCACCGGCGGCACGGCTGTTGCGCTCGGCACCAAGAGCGTCGAAATCCGCGCCCTGCGCGAACTGCATGAAGGCTGGTTCCCGGCCTACATGGCGAGCGCTTCTTAAGGAGATTTGCGATGGCAATGGCCGCAGGCGATATCGAGAACCTGATCAAGCAAGCTTTCCCCGACGCCAAGGTCTCGATTGAAGATCTGGCCGGCGACGGTGATCACTATGCCGCGACGGTGATCACGTCTGCCTTCACGGGCAAATCCCGCGTGCAGCAGCATCAGATGGTTTATGCGGCCCTGAAGGGCAAAATGGGCGGCGAACTGCACGCCCTGGCCCTGACCACGGCGGCCAGCTAAGCCCCTAATATTATTATTGGGCTGGCCCGGTCTTGTGATTTAGGCCCATCGGCCTATATTCCGCTCATCACTTTTATCCATCACCGAGGATATCCATGACCGACACTCCGGCTATCGAGCAGATCAAAAAAGACATCGCCGAGAACGATGTGGTGCTTTTCATGAAAGGCACCCCCGTCGCCCCCATGTGCGGCTTCTCCGCCGCCGTCGTGCAGGTGCTCACCCATCTGAATGTGAAGTTCAAAGGCATCAATGTTCTGGCCGACGGCGACGTGCGCCAAGGCATTAAAGACTTCTCCAACTGGCCGACGATCCCCCAGCTGTATGTGAAGGGTGAATTCATCGGCGGCTGCGACATAGTGCGCGAAATGGCCCAGGCCGGCGAGCTGCAGACCCTATTCACGGAAAAGCAAGTCGCGACAGCCTAAAGCGAAAGCTTTCGTCTTATGCGGCGCGGCGTACTCCTCGTTCTGGCTTTGATGCTGACGGGGACCGCCGCGGCCGCGGATACGTCCTGCGACAACTGCAAAGTTTGGAATACGCCGCAGAAGCCTTTCCGGATTTTTGGGAACACCTACTACGTGGGTCCCCACGGCCTTAGCGCCATCCTTATCACCTCCGAGAGTGGTCATGTTCTGATTGACGGCGCGCTACCTGAGTCTGCCGCGCAGATCGCAGCCCACATCCGCGAATTAGGCTTTCGTCTTGAAGACGTAAAACTGATCCTCAATTCACACGTCCATTTTGATCACGCTGGCGGTATCGCCGAATTGCAGCGCCTGACGGGTGCTGCCGTGAAAGTCAGCGCATCCACCGCCACCGTCATGAAAACCGGCGGCGTGGGCGAAGACGATCCGCAGTTTGGAACCGTGGCGAATATCGCGCCTGTCGGGAATGTCAGCACCGTGGCTGATGGTGAAATGCTGCACCTAGGCCCCCTCGCTCTCACAGCCCATTTCACGCCGGGCCACACGGCGGGCGGCACGACTTGGACCTGGGATTCATGCGAAAGCGCGCGCTGTTTGCATATGGTTTATGCCGACAGTCTGTTTGCAGCTGGAGCTGATGGTTATCGTTTTTCGGACCATCCCGACGTTGTGCAGAGTTTTGAACGTAGCTTTACGCGCTTTACGGCGCTGCCTTGCAACATTCTTGTCTCAGCGCATCCCGAATTCAGCGAGCTTTGGGGGCGCCTGCAGCGCCGAGATCAGGGCGACGCAGACGGCCTCGTCGATCACAATGCTTGCACGCGTTATGTCGGCGTTATGCAAAGGCGTCTGGCAGATACGCTTGCTGTCGAGTCAACACCCCGACGCTGAATCCGACAGTTCACAGCACAAAGAAAAACGGGGCCTCCTTGCGGAAGCCCCGTTCTGGTCTCGATACATCGGCGCTGATTAGCGCGAGTAGAACTCGATCACGAGGTTCGGTTCCATCGACACCGGGTACGGAATGTCTTTGAGGCCCGGGACGCGCTTCAGCGAGCCCGTGAACTTCGAGTGATCGACTTCGATATAGTCGGGCACATCGCGTTCGGCGGATTCAGTGGCTTCCTTCAGGTTCGCCATGTCCTTGGACTTGGAGCGTACGGCGATCACGTCGCCGACTTGCACCATGTACGACGGAATGGTCACGCGCTTGCCGTTCACGGTCAGGTGACCATGGCTGACGAACTGGCGCGCGGCGAACACGGTCGGCACGAATTTCATGCGATAGACGATCGCGTCCAGGCGGCTTTCCAAGATGCCCACCAGGTTTTCGCTGTTGTCGCCTTTGCGGCGCAGCGCTTCGGCGTAGTACTTGCGGAACTGACGCTCGGAGATGTTGCCGTAGTAGCCTTTGAGTTTCTGCTTGGCCATCAACTGCACGCCGTAATCGGACGGCTTCTTGCGGCGCTGGCCGTGCTGGCCGGGACCGTATTCGCGCTTGTTGATGGGAGATTTGGCACGGCCCCAGAGGTTGACCTGGAGACGGCGGTCGATCTTGTACTTAGACTCAGTACGTTTAGTCATGGTTCGTTCCTATGTTTTTTGTCCCGGTAGGCCGTCGCGGAAGATCCGCGGGGCGATGAGGAAGCCCGCTCCTCAAGGGAGTCGGTGCCGCAACATACGTTCCCGGAAATAAGCCGGCGCATCATAGGGTTGGGGCCCGCGAAGTCAACCAGCCAAAATGCCGCCAAAATAGCCTAAAACTGTATTCAAATCAGATACTTAGTCTTTGTCGACTTTGTACCCCGGCTGGCGTTTGGGGCGGTCGTCACGCCGGCCATAGCGCAGTTCCTTGATGATTCCATGCAAAGTGCGCACTTCCTGGACGGTCAGTTCGGCCCGCTGGAGCATATTGCGGATGTTCACAATCATGCTGGGGCGCTTCTCGTCGTGGCGCAGAAAGCCGCACAGATCGAGCTCCTGCTCCAGATGGTCGAACAATTCCTGCAGCAGCTCCTTGGTCACCGGCGTGGTTTTGTTGAAGGCCATGATCGCATCGGGGCCGTCGTAGCCCGCCTGGAACCACTCGTAGCCCACCACCAGCACGGCTTGGGCAAGATTGAGCGAGGAATGCTCTGGGTTCATGGGAATTTCGACCAGCACATTGGCAAGGCCGAGTTCGTGGTTGGTGAGCCCTATCCGCTCGCGGCCGAACAATAGGCCGATGCGCTGACCGGCAAGGCTCCGCGCGCGCATGTCGCCAGCTGCGGCGCGGGCGGTCATGACAGCCTTCGTCATCTCGCGGCGGCGGGCGGTGGTGGCGTAAACCGTTTCAAGGTCTTCGATCGCGGCTTCGGTGGTCGCAAAGCGCCGAGCTTTTTGCAAAATCTCGGCCGCACCCGATGATGCACCGACGGCCTTCTCGCTCAGCCAGTCTTCTTTGGGATCAACCAGGCGCAAATCGCTCAGGCCACAGTTCATCATGGCGCGCGCAGTAGTGCCGATGTTCTCGCCCAGCTGCGGCTCGACCAGAATCACGGCGGGCGGGTTGGACGAAGTCTTGACCGGAAGCCGCGCCTTGTCGGCGTAGGAATGGGCCTGGGTGGGGCCGCCCATGAAGCCCTAGGCCTTCTTGACGTAGGGCGGTTTGGGAATGGCCTGATGCGTGGCGCGCAAGGCTTCTGACCAGCGCTGGCGCAGATCTTCGAAGTAGGGCTCGCCCTGTTCGATGCGGTAGGTGAGTTCGGTCTGCATGGCATCACGTCGCAAGATCATCAGATCAAGCGGCAGGCCCACGGCGAGGTTTGAACGCATGGTGGAGTCCACCGAGATCAGGCCGACTTTCAGCGCATCGTAAAGATCGGTGTTGTACTTGACCGCGCGATCCAAAATCGGCTTGCCGTATTTGTGTTCGCCGATTTGCAAGAACGGCGTATCGGGCGTGGCTTCGATGAAGTTGCCGGCGGCGTAGATCATGAACATACGCAGGCGACGGCCTTTGATTTGGCCGCCCAGAATCAGGGACACGTCGAAACGCGCGTTGTGTTGTTCCATGCTGGGACCATCGACGCGATAAATCTCGCGCACGGCACGACCCACAAGCTGCGCCGCCTTAAACATGGTCGGCACGGTCGCCAGCGTTTCAACCGTGTCGGTTTCGGGATCGGGTACGCCTTCCATCAACAGGCTGACGATGGATTGCGTGATGGAGAGATTGCCTGAGCTGGCCAACGCAATGACGCGTTCGCCCGGCTCTTCGACCATATGCAGCTTGCGGAAGCTCGCGACGTTATCTACGCCCGCGTTGGTGCGCGTGTCGCAGATCATCACAAGTCCGTCTTTCAGCAGCAATCCAACGCAATAGGTCATCCGGCTCTTCCCTCATGTCCGCCGTTATCGGCGACAAAAGGGCTTATATCCCATTGCCGCGAAAGTCACAATTCGCCGCCGCTTATTGTTGGTGCTGAAAGGCCGGGTGGTCGGCATGATCGGCCAAGACGGCCACATCCAGCCGTTCTTCCGAAGTCCCATGATAGGTGCCCCTTAAGGGTGCGGCCCCCAGATAGTCGAGCGCCATGCTGACCCGGACATGGCATTCCTCTGGGCTTGCCCCAATGGCAGGGTCGAAGCCGATCCAACCGAGGTTATCGACATAGGCCTCGGCCCAGGCATGAGACGCCGCCCGCCATCCGCCGCTTTGATCACCGTCGCCCTGACCACCTGTGAGCAGATAACCCGCCACATAGCGCGCCGGTATATCGAGGCTGCGTGCGCCGGTGATAAAAATATGCGCGAAGTCTTTCGGCGTGCCGCGGCCGCCCGAAAACGCCATGCCTGCCGTCAACACTGCGCCGGTTGGCTTGGGATCCAGTTCCATTTCCTCATGCAACGCATCCAGCAGACCATGCAACTTATCCAAGACTTCGCCCTTGCCGCCTTTGTCATAGGCAAATTTACGGATAGCAGGGACGGGTTGGGTCAGCGATGTCTCGCGCAGAAAAAGTCCGGCGGGGAACCGCTCGTTGGACCCGCGCACGATACCATGGGTGTTGTGGGTTTCGATTTCGCCCTGGACCGTCACGGCGAGATCATCGAGAGGCCGCGAGAAAGACAGGTTGTGCACGATATTGCCGAAGGCATCTTCGTTGGACAGCATCTGCACATCCTGATCCAGATCGACGCGCCAGTTGCGCACATGCTGGCCTTGGCTATTGCGCGGCGTAAGACGCAGCACCTGGATGATGGAAATCGCGGGGTGATCGAAAATGTAGGCCGTGCGGTGCTGAAGACGAATACGCATGGCTCGCAGCTCTACAGGTACTGTTCAATGATTGCCGCGCCGACGCGGTTGTTGTCGGCGATGAAGTTGGTCAAGAATTCGTGCAGACCGGTTTGGAAGACCTGGTCGATCACGCTGTTTTCAAGCGAGGTATGAATGGTGCGCGCCTGACGTTGGGCTTTACCCTGACGGCCGTAGGCCCCCGCCAGACAATCCAAAGACTCGACGATATTTTTGTAGCAAGACGCCAGCGAGCGCGGCAGCTCTTCATTCAAGATAAGCAGATCGGCAATCAGCCAGGGCTTTAAACTTTCGCGGTATACCCACCGATAGGCCGTAAGCGCATTCACAGATCGCAAGATCGCGGTCCACTGCGAATAGTCGAGACCGCCGCCCAGCACAGAGCTTTCAGGCAATAGGATGTGGTACTTCACGTCCAAGATGCGCGCGGTGTTGTCGGCGCGCTCAATGAAGAACCCAAGGCGCGAAAACCAATAGGCGTCGTTGCGTAGCATGGTGCGGTAACCCGAGCCGTCGATGCGGAGCGACACATCTTTGACCCATTCCGTGAACCGCGTGATGTTTGAGCCGGAGACTTCGCGCTCGTCCATCTTCTGCAGGTCCAGCCACGCACCATTGATGGCTTCCCACATCTCTTGCGTCAGCGCGGTGCGCACGGCGCGAGCGTTGGAGCGCGCCGTTTCAAGGCAGCGGCGGATCGACGATGGATTTTTATCCGAGAACGCCAGAAACTCGGTCACGGTCTCGGCCGTTGGCTTTTCATAAATCGCGAGGAAAGCGTTGAGGCAGCCGGCGGTGGCCAAGGCGCTGGTCCACTCGTTGCCTTCGCCGCTGTAGGCCGTGGGCAAAACCGACAGGCGCGATGTGGTTTCCAGAATGCGCGCGAGGTAGTCCGCACGCTCTACATAGCGCGACAGCCAGAATAAATTGTCTGCGGTCCTGCTTAACATCTACAGATCCACCACCCAGGTATCTTTGGTGCCGCCGCCTTGGCTGGAATTCACCACCAACGAGCCTTCGCGCATCGCCACGCGCGTGAGACCGCCTGGGATGATCTTCATGCCGTTGGCGCCGGTGAGCACAAAGGGCCGCAAGTCCACGTGGCGCGGTGCAACGCCGCTTTGCACGAAGGACGGACACGTGGAAAGGGCCAGCGTCGGCTGCGCGATATAAGTTTCGGGATTGGCTTTCAGGCGGGCGCGGAAATCTTCAATCTCTTGCTTGGTCGATTGCGGCCCCACCAGCATGCCGTAACCGCCAGAGCCGTGCACTTCCTTCACCACGAGTTCGGGCAAATGATCGAGTACGTAGCTCAACTCTTTGGGATCACGGCAGCGCCAGGTGTGTACGTTTTTCAAGATCGGCTCTTCGCTCAGGAAGAACTTCACAATCTCGGGCATGTAAGTGTAGATGGCCTTGTCGTCGGCAGCGCCTGTCCCGACCGCGTTTGCCAGCGTGACGTTGCCGGCGGCGTAAGCGCCGAACAACCCCGGCACGCCCAGCATGGAATCCGGACGGAACGCCAAGGGATCGATGAAGTCGTCGTCGACGCGGCGATAGAGCACATCGACTTTCTTGGGGCCTTCGGTGGTGCGCTTGTAGACGCAAGCGTCGCGCACGAACAGGTCGCGGCCTTCCACCAGTTCCACGCCCATCTTGTCGGCCAGGAACGAATGTTCGTAGTAAGCCGAATTAAACTGGCCGGGCGTGAGCATCTCTACCGTCGGGTTGTCGCTGGTGCCGCGCGGCGCGACCGAGCGCAAGGTACTCACTAATTCGTCCGGATAGTTATCGACCGGCAAGACTTTGTGCGCGCTGTAAAGGTCGGCCATGAGACGGAAGCAGATTTCACGGCCGCCGAGCATGTACGACACACCCGACGGCGTGCGCCGCATTGTCTTCCAGCACGTAAAAGTCATCATTATCGATACGCACGATGTCGATGCCGGCAATATGCACATACACGCCGTGCGGCACCGCAACGCCGGCCATCTCTGGCCGAAAGGCGGGATTTCGCCACACGAGGTCTTCCGGGACGATGCCGGCTTTAACGATGGTCTGTTTGCCGTAAATGTCGGCAAGATACATGTTGAGCGCGCGGACGCGCTGCTCAAGGCCTTTGGATAGCTTGGTCCATTCGGTGCTGGAGAGGATGCGCGGAATGATGTCGAACGGAATGATCCGTTCTTCGCCCTGATTGTCACCGTAGACGGCGAAGGTTACCCCGCCGCGGCGATAAAACAGCTCCGCCTCCAGACGCCTGCGCTCAAGCTGCTCTGGATTCACACCGGCCAGCCATTTGGCAACCCCGGCGTAGGGCGGGCGAACGCTGCCATCAGCAGCGTACATTTCGTCGAAAGCCCCCCGCGTGCTCTCCTTAAGGACTTACATAACCATTAGAAGCATATCCCGTGCCAACGTCAAAAACCTAGACTTTCCGTGGTTTCTAAACGTGCAGCTTTTCCGCCTGCCTATTTTTTAGGCGGGCAGGTTGCTATTTACGCTTCCGGTGTAGGCATCGCGCTTCCATTTGCTCCACTTTGTCGGCTATCGATCCTATGACCGGGGTTTGGGTACATCATGACGGGTTCTGAAGATCGCTCCATAGCGACCGTGCAAAGCCTCTGCGCGGCCAGCCAAACGCCCTATCACGAGCTTTGTTTCGACGAGGCGTATAAACAGCATTTCACCCATCGTTATGCGGTCGCTGGCGTCCTATGACATCTGGGACATCCGCTCACCCTACATTTACTGCGGACTGCTGCAGGACGTTCACATTTTCGGACGCTCGTTTGTCTACGCGAAAACGGGGGCGTATGTTTTTCAATGCCAGTCCTATCAGAACTATCAGCATTTCCTCTTTAGCGCATGCGCCGACGCGTTCATCGAGGCACGGCGTCACACGCTCTTCACGAAGTACATCGAAGACGAGTGCATCTTTCTGGGCGGCATGGGCGTCGAAATAACGCCCGAGGGTCCGAGCCACCTTCTCCCCGGCGGTATAAACTTCGGCCACTTCATCTTCGAATATTTGAACCGCCTGGCCATCTTCGATGCCTGTGGATTGCTGCAGAAATTGCCTGTGGTGGTTTACGATTTTATTCCGAAGCGCTGGCTCGGGTTTCTGGAGCTGTTGGGAATTCCCGAACACAGACTCATCCGCATTCCTACAACAGAAACGCCGGCCTACCGTAAAGTCTGGGTTTCCTCTGCCTGCCACTACCGCAGTTCCGAAGGCCCCTATCACATGTGGGGCGAAGGCCTTTATTGGCTGCGTGCGCGGTTATGGAACGCTGTGGGCGGCCCGCAGTTGGCGGCGCGGCGGCGCATCTATCTCGGACGCGGCGCGGCAATCTGGCGCAAGATTTCCAACGAGGGTGAGGTAAAGCAACTCCTCGCCGCCTACGGCTTCGAATTCCCAGCCATGGACCAGATGACCGCGCGCGAGCAGGTAGAAATGATGAGCGGCGCTGAAATCGTGATTGCTGCAGCCGGCGCCGGCACCTGCGTCACGCAATTTGCGCCCAGCCATTGCATCGTCATTCTGCTCGCGCCCAGGGGTGTCAGTGGCATCTGGGGCGGACAAGCCGCAGCAACACACTTGAGACAAGTGTATAAATGGATCGAATGTGAACCCGAAGAAAACGCAGAATTTCAACGCGAGAACTTGTCGGGCGACAACGAGCTCGCAAATTTCCGTGTTGATATTGACGGACTGAGAGCACGCCTTGAGGCCGCCCTGAACCTGATCGCCACGGGTGTGCGGCGCGATGCGCTCAAACTTTAAAAGCGCTTAAATCAAGCTATCGAGGACAAAGTCGGCCACCAGGGCCGGTGTCAGCTTGGGCACTTTGGAATCGCGGCCTTCCATCGTGCGCTTGATAACGATGTTGGCCTCGATCTTGCGCTGATCGAGCTTCACGATGTCTTTGGCGCCCCTGATCTTCGGATAATAAAGCGGGTCGATGGCTTTCTGCCGCTCGGTCAAACGCGTGGCGAATGTTGCGGCATCGAGACCGGCGACCTCGCGCGCGCCGGCCAATTCCCAGTCCTTCTGCCCGGCGTAAGCTTCATCGTTCAAAGCTTTGACCGCGTCCTTCGGATCTTCGTCGGTGAAGCCGCCTTTATAAAGATGTTTGCTGACGCCGACGTCGGAACCCCATTCCTGCATGGCGGGACTGAAGGCGACATAAATGGAGGACATGGCCAGAACCTTTGCGAGCAGAAAGCATACCCTGGTACTGACAACTTCATCGCAAAAGCGCAAGTGCTTTGAACTAAGCCCTGGTTTCATTTGTGCATTCTGGGAAGACCCGGACTTTCGCAACCCCAGTGCCCTTGTTTTGAGATTTCAAAAATCCACACTGAATCGCGCGTGCATGGGCACGGGTAATAGGAGATTCAGATGACAGAACTTTTTCGCAATAATAGTCCCGGCGCCCTCACGCGCCAACAAGCCGTAGAGCTTGAGAAGAAGCGTATGAAGGAACGCGTGCGCAAGGCGCAAGAACTGGCGGCAGCGGGTCGCGGTGAAGATACCGAGATCGCTCACGTTTCTTTAGGCGAGCTTGTCGTGCCGGCAGCGCTTCAAAGCCCCGAAGTGCTCGACGTTCTACGCCGCACAGCGGCGTTTCAGAACATTCCGTTCGATCGCCTACGGGTGGGCAGTCCTAAGAACAGCATCAATCCAAATACAGGTGTGGCAGAGTTTGGCTCGGCGCAAGATCAATTCGATGATGGCGATGATCGGTTTGATCCGCAGGGAATGGAGTGGATTGGTGTTAATGCTGGAGGAATCGCCCCGGACACATTCTTCGGCAACAAAGACAATTTCGGAGGCACAGACCGGACCGAGGATCGTGGCGGATCGCCTTATGTATACAACGGCCCGCCCATTGGTGAAGTCGTCAGTACCGCACCCCCGCTGCCAAAAGTTAATAAAATGCCAAACTTTAGGGCACCGCAAACTTACACCTTTGGCGGCCCCACGACAGTGGGACTGCCAGGTTCACCTAGTCGTCTCCGCCCCACAAATACGGATCACGTTAATGCATTTTTTGATGCCCACCGTGATCGGCTTACGGCCCTGGCAGACGAAATGCACGTGGCACCTAATTTCTTAATTGGCCTGGCAGCAGGAGAGAGCAATTGGGGAAGGCCGCAGGGGCAAAACAATCTGTTCGGCATGAGCGTGAATGAAAAACCTTTGAACTATCCAGATTGGGACTCGGCCATTGATGCTTTTCGCAGGTCACATTGGTATTCTCGTCTGCAGGGAAAGACCGAAGCAAATGACTTCCTAAACGAACTCGTCAATACGCGAGACGGGAAGAACATGTTTAACTCTGTCCGGGAGGGCGGTTACGCGCCCTGGGTTGATAGTCTTATCAACACTGTGGATCACCGTTTACCAATATGGCAACAGACGCGTTAAAACGTGCGGCAATTCTGCTTCTCGGCCTGTTCGTGGTGGTGGGAGCATGCCAGTGCATGTCTGCCATCGCCGCCGAGCCTGTGTCGTCTGGCAGAGAACCAAATCCCCACTGGGCCACATTCAAAACACCTTATGAGGCAGGTAGATACAATTTGCTTATAGATGTGCCGGCCGGCTTTCACATGTGTAGCATCGCGGATAGCTATTCTAGTTTGCTTTGGTATTTCGTGCTTCTCGACCCAAGCGAGCGATGTGAAGGTCTCGCGATGAATACGGCATGGGACGATATGCCCGATTTTGTGGTTATTGCTCCCTTCACAGACACGCCGCTAACGACTGAAATCCGGGACGATTATATCAAAAAGTGGGACACCGTTTTTTGTCCTGCATATCGTGCGGCCTCGAAAGGCAGTGGCCCATCTGCTTCAAACGCGCCTGTATCTATCACGCGCGCAGGTAAGGTTATTTTAGGCTTGGATACGGTGGCCTGCACCCGCGAAGACGTTGCTGGTGATCGGTACACCAAAGGGCTTCTTGCCTACAAACCGGCTGCCGATCCTAACGGGGATGACTTCATGGGCAGCGGCCTCACCATCGGCGCCTACGTGCATATGAAAAACAGGCGGACGGCCGATCACCTGGTTGAACAAATCGCAAAACTCGTCAAACCAATAAAATAGGAGCGACGTTTTTCTGATGAAACGGACTTCCGCAGGGAGGCCCCGCTTTCTTTTGTAATCCGTTTTCTTTGAGAAATTAATTGTACCAGGTACGATTACTTCACAGCTCAGAGCTTCTCGACCTTCACGCTCAGCGGTTTCCCGACTAATGGCTTCGCGGCTTTAACAACGCGGCGCGGGTCCTCGACAATCTCGACACCCATGATATGAGCGACCACCCGCTTCCATATCCCGACGAGTTCCGGTTCCTTAATCTGCTCGTAGACAAGGACGTGGCGCTGCGCCTCTTTAGCGGCGTCGGCCCCGTAGTTCGCGCGCATGAAACGCGCGAGCGTCGCCGTATTGAAATAAAGGCCATTTTGCTCAGATTCCGCTTTCAGCGCTTTGGCTGTGGATAATGAGACATCTTTATTGTGGGTCATCGCTCTCCCTTACGCAACGCGAGCCAGATCCCAATCCCCGTCCCATAAACGCATGGGCAACCCTCCGGTTGCAACTAACCGGCGCAAGAAGTTGCGGCGTTTGACGCGGGGAGAATAAAGGCAGGCTCGCGCGGTGCGGGAGTTATTGCGCCTTGGCGTAAGCGTCGCGCAGACCAACGGTGCGGTTGAAGATCAGGCCTGAATCCGTATCGCGGCAGAAGTAACCGAGGCGTTCGAACTGCACGGTTTCGCCTACTTTGGCGTCTTTAAGGGCGGGTTCGAGTTTGCCTTCGATGATTTCCAGCGAGTCGGGATTGAGATCCTTCACCGGATCGCCGTCCGCACCCGGATCGGGACGTAGGAACAGCGGATTATAAAGCCGTACTTCCGCGGGCACGGCATGGGCGGCCGAGACCCAGTGCATGGTGGCTTTGACCTTGCGGCCGTCGGGGGCGTTGCCGCCTTTGGTGGCGGGATCGTAGGTGCAGCGCAGTTCGATCACATTGCCGGCGGCGTCCTTCACGGCTTCGCGGCAGGTGATGAAGTACGCGTAGCGCAAACGTACCTCCATGCCCGGAGACAGCCGGAAGAATTTCTTCGGCGGGTTCTCCATGAAGTCGTCTTGCTCAATGTAAAGCTCGCGGCTGAAAGGCACTTTGCGCGAGCCGGCGGCGGGATCTTCGGGATTATTGACGGCTTCGAGTTCTTCACCGGCACCTTCGGGATAATTCTCGATGACGACCTTAAGCGGGCGCAGCACAGCCATATAGCGCGATGCCGACTTATTGAGATATTCACGCACGGCGGCATCGAACATCGCGATTTCGACGACGGCGTTGGCGCGTGAGACACCGGCGCGCTTCACAAAATCGAGCAGCGCTTCCGGCGGCACGCCGCGTCGGCGCAGCCCGGCTATGGTCGGCATACGCGGATCGTCCCAGCCACGCACATGCTTATCGCGCACAAACTGGGTGAGATGGCGTTTTGAGAGAATGGTGTAGGTAATGTTGAGACGTGCGAATTCAGTCTGCTTCGGGAACGACGGCACCGGCATGTTGGCCAGCAGCCATTCGTACAGCGGCTTGTGGTCTTCGAATTCCAGCGAGCACAGCGAATGCGTCACATGCTCGATGGAGTCCGACTGGCCGTGGGCGAAGTCGTAATTGGGATAGATGCACCAGGCGTCGCCCGTGCGCGGATGATGCGCATGCAGAATGCGGTAGATCACTGGGTCGCGCAGATTGATGTTGCCGGAGGCCATGTCGATCTTGGCGCGGAGTACGCGTGTGCCGTTGGGGAATTCGCCCTTCCGCATGCGGCGGAACAGATCGAGGTTTTCCTCGGCGCTACGGTCGCGGAACGGACTGTTCTTACCGGGTGCGGTCAACGTACCGCGATTGTTGCGGATGTCGTCGGCGCTTTGATCGTCGATATAAGCTTTACCGGTTGAGATCAGGTGTTCAGCCCAGGTGTAAAGTTGCTCGAAATAATCCGAGGCATAGTACAGGTGCTGGCCCCAGTCGTAGCCGAGCCAACGCACATCGCGTTGGATGGAATCAATGTATTCCTGCTCTTCCTTGACCGGGTTGGTGTCATCGAAGCGCAAGTGACAGCGGCCACCGAATTCCTTGGCGATACCGAAGTTGATGTAGATCGCCTTGGCGTGGCCAATGTGCAGATAGCCGTTGGGCTCGGGCGGAAAGCGCGTGACCACGCCTTTATGCTTACCTGAAGCCAGGTCACTCTCCACGAGGTTCCACAAGAAATTTCCCACTGTGCCGGTGGCAGCAACTGTGTCTGGCGCCTCTGCGGTGGATGCGGTTTTTTCAGACATAAAATTTCCTAGAACTTCGCAATCTACTCAGATGTCATCCTCGGACTTGTTCCGAGGATCCAGGGTGGCGGGCATTAAAACATGCAGCGTCCACCTGGATTACTTGTGAGGCCAGAACCTTGCAATCCTGGACCCTCGGGTCAAGCCCGAGGGTGACGATTGTGGGGATGCGGGCTTCAAGCCTTACCGCCTTCATCTTGAAATCCATTGGTTATGGGATAGCGGTAATCGCGGCCGAAAGCGATATGAGTGATTTTCACACCCGGCGGCGCTTGGCGGCGTTTGTATTCGGCGGTCTTGAGCATTTTGTACACCCGGCGCACCACGGCAAGGTCGAAACCCTTGGCAGCGACGGCGTCCACGCCCATCTGGCCTTCAATCAGACCTTTGAGAATCCCATCCAAAACTTCATAAGCCGGGAGCGTGTCCTGGTCTTTTTGGTTTGGCTTCAATTCGGCCGTCGGCGGCTTGGTAATAACCCGCTCCGGCATGACAGCACCGTCGGGACCCAAAGCGCCGGCGGGCTTATTAGCATTGCGCCAGCGGCAGACGGCGAAGACGGTGGTCTTGTAGACGTCTTTTAGCACCGCATAACCGCCGCACATATCGCCGTAGAGCGTGGCGTAGCCGGTGCTCATTTCGCTTTTGTTGCCGGTGGACAGCACCATCTTGCCGAACTTGTTGGAGATGGCCATCAAGGTCACGCCGCGCGCGCGTGACTGCAAATTCTCTTCGGTGATGTCGGAATTGGTGCCGACAAAAATCGGCGCCAGCATATTGGAATAGGCCTGCATGGCAGGGCCGATATCGATGTCGTCAAGGCGTACGCCTAGAAGCTTCGCCACCAAATCTGCATCCTCGAGGCTATCGTCTGAGGTATAGGGCGACGGCATCATGACGCAGTGGACTTTCTCGGGACCGAGGGCGTCAGCCGCAACCGCAGCCGCGAGCGCGCTATCGATGCCACCGGAAAGGCCCAGCACGACGCCGGGGAATTTGTTTTTCGTGACGTAATCGCGCAAGGCCGTGACCATGGCCTGGTACACATTCTCTAAGCGGTCGCCGGGCGGCGTGAGTGGCTCGGCTTTACAAACCCACGCGCTGCCCTCGCGAGCCCAGATCGTAAGCGTGATCTGTGAGCGCCACCAGGGCATCTGTGCTGCGAGCGACTTATTGGTGTTCAGCACAAATGAACCACCGTCGAACACCAAATCATCCTGGCCACCGACTTGGTTGACATAGATCAACGGCAATTTGGTTTCGCTGACGCGCGCCACCGCGTGTGTCACGCGCACGTCAGGCTTATCAAGTTCATAGGGCGAGCCGTTGGGTACGATCAGCAGCTCTGCGCCGGATTCCGCCAACGTCTCGGCCACGTCCTCGAACCACATGTCTTCGCAGATCATCACGCCGAGGCGCACGCCGCGAAACACCATCGGCCCCGGAACTGGGCCTGGCGTAAACACACGCGCCTCATCGAAGACGCCGTAATTCGGCAGATGATGTTTGAAGCGCTGGCCGGCGGCTTTGCCGCCATCCAGCAAGAACGCGGTGTTATAGGTCTCGCCCTTTTCAGACCAGGGCGCACCGACGATAATGCCCGGTCCGCCATCGGCAGTGACGGCCGTGAGCGTTTCAACCGCACGCGCGCAGACGTCGAGAAAGGCTTTGCGATAGACGAGGTCTTCCGGTGGATAACCGCTGACGCTGAGTTCAGGAAACACCACAAGATCGGCGCCGGCTTTGGCAGCTTCGGCGCGCGCGGCCTTGATCAGCGCGACGTTGCCTTGAACGTCGCCGACCGTAGGATTGATCTGCGCAAGAGCAATCTTGAGAACGTCGGTCATGCCGCTTACCCAACGCCTATTGGGCAGCGACGATACGGGCGTCCTTGCCGAGTTGCACCCGTTCGTCCTTCAGCGCTTCCGCGATAAGGAAGGCGAGTTCCAGCGCCTGCGAGGCATTGAGGCGCGGATCGCAATGGGTATGGTAACGGTCGCCGAGGCTGGCTTCCGATACAGCTTGCGTGCCACCGACGCATTCGGTGACATCCTGGCCGGTCATTTCGAAATGCACGCCGCCCGGATGCGTGCCTTCGGCGCGATGGACCGCGAAGAACGAGCGCACTTCCGCCAAGACAGCGTCGAAGCGGCGGGTTTTGTAGCCCGTCGAGCTTTTGACCGTATTGGCGTGCATAGGATCGCAGGTCCAAACAACCTTGCGGCCTTCGCGTGTTATGGCGCGCAGCAATGTCGGCAGATGTTCAGCGACGCGTTCCGCGCCCATGCGGCTGATGAGCGTGAGACGGCCCGCTTCGTTCTGCGGGTTCAAAGCATCGCACAGCGCCATCAAGTCATCGGGCGTGGTCTTAGGACCGATCTTGACGCCGACCGGGTTCTGAATGCCGCGCATGAATTCGACGTGGGCGTGATCGGGCTGGCGCGTACGCTCGCCCAGCCACAGCATGTGGGCCGAGCAGCCGTACCACTGGCCGGTGGTGGAATCGTTGCGGGTCAGCGCTTCTTCGTAAGGCAGCAGCAGCGCTTCGTGCGAGGTGTAGAACTCGGTCTCGCGCATTTGCGGCACGGTTTCGCCGGTCAAGCCGCAAGCTTCCATGAATTCGAGTGTTTCCTGGATGCGGTCGGCGAAACGGCTGTAACGCTCGCCAGTCGCGGCATCCGCCATGAAGCCCAGCGTCCATTGATGGACCTTGTGCAGATCGGCGTAACCGCCCTGCGCGAAAGCACGCAGCAGGTTCAGCGTCGCGGCAGACTGGTTGTAAGCCTGCACCATACGCTGCGGATCAGGCACGCGCGCGGCCGGCGTGAAATCCATGCCGTTGATGTTGTCGCCGCGATATGAGGGCAGCGTTACGCCGTCGATGGTTTCATCGGAGGCCGAGCGCGGCTTAGCGAACTGGCCGGCCATGCGGCCGACTTTGACGATCGGCAGCGCCGCGCCGAAAGTCAGCACCACGGCCATCTGCAGCATGACGCGGAACGTGTCGCGGATGTTGTCCGGGTGGAATTCGGCAAAGCTTTCCGCACAGTCGCCGCCCTGCAGCAGGAAAGCGTTGCCTTCGGAGACTTTCGCCAAAGCGGCTTTAAGGCGACGCGCCTCGCCCGCGAATACCAACGGCGGATAGCTGCGCAGCTGCTTTTCGACAGCCGTCAGCGCGGCCTGGTCCGGATACTCCGGAACCTGGACGATAGGCTTTGTCCGCCAGCTCTCTCTGCTCCACTTGGCCGCCATAGCGCGCCTCTTCATCTATCTGGGCACCGGCATGGGCCCTAAGGGTTAAAAATCGAACGTTCCCTATAATAACTCAAAGCCGGGTTTTCCAGGGAAAAAGCCGGTAAAGCCCGGAAAATCCAAGGAAAACCGCGGAGTCTACCGCTTATAGGGGTGATATCACGACGCCTTCCCTAGATTGGGGCTAAGGCGCGGAAAGCAAGGTGCGGAGACTACGCCTCAGGTTCCTTGTCAGGCACCGGATCACGCATGGTGACGAACTCTTCCGCAGCCGTGGGGTGAATGCCGACGGTGGCGTCGAACTGCGCTTTGGTGGCGCCGCATTTGAGGGCGACGGCGAGGCCCTGGATAATCTCGGGCGCGTCTTCGCCCACCATGTGGCAGCCGAGGACTTTGTCGGTGGCTTTGTCCACCACCAGCTTCATCATGGTGCGTTCTTCGCGGCCCGAGAGCGTGTGCTTCATGGGCCGGAAGCGCGAAATGAACAGGCGCACTTTGTGCGACTTGCGCGCCTCTTCTTCCGAGAGGCCCACGACGCTCACCGGCGGCTGGCTGAACACCGCCGAGGCGATGTTGGTGTAATCCATCGTCATGGGATTTTTGTTGAAGAACGTCTCAGCGAACATGCGGCCTTCGTTGATGGCGACGGGTGTCAGGTTGATACGGTCTGTGACATCGCCCACAGCAAAGATACTTTCGACCGATGAGCGGTTTTGAGCGTCCACCGTCACCGCACCTTTGGCGTTGAGCTTTACGCCAGCTTCCTTGAGACCGAGGCTCGCCGTGTTGGGTGTTCGGCCTGTGGCGACCAGCACGCAATCGGCCATGCATTCGTCGCCGAGATCGAACATGACGGAATATTCTGCGCCGTGTTTTTCAACCGAACGAATGCGGCAATCGCGGCGGATTTTGATGCCGGTCTTTTCGAGTTCTTCCGCCAACGTCGAACGCACATCCTGGTCGAAACCGCGCAGGACTTGGCCAGAGCGAATGATCAGCGTGACTTCAGAGCCGAGCGCATTGAAGATGCCAGCGAACTCCACGGCAATATAACCCCCGCCGATGATCACTACGCGCTTCGGACGCTGCGGCAGATCCAGCGCTTCGTTAGACGTGATGACGTGTTCCTTGCCGGGAAAGTCCGGGATCATGGGCCAACCGCCCACCGCGACTAGAATCTTTTCCGCCGTCATGCGCTGGCCATTCACTTCAACGGTATGGGGATCGGCGACAACGCCGCGCCCATCCACTGTCGTGACGTGAGAGTCGCGCAGCAGGCGTTGGTATATGCCATCTAGACGATCCAACTCTTTATTCTTAGCGGCGATCATGGCGCCCCAGTCGTGGGAGGCGCCCTGCACCGTCCAGCCAAAGCCGACCGCGTCTTCAAAATGCTGCGCGAAGTGCGCGCCCATGACGAGCAGCTTTTTGGGCACGCAGCCGCGCATAACGCAGGTGCCGCCGTAGCGGCTTTCTTCGATAACTGCGACTTTCGCGCCGTATTTACCGGCCAGGCGCGACGCGCGTACGCCGCCGGACCCAGCGCCGATGGTAATGAGATCGTAGTCGTATTTCCCCACGGCGCTTAACTCCCCCGCCTAGTCTATCGCTTTACTCTACAGTCACGCTCTTTGCGAGATTGCGCGGCTGATCCACATCGGTGCCTTTGAGCACGGCCACATGATAGGCCAAAAGCTGAACCGGAATCGTCGCTAAGATCGGCATGACAAACGGATCAAGCTGCGGCAGGCAAATCGAATGGGTCGCGTTCTTGCCGGCCCGCTTGATGCCTTCTGCGTCGCTGATCAGGATCACCCGGCCGCCGCGCGCCATGACTTGTTCCATGTTTGAAATGGACTTATCGAACAGCGCATCGCTGAGCGCGATCATGACCACGGGTGTGTTTTCATCGATCAGTGCAATGGGCCCGTGTTTCATCTCGCCGGCCGCATAGCCCTCGGCGTGGATGTAGGAAATTTCTTTGAGCTTCAAAGCACCTTCCATGGCGATGGGAAACAGCAGCCCCCGGCCCAGATAGAGCACGTCGCGGGCTTTCACCAAGTCTTCGGCAATGACGCGAATAGAGTCATCAAGGTGCAGAATGTCCGCGGCGCGTGCAGGAACTTCTAACAAAGCCCGTGAAAGCCGCGCTTCGGTGGCGGAATCGATCTGACCCTTAGCTTTTGCAAGCGTGATGGCGAAACATGCCAGCGCCATCAACTGTGTGGTGAAGGCCTTGGTTGACGCCACGCCAATTTCGGGGCCGGCCAACGTCGGCAGGATGGCATCGGATTCCCGCGCAATCGTGCTTTCCTGCACATTGACCACGGACAGGATTTTCTGGCCGTTGGCTTTGCAATATTTTAGCGGTGCAATGGTGTCGGCGGTTTCACCCGACTGCGACACGAACAAGCCCATGCCGTTGGGCGACAATGGCGGTTCACGGTAGCGGAACTCCGAACCGACATCGGCATCGACATGTACTTTGGCCAGCATCTCAATCCAATACTTGGCCACGAGGCAGGCGTAGTAAGCCGTACCGCAAGCGATGGCGGTCACGCGGTCGATGGCCTTTAGATCGAAGGGCATCGCGGCTAGCGTAATTGTGCGGGCCGACGGATTATAGTGAGCGCGCAAAGTATCGCCCAACACCTGGGGCTGCTCGAAAATTTCTTTGAGCATGTAGTGCGGATAGTTGCCCTTGGCCATCAACTCGCCGGACACTTCGCTCTGCACAATCTTGCGCTCGACAATGTTGCCGCTCTCGTCGCGAATGACCGCGGAATCTTTGGTTATGACAACCCAATCCCCGTCTTCCATATAAGCGATGCGCTGCGTCATGGGCGCGAGCGCCAGGGCATCGGAGCCGATGTACATAGCACCCTCACCGTAGCCGATGGCCATGGGCGGACCTTTGCGCGCGCCGACGAGAATGTCGGGCCGCGCCGCGATCAGAATGGCCATTGCGAAAGCGCCTTCAAGGCGCGACAGCGCCGCCTGCAGCGCGTCTTCGGCTTTAGGTGTGGTCTTCAGGTAATCGCTGACGAGATGGACAATGACTTCCGTGTCGGTCTCGGTCTCGAACTTGTAGCCTTTGGCTTCCAGTTCGGTCTTCAATTCCTGAAAGTTCTCGATGATGCCGTTGTGCACCACAGCCACTTTGCCGTCGGAATGCGGATGAGCATTGGTCTCGTTCGGAATCCCGTGCGTGGCCCAGCGCGTATGCGCAATACCGATGGAACCACCGAGCGGCTGTTCAGCCAGTTTTTGCGCGAGATTGATAATCTTTCCAGGGGCGCGGCGGCGCTCAATAACGCCGTCTACCAGCGTGGCGATGCCGGCGGAATCATAGCCGCGATATTCCAGGCGCTTGAGGCCTTCCAGCAAAACCTCGGCCGCGTTAGCTCGGCCGATTACGCCAACAATTCCGCACATACTATTTTTTCGCCTTTTCTTTCGCCGCCTGTTTTAGCGTGCGGTACGTGGCAGCGAAGCCTTCTTTGATTTCTTGGCGGCCGGCATTAATCGCCAGCGCATCTTTCGGCACATCAGTCCTGACCACGGCCCCGGCCCCGGTCATGGCGCCGTCGCCGACGGTGACGGGTGCCACCAGCACGGTGTTCGATCCGATATGCGCGCCCGCGCCGATATCCGTGTGCGATTTGGTAAAGCCGTCGTAGTTCGCCGTAATCGTGCCCGCGCCGACGTTGGCTTTCACACCGACGCGCGCATCACCGACGTAGGACAAATGGTTGACCTTGGCGCCCTCTTCCAGGCGCGCGTTTTTGATCTCGACGAAATTCCCCACGTGGGCGTCCTTGCCGATGTCCGCGCCGGGCCGCAGGCGCGCATAAGGTCCAACGATGGAACCGGCAGAAAGATGCGCGCCCTCGAAGTGGCAGAAACCCTTGATCGTGACGTTATCGTCAACCACTACCCCTGGGCCGAAAACCACAAAGGGGCCGATTTCAACTTCGCGCCCGATTTTGGTGTCAGCGGAAAAATAGACGGTTTCGGGCGCGGTCAGGGTCGCACCGTTCTCCATAGCCTTGCGCCGGAAAGCCCGCTGGAAAATAGCTTCGGCTTCGGCCAGTTCGACACGGCTGTTGATGCCCATCAGCTCTTCCTCGCCACCTTCGACTACAACGCTGCTAAGGCCGGCAGCGCGCGCGAGGGCGACAATGTCGGTGAGGTAGTATTCGCCCTTGGCATTATTGGGGCGCACATCGGCCAGCAGCTTCCACAGCACGCTTGCGTCCACCAGCATGATGCCCGAGTTGCACAAACCGACGGTGCGCTCGGCCGGGCTCGCGTCCTTGAATTCGACAATGCGCTCAAGCCCATTCGCGCCGACAATCAAGCGGCCATAGGCGCCCGGGTCATTCGGCGAGAAGCCCAGCACGACAACGGCGGGCCTGGCTGTACCAGCCCGCGCAGCACGCATTTTTCGCAATGTCTCGGCGCTAATAAAGGGTGTGTCGCCATAAACGATCAGGATGTCGCCGGCAAAGGCCGCGAGCGCCTTCTCGGCCTGGAGCACGGCGTGAGCAGTGCCCAGCCGATCTTTCTGCGTGACGCACTGATGCGGCGCGGCCGCCTTGGCCACCACATCCATATCGGGCCCAATGACCACAACTACGGGCGTGATCTTCTCGCCCGCCAGCGTGCCCAGAACATGGCCCAGCATGGACCGCCCGGCGATGGCGTGCATCACCTTGGGCAGGGTCGATTGCATACGGCTGCCGATGCCGGCCGCCAGCACAATTGCTGCCGTAGGAGCTTGGACGGGACTGGCGGTCATGGGGCGGGCACTACACGTATTATAAGGAAGTGCCGAAAATGACACGCCCCTGCGGCGGGATAAAGGCCGAGTTACAGGTAAAGTTCCCTGCGGGTGCCATAAAAGTCTCGTGGCTCAAGGGGATAGCCCCGAAGGGCGATCTTCAGGGGGCCTGCCGCCCGGTTGACAGGTTTGAGACGTGACTTTAAGAACCGGGCTCCTTCGGCCCTTCCCCACATCGGAACCCGAACGGGCGGTTAGCTCAGCGGTAGAGCACACGCTTCACACGCGTGGGGTCGCAGGTTCAATCCCTGCACCGCCCACCATCCTTCGCTCGCGCAGCGACGAAGGATGTCACGCCGAAGCCCACTAGCGAAGGCGGACTGCCTCCCGCGAGCTTCGGCTTGGCAAGCCAATATCCAAAAAACTAGGCGCGCCCACCATCTTCTCTTTACTTCCCGTCTTATTAAGGATACATATTATCCTTAATAACAATCTTCGGAGATTTGAAACATCATGGCGACCCGTTTGAATTACATGGAGCAGTCGGCATCCCTTGTGAGCAAGATGATCGGCTTTAGCGATACTGTGTCTAAAGAAAGCGCGATTGAAGAAGGCATTCGTAGCTTGGTCGATATCCGGGCCTCGCAGATCAATGGCTGCGCGTTCTGTTTGGATATGCATATCAAGCAGGCCAAGCTGCGCGGCGAGCGCGAACTGCGCCTGTATCATGTGGCGATCTGGCGGGAGTCGCCTCTTTTCTCCGAACGCGAACGGGTGGCCCTGGAATGGACCGAAGCGCTGACGCAAATTGGGCCTCACGGTGTATCGGACGAAGCCTTCGCCGCCGCGCGCGTGCAGTTTTCGGAGAAGGAGCTTTCTGATTTGACGTTTTCGGTGATGACCATCAATGCCTGGAACCGGTTGAATATAGCCTTCCGCAACATTCCGGGTT
Organism: Fidelibacterota bacterium; assembly: GCA_947476895.1. Lineage (GTDB taxonomy): Bacteria > Pseudomonadota > Alphaproteobacteria > Rhodospirillales > Rhodospirillaceae > SHVO01. The sequence goes on along the minus strand of CANJRX010000013.1, from coordinate 12,504 downwards.
CTAAGGACAAAATCTTCGGCCTTGATAAAGCCGGACTAAACTAACTCACAACAGGGAGATCAACATGATCCGCACCGTTTTCATCGCCGTCCTGGCGATTGTCGCTTCCGTCTCGGCCAGCGCAGCGCCTGCTGAAGCACCCGCTGCAAAAGTCACTGTGCTTTACGATCACCCGCTGCCAAACGTGCCGGGCAAAAGCATCAAGGGCGTGTTGGTGGAGTATCCGCCCGGCGGCGCATCATCCGCCCATACCCACGCCGCATCGGCTTTCATCGCCGCGACGGTGCTGGACGGCGCCATTCGCAGTCAGGTGAACGACGGTCCGGCCAAGGTTTACAAAGCCGGTGAACACTTCACGGAAATGCCGGGCGATCGCCACAGCGTCAGCGAGAACGCCAGCAAGACTGAACCAGCGCGCCTGCTGGCGGTATTTGTCGTCGACACCAACGACAAAGTCCTAACGACACCCGCGGCGAAGTAACCGGATTTAAGTGCGGTCCACAACCCACGCGCCGGTCTTCTCAAGAAGATCGGCGGGTACGGTTTCCTTAAGTGTCTTGGCTAAGTCCGACAACCGCACGCCGCGCAGCGTGTTGCGCCAGGCGGCGTCGGCCTCCCACATCACACGCGCGACCGCGCAGGGCTTGTTGTCGCAATGCTTAGCGGTGCGGCAAGGGTTGTTCTTGCGGATTTCCGTGCACGCAAACGTCGATCCCTTGCCTTCGATGGCTTCGACAATATCCAGGAACGTGATGTCGCTGGGTTTGCGCGCGAGGCGGTAGCCGCCGCTGGGGCCCAGCGTGCCCTCGACGATGCCGGCTTGCGACAAGGCCTGCAGCGCCTTGGACAAGTATTCTTTCGGCACGTCATGGAATTCGGCCAAGGCCTTTGTGGACAGGTACCGCTCAGGCGGCACCCAGGACAGCACCGAACAGCAATGAAGCGCCCACTCGTTCTGGTTCTTGAGGATCATCCCGCCAATTTAAGGATATTTTATATCCGTGGGAAGGGAGTTGTGGCGGCATGTTCCGAAAAGAGAATCATGCCGCCACCAAGCCTATAAAGAGCTGTGCGACGCTCGGTCCGTTTAGAAACGACTTACGGTTTCTGGCCGTTCGGGCGCAGTTCTTTCCAGTGATTGATGAAAGCCACCGCCGAGTTCACGAAGACTTCCGTGGATTTACGGCCGGCTTCCGCTGTCGCGGTTTTCGGGTCCACCGTGCTCCATGAACCGGTATCGGTCATTTCGCGCGTGGAGGTGTGCTTGCCCGTGGCCGACGACTTCAAAGCTTCGTGCAGGAACACGAGTTCAGCCGCGCGGTCGCCCGCCAGCAATTTCGGCACCAAAGCCGCCAAGTGTGGCGGATAAGTGATCTTCGCGGGACGCGCCACGCTTTGATCGTAGAGGCCGGGCGTCAGATAGAGTGAAGCGGAGCTTTCATTAAATCCGCCGTGACGGTCAAACACACGCGGTTCGTTGGACGCAGCGGCACCGCCGCCTGCGGGGCGCATCAGCGATGCTGCTTCGCCAAGCTCGACGGCGACAGCCGGCGTTTCCTGGTTGATGCGATCGACGATGAAGTTTGTGATGGCGTCATTGCCGGCGTGGCTATTCAGGAACATGAAGCGGCGGAACCCTTGCTTGATCAAGCTTTGCGCGGCTTCGAAATAGACCTGCTGGATCGTTTCCGAGGACAGCGCGATAGAACCTGGGAACTCCAAGTGATAGGGCGACTGGCCGACGTTCAGGATGGGGACGACAAGCGCGTCTGTCTGCTGCGCAACCAGAAGCGCGCGTTGCGTGCCGTTGAGGTAATCGGTGCCGATGGGACCACCAAGACCGTGCTGCTCCATCGCACCGACCGGGATGATCACCATGTCGGATTTTTTGAGCAGCGCTTCGACCTCAGACCAGGTCATATACGGAAGGTAGTTTTTGATCTTCCCGTCATGCCAAAGCGGATTAACCGGACCCGGTAATTCCGCAGCCGATATCGGCATAGAAATTGCCGCGAATGCCGTGAACGCGACCGTGGCAACGGTAGCTAAAAATCGTGATTTCATGAACCATCCTCCCAAATTACGCCCGACCCAAATGTCACCGGCGGCGTTCCTATCGGGCGATAGGCAAAGCGCCGCGTGAAGGTGAGCCTTAGTGTATCGGGATCAGTTTCATATGGATAGGGCGACGGGGCGCACGAGGCCTCACGAAGCCGGGGATTTTCGAGGCTTCTTTGCGGGTTTGGCTTTAGACTTATTCAAAGTCACGGCAGCGCGAATGAGAGCTTTGAGCGCCTTTTCATTGATCTTCTCGCCTTCGCGCAAGTCGATGGCGCGCCTAGTGTTGCCTTCAAGGCTGGAATTGAAGAGCTTCGCGGGATCTTCCAGCGCCGCGCCTTTGGCGAACGTCATTTTGACGACGCTTTTATAAGTCTCGCCCGTGGAAATGATGCCGTCGTGTTCCCACACCGGAACGCCGCGCCATTTCCATTCCTCGACAACTTCGGGGTCGGCTTGTTTGACCACAGCGCGAATCCGGCTGAGCATCTCGCCCCGCCAATCGCCCAGCTCTTTAATGCGGGCGTCTATCAGCTTGGCCGGAGATTTGGCTTTCTCTGGAGCTTTCTTCTTCATCCCTACTTCTCCTCGCAATTTGATATCGAATGCTACCCGGCGCAGCCGCGACGCGGCAAGTCATTGAGCGCTGTACCGCATTTAGGGTAAGATAACAGCAGTCTGAGGGGACTATGTCTCGCGCCATTCGGGGGAATGTACTGATGACCGTGCTAGCCAACGGCGTACCTGTACCCGGCCCAACCGATGTCGTGATCTTTCACGTCGGCGGCGATGGTTCAATCGGCCCGGTTGAAGCGCTGTTTGAGGCCGCGCCCGACCATATGATTATTGTGGTTTTCGAAATACGCGATGACGCTTCGCCGTTCGTGGTCGTGCCAGCACCTTATTCCACCAAGCAGTTCAAGGTCAGGGTCAATCGCGCCATCGATGAAAAAACTGCGACCACGGATTTTCACGTCACAACATTGCCCATGAGCAGCAGCCTCTTCAAGCCTTCGCCCATGGCGGTGAAGGAAGATGCCGGCTACTACCACTGCAAAACCTGGGGCGAGAACTGCGTCATCGAAAAGACGGTCTCCGTCAAAACTTCCTCTATCGCTGAAGTCATCGCAGAACTCGGCTTACCTCCCCCGGATGTCATCAGTATTGATGCCCAGGGCGCGGAACTAGGAATTCTTAAGGGCTGTGGTTCCCACCTTGACCGCGCGCTGGCTGTGGTCAGTGAGGTAGAGTTTTCTGAGATTTATCATCGCCAACCTTTGTTCGATGAACAGATGGCCTTGCTTGGTCCAAAAGGTCTCAGGCTGGTCAATCTTTTCAATTCGCAGATTTGGCATCCGACGTCGCGCATGCCCGGTAACGGCTTCCTGACCGTTGCTGAAGCGGTTTTCGTAAAATACTTCCATGCTCTTGAATCAGGGGAGGAACATCCCTTGCGCGGCTACGCCGACATGCGGGCCGCCTCAACGCCGGAACTTGTGAAAGCCAGCATCGTCGCCGTGGGTTTCCGCCTGCTGTCTTATGCCGCAAAAATTGCCGGCTTCTTGAAAGCGGAGCGCGACGACTATCACACTTATTTAAGTGACACTGTCCCGCTGCAAATGGCCTTTATGGCGGCGGACTACCTCGCCCAACATCAGCATAGGTTCGATAAGGATCTCGATTTTTTCTTGAACGCTATGAAAATTCCCGAATCGCCAAATCTCAAACATAGCGTGCCGGATACATCGGTGAAGCAATGGGCGGAAACCAAGCAGCGCATGGCTGACACACTGGCGCGACAGGCTGAGAAGAATAAATCAACGTAGGGTGATTACTTAACAACCGGAATTTGAAAGCTGCGCGGCCCCTCGCCGCTTTGCCAGGTCTCAAGCATTGTCGCATACGCAGCTTCAATATGGCGCGTGAAGCGTGAGGTATCAAATAGAGCCGCCGATGGAATGTTGCCGGCAAGCTTTTCTCGTATGGGCGTAAGCAAGCTTGGTGTCGTTGCCAAGCGAATGGCGAGGGCTTCGTAGGCCTCGGGTGTCTCGGTGACCATCTCCGGGAGACCGACTGCGTGCAACAGGCTGGTGGCGACACGCCCTGCAAAAGTGCTTCCTTTGAGCGTCAACAGCGGCAAGCCCATGCGCAAAGCGTCGCTTGCCGTCGTATGGGCGTTGTAGGGCAGAGAGTCGAGGAACAGGTCCGCAAGCGGTAAACGCGCGAGATGTTGCTGCTGCTCTAAGACCGGCGCAAAAATCAACCGGGCGCGGTCCACACCCAGGCGCTCTGCCTCACGTCGCAGATTTTCAGCATAGGCCCCGCCGCTTTGCAAAAGCCAAAGCACGCTGCCATCGACCTGTTTTAGGATGCGCATCCACCGTGCAAAGGTGTCGGGCGTAAGCTTGTAGCTGTAGTTGAAATGGCAAAACACAAAAGCGTCCGCGGCCAGGCCATGCGCTGCCCGGTTGGATATCTGCTGGGGCACGACACGACGAGAATCGTTGACCTGATAGCTGTCCGGTAAATACACGACCTTCTCGGCATAGTGAGCATGTTCGTCTGCGGCGATCACAAACCGGTCGGCAAGAATGTAGTCGATGTATGTCGCGCCAAGCGTTCCGGGAAAGCCGAGGAAATTTACCTGTATGGGCGAGGGCCGGTGCGCAAAGACATCCATGCGCAGGGCGCCGTAGTAACCGTTGAGATTGACGAGGATGTCGATATCTTCAGACGCTATGCGCGCGGCGGCTTCACGGGTGCCAAGAAGTTGAATTGGTATAAATTTATCAAAGGCCGACTTTAGCCGTTGACGCAAAGCGCTGTCATCGTCGGCGCCATTATCGAACGCCACGACTTCGAAACGGTCTCGGTCGTGGGCCTCGTAGAGACCCGCGCTGAGGTAAGAGGTCGCGTGTTCCCGGAACTCGCCACAGACGTAACCCACACGGATTTTGCCCGGCTTACGGATTTTATTGGTCCACACCACCGCCGCCGGGTAAGTCGCTTCGACATAAGTCTGGGCGCAGGTACGTTGGAGGGCCGGCGACTGCGAAATGGCCTGATATACAAAAGGTACCGCCGCAGGTTTGCCCGCCCTTACCTCTTCATCAATCCGCGATGCGTCTTCGGCAAAGGTCCGCCAATCGGCACCGTACATTTTCAGGTGGATGACGTCGCCCCGCGCATAGGGATAGTCGGGACTTATTTTCAGCACTTTTTCCAGATCGCGCAGCGCCGCTTCTAAGTGGCGTTTCCGCGCCCAAATCATGATGCCGCGATTGTATATGGCCGCAGCGAAATCCGGTTTGATCGCAACGGCCTTATCGAAGCTTCTTTCGGCGTCGTCGATGCGGTCCATATCCCATAAGGCAACACCGCGATTATTAAACGCGTCGGCGTGCTTGGGCTGGAGCTTCAAAGCTTGATCAAAACTGGCGACGGCTTCGGGAAACCGCTTAAGGTCCCGCAAGGCTAGCCCGCGGTCATTCCAGATTTCGGCGAGCTGCGGTTGAAGTGCAAGTGCCTGGTCGTGGCTGTCGAGCGCCTCTTGCAAACGTCCCAGACGACGCAAAACCGAACCGCGATTGTGATGAGCCAGCGCGAGATCCGGTTTCACAGTAATGGCCCGCTCGAATTTGGCTAACGCTTCGTCCAATCTTCCGAGCGACTGCAGTGTGCTGCCACTATTATTCCAGGCTTCCGCATAGTCGGGCGCCATTTGCAAAGCCCGGTCGAAACTCGCTACCGCCTCGGGCAAGCGGCCAAGATCGATGAGGACGACACCAATACTGTAGTGAAGCTCGGGACGCTCAGGTGCGAGAGCAAACACCCTTTCGTAACTTTTGAGCGCCTCGTCACTGCGCTTCAGTTCGCGCAGTACATTGGCGCGCGCCATTAAGGCATCGAAATACTGGGGCTGCGCCTCCAGCGCTTGGTCATAACTTGCGAGTGCGAGCTCAAGACGCCCCAAGTAGTACAAAGCCATACCGCGGTTGCAGAGCAACTCTGGTGCCTTGGGTTTGAACCCCAAAGCTTTGTCGAAACTGACGACCGCATCCTTGAAGCGCTGCAGATTGCAAAGAGCGACGCCGCGATTAGCATACGTATCCGCATTGCCGGCCTTTAGCCCCAGAACCCGGTCAAAGCTGGCTATGGCTTCGGCAAAACGTCCTTGCTGCAGCTGCAACGTCCCCAGGAGGTGCAGGCCTGTAGCATTCGACGGATCCAGCCTTAGTGCGCTGAGATAAAGTTGCTCAGCGGCGGCAAGATTGCCACTTTGATGAAAAGATATGGCCTGCTCTAAAGACACCGTCATGACATAACTGAGAAATTAAAAAGGTATGGGATACGCGATCAGAATTGCTCATATATTATCGTGAAGTCCTCGCTTTAAAAGGACCTTTGCGGCATAACAAGGCCGCCAAGAAAAGTGGGGAAATCTTTTATGCAAGACGCGTCCGCTAAGCCGGCAGCCTTAAAGTTCACTGGTTATCAGAAATTCGTTGTGGGAATTCTCGCGTTCCTCCAATTCTCGATCATCCTGGATTTCATGGTTATCGCGCCCTTGGGCGCTATCGTCATGCCGGCCCTACAGATCACACCACAGCAATTTGCATTGGTGGTGTCAGCTTATGCATTTAGCGCCGGCGTTTCCGCTATGCTCGCGGCCGGCTTCGCCGACCGCTTCGACCGCAAAAAACTGCTGCTGTTCTTTTACACCGGATTCATCTTGGGTACCGCGCTATGCGCAGTAGCCGCCACTTTCCATCTGCTGCTGGCAGCACGCATCGTGACCGGCATCTTCGGCGGAGTCATCGGCTCCATCGTTATGGCCATCACTACCGATCTTTTTGCATTGGAAATACGCGGACGGGTGATGGGCATCGTTCAAACGGCCTTTGCCGCCAGTCAAATCCTAGGCCTGCCCATTGCACTTTATCTGGCAAATGCTTGGAACTGGCACGCACCCTTTGTCCTGATCATTGTCGTTGGAAGCGCTGTCGGTGTGGTGATCATGATGGGGCTGAAACCGGTTGATATGCATCTTGGCCTGAAACAAGAGCACAGCCCATTGATGCATTTGGTTCACACAATTACTGATCCGCGATATCTGCTGGCTTTTGCGACTGTCACACTGTTGGCGACTGGCGGATTTATGATTATGCCGTTCAGCAGCGCTTTTACAGTCAACAATCTAGGTATTTCACTCGACCATTTGCCGACGGTTTATTTGGCAACTGGTCTGTGCACGATTTTCGTCGGCCCGCTAATTGGGCGCGCCAGCGACCGGTTTGGTAAATTCCGGGTGTTCGCTTTCGGCACCGCGGTTTCTGTCATCATGGCGCTGATCTATACGCACCTCGGCGAGACCCCCCTGCCTGTCGTAATAGCAGTCAACGCCGTGATGTTTGTAGGTATCTTCTCGCGCATTATCCCTGCGACGGCTTTGATGTCAGCCATCCCCGACGTCACAAAGCGCGGCGCATTCAACGCCGTCAGCTCCTCCCTGCAGCAGGTATCGGGCGGCATTGCTTCGGTCATCGCCGGCTTTATCGTCGTGCAAAATGCCGACGGGCACATAAGTCATTTCGACCGGGTGGGTTACGTGGTGATAGGGGCCGCGCTCATTACAGTAACTTTGATGTACCGCATCCATCGGTCTATTGTGGAGCGGACCGCGAAGCCGGCGGTTTAAACACCCTTACGGGCGCCATGAAAGCAATTCTCGCCGGACCTGTTGTTGCACTTGTGATGGCTTTGGGAAGCGGGCCATCCTGGGCTGCCGACGTTCCCCCCATGTGGGCTTACGGTGCAACGGAACCGACGGAAGTGCGGCTTAACACCATGGCGAAGATGCCGCCGGTGGTTATACCGCCGGCGCCTGAGCTCGATGATACCAAAAAGCTCAGCCTCCCAGGCACCACTGCCCAGTTCACCGCGGCGCAGATTTTTAACCGCTATGCCCCGGCAGACTGGTTCCCCGGGGATCACCCTGAAATGCCCGAGATCGTCGCCAAGGGGCGCGAAGCTGCCACACGCCCCATCTGGGCCTGCGCTGGGTGTCACCTGCCCAATGGCCGCGGCACGCCCGGAACGGCCAATCTGACCGGGTCGACCTTCGAATACCTCATGCAGCAGCTCTATGATTTTAAGAACGGCCGGCGGGAGTCATCGGACCACCGGAAGGTTGAGACGCAACTGATGGTCGCCTTCGCCAAGGCTATGACGAGCGAGGACATCGAGGCAGCCGCCCGCTATTACGCGTCTTTAAAGCCGGCCCCGTGGATCACCGTCGTCGAGAGCGATACAGCGCCCAAAACCGAGGTCCGCGACGGCATTTTTGTGCCGCTGACCGGCAAATCTGCCGGCACCGAACCTTTGGGTAATCGCATCGTCGAAGTGCCGTCGAACCTCGAGGACTTCGAAAAGCATAACCCGCGCGCCAAGTTTACGGCCTACGTGCCCAAGGGCAGCGTTGAGCGGGGCGAAAGCCTTGTGCGTACGGGCGGCGGCGTGATCGTGCCCTGCGTGGAGTGTCATGGCGACAACCTGCAGGGCGGCGGTTCGTTCCCGGCCATCGCCGGACGTGCGCCCAGCTACCTGATGCGTCAGATGTTCGACATGCAGCAGCGCAAGCGTGAAGGCCTGCTCAGCATACAAATGGCGCCCCTGCTCTATTCGATTAGCCAGGACGACATGCTGGCCGCCGCCGCCTATTTGGCAACCTTGGCGCCCTAAAACTATCTCCCGCGGTGCATGAGGAACTAAAACGCAAGGACGGCGTTTTATTGATGTAACTCATTAAGGAGAAACGTCATGGGTAAAGGCATTATTCTTTGGCTGCTCGGTGTTCCGCTCTCTGTGATTGTTTTGATCGCGGTATTCACCAGCTGGATTTAAGACCTTAGCTTCAGACTAAAAATGCAGAGGGCTGCTTTCTTATGAAAGCAGCCCTCTTCTTTTCGTCCTTAACAAATGCACAACGCCGGCCACCAGGATAGAGGCAGTAGCCGGCGTTGCGTCTGCGGCCGGAGGGGGTCCGGAGTCGCAGATTCGCTAAGTTACATCTTGAAGCGCACCCCTGCGCGGAACACACGGCCGAACACGTCGTACAGGCCCGAGTTGGTCGGGTGGGCGCTGTGCGGCGTTCCGGTTTGGATCGGGATCACGACCGGGTCAGAGTTGGCGATGTTCTTGATGTTCAAGAACGCATCGGCTTCGACAGACTCGCCGATGGCGAACTTGTACGAGGTCGACATATCGAAGTACCAACGGCCCGGGATAACGTTCGGGCTGCCGCCGAGCGTGCCGCCGAGGACGGTGCTCAGCGTTCTGTTGTCGGCGGTCGAGACCGGGCAGGTGCCCGGTGCGCAGACGATCCAGGCATTGTTGTACGTACCCGACGAGACGCCGCGCGCCGTGACGCCGACGCGGATCGGGTCGAGGTTGTACGTCAAGCCGGCAGTGATACGCCAATCCGGCGGACCAGAGTTGTTCGAACCAGCGTTATCCGTCGGCTTGTTGATGCTGTTGTTTGAATAGCTCTTCAAATACAGCGTGGCGTTACCGCTGAAGGTCAGCGTGCCGGCCCAATCCGACATCAGTTCGTCCATACCCATGCGGTAAGTGGCGTCGAAGTCGAAGCCACGATCGAGGGTCTTCGAAATATTGAAGCCGCTGGTCGTAACATCGATCACGAAGTTGCTGGTGCCTGGACCCGCGAACGGATTCTGGAAGCGCAGCGCGGAGCAATATTCCAGACGACCGTCATAGCAGTACTGAGTGATGTTATCGCGACCGACGGCGCCGATGGCGTCTTTAATCGCAATGTTCCAGTAGTCGACCGAGAAGCTGAAACCCGGAACGAAGCTGGGCTGCAGCACCAAGCCGATACCCGTCGTGTCGCCTTTTTCAGGCTTCAGGTTTGGGTTACCGGTGGCAAAGGAGTTGAGCTGGTGCGTCGTGCCGCTGAACGGATCGAAGCCGTTACCACGACCGAAGCTCGACGGCAGGTAAAGGTCGTTTAGGTTCGGAGCGCGGATGTCACGTGAACGCGTCACACGGAGCTTGATGTCCGGGATCGGCGTGTAGGTGGTTCCCACTTTCCAGGTCGTGACGTAGCCCGAGGTGCTGTAGTCGGTACCGCGAGCAGCCAAGCTCAAGTCCCAATTATCAGCCCAAGATTCGCCTTTAGCCAACGGCACGATCAACTCGAACGCAGCTTCTTTCACGTTATACTTACCGAACGTGGGGTGGTAGTTGCCCGAGAAGTTGTTGTTGAACTGATCGTCGTTTTCGTTGCGGCCGCCGACCTTTTCCGTGCGGTACTCAACGTTCAAAGCGAGCGAGACCGGACCGGCCCACAGATCAAAGGGCTCGCCAGTGATCGTACCGGCGAACACGTTCTGGGTCAGCTTCTGGTACATATGACCGTTGGTCAGCACGTAGTCCTTGGCCGCTTCGCTGTTCACGCCGATACCGATCACGTTGAACGGTACGCAACCATCGTTGAGGTTCGTGAGAGTCGAACGGCAAACGATGCGGCCGGTGTTCGGATCGCGGACCGCATCAACGGCCTGGGCCCATTTGACTTCGTCGGTGATACCACCGCCGGCCGTGATCGAGTTACGGCTGTAGCCGTTCTGGAAGTACAGATCCCACGACCAATCTTTGCTGAACGCCGAGAAGGCGCCGGTCGCGCCAACCACGTTACGATTGACGAAGTGTTCGTTTTCCGTCGAGACGAGCGGCAGATCGACGGTCCAAGAACCGAACTGCAGCACCGTAACGGTAGCTGGGATTTTCGCTTTGACTTCGGCCGGGAGGAAGGCGTTGTCAGAACGCAGACCCAGATTCAGAATGTTGCTGCTGCCGGTGTCGACCCTATTGCTAACCGCGGAGACCGGGAACGGGAACGGGACGCCCGGAGCCAGACCGGACGCTGGGCCGCCGGTGACGTAAGGCTGCGCAGCGTTGGTGATGTACGACGCTGAGTTGGTTGACGTGCTGCCTTGACGCAGGCGGGGCAGCGTCGTGCCGAGCGTGAAGGCACGGTTCCAAGACGCAGAAGCATAGACGTTTACTTTATCTGACACGTCATAAGCGACGCGCAAATACGCCGACTGGCGCGATTCTTTGTTGTCCAACGAGCTATTGAACGGTGCGGTTTGTTGCGTCTGCCAGTCGCCGCCGATCATCAGCGGGGCGGAGTAAACAGAACCATAATTGAATTGATACGGAACGCCGCCCGGACCGAAGGCTGTGCCCTTCAACGTACCGGAGGTGATGATACCGCCGGCCGCCGTGGTGCTCATGCCGATGTGGTTGGAGGCGATGTAGAACGGCTGGCAGCTGCCCGCCGTACAGGTTGAAAGATAAGCGGGGTTCTGGATGGTCTGCGTGCCGTCCAAATCCCACTCGCGGCCGTTGGAGCCGTTCAAGATACCCGTCTTTCTGACCTGCTCACCGCTGATCAGCACGTGGCCACGACCGCCACCAAAGCCGAAGCCGGCTGCGAGGCCGACCTTGTAGTTTTTGTCGTCGCCGTAAGACGTGATACCGCTGGATACTTCGCCCTTCACGCCGGTATAGGTCTTATCGAGAATGAAGTTCGCGACACCGGCTACGGCGTCCGAGCCGTACACGGCCGACACACCGCCGGTCACGATATCGACGCGCGCGACGAGCATCTGCGGGAAGGTGTTCAAGTCGACGGCGCCGTCGGAGTTGTTACCCACCGTGCGGTGACCATCGAGCAACATGAGCGAGCGGCCTGCACCGATACCGCGCAGGTTCAGGATGTTCATGCCGGCGTTGCCGCTCGACACACCGCCCTGGGCGCTGGTCGGCGTGGCGTTGCCCGAGAACAGCGGCATGTCCTTCATGGCTTCCGCCATGTTGGCGTTGGCTGAGTTTTCGATGGCTTCGACGTTCATAACAGTCAACGGCGTCGGCGCTTCATAGCCTTCACGGGCGATGCGCGAACCGGTGACGATGATTTCTTCAACTGCGCCGGCAGCTTGCTCGGCGGCGAACGCGACATGTCCGCTCAATAGCGAAGTCGCAACAGCAAGCGAGCTGACAGTCGTCAGCGCGCGCGCACGGATGGATGATGAATGCTTAGATGTGTCGAACAACATATGAAGCTCCCCTTCTTAAATTGAAATAGTCAGCCTTCCATTTCGGCATGGAACAAAGCTCTTCCGCGCCGTCTATCCAAGACAACGCAAGGCCCGCATTTAACCTTTAAAACTTAACTCCCCTCTCGCCGCGTTATCTCCGCGGCGTCTCTCCGCACGATCATTAAGATCGCCCAGAATTCGTGATAGCTCTCCAAATATCACGGCGCAACGGCAAGGCCTTTGCGCACTCCCTCTGAAAAGAATTGTACGGACAATGTAACCCCTTCGCAAAAAAATTGAGTGGGGGGGGGGGGGGGGGGGG
>CANJRX010000012.1 GCA_947476895.1 Fidelibacterota bacterium | reverse complement strand
CTACGCCAACATATGCATTTTACAATCCACCTTGGACTCTGCCGTTTCTTCGCCGCAATGAGGTGATGGTGGACGTGGCTGCGGAAGAGCTGGGTTAGCCGACCTGAGGCGGCAGACACGCGCTCATGTCGCAATTCGCTTCACGCGTCGCGTCTCCAGTACCACTCGATCAGACCGCTATCATGCAGTAAACTAACATTACGACTGGTACAGAAAATCGGTCAGGTCAGTCTCCCGTCGTCACGTGTGAGAATTAACGCAAGACCGATCTTGCCTGCCGTGGCTGCTGCAAAAAAGCGCTGAGCTTCGTCCGTTAGTACAACGTGCCGGGGTTTGCCGCTTTTACTGGTGCGTATCGCCAATGTGCCGGTATCAGCGTTAAAGTCACGGGCCTGCAAAGCGGCGAGCTCGCTGTACCTACAGCCGGTAAGCAAAGCGGCTTTGACGAAAGGTCTAAATTCTGATCCGCAGGCGTTAACCAAGCGCCTAACTTCAGCTTCGCTGAGGTATCTAACAATTGGGGAATCCACATTGCGAAAAGGTTTAACGGACGCCCAGGCATCCTGGCTCAGGCAACGCCTGCACTGAAAAGCATGATTTAAGGCGGCCTTTAAGACCGCAAAGCAACGATTTGCCGTCGCGCGCCGGCGACGTGTCCCTTCAGGCGTCGTCGGGTAGGCGCGGCACTGAGGCTCGTGGCCCTTTTTGACCCGCTTACGCGGCCCTTTGTCGGCAAGTTGCCTGAACCATTGCTCGACATGCGAACGCCGAAGCTTGCTTATTTCACGCATTCCCAAGCTGGGTTCGATATGGGCGTTAATAACCGTCAACACACTCGCCTTGGCTTTTCCACCACGTCTTTCATAGTCAGCCACGTAATCGGTGAGGGCCTGTGAAACGGTATATCGACCGCAGGGCGCGTCTCCCGTGTCTTGGCGGGCCCATTCGACAAACCTTGCCCTTGCCAGCTTCTGACGAACAGCCAGAAGGTCAAATCATCCGGCCTCGCCGAAATGGCCATGGGCTTCATGTATACGCTGGCGCGGAATTTGGACATCGCTGTCGTGAATATGCAGCAGAAAGATTTCTATGCCGTGCGCGGACGCCCCTCCATGCCCATCGACGGCAGCACCATGCTGGTGGTTGGTTTGGGCGGGGCAGGGACCGAGATTGCGCGCCAGGCCCACGAAGCCGGCATGCGGGTTATCGCCACGCGCAATTCTAGCCACGAAGGCCCCGACTATGTCGAATATGTGGGCCTTGCCGACGAGCTGCCGAAGCTTATCGGCCAAGCCGACGTCGTGATGATTGCCGCGCCTTTGACGCCACAAACCAAGAATCTCATCAATGCCGAGATGATGGCCAAAATGAAACGCGGCGCGATGATCATTAACTTCACGCGCGCCGAAATCATCAACTCCGTGGATCTCGCCGCGGCGTTGAAATCGGGACAGGTCGGCAGCGTGGGCATGAATTGGGCGACCACCGAACCGTTGCCCAAGGATCATCCGTTGCGCAGCGCCCCCAACGTGATCCTCACGCCGTGGGGCGGCGCTATGTCCGCCGATAATATGCAGAAAAAACCCGAGCCCGCACCGTCGCCGGTTGCTGCTCCCAAAATGAATGACAAAGACCGGTATGAAGCAGAGCTGCGTTGGGTCTTGGTCCGCGAGAATATGCGGCGCTTCGCGGCGGGAGATAAGATGTACTCGGTCTTCGATTTAGAGCGCGGCTATTAAGTTTATGCGTGGCGAGATGTTTGGTCGTCGTGAGGGGTATTAAAGTATTGCTACCATTCGTGCTCTCCTCCCGCGGGTGGTTGCAAACGCTGGTCGCCGAGACTCCCATCGGCGACCAGCCTTTTTCTTCAATATATTTCGGAATGATTTAACATACGCATGCCTTGAGAACGGTGTGCCCAGGTATGGTCATGGTTAAGGAACGCGCGATCTTGAAACAGAAAGACAAGCCGGAATTATCAGCTTTCGAATGGTCGGACCCGCTGCTGCTCGAAGATCAGCTGACAGAGGACGAACGGCTTATTCGTGATTCGGCCAAGGCCTTTGCCCAAAGCGAACTTGCGCCGCGGGTGATCGAAGATTACCGGATTGAGCGCACTGATCCTGGAATTTTCCGGGCGATGGGGAAGCTGGGCCTGCTCGGCATGACCGTGCCGGAGACATACGGCGGTGCGGATGCCGGTTATGTGTCTTATGGACTGGTGACGCGTGAGATCGAACGTGTGGACAGCGGGTACCGCTCGATGATGAGCGTGCAGTCGTCACTCGTCATGTATCCCATTTTTGCTTACGGCTCCGAGGAGCAGCGGCGCAAATACCTTCCAGGACTTGCCGCCGGCGAGCTTATCGGATGCTTCGGTTTGACCGAGCCCGATTCAGGCTCCGATCCCGGAAGCATGAAAACCCGCGCGGCTAAAGTCGCCGGTGGTTACAGCCTCACGGGTTCGAAGACCTGGATATCCAACAGCCCGATCGCCGACGTTATGGTGATATGGGCAAAGTCCGAAGCACATGGCGGCAAGATTAAGGGCTTCGTCCTCGAAAAAGGACTGCAGGGGCTGAGCACGCCCAAAATCCAAGGCAAGCTTTCGCTGCGTACATCAATTACCGGCGAGATCGTTTTGGACAATGTCGTGGTGTCGGAAGATGCGCTGCTGCCGAACGTTGAAGGTCTTAAAGGTCCGTTTGGCTGTTTGAATCGCGCACGCTACGGCATCTCGTGGGGTGCATTGGGTGCCGCGGAATTCTGTTGGTTTGCCGCGCGCCAGTATGGCTTGGACCGAAAACAGTTCCAGCGGCCTCTCGCGCAGACCCAGCTGTTTCAGAAAAAGCTTGTCGAAATGCAAAACGACATTGCACTCGGCTTGCAAGGCAGCTTGCGCTTAGGGCGTTTGATGGACGAGGGACGAGCGGCCCCTGAAATGGTGAGCCTCATGAAGCGCAATAATTGCGGCAAAGCGCTTGATATCGCACGCGCCGCCCGCGACATGCATGGCGGCAACGGCATTTCGGACGAATTCCATGTGATGCGTCATCTCACGAACCTTGAGACCGTGAATACATACGAAGGCACGCATGATGTTCACACACTTATATTGGGCCGTGCCCAGACCGGTCTGCAGGCGTTTTACTAGCGCTTAGCGGCTGTAAGAACTTCTTTAGAGCCCAGGAACCGAAAACCGTGTTCGCCGTTTTTATGTAAGGCTCATTCCAGCTTTACAAGGGAGACGGGGATGCGAGTTATGGTTTTCGTAAAGGCGACCGAAGGCAGCGAAAAGGGCTTTGTCCGTACGCCCGAAGCTGTGAAGGCCATGGAAGAGATGGAAAGATTTAATGACGAGCTGCGCAAGGCTGGTATCCTGCGCATGGCCGAAGGCCTCAAACCGTCGTCAGACGGGAAGCGCGTCGTGTTCGATGCTTCCAGCCGGACCGTCGTCAACGGACCCTTTGCTCACCCTCGTGAACTTGTCGCCGGTTTTTGGCTGTGGGAAGTCAAAGATATGGACGAGGCGGTGGCTTGGGTAAAGCGTTGCCCTAATCCTATGCCCGTCCCCAGCGAGATCGAAATCCGGCCGATTGAAGAAGCGGCTGATTTAGAGTGAGAAGGCAACGCCGGTCACGGTATCAGCAACACCGCTGCAGAGCCTTTTCCTTCGCTCTTTTTGCGGATGGCGTTTGCGGGAAGAGACGGCAGCTGCACACCGGCCTTTCTCAAATATTCCGCTGCGCCTTCATCCAGATACCAATCCTTGTCCTTACCGCCGCCGCGCGCTTCGTTCGGTTGGTCCTCAAAGTAGGTGTAGACCGGCTTATTCCTGAATGCCCATTGAAACCGGCCGTCGTCGCGTTTGACGATTGTCCATAATCCCATGGGTTTGTCGTTCGCTTCCGCTCGAATGATTGGCCACACGGCGCTGCAGACACTGTCGCAGGTGGATTGACCTGCTGGCTCGCCGTCAAAAATGTAAAGCGCGAGAAGTCCGGGGAAGGACTTGTATATCCACTTACCAGGATTGGGTTCCGAGAGCGCCACAGCGCTGGGATAAGGCATACTCTTCACGGCCATATCGGCCGCCGCGGCTGCGCCAGCAAAACCTATCGCAATCAATATTGCCAAGAGTGGGCGCATAATCCGCCTCCCGATTTAAATGCGGGAGTGAGTATCGCGCTCTATTGTCCAAACGTGTAGAGCAAAAACATACCGGTGTTGAGGCGATTGGCTGAGCCGCGGGCAGTTACAACCGGGCTGCGCGATGCATCGCCCACGCGGCGGACGAACTGAACACTGGCGGCGGCGGACCATCCTCCGGAAAATTTGTATTCGCCAGAAAGGCTGCCGCGCAGCGCCTTAATGTCGGCGCCGGGAGAATAGGGGGCCAGTGTCGGTGTACTTTGCGCTGGCGTCACGCCGAACAGCGATTGCATGTAGCGCTTATCCGCCCAACTGACGCCCACTTGCGCGGCGATACCCAGGCCGCCGTTGCGGTATAGCCCACTACGCAAATCCAGTTCCGCTACGGTGCCGCCATGCCCATTCGCAACGTCATGCCGTGCACGCAAGCGCAGGCGCGCCGGACCGTAGCGGTAGCTGGCAAAGCCGCCAACCTCGACACTGGTTCCGACATTGCCGGGTCCGCGCACGCCGCTGCCGAAGGCGCGCCGTCCAAAATCGACTTTCACATTGGGGCCGGCGCTAAAGCCGGATGAAGACAATCCGCTGCCCTCAAACAGTCCGTCCGACAGCAGGTTGATGCGAAGCTCCGCTTCGTCCAGATCAACAATGTCCCGGTAGCCATAAAATATGATGGGAAGGGCGTAGATTTTTGAATGCCCACCATGTCCAAGGCGTGAACTGGTGACGGAACCCACCCCCAGGCGCAATGTGCTGCCCGAACTGTGGTCTGTATCGTCCGACCCAAGGGTGTCGACGATTTGCTGTTCAGAAGGATGCAGGGTTTGCGCTGCCGCCGGGAAAGTCGGCGATACCCAAAAACTGACAACCTAGGCCGCGGCCAGTATCCAACGTACAATCTTCATAATGGCCGAAACGAACCCCCCAATTTGCACTGCGAAGAGACGATCTTGCGCTGCGCCTTACGTAAGAGATGCCGCCGCCGCGCGGTTTCCCTACCAGCCTGTCACCAACCTTTCAGAACTTACCCCCGAAATGTACGGCGGATAGTTTGTCCATGCAAAGTCCAATAGCCCTATATAATATATGGGCCGACCCAGTATTCGTGTGGTCGCCAGGGGAGGATAACCGATGATAAAGCGAGACAATTTTCTGCTAACCGCGTGCGCGGCGCTGTGTATCGCGCTCGGGCCCTTTGCCGCGCCTGTGAAGGCCGCGGACGCCCCGCCGAAGTATGAAGTCGTTGCCAATTGGCCCAAAGCCCTGCCGCAGTATTGGGTGCTCGGCCAGGTCGGCGGCGTGTGCATCGATAGCAAGGATCACGTTTTCGTCCTCAATCGCCGTGACATCGAAGACAACAACGAGTTGGATTCTGGCGTGCAAGCGCCGCCGGTGCTTGAGTTCGATCCCGAAGGCACCCTGGTCAATTCGTGGAACAACCACCTCGATATTCTGCCCAACTTGTTCTTCCACGGCTGCACCTTCGACAAAGACGACAACATGTGGCTGGTGTCGGTCGGCGACGGCGTTCTGCAAAAGTGGTCGCATGACGGCAAACTTCTGCTGCAAATCGGCAAGAAGGGCATCGTCGATTCCAGCGACGGTACTGCCAAGGGCAAACCTTTGAACGCCAGCCAGACCCAGTTCTTCCGTCCCGCGGGCATTGCCATCGATCCGACCAACGGCGACGTCTATTTGGCTGACGGCGAAGCGCCGCGCGCCAACTACCGCGTTGTCGTGTTGAATAAGGACGGCAAGTTCCTGCGCCAGTGGGAACTGAAAAAGAAGGAAACCGACCCTGCCGATTGGCAGCCGGTGCTGCACTGCATTGCCATGGACAAAGACGGCAACGTCTATGTCTGCGACCGTCAGGGCCAGCGCTTCCAGATCTTCGATAAGAAGGGCAACTTCAAGCGGTACGTAGATATTCCGTTCACGCCGAGAACCCCGTACCCGGCCACCGACCAGTTCAAAAACGCGAAGGTCGGCTCGTGGGGTGCTTCGGTGTACATCACGTTCTCGACTGATCCGGCGCAGAAGTACCTGCTCAACATTCACGAAGCCGCCGAGCAGGTTCTGTTCTTAGACCGTTCGACCATGCAGGTTGTCTCCAGCTTCGGCCGCCCTGGCCACCAGGCTGGTGCAATGGTGCACGCGCACTTCTCTCCCATGGACTCCAAAGGCAATGTCTATGTAGGCGAAGTGTCGACCGGCCGCCGCATTCAGAAGTTTAAACCGGTGCCGTAGTCAACGAGCGACATGAGTGATTAGATAATCACCGCCCGCGTCTTAATTGACGCGGGCGGTTCTTTTTGGGACATATAGCTATGCGGACAATTTCGATCTTAAGTGTGGCTATGCTGATCAACGGCGGTGTCTGGGCTGCGGCCTTTGACGCCAATGCGCCGGTGCCGGTGGACATCAGCATCGTTAAGCTTGAGTCCGGCAAGGGCTTTGCGTTTCAAAACAGCTACGGGGCTGCGTTCTATACCTACGACCGCGACCGGTCGAACACGTCTACCTGCCTGGATAAATGCGCCGAGATTTGGGTGCCAGTCTATCCCAGCGCGCGTAACCCGGCCGATATCGGCACCACCTGGAAGCTGGTTAATCGTCCCGACGGTACGCAGCAGTGGGCCTATAACGGCAGGCCGCTCTATACGTTCGGTTACGCGGAAAATGCGCCGTCCCCGACCGCAAAAGACACGGCAGATCATTGGCATAAGCTGGAACCCTAGGCCCGCAGCCGGGGCTCTTCCGAAGGCGCGCGAGCGGTGCTACGCTCTGCACGTCAGGGAGGAATTCAACCATGAACCACATCAGCCAGACTAAAAAAATGCCTACCGAAGCCGTAGATCTGTACTCGCAGTTCATTCACGGCGAAATCGATCGTCGCGCTTTTCTCGAAGGTTTGCAGCGTTTTGCCATTGGCGGTCTCACCGTCTCGGCGATGGTCGCAGCATTGATGCCGAACTACGCTCTTGGGCAGCAAGTCAGCAAGACCGACGAACGCATCAAGGCGAGCTACGAAACCGTACCTTCACCGGACGGCAACGGCTATATCCGCGGCTACCTCGTGCGGCCCTTCAGCGCCGATACACGCACTGCGACCGCAACCAAACTGCCGGGCGTTATCGTCATTCACGAAAACCGCGGTTTGAACCCGCATACGGAAGACGTTGCACGTCGCTTCGCCCTGGAAAACTTCATGGCTTTCGCACCGGACGCGCTGTCGTCTGTCGGCGGCTATCCCGGCGATGACTTCAAGGGCGGCGAGCTTTTTGGCAAGATTGACGCCACCAAGCGCACCAATGATTTCGTTGCTGCGGCACGTTGGCTGGCGGCACGCCCCGACTGTAACGGCAAGATTGCCTCCACGGGCTTTTGCTTCGGCGGCGGATTGTCCAATACCTTGGCCGGTATGCTCGGACCGGAACTGGCCGCAGCGGCGCCGTTCTACGGCGGTGCGACCAAGCCGGAAGACGTTCCGAAAATCAAAGCCGCCATCCTTATTCATCATGGCGCGCTCGATAAGGCTTTGTCGGGTGCTTACCCCGCACAGGAAGCCGAACTGAAGAAGAACAAAGTCCGGTACGAGGGCCACCTCTATCCGAATTCCGTTCACGGCTTTTTCAATGATGCGACGCCCGAGCGCTACAACAAAGCTGCGGCTGAGCAGGCCTGGACCCGCACCATTCAGTGGTTCAACCAGTACACCCGCGAAACGGCGTAAGCGTACCTAAAAGCGTCTTGCGTTGAGATATTGAAGCGGTGGCGTTTGGTGCTTGGCAGAACCACCATGTCGGTCGACACGGTCCTGAAGCTGGGCCGCGGCGCTGTGATCGAGCTGGAACGCAAAGTCGGTGAGCCAGTGGACGTGTACCTCAACGACCGCCTCGTGGCGCGCGGCGAAGTTGTGGTGGTCGACGACAAACTCGGCATCACCATGACCGAAATTATCAAAGCCAATAAGTCGTAAACACTCCGGGCATTTCTTTAGGAATTTGACACGTGGACGAGGTCGACCCGGCAGAACCTTCTTCGATTGCGCGGTGGTTCGCTATCGTGCCGGTTCTTGTTATCGGCGGCGGATTTATCGCCTTCATGCTTGGCTACGACCTTGGGGGCCCCACGTATAAGGCCCCGGAATGGCGCACTCATACGATAGAGCAGCAGCACTTCGCCGTGGCGACGCCCGGTGTATTCGTCGTCAACCAGCAGTCCATGAGCCTTAACGGCCAGGACGTACCGGCACAGGTCTATATTGCCTACGACCTGGGTGTGGATTTTAGTGTAACAGTCGTGCGCAGGCCTGATGGCGACGTCCGTCCTTTCAATGAAGCTGCCAAAGGCCTCGGCCTGATGGGCACGGACGGGACTGAGCGGCCGGACGGTGGCACCGCGTTCCGGCACGACGTTGACCAGGACGGCACGCGTACGCAGGCGGTCCTGATTTTCCGCGACCGCACGATGTATCAGTTGATGGTGACCGCGCCGACGGGGTCGTTCCCCGTAATCGAAGCCGAGCGCTTTTTCAGCTCCTTCCGCTTCCTCGCCAATAGCTAGCTACCACCGTCTGTACAGCCGTGGGTGCAGCGCAAAAATAGCGGCACAACCTCCAAGACCTGCGAATATAGGTAGCATCGGAGTGCTTTTGCCGTGATGATACGGCCGGAATTCGGGGGGATTTCGCGTAAATCCAATTACATCTAGATAGCGAGGCTTCATGGCAGCCAAACCACCAGTTTGGAAGCGGTTATACGTTCAGGTTTTAGTCGCCATTGCGATCGGCATCGTGATGGGATTCCTGTATCCCACCGCTGGCGCCAAAATGAAGCCGCTGGGGGATGCTTTCATCGCCCTGGTCAAGATGATGATCGCGCCGATTATTTTCTGCACCATCGTGCATGGCATTGGCTCCATGAGCGACCTGAAGCGGGTCGGACGCATTGGTCTCAAAGCCTTGATCTACTTTGAGGTGGTGTCCACATTTGCGCTGATCCTTGGCCTATTCGCGGCGCATGTATTTAAACCTGGCATTGGTCTCGATATGAGCGCCATGGCGAACAACGCCAGCGCCGTTGCGCAATATGTGGATCGCGCCAAAGGCGATACCGGGTTTGTCGCCCACCTTATGGCGATTATCCCCGTCAGCTTCTTTGATGCGCTGGCGCGCGGTGAGTTGCTGCAGGTTTTGCTGGTGTCCATCTTCACCGGCATCGCGCTGACCCAGATGGGTGAGGCGGGCCAGCAGATTTCGCATGGCATTGAAAAAGTCGCGAAAGTCTTCTTCCAAATCGTTGGCATTATCGTTTATTTCGCGCCTATCGGCGCGTTCGGCGCGATGGCCTATACCGTGGGCGCTTTCGGACTCAAATCGCTCATCAACCTCGGCTATCTCATCCTCTGTTTCTACGCCACAGCAATCATCTTCATTCTTTTGGTGATCGGCCCGTTGGCAAGGGCGGCTGGGTTCTCGATTTTGAAATTCATCGCCTACATTCGCGATGAATTGTTCATCGTGTTCGGCACGGCTTCGTCGGAAACCGTTCTGCCGAATATGATGCGCAAGCTGAAGAAGCTCGGCGTCTCGGAATCGGTGGTGGGTCTGGTGATTCCCACGGGTTACAGCTTCAACCTCGACGGCACGAACATTTATATGACGCTGTCGATCCTGTTCTTAGCCCAGGCGACAGGCACTGACCTTTCGATTGGTCAGGAAGCTACGATCATTGCGATCTCGATGCTTACGTCTAAGGGTGCATCAGGCGTGACCGGCGCGGGCTTTGTGACGCTGGCGGCTACGCTCACGATCATTCCCGGCATTCCGATTGGATCGTTGGGTGTGCTGCTCGGCATCGACCGCTTCATGAGTTTGGGGCGGTCGCTCACCAACCTTATCGGCAATGGCGCGGCCACTATCATCGTCGGCCGTTGGGAGAACGAGCTGGATCGCACGCAGCTGACCGCAGAGTTGAACAGGAAAGACCCGGCCTAAGGGTATAGTATCGGTAACCGCCAGGACCTGGAGCCGTTCCATTCAAATTCTCAGCGCATTTCCGACGCCTATCGGTGCATTTTCGTTAGGCCGGGACCTGACGGAGGCGGAAAAGTATTTTCTTTCGAACCTGCAGATGAGGCCTGAACACGGCGGCGGCGGCAATCGCAGTACCGTGAGCACGTATGTTCTGGAAGAACCTCCGCTGGCCGATATCAAGGCCTTTATCACCGCAGCGCTGCATGCGTATTTCGATGAGACCGTCAAACCGGCTAACGATGTAAATTTAAAAATCACCCAGTCGTGGGTGAACATTACATTGCCGCAGCAATACCACCAGAAACACACGCATCCGAATTCGCTGGTCAGCGGGGTTTTCTACGTCAGCGCACAACGCGATCAAGATCGACTGTTTTTTGTGAAAGATGCCTACGAGCGCCTGCTGATCCCAGCGCGCGAGTTCAACATGTTCAGCTCGAACCTGTGGACAATTCCGGTTGGAACGGGCGACTTGCTGTTGTTTCCGTCGAACCTGCCGCACATGGTGGAACCCACCATTTCAATGCAAAACCGGATCAGCCTCTCGTTCAACACCTTTCCGGTAGGCCTTCTCGGCGACCATAAAATGCTCGCCGGAGTCACGGTCGGCACCGTAAAATAATGGCGGGGACGTTGCGCGCGATTGCGACACGGTCTGCCAAGTATGCCGTGATGGAGCCGCAGATTTTCACAGTGATCGGCGTGGATGTCGGCTTAGCCGGCGACGGCGCGCGCAAACCTGGTTCGGCCGTCTCGATTCTGTCCTGGGAGAAGTGGCAGGCGGCCTGTGCCGCATTGGGCGCAGATCTGCCCTGGACCTTTCGCCGCGCCAATCTGCTGGTGGCGGGCATTCCCTTGATGCCCGAGAAAGGTCGGCGCATCTCTATCGGTTCCGCCTTGCTCGAGATCACCGGCGAGACCGACCCCTGCAGGCGTATGGACGACCAGCATATGGGCTTAATGGCCGCATTGAAGCCCGACGCCCGCGGCGGCGTGCGCTGTATGGTGATTGAAGGTGGTGCGGTCGCCCTGGGCGATGCGGTGCACTTGCTCTAGGGCTTGGTCTCTAGACGGCTCTTCAGGCGGCTGAACTGCTCCTTCAGCACTTCGTCGACGGCGGGAGCCAGTTTCTCGAAGCCGCCTTTGACATAACCGCCCGCCCGGAAAACCAGCACAACATCGGTCTCGTCTCCAACGGCATTCAATGTCCAATTCAAGGCATTCTCCGTGCCGGTATTAAAGAACGGGCCCAAAGCGCCGCGCAGGATGAGGGTTTTTTCCGGCGCGACATATGTCACGACGAGATGTTGAACCGAACCACCGTTCGGCAGCTTCTCACACCAACACCCGCCGGCGTGCGCATCCAGCGTCAGGCCATCAGCGTTGCCGGAAAATGTATGAGCCGAATTCCACCACTTGGCGGGCTGGACGAGGGTGGCCCACACTTTTTGGGGCGACGCGGCGATATGAAGCGTTTGACGAATCTCAAAACCGTTCGCGGCGAGATCGACAACTTCGGCCCGCGCCTGAGCGCTCACAATGCCGGCAGCCAGTGCAATCGCGGTCATCAGATAGCGCATATGAAATGCTCCCATTTCTTTTATCCGCAATAGCTTAGTTCGCTCCTTCAGCCGGAGCAACGTCCGCTCCAAAAATATGTTGCGCGGCTGAGATTATTTGTAGTAGATAAAACTACAAATGTAGTAGTGACGGAGGGACACGGTGGCACTTCCCAAACTGAGCAAGCTTGAACTCCAAATTATGGAAGTGTTCTGGACCCGCGGCGCTTTGCCCATTCGCGAGGTTCAACAAGCATTCCCCGAGGATGACCGTCCTGCCTACACCACCATACAAACGATGATTTATCGCCTTGAGGCAAAAAAGGCAGTGCGGCGGTCCAAGAAGATCAGCAATGCGCATATCTTCGACGCGGTGATCACGCGTCAAACGGCAGGACGTCGATTGATAGACGATTTTGTTGCGCTGTTTGGCGGCATGCAGCCGGTCATGGCGCATTTGATTGAGACGGGAAAACTCACGCTCGAGGATGTGCAGGAAGCAGAGAAGACACTTCGAAAGCTCGCGAAGAAAAAGGGCGCGTCATGATCGAATTCCTTATCAGCCATTTATGGCAATCAACGGGCTTTGCGCTGGTCGTGGCGGCATTGACGCTGGCGTTTCGCAACAATGGTGCACATGTCCGCTACTGGCTGTGGTTTGCGGCTTCCATGAAATTTCTGATCCCGTTCTCGCTGCTGGTGGAAGCGGGGCGCAGGATCGGCTGGCAACCGTTGCCGCCGTCGACTTCGGAACCCATCGCCATCATCGGCCAAGTTCTTGCCACGCCGGCTTGGGCGGAAGCAGTGCCGCGCATCGCAGCGCCACACGTGAATGTCACAGCGTTATTCCTCGCGGTGTGGGCTTGTGGCTTCGCCGCCGTGACGTTCATTTGGGCGATCAAGTGGCTGCGCATCCAGAACGTGATTCGTGCGGCCTTGCCTTTGAACCTCGCGGCGCCGATCCCTGTAAAGTCCGCGATTTCGCTGATTGAACCCGGCATCGTCGGCATCTTCAAACCGGTTCTGATTTTGCCTGAAGGTATCACGAGCTATCTCGCACCGGATGAACTTCGTTCAATTCTTGATCACGAACTCTGTCACGTACGCCGCCGCGACAATCTGACTGCCGCGATGCATATGCTGGTGCAGGGTTTGTTTTGGTTTCATCCCTTGGTGTGGTGGATCGGCACAATGCTGGTGGCTGAGCGCGAACACGCGTGCGACGAGGCCGTGGTTCAGTCGGGAAGCAATTCTGAGACGTATGCCGAAGGCATTCTCAAAGTATGCAAATTCTATGTGCAGTCGCCGCTGATCTGCGCTGCGGGTGTTTCTGGTGCGGACTTAAAGAAGCGTATCGAACGGATCATGACTAATCAAACAATGGGGAGTCTCAGCATGACAAAGCGTTGGTTTTTGGTGGCAGCGGCGACGGCCTTAATCGTAAGTCCCCTGACAATCGGCTGGGCCTCGGCCGGCAGTGCAGTAGACGATAAAACTGCTTCAAATGAGCATCTGTTTTATGATCTTCCCGACATGGTGATTAATATCAATACACCGGGCTACGTCATTAAGCTGAAAGTCGTGCTCGATGTTAGCTGTGCCAACAGTAAGGCTTGCGGTAAATCGGACTTCGCGCCGATCGAAAATGTGGAGCCAGTGATCGTCGACAACTTCCACGACTACGTACGCGGCCTAAAGGCCGAAGAATTACAGGGGAGGGAAGGTCTCGCTCACTTACGGCAAGAACTTGTCAGCAGAACAAACACATTGATCGGTCTGGCGAGTGTAAAAAGCGTGCTGTTCAAAGAAGCTATCGTCACCGATAAGCTTTAAGCGAGGGCCAAAAGCTGGAAGCAAAGCGTTATCAACGCCACGTGGTGCGTAAGGGTGCTGAGCCGTCGCACAAACTGCTCCCAGCGTGAACGCACGGCCCGCATATCGATACCTTTATCGGTGGCGGGCAGAATGCGGGTGCCGGCGAATTTTTGGTATTCTGTGTTCAGCAAGTCCGCATGGATGGTCACGGACATATCGGCAGGATTGATGCCGATCAGGTCGAGATCGAACAGGGTGTGCAGATCGCTGCGAAGCAGGATTCCGTTGGCGGGATGATTGTCCTCGGTTCCCTGATACTTGCTGACATGACAGGCTTCGAGAAGGCCCAGCACATTGCAGCCTGAAATCATGCAACGGGCGCCATACCGATTGATCAACTTTTCGCGGAATGATGCCACACCGCGCCGCGCGCGGATCGCTTGGAACGGGCGATCTTGTTCATCCATGACGGACAGTGGTGAGGCTTCTATTGTATCCGCATCGCGCTCGCCCAATTCCAACGTGCGACTTCTCAGCCAACTTCTCAGAATCGGGGCGATGTTGTGATCGCGGCGTGCGACATAACCGCAAAGCCCCGTGATGTCTGCGAGTTTCAGCTTGATATGCTTGCTGTTTGTGGTCTCAAAAGGCCGCAACTCAGAAGGTTCAATCGGCGCGGTGATTTTCACGCATTCATGCGCGAAGAACGCCGTGTGCACGATCGTCATCTGGCGCACTTCCGCTTGTTCAGCGAATTGATGACCGTTGAAACAGCGGTAGGGAATATCGCGCTTCTTGCGCATCTCGACTTTGGTGACGCCGCAAACCGGGCAGGTGGGCACAACGCGTTCGCGCTTTTCAGTGCTGACACTTTCCACATGCGCCACGGCAAGCAGGCGCTTCTGATCGCGCAGAAACAACAGATCGTTCGCCGCGATCTGCTTTTTGCTGCGATCATTGGTTTCGTAAGTATAGGTGCTGAGTGATGACCGCGTGGAGTGATCGGCATCAAGCGGCGGCGTTACGGCGATCCAGCACTGCATTGAACTTTGAACTCACATATTTCGGCGGCGAGTATGCCGTCAGAGTCCAAAAAGATTTTGTGATGTTTATGTGAAAGGGTTTTTGAAGCGGGAGCGCGTTGATCGATGACTGAATTGTTTCAGTTCGATGAAGAATTCCCACGTCCGGGGCGCTTCGCTGTACCCCTTAAGCTATTGGAATACCGCACGGATTTGGTACAATTTTGCCGGCGAACGACGTAATACGACAGTTTTGTGACGCTCTGCAGCATTGCTCGCAGGTGTCGGTTTTGAGACAAGGCTGGCAGTTCTTGTGAAGGAAGTGCCGCTTGAAACAGTTGTTTGCTTTGGTTTTGTTTGTGCTTACCGCGGTGCCGGCTCTGGCCCGTGTGGATGGCAATGAAACGGCCCTGGCCGCGCTGGCACCCTCAAGCATTCAAAGCAATCCCGATGCGCCCCGTCTGGGCGCGAAGATCGGCATGATCCTGGATATGCGGGCTAAGATGACCGATCGCATGGCGCCCCAGCCGCAGGCCGACTGTAAAGACCCGCAAGCGATCACAAAGCGCCTGGCAGCCCTCGAAGCGCTAGACGCCTTCGTGCGGACGACCGTGAATGGCCTGATTGATGCCGCACCGTCTAGCGACCTTAAAGCCGCCGCCAGCGAAGACTTGGCCCCGGTCTTGATCCGTCACCGCCAGGATATGGGCGCGACCTTGATGGATTTGATGGAACTGCCGCTGGTGCGCGAGAAAAGCGGCCTTTCAAAAGAAATCGTGCGGCTCGCTGAGCAAGCCGCACGACCTTAAGCTTCAACAGATCCTAGCAGGCTAGCTTAGCGCTTCACGCTTTCGGGAAGCGCGGCCATGCCCTTTTTAGCTACGCGCTTGGCGCGGGCGGGCTGGCTGATGGTGTAGGGGTCAGCCACGGCGACCACCGGGTTGCTTTCCATCTGCAACACTTTTTCATAGACGCTGGCGGCTTCAGCCGCGCGGCCGGTGCTTTGCAGGACAAAAGCCAGATTCAGGAGGCGTGTGGCATCCTGAGGATTCTGCGCGAGACCCTGGCGGAGCAGGGTTTCGGCCTGGGCGAAATCGCCGGCCATAATCGCGTCCGAAGCAACGCCATTGGCGTCGGTGGAGCTCGCGAAGGCCGGAACGCTCATCAAGCCCGCCGCGAAAACGCACGTCATCAGAATGTTTTTCATCGATCTCTCCCTAAACAAATTCAGCTGGGCAATTCAGCTGGACAAATAATGCGCCTTCAAACCGAAATTGATAATGAAAGTATTATGTACGAAATATGAAGGTTTGATGACATTTTAAACCAAAATGTCTCGGGTTTCCTGGGCTTTTAGGGTCTCGGTAGCCAGGGTCTGGCAGGCGACTGTCATAATTCGTCGCAAATTAATCCCAAAAAGCAGCTTGTCGCGAGGTCGATTCGGGAAACAGGGCGCGCAATCGCACTCTTTTACCAAGGTGAAGATTAGATATCCAAACGCGTCGATTGTCACTTATTCGTCACGCCGCTGACACGGATGTGTCGCTGAACAGCCGCTATGAGTCCCCCCGCAGCGCCAATGCTGCACTGCGAATTTTGAGTTGTCGTCACGCATGAGGGGAATCATGATCAATACCTCGCTTAAGAAGTTTCTTTACGTCGCCTGCGCGCCCTTGGCCCTGGCTGCTTTCTCTGCCCGCGCCGCGGATGTCCAAGTCGCCGCCGCGCCTGCTGCCAAATCCGGCGAACTTGAAGAAGTCGTCGTAACCGCCCTGAAGCGCGAAACCGATCTTCAGGCCACTCCCATCGCCATCTCGGTGCTTGGCACCGAAGGCCTTGCTGACCGCCACGTACAAAGCTTGCTCGATCTGGCCGACGGCTCGATCCCGGGCCTGCGCGTCGCCACCTTTGAAGCACGCCAGTCGGCGCTGACCATCGGCATCCGCGGGATCGTGCCGCTCGATGCCAACCAGCCCGCCCGCGAACAGGGCGTCGGCGTTTATCTCGACGGCGTTTACCTGGGCCGCCAGCACGGCCTCAACGCCGCCATGCTCGACATCGAGCGCGTCGAAGTTCTGAAAGGCCCGCAAGGCACGCTGTTCGGTCGTAACACCGAAGGCGGCGCCCTCAGCCTCGTCACCAAAGCGCCGTCCGGCGTGTTTGGCGTGCGCGGCACAGCCGGCGTCGGCAACTATGGCTCGCACAACGGCGAAGTGCACCTGGACCTGCCGGCCTGGGGCGACTTCATGATCAAACTGGACGGCGTCGTTCAGTTCCAGCGCCCGACCACCAAAGATCTGCTGCCCGGTTCGACCGGCTGGAACTTCTTTGATCGCCGCGGCGGCAAACTGGCCGTGCGTTATCAGCCCAGCGAAGCTTTCACCGCCGATTACAGCTTCGACGTCGGCCACGACGAAAACACGCCGTTCTACAGCCAACTCCTGAACTACAATCCGAACGGCTTGGTTGTCGGTCCGGCCTCCGGCACGCTGCCGTCCGGCCAGATCCGTCCGCTGCCCTCGATCGTGAATGTCAACGGCACGACTCGTATGACCGTTGCCGACATCAACGTTCCGCAGCAGCCCAGCGTCGATAAGACGCGCGGCCATTCGCTGCGCCTGAACTACTCGGTGTCGGACAACTTGGACCTGGTGTCGAT
Source organism: Fidelibacterota bacterium (assembly GCA_947476895.1). Classification (GTDB taxonomy): domain Bacteria; phylum Pseudomonadota; class Alphaproteobacteria; order Rhodospirillales; family Rhodospirillaceae; genus SHVO01. The sequence goes on along the minus strand of CANJRX010000012.1, from coordinate 44,137 downwards.
CAGCGCTTACCGTCAAGTCAGCGCCGATCAATGGGACAACTCGGGCGGCGCACACCGCGTTCCGCAGTTCGTCGCGGGCAGCGCCTTCAGCCGCTACAGCTTGTCGTACCTCGAACAATGGCAGTACAGCCAAGAATTCCAGGCCATCGGCAATATGGGCGATAACTTCGATTACGTCGGCGGCGTGTTCTACTTCAAAGAACGCGTGCAGGAACAAGCCGCGACCCCCAGCACCAATACCTGGAACGCCACGGGCACCGGTTACACCATCAACGACCCGACGAACACCACCTACTGGGGTCGTTCGATCGACCGCGGCAGCTACGCTTACGCCGAAAGCTACGCTGCTTTCGCGCAAGGCACCTTCACGCCGAACTTCGCAGACCAGACCGTGCACTTGACCGCGGGCGTGCGTTACACTCACGACAACAAAGACGGCCAGCTCTACAAGGTCAACAACGTGGCGGTCACCGGCTTGACGTTGGACACCTCGACCAACCGCGTCGACCCAATGGTCACCTTGGCTTGGGACGCAACCCAAGACATCAACCTCTATGGCAAGTTCTCGACCGGCTACCGTTCAGGTGGCGCCAGCTCGCGTTCGCTGACGTTCCGCCAGTTCGGCCCGGAAAAGGTCAACGCCTACGAAATCGGCGCTAAGACGGAGTTGTTCGACCGCCGCCTGCGCTTCAACGCCGCCGCGTACATGATGGATCGTACCGGCAGCCAGATCGACTTCAGTGTGGTTGCTGGTGTCATCCCCGGTTCAACCCGCAATACGGTTGAAACGGTCAATGCTCCGGGCACCACCAAGATCCGCGGTTTGGAACTTGAAGCCACGGCCCGCCTGACGGACGAGCTGACGGTAAATGCTGCGTACGCTTACACCTACACCAAGATTCCGCCGACGCTGAACCCGTTCACCAACGTCTCTCAGCCGGTGTTCGTTGTCTTCACGCCGAAGAACACGATCAGCGGCGGTATCGACTACGCTTATCCGATGGATAAGTTCACCTTCAAGGCGCACCTCGACGGCAACTACGCCGACGCGACGCAGACCTTCGACCAGACGGCCGTCAAAAACGACAAGTCGTTCATCATGAACGGCAAGCTCGGGATTGCTGATATCGATGTCGCCAGCGGCGCTACCGCCAGCTTCTCGATCTGGTCGCGCAACCTCTTGAACGAAGCGCATGTCTATCGCCGCGACCCGGCCAACCGCGCCACGATCGGTGACTACGGCAACTTCAATGCTCCTCGTACCTTCGGTGCGGAAGTCGCTGTAAACTTCTAATCTGAGTTCGCGCAAATCTCGGGCGCCTGTGTCGAAAGATGCAGGCGCCCAAATTTTTTCTGCGTCACGATGTTAAAGTTGGGTGCCTGACTTTCCAGATCTCCCAACCTTCCGACGCCACATAGAGCGCGCCCAGTAAAATGTGAATGCCGGCGGCCGAGGTGATGGGTGCAAAATCTAAGATCCATGGCGAGGTCATGATCCACGCCCCCAAGGCGATGCCGTGCCAATCTTCCCATTCGCCAAAGGATAATAGCGCGCCGCCGGCGACAACGAGAATAACCAAGCCGCAAACGCGGGCATTCACGGTGGCCTCCGATAGATCCGTGAACTGAAGCGCCCATGGCGCCATGAACAGCGTCGCTCCGATCGCCAGATTGATCCATTCTTGCAAACGCGGCGTTTCCAGAAGTTTACGCATAAAGACCTCCCTTACGAAGGTTCAAGCCATGGCTAAAGGTGCCATGGAATGCACGAGCCTGTGCAACAAGTGGCGTTTAACGCCGCAAATGGTGTGATGAAAATGGCGTCTAAAAAGACAGCTGGCGATTGGGCGGAGTCATGCGGTTTATGCATCCTCCTGACGGCCTTGTCCTTCGCGTGGACGTAAAAATCCTGCTCCTGTGGTCGCTTGAAATCAAGCGCTTCATGCGCGCATTTTTCGAGCTTAGATGTTGCGATTTCGCAAGGGCTTGCAAGACCTCCGCGGGCAGGGGTGATTACGAAGGAACCCTAAGCAACCCTGTAACACATCGACTCGGTTGAGCCGGCAGCGGTGATCACTGTCGCGTGAGTACGGTGCACGGGCTTACAGCTTTCCGTTTAAGGCGTGAAAAAGGATGGTCCCGGCTGGGCGCAAGCCCTATCATCGGCCCTTCAGCACCCCATTCTCAATCTACATTTTTCAATCTGGGAGGTTCTTACGTCATGCGGAATTCTTTGCGTCTTTCGGCGGCAACGCTCGCCCTTAGCCTGGCATTCGCCGGCTCAGCGATGGCCGCGGGGGCCGATCACAAGGCCGATGTGCAGCGCATCCTGAACAGCGCGCAGTTCAAAGCGGCTGCTGCCAATATCGATAAAGAATACGACCGCTATGTCGCCGAAGGCATCAAGCTGACGGAAATTCCTGCGCCGCCGTTCAAAGAAGAAGTGCGCGCCAAGGCCTATGAAGCCATGCTCAAGGAAGCCGGCCTGACCAACGTGCATATCGATTCCGAAGGCAATGCCATCGGCCTGCGCAAAGGCACGAAATCAGACGGTAAGTTCATCGTCGTAGCAGCTCACCTGGATACGGTGTTCCCGGCCGAGACCGATGTGAAGGTGAAGCGCCAAGGTACGCGCCTGAATTCGCCCGGCATTGGCGACGACACGTTCAGCCTGGCGGCTTTGCTGACGTTTGTGCGTTCCATGAACTTGGCCGGCATCAAACACCGTGACGACATTCTGTTCATCGGCAACGTCGGTGAAGAAGGTCCGGGTGATTTGCGCGGCGTGCGTTATCTGTTCACCAAGAGCGAATACAAAGACAAGATAAAAACCTTCTTCTCGGTCGAAGCGGGCGGCGTCAATGGCATCACCACCGGCGGCGTCGGTTCGCGCCGTTATCGCGTGACCTTCTCGGGCCCGGGCGGCCACAGCTATGGCGCCTTCGGTCTCGTGAACCCGATGTACGCGCTGGGCCAGGCGGCCTCCGAAATGGGTCACATGGAAGTTCCCGATAACCCGAAGACCACCTTCGGCATTGGCGTGATCGGCGGCGGCACGTCCGTCAACTCGATCCCGCTCGATGTGTGGATGGAAGTCGACATGCGTTCTGAATCTCCAGCCGAACTCAATAAGGTCGAAGAGAAATTCATGAACATCGTGAAGGAATCGGTGAAGTCAGAAAACTTTGCGCGCTCGACCAAAGAAGGCGAGATCAAAGTCGACATCAAGAAGATCGGCGACCGTCCTGCCGGAACGATTGCGGAAACCTCTGCCCTGGTGCAGATGGCCACGGCGGCTGTAGAAGCCGGCGGCTATAAGCCCAGCTACGGCTATGGTTCGACGGATTCCAACATCCCGTTCAGCATGGGCATCCCGGCGATCACCATCGGCAAAGGTCCGCCGAACTCGGGCGGCCGTTCGCACTCGCTCGATGAGTGGATCGACGTAGCGAAAGAGCCGATGGTCAAGTCGATGACCACCAGCCTCAGCATCCTCATGACCGTTGCGGGCATGGAGTAAGCGACACAAACCCCGGCCTCCCACGAGGCCGGGGTTTTGCTATGAATAAAAGACAATCAATATGGGGAGGGACGACGTTATGCGGAATTCCTTGAGATTTTCGACAGCGCTTATTGCTTTCAGCTTGGCGTTCGCAGGACCGGCCTCGGCCGCTGAATCCAACGCCGCGCTGGTCCAGCGCATCCTCGCAAGTCCCACCTTCAAGGCCGCAACCGCCCACATCGACAAAGAGTACGACCGCTATGTCGCCGAAGGCGTCAAGCTGACGGAAATTCCCGCGCCGCCCTTCAAGGAAGAGGTGCGCGCTAAGGCTTACGAGGCCATGCTCAAGGAAGCCGGCCTCACCGATGTGCGCATCGACGCCGAAGGCAACGCCATCGGCATCCGCAAAGGCACCAAGCCCGACGGCAAATACCTGGTAGTTTCTGCGCACCTGGACACCGTGTTCCCAGCCGAGACCGACGTGAAGGTGAAGCGCCAAGGCACGCGCCTCATTTCGCCCGGCATCGGCGACGATACTTTTAGCTTGGCGGCGATCCTCAGCTTCGTGCGCGCTTTGAACGCTGCCGGCGTCAAACACCGCGACGACATCATCTTCATGGGTGTGGTCGGTGAGGAAGGCCCCGGTGATCTGCGCGGCGTGCGTCACCTGTTCCAAAAGGGCGAATTCAAAGGCAAGATCAAAAACTATATTTCGATTGAATCGGGCGCTGCCGAACGTATCTCCACTAATGGTGTCGGATCGCGCCGCTACCGCTTTACATTCTCCGGCCCAGGCGGACATAGCTACGGGGCCTTCGGCCTTGTGAACCCGATGTATGCCCTCGGCCAAGCCGCGGCCGAGATGGCCCATATCGAAGTGCCAACAGAACCCAAAACCACGTTCAATGTCGGCGTCATCGGCGGCGGCACGTCGGTCAACTCGATCCCGCTGGAAGGTTGGATGGATGTTGATATGCGTTCGGAATCACCTGAAGAGCTCAATAAAGTCGAAGCCAAGGTGATGAACATCGTCAAGGAATCTGTGAAGGCCGAGAATTTCGCGCGCTCTATCAAAGAGGGTGAAATCAAAATCGACATCAAGAAAATTGGCGACCGTCCGGCCGGTCAAATCGCTGAGACGGCGCCGATCGTGCAGACCGCCACCGCAGCCGTGCAAGCTGGCGGTTACAAGGTGATCTACGGCGAGGGCTCTAGCGACTCAAACATTCCCTGGAGCATGGGGATCCCGGCCATCACCATCGGCAAGAATGGCCCGGGCTCCGGCGGGCGTGCGCACTCGCTCGATGAGTGGGTCGACGTCGAGAAAGCGCCGATGTTCAAGGGTATGACGACCTGCCTCAGTGTCATCATGGCCATGGCGGGCATGGAATAGGTCAGAGGCCCGGTCCCCGAGGACCGGGTATAGAAATTTAAAAAAGGGGAGTTTCTAAATCATGCGGAATACTTTGCGTTTATCGACGGCGGTACTGGCGTTGAGCTTTGCGTTCGCCGGCTCTGCCAATGCTGCGGAGCCCAAGCACGCGGCTACCGTCCAGAAGATTCTGGCCAGCCCGCAGTTCAAGGCGGCGGCGGCGACCATCGATAAAGACTTCGACCGTTATGTCGCTGAAGGCATCAAGCTGACGGAAATTCCCGCGCCGCCCTTCGAAGAAGCAGTCCGCGCCAAAGCCTATGAGGCGATGCTGAAAGACGCCGGTCTGACCAACGTGCATATCGATTCCGAAGGCAATGCCATCGGCCTGCACAAAGGCACGAAGTCCGACGGCAAGTTCGTCGTCGTGGCCGCGCACTTGGATACGGTGTTCCCGAAGGAAACCGACGTGAAGGTGAAGCGCCAAGGTACGCGCCTCAATTCGCCCGGCATCGGCGACGATACCTTTAGCTTGGCAGCCATCCTCAGCTTCGTGCGTGCAATGAATGCCGCCGGCATCAAGCACCGCGACGACATTCTGTTCATCGGTAACGTCGGCGAAGAAGGCCCCGGTGACCTGCGCGGCGTGCGCTACCTGTTCACCAAAAGCGAATACAAAGACAAAATCAAAGCCTTCATGTCCATCGAAGGCGGCAGCGCGGCCGGCATCACCACCGGCGGCGTAGGTTCGCGCCGCTACCGCGTAACTTTCAGCGGTCCGGGCGGCCATAGCTATGGCGCTTTCGGTCTCGTAAACCCGATGTATGCTTTGGGCCAAGCGGCCGCCGAAATGGCGCATATGGAAGTCCCCGAAAACCCCAAGACCACTTTCAACATTGGCGTGATCGGCGGCGGTACGTCGGTGAACTCTATTCCGCTCAGCGTGTGGATGGATATCGACATGCGTTCGGAAGCGCCGATCGAGTTGAACAAGGTCGAAGAGAAGTTCATGAACATCGTGAAGGAAGCCACGAAGGCCGAAAACTTCGCGCGTTCGACCAAAGAAGGCGAGATCAAGGTTGAGATCAAGAAGATCGGCGACCGCCCGGCGGGCACCATCGCGCAAACGGCTGAAATCGTGCAGATTGCGACGGCGGCTGTGGAAGCCGGCGGCTACAAGCCCAACTACGGCTATGGCTCGACGGACTCCAACATCCCGTTCAGCATGAACATCCCGGCCATCACCATCGGCAAGAACGGCCCGAACTCGGGTGGCCGCGGCCATTCACTTGATGAGTGGATCGACGTCGCCAAAGAGCCAATGGTGAAGGGCATGACCACCTGCCTTAGCCTGATCATGGCCGTCACGGGCATGGAATAAGGCCTTAAGCCTGATGCAATTTAACGGCGCCCGTCTCGTAAAGAGCGGCGCCGTTTTTGTTTTTCCGGATCGATCTGTGGGGTAGAGTGGCAGCAACAAGGCTCGGGAGAGACATTCTATGAAATCGATTATCTTGCGCACGGTTGCCGCATTGGTGACGGCAATGTGTCTGTCGCAAACCGTTACTGCAGCTGAGGTCTCTAAGGACGTGAAACAGCAACTCGCCCCCACCGGAAAATTGCGCGTGGCCATTGCCGTGGCGCCGACGCCGTCCGCTATTTATGTGATCAAAGATGCAGCCGGCGGGTATCGCGGCGTGTCGATTGTCGTAGGCAAAATGTTGGCCGACAAACTCGGCGTGCCGGTGGAATACGTCGCCTATAACGCCAGCGGTGAAATCACCGCAGCCGCCGACACGAAGGCTTGGGACGTCACAGTGATGCCTGTGGACGATGAGCGTAAAAAGATCGTCGACTTCGGCAATGCCTTCCATCTTCTGCAAAGCACGTACTTGGTTGCGCCGGGCTCGAAGATCAAAACGCTCGAAGAAGCCAACCGTGAAGGTGTGCGCATTGGTGGCATTCCCGGCACGACGACGTTCCGGGCTTCTAATGCCGCATCCACCAAGGCCACGCATATCTCGGTGAAGTCCGTGGACGAAGCCGCCGACATGATGAAGGCGGGCAAGATCGACGCGATTGCCCTGGGCCGCGAAACCATTTCAGGCTTGGCCTCGTTGCTGCCCGGCTCGCGTATCCTGGAAGGCGGCTTCTGGAACTCCACGACGGCTATCGCCGTGCCCAAAGGCCACGACGCCGCACGCGCTTATGTCAGCGATTTCATCGAAGAGGTGAAAGCCTCCGGTGTCATTCGCAAGGCTTTTGACGACGTGGGCCTTACCACATCGCAAGTCGCACCGGCGGGCATGAAACCTTAAGCTTACTTCTTGGCTTTGGGAGCTGAGTGAGTGCCTTTTTGGCGGCTGCGGTTTTCGTCCGCGCGCGTGGCCATGTTGGCTGAGCGCCGCGCTTTCTTTGCAGCACTCGCGTCACGTTTGGTTTTTCCACCAATGCCGCCACCGGCCTTATGCGCTTCTTGGTTTTTAGCCATCTAAATCAACTCCATTTTGCGCAAATTGGTGGGACTGCCGCCGGCAATCCCACCAGGATTGGTCTATTTCTTCGCGCCGAATACGCCGACGACGGTGTTGCCGCCTCCGGTCAAGGTCAAGCTACCCGCAGCTTCTGCGGCCGATGGGCCGTAGAACTTGCCGCCGAAGACGCCTGTCGAACCCGTAACATTGGCCATCGTTCCGGCCGTCGCAGCCGCAGCGGCAGTTCCTGAGAAGGTCGAACCAGAGATGGTGCCGCTGGTGAGGTTGACACTGTTCATCGTCCCGAGCTGCGGGGTCACACCGCCGCGTTGGGTCGTGATGTTGGTGACTGCGCCGCTGATCGTGTTGGCAGCAAAGTTAGCATTCAGCGCAACCGCGCCGCCGGTGATGGTGACGCCAATGGCGGGCGTCGTCGCAAAGCCGGTCAGCTGTCCGCTATAGGTGGCGGTGCCGGTGGTCGGCACGGATGTCGAAACAACACCCGTTGCGAAGGTGCCAGCCGAGATTGGAGAGTTGAGTGAAGCAGACTCAACCCAGGTTCCGTAGGTCGCATTCTGCAGATTTGAGTTTGTGGCATTGGTCACAGAGACGTTGACCTGATTGGTGCCGCCATTGACCGTCGTCTGGAACCGCTGCGAAGTTTGGGTGGCGCCCGAACCGATAGGAAAGGACTGCGGACCCGTCGTGGTCTGTGCGGAGCCTGCGGTGGTGACAATGTTGGCAGTTCTGCCGCTCGGCAGCGTGAGGTTAAAGCCGGTTGCGGTCTTTACGTAGGACGCTGTCGGATTGGTCTGAAACGAACCGGCGGGTGCGGCTGATTCCGATGCTGCAGCTGCACCATTCGTAAAATTGAAGGCTTCAAGGCCCTGGCGCGCGGTTACGGCGAGTGACGTACCGGCCGCCGTGTTAGCCAGCGTAAGCTCGGATCCAGCCGGCGTGACGACGACGGGCGGCGTAACCACAACGGGAGTATCGACTGTCTTGGGCGCATCGTTGCTCGAACAGGCGCTCACGGCGGCGAGGGCAGTCGTAGCCAATAGAATGTTTGAAAAGCGATTCATTGCAAATCGAGTCATGGGGGACTCTCCAAGGTGTTTTTAACCAAATTGTTTTGGCTAAGAGTTTTGGCTGTGCCCTGGCACCGGCCTGGCTCACAACGCTACTCGTGCACAATGCTCGTGCGCCCTTAAGGTTGTGTCGGGTGTGGGTTCGGAATCTACCTAGAGCGGATTGGGGCTGACGGTAGATTGCAGCGCGGTATCACCGCGCCTAAATATCTTCGGGTGGTTGGCCGGCGTGAAGACGCGCTAGCATGCGCGTATAGGCGTCCTCGATCGCTCTGGCATATAAGCCAGTATTGAAGAGTGGCGCAGTAAGGCGGTTCGCGAGAAGCCGCTGTTTCACTTCATTCAGCAGGCCGGGTTCTGTCGCCAAGGCGACCGCGCGGACTTCGTAATCGGCCAAATTATCAGTAACGAGTTCTGGCAGCTCCACAGCTTTTAGGATGCTTGCGGCCACGCGGCTCGCGAAAGACGTGCCCATGCAAGCGAGTAGCGGCAAGCCGGCCCACAGCGCGTCGCTCGCGCTGGTGTGGGCGTTATAGGGCAGGGTATCTAAAAACAAGTCGGCAGCGCTGTGGCGGGCCAGGTGTTCGCCTTGCGGTGCGCGGCCTGCAAACACGAGACGTTCCGGCGCGATGCCGCGCTGTTCAGCTTCCTTGCGCAGATTGGCGGCGGCGGTGGGATTGTCTTCCAGCAGCCACAGCACACTATTCTCAACGCGCTTTAAAATGCGCATCCAGACATCGAAAATCTGCGGTGTGATTTTGAAGTTGTTATTGAAGCAGCAAAACACAAACGCGCCGGGCGGCAGGCCAAGATCCCCACGCGAAAACACCTGATCACCGATGATACGTGAATCGTCGTTTGGCTGATAGCAATGGGGCAGATAGGCGATTTTCTCGGCGTAATACTGCTTTACATCTTCGGGTACAACAGTGCGATCAGCGACGATGTAATCGTAATACGGCGCACCCATCGTTCCGGGGTAGCCGAGATAATTGACCTGAATGGGTGTTGCTTGCTGCGCAAAGATGCCGGTGCGAGCCGCATTGGTAAAGCCGCCCAAGTCTACAGCGATATCGATCTCCATTTCCCGGGCAAGAGCGGCGACCGCGAAATCTGATTTATCGCGCACGTCGATAAACCTATCGAAAGCGCCTTCCAATCGCTTGCGCATGGCATCCTGGGTGTCGGGACCGTAGGAAAATCCGTAAATCTCAAACTTGCTGCGGTCGTGGTTTTCAATAAGTCCCGCCACCAACACGGCAACCGGATGCTGGCGGAAATCCATCGAGAAGTAGCCGATGCGGATTTTCTCACCGCGCGCGCGTTTCGGAAGCGGCGTAGGTGTGCGGGGGATGTCGGCAGCCCACACTTCTGCGGCTCTGCGCTGGACGTCAGGTGAATCCGTGAACGTCAGGCACTGAAAGGGCGCGGCCGCCTTTTCACCGCGCGCTATTCTTTCCAACACCGCAGCGGTGTCACGGTCATGATCTCGCCAATCGCAAATATTCATTTTGGCGTGAAGTCGTGCGCCATGAAGGCTGACCTGCATAGGATCAAGGGCGAGGGCGCGGTCATAGTCCGCGATGGCCTCCGCGTGCCGCTTCAACTCTGCCCGCACGTTACCGCGATTGACGATTGCCTCGACAAGGTCGCTTTGTTGAGTGATGGCCTGATCAAGCGTGACCAGGGCTGCATCGTATTGCTTCAGTTCCATCAAGGCGGCAGCGCGGCTGTTATAAGCCTCGGCGTACCCGGGCTTCAGGCGGATCGCTTTATCGAAGTGATCGATGGCGGATTGGAACTGCCGCATCTCGGCCAGAACTTGCCCACTGCCGTGCAAAGGCTCTGCAAAGGATGCGTTTAGACGGGTCGCTCTTTCAAAACCCTCAAGCGCAGCCGGAAAGCGCTTCATTAATGTGAGCGCGCGTGCGCGATTGTAATGGGCGTGGATATAGTCGGGCTTGAGCGCGATGGCCCTGTCGTAACTGTCGACAGCGGCTTGGTAGTCCTTCAGGTCTTTAAGAGTGTTACCCCGATTGTTGTGCGCTTCGGCGAAATTCGGCCGCAGTTTGATGGCGCGATCGAAGCTGGCGATCGCAGCGGCAGGCTGCTTGGACTCCTTCAGCGCGTTGCCGCGATTGAAGTGAGCGTCGGCGTTATTGGGGTCGGCCTCGACGGCACGGCCAAAAAGATCGACCGCCACATCCAGCTGCTGCGCCTGGGCGGCGATAATGCCGGCCATGTGCAGAGCGGGGAAGTGATCGGGATCAATTTTGAGGACGTCTTGATAAATCGCCCAGGCCTCGCGCACGCGGCCCTTCTGGTGATGCGCCCATCCTTCCAGAAATTTGGCTTGGGCGTGAGCTTGCGTCGTCGTCATAGAAAATGGCGCCTGAATGATCCAAGCCGGATGTTAGTCGAGGGATAGGCCCCCGACCATAAAAAAGGCCCCGGTTTTCGACGCTTGATTGTCGCAGCCGGCCCGTATGGGCTCTGATAACATGGCAGGAACCTTGGTTTCGCGGCGGCGTTGTAACTCATAAGCCAAAAAAGGAACGCACATGCGCTGGGAAAGTGGACGTCAAGGCGGCGGAGTTGAGGATCGACGCGGCATGGGCGGGGTCGGCATCGCCGGTGGCGGGCTTGGAACGCTTGCTCTGGCGCTAGTAGGCTACTTTTTCTTCGGTATTGATCCGTTTGTTACCCAGCAAGTCGTCTCACAGTTCGATGGACGCGGGGCGCAGGAGCAGGGCAAAGTCGGCACGCCGGGTGATCAGGCCGGGCAGTTTGTCGATATCGTCAGCGCCAACGTCAATGATGTTTGGGCGACCAAGGTTAAAGGATATCAGGCCCCCAAGGTCGTGCTCTACGAGCAGGGCACGCAGACCGGATGTGGCCTTGGTCAATCCGCGATGGGTCCGTTTTATTGCCCGAATGATGCGTCGGTTTATCTCGATCTCAGCTTTTGGCGTGAGATGGAAACCAAGCTCGGTGCCTCGGGCGCTGACTTTGCCCGCGCCTATGTGATTGCCCATGAGTTCGGCCACCATGTGCAGACACTCACGGGCACCTCGCGCAAGGTTCAAGAGGCGCAACAGGGTGCGCGCAATCAGGCCGAGGCTAATAAGTACTCCGTAGCCTTGGAACTGCAGGCCGATTGTTATGCCGGTGTGTGGGCTGCGAATGCTTCGGCGGTTTCAGGTGGCCGGGTTGCGATGGATAACGGCGATCTGGAAGAGGGCATGAAAACCGCCAACGCGATCGGTGATGATACTTTGCAGAAGCAGTCTACGGGGAGAGTCACGCCCGAGCGGTTCACCCACGGCACGTCCGCACAGCGCGTGGAGTGGTTGAAGCGCGGCTATGAGTCCGGTGACGCCGCACAGTGCGATACCTTCGCTGAATAGCGTGGCTTAGGCCGAAAACCGCCAAATATACCCCTGATCCGATCTCGTCCTTTTGCCGTATAATAAGGCGCAGGGGCACGGGGGACTTTAGTGCGCTTTTTCGCTGGTTTCATACGGTTCGGCCTAATGGCCGTGGCTTTGTCCGCGAACCTTTCTGCTATGGCCGCCGAAACAAACGATTGCCTGGCACCCATCAACGGCGGTCTGAAGGGCGAGCCGGGCAACAATCAGGATACGCCGTTCCATTCTTTGGCGGTCGATCCGAGCAATCCCGACATCGCCTATGTCGGGACCGAAGCTAACGGCATGTTCAAAACCACCGATGGCGGCCAGAGCTGGACGCGTTTGCGCACCGGTCTTAAGTGCACCATCGCCCATACCTTTTATTCGCAGATTTTCGATATCGCGGTTGACCCTGCGCACCCGCAAACGCTTTATGCCGCCGCCATCAATGGGCCGGGTCCCGCATCGCCGATCACCTATCCCAGCGCATCCGGGGGCGTTTATAAAAGCGTCGACGGTGGTGCAACCTGGGTTCAGAAGAACCAAGGACTTCCCAGCACCTATGTCACCTATGTGCTGGTCGATAGCACGGCGGCAGGCCGGCTTTATGCGGTGGTCGGCGGATTGGCAGCGACCTATCCGGTGTCGCCGGGTCCCTTCATCAACGGCGGCGTCTATGTCAGCACCAACGGCGGCGACAGCTGGTCGCCGCTGACTTTACCGGCGGGCGTGGAGACAAATATTTTCATCGATGCCGTTTTGCGTGGTGCGGACCAGCGCACGATCTATCTCGCGGGGCAGGTTCATAAAGGCGAGGCGCCGACGGCTTACGGCTTCGTGCGGAGTACCAACGGCGGCGCGAGCTGGCAGATTTCGAACCCCGCGGGCGAAACCGTTTCGGGGTTTGATGCATTCAAAGGCGATCCGAATATCATCTATGCCAACGTCGCCAGCGGTCACCGCGTTCATAAATCCGTCGATGGCGGCAACACGTGGGCGGCTATCGGCCCGCAAATCTTCTTTGGCGTGACGCGTGTTCACCCCACCGATAGCCAACAGGTCTATTATACGGGGGGTGGCGGCACGATTTACAAAACCAGCGACGGCTTTGCGACGTCGCAACAAATCTATAACGACACCACGCTTGCAAACGATCAATACGTCACGGACATTGAGATTGCACCTTCGAACGGCAATGTCGTTTGGGCGGCGGCCAAGGGTTACTACGTTTATCGCAGCATTGACGGCGGCGTAACTTGGACGAAGTCCAAGGGCGTGCGCGAACTTGTCTATGGCAAGGACAGCGTCGATCTGGGCAATGCGCCGGTGACATCCATCACGCCAGTGATTTTTTCGGGTGCGCGCACTGCCTCATCGTTCCTGCGTGTCTATAATCCCAATAACGCGACCGGCCAATTGCAAGTGGTTGTGCGCGACGACAAAGGCGTGGTGCTTGGAACGTTCAATCGCGAGGTCGCGGCCCATACGTCACCGCAATTTGCCATGAGCACCATTGAAGTTGATGCGGGCGTAACGATCCCCAACCGCAGCGGAGCGTTCGCGCAGCTGGATGTGAAAGCCAACTTCAACGGCTTCGCCCAGCATGTGATCTATGACTCCACGCTTGGAGTTCTCTCGAATTTCTCGAACTGCCGTTCGTCGGCCAATGGGACGACCGCGGCGAGTGTCAGCGGCACGTTTGCGGCCAATATGCACACCACGAATATCCCCGGTATCGTGAGCCGCATAGTGCTCTCGAACGGGGACAGCGTTGCAGCTTCGGTGCAAGTGGACGTCACGGACGCCGCGACGGGCGCGACAATTGGCCGCTGGACCTCGCCGATGGTCCCTGCCGCTGGCGCCTCCATTGTTTCGATGGCGCAAATTCAAAGTGATATGGGCTTTACGCCCAGCGCGTCGCAATACCATGTCGTCTTGAATGTAGTGGGGGCGAGCCTCATCACCCTAGGTCACTACGATGATAACGTGGCTGCGGGCGTCCAGGCGGATATGAGCACCCATTGCGAATTCCGGGCTGTTCCCTAGGCCGCTTCGTCCACTTAGGCCTAACCTCCTCACTTTCTTAAGAAATAGCGCCCGCTGTTACATGGCTGTTGCTATTACACGAAGCTGTATTCAAACTGACCGCTTATCCGATCATAGAGGGGGAGAGATTGGAAAAGCGGAGGATGCGCTGGGCCGCCTTGGCGGGTTTTGGTCTAATCAGCAGCATTGCCATGTCGGGCATCGCTTTCGCGCAACAGGCCGACGAAAACGCCGTCAAATCGGCGCAGGACGCCTTTGGCACCAAAGTCGGCAGCGAGACCGTAGGGCTTTATGGCCCTACCAGCGCGCGTGGGTTCAACCCGATGCAGGCCGGCAATGTGCGCCTCGAAGGGCTTTATTACGATCAGAAAAGCTTCGCGGGCCGCGCCATGGCTAAAAGCACCAGCATGCGCGTGGGACTTTCGGCGCAGTCGTATCCGTTCCCGGCGCCGACCGGCATCGCTGACATCGCGCTGGCACTCCCGGAAAATAAATTCATTATCAGCGTCGCGCAGGAATTTCGCCGTCCCACGGGTTTGACCAACACCTACGGACACCTGACCATTCCCTTAAGCGAAACCCTGTCGATGACGGCGGCGGCTTCGGCTTATCAGGCCCGCTCCGAAGCCGGCGCGCACGGACAAAGATTCAACACCGCTTCGTTCCTGCGGTGGCAGCCTGGCGATAGTCTCGAGGTCATTCCGTTCTTTTTCTATCAGCGCGCTGAAGAGGAAGAAGTTACGCCTTCGATGTACTCGGGCGGAAATTACCTGCCGCCGCGCTACGACCGCGGCACGTTCTTCGGCCAAGAATGGGCCGACCGCGCCATGGACGAAGCCACTTATGGCCTCATCGCGCGCGGCAATCCGATGGAACATTGGCGTCTTCAAGCCGGCATCTTCGGCTCGGACCAGGAACGCGCCAGCAACTATGTCGTCAATTACCGGAAGATCCAGCCTTCCGGCGTAGGCGATCTGTCTATCCAAAAATATCCGCTGCACGATTCATTCTCGTTGTCGGGCGAGGTGCGGGCATCTGGAATCTATACCACCGGGAAATTCCGTCACACCATTCACATCGCGACACGCGGGCGTGAGACCACGCGCATTTTCGGCGGCGGCCATACCGTCAACTTTGGCCCATCGCCCATCGGCGTTTATAACGAAGTCGCCAAGCCCAATTATGTTTTGCGCGTGCGCGACAAGGACGTGGTGCACCAATACACACCCGGTGTGTCCTACGCCGGCCAGTGGGCGAGTGTTGGCGAATTCAGCGTTGGTCTGCAGAAGAGCTTTTATAGCCACGAGTTCGGCAAAGAGAATGTCGGTCCGGTGACCTCAAAAAGTCAGCCATGGCTTTACAATGGAAGCGTGGCCGTTAACGCCACAAAGGATTTGGTGTTCTATGCCAGCTATACGCGCGGCATCGAAGAGTTCGGCACGGCGCCCGACAGCGCCGCCAACGCGGGTGAGCCGCTTCCCGCGGACGTAACTAAACAGGTGGATGCAGGCCTCTATTATTCGATCATGCCGGGCCTCAACTTCTCGGCCGGTGTCTTTGAAATCACGAAACCCTATTTCGACCGTAACCTTCTCAACGTTTATCAGTCCGTTGGGCAGCTCAGTCACAAAGGCCTCGAACTATCACTCGCCGGTAGGCCTTTTACGGGCCTGAATGTTGTCGCCGGTATGATGTTCTTGAAGGCGCGCGTCTCGGGTTTGCCGGTGGATCAAGGGCTCATCGCTGCGCGGCCCCCCGGTATTTCGCCGCGGTTTATCCGTGTCGATGTTCAGTACGGCTTGCCTTCGTGGAAAGGCTTTGCCATCGAGGCCGGAATAAATTCCGAAAGTTCTCAAAGCGCGAATCAACTCAGTACCTTGCATGTGCCGACACTGACGTTGTTGTCGGCGGGCATTCGCTGGAACTTCACGGTCGGCAAGGCCAAGGCCAATTTGCGCGTGAACATGAATAACGTGACCAATAAATTCGCTTGGACGGTGGATGGCAACTCGGGGCGCTTTGCCGCCACACCCGCCAGGAGTTTTGGCTTTAGACTTGCGGCGGACTTAGAACCTTAGAACCTTAGAAGCGGTAAACGGGAGACGAGAGTGCAAAAGAGGGGGATGCGCTGGACCGCTTTAGCGGGCTTCAGCCTTATTGGTAGTATCGTTTCCACGAACGCCTGGGCACAAGCCGATGAAAATGCCGTCGTCGCGGCGGCGGACGCCTTCGGCACCAAAGTCGGCAGCGACAACATCGGTCTTTACAGTTCAACGAGCGCACGCGGGTTCAGTCCGCAGGCGGCAGGCAACGTTCGCTTCGAAGGTTTATACTTCGACCAACAGGCCTTTACCGGCCGCGCCATTGCGCGCAGTACGACGATGCGCGTGGGCCTTTCGGCGCAGTCTTATCCGTTTCCCGCGCCGACCGGCATTGCCGATATCGCCCTCAATATTCCGGACGGCAAATACACGTGGACTGTGGCGAAAGAGTTCCGCACGCCCATCGGCCTCAACACCAACTCCGTCGACGTCAAGTATGCGTTGTCGGATAAGCTGGCGATCAATAACGCAAGCACCTGGTATCAGACCATCGCGCAAGGCGGATCACACGGCCAGAGATGGAATGTCGCCTCTGTTGTGAGCTGGCGGCCCAACGACGATTTGGAAGTCGTGCCGTTCATGTTTTATCAGCGCGCGGAAGATGAAGAAGTCACGCCGTCGATCTACACAGCGGGAGCGTATCTGCCGCCTAAATTTGATCGCGATGTTTTCTTCGGTCAGGATTGGGCCGACCGCGCCACCGACGACGCCAACTACGGGCTGATTGTGCGCGGCACGCCGTGGGATAATTGGCGTTTGCAAGGCGCGATCTTCGGCTCGGACGTTGAGCGCGCCAGAAACTACGTCGTCAACTACCGCAACGTCCAGCCCAATGGCGTGGGCGATATCCAAATTCAGAAATATCCACTGCATGATTCCTTCTCCATTTCAGGAGAAGTGCGCGCATCCGGCGTGTACACCACTGGCAGTTTCCGTCACACCATTCACATCGCGACACGCGCGCGCGATACCAAACGGTTGTTCGGCGGCGGCCAGACGGTCAATCTCGGACAGGGACAAATCGGTGTCTTTAGGGAAATCACAGAGCCCGCCTACGTGCTTGGCGTGCGCGACAAGGACGTCGTTCATCAGGTGACGCCGGGCGTGTCGTACGCGCTGCAATGGTCCAGCAAAGGCGAAATGAGCGTTGGCCTGCAGAAAAGCTTCTATAGCCGCGAATTCGGCAAGATCAATGTCGCGCCGACGTCAACGAAGAGCCAGCCGTGGCTTTACAACGCCACTGTCGCCTACAACATTTCGCGCAGTTTGGTGGCCTATGGCAGTTATACGAAGGGCATGGAAGAGTTTGGGACCGCGCCGGATAACGCTGCCAACGGCGGCGCGCCGTTGCCTGCGGCTCTGACTTCGCAAGTAGATGCCGGTGTGCGTTACACCCTCATGCCCGGTCTCACGTTGGTGGCCGGCGTCTTTGAAGTCAAAAAACCGTACTTCGACCGCAACCTCGTAAATTTTTACGAAGACGTCGGAGATTTGAGCCACCGCGGCATCGAACTTTCGCTGACCGGTAAACCGTTGACTGGCATGACGGTCGTCGGCGGCGCTGTGTTTCTGAAAGCGCGTATCTCGGGCTTGCCGGTGGATACGGGCACGATCGGCAACCGGCCACCCGGCACCACACCGCGGTTGTTGAAGTTGAACGTGCAGTACGGCGCGCCGTCTTGGAAAGGCTTTGTGCTGGAGATGCAGGTTGATTCCGAGAGTGCGCAGCCCGCAAACCGCCTCAACACGTTTAGCGTCCCGACCTACGTTAACTTGAATGTAGGGTTCCGCTATAACTTTGACTTCTATGGCTCCAAAGCGAACATTCGGGCTACCGTCAACAACGTCGCCAACAAGTTTTATTGGACCGTTGACGGCAACTCTGGCCGCTTCGCGCCGTCGGGCGTGCGAACCTATGGTTTCAGAGCTGCGGCTGATTTCTGATAAGGAGGCGGGGTGACCGCGTCTAATCTGCTTCTCTTCGCAAGTATCTATTTCGTCGCGGTGGCCACGCCGGGCCCTGGTATTGCGCTGGTGGTTTCTCGGGCTTTAGGGCGAGGCCTTGTCGGTTTGCCCTGGTTCATTGCCGGCTTTGTCCTGGGTGATTTCATTCTTATGACGGTTGCGGTTTCGGGGCTGGCGTTTATCGCGCAGACCTTTGAAACGGCATTTGCCGTCGTACGTATCGCGGGCGCTGCCTATCTGCTGTGGATGGCGTGGAAGATCTGGCATGCACCGGTCTTAAGCCTGGAGTTCAAGCCCGACGCTGTACGCGAACGGCCGCTCAGCTCCTTCCTCTCCAGCTTGTCGCTGACCTTGGGCAATCCCAAAGCCATTACGTTCTTCGTTTCGATCATGCCCTTGGCGGTCGATTTGAACGCGCTGACGTTCCAGGCTTACCTGGAGCTGGTTGCGGTGGCCGCCTGCATCAATACGCCCGTGCTTGTGGGGTGGGCAGTGCTCGCCGACCGCGCCCGGCGTGTGCTGCGCTCTGAACGTGCGCTCAAGCGTGTGAATAAAGGTTCAGCGACGATTATGGCCGGGGCCGCCGTGGCAATCGCTACGCGTTAGAAGCGCCCGCGCAAGCTGACCACAAAGCGCCGATCCCTAATTTCCGTGAAGCGCTCGGTGCGCGAGATGATGCCGTTGCCGGCGTCGTTCACGTAGAGAATGCGCTGTTGGTATTCGCGGTTATGGTGCGGCATCAGGCCGTAGCCTTCCACACGTAAAGTCAGCTTGTAGGGCAGGGACTTCTCCATGAAGGCTTCCAAACGCGGCCCGCGCTCGAACGTGCGCAGCACGCGTGCATCGCTAAATACCTGCTGGCCTTCACTCATTTTGAAAGTCGTGCCGTAGGAGAAGCCCCAGGCGGTTACGTCGTGGCGGAAGCTGGCATCCAGTTCATCGGTCCACAGATTCTGCGCATGACGTTTGCGGCCGGTGAAGGGGTCGGTGGCTTCGCTCCACTGGTGCAGGTAGCGCACATCAATGCCCATGTCCGGGAACCCCAGAAAGCCCAGCTTGACGCCGACTTTAGCTTCGCCGCCATAGACTTTGGCTTTACCGATGTTGCCGGTGGCCGACACTGGATCGCCATTGGCTTCACGGCGGATCACGAACTTGTCGATATGATCGCTGACGTCCTTATAGAAGACACGCGCGTCCAGCACGCCCTGGCGGTTAGGCAGGCGATGCTGATAGGCCGCTTCATAGACCCAGGTTTTTTCGGGCGCGAGCGCAGGGTTACCCGCGTCGATTTCGTTATCGACCACGTCAAAAGTCGGCACGAAGTTGTTGAACTGCAGCTGGCTGACCGTACGCTCGACCTTTAAGCGCACCTGGTCGGAGGTGGACAGGTCGTAGCGCATGTCTGCGCGCGGCTTCAGGAACTTGTAGGTCGCCGTGGGGCTGAACGGATAGTTATTCGTGATCTGCGAATACTCAAAGTTCAACGTGCTTTCGAGGGAAAGATTGCTGAGGATTTTCCAGTTGTGATCGACGAAGGCCTCGCCGCGCAGCTCCTGCACAAAAGCGTGTGCCGTCGGAATCGGAATTTCCTCGACGCGGCCGTTGGCGTCCAAATCGAAGAACACACGCAGGTCTTGGGTGAGGGTGTTGCGCGCACCTTCGGCACCGACCTCAAGGGTCTGCTTGGCGGCGAGCGGCCAGGTGTATGAACTGCGCAAAATGCCTTCGGTGGTCAGCTGATTGGTCAGCTGCCGGCTGATTTCGTTCAAGGTCGTGCCGATGATCCGATTGCGGTACTCGTTCGTCGGGTTGTCGACATAGTTGAAAATGTAAAGCGTGCTGAGTGTGCCCGGCCCAATGATGGCTTCGTAGTCGCCACCCAGCTCCCAGCGATTGACCCATCCGCTCGTACGCTTATGCACGTCGGTGGCGGTGAGGGTCTGCGTCCCGGAACTGTTGAAGCGCGTAAGGGCCGTGACGTCACTTTCAATCGGCTGACGGGGTTCCAGCAAAACGTTGAAGCGTGCGCGGTCGCCATTCTCAACGTTGTAGGTCAGGTTGGCGGTTAAAATGAATTTGTCGTGTTCGCGGTTGATCACCTGTGGGCGCAGTTCTTGCACCGCGCCGCTCGGGAAGTAATAAACTTCGTAGCGTGTGCGGTCGTGCCAATCATTCCCAACCAGATTTCGTGGCGGCAGCAGATTGCGTTCCAGGCCGATGATGTAGTCCAGGCGGCCCCAGCTGTCGGAATAGTTCACCAGGCCGTCGGGCTGGAGATATCCTTTGTTATTGAAACGCGTATCGAGCTGCCATGAACCGGCACCGGTGCCAGCACCTTCCTTCAACAGGATGTTGACGAGGAGGCCCTGGCTTTGAACGTCAAGCTCGGCCGACGTGCCACGGATCAGCTGAATGCTGGAGATGTTTTCGATTTGAAGGCGGCGCAGCGTCGCCAGAATCTGATTCTTGCCGGCCATGCGCTTCCCGTCGATCAGGATCTGATCGCCGCCAGAACCGAAGCCGCGCTCTTGCTGCTGGCTTGCTACGCTGTCCAGAATGGCGGCGACACCGGGGATGCGGCGCAGGATGTCCTCGGCCGTGGTGACGTCATATTTAGAAAAGAATTCCTGGCCATAACTGACCATGTTTGAATCTTGTGCTGCTGGCGTCGGCGCGGTCTCTGCGGCCCAAACCTGCAACGCTGTCCCTTGGCTCAGCGCAAGGCCGAGCACAATCGCACGGTAGTTCATCGTATTTCCCCCCGAAAACAACAAAGTAAGTCTTCCAGAGAAAGGGGAGACACGCCAGGGGGATTACGTGAATGTGATGAACCTTACGCTTAAATTGCAGTTCAGGTGCGCTGAAGCTTGCGACTACGGCTCTAGGTAGTGCCACTTGCCTTCGACGCCGTTGCCGATAGGCCGTTCCGCGGAATCGTGAAAGAGGGTGTAGACCGGACGGCCTTTATAGGACCACTGCCGCTTGCCGTCGTCGCGCGTGAAGATGGCCCATTCGCCGACCGTTTTGGTGTCGGCATTGCTGACTTGCAAAGGGACCCAAGCCGAGGCGCAACCGCCGACGCAGACCGATTTATTGGGCGCATCACGGTCCGACACATAAAGGCGGAAGCCCGACGTCGCATGGCGATACGTGAAACCTTCGGAATCTTCGATCAAAGCCACGTTGCCGGGATGCTCTTCCTTGAACTTGGGTGCAGCCGCCATCGGGCCAGCCGATCCCAAACACATCGTCGCGACAAACAAAACCAGCGCTGCAACCCGCATAACAACCTCCCAAAATGGTTGGTAATTTTAACTCACCGCTAACGAACCGGCAACAAAGGGTGCAACTTTAAGCAGGTCCTTAACCTTCTCTGCCTAGGCTAACGCGCCTTTCTTTCACTGAAATGAGGCCGCTTCGT
Source organism: Fidelibacterota bacterium (assembly GCA_947476895.1). Lineage (GTDB taxonomy): Bacteria > Pseudomonadota > Alphaproteobacteria > Rhodospirillales > Rhodospirillaceae > SHVO01. Next base: position 22,754 of record CANJRX010000012.1, on the reverse strand, counting down.
GAGCCAAGCCCAAAAACCGGTCCACAAAAAGGACCGCCGGCGCATCAACCTTGCTCTTCAGGGCGGCGGTTCGCATGGCGCATTCACCTGGGGCGTTCTCGACCGCCTGATGCGCGACGGGCGCATCTTCATCGACGGGATGAGCGGCACCAGCGCCGGCGCCATGAACGCCGTAGTCTTCACCGATGGTTTCATCAAAGGCGGCCGGCAAGGGGCTATCGATAGTCTGCATACGTTTTGGAAACAGATCAGCGAACGCGCGTTGATGACCTCGGGCGTTATGCCATGGTTCATGCCGGGAGCATCTGGCGGACAAAACCAATGGAACGTCGATGATCACCCGGCCTTCATGATGGCCGACTTATGGACACGCATGTTCTCGCCCTATCAGGCGAACCCGCTGGATCTCAACCCACTGCGCGACATTCTGTCGGAAATGATCGACTTCGATGCGCTACGTAAGCGCAAGGACATCAAGCTGTTCGTCTCGGCCACCAATGTGCGCACCTGCAAGCTGAAGGTGTTCCGCACGGAAGAAATGTGCGCCGAAGCGCTGCTCGCCTCGGCCTGCTTGCCCATGGTGTTCAAGGCGGTGGAGATTGACGGTGAGCAGTATTGGGACGGCGGCTATCTGGCCAACCCCGCGATCTCGCCGCTGATTCATGATTGCGTCAGCAAAGACGTGCTGATCGTTCAGATCAATCCCATGAACCGACCCGATGTGCCGACATCAGCGCGCGAGATTCTCAACCGTGTCAACGAAGTCAGTTTCAATTCAACACTCGCACGCGAGATGAGCGGCATCTATACGATCTCGAAGCTCATCGAAGAAGGCAAGCTGCAGGACACGCCGTTTCACCGCGTCAACTTTCATATGATCGTGGCGGAAGAAGAGATGAGCCAATTAGGCGCTGCGTCGAAGTCCAACGCCGATTGGAAGTTCCTGAGCTATCTTTACGAGCTGGGTGTTTCGACCACCGATAAGTGGCTGGCAGAAAAAGTCGACCGTATCGGCGTTGAATCGACGCTCGACATGGTTAAGGCCTATTCCTAATAGCTATGAGCGTATTGTTTTTCGCTCAAGCGCGGCGCGCCGATGAGGTCCATGCCGGCGGAGCACGCATTAATCACATAAGTGACTTGTTCAGGCGTTAAATTATCTTTCCATTGATCCGCACGTCCCGCGCGGAAAAATTTCCGGGCTTTCGGCGCTTCAGGAAATCCAATCGTATTTTCCTGCTCTTGTAACTTTTCAAAGCGCGTCCAGTTCACGATGTTGGCGACGTGATCGAGATTGGGTTTGCCGCCGAGAAACTTCAGAATGCGCACCAATTGTCCGGCTGTATCGGCGACCAGGTCGTTATAATTCACGAACAGCAACGGCGCTCCGGTCATCTGCAGCCAGGAATGCACATGCAGGTTCCATGTCCCGGTCACTTCATTCTGCACCGACGCGTACGGACTCAGCATGTGGGAAATGGTCTTGTCCATGGGCCAGCCGAAGAAGGACGCAAGGCTGACAGCAACATCTAACGGGTTACGCGCCACATAGATGACGCGGTCCGCCGGCCGAAAATCGAACGCCGGCGAGGACCAGCGCGTACAATTGACCGTATGCGTTTTGACAAAGCGAAAGGGTGTGGGCGGCGTCGTGTTGCGAAGGCGGTCCATGTAGGCACCGCGCGCCAGCCACTGCGTACGCTCGCTGCGTTCAGAGGCCTTCAGTTGTGTCACCTGATGCCATAAGAACTCGACGCCCTCGCCAAAGGTGAAATCCATGACGGAGTGAAGGCTCATCGGGGCAAAGCGGGCGACGAAATAATTCGCCAGCAGGAGGCGAACAAATGTATTACCTGACCGCGGGTAACTTGCGATCCAAACGATACTTTGCGGATCACGCGCAGTCGGTACCATACGCAACACTGCCTTGTTGATGCTCGCGGTCTAATCGTAATTCCGGAGAACTAAACCCCTAGGTGTAATAGGGCTAACATGCGGCCGAGCTCTACGCGATAATTATGTGAAGATTTATACCGCAATGCAACATAACAATATTGCCGCCAAGGTCGCGGTTATCGGCGCTGGCCCCGCAGGGCTTATGGCCGCCGAGGTCCTGCTAGCTGGTGGGGCTAAGGTTGACCTATTTGACGCCATGCCCAGCGTCGGGCGCAAGTTTCTCATGGCTGGGCGGGGCGGGCTCAACTTCACCCATTCCGAGCCGTCAGACAAATTCATAGCGCGGTATGGCCAACATCGCGGGCCCATTGAACCGTTGCTGGCCGACTTCGGCAGTGATGCGTTGCGCGCCTGGGTTCATGCATTGGGCATTGAGACTTTTGTCGGTTCCTCGGGCCGCGTGTTTCCAACCGAAATGAAGGCCGCGCCCTTGTTGCGCGCGTGGCTGCGCCGTCTGCGTCAGGCCGGTCTTACACTTCATATGCGCCATAAGTGGGAAGGCTTTGAGTCCGAGGGCGGGCTGCGTTTCACCACGCCCTTAGGCCCGCTGACGGTTCAAGCCGACGCCGTGGTCTTAGCCCTAGGCGGCGGAAGCTGGCCGCAATTGGGTTCTGACGGCGCTTGGATGCAAGCCTTGGCCGCACGCAGCGTACCGCTTGCGCCGCTGCTGCCGTCTAACTGCGGGTTCGACGTGGGCTGGAGCGATTACTTCAAAACGAAGTTCGCCGGAACGCCCGTGAAATCTGTCGTGGCGACCCTCGCGGACTCATCCGAATCATCTCGCGGCCGTAAAGGTGAGTTCATGATCACCGAAACCGGCATCGAAGGCGGGTTGATTTACGGACTTTCAGCCGCGGCGCGCGACATGATTGCGCTCAAAGGCGCGGCCACGCTCAGCGTCGACCTTCTCCCGGCGAAGGACACGAAGGAATTGCTGCAGGACCTTTCGCGTCCGCGCGGCAAAAATTCTCTCTCGAACTACTTGCGCAAATATGCCGGGATTGACGGTGTGAAGGCTGGGCTATTGCGCGAGGTACTGACGCCCGCGGACTTCGATAATCCGGCCCATCTCGCTGCGACCATCAAAGCGCTGCCTTTAAAGCTTCGCGCGGCGCGTCCGCTGGCCGAGGCCATTAGCACCGCCGGCGGCGTGAAGTTCGAGGGCCTAAATGACAATCTCATGACACAAGCGTTGCCGGGCGTGTTTTGCGCCGGGGAAATGCTCGATTGGGAAGCGCCCACGGGCGGCTACCTTCTTACGGCGTGTTTCGCCAGCGGGCGGCGGGCCGGGCAGGGGGCTCTATCGTGGCTCGATTCTCAGGGAATGGTTGGCAAAGCCGCCGGGAAATGATTAAACCCCCGCGCAATGTTGAACATCTCAAACCTCACCTACCGTATCGGCGCCCGCGTCCTTTTTGAAGGCGCCAACGTCGCCATCAATGCCGGCCATCGCGTTGGCTTGGTGGGACGCAACGGCACAGGTAAGACCACACTTTTAAAATTGATCACCGGAGCGCTGTCGCCGTCCGAGGGCGAGATCGACTTGCCCAAGCGCTGGAGCATCGGCATCACCAGCCAGGAAGCGCCGCACGGTCCCAAAAGCCTGATCAACACCGTTATGGGCGCCGACCGTGAACTGGTCGATCTGTTCGCTGAAGCCGAAACCGCCACGGACCCGGACCGCATCGCCGCCATTCATACGCGGCTGGCGGATAAAGACGCTCACACGGCCGAAGCACGCGCCGCTGTGATTCTGGCGGGCCTTGGGTTCGATGAGGTCGCGCAGCAAAAGCCTTGCAACGACTTCTCTGGCGGCTGGCGCATGCGCGTCGCTTTGGCGGGTCTGTTGTTCACGCAGCCCGATCTTCTGCTGCTTGACGAACCCACCAACCATTTGGACCTCGAAGCCACAATTTGGCTCGAAGATTATTTGAAGGGCTATCCAGGCACGATCCTACTGGTCAGTCACGATCGCGATCTGCTCAACCGCTCGGTCGACGAAATCCTGCATCTCGAGAACGGCAAGATGACGCTCTACAAAGGCGGCTACGACCGCTTTGAAGAGACGCGGCGCATGCGCCTTGACCAGAACGAAAAGCAGCGCGCCAAACAAAGTGCCAAGCGCGCCGAGATGGAAAGTTTCATCGCGCGTTTCCGCGCCAAGGCCAGCAAAGCCAAACAGGCGCAGTCGCGCATCAAAATGCTCGAAAAGATGCAGCCTATTGCCGAGCATCATGAAGAAGGCAGCATTAGCTTGATGTTCCCCGAACCGGAACAGCTGGCGCCGCCTTTGATCAACATGGACAAGGTGTCCATCGGCTACGACGGCAAAGCGGTTCTCAACAATTTGTCGCTGCGCCTTGATCCTGAAGACCGCATCGCGCTGCTGGGCGCCAACGGCAACGGCAAATCTACGTTTGTGAAACTGCTGGCCGGAAAGCTAGAGCCGCTCGCGGGTGAATCATCGAAGTCCGGTAAATTGCGTGTGGGTTACTTCGCGCAGCATCAGTCCGAAGAATTGGATATGAACGCGACGCCGGTTCTGGAAATGCAGCGCCGCCGGCCGCAGGATTCCGAAACCGCGCTGCGCAGTCATCTTGGCCGCTTCGGCTTTGGACAGCAGAAAGCGGTCACCAAGATCTCCAGCCTGTCGGGCGGCGAGAAGGCGCGACTTCTGTTCGCGCTCATGACCATCGCTAAGCCGCACATTCTGCTTTTGGACGAACCGACCAACCATTTGGATATGGATTCACGTCAGGCATTGGCCGAAGCCATCAATGCCTTTGAAGGTGCGGTCGTCCTCATCAGTCACGATCCCTACATTATTGAGCTGACCGTGGACCGCTTTCTGCTGGTCGAAGGTGGCCGCGTTCAAAACTACGACGGCGATATGGATGATTACCGCGAGCATCTGCTCGGCAGCGCGGCTAACCGACGCAGCCAGCGTCGTGGTGACAATGAACGCGACAGCAGCGGTAATAAAAAAGACGAGCGCAAGCGCGCAGCGGAAAAGCGCAATGCGCTCGGTCCACTAAAGAAACGCCTGCAAGAATCCGAGAAAGCCGTTGCCAGGCTGGAAGCCGCACGTACCAAGCTGCGCCAGTCTATGGCCGACCCCAAGACTTACGGCAAAGACGTGCACCGTCTGCTCGACATGCAGAAGCAACTCGGTCAAATCGAGAAAAATCTCGCGACCGCGGAAAACGACTGGCTGAATTTACAGGCTGAGTTCGAGCAGGCGCAGACGGAAATCGCCGCGGCGCAGTAAAGCTTAAGTCGCCGGAGTTCCGCCTTCTTCCGGTGGTGCCCAGGCCTGACCGCGGGCCACGGCGACGATGTCGGCCAGACCCTGGCGCATATCCGTCATGATAAATTCGCTTTTGGCGCCCGGCCCACCGGATTTGGGGTTCGGGAAGCGCACCACCCACGCATTCATTTTCACCGTCAGGCCGCACAGCACGCTGCCGACCTTGATCTGCGTGTCTTCGATATAGGCTTTGACCTGCTCGAACTTGGCGGCCGTCAGGTTGTTCCACATGTCCTGGGACATGGTGCCGAAGTCCTGGAAGGTGCGTTTGAGGAAGTTGATCAACCCGGTGATCAGCTTCTCGACCTTGTCCATTTCCACTAGCAGATTGCGATCGTTACGCACCTGCATGCTCTTCTTCATGTCCTGCATCGCATAGATGAAGGCTTCGAGCAGCGGCGTCAAACGGTCGAGACATTGGTTGTAGTAGGACAGCGACATGAAGATGTCGCCGTAGTTCTCTAGGAACAGCGGGATCTGATCGATACCGATCTGCAGTTTTTCGGCCATCTGCTTCAAGCGCGCGAGCGCTTTCTTCACGTCCGGGTCTTTGAACAGCGTCACGATGTCTTCAAAGCGCGTGATGCCCTTGCTGTCGTCGCCGTAGATTTCTTTGATCAGCGGCATCGTGAAGCGCGCCATGTAGCCCGTGAGCTGCTTGTTCTTTTCTTCCGACAGTTTCAAGTCGGCGTGGTTGTTCACCGGGATGCCGTAATCGCGCAATGAACGGCGCAAGCTGTAAACGTCGAAGCTGGGCAAGGGCGCGAGTGTGTAGAGAATGGCGAGGTCGGGATGCGCCATGCCTTCTTTCCACGCGAAGTGTTGCGGCAGGTCCCGGATTTCAATTTGACCGCTGCCGGTCTCGCGCTCAGCGAACAATTCCATGACGCCGACGAGATGGCTGTTTTTCACCAAACGCGAACGGGCGAGGGATTCCGTTTTGAACGGAATGATGCGCAACGGCAAAATGAACAGCGAATCTATATCGCTGTCCACGATGGGATTGCAGGATTTCCCCGGATTGAACGCCATGTTCACGGTAGGCCCCAAAACTGCACGCCTCAGTCACCAACGACTAAGGTGGCGGCCTGTTGCAGTGCACCAACGGTTTATTAGTTGCAGATATAGTGTCGAATCACAACTAATGCCCCGCCGTAGTACGGACAAGTATAGCGCATACCATGCAGTTAAATGGTTAATGCCCGGTTAGGTAGTCCCAACCGTGAAGTCCGTTAAGGCCCTAGCGGAATAGGGTCTTGGGACTTATTCCGTGGTGGCGTTGAGGGCTTCTTCCAGTTCGAAGAACGTCGGTTGCACGATGGACGGGACGTTCCCGCGGCCAATTTCCACTGAAACCTGGGGGGCGTTGCCGTTGAGGTGAGCCACCAGGACGTCGCGGATGATCAGATAAAACTGATGCTCTTCGTCGAACACCTGCTTAATACGCACGCCGAAGGGGCCCACGAAGAGGTAGGCCAAGAACACGCCCATGAACGTTCCGACGAGGGCGCTGCCGATCATCCCGCCCAACACTTCAGGCGGTTCGGTCACTGAACCCATGGTGTGAATGACGCCGAGCACGGCGGCCACGATGCCGATGGCGGGCAGGCCGTCGGCCATGCTCTGCAGCGCATGCTGCGGCATCATCTTTTCGTGGTGATGTTTTTCGAGCTGAGATTCCATGGTGTCGAACACCTGGTGCGGATCGTCCAGGTTCATCGACAGCATGCGCAGTGTGTCGCAGATGAAAGCGATTGCGAAGTGATCGTGCATGATGCGCGGATACTTCTGGAAAATCGTGCTTTCTTCGGGTTTTTCGATGTGACTTTCGATCACCAGGATGCCCTTGGACTTGATCATCTTGGTGATCGTGAACAGAAGACAAAGCATGTCTTTGAAGTCCTGTTCCTTCCAATGGCTTAGCTGAACACCTGTTTCATGGCGCCGCCGATGGCTTTCAGCGTCGTCGGCGTATTGCCGATCAGCATGGCGCCGACCGCGCCGCCGCCAATGGTCATAAGTTCGCCGGGAAGGGCATCAAAGATAACGCCCATTTCGCCGCCGTGCATGATGTAGGCGCCGAACGGCAATACGATAACGACGATAAGGCCGATAATTGCCATCATGGCTGAAACCGCCCGCGCTGCGCTGACTTCGTCATGCTAACTGCCCCAAAGACCGGACCCGGCGACGTCGTCGCCAAATGTCCCCTAGACCCCTGCCGCAAACCTCATTACCTACACTAACACAAAGTCCTATCAAAGGCTTAACCGATTTATGGAGCGTCGACGCCCATGACGCCCGGTCCATCAGACCCCGATAATCCTGTGCCCGGACATACCAGTGATCGGCTTAAAACCGAACTGCGCGTGCAAGCCTGGCTGCGGCGTTGCGCCGTCGCCGGTCTCATGGCGACCGTGGCGCGCAAAGGCGATGTTGAGGCTGGCGCGCTGTTTTTGAAGGTCAACCGCTTGGCCGGTGGCTGTGAAGTATTTTCGGGTGTAACCGATGCGGGCGGCGCAGCGGCGTGGCTACGGGGAACTGGACCGGCGCCGGTAACAGAGAAAGACGCCGACCTCTATCTAGCGCGGCAGAGCAAGTACGACCCCGACCTATGGGTGCTGGAAATCGAGGATCCGAAGGGCCAATTCGTGCTCGATGGAAAGATTTTAGACATCTGAGTTTATTGGGGTTTGCGCAGGCGCAGAGCGTGTGGACACGCCCCCGGCAGCCGAGTATGTTCCCGCTGCCTCGAAAGACCGGGGCAGGGGATTCCATAGGGGTTCACGTGGGCTGGAACGACGAAAAAATTCAACGATTGAAAAAGCTGTGGTCGGAAGGTTTGACCACGGGTGAAATCGGCAAACGTCTCGGCGTTTCCAAGAACGCCGTTGTGGGCAAGGCGCATCGCCTAGGTCTCAAGGGCCGCCCGTCGCCGATCAAGCGTCAGGACGTCAAAGCGCCGGTCGCGAAGAAAGTCGAAACGCGGATTTTCACGTTGGTCGATCTGTCGGCACAAACCTGCCGTTGGCCCATCGGTGATCCGAAACACGAAGATTTCCGCTTCTGCGGCAAAGGCGTTTCGCCCGGCAAACCTTATTGCGCCGAACATTGCGCCACGGCCTATGTCGGCTCAAGCAAGGCCGCGCCGCGTAACAACAACAACGCTGACGAAGCGCCGAAGGCCGAATAAGACGGCTGTAACAGCGGCTATTGCGGTGACCCAACCGCAAGTTTAAGTGCCCCTTCTATAATTTAGGGCACATATTCGCTGTTTTCCTTAGTGATCCAAGGGTGTTACAAGTTTTCGTAAGTTGTATTTCGGGAAACGATATCCTTGGCGGCAGTATCCCGAAAGCTGCCATCAACCGTATGTGCATAGCTGGATGACTTTAGCGGTCAAATTTTGGGGCGTCCGCGGCAGCATCGCTTGTCCGTCACCTGAACACGTGGTGTACGGCGGCAATACCAGTTGCCTTGAGGTTTTCGCCGGCGATCAGCGCATCATCCTGGACGCAGGTACGGGCATCCGTGGCCTCGGCCAAGAATTTGCGCGCGATGGCGTGCGCAAAGGAACGCTGCTGCTGACCCATACCCATTGGGATCACATCAACGGATTTCCGTTCTTCGCGCCGATGTTCATGCCCAATTATGAGTTCGGAATTTACGCAGGACATCTTGCCGCTGCCGGCGGCATCGAAGGCGTTCTGTCGAGCCAGATGGCCAATCCGTTGTTCCCTGTGCCGCTGGAAGCACGGCAAGCCAAACTGCGCTTCGTGGATTTTAAAGCCGGCGAAGTTTGGGATCACGGAGGCGGCGTGAAGATCGTCACCATGCCGCTCAATCATCCGAACGGCGCGACAGGCTACCGCATCGAATACGGCGGCAAGTCGATTGTCTATGTCACCGATACGGAACACGTCGTCGGCAAACCCGATCAGAATGTTTTGAAACTGATCGACGGCGCTGACCTGGTGATTTACGACAGCACCTATACCGATGCCGAGTTTCCGGCGAAAATCGGTTGGGGCCATTCAACGTGGGAAGAGGGCATACGCCTGTGCAAGATGGCGAACGTCGGCCAGCTCGCGATCTTCCATCACGATCCCGATCACAATGATGATTTCATGGCGCAGCTTGAAAAAACCGCGCGCAAGGTTTGGCAGGGTGCACTTGTCGCTCGCGAGCAAATGATCATCACGCCTTGCCGGTAGTGTTTGCTGCGTAAGCAGTTCCAAATACAACTGTCATTCCCGCGAAGGCGGAAACCATTTATCAAATTGCTCTGACGGAATTTGTTGCTCTGGGTCCTCGGGATAAGGACCCGAGGACATCAGATTTTCTAACGCGCGTAGCGCGTAAGAAAATCTAGATGGCTCCGGCGACAGGACTCGAACCTGTAACCCCGCGGTTAACAGCCGCGTGCTCTACCATTGAGCTACGCCGGAACAGCGCATATGGAGGCCGAGGCCGGAATCGAACCGACGTACGCGGATTTGCAATCCGCTGCATGGCCACTCTGCCACTCGGCCCGAAGGTCTAGCCCAGTAGGACTAAGCCTTTGGCATCAGCCTCAAGCCCGGGAAAACGCGGCAAGTGGCGCGTTGCCCCGGTGCAGAAGGCACGGTTATATAGAAGGGCCTCTGAGGGCGGTCAAGGCAATGGTTTTACAAAGTTAAAATCCCTCCGCGGCGTTGTGAAATGGGCGGCGACAGCGTATAAGCTGCGGGAGATAACCGCTTTCAATGCTTGGGGGATTTACTCATGGATTTCGCCGTTGCCCGCCGCAAAATGGTGCACAGCCAGATCCGTACAAGTGAAGTGACAGACCCGGCCGTGGTCGAAGCCATGACCGCGGTGCCGCGCGAGCTGTTCGTTCCCCTGGCCAACCGCGCTTTTGCCTATGTCGACGAGGATCTCGCCGTCGGCAAAGGGCGCTATCTCATTGAGCCGGTGGTTTTGGCCCGGCTTCTGCAATTGGCCGAGCTGCAAAGCACCGATAACGTCTTGGTCGTGGGCGCTGGCCTGGGCTATTCCGCCGCCGTTGCCGCCCGCCTGGTGCAATCGGTCGTGGCGCTGGAAAGCGACGCCGCCGTGGCCGATCAGGCCGTCAGGATTTTGGCCGAAGTTGCGCCGGGTAAGGTCTCGGTCGTCGTTGGCGATCTCAAATCCGGCTGGCCGGCGAAGTCACCTTACGATGCCATTATTGTGGACGGCGCGGTTAGCGCGTTGCCTGTGAGCTTCAAGCCGCAGCTCGCCGACGGCGGCCGTTTGGTCTGCATCGTGCGTGATGGTCCGGTGGGCCGCGCCACGCTGGTCACACGCGCCGGCGATTCCTACGGCAGCCGCCAGGAGTTCGACGCCATGACGCCGATCCTGCCCGGCTTCGAAAAGCAGCCTAAGTTCGTATTCTAGGCACACGCGCTTAATAGGCCTCGGCCAGCCCAGCTCCGGGACGCCTTACATATTATTTAGATTGCGGCTTGTGCCTGTTTTCCTGCAACGAATTCGTAAGAAAACGCTGCTATCGCAAACGTGTAGATAAATCCGGTGGCGTTAAAGTCGTCCTTCGGATAGAGCTTGGCGCGCCCGCTAGCAGGGACGGCTGCGGGTCTAAATATAGATGGCGGGGCCGCAATGATTAGAAAAACACTTTTGGCTAGCGCAGCTCTCGCGCTTCCTTTGTTTATCACCCACACCGCATCTGCAGACAGTTTGCTCGAAGCCATGTCGATGGCCTACCAGGGCAACCCCAATCTTCTGGCCGCGCGCTCGCAGTTGCGCGCCGTCGATGAAACCGTTCCGCAAGCTTTGTCCGGCTGGCGTCCGACTTTGAGCGTCACCGGCACGGCCACCAACAACCGCACTGAAAACCAGATCTTCTCAGGTGGCGGCGTCGGCACCGTGACCACGGGCGGCGTCACCCAGCGTTTCCAGAAAAATGCCAACGCCCAATTTACGCAGCCGATCTTCCGCGGTTTCAAAACCTGGGCCGGCACGGCACAGGCCAAGAATAACGTGTTTGCGCAGCGCGCCCGTTTGTCGGCCACCGAAGCTACCGTGCTGCTGCAAGTGGCCACGGCGTATTTCGATGTGCTGTATTATCAAGCCGTCGTCGAACTCAATATGAGCAACGTGCAGGTTTTGGGGCGTCAGTTGGATGCCACCAATGATCGCTTCCGCGTCGGCGAATTGACTCGCACCGATACTGCGCAAGCCAACGCCAGCTTGGCCGTCGCTAAAGCCTCGCTCGTGCAAGCCGAAGGCCTTTTGCAGCAGGCACGCTCGTACTACACCAACGTTGTCGGTAAGGCGCCCGAGAATCTCAGCGTGCCGGCGATTCCGTCCAATCTGCCTGCGGACTACGAGGCCGTGCTGAATGCGGCCATCAACAATAATCCGAACTTTATCGCAGCTGATTTTGCAGCCAAAGCAGCGGACGATAACGTGACGGTGGTGCAGGGCGATCTATTGCCGTCCGTCAACTTGATCGGTCAGTACACGCGGAGTTGGAACACGGTTGCCGACAGATCGAAATCTGAAGCTGCTGTAGCGCAGGCTCAGGTGGTCGTGCCGATTTATCAGCAGGGTGCGGAATATTCGCGCCTGCGCCAGGCCAAGCACACCGCCGGCCAGCAGCGCTTCGTCGCTGATCAGGCGCGCCTCGATGCGCGCAATGCCGCGACGCTGGCGTGGGAAAGCTACCTTTCGCAGACGGCCAGCATTGAATCCTTCCGCGCAGCGATCAGCGCCAACGAAATCGCTTTGGAAGGTACACAGCGCGAAGCCGAAGTCGGTTCGCGCACGGTTCTCGACGTCTTGAACGCCGAGCAGGTGCTTTTGAACTCGCGCACCAGCCTGGTGCGTGCCCAGCACGATCAATTTGTCGCGGCCCACCAGCTGCTCTCAGCGATCGGCTTGCTAAACGGGCGGGGCATGAGCCTGACAGGCGAGATTTATGATCCCACCGAGCACTACAAAGACGTGGAATACCAGGCTTTCGGTGCGGGCGTGGATCTTGTCAAAGCTGCCCCAGGGGCGCCGAAACCTTAACGGCGCAATTCAAAGCGAGCGTTTCTCGTAATTCGAGCACAATTTGGGGGTACCTCCCAAATTGTTGTCCTTGTTATAGAATTCTTTAACACTTAGGGTTAAGTTAGCATCAAATCCCGGCAAAAAGCCGATGGGGAGTGCTAGATCGTGAGTGCGGAAGGTCAACAAGAACCATCGATGGAGGACATTCTTGCCTCTATTCGAAAGATCCTCTCAGAAGATGACGGTGAGGCTGCAAAGCCTGAGCCGGCTAAAGCCGCGCCACCACCACCGCCACCTCCGCCGCCGCCACCCCCACCACCTCCGCCGCCACCACCGCCGCCGGAACCCGAGCCCGTGATGTTCGAGCCGGAACCCGAGCCATTTGTGGCCGAGCCGGAAGAAGAAGAGCCCGTTGCTTCGATCTTTGATCCGGAGCCGGAAGAAGAACCACACTTCAATCCCGAGCCGGATATGCCGTTGCAGCTTACGGATTCCATGATGGTTGAAGAGTTGCAGCAGCAGGAACATCACTACGATCCGGCACCGCAGCCCAATTATGATCCGGCGCCGGCTTACCATAGCTATGGCGAGAACCTGGTTTCAGACCCCGTTGCCGCGGCTTCGGGTGCGTCTATCGCTCAGCTAGCCCAAGCCGTTGCCCGCGAACGGGCTGTTGCCTTGGGTAACCACGGCCTGACGCTGGAGCAGTTGGTGCGCGAGATCTGCACGCCGATCCTCAAGCATTGGCTCGATAGCAACCTGCCGTACATGGTCGAACGGATCGTAAAGCAGGAAATTGAACGCATCGCGACCCGGTCGGATCGCTCATAAATTCTAGGCATTTCTAGCTTTTAGGCCCGCCCTTACCGGCGGGCCTTTTTGCATTTGGGGTATACGGCCCTCTGGGTTGCGCCGGGACGCGGGCAGGGGTACATCCTTGCCCCTCACAAGTTCAAGCGGCGTGCCTTAAATGTCTGAAAACGCGACACCTACTTTGGATAAAACTTACACCCCGAGTGAGGTGGAAGAGGCGCTCTATGGGCGTTGGGAGCAGGCGGGCGACTTCGCGGCCCAGCCCGATTCAAAGTCACCGCCCTATACCATCATGATGCCGCCGCCCAATGTGACGGGCAGCTTGCACATCGGCCACGCGCTGACCTTCACGCTGCAAGACATCCTGATCCGCTACAACCGCATGATCGGGAAAGATTCGCTGTGGCAGCCCGGCACCGACCACGCCGGCATCGCGACGCAGATGGTCGTTGAGCGTCAGCTTGCTGAATCCGGCGCCAACCGTCGCGACATGGGCCGCGAAGCCTTCTTGAAGCGCGTCTGGGCCTGGAAAGAACAATCGGGCGGCGTGATCACACATCAGCTGCGCCGTCTTGGCGCGTCACCCGATTGGAAGCGCGAGCGCTTCACCATGGACGAGGGCTTGTCCCGCGCTGTGACGAAAGTGTTCGTCGATCTGCACAGCCAAGGTTTGATCTACCGCGACAAGCGCCTGGTGAACTGGGACCCGAAGCTGCACACGGCGATCTCCGATCTCGAAGTCGAGAACCGCGAGACCAAAGGCAAGATGTGGTTCTTCAAGTATCCGGTCGATGGTATGGCGGACACGTTTGTTGTCGTCGGCACTACGCGTCCTGAAACCATGCTGGGCGACACCGGCGTTGCCGTGCATCCCGATGATGAGCGCTACAAAGCGCTGGTCGGCAAGAACGTGGTTCTGCCGCTGGTCGGCCGCAAGATTCCGATCGTCGCCGACGATTACGCTGACCCTGAGAAGGGCTCGGGTGCGGTGAAGATCACGCCGGCCCACGACTTCAACGACTTTGGCGTCGGCAAGCGCAACAACCTCGCGATGATCAACGTCTTCGATCAGGACGCGAAGCTGAACGAAAACGTGCCTGAGAAATATCGCGGCCTTGACCGCTTCAAAGTACGCGACATGATCGTGGCCGAAATGGAAGCGTTGGGCTTGCTCGAGAAGATCGAAGCCAACGCCATGACGGTGCCTTATGGGGATCGCTCCGGCGTCGTTATCGAGCCGTGGCTTACGGACCAGTGGTACTGCAACGCTGAAGTCCTCGCGCAGCCGTGTATCAAAGCGGTGGAAGAGGGCCGTACGCGATTCGTACCGAAGAATTGGGAAAATACATTCTTCGAATGGATGCGTAATATCCAGCCGTGGTGCATCTCGCGCCAGCTGTGGTGGGGTCATCAGATTCCGGCGTGGTATGGACCCGATGGCCATCCGTTCGTGGCCAGCGACGAAGCCGGCGCGCAGGCGCTGGCCAACAGCCATTACGGCAAAATTGTCGATCTGAGCCGCGACGAAGACGTGCTCGACACCTGGTTTTCCTCAGCGCTGTGGCCATTCTCTACACTAGGCTGGCCCGATAAGACGCCGGAACTCGCGCGCTATTATCCGGGCGATGTGCTGGTCACGGGCTTTGACATCATCTTCTTCTGGGTCGCCCGCATGATGATGATGGGCATCCACTTCATGGGTGATGTGCCGTTCCGTGATGTTTACATCCACGCTCTCGTACGCGACGAGAAGGGCCAGAAGATGTCCAAGTCCAAGGGCAACGTCATGGACCCCTTGGACTTGTGCAATGTTTACGGCACCGATGCCGTGCGCTTTACGCTGACCGCCATGGCGGCGCAGGGGCGCGACATCAAGCTCGCCGAAACCCGCATCGCCGGCTATCGCAACTTCGTCACCAAAATCTGGAACGCCGCACGCTTCTCGCAAATGAACGAATGCGTGATCGATCCGAAATTCGATCCTAAAGCCGTGAAGACCACCCTGAATAAATGGATCGTTGCCAAGACTGTGGAAGCGTCTGCGACGGTGGCTTCTGCCATTGAGGCTTATCGCTTCAACGACGCCGCCAACGGCCTCTATCAATTCACCTGGAACGTGTTCTGCGATTGGTATCTGGAATTTGCCAAGCCCGTGTTCCAAGGCAGCGATGCTGCAGCTAAAGCTGAAACGCGCGCGGCCACCGCGTGGGTGATCGACCAGATCTTGCTGATTTCCCAGCCGATGATTCCTTATGTCACCGAAACGCTGTGGGAAAAGTTGGCAGAAGCCGCCAACATCAAACGCCCCGGCGTTCTGATGCGCCAAGCTTGGCCCAAGTACGACATCGCCAAAGCGCCCGAAGCCGAAGCGGAAATGGATTGGGTGGTCAAAGTGATCTCGGAAATCCGCTCGGTACGTTCGGAAATGAACGTGCCCGCCAGCTTGCAGATGGCCGCCACCTTGAAAGACGCCAGCGCGGTCGCTAAGTCACGCTTGGCTACGCACAACGCCTTGATCTGCGCCAATGCGCGTTTGGCTTCGCTGGAACTTAACGACGCCGCCGTGCCCAATGCGGCCCAGGTGGTTGTCGGCGACGGTACGGTGTTACTGCCGCTGGAAGGTGTGATTGACCTCTCCAAAGAACGCGATCGCCTAAAGAAGGAAATCGCCAAGAAAGACAGCGACATTGCCAACGACGACAAAAAGCTGACTAACGAAGCTTTCATCGCCAAGGCCCCGCCCGAAGTCGTGGATGAAATCCGCGAACGTCGCACCGGCGCCGTGGAAGCCCGCACGAAGATGAGTGAAGCTTTATCGAGGATTAGCGCCTAAAAGCCCCTCCCCCTTGTGGGGAGGGGTTGGGGTGGGGGTAAACTCCCCACCAGGCCATTCACCCCACCCTGGCGGCTTCGCCGCCATCCCTCCCCATCAAGGGGAGGGATTCTAAGAGTTTAGTTTGAGGACCACGCCCATGCTCGACGACGGTAAAAAGCCCCACAAATTCGACAAGTCGAAGCTTCCCAGCCGGCATATCACCGAAGGGCCGACCAAAGCGCCCCACCGCGCCATGCATTATGCCATGGGTCTGACGGAAGAGGAGCTGCATCAGCCCATGGTCGGCGTTGCCACCTGTTGGAATGAAGCCGCACCTTGCAACATCGACCTCGGCCGTCAGGCGCAGATCGTGAAGGAAGGCGTGCGCGCCGGCGGCGGAACGCCGCGCGAATTCACCACCATCACCGTCACCGACGGCATCGCCATGGGCCACGAGGGCATGAAGTCGTCGCTGGCGTCGCGTGATTGGATTGCCGACACGGTGGAACTCACCATGCGCGGTCACTCTTACGATGCGATGGTCGGCATGGCCGGCTGCGACAAATCGCTGCCCGGTATGATGATGGCCATGCTGCGCCTGAACGTGCCTGCAGTGTTCCTCTACGGCGGCGCGATCATGCCCGGCCACTTCCACGGTAAAGACGTGACTATCGTCGACGTGTTCGAAGGCGTTGGCCAACACGCGGCCGGCAAAATGACCGACAAAGATCTGCACGAGCTGGAATGTGTCGCGTGTCCCTCAGCCGGTGCGTGCGGCGGTCAGTTCACGGCCAACACCATGGCGACGGTCTCTGAGGCCATGGGCCTCGCGCTGCCCTTGTCAGCCAGCATCCCGACCAGCTTCACCGAAGCGCGCAATCAATACGCCAAAGCCGCCGGCAAAGCGGTGATGGACGTCCTGCGCCTGAACCTGCGTCCGCGCGATATCGCGACACGTAAAGCTTTTGAGAACGCGGCCATGGTTGTGGCCGCTTCGGGCGGCTCGACCAATGCCGGGCTGCATCTGCCGGCCATGGCGCATGAAGCAGGTATCAAGTTTGATCTCGACGACGTTTGCGCGATCTTCAAGAAGACGCCCTATATCGGTGACATGAAGCCGGGCGGCCGTTACGTGGCGGCGGATTTGTACAAAGTCGGCGGCATCCCGATCCTGATCAAAGCGCTGCTCGATGGCGGCTACCTGCACGGCGATTGCATCACCGTCACCGGCAAAACGCTGGAAGAGAACATGAAGGACGTTGTGTTCCCCACGGACCAGGACGTCGTGCGTCCGTGCTCCAACCCCATGTCGCCTACGGGCGGCGTTGCGGGCTTAAAGGGTTCACTCGCGCCGCAGGGCGCCATCGTCAAAGTTGCTGGTCTCAAGGTAAAGAAATTCCGCGGCACCGCGTTGTGCTTTGACTCGGAAGACTTGGCTTTCACGGCTGTGCAAAACCGCGCCTACAAAGAAGGCGACGTCATCATCATCCGCTACGAAGGTCCCAAGGGCGGTCCCGGTATGCGCGAGATGCTGGCGACCACCGGTGCACTGTCGGGGCAGGGCATGGGCGACAAAGTCGCGCTCGTCACCGATGGGCGCTTCTCCGGCGGCACGCGCGGACTGTGCGTGGGCCACGTCGGTCCCGAAGCTGCCGTGGGCGGCCCCATCGCGCTGGTGAAAGACGGGGACATCATCACCATCGACACCGAAGCCGGCACAATGGATCTGGAAGTTTCGCCCGATGAGCTGGCCGCACGCCGCGCCATCTGGAAGCCGCGCGTCAACAACTATCAGTCGGGCGTCTTGTGGAAGTACGCCCAGCTGGTGGGCGATGCGCAAAACGGTGCGGTCACGCATCCAGGTGCACAGGCCGAAACGCATATGTACGCGGATATTTAGCCCCAATACTTGATTAGCGGGTTATTTTAGCCTTCAATGGTTCTGCAACCAGGGGGGGCTTTTATGCGCGCTTTGAAATTCGCAACGTCATTTGCCGTCGCCGTCGCATGCTTGCTTGTTGCTGGGTGCGAAACCATGCCGTCGGCGACGTACTCGAATTTAGGCGACAACACCTACGCGCTTCGCAAATTCGAAGGCGCCAAAGTACGCGTTGCCACCATCAACGACCAAAGCAGTTTCGACAGTTCGTGCCGTTTGATGGGGCCGATTAAGACTTCGGGCAATCGCTCGCTCGCCGACTTCATACGGGACTCGTTTAACGACGAGCTGAAATTCGCCGGCATCTTCTCTGACGACCAAGCTTCCGTTCAGCTTGTCGCGACGCTTCATAGGGCGTCGTTTTCTTCGACCACGGGGCTAACGGGCGGCCGCTGGGATTTCTCGCTGCAGGTTGCAAACCCTTCCAATGGAAGGTCCGTCATAACCAGCCTGCAGTACGACTTTGATAGCGGATTTATTGGCGACAACGCCTGTCGAAACGTCGCTAACGCCATTACGCCCTCGGTGCAACGTCTCATCAATCGTACGATTTCAGATCCAGGCTTCGCTGCGCTGATTGGTAAGTAACGCCCAGCCGGTGTGTGAGGCGCCGTCAGGGGAAATCACTTCGGCCGAGACTCATATCTGTACCGGCACTGTTCTCCGAAGCCCGCGCTACAGATACGATCAGCAGCAGCACGGTGTATCGTTTCATCCACGGCTTTATTGTTGAGGACGCCGACGACCTGCACCGGATAACCCATCTGATTGGGATCGCCGCTTCTTTTTGCGGCGACAACATAAGTTCCGGGCGGCAGGTCCTTGGGCCAGTCCAAAAGGGTATGGGAAATGCCTATGCCCTTACAGTAGTTCGCAGCGGCCGGGCGCCCGACCATTTGCGGTGTGGGCGATTTTGAAGATCGCCAAAGCGAGGTGCTCATCAGCACCGCATACGTTTGGTCTTCCGAGGTGAGTTCGAAACTTCCACAGTGGTCGCTGGCCCATTCCGCGACATTGTATTTCTTTTGGAATGCGGTCAGTTGGCTCTCCGCCGTATCAGCCGCCAGGACGGGCGAGGCGCAAAGCGCCAGAACCACGAGCGTTCGTGCCGCGATGCGCATGTTTGCAGGCCCCCAAGTCATTATCTAAGTTTCTCTCACTAACGTGTCAGCCACTATTCCTGAATGGGAACGACCAGCGACACCTAACATTGGTCCGCTACACAGCCTCGTATCCGTAATCCTTAAACCAGCCGGGCAGACACGTCTGCGGCTGTTTTGAGGGGTCGAGCATATCGCGCTCTTCGCAAAAGAATTCGCCAGCGATCACGCGCTTGCCGGATATCACCTGATGCGACACCACATCGGCATTCACGATCACTGCCGACATCAGCGGGTAGGCCACCTCATGGGCAGGCGCATTCTTTAAGAGGTCTAGGTCGGCGCAGCGCCAGGCGATCAAATTCCGGCGGGGCGGTAACACGCGGGAAAGCTGCGGCTGATAGCGCGCAAGAATCTCCGGCAATGTAAACGACGTGCGCCACCGCCGCGGCTCGACGTCGATATTGATAAACACTTTTATTTTGTGATTGCGATCGACTGAATCCCGGGTGGCCTCATCGGTATTAAAATGATCGATGTGCATGATGGACTTCGGCGTGTCTGTCAGCCGCCAGGTGATGTTACCGCACGACAGCGAGTGGTAGCGGGGAAACAGTATGCGCAGCGCTTCGCGCATCTGGTCGTTGCAGGTGCGAATTTGATGCTGCAGGTATCCTGCCACGCTTTCGGATTTCACAAGCTGATAGAGAAAGTGATTACGGTTAAAGGCGATCTCCGCGCCGTTGCGCGTGTAGACGCTGTCTTCGATGCCGTTGAGAACGCCAAGTTTCGCGAGGGAGTCAGGAACATTCAGCGCCTGAAACATCGGCAGATCGATGCTAAGCGGAAAACGCGGAATGTAGATGATGTTGTAATTTTCATACTGGCGCGCGATCTCGTCGCCATAGGTGCGGGCGTAATCGCTGATGGTGTCGTGCGGCTCCAGGGCAAAAATATTGTCCGGGACGTCGGGGTGTCTTTCGATAGCGGCCATCGCTACACCGCCAACTCGCACCACACCGGCGTGTGGTCTGAGGCCTTTTCTTTGCCACGTGGCGCCTTGTCGATGCCGGCGTTGGTGAGCGCATCAGCGGCTTTGGGCGAAAGCAAAAGGAAGTCGATCAGAAGGCCGTTATCCTTCTGCCAAGCACCGGCCTGATAATCCCAATAGGAATATTGATGCGGGAGTTTGTTGAACTCGCGGAACGCATCGGTCAGCCCTAAATGCAGCAATGAACGAAAGCGCGCGCGGCTTTCTGGCTGCATGAGGGCGTCGCCGGCGAAGGCTTTGGCATTGTAGACATCGGTGTCGGTCGGGATAACGTTGTAGTCGCCGCCGTAAACCCGCATCTCGCCGTCGGCAAGGCCGCGGATCATGTGGGCGCGCAGGCGGTCCATCCAGGCCAGCTTGTAAGGGAATTTCTCGGTGTCGATCGGATTGCCGTTGGGCAGGTAGATCGAGGCCACGCGTACTTTGCCGAAGACGGTAGCTTCCATATAGCGGGCGTGATCGTCGCCCTCACCGTCGGGCAGCTTCGGCTCGACATCTTCCAGCGGCGACTTTGAGAGAATGGCGACGCCGTTGTAGGCCTTTTGGCCATGGGTCGCCACGTTGTAACCGGCGTCCTCGATCTCCGTGCGCGGGAAATTCTCGTCAATGCATTTGATTTCTTGCAGCATCACCACGTCGGGCTGGGCGTCTTTCAGCCAGTCCAAGACGTTAGGCAAGCGTGCCTTCACGGAATTCACATTCCAGGTCGCGATCTTGATTTTAGTAGGTGAGGGGGGCACAGGAGTTTGCCATTTTAATGCCTTAAGATGCGGCCATCCTACAGTTCCCAAGGCAATCGGCAAGGTTCGAAAAGCTGACGGGCATGCTAGGATGGACCCATGAACGGCCGCCTGTTTCTTGCTCTTTTTGTCGCCGCGGTCTCGGCGGCTTTTTTTGCGCCTCAAAATGCCGAGGCAGCGCAGGGGTCGGTATGTCCGCCCTACAAGAAAGCCATAACGCTCAACTTCAAAACCCTGACGCCCCCGCCAGTTTATAATAACCGGCTCTCTATCCAGGGCATTCAGAATCTGTTCCGCGAACATACCGAGGCCGTCTTAGGGCCGCACGAAAGTGCGTTAGGCATCACTTATGCTGAATCCACTTACAGCGCGCAGACGCAGTCCATGGCGATGCAAGTGCGCGGCGGGTACTGCGTTTACCTGACGAATATCGATGCAGAATTCGGCTGGAAGCGCATGCAGGTTTACATCGCCAGCGAGTTTGCACCGGGCACGTGCGAATACAACAGTGTGCTCGATCACGAGAACCAGCACGTGGCCGTTAACAATGGCGCGCTCAGGGAATTTGCGCCGCGTTTCCGCGCGGAGATTGAGCGCGCCTTAAGCGTTCAGCAGCCGGTATTCGCAGGCAATGCTGACGCCGCCATGGAGACGGCGTTCAAGAATGTCAGCCGCGGCATGGACAACACGCTGGCACAGTTTCAAGACACGATGGCGGCGCGCAATGCGCCGCTCGATTCCGCCAGCAATTATGCTGCTACGGCCGAACTGTGCGCGAATTGGAATAAAGCGAAGCCGCGGCGTCGCTAGATCGCAAAAGAGGTTCCGCAGCCGCAGGTGGATGTGGCGTTGGGATTGACGATTTGGAAGGAGGAGGCCATCAGCGTATCGACATAGTCGATCTGGCACCCCTTCAAAAGATCCATGGAGGTTTCGTCCACGATCAGTTTCGAGCCATGGAATTCGAACACCTTGTCATCAGAGGTGGCGTCGGCATCCATGCTGAAATTGTAGGAAAAGCCCGAACAGCCACCGCCGGAAACCGCCAAGCGCAGCATCAGGGCCGGGTTGCCTTCTTCCTTGGCCAATACCTGCACGCGCTGGGCGGCGGCGGCCGTCATGGTCAAAGGGGCGGTGTCGGTGGAAATGCTATTCATGGGCCTAACTTAGTGTGTGTGGGCCGACGATTCAAGGCGGCTAGGACCTAGCCGGTTTTGCAATTTTAACTATATGATGCGCTCACATCACGGGTGTTCCCGTATCAAACAAAGCTCATAAGGACTTCAAGTCATGGCCACAAACCGTACCGTCGCCGTTGTCGTCGGCAGCCTGCGTAAGGATTCCTATAACCGTAAGCTGGGCAAAGCCCTGGCCGACCTCGCGCCGAAACACCTGAGCTTCGACTTCGTCGATATCGGCGCCCTACAGCTTTACAA
The DNA here is from genome assembly GCA_947476895.1 of Fidelibacterota bacterium. Taxonomy (GTDB): domain Bacteria; phylum Pseudomonadota; class Alphaproteobacteria; order Rhodospirillales; family Rhodospirillaceae; genus SHVO01. The sequence continues at coordinate 562 of CANJRX010000012.1, read as the reverse complement.
CCAAGACCTCGACGCCGCGCCGACCGCGGAATGGACGGCGTTCCGCGAGCGTATCAAGAAAGCCGACGCGGTCTTGTTCGTGACGCCGGAATACAACCGCTCGGTTCCTGGTGTGCTTAAGAACGCCATCGACGTTGGTTCGCGCCCTTACGGCGCTAGTGTCTGGTCCAAGAAGCCGGCGGCGGTTGTTAGCTCGTCCATTGGCGGCATCAGCGGTTTCGGTGCGAATCACCACCTGCGCCAATCGCTGGTGTTTCTCGACATGCCGACCATGGACCAGCCCGAAGCCTACATCCACGTCAGCGATAAGTTCTTCGACGCCGAAGGCAAAATCGCCGACGAACGTTCACGCGGCTTCGGGCAAACGATCATGACCAGCTTCGCGACCTGGATCCAAACCCATCTCGGCTAATGATTGACCTGACGGCTTTTTTTGTACCGGTTGATTTGAGAGAATTGACCCCAACAGGAGGAGCTGAACATGGCGAGACGTGGATTAGGCGCGGAGCAGATTGTTTCCAAGTTAAGGCAGATCGAGGTGCTGATGGCGCAGGGCAAGTCT
>CANJRX010000011.1 GCA_947476895.1 Fidelibacterota bacterium | reverse complement strand
GCACTACAACACCAAGCGGCCCCATTCATCGCTCGGCTATAGGCCGCCGGCGCCGGTGACCTATAGCCCGATACCAGTACCACTCGAACAGAGCCAAAACATGCAGTAGACTAACATCACGACTGGTAAAGAAAATCGGTCAGGTCACGAAGCCCCAACGTCCGCGCCAGCTTTAGCCTGCGCCCGCCGGCCGATAAGTAGGACATGATCCGCTGATTATAAGGCGATGGATCTGAGTGCCCAAAGCCTCGCGGCTCGGCTATAGTTGACCCTTCCGTTATCTGGGAGGGTGACATGAAAATCAAAGTGACAGTATTGGCTGTGGCAGCGCTGGCGGGTGCCGGGGCGATGGGCTGGGGCGCGCACGATGTGATCGGCGCGCAGATGAGCAAGCCCACGATGATGCAACGCATTTACACCGGCGCGGACGGACAGTCACACGTCGAGAACATCCCGCTCGATGTCAAATCGATGATGGAAAAAATCACCGGCATTGAAGTGAAGGTGAGCCCGCCGGGCCGCGTCAGCGATTATCACGTAGGTCCGCAGCGCCAGTACATCATCAATTTGACCGGCAGCGGACAGCTGGAACTTGCCGACGGCAAAGTCGACTTTCCGCCCGGCTCCATCGAATACATCGACGACCTCACCGGCAAAGGCCACATCACGCGCACCACCAGCAGCGAAGACCGCGTCTCGTTGTGGCTGAAGTTCGAAGATCAGACCCAGCGCATTGGGCCGCTAAAAGCGAAGTAAGGCGATTAATTGTACCAGGTACAATTAATTTCATAAGCCGGGGGGCGTCATGAGATTTACTGCGCGCGTGTTTGCGGCCGTGTTGCTTTTGGCGTCACCCAGCTTTGCCAAATCCATTCCGCTGGATGAAGCCTCCGTCGCCGATCTCAACGCCGCTTTCGCGGCAGGCACGTTGACCTCGGAAAAACTGGTTGAGTTGTCGCTGGCGCGCATCGCGGCTTATGACCGCCAAGGCCCTGCCGTACGGGCGGTGATCACGCTCAATCCGAAAGCGCTGGAAACCGCGCGCGCCCTCGATGCCGAACGCAAGGCCGGCAAAGTGCGCGGGCCCCTGCACGGCATTCCGGTCGTGCTGAAGGACAACTACAACACCACAGATATGCAAACGACCGGCGGCTCGATTTTGCTGGAAGGCTCCCTCCCGCCCGCCGACGCATATATCGTGAAGCGCCTGCGCGAGGCCGGGGCGATCATCTTGGCCAAGGTGAACATGTCGGAGTTCGCCTCCTCCAGCACCAACAGCTCGCTCGGCGGCCAGTCGCGCAATCCCCATGACCTGACGCGCACGCCCGCCGGCTCGTCGGGTGGTTCGGGCGTGGCCATCGCCGCTGCTTACGCCACCCTCGGCTTCGGCTCCGACACCAGCGGCTCGATCCGCGGGCCCGCCAGCGTCAATGGCGTCGTCGGCATGAAGCCCACCACGGGACTTCTCAGCCGCTCCGGCATCATTCCCCTTTCGCTCACCTTCGATACGGGCGGCCCCTTTGCCCGCAATGTCGCCGATATCGCCGTGGCCCTGGGCCTTCTGACCGGTGTCGACCGCGCCGACGCGCTGACCAAAACCAGCACCGGCAAGTTCGAGAAGGACTATGTGAAGTTCCTGAAACCCGGCGCGTTGAAAGGTGCGCGCATCGGCATCGCGCGCGACTTCATGAAGCAGGACGAGGATGTGGATTGGATCATCGAAGCCGCGCTCGAAACCATGAAGCGCGAGGGGGCGACGATTGTCGACGTGAAATTCCCCAAGTGGATGATGGACTCCCGCGGCGAGTTTTACAGCACCGTGAGAAATGCCGAGTTCGCGCTGCAGATCGGCGATTATCTCGCGACACTCAAACCTGAGTATCCGAAGTCCCTCGCGGAAATGATCGAACGCGGCAAACGCGTGACCTCGCGCCGCGCCGATGGCGCGGGCGCCAACCCGCCGCGTTGGACTTTATTTGAGGAAGAACTGAAAGCCGGAAATCAGCCGGAATACGTCTACACGTCCGTACGCGATCACGGCTTGCCGCTCATGCGCGCCTCGGTGCAGGGACTTTTCGCCGCCGAAAAACTGGATGCGATTGTGTACCCCACCTCGCCCCGCCGCCCCGGCCCGATTGTAGTTACTCCGGGCGGTGGAGGCGGCGGCGGTCAATCCGCAACCAACATCGCGAGCCTCACAGGCTTTCCAGATTTGATCGTGCCCGCTGGTTTCACCGGTGACGACCTGCCGGTGAGCATCTCATTTATGGGCACGGCTTACAGCGAACCGCGCATCCTGGCGCTAGGCTTCGCGTTTGAACAAGCCACGCATGCGCGGAGACTGCCGGTGAACACGCCGACGCTGGCGGGGGAGATGATTGAGGTGCCGTAAATTAATTGTACCAGGTACAATTAATTCTTCACCAACGACATCAACGACGACGTATCCCACCGCCCGCCGCCGTTTTTCTGCACTTCGGCGTAGAACTGGTCCACCAGCACGGTCACGGGAAGCGCGGCGCCGTTGCGCTCGGCTTCTTCCATGCACAGGCGTAAGTCTTTGCGCATCCAATCGACTGCGAAGCCGAAATCGAATTTGCCGTCGCACATCGTCTTGGCGCGGTTATCCATTTGCCACGACTGGGCTGCGCCCTTGCCGATGACGGCGACCACGTCTTCCATGTCGAGGCCCGCCTTTAGTCCAAAGGCCATGCCCTCGGACAAACCCTGCAGCAGCCCGGCGATGCAAATCTGGTTGACCATTTTAGTGAGCTGGCCTGCGCCGCTTTCGCCCATACGGCGGCAAGCTTTGGCGTAGGCTTGCATCACCGGTTCGGCCTTGGCGTAGTCAGCTGCGCTGCCACCGCACATAATGGTGACCGCGCCGTTCTCGGCCCCCGCTTGCCCACCCGACAACGGCGCATCGACAAAGCCGATGTCACGCGCAGCGCACACACTTTGCATTTCGCGGGCGATGTTGGCGGAGTCCGTGGTGTGATCGACAATCACTGCGCCGGGTGCCAGGCCCGCCAACATGCCGTCGGCACGGGTGACGACGTCGCGCACATCGGGATCGTCGCCCACACACAGGAACGCGACCGATGCCCCCGCGCAAGCTTCGCGCGGTGTGGCCGCGCTGGCGCCGGAATGTTTCGCTGTCCACGCCGCGGCGCGGGCCGGTGTGCGATTGAAAACTGTGACGTCGTGACCTTTGGCGGCAAGATGTCCCGCCAAAGGCAAGCCCATAACGCCGAGGCCGATGAAAGCAACCTTCGCCATAACAGCGCGCTTAGCCGACGACAGGCACGTCGTAAATCTTCTTACGGTTCACAACGATGGTGGCTTCGTTGTGGCCGTTCAGAATAACGTTCGTGCCTTCGATGTCGGTCAGCGGCTCGTGGCCGTAGGTGATTTTCAGAACCAACGCGCCCGGCACTTCGTGGCCCTTGTCGTCCAAAACCGTCGGCTTTCCATTGACGTGCTGCACACGGTATTCCGCCATGGTGGGGTCCTTTTCAGATGTTCCTGGGGCCAAAGCATAGCGCCGTTATTGCAATCTGCCACCCTCCTTTGATGCGACTTACCAGTCGCCCGGGCGCGGGCAGCGCCCTATAGTCGGGCCCGGTGGAGTCCATGACAAACAAGCCTTCAGTAACGGACGCAATCCGTTTCGAGGAAGCCTGCGCCTTGCACAATAAGGGGCGCTTAGAGCAGGCGCGTGCGCTGTGCGAGTCAATCGTCGCGGCAGAATCTCATCACGCCGACGCTTTGCACCTTTTGGGGGTGATCACCGCGCAGACAGGAAATTTCGCATCCGGCGCTGATCTGCTTGCCAAGGCCATCGCCCTCCATCCAGACAATCCCGACTTTCATGCAGACCAAGGCCTTATACTTGTGCAGCTTAGCCGTTTTGAAGAAGCCCTGGCCAGTTATGACCGTGCCCTCACGTTGCAGCCCGGTAACTCCAAGGTCCACGCCAACCGGGGTGGCACGTTGTACGACTTGGATCGTTTCGCCGAAGCGTTATCCAGTTATGAGGCGGCCCTTGCGCTGAACCCAGATTGCATCGGCGCTAAAGAACAGTGCCTCTCGCTTTGCCTTATGCAGGCGAACGACACAGCGCGCATCATGCAACTCGCTACCGAGATCTCCGAACATCACGCGGCAGAAGATGCCGAGAAGACGCGACGCTTCAAAGCAATCCCCGACTACCGCGTGCTGCATGATTTCGAACAGACCGCATATCTTTTGCAGACCGATCAAGACATTCCAGGTCTGCGCGAGGCGCATGCCGGGCTGGGCGGAGCGCTGTCGCGACAGAGGGTTGGACTTGCGGGCGATTTAATTGCTCTGACCGAGGTAGAGGCAGGGGTGATCGCGCGCTTCAGAGAACAGGTGATACGCGACCCCGCCCCCGCGTTCGCGGGACCCAGCCTTAACCCGGACAATGATTGGGCGGCAATCGAAGACCAGTATTTCACCGGCGGGCCGGAACGTGTTGTCATCGACAACATCCTTTCCGAACAGGCATTGAAAGATCTGCAACACTTTTCGATGGCCTCGACCATTTGGCGACTGGAGTACCCGAACCGGTATCTGGGCGCATTCCCGCGCGGAGGCTTTGTCAGCCCGCTTCATCTTCAAATCGCAAATGAACTGCGGCAGAAAATGCCACGGATTTTTGGAGAACACGCCCTTGAGCAAATGTGGGGTTTTAAATACACATCCGCACAAACCGCGAAAGGCATCAACGTGCACGCCGATTTCGCACGCGTGAACTTAAATTTCTGGATTACGCCGGACGACGCCAATCTTGATCCGCAGTCGGGCGGCATGATCGTTTACGATACACCGGCCCCAGCGTCGTGGAGTTTCGAGGAATACAACAGCGATCCCGCGCGGGTTTATGCCTTCCTAAAGGACCGAAACGCGCGCGCCGAAACCGTGCCTTATAAATGCAACCGTGCCGTCCTGTTCAACTCAAACCTTTTCCATGAAACCGATATCATTCGCTTCAAAGAGGGTTATGAGAACCGCCGCATCAATGTGACGTATCTTTTCGGACGAGGGTTGGGGGTTTAAAGCCACCGGCGAGACCCACCTAAAGAACGCACCGATCCGCGCCGCCCCTCCCCAATGCCGAATAATCTCATGACGATTCGTCGCTTTACCCACCGCGGCCGACCCGTTCAAATCGCGCGGCAGCTTTGGGGAGGCATCGATGGATCGACGCATATTCTTAAAGACAGCGGCCTTCGCGGCGGCTTCGGCGCTGGCCGCGCCGTTTAAGGCGCTGGGCGCTGAGTACAAAATCAAAATCACCGCCCTAAGGGTCAGGAAAATTCGCCTGATCAAAGAACTGGGCACCCTGCCCTCGCGGCCCCATGGGCCGGTGATCGCACCCCGCGTCGGCGGCGACACTTTTATCGAAATTCAAACCAGCGAAGGGATAACCGGCATCGGCCCCGGCGTATCACCCGCTGTGTTGGCCCGCGCCAACGAGCTGCTGATCGGCAAAGACCCTTTCGCCATTGAGGACCACGCTTACGCGCTGTTCGATCCGGAAGCGGGCAGTTCCGGCGTGGAGGTCGCCTTGTGGGATCTGATCGGCAAAATCGTGAACCTGCCGCTCTATAAGCTGTGGGGCGGCACCAACAACGCCCTGATGCCCTACGCCAGCCAACGCAGCTTAGGCACACCGGCCGAACGCGCGCGTATGGCGCAGACCGTGCGCAACGACGGGTGGCGCGCGATTAAATACCGCTCGCACTTTCAGACCCTGAAGGAAGACGTGGCGCTGGTGGAACTGACACGGAAAGCCATGGGGCCCGACTTTCATATTATGTGTGACGCCAACCAGGCGGGCAATTCGCCGGACGGCTGGAGCGGCGGCCTGGTACGCTGGGACGTCAAACGCGCGCTGAATACCGCCAAGGAATACGAGCGGCTCGACGTCTATTGGCTCGAGGAACCGCTGCCACGCTGGGACTTTGAGGGCCTGGCCGAAGTCAGCGCCAGCACGTCCATGCTTACGGCCGGCGGCGAAGGCAATAAGGGCCTTCATGAATTCCGCTGGATGCTGGAGCAAGGCGTGTTTGACATCATGCAGCCGGAAGTCGGGCTGGTGGGCCCGAGCATCGCGCGGCGCATCGCCGCACTGGCGGCGGCGCGGGATAAGTTTTGCGTCTGCCATGTCGGCAACGGCCTCAGCAATATCTGCGCCGGGCATTTGGCCGCGTCATGGACCAACACACCGAAGCTAGGCCTGGAACATCCGCAAGGCCCGACCTGGGAAATCTTCTACGAGCCGCCTGTGGTAGATATCAATCAGATGTGGACGGTGTTCGAGACCCCGTTGGTCTTGAACAAAGCCACCGGCGAGATCCACCTGAACGACGCCCCGGGCCTCGGCATGACGTATAAGAAAGATCTGATTGAAGATGCGTGATGTGATGACGCTCTGAAAGCCAGCCGCCGCCTCACTTAACCTATGCCGTGCGCGGCCTCGAAGACGCGCAGGCCTTCCGGCAAATCATCACCTGTGTAAGCAATGCAATCATGATCCGCGTGCCTGCGGTAAAGGTCCTGACCGGTTTTCATGCACTGCTTGATCCATTCCACATTGCGCACTGACTCAGAATCAAATTCCGTGTGCGCAAAGGATTGGATTTTTCGCCGAATTTCTGCGGTGGTCATAAAATAAGACAGATGCCAGCCAGAATCTGTAAAACATTCATTGACAAAAGGCCCCGTGCGCAAGCCGTCCAACGTGTATTGTTGTACGGCGCGGTCATTGGCAACAAAGGCCGAATACCATTTCTCTCGCTTGATCCATCGCGACGCATAATAGAATAACGACATTTCCAACCGGAATCCGCCGGCTAAGGCGTCATAGTACCGCGGTAACGTCGATACAAATTGCCGGCGCGGAATTTCATCGGCGTCGCACCCCAAAAGTATCCAGGGCTTCTGCCGGTCAAGCCCTCGCAAATAGTCTCCGGCGAAATTGCGCTGATACTTTTCCCTGAACCAGGCATGCGCGTCCGTCATGTGGTTACGGTTTATCAGCGGCGCAAGCTCCGCCTCGCTCGGCGTGGGAAATTGTTCGATCACAAGGCGTGTGATCTTGCTGCTGAACGGTTTCAGCAGCGCCGCGTTCTTATCCAGGAACAAAGCGTCTTTCTTCTGCCCGGTATGAGTTTCGCCAGCCTCGACAATGACAAACTCATCCACCACGTCCCAAAGGTACTGAAGGCGGAAGAGCGCGATCGATTCTCCGTTGTAAGGAAAACAATCAATAATTCTCATCGAGCACTTGCCTTTGAGCGTGGTGGGCCCTGATTAAAGATAGACCATTCATACCGAACCTTTTGAGTTCGGCACGAATGGCCTGCCAAGCCGAAGCCCCGAAGGGGCGAAGGCTGGTGGGCCCGGCAGGACTTGAACCTGCAACCAGACCGTTATGAGCGGCCTGCTCTAACCAAATTGAGCTACAGGCCCACCGTTACGGTGGGGACGCGAGGAAGGTTCCCCAAAACGAAACGGCCGGTGTTTGAAACACCGGCCGCTGAAAATAATCGCGAAGCTTCCGGTTTTAGTTGTCGAGGAAGCTGCGGAGTTTGCGCGAACGGCTCGGGTGCTTGAGCTTGCGCAAGGCCTTGGCTTCAATCTGGCGTATTCGCTCGCGGGTGACGCTGAACTGCTGGCCGACTTCTTCCAGCGTGTGATCGGTGTTCATGCCGATGCCGAAGCGCATACGCAGCACGCGCTCTTCGCGGGCCGTGAGGCTGGCGAGCACACGCGTCGTGGTTTCGCGCAGGTTGCCGTGGATGGCGGCATCGAGCGGCTGCACAGCATTTTTGTCTTCGATGAAATCGCCGAGATGGCTGTCTTCTTCGTCGCCGATCGGCGTTTCGAGGGAGATAGGTTCCTTGGCGATCTTCAAAACTTTGCGCACTTTTTCGAGCGGCATCTGCAGTTTTTCGGCCAGCTCTTCCGGCGTCGGCTCGCGGCCGATTTCGTGCAGCATCTGGCGGCTGGTACGCACTAGCTTGTTGATGGTCTCGATCATGTGCACCGGAATACGGATGGTGCGCGCCTGGTCGGCGATGGAACGCGTAATAGCTTGGCGGATCCACCACGTCGCATAGGTCGAGAACTTATAACCACGGCGGTATTCGAACTTATCAACCGCCTTCATCAGGCCAATGTTGCCTTCCTGGATGAGATCGAGGAACTGCAGGCCACGATTGGTGTATTTTTTGGCGATGGAGATGACGAGGCGCAAGTTGGCTTCGATCATTTCCTTCTTGGCGCGCGACGCTTCGCGTTCGCCCTTCTGCACGGTGTTCACAATGCGGCGGAATTCGCCGATGGACACGCCGGCTTCGTCAGAGATCGCCGAAACCTGCGCGCGCAGGCCTTCGATTTCGGTTTCGTACTTGGTGGAGAAATCTTTCCAGCCCTTGGTGATCAGCTTCTGCACGCGCTTCAGCCAATTCGGATCAAGCTCAGAGCCGTAATAATTCTCTAAGAACTCTTCACGCTTTACGCGGCTTTTCAGCGCGTAACGCAGCAACTGACCTTCAAGGCCAAGCAGCTTGCGGTTCAAGTCGTTGAGTTGCTCAACCAGCGCTTCGATACGCGCGTTGTTGAGGTGCACGGCTTCCATCAGCTCGACCAACTCGGCCTTCAGCTTCTGGAAGCGGCGCTCCACGCCCTTCTCGATCTCTTCGCCCTGCTGCAGCGTGGTCAGACGCGCTTCCTGGCTTTTCTTCAGCTTGTTGTAGGTGGCGGCGATCTTTTCAAACGCTTCCAACACCTGCGGCATCAGCGAAGCTTCCATGGCGGCGAGCGACACGGCGGCTTCGTCGTTTTCATCCATGCTCGAAGGCTGGCCGGGGATACCGGGCTGGCCGCCGGGTACGCCGGGTTGACCGCCCATGCCGGGCTGGCCACCGGGCTGCGACGGGCCGGGCATAATGCCGGGCACGCGTTGCGGCGGCATACGCACTTCAGCAGCGCGGCCGTTGGTGGGCTTGGCAGGCGCGTCATCTTCGCCAGCATCGGCCGGTTCGGACACGACGTCGACTTCAAGTTCCTGATCCGACGCAGTATCGGATGCACCGGCGCCGTAGGTCGCATCGAGATCGATGATGTCACGCAGCAGCATCTTGCCGTCTTGCAAGGCGTCGTGCCACGAGAGCAGCGAACGGATGGTGATGGGGCTTTCGCAAATGCCGCCGATCATCATTTCGCGGCTGGCTTCGATGCGCTTGGCGATGGCGATTTCGCCTTCGCGGCTCAGCAGTTCCACCGATCCCATTTCGCGCAAGTACATGCGCACCGGGTCATCGGTACGGCCGACATCATCTTCGTCGATGTTGCCGCCGGCATAAGCTTCGGCTTTGGGTTCAGCGCCGTCAGCTTCGGCCGCCGCTTCCGGCTCTTCGGCTTCTTCGCCTTCGACCACGTTGATGCCCATTTCGGACAGCATCGACATGGTGTCTTCGATCTGCTCCGAGGTCATTTCCTCGGACGGCAGCGCCGCGTTCAATTCGTCATAGGTGATGTAGCCGCGCTCTTTGGCCTTTGCGATCAGCTTTTTGACTGAGGCATTGGTTGAATCGAGCAACGGGCTATCACCCGGCGTCGGCGGCGTTTGAGCGCCATCAGCTGCGTCGTCTTTAGCTTTGGCAGCCGTGGCCGCACCTTTACTCGCCATCGGTATCTTTTTTCCTTGCTCGATATTTTTTGCTTTTAAGGCAGCGAGCTCTATCGCCGACAAAGCTTTTATAACGGGGGCTTTTACAAGCGGCGCTTTCACAGGCGCGGCTTTCACCGCAGCGCCTTTCGCAAGCGGCGCCTTTGCAGGCGCTTCTTTGGCAGCAGACTTCGCAGGCGCGGATTTGGGCGCAGGCGTTTTAGCAGCAGCTTTCACAGGCGCGGCTTTGGCAGACGACTTCGCAACAGGCTTCGCCGTTTTTGCCGGCGCAGCCTTCGCCGCAGCGCCTTTGGCGCTTTGAGTCTTCGCAGCCTTTTGTCCCGCCTTCGGGGTAGCTTTTATCGCCATCGTCTTCCCCATATCTCCCAGCAGTTTATTCCACCACCACATACGCCTACATCCTGCGCGGTCCTTATCCCCCTAGGAGCGCGTTGTGTTGTCGTCCTACCGTTTGTGGTGACTAGCTTTCATCGAAGTGCAGGTTCGTCGTCGTCATCCCCCGTCGACTCTGCCTGTGCCTTCAACGCCGCGTACGCCGCTAAATTCTCTTCCGACGTATCTTCCGTTAGTCGCTCTAGCGCCCGATCCAAATCCGCTTTCAAATCTGCCCGCTGACAGAGCGTAAACGTATGATCCCAACCGGCCGTTGCCTCGTCCAGACTAGCCTCGGCACGCGCAAAGCCCGCATGGAGGTAGATATCTGAATTTAAAAGATTCTCTAGCTCCTCGGCAAATCCTAGATTTGCTAATTGGGCCTTGAAAGCCGCAAAATCAAGTTGGGGATTTTGGGCGATGTGCATTAAGGCTGTTTGCCTTAACGAGTCAAGCCGCGAATCGGCCAACCCCATGGCCCCTAAGCGTTCTTCCACGTGATCCCTGAGTTCCGGATGATTGAGGAAAGTCGCCAAAAGGATGCGTTCGCGCGCCCGTTGCCCGGTATCCGCAGACCTCGAGAAGCGCTGGGCCCCGGCAGGGGGGAACGGGTTGGGCGGGGATTTGGCATAATTGCCGCGCTCTCCTGGTTTTCCGGTCCATTTACCACCCCGATTGCCGCCAGGGGTATTCCCACGTGAGGAAGCATATGCGGTCACTGCTGGCCGGAAGAGGTCGAACAGGCGGTCTTTAAAGAGGCGGCGGTACTGGGCTTGGACGGTCTCGTCCGCAATAACGCTAGCTTTGGCCATGACAGCCTTTTCCAGCCCAGCCCGGCGTTCGGGGGTATCGGTCTGGCGTTCGGACAAAAGCTGCTTCCAGACGACGTCGGACAAGGGCTGAGCCTCGGCCAGAACCTGGGCCATGGCCTCTGGCCCCTCACGGCGGCAGATATCGTCCGGGTCTTTGCCCTGGGGCATTATGGCAAAGCGCAAGGAAATGCCGGGTTTGAGCAGCGGAAGGGCCCGTTCAGCCGCTCGAAGGGCCGCGCCACGGCCCGCTTTGTCCCCGTCGAAGCATAAAGTGGGCTCTGAAGCCATCCGCCACAGCAATTCGAGCTGATTTTCGGTCATTGCGGTGCCTAAAGGGGCCACAGCATAGGTAAAACCGGCCTGAGCGAGGGCAATAACGTCCATATAGCCCTCGGCAACGATGATTTCGCCCTTTTGGGCGGCAGATTCACGGGCCAAGGCCATGCCGTAGAGCAATTGTCCCTTATGGAATAGTGGTGTGTCGGGGGAATTCAGGTATTTGGGCTGATCCTCCGGACTCATCACGCGGCCACCGAAGGCAATCGGCCGGCCGCGTAGGTCGAAGATCGGGAACATGACCCGGTCGCGGAAGAAGTCAAAAGACTCGCGACCATCTTTGCCGGGCGACAACAGGCGCGTTTCGATCAACACGTCTTCTTTCACACCGCGTGCGAGGAACTTGGTTTTGATGACGTTGCCGCTCGGCCCATAGCCCAGTCGAAAGCGGCGAATGGTTTCGTCGCTGAGACCGCGACCCTTAAGGTACTCCAGCGCGCGTTTGCCTTCGGGCGCATATAAAGCCTGTTCGTAAACGACGCAGGCAGCTTCAACCGCCTCACGGCCACGGGCCGCATGATCGGCGGCCTGCACGTCCTCGGCACTTTGGCGCGGCATTTCCAGACCGGCTTCATCGGCCAGACGTTCCACCGCTTCGGGGAACGAGAGGTTCATCGTCTTCATGATGAAGGTGAAGATGTCGCCGTGCTCGCCGCTGGAAAAGCAGTGATAGAAACCCTTGTCGTCATTGATCGTGAAAGACGGCGACTTTTCATTGGTGAAGGGGCTAAGGCCCACGAACTCGCGGCCACGCCGGATCAGCTTCACCTTGCGGCCAACCACCGTCGACACCGACAAGCGGGTGCGAATCTCGTCCAGGAATTGCGGGGGAAAGGCCATGCAGCCTCGATGACTACAGCTTAGCCCAAATTCTGCTTCACGACGGGCGAGACACGGCTGAAATCCATCTGGCCGACGTATTTCTCTTTCAAGATCGCCATGACTTTACCCATGTCTTTTACCGAGGCAGCACCGGCCTCGGCGATGGCTGCCTTCACCGCTGCTTCAACTGCGGCGTCGTCCATTTGCGTGGGCATGAACGATTGAATTACCTCGATTTCTTCCTGCTCGGCCTTGGCCAATTCCGGGCGGTTGCCCTTGGTGAACATGTCGATGCTCTCGCGGCGCTGCTTGATCATCGAGTTGAACATTTGCAGGATTTCGTCGTCGGGAATGGCGGTGATGCCCTTGGGGCGCGCGGCGATATCGCGGTCTTTCAACTGCGACATCATCAAACGCACAGTTTGGAGCACGCGCTCGTTCTTAGAGCGCATAGCGTCTTTCATCGCCTCGCTGAGACGGGTGCGCAGCATGGTAAGCTCTCAATTCTGACAGTGGCGGAAAGAGTCAAACTAGCGACTCCTGCGCGCTTTGGAAACCCCCGAAAGCCATGCTCAAACGCTTGTTTTATGGGGATTAAATGACATTTGACTTCGGGGTTTCGATTGCTTAAACACCGCGAAGTTTGCGGTGCTGAGCGCGGCACCGGCCGGGCCAAAGACTAACGAAACAAGAATCGCGTTTCAGGCTGTCAAATCCAGGACTTAGGTTCTGGAAGGACGGCGCGGCCTGATGCGAACCAAATTTGGAAAAGGTCGGACTCGACGATGAATCCTCCCGCCGCCCCTTCCGTACAAAGCCCGTCGCAGAAACCTGAGGGCGCGACCGCCGTCTTGGTTTTGGGCGATGGAACGGTGTTTTGGGGCCGGGGAATCGGCGCCACCGGCAGCAACGTCGGCGAAGTCTGCTTCAACACCTCGATCACCGGCTACCAGGAAGTTCTGACTGACCCGTCCTATGCCGGGCAGATCATCACCTTCACTTTTCCGCACATCGGCAACGTCGGCGCGAATATCGAAGATCTGGAAAGCACAACGCCCGCAGCCCGTGGCCTGATCATCCGCGACGACATCACCGAGCCATCCAATTACCGTTCCACCCAGCATCTCAATGCCTGGCTGAAGTCGAACAATTTGATCGGCCTCGCCGGCTTGGATACGCGCCGCCTGACGCGCCACATCCGCGACCTGGGCGCGCCGAACGGTGTGGTCTGTCATGACCCGTCGGGCAACTTCGACATTCCAGCACTTCTTGCCCAGGCCAAAGCATGGCCCGGCCTCAACGGCATGGATCTCGCGAAGGATGTCACCTGCCAGCAGACCTATGGCTGGACCCAGACGCGCTGGACCCGCGAAGGCGGCCACGGCGATATGGATAAAGACGGCCGCAAGCCCGCGTTCCATGTGGTCGCTGTCGATTACGGCGCCAAGCGCAACATCCTGCGCTGCCTGGCCGACGCCGGCTGCAAAGTGACTGTGGTTCCGGCTACCGCTACATCCGAAGACATTCTGCGCCACAAGCCCGACGGTGTGTTTCTGTCCAACGGTCCGGGCGATCCGGCGGCCACGGGCGTCTACGCTGTGCCGGTGATCAAAGAGCTGATCGCAACCGGCAAACCGATCTTTGGCATTTGCTTAGGCCATCAGCTGCTCTCACTGGCCTTCGGCGCGAAGACCTACAAACTGCCCATGGGCCACCGCGGCGCGAACCAGCCTGTGAAAGATTTAGAGACCGGCAAGGTCGAGATCACCTCGCAGAACCACGGCTTCTGTGTGGATCGCGCGACATTGCCGAGCAACGTTGTCGAGACTCATAAGTCGCTGTTCGACGGCATCATCGAAGGCATGCGCGCCACCGATAAGCCGGTGTTCAGCGTGCAGTACCATCCCGAGGCCTCGCCCGGCCCGGAAGACAGTCATTACCTTTTCCATCGCTTCACCAAGCTGATGGCTGATCAGAAGGCCGGTAAATAGTCATGCCGAAGCGTACAGACATCAAAAGCATTCTGATCATCGGCGCGGGCCCGATCGTCATCGGTCAGGCCTGCGAGTTCGATTACTCCGGCGCGCAAGCCTGTAAGGCGCTGCGCGAGGAAGGCTACCGTGTGATCCTGGTCAATTCGAACCCGGCCACGATCATGACCGATCCCGATACGGCCGATGCGACCTATATCGAACCCATCACGCCCGCGATGGTGGAACGCATCATCGAGAAAGAGCGCCCCGACGCGCTGCTGCCCACCATGGGTGGCCAGACCGCGCTCAACACCGCCATGAAGCTCCACGAAATGGGCGTCTTGGAAAAATACGGCGTCGAGATGATCGCTGCCAAACGCGACGTCATCATGAAGGCCGAAGACCGCGAGCTGTTCCGCGACGCCATGACCAAAATCGGTCTTGAGAGCCCGCGCAGCCAGATGATCAAGGCGCTGGAAGAAGCACGCGAAGCTATCAAGCACATCGGCCTGCCCGCGATCATTCGCCCGTCGTTCACGTTGGGCGGCGAAGGCGGCGGCATTGCTTATAACACTGAAGAATTCGAAGGCTTCGTTGGTACAGGTTTGGCGGCCTCGCCGGTGAAAACCGTGTTGGTCGAAGAATCCATTGTGGGCTGGAAAGAATACGAGATGGAAGTGGTCCGCGATAAAGCGGACAACTGCATCATCATCTGCTCGATTGAAAACGTTGATCCGATGGGCATCCACACCGGCGACTCCATCACCGTGGCGCCCGCGCTCACGCTGACCGACAAAGAATACCAGATCATGCGCAACGCCTCGCTCGCGTGCTTGCGCGAGATCGGCGTCGACACCGGCGGATCAAACGTGCAGTTCGCCATCAATCCCGCCGATGGTCGCATGGTCATCATCGAGATGAACCCGCGCGTGTCGCGTTCTTCTGCGCTGGCGTCGAAAGCCACCGGCTTCCCGATTGCTAAGATCGCCGCCAAGCTGGCCGTGGGCTACACGCTGGATGAGTTGGTCAACGACATCACCAAAGCCACACCGGCTTCGTTCGAGCCGACCATCGATTACGTTGTCACCAAAATCCCGCGCTTCACCTTCGAGAAGTTCCCCGACGCCAATCCGACACTCGGCACGGCCATGAAGTCGGTCGGCGAAGCGATGTCGGTCGGCCGCACCTTTGCTGAAAGCTTACAGAAGGGTTTGCGTTCGCTCGAAATCGGTCTTTCGGGCATGGACGAAGTTTCGCTCGACGACAGCGGCACGCCGACGATGGATCACGACGAGTTGCGCATCGCGCTCGCTAAGCCCCTGCCCCAGCGTATTCTAGTCGCGGCGCAAGCTATCCGCGCCGGAATGAGCGTGAACGAAATCCACGCCATCACCAAATTCGATCCGTGGTTCCTGGATCAGTTCAAAGTCATCGTCGATGCCGAGAACGGCGTCCGCGCCCGCGGCTTGCCCACAAGCCGCCAGGAAATGCTGCGCGTGAAGAAGCTGGGCTTCTCGGACAAGCGCCTGGGCCAATTGGTCGGCAAGAAGACGGCGGAAGTTTCCGCCGCGCGCCGCAAGTTGGATGTGCGCCCGGTCTATAAGCGTATCGATACCTGCGCCGCCGAGTTCCGCTCGCCAACGCCCTACATGTATTCCTGCTACGAAGGCGACGGCGTCAATCCGGCCGAATGTGAATCCGAACCGACAGACAAGACAAAAGTCATCATCCTCGGCGGCGGTCCGAACCGTATCGGCCAGGGCATCGAGTTCGACTACTGCTGTGTGCACGCGGCCTTTGCCCTGCGCGACGCCGGTCTCGAAACCATCATGGTCAACTGCAATCCCGAAACGGTCTCGACGGATTACGACACATCGAGCCGTCTCTACTTCGAGCCGCTGACGGCCGAAGACGTGATCGAACTGATCACCGTCGAACAGAAGAACGGCAAAGTGCTGGGCGTGATCGTACAACTTGGCGGCCAGACGCCGCTGAAGCTCGCGCATGATCTTGAGGCTGCGGGCATTCCTATTCTCGGCACCTCGCCTGATGCCATCGACCTCGCCGAAGACCGCGAGCGTTTCCAGCGTCTGCTGGAAGAACTGAAACTGCGCCAGCCCGCCAGCGGCACCGCGCGCACGACCGACGAAGCCTTAGCTGCTGCCAATCGCATCGGCTATCCGGTCGTCATTCGCCCGTCCTACGTGTTGGGCGGCCGCGCCATGCAGATCGTGCACGACGACGCGGCTTTGCGGAACTACATCCGCGATGCTGTGAAGGTTACCGGTAACAACCCCGTTCTGATCGACAGCTATCTCTCCGGCGCTATCGAAGTGGACGTCGACGCTATAGCCGACGGCACCGATGTTTATATCGCCGGCATTATGGAACACATCGAAGAAGCCGGCATTCACTCCGGTGACTCCGCCTGCTCGCTGCCGCCGTACTCGCTGTCTAAAGAAACTGTCGCTGAAATCAAACGTCAGACCGTAGAACTCGCGAAAGCGCTCAAGGTCGTCGGCCTGATGAACGTTCAGTACGCGGTGAAGGCCGGCGTGGTTTACATCCTGGAAGTCAACCCGCGCGCGAGCCGCACCGTGCCGTTCGTCGCCAAAGCCACCGGCGTGACGGTTGCTAAGATCGCCGCACGCGTCATGGCCGGCGCCAAGCTGAAAGAGTTCAACCTCGGCGCTGACTATGAAAGCAAAGGTCCCTCCGGCCACGTCGCCGTGAAGGAAGCCGTGTTCCCCTTCAACCGGTTCCCCGGCGTCGACATCGTGCTGGGTCCGGAAATGAAGTCGACCGGCGAAGTCATGGGCCTCGACCGTGACTTCCCGCGCGCCTATGCCAAATCGCAGCTGGGTGCGGGCACCAATTTGCCGCTGACCGGCACCGCATTCCTGTCGCTCCGTGATAGCGATAAACCGGCGGCCGCGAAATTGGCGCAAGGTTTGATTAAGATGGGCTTCAAGGTCATCGCCACACGCGGCACCCAAAAAGTCCTGGCCGGCCTCGGAATCCCTGTGGAACTGGTCAATAAGGTCGCCGAAGGGCGTCCGCACTGCGTCGACGGCATGATTTCGGGTCAGGTTCAGCTGGTGGTTAACACCACCGACGGCGCGCAGTCCCTGAAAGACAGCTTTACCATCCGCAGAACGGCTCTAACCCGCAATATTTGCCATTATACCACCCTGGCCGGGGCCGAAGCCGCCGTAGCCGCTATAGGAGCGCTGAAGGACGGAGTACTTGATGTTGCTCCGCTCCAATCCTATTTTAAGCGGTAACAGACCCAACACAGCTTTAAGTGGCCCTCGTCATCCCGGCGAGGGCAATTGTGTTCTTTAGACCTTAGAGGCGCCCCGTGGTGGAGAAAATTCCAATGACGGCGGAAGGCTTGGCGCCGCTCAAGGAAGAGCTGCACCAGCTCAAAACCGTTGAACGCTATGCGGTGATCAAACAGATCGCCGAAGCCCGCGAGCACGGCGATTTGTCGGAAAACGCCGAGTATCATGCTGCGCGTGAAAAGCAGAGTTTCATCGAAGGCCGCATCATCGAGCTGGAAGATGTCGTCAGCCGCGCCGATGTCATCGACCTCAGCAAACTCTCCGGCGGCAAGGTCGTGCGCTTCGGCGCATCGGTCACCGTGGCCGACGTAGATACCGACGAAGAAATCACCTACTTCCTGGTCGGCCCCTACGAAGCTGACATCAAGAAGAACAAGGTCTCGGTGCAATCACCCTTAGGCCGCGCGCTGATCGGCAAGACCGAAGGCGACACCGCGGAAGTGACCGCGCCTGGCGGCGGCAAGGCGTATGAAGTTCTCAAAGTAAAATTTAAGTAGCGCTACGGCGCTTAAACAATACTCTGAACGTCACCCTCGGGCTTGACCCGAGGGTCCAGGGTAAAAAACTCCGACAGACTTTTGAAACTCCGCACTAGGCAACGCGCATTGCGTTCCTTGGCAGCCGTTCTTCAATACTGCTCTGGGCCCTCGGATCAAGTCCGAGGACGACAGTTGAGTCGTGTTGACGTCAGCGATTCTATTCGGCGGGAACAACCAGCGGCGGCTGCGCGGGTTTGTCGCCGTCGACGGCGATCGGCACACCCGGCAAGCTTTTGGCACTGCGAATCCCGAGCGCTGATTTGACGTTGGCCACCTTGGGCGCGGCCGTCAGTTTTTCTGTGACGAACTTCTGATAGGCATCCCAATCCTTGGCGACGATTTTAAGTAAGAAGTCCGTCTCGCCGGCCAGCATGTGGCACTCACGCACTTCCGGCCATTCCTTAACCAAGCCTTCGAAGCCAGAGAGATCCGCCTCGGCCTGGCTGTTGAGGCCCACGTGGGCAAACACAGTGACCGTGAACCCCAGCGTCGCCGGGTCCAACTGGGCGTGGTAGCCCTTGATGTAGCCGGCCTGTTCCAAAGCCCTTACGCGGCGCAGGCAGGGCGGCGCCGAGATCCCGGCACGCTGCGCCAGATCGACGTTGGTCATCCGCCCATCGCTCTGTAAATCGCTCAGGATTTGCCGGTCGATGCGGTCAAGTTTCACCCGTTGCATGGCGTACCCGTTTTGAAGAATCCCCACGACAAGAGCGAAGCGCTCGGCCTCCCTCTCACCCCCCTTATCTGCGAAATATTATTACAAAACGTGGGGTACTTTGCGCAATAGGAAAGATTTTTTCCGTCCAGGTATGCGTTAAGCAGCTTTGGAGAGGCCAATTTGGCCCCTTATACCCCGGTTGCCTTGCGCCAAACGCATAGCAACTCTATGTTACCCGTTAATATTGCATCGCATCCCAACGCCTAGCCAAATTTTAGTGTCATGACGAACACCCATACCAAAGTTCTGATTCTCGGATCCGGCCCCGCCGGCCTGACCGCCGCCATTTACGCCGCCCGCGCGAGCCTTCAGCCCATCGTCGTCGCGGGTATGCAGCCCGGCGGCCAGATGACCATCACCACCGACGTCGAGAACTATCCCGGCTTCCCGGACGTGATCCAGGGTCCCTGGCTTATGGAGCAGATGCAGAAGCAGGCAGAGCACGTGGGCGCCAAGGTCATGCATGACCTGATCGTGAAAATCGATCTGTCCAAACGCCCCTTCACGCTCACCGGCGATTCCGGCGACACCTACACCGCCGACACCGTGATTGTGACCACCGGAGCTTCAGCGCGTTGGCTGGGCCTCGAGTCTGAAAAGAAATTCCAAGGCTTTGGCGTGTCGGCTTGCGCGACCTGTGACGGCTTTTTCTTCCGCGGCAAGGAAGTCGTGGTCATCGGCGGCGGCAACACCGCTGTCGAGGAAGCGCTGTATCTCACCAATCACGCGACCAAAGTGACGCTGGTGCATCGCCGCGATCACTTCCGCGCCGAAAAGATTTTGCAAGACCGCCTGTTCAAGCATCCCAAGATCCAAGTGGTTTGGGATTCCGCGGTGGACGAAGTGTTGGGCAAAGAAGGCCCGCTCACTGTCACGGGCGTGCGCCTGAAGAACATCAAGAGCGGCGCGCCGCAAGAGATCAAGACCGACGGCGTGTTCGTCGCCATCGGCCACACGCCGAACACCGAGTTGTTCAAGGGCGTGCTCGACATGGACGAGAACGGCTATCTCATTACGGCCGCGGACTCGACGCGCACGAATATCCCCGGCGTCTTCGCCGCGGGCGATGTGCAGGATCACATTTACCGTCAGGCGGTTACCGCCGCCGGCACGGGTTGTATGGCGGCTTTGGAAGCAGATCGCTTCTTGGGTGGCGAAAGCTAAGCTGGAGACCACCGCTCTAAAAGGCGGCGGAACCCTGGAGGAAAGGGACGAACCATGCCTCTACACGGGCGTCTTGATTGGGACAAACTGCGTGTGTTCCATGCCGTGGCTGAAGCCGGCAGCTTCACACGCGCCAGCGAAACCTTGAACCTCAGCCAGTCGGCTGTCAGCCGCCAGATCAGCGCGCTTGAAGAAGCGCTGGGCGTCAGCCTGTTTCACCGCCATGCGCGCGGCCTCATCCTCACCGAGCAAGGCGATCTTCTCTACAAAACCGTGCACGACGTGTTTGCCAAGCTGAACAACGTCGAAAGCCTGCTGACCGAAACCAAAGAGAACGCCGAAGGTATTTTGCGCGTTACCACGACTGTTGCATTCGGATCGGTTTGGCTCACCGGCCGCCTGAAGGAATTCATTCGCACCTATCCCGACATCGAAGTGACTTTGCGTCTCGACGATCAGGAATTAGATCTCGCGATGCGCGAGGCCGATGTCGCGATCCGCTTCAATGAACCCAAGCAACCGGATTTGATTCAGCGTCATCTCGGCACGCAGCGTCACAACCTGTATGCGTCGCCGGAATATCTGCAAGAGCGCGGCATGCCGCGCGACATGGAAGATTTGAAGAACCACGACATCGTGCTGTTCGGCGAAGGCGTCATGCCGGTTTCGACCGTGCACTGGCTGTCAGACATGTTGAACAAGAACGCCATCGCACCGCGCACGTCGCTGCGCGTGAATAATCTCTACGGCATTTATCGTGCTGTGAAGGCCGGCATCGGCATCGGCGGCTTGCCGGAATATTTCCTGCAGGAAGCGCGCGACCTCGTGCAGGTGCTGCCGGATTTGGAAGGTCCGCCCATCGACGCCTATTTCGTTTACCCGGAAGAGCTTCGGAATTCGGCGCGCGTCGCCGTTTTCCGAGATTATCTCGTTCGCGAGATAGCTCGGGCTCGCTCCCAATTCTCCGTATTTTCGGGTTCAGAGCCCCGCAGAACCGCGGGCTAGAGCCATTTTCTGACGTTAACCTTATTTCGCATGTGCGTTGTAACGCGCCGGTAGGCATGCGTATGCTGCATAGCGGTATTCCGCAATTGCATTGGAAACAGTGAGGGTTATGACGTAGCTTAATCCTCAGATGTTGCATCGCACAAAGCGGCGGACCGGTCCTCCCCCGGAAACCCGCAAGAGATGCGAGGTGTAACTGGAAAACTCGTGATGGCCCGGTCCTCCCCCGATCCATCACTTGGTCTAAGGGTAGACTAGGCGAAATAGGGTCCTCCCCCCGATGTTCGCCGCGGTCAAAGGGCGCCAAGCCCGCGACCAGTCTAATCAGGTGTCGAAGCCTCCCTCGGAAACTTTCGCCCCTAGGGTCCTCCGCCCTAGGGGCGAAAATTTTATGGGCTATCCGCTTCTCACACGCACAAACAAAAACGGCGCCCTTTTCGGAGCGCCGTTCGTCAGTTTTGCAGCTACGCCTATTTCAATTCAGCGCAGAACTTCTGAATGCGCTCGCAGGCTTTCACCAGCAACTCGTCCGACGTGGCGTAGGAAATACGGAAGTAGGGCGAGAGGCCGAAGGCCGCGCCCTGCACGACCGCAACCAGGGCTTCGTCGAGCAACGCTTCGACAAAGTCGGTGTCGTTGTTGATCTTGCGGCCCTTGGGTGTGGTCTTGCCGATAGCGCCCGCGCAGGACGGATACACGTAGAACGCACCTTCCGGGACTTTGCAGTTCAGGCCCTGGGCTTCGTTCAGCATCTTCACGACCAGATCGCGGCGGCGCTTGAAAGCTTCGTTACGCGGCGCGATGAAATCCAAAGGCTCATTAAGTGCCACGACCGCCGCCGCTTGCGTGATCGAGCTGGGGTGCGAGGCCGACTGTGACTGCACCATGTTCATGGCTTTGATCAGCGGCAACGGGCCGCAACCATAGCCCAAACGCCAGCCGGTCATGGAGAAGGCCTTCGACACGCCGTTGATGGTCAGCGTGCGGTCCATGAGCTTCGGTTCCACCTGCCCGATGGTCGAGAACTTGAAGCCGTCATAAGTCAGGTGTTCGTAGATATCGTCGGTCATCACCCAAACATGCGGGTTCTTGAGCAGAACGTCGGCCAGCGCGCGCAACTCTTGCTCGCTGTAAGCCGCGCCCGTCGGATTGTTGGGCGAGTTCAGGATCAGCCACTTGGTCTTCGGCGTGATGGCGGCCGCGAGGGCTTCGCCGCTCAGCTTGAATTTCGCATTCTCGCCGCATTCGATCAGCACAGGCTTGCCGCCGAACATCAGAACCATGTCCGAATAGCTCACCCAGTACGGGGTCGGGATGAGGACTTCGTCGCCTTCCTGCACGGTGGCGAGGATAGCGTTGAACAGTACCTGCTTGCCGCCGACGCCCAAGGTGACCTGATCGGTCGTGTAGGTCAGGCCGTTTTCGCGCTTGAACTTGTCGACGATGGCTTTGCGCAACGCAGGCGTGCCGTTGGTGGGCGTATAGCGAGTCTGACCGCTGTCGATGGCGGCTTTGCCGGCATTACGGATGTGTTCAGGCGTGTCGAAGTCCGGCTCGCCGGCGCCGAGGCCGATGACATCCAGGCCCTTAGCCTTCAATTCCGCCGCCTTAGTCGTGACCGCGATGGTCGGCGAAGGTTTTACGGCAGCGAGGCGGTTGGCGAGGATCGACACGGCGACAAACTCCTATAAGCGAAAGAGGAAAATTCCTCTCGCGGGCGCGGACAATACTGCCGTGCGGGGCGCACCGCAACCGCCGAAAACCCTTTAAAAGGCTGAAAAAACGACATCGGAGGCGGTGGCGAACCGCCTATCCCTGGCTTATGTATAGGGAAACCTGAAAGTCCTTCCCGAATGTCCGTTGTCGTTCCCCTTTACGCCAAGCCCCCAGCGGGTCCCCGGGCTAATTTTAAGCTGGTGAGCGGCTTTACGCCCGCCGGCGACCAGCCCCGCGCCATCGAAGACCTCGTAGCGGGTCTGGAAGGCAAAGAGCGCGACCAAGTGCTGCTCGGCGTCACGGGGTCGGGCAAAACCTTCACCATGGCGCACATCATCGCGCGCACCGGACGGCCGGCTTTGATCCTTGCGCCCAATAAAACGCTCGCCGCCCAGCTTTACGGCGAGATGAAAAACTTCTTTCCCGAAAATGCCGTCGAATATTTTGTGTCGTATTACGACTACTACCAGCCGGAAGCCTACGTTCCGCGCACCGACACCTATATCGAGAAAGATTCCAGCATCAATGAGCAGATCGACCGCATGCGCCACGCGGCCACGCGCTCGATCCTGTCGCGCCGCGACACCATCATCGTCGCGTCGGTCAGCTGCATTTACGGTATTGGCTCGGTCGAATCTTACTCCAGCATGACCATCAAGCTGCACGAAGGCATGGTGTTCCCGCGTGCCGACCTCGTGAAGCAACTCGTGGCCTTGCAGTACAAACGCAATGACCTGGATTTCCACCGCGGCACATTCCGCGTGCGCGGCGATGTGGTCGAGATTTTCCCGGCCCACTACGAAGACCGCGCCTGGCGTGTGTCGCTGTTCGGCGACGATGTTGAGTTCATCCACGAGTTCGATCCGCTGACCGGCGAGAAGACTGCGTCATTAAAAGAAGAAGTGGTCTATCCCAGCAGCCACTACGTCACGCCGCGCCCGGCGCTGTCGCAGGCTATGAAGGGCATTAAGATCGAGCTGAAGCAGCGCCTGGAAGAGTTCCACGCCCAAGGCAAACTGCTGGAAGCACAGCGCCTGGAGCAGCGCTGCATGTTCGACCTCGAAATGCTCGAGACTACCGGCCACTGCAAAAGCATCGAAAATTATTCGCGCTATCTGACGGGCCGCAAAGCGGGCGAGCCGCCGCCGACGTTGTTCGAATACCTGCCCGAAGATGCGCTACTGTTCGTCGACGAAAGCCACGTCGCCGTGTCGCAGATCGGCGGCATGTATAAAGGCGACTTCAACCGCAAATCGACGCTGTCGGACTATGGTTTCCGTTTGCCATCGTGCCGCGACAACCGCCCGCTCAAGTTTGAAGAGTGGGACGTAATGCGCCCCGACACCGTTTATGTCTCCGCCACGCCCGGCGCATGGGAGCTGAACCGCACCGGCGGTGTGTTCACTGAGCAACTGATCCGCCCCACGGGCCTGATCGATCCGGTTTGCATTATCCGCCCCGCTGAAAAACAGGTGGATGATCTGCTGGCTGAATGTAAAAACGTTGCAGCTAAAGGTATGCGCGTCTTGGTCACAACGCTGACTAAGCGCATGGCCGAAGACCTGACCGAATACTTCCACGAACACGGTATTCGCGTGCGTTATATGCATTCGGACATCGAAACCCTTGAGCGTATCGAGATCATTCGTGACTTACGCCTAGGCGCTTTTGACGTGCTGGTAGGCATCAACCTGTTGCGTGAAGGCTTGGATATCCCTGAGTGCGGCCTGGTCGCCATTCTCGATGCCGACAAGGAAGGCTTTCTGCGCTCGCGCACGTCGCTGATCCAAACCATCGGCCGCGCGGCACGTAACCTCGACGGCCGCGTCATTCTCTATGCCGACAAGATGACGGATTCGCTCGAAGCCGCCATCGCCGAAACCAACCGCCGCCGTGAAAAGCAGCAGGCGTTCAATGTGGCCAACGGCATCACGCCCGAGTCCGTGCGTTCGCGTATCAACGATGTGATGGACAGCGTTTACGAAAAGGACCGCGTGACGGTGGGTACCGGCCTCGCCGAAGAACCGCACCTCATCGGGCATAACTTGCGCGCGGCTATCGACGGCCTGGACAAGAAAATGCGCGCCGCTGCCGGCGACCTTGAATTCGAGGAAGCCGCACGCCTGCGCGACGAAATCAAACGCCTAGAAATGCTGCAGCTGGAATACGGCGGCGATGCCGTCACGGGGATCGATCAAGGCGAAGATGGCGAGGGTGCGCCCGCACGGCCCGCTTCTAAGTCCCAGGCCGGCAAGCCCGGCACGCCGGGGTTCGGCAAAACCGCGAAAGCCCGCGCTAAATCCGGCTCCTCACGCCATCGGTAGTTTTCACATGCTAAAAGAATACGTTCTTGAAGGCAGATATATAACGTCGCGCGAGTCCTTCTTCGACGAAGTGAGTCGCGTTTTGATACCGGGCGCCAAGTGGGGCCGCAACCTCGATGCCTTTAACGATGTTTTGCGTGGGGGCTTCGGGACGCCGACGAAGGCTTCATCGTGAAATGGCAGGATGCGCGGATATCCGCCGAAAAACTTGAGTTGGATGCAGCGTCAGGGCGTCCGCTTTTCGATATCTTAATCGACATACTCCGCACCCACGGTCCCACGGGGGCGGAATCTGACGACAATGTGATTCTCGTCCTGGAACAGTAAGCGCGAATGCCCGCCGGCAAAAGCTTCTTGACCTGCGCGCTAAAGCGATTTAGTTAGCTTAGCTAACGAAAATATATGTGATCGCCGCAAAGGACTCGGAGCCCCAAAATCCAGGGTTTCGCGTCTTGAAAACCGGGGGCGATTGTTAACGTCTGCGACAAAGCCTGGAACTCAATAGGCCTTTGTAACAAACGGGTTAAATGACGGCCTTTTGCGCCGTGTTTAACTGCCGAGACCGATGAATTTTGGTATACCCCGCGATGCAGCAAACTATATTGCCCTCAGGTTGTCATTCCGATAGAAAGCCCGCTCTGTAAGGTGGCTTACACACCTTTGTTTTCCGTCTCTTCCTGAGCGCCCAAGCGTGTCACAGAAGCCGTAAGGATATTGCCGGTGTCTTCGAAAAGAGTGATCCACAACGCCGCGAGCATCGCAGCCATCGGATTGGTTCTAGCCGGCTGCGCCGTCGGACCGGATTTCAAGAAGCCGGTCGCGCCCGCGGTCAGCGGATACACGCGCGAACCTTTGTCAGGTGTCACAGCGAACGCCGACATTCCCGGCGGCGGCGCGCAAAACTTTATTGCCGGTGAAGGTATTTCCGCGCAGTGGTGGATGCTGTTCCAATCGCCGCAGCTGAACGCGCTCATCGAACAGGCCATCAAGAATAGTCCGAGCCTGCAAGCAGCCCAGGCCAGCTTGCGCGTCGCTCAGGAAACCCAGCGCGCGCAAACCAGCATCTTGTTTCCGGCCATCGATGGTCACCTGAACGCGTCGCGCGCGCAGAACTACAGCAACTTTGGTGGAACCGGCGCATCTAGCGTTCCGCCCTTTACCCTCACCACGGCCTCGGTGTCGGTGTCTTACGCCATAGACCTGTGGGGCGGTTCACGCCGCGCGCTGGAAGGCACTAAGGCGCAGACGGAACAGACGCGCTTCCAATTGGAAGCGGCATATCTCACGTTGACGTCCAACATCATCGTCACCGCCGTGCAGCAGGCCGCTTTGCGCGCGCAGCTTGAAGCCACGCAGGCCATTTTGAATTCGCAGGAAGAGCAACTTGGCGTCTTGCGCCTGCAGCTGGAACTTGGCGGCATCGCCGAGGCCGATGTGTTGACGCAAGTTGCCGCCGTGGCGCAAACCCGCGCGCAGATGCCCGCGTTGCAGAAATCACTCTCACAGGTCACCAATCAGTTGCTGGCCCTGGCCGGTCGCTTCCCCGACGATGCTACGCCGGAGACCTTCGATCTCGCATCGCTGAAACTGCCTGAAAATCTTCCTGTGAGCCTGCCGTCGGAACTGGTGCAACAGCGCCCAGATATCCGCGCCTCGGAAGCCATGATGCACGCCGCCAGCGCCGATGTGGGCGTGGCGACTGCGCTGATGCTGCCGCAGATTTCACTCAACGCGAGCTACGGCAATTCGGCTTCGCGGTTCTCGGATTTGTTGAACCCGGGTTCAACGATCTGGAGCTTGGGCGCAGGCCTCACGCAACCGTTGTTCCACGGCGGCGAGCTTTTGCACCAACGCCACGCGGCGAAGGCCGCTTACGATCGCGCGGCCGCGCAGTATCGCGGCACCGTGATCGCAGCCTTCCAGAATGTCGCCGACGTGTTGCGCGCGCTGCAAGTGGATGCCGAAGCCGTGAAGGCCCAGCTTGAAGCGGCCCGCGCGGCGGAAGACAACTTCAATATCGCCCAGAACCGCTTCCAATCGGGCGCCACCACTTTCCTGACCTTGCTCGACGCCCAGCGCACCTACCAACAAGCGCGCGTGGCGTTGGTGCAAGCCCAAGCCAACCGTTACGCCGATACCGCGGCCTTGTTTGTGGCCCTGGGCGGCGGATGGTGGAACCGCACTGAAGAAACTGCGGCCACCAATATCAGCCTGAACGAATAGCCTCGTACGACCAATAACGAATTGAGCGCGGTTTGCGCGCATGATGGGGACTTGAGATGAATGTAACGACAAAGCGCATGGTTATTATGCTGGCCGCGGTCGGCGTGGTGCTCGGCTTGGTCTTCGGGTTTGGTGTCTTCAAAGGCATCATGATCAAGAAGTTCTTCGCCTCCATGGGCACACCGCCCCAGACCGTCTCGACCATGGTCGCCAAGACCGAAGAGTGGCAGCCCACCATCAGCGCCGTTGGTTCTTTGCGCGCCGTGAAGGGCGCCGACCTTTCGCTCGAAGTCTCGGGCATTGTCGATGAAGTGCTGTTCAATTCCGGCGACGAAGTGAAAGCCGGCACGGTTCTCCTGCGCCTGCGCGCGGAAGACGAACAGGCCCGCTTAAGCGCGTTGGAAGCTTCGGCGCAGTTGGCCGAAAGCACCTTCGCGCGCAACACGAAGCAGTTCGAAGCCAAGGCCATCAGCCGGGCGCAACTGGACGTGGACAATTCCACCCTGAAGAACGCCCGCGCCGCAGTCGATCAGCAGCGCGCCGTGCTCAACAAGAAGATCGTCCGCGCGCCCTTCACGGGCCGCCTGGGCGTGCGCAATGTCGATGTGGGTCAGTTCCTGAACCCCGGCACCAAGATCGTCACGTTGCAGACCCTGGACCCGATCTACGCCGACTTCTATCTGCCGGCCGCACAGGTCAACCGCGTGGAAGTGGGCCAGAAGACTTCCGTGAAGATCGACAATGAAGCCGTGGCTGGACTGGAAGGCACGATCTCCGCCATCGATCCGAAAGTCGATACCGCCAGCCGCAACGTTCTGGTGCGCGCGACCTTGAAGAACCCGACGCAGAAACTGCTGCCGGGCACGTCGGTCATCGTTGAGATCAACACCGGCACTTCGCAGCGCTACATCACGCTGCCGCAGACCGCCATCACCTATAACCCTTACGGCGATACCGTGTTCCTCGCGGTCGAGGACGGCAAGGACGACAAAGGCCAGCCGAAGATCAAGGCGCGCCAAAGCTTCATCGTCACCGGCCCCACGCGCGGTGATCAGATCGCCGTGTTCGATGGCATCAAGGAAGGCGATCAGGTGGTCACCGCCGGCCAGTTGAAGATTCAGAACGAGACCCCACTGGTCATCAACAACACCGTGCAGCCGACGTCCGATCCCAATCCGAAGCCGGTCGACAGATAAACAAGCGTTACGCAGGCGAA
This sequence comes from Fidelibacterota bacterium, assembly GCA_947476895.1. Classification (GTDB taxonomy): domain Bacteria; phylum Pseudomonadota; class Alphaproteobacteria; order Rhodospirillales; family Rhodospirillaceae; genus SHVO01. Next base: position 34,362 of record CANJRX010000011.1, on the reverse strand, counting down.
CCCGCTTCCCTACCGTTCATTAGAGTGACGCCATGAAGTTCACAGACATCTTCGTTACCCGCCCGGTGCTCGCGACCGTCGTCAGCTTGACGATCCTGGCGCTCGGCCTGCGTGCGCTCGCCTCGCTGCCGATCCAGCAGTATCCGCATACGGAAAGCGGCGTGGTGACCGTAACGACGACCTACTACGGCGCCGACCCGGACGTGGTAGCAGGCTTCATCACGACACCTTTGGAAAACGCCATCGCTCAGGCTAACGGCATCGACTACATGACGTCGATCAGCCGCAGCAGCGTGAGCACCATCACCGTCAACCTGCGCCTGAACTACGACGCCAACCGCGCGCTCACGGAAATCAGCACCAAAGTGAACGCCGCGCGCAACAGCCTGCCGCCGCAATCGCAGCAGCCGATCCTGGCCGTGAGCGCCGGCATGGGCACGGCGGCCATGTACATCGGCTTTACCAGTGCCGTGCTGCCGCAGAACAAGATCACCGATTACCTGTACCGCGTGGTGCAGCCGAAACTGCAAGCTGTCGAAGGCGTGCAAACCGCCGAAGTTATCGCCGCTCAGAACTTCGCTCTGCGCGCCTGGCTCGATCCCGCCAAGCTCGCAGCCGTGGGCCTGACCGCCGGCGACGTGAACATCGCGCTGTCGCAGAACGATTACATCTCGGGCATCGGCAATACCAAAGGCCAGATGACCCAGACCACCCTCACCGCCTCAACCGGCGTGCATACGGTGGAAGAGTTCGAGAACCTGGTCATCAAAAGCAATGGCGATGCCATTGTGCGCTTGAAAGACGTGGCCAAGGTCACGCTGGGTTCGGAAGATTACGAATCCAACTTCATGTTCAATGGCAAAGACAGCGTGGTGATCGGCATCAATATCGCGCCGTCCGCCAACTTGCTCGACGTCACCAAAGGCGTGCGCGCTGTATTTCCTGAAGTTCAGGCCCAGTTGCCCGCAGGCCTGCAAGGCGAAATCGTTTACGACACCACCGACTTCGTCAACGCTGCCATTCACGAAGTCATTCTGACCCTGGTTGAAGCCCTGGTCATCGTGACCCTCGTGATCTTTGCCTTCATGGGTAGCCCTCGCGCCGTGTTGATCCCGGTCATCGCCATGCCGCTGTCGCTGGTCGGCACCTTCGCGATGATGTTGGCCTTCGGCTTCTCGATCAACCTCCTGACTCTCTTAGCCCTCGTGCTCGCCATCGGCCTCGTGGTCGATGACGCCATCATCGTGGTGGAAAACGTCAGCCGCCATTTGGAAAACGGTGAAACCCCTATGGCGGCAGCTTTACGCGCCGCGCGCGAACTGGGCGGCCCGGTCATCGCTATGACCATCGTGCTGGTGGCCGTGTATGTGCCCGTCGGCTTCCAAGCGGGCCTGACCGGTACCCTGTTCAAAGAATTCGCGCTGACGCTGGTCGGTGCCGTCACGATTTCGGCGATCATCGCGCTGACCCTGTCGCCGATGATGTGCTCGCGCATGCTGCGTCCTCATAGCGCCGACGCAGAGTGGGAAAAGAAGGTCATCGGCTTCATCGACCGCAGGTTCGACCAGTTGCATCATCGCTATATGATCATGCTGCGCGGTAGCTTGCGCACGACCACGGTGACGCTGGTATTCGCGGCCATCATTCTCGGCAGCATCTTTTTCCTCTATCGCGGTTCGCAGACCGAACTGGCACCCGTAGAAGACACCGGCTTCCTGCTCTCGTTCTCGACACCCGCCACCAACTCGACGCTGGAACAGCGCCTGCTGTACGGCAAGCAGATGCGCGAGATCGCGAGCAAACACGACGCCGTTGAACACCTGTTCCAGATGGAATTCCCCGGCCAGTCCATCGCCGGCCATGTGTTGAAGACCTGGGAAAACCGCGACGTCTCCGCACCCGAGCTTATGACCACCATGCAGAATGACTACAACCAGGTAGCCGGCATGCAAGTTGCCGTGTTCATTCCGCCGTCTCTGCCGGGCGCCATGGGCTTGCCTGTGCAGTTCTCGATCGGCACCACGCAGTCGTACATGCAGCTCAACGACGTCAGCCAGGCCTTCCTAGGCGAAGCGCTGAAGAGCGGCATGTTCATGTTCCTGCAGTCGGACCTGAAGATTAACCGCCCGCAATCCAACATCAAGATCGACCGCGATAAGGCCGCGCAATTGGGCCTGACCATGAGCGACGTCGGCAATTCGCTGTCGGCCATGGTCGGCGGCGGCTACGTGAATTACTTCAGCATCGAAGGCCGTTCCTACAAGGTCATCCCGCAGGTTCAGCAAACCTCGCGCCTGAATGTCGATCAGTTGCTCGATTATCATATCCGCACGGGCGACGGCACGACGGTGCCGCTCTCGACCATCGCCACGGTCGAAACCAAAACCGTGCCGGAATCCCTCAACCACTTCCAGCAGCTGGCTGCGGCGACCATCGCCGGCGTGCCGATGCCGGGCGTAAGCCAGGGCGATGCGATTGCGTACCTGCAAGACCTGGCTGCTCGCACGTTGCCCAGCGGTTACTTCGTCGATTACGGTGGCCCGACGCGCCAGTTCATTCAGGAATCCAGCGGTTTTGTGACGACCTTCGGCTTCGCCCTGATCATCATCTATCTCGCCCTCGCCGCACTATTCGAAAGCTTCCGCGATCCGGTGGTCATCCTGGTCTCGGTGCCGATGTCGATTGCCGGTGCGTTGATCTTCATCAATCTCGGCATCGGCGGCGCGACTTTGAATATCTACACGCAGGTGGGTCTGGTCACGCTCATGGGCTTGATCAGTAAACACGGCATTCTGTTGGTGGAATTCGCCAACGAAGCCCAGAAGCACGGCAAGTCCAAGCTCGATGCCATCGAAGAAGCCGCCAGCATCCGTCTGCGGCCCATTCTCATGACCACGGCCGCGATGGTGTTCGGCGTAATGCCGCTGATCATCGCCAGCGGCGCAGGTGCAGCCTCGCGCTTTGCCATCGGCCTCGTGATCGTCACCGGCATTTCCATCGGCACGCTGTTCACACTGTTCGTGGTGCCGGCGGTGTACTTGGTGATGGGCAGCACGCACAAAGCCGAGCAGCCCGGCCTCGATGACGCCGTGACCGTTACCGGCTAATAGACTATTTGAGAATTAAGTGAGCGGCGCCGCAGCTTGTGGCGCCGCTTCTTTTTTCGCCTTCTCTTGCAGGCGGCGGAATGACAGCGCACTAACCGGGATCATGATCAGATAGATCAGACCTAAAACGCTCAAGGTCGCCCAGGGATCGGTCACCAGGAACGCAGCAAAAGCGCCCACAAAAATCATCAGCGGCAGCACCCAGTGGGGTTTCAAGCGCATGTGCTTGCCTGAATACACCGGCACACGGCTGACCATGAGGATGGATGACGTCAGCAGGAACACGCCGGCGACGATGGGCGAAGCGAAGAACGAGGCATCGGAATAAAGCCACATCACCAAGGGCAGGGTCGCGATGCCCGCCCCGCCCGGCGACGGCACGCCGGTGAAATAATTATGCGCCCAGGACGGCAAATCGGGCTGCCCGACCATCGTGTTGAAACGTGCGAGACGCAAAACTGTGCAAACGGCATGTAGCAGGCATAACGCCCAGCCGATGCTGCCGGCATCGTGCATGACCCAAAGGTACATGAGCAACGCAGGCGCGACGCCAAAGCTGACCGCATCGGCAAGGGAGTCCAACTCGGCGCCGAATTTGGTGGTACTGCGCAACATGCGGGCTACGCGACCGTCCACACCGTCCAGCATCGCCGCGATCACTACGGCCACCGCCGCGCGGTCCCACTGACCGTTGATGCCGTAGCGAATGGCGGTCAGGCCGGCGCATAGCGCCATCAAAGTGATCATGTTGGGGAAGATGCGGTTGAACGACAGGCTTTCTAAGCGTCGCCGTGCCGCACCGCCCATGACTCCGCCAAACTTGCGTCGCCGCGGGGTCTCTAAGACCTCGTCATCGGTATCGTCGAGGTCGTCATCACCCATTTAACGTACCTCGCCGTCGCGTGCGGCTTCACTGGAGGTCATATCGGCCAGCACGGTTTCACCCGCGACAGCCTTTTGGCCGACGGCCACCATGGGCGATACACCCTGGGGCAAGTAAACATCGAGGCGGCTACCGAAGCGGATCATGCCGAACCGCTGACCCGTAAGCACATGCTGACCTTCGCGCACATCGCAACGAATGCGGCGCGCGACAAGGCCCGCGATTTGGACCACGGCGAAATCTTTGCCGTCTTGCGTACGGATGACCAGCGATTGCCGCTCATTGTCTTCGCTCGCTTTATCCAAAGTCGCGTTGATGAACTTTCCGGGCGTGTATTCGTCTTTGATGATTGCGCCGGCGATGGGCGCACGGTTCACGTGACAGTCGAACACGCTCATGAAAACGCTGACGCGGATCATTGGTTCCGTGCCGAGCCCCAGCTCTAAGGGCGGCACAACCGGGCCGATCAACTGCACCACGCCGTCGGCGGGGCTGACAACCAGACCGGGGCGTATCGGCGTAATGCGATCTGGATCGCGGAAGAAGTAGAAGCACCAGATTGTGAGTGCGAGGCCGATGAGGCCCAGCGGCGTCCAGATCCACCACAGCACCAGCGCGGCGATGGCGAAGACCGCGACAAATCCGGGACCTTCCGGATGCAACGGCGGCAGAACATAGTCGCGCCAGCTGATTTCAGCCGACTGCATGGCGCTGGTCGTAGATTTGGACTTAGACACGTAAGAATCCTTCCCTTTTCCCCGCAGGTCAGATGGGGCGTTCCCCAGTCATAACATTGCTGGCGGAAAAAATCAGGGGGAAGAACGGGTTAGAGCACCCGGGAAACCGCGGTTTTAGGGGCGATTCTTGGAGGGCAGATTGAAGACCTGGCCGGGGTAAATCATGTTGGCGTCCTTGATCAGGTCCTTATTGGCCTCATAGATCAGGGTGTACATGGTGCCTTCGCCGTAATTACGGCGGGCGATGCGCCACAGGCTGTTGCCTTTGATCACCGTGATGTCGCCAGGGGACATGGTGGCCTGCGCCGGATCGAGCGTGAACGGCACTTCAATACGCGCGATGACGTTGTTGTTGGCGCCGATTTGGTCGGCGCGGATGGTGTGCTTACCGGCAGCGGCTTTCTTCGTGGGTTCGACTTCCCACGTGCCTTTTTCGCCGGCAGCGGCGCGACCCATGAAGGCGTTATCGAGATAGACCTGCACGGTGCTACCGGGATCGGCCTTGCCGCTCAACGCAAACTTACCGTCGGCGCTGTAGTCGATGGACTCAACGGTGAGTGACCCTGTGCCGGGCGCATTGGGCCCTTGCAACACGCGGCTTTTACCGCCGTCGCGAGATTGTTCAACGATCAGGATTTCGCCGTCACGCTCGGGAACAGACATGACCACCACGTTCTGCGAAAACAAATCCTTGCCGTCCTTGCCGATTGTCTTGAGCGAGAACTGGCGCGTACCGGGCGAAACCGGGGTGTTGGGCAGATAGACCCACTCGCCGCGCGCATCGGCCGTCACGCGTCCGATTTCTTTTTCGCCGTCGAGGATGACAACCACGGCACCGGGCTGCGCGCGGCCCGCCATGACCATGTTGCCTTTGGGATCGATGCGAACAACGTCGAAGCTCGGTGAACCCGGTCCGATCGCAATCGGAGCCTTGGCGCCGTTCATGCCTGGCCCTTGCAGGGTGTAATTCAGGATCAAGGCTGCCGCGACAACCAAGACACCGACGATGGCAACTATGAGCGGACGATTCACAGCACTTTACCGAGCGTTAGATTGAGTTGTTACAAAACGAGCTTAAACGTGGAAGGTGTATATCTGGTTTACGCAATTGAGGGCCCTGTTGCAACCGACCCTGGCCCATCTCCGGGGCAGAAATATGGCGTAAAGCCCTCTTAAAGCCCCCGATTTGGCCTTTTCCCTTAACCCTGGACCAAAACGTAGGCCACGAGGACGGCGAGGCCCAGCGGCAAGGCCGCAATGCCTGCGAGGACCAGCGGATACAGAAAAGTGCTGATCCGCGCCTCAGGCAAGGGGACGCGCTGGGCCGTACCCTCGGCAAAGAGGATCAGCGGAATCAACACAAGAGCGATACGGACGTCAGGCTTGGTTTGGGCCAAGGCCCACGCCAACGCCAGCACTGTGGTCCCACCGCCGAGGATCGCGCTGTCGCCGAGCGGCAGCGCAATGACGCTTTGCAAAACAGCGAAGCCGGTGACAGCGAGCGCCAGCATAATTCCGGTGGTGGCTAACGCAGGCGCATCAGCCACACGCGCTATGAACGCCAACCCGAGCGCCGCCATGGCGATGAGAATCAAAGATGTGACACCGCGTGCGCGTGCCGCATCCAGCCGCGCAATGATCAAGAATGCGACAGCGGATAAAGCCGCAACAATTGCCGCCAATCCCAAGGTGAGCTGGCCGGAAACCGTCAATGCGCCTGTCACACTCGCCCATGTCGAAACCACAATGACGATGGCTGCAGCGGCGGCGACCAGCAGACGTTTCGGCGAGAGTAAATCGAGCGCGAGACCCACCAGCATCGCGCCGAAAGCGACGTGCCCGATGCGGCTAAAATCGTCAGTCGGAAACCACCCGGGTTTTAGAAAGACGCCCCACGAAACCAAGAAGCTGATCATCACCGCAACGTTGGCGGTGCGGGCACCGCGCTCAGCGCCACCAAACGCACGGATCGCTCCGGCCAAAGCCAGGCTCAGAGCGAATGGCGTGATGTATATCAGCAAGGATTTCAGCATGGGCCTTGGGCAATAGGTGAACGACAATGACCCCCTGTCACGCCGCCCCCTGGCCTCATCTTATGCCGTGTTCGCGGCTGAAAACCAACCGCGACGACGTTAACGCTGTTTAGCGACGTCGGCTGCCGTCACCGGGCCGCCTACGTTATCCCAATTGGTGCGCAGGAAATTGGCCAGCTTGGCAATTTCATCGTCGGTCATTTTACCGGCGAAAGACGGCATATCTTCCCAGGCGCCAAAGGGGTTCGGGCTACCGACACCAACTTTTGCGCCATACAGGATGGAGTTGATCAGCGACGCCGGATGGGTGGCTTGCACGATAGCGGAGCCTGCGACCGGCGGAGCTTTCAAGAACGCGCCGCGACCGGAGGAGTTATGACACTCCTCGCAGTGGGTTTTATAAAGCGCCTCGCCGGCGGTCTTCTGCTCGGCGGTCAATGTTTGCGTGGGGCTTTCGCCCATCGCCGGCAGGCTTTTTATATAAACCGACATCGCCTTGGCATCCTCGGGTGTCAAATGCTGCAGGCTGTTGATGATGACTTCGTTCATAGGCCCGAAGATGCCGGCCTTGGGGCTGTGGCCGCTCTTGAGGTACTTGGCGATGTTATCCTGCGACCAGCCGCCGAGGCCCGATTTTGCTTGCGTCAAATTCGCCGCCGACCATGTGCGCACTTTGCCTTCTGCAACCACATCCGGCTGCGTGCCGCCGGTGTATTTCACATCCTGGCGTTCAGCGAGCAACAGATTGCGCGGCGTATGGCAGGCGCTGCAGTGGCCAAGGCCTTCGACGAGATAAGCGCCGCGGTTCCATTCTTCGGTTTGCTTCGTATCGGGCTGATACCGGCCTTCTTTGAAGAACAGCGCGTTCCAGAAGGTCATAGGCCAGCGCATCATAAAGGCGATGCCGTTGCCGGGCGGTGTGTACTTCACCGGCGCGACGGTTTTGAGATAGGCGTAAATCGCCTTCAAGTCGTCTTCACCGACCAATGTGAAAGCGGTGTATGGGAAAGCCGGAAACAGCTTACTGCCGTCGGCGGCAACACCTGTGTGCATGGCGCGGATGAAGTCTGCTTCAGTCCATGTGCCGATACCGGTTTCAGGGTCGGGCGTGATGTTGGTGGAATGAATCTCACCGAGGAAGCTGTAGGGCGTTTGGAAAGCGAGGCCACCGGCGAAGGGCTCGCCGCCGTGGCGCGTATGGCAGCTGACGCAATTACCGGCGCGGGCCAGGTACTCACCTTTCGCGACCAGCGGATCAACTGTCGGCGCGGGCGGCGGTGCATCAGCAGGTGTCGCTTCAGCCGGCGCGACATCAGCAGCGGGGGCGTCCTGAGACTGCGCGAAATCCGCGAACGATACGGCCATCACCGCGCCAAGGGCTGCGAGTGTGAAGGCAAGCGTGCTGCGTGTGATGCGGTACTTCATGGATTTGGCCGTTTCTGAATTAAAATGAGTCTGTCTTTAAAAGCGCAACGCCCGTCTCGAGAATGGGACGGGCGTTGACGCAACTCAATCGGATTGAATTACTTTTTATTGCGGTAGACGTCGTGACAGCCTTTGCATGTCAGGGCATCGACCATCTGTTCCATCACGACCGGCACGCCACCTGTTTTGGCGGACTTAGCAAGGATGTCGGTCTTGGCGACGAAATCGTCCATCTTCTTCGTGAAGTCGGCATTGTTCGCCCAAACTTCCGGCTTGGCTTCGCCGCCGAGCACTTTGGCTTCGAAGCTCTTCTTCGCGGCCTTTGCCATCAGCGCGATGGCTTCGGTGTGCTGAACAAGATTGTCAGGCGGAACCTGGGTGGAGGCGATCATGCCCAAGGACGCGGTCTGCGCCTCTAGGGTCTTCATGACGTTCTCACGGTAATCGATTACATCCTTATCGTCAGCTTGCGCGGTCATGGGCAGAACCAGCGCAGCGGCGACAGCAAATCCACCGATAAATTTAACGAAACGAGTCATTAGGAACCTCACGACTTGTTATATCCATTACGGATCAAAAGGACTGCCCGCCCTTCATGAGCGGGCCACGGATCTTATTTCTTGGGCACGCGATAGACGTCGTGACAGCCTTTGCAGGTCAGCGCCGCTTGCACTTTGCCTTGCGCGGCGGCAACGCCGCCTTCTTTGGCAGCCTTCGCGAGATCGGCCGTGCCGGCTTCGAAAGCCTTCATCTTCGCCGAGAAGTCGGCCCACTTTGCCCAGACTTCCGGCTTGGAATCGCCGCCTTCGACGTTCGGTTCGAACGCGATCAGTGCGGTTGTCGCGATGATGCGCAGCGTTTCCGCCTGCAACACGAGGTTCTCCGCCGGGGCCTTACCCTGCAAGATCGCATTCAGGCCTGCTGAGGCCGCGCTCAGCGACTTCATGACGTTCTTGCGATAATCAATAACGTCAGTTGAGTCAGTGGCATGCACCGTGGCCGGAAGCGTCGCCACTGCGGCAAAAGCCAGTCCTGCGGCGAACTGCAACAAACGGGTCATTCGGAAAGCCCTCCAGTAATAATATGCGATGTGTTCAAAACACGGTTCTCGGGTCAAACGTTTACAAAGAAGCTGGCGCAGAGGCAAGAGCATCTACCCCTGGTCGCTCTGTTGTGACTTCAGATACAATTAGCACATGTCCACCTCAACTATCCCGAAACTGACGTCTTTGTGCGTGTTCTGCGGCTCGCAGGCCGGGTCCGACCCGGTCTATGCCGCCGCTGCGGCGACGCTGGGCCGGTCGATGGCCGCCCAGGGCGTTACACTGGTTTACGGCGGTGGGCGCGTCGGCCTGATGGGCGCGGTAGCTGATGCGGTTCTGAACGCGGGCGGAAACATCGTCGGCGTCATTCCGACCTTCTTGAAGAACAAGGAACTCGCCCACCCTAAAGCGACCGAAATGATCGAAGTGCCCGATATGCATACCCGCAAGCGCGTTATGTTCGAGCGCAGCGATGCCTTCTGCATTTTTCCGGGCGGGGTCGGCACCCTGGAGGAGATGTTCGAAGTCGTAACCTGGCGTCAGCTCAATCTTCATAACAAGCCTATTATCATCGCGAATGTGGCAGATTATTGGGCGGATTTGGTGCGGCTTTTTGACACTATTTACGCCGCCGGTTTTGCCCACGGGGGGCACCAGGCCCTGGTCACCGTGGTGGACCGGGCCGAGGATATGGTTGCTGTAGCCCAGGCCGAGCTGAAAGCACCAAAACCGCCTGTAAAATTGAACTTTTAGAGCCAAAAACCGGCGATTTCGGCGGCGGATTCCCGGCTTGCGTCCCCGTCCAGGGATGCACTACTTTCGCGGTGCAACCCGAGGCAATTTCACTGCACTCTGGATCTTTGTTGGGTGGGGTACGGCACGAGCCGGCCCTCTAAAAGGGAAAGCTCATGGCCAAAATCAAGGTTAAGACCCCGGTAGTTGATCTCGACGGCGACGAGATGACCCGCATCATCTGGCAGTTCATCAAAGACAAGCTGATCCTGCCCTACCTTGATATCGACATTAAATATTACGACCTGAGCGTCGAGAACCGCGACAAGACCGACGACCAAGTCACGGTCGATTCCGCTAAGGCGATCCAGCAATACGGCGTGGGCGTGAAGTGCGCGACCATCACCCCCGACGAAGCGCGTGTGACCGAATTCAAACTCAAGAAGATGTGGAAGTCGCCCAACGGCACTATCCGTAACATCCTGGGTGGCACAATTTTCCGCGAGCCGATCATCTGTAAGAACGTACCGCGCCTGGTGCCGAGCTGGACTCAGCCCATCGTCATTGGCCGCCATGGCTTCGGCGATCAGTACAAGGCGACCGATTTCAAAGTGCCCGGCAAGGGCAAGCTGACCATGACCTTCACGCCGGAAGGCGGCGGCGCGCCGACGAATTACGAAGTCTATGACTTCCCGGGCGCCGGCGTTGCGATGGGTATGTACAACCTGGATGCCTCGATTGCCGACTTCGCGCACTCCTGCCTGAACTACGGCTTGATGCGCAAATGGCCGGTCTACCTGTCGACCAAAAACACCATCCTCAAAGCCTACGATGGACGCTTTAAGGACATTTTCCAGGCGGTCTTCGACGAACACTACAAGGCCAAGTTCGAGGCCGCCAAGATCACCTACGAACACCGCCTGATCGACGACATGGTGGCTTCGGCCCTCAAGTGGTCGGGCGCCTTCGTCTGGGCCTGTAAGAACTACGACGGCGACGTGCAGTCCGACACCGTTGCGCAAGGCTTCGGATCGCTTGGCATGATGACCTCGGTGCTGATGACCGCCGACGGCAACACCGTCGAAGCGGAAGCGGCCCATGGCACCATTACGCGCCACTACCGCCTGCACCAGCAGGGCAAAGAAACCTCGTCGAACCCCATCGCGTCGATCTTCGCGTGGACGCAAGGCCTGAAGTATCGCGGTAAGTTCGACAACACGCCTGATGTGGTCGCCTTCGCCGACACACTGGAGAAGGTTTGCGTGAAGGCGGTGGAAACCGGCTTCATGACCAAGGATCTCGCGATCCTGGTAGGCCCGGAACAGAAGTGGATGACCACCAACGGCTTCCTGTCCAAGCTGGACGAGATGCTTAAAGCTGAAATGAAATAGGTCACATAGGGCGTGGATAAATTCATTGCGGGTTACAGACAGTTCCGCGAGACCTACTTCCGCGACAATCAGGCGTTCATTGAGGACTTGATGGATAAGGGCCAAGCGCCCAAAGCCCTCATGATCGCCTGTTCCGACTCTCGTATCGACCCCTCGCTGAAATTCGGCGTGGAGCCGGGCGAGATGTTCATTGTCCGCAACGTCGCCAACCTCGTACCGCCATTCGATGCCGACGGCCATGCGCACGGCACAAGCGCTGCGCTGGAATTCGCCGTGCAGTCGCTGCAGGTCGAGCACATCATCGTTATGGGACACGCGCGCTGCGGCGGCATCAAAGCCTTGATGAATCAGCCGCGCGAAGGTGACTTCGTCAAAGCCTGGATGAATATCGCTGCACCCGCGCGCGAGACCGCGCTGAACACGACCTCGACACCGGAAGCCGCGCAGCGGTGCTGTGAGCACGAAGCTGTGAAAATTTCACTCGATAATCTGCTGACGTTCCCGTGGATCAAAAAAGCCGTGGATGCAGGCAAGCTGCAAACCCACGGCTGGTACTTCGATCTGGAAACCGCGACGCTGCATATCTTGGATAAAGCAGCCGGCACATTTAAGGCCGTCGTATAAACTAAAAGTTCGGAAAGCCCGAGCGCAGCTTCAAAAGTTCCGACTTCTTTGCCGGAATCATTTCCCCGCCCGACTTCGGCAGAACCCAGAAGTATTTGCCGTCACGGCCGATCACCGGGAAACGCTTGCCTTTGCGCGAATAGACGCCGCGCATGGTGGAGGACTGTTCTTTGAAGGTCCGCGCCCAATCACCGTCTTTTGCAAACAGAATCTCGTGGGCCGCCATCATGTCATCGATGAACGGCTGCTCGACGATGGTGAGGTTCGAGATCACCCAGCACTGGCCTTCGAAGGTCCAATAGGTCGCCAAGCCGAACAGGTCGCCGTTTGAATCGAAGTAGGGGAAAAACGGAAAGGTCCGGCACGCCATCGAACGGTTGTCGCGTTCGCAGAATTTGGCGCCTTTGCATTCCACCGCGCGGCAGGCCGAGCCTTTGAGATCGGCGACTTCGGCGCGGTCGACAGCTGTCTTAGGCTTGAACGGCGTCCACATATCCGTACGGCTTTTGAGAAGCTCGTATTCGCTGTGCTCGACAATCGGGATCGCAGCGCCCGTGGTGCAGCAGACCGGCTCGCCATTGTTATAGGGCGAACACTTCTTGCCGCAGTCATAAACCGTCGAGATGGGCGCCTGCAGGCGCTTGTAAATCTGGGCGTAGTCTTTGGGCGTCGGAGACATGAAACCGCAACACATGAATGAACGTGATGGATCGATATAACTTGCATAGCCGCCCTTGCAAAGCCCCATCACGGCCTCAGCAAAATTCAGATGCGCCAATGCGTCCCGCGTGTCACATTTATTCAACACCGTATGTGGGTCGAACGATGCAGGCTTATCTTTGGATCGGGCTAGGCGGCGCGCTGGGTAGCATGGCGCGACACTGGTCCAACGGCGCCATCAGCACCCTCATGGGCGTGGGCTTTCCCTGGGGCACGTTGCTCATCAACGTCTTGGGATCGTTCATCATCGGCTTTGCGGCAGCCACCATGAATGCCGAGGGGCGCTTTCCTAGTGGCGACACACCGCGCCAGTTCGTCATGGTGGGGATCTGTGGCGGCTACACCACCTTTTCGGCCTTTAGCTTGCAGACCTTGAGCCTGATCCAGGGTGGACAGTGGCTTCCTGCCATGGGCAACGCGGCCCTGTCGGTTGGCCTTTGCATGATTGCCGTCTGGCTGGGCTATGCCGCTGGACTAGCGCTCGCGCCGTCTAATGCGTGAGTTCCGCAATCGCGCGGTCTAAGCCGTTCAGCGTCAGGGGATACATGCGCCCATCCATAATCTGGCGGACCATGCTGATGGACTCCGTATAGGTCCACTGCCGCTCCGGCGCAGGGTTCAGCCACACGGCGCGCGACCATGTTGCGAGCAGACGCTTCACCCACACCTCGCCCGCCTCTTCGTTCCAATGCTCGGCCGATCCGCCGGCGAAGGTGATTTCGTAGGGGCTCATGGCGGCATCGCCCACGATGATCAGTTTGTAATCGGGCGGATATTTGTGCAGCACCTGCCAGGTGGGAATGCGTTCCGTATGGCGGCGGCGGTTATCTTTCCACACAAAGTCATAGACGCAATTGTGGAAGTAATAGCTTTCGAGGTGCTTGAACTCCGCGCGGCAGGCCGAGAACAACTCGGCGCAGGATGCGACGTGATCATTCATGGACCCGCCGGCATCGAGCAGCAGCAGCACCTTCACGGCGTTGTGGCGCTCGGGCCGCATTTTCAAATCGAGCAAGCCGCCGTGATGGGCCGTGGACTGAATGGTGCCGTCCATATCGAGTTCGGTGGCAGCCCCTTCCCGCGCGAAACGCCGCAAACGGCGGAGCGCCATCTTGATATTGCGGGTGCCCAGCTCAACGCTATCATCGAGATTGCGGTACTCGCGTTTATCCCAAACCTTCACGGCGCTGCGGTGGCCGCCTTTGCCCTGGCCAATGCGCACGCCCGCAGGGTTGTAGCCTTGCGATCCGAAGGGCGAGCGGCCTTTCGTGCCGATCCACTTCGTGCCGCCCTCGTGCCGGCCCTTTTGCTCCTCAAGGCGCTTGCGCAGTGTGTCCATGAGCTTGTCCCAGCCGAAAGCTTCGATCTGGGCCTTCTCTTCTTCCGACAGCATGAGATGGGCGAGATTGCGCAGCCATTCTTCGGGGATGTTGGCCTCTATACCTTCAAGCGCCGCGGGTCCTTCCAGGCCTTCGAACACCTGGCCGAAGACGCGATCAAAGCGGTCGAGATTGCGCTCGTCCTTCACCAGAACAGCGCGCGATAAATAATAGAAGTGTTCGATATCCCATTCGGCGACGCCGGCTTCCACGGCTTCGATCAGCGCGAGATATTCGGTGATCGAGACCGGCAAACCAGCACGCTTCAACCCATCAAGAAGGTTGAGGAACATTGGGGCCTAGCGTCCTTCGCGCTTAGCCAGGAACGCGAGGCGTTCCAGCATGTGCACATCTTGCTCGTTTTTGAGCAATGCGCCGTGCAACGGCGGCAGCACGGTTTTGACATCTTTGGCGCGCAGCACTTCGGGCGAGATATCGTCGGCCATAAGCAGCTTGATCCAATCCAGCAGCTCGGATGTGGATGGGCGCTTTTTCAGGCCGGGAATGTCGCGCATATCGAAAAACACATTGAGCGCTTCGCTGACCAGATTCTTTTTCACATCCGGGAAGTGCACATCGACGATGCGCTGCATGGTCTCGCGGTCGGGGAAGCGGATGTAGTGGAAGAAACAGCGGCGCAAGAACGCGTCGGGCAGTTCTTTCTCATTGTTGGAGGTGATGATCACCACGGGCCGGGTCTTGGCCTTCACGATCTGGCCGGTCTCGTAGACCAGGAATTCCATGCGGTCGAGTTCGAGCAAAAGGTCGTTGGGAAACTCGATATCGGCCTTGTCGATTTCATCGATCAGGAGAACGGTGCGGCCCTTCTCGGGCTCGAAGGCCTGCCACAGGCGTCCCGGCTTGATGTAGTTGGCGATGTCCTTCACCCGGGCGTCGCCCAGCTGTGAGTCGCGCAAGCGCGACACCGCATCGTATTCGTAAAGGCCATGTTGGGCCTTGGTGGTGGATTTAATGTGCCAGGTCAGGAGCGGCATGCCCAAAGCCGCGGCGATCTCGTGGGCCAGCACGGTCTTGCCGGTGCCCGGCTCGCCCTTCACCAGCAAGGGCCGCTCCAGCGTCATGGAGGCGTTGACGGCCACCTTCAGGTCTTCGGTGGCGATGTAGGTAGCTGTACTGGAGAAACGCATCGGTGACCTCGGCGCTTAAACTAAATGGCCCCCAATCCTAAAGAGGACTGGAGGCCAAATATAGATAAACGACGCTTCTAGTCAGGCGAAAGACCCGGTTGGGGGAGGACCATCCGGGCCTTTCTGAAGTCTGCCTAAATCTAGAAGGGGGGAGGGATATTAGGCAGCCTTTTTAGCAGCCTTCGTAACAACCGCGGCACCGACCTTGAAGCGTTCGGTGATCGGGCTCGTCACGTCTTTCGCGATCGAGGTGGTGAGTTCAGAGACCTTCTTGCCTTCTTCGAGAGCGACTTCCATCGACTCTTGAGCGAGCTTGGTCTGGATCTGCATGAATTCAACAACGGTCTTCGCGCCCGAGAGCTTCTTGCCAGCGGCAACGGCGTCTTCGAACGACTTGCCAGCCAGGTCGACGAAGTACTTCGTCAGGGTTTCGAAACCCTTCGCGGCGGCGGTGTTGGTCTTCACGATGGTGTCCAGGTTGTCCTGGTTGAAAGCGGCGAAATCTGTGTAAGAGGCGGTCATTTGGATTAATCCTTTTCGTGGTGTGTCTACGGTTACTTCGTTTCTGCAACGCGGCCGTAAAACATACCCAGGCGGCCGATCTTGTTTTTCGTTTCGATGCAGTCACGTTCAATGCTGCATTGCACACAAGATAAGACGACCACCCCTTCTCGTCAAGGGAAAATGGTGCAGTGCACAATAATGTTGATTACACACGACCCCGGCAGGGTCAAAGCTAAGTATTCTAACGATATTAGAATGGCTTAGGCCGCAGCGGCAGCGATCTGGGTCTCGATGGCCGCGAGGGCTTCGGCAGCCTTATCGCCGTCCGGACCGCCAGCTTGAGCCATATCGGGCCGCCCGCCACCGCCCTTGCCGCCTACGGCTGCCGCGCCGGCTTTCACCAGCTCTACGGCGCTGACCTTGGCTGTCAGGTCGTCGCTCACGGCAACGACCAGCGAAGCCTTGCCGTCGGCCACGGTGACCAGGGCCACGACGCCGGAGCCCAGCTGCTTCTTGATCTCGTCGGCCATGCCTTTGAGGTCTTTGGCCGGCACGCCGTCCAGCACCCGGCCGTCATAGGCCACACCGGCGACAGTCTTCGCAGACGAAGCCGCAGCGGCACCGCCGCCTCCGCCCATGACCAGCTTCTTACGCAGGTCCGCGATTTCGCGTTCCAGCTTGCGGCGATCTTCGACCAGGCCGGCAATGCGGGCCGGCAGTTCGGCCGGGGGCACGCGCAAGGCATTGGCCGCTTCTTTCAGCATGCGCTCTTCGTCCACGACATAGGCTTCGGCGGCAGCGCCGGTAACGGCTTCGATACGGCGCACACCCGCGGCAACAGCAGACTCGCCCACAATCTTGAACAGGCCAATGTCGCCCGTGCGGCGCACGTGGGTGCCGCCGCAAAGTTCGACCGAGAAGTTGATGTCGTTGTCGCCGGGCGAGCCCATGGCGACAACGCGCACTTCGTCGCCGTATTTTTCGCCGAACAGCGCCATGGCGCCTGCCTTTACGGCAGACTCAGGGTCCATCAGGCGCGTGGTGACGCTTTCGTTGGCGCGCACCTCGGCGTTGACTTGATCCTCGACACTGCGGATTTCGTCAGGCGACAGCGGCTTGTTATGGCTGATGTCGAAACGCAGGCGTTCCGAGGCCACGAGTGAACCTTTCTGCGAGACGTGTCCGCCCAGCACGCGGCGCAAGGCGGCATGCAGCAGGTGGGTCGCGGAATGGTGGCCGCGCACGGCCGCGCGGCGTTTGCCTTCGACATTGAACTGCGCTTCGTCGCCGACTTTCACAGCGCCTTTGCTGACCGTGCCGATGTGCACGTGCATGTCGTCGAGTTTCTTCTGGGTTTCAGTGACCGTGATTTCGGCTTTGCCGCCGGCAATGGCGATCACGCCGGTATCACCCACCTGCCCGCCGGATTCCGCATAGAATGGAGTTTGGTTGGCGATGACAGCAACCTTCTGGCCTTCTTTGGCTTCCTGCACGGGCGCACCGTCTACGACGAGGCTGACAATGCGGCCTTCGGCAGTTTCGGTGGCATAGCCCAAGAAGTCCGACGCACCGACTTTATCGCGCACTTCGAACCAGACTTTTTCTGTGGCGGCATCACCTGAACCGGACCAGGCTTTGCGGGCTTCGGCGCGCTGGCGTTCCATGGCGGCGCTGAAGCTTTCCAGATCAACGCTGATATTGCGGGCGCGCAAGGCGTCCTGCGTCAGGTCGAGCGGGAAGCCATAGGTGTCGTAAAGCTTGAAAGCGACGTCGCCCGAGAGGCGGCCGCCCGAGGTGAGGTTGCGCGTTTCTTCGTCGAGCAGCTTCAAGCCGCGCTCGAGCATGGATTTGAAACGGGTTTCTTCCAGCAGCAGGGTTTCGGTGATCAGCGCCTGAGCGCGTTCGAGTTCCGGGTACTGGCTGCCCATCTGGCCCAAGAGCGACGGCACGAGCTTGTACATCAGCGGATCGGTGCAGCCCATCATGTGCGCATGACGCATGGCGCGGCGCATGATCCGGCGCAGCACATAACCGCGGCCTTCGTTGGAGGGCAGCACGCCGTCGGCGATGAGGAAGCCGGACGAGCGCAAGTGGTCGGCGATGACGCGGTGCGAAGCTTTATGCGCGCCGGTGGGATTGGTTTTGGCGGTGGCGGCAATGGTTTCAATCAGCGCCTTGAACAGATCGATGTCGTAGTTGTCGTGCACGCCTTGCATGACGGCGGCGAGGCGCTCGAGGCCCATACCGGTATCGACTGAAGGCTTCGGCAGATTGATGCGCTGGTCGGGGCCCAGCTGCTCGTACTGCATGAACACGAGATTCCAGATCTCGATGAACCGGTCGCCGTCGGCATCGGCCGAACCCGGAGGCCCGCCCGGGATGTGTTCGCCGTGATCGTAGAAGATTTCGGTGCAGGGACCGCAGGGACCGGTGTCGCCCATGGACCAGAAATTGTCCGAGGTCGGGATGCGGATGATGCGGCTTTGCGGCAGGCCGGCGATCTTGGCCCACAGGCCAGCGGCTTCTTCATCAGAAGAATGCACTGTGACCGTGAGCTTTTCTTTGTTGAGGCCGTAGTCGCGCGTGACCAGGTCCCAGGCGAATTTGATGGCCTCTTCCTTGAAATAGTCGCCGAACGAGAAGTTGCCCAGCATTTCAAAGAAGGTGTGATGGCGGGCAGTATAGCCGACGTTATCCAGGTCGTTGTGTTTGCCGCCGGCGCGCACGCATTTCTGCGAACTGGTCGCGCGCTTGTAGGGACGGCTTTCGTTGCCGGTGAAAACGTTCTTGAACTGCACCATGCCGGCGTTGGTGAACATCAACGTCGGATCGTTGCGCGGCACCAAGGGGCTTGATGCGACGACCTCGTGGCTGTTCTCGGCGAAGTAGCCAAGAAAGGCACTGCGGATGTCTTTGGTCGTCGTCGCCATCGTCACACATCTCATCAAAAAGAACCCCGGCAGCGAAAATCGCCTGCCGGGTAAGCTTTTTTACCCTGGGGAACCTGGAAGAGTCCAGAAAAGCCACCCGCAGCAACGAACTAGCGGATTTATCGGCGTAATTAGGACTACTGACAGTTGAGATAAGACCGAAGCGGGGCGGGATCAAGGTTGAGACCGGGCCCACAAAAGATTGGGGCGAGGTTGTCTACACACAACCTCGCCCGATATAGCCGCCCGCGGGGACAGGGGAACCGGCGGCGTATCTTTAGTTACTTTGGAACGGCGCCTATTCGGCGTCGTCGCCCTCTTCCGGTGCAGCCGTCATGGCATTGGCCAAGAGACCGGCATTCACGCGGATTT
Organism: Fidelibacterota bacterium; assembly: GCA_947476895.1. Taxonomy (GTDB): domain Bacteria; phylum Pseudomonadota; class Alphaproteobacteria; order Rhodospirillales; family Rhodospirillaceae; genus SHVO01. Next base: position 15,334 of record CANJRX010000011.1, on the reverse strand, counting down.
GGTTTTCGATTTGGGCTGCAAGTTGCGGATTATCGCGGAGGAAGGTCTTGGCATTCTCGCGGCCCTGACCGATGCGCTCGGAATTATAGGAGAACCAGGAGCCGGACTTTTCGACGATGCCGGCTTTGACGCCGAGATCGAGCAGTTCACCGGTCTTGGAAACGCCTTCGCCGTACATGATGTCGAATTCGATGACCTTGAAGGGCGGGGCCACCTTGTTCTTCACCACTTTGACGCGGGTCTGGTTGCCGACGACTTCTTCTTTGTCTTTGATTTGGCCGATGCGGCGGATGTCGAGACGCACCGAAGCATAGAATTTCAGCGCATTGCCGCCGGTGGTGGTTTCGGGGTTGCCGAACATCACACCGATCTTCATGCGGATTTGATTGATGAAGATGATGAGCGTGTTGGACTTCGCCACCGACGCCGTCAATTTACGCAAAGCCTGGCTCATCAGGCGGGCATGGAGACCCATGTGGGAATCGCCCATCTCGCCTTCGAGTTCGGCGCGCGGCGTGAGGGCCGCGACCGAGTCCACCACCAGCACGTCGATAGCGCCAGAGCGCACCAGCGTGTCGGCGATTTCGAGCGCCTGTTCGCCGGCGTCGGGCTGCGAGATCAGCAGGTTCTCAAGGTCCACACCCAGCTTGCGGGCGTAACCGGAATCGAGCGCATGTTCGGCGTCGACGAAGGCGCAGGTGCCGCCGGTCTTCTGAGCTTCGGCGATAACATGCAGCGCCAGCGTCGTCTTGCCCGAGCTTTCAGGACCGTAGATTTCCACGATACGGCCGCGCGGCAAGCCGCCGATGCCAAGTGCTAAGTCGAGACCCAAGGAGCCGGTCGAAACCGCGGCGATCTGGACGACACTCTCATTGGCGCCGAGCCGCATGATGGAGCCCTTCCCGAAGGAACGCTCGATCTGGGTCACAGCAGCCTCAAGGGCCTTGTTCTTATCCATGGAGTCTTTCTCTACGAGGCGGAGGGCGGGATCGGCGGGCATGGTTGGCTCCTTGTGTGTCTATTCACAAACCGGCGGGTATTCAATGCAGGGCGTCAATATGAGTGGTCGCGGTGCTTGGTATCTGTGACTTGTGGGAGCAATGTACCTCGTTTGTTCTCATTGGCAAGAACAAAATAGAACAAAAATGGAACTTTCGAATATTAAAATAAATTCAATGAGTTATTGCCGTCGCCCCGACTAAAATAAAAGATAATCAAGTTAATGTAACGGTAAGTGTTGCGCCCCGCAGCGCCGCGCTACGACTCATGCCAGCGTATGATTTTCAGGCGGTGTCCTAAGATGTCGAATTCACTCCCCACCCGGCGCACGATCCTCATGTCCATGAGCGGCCTCGTTGTGATGGCGGCGACGGGTGCGCAGGCAGCCGCCCCTACAAAAGAAGCCATGCTCATGATCGAGAGCGACGGTGATTTTCCGTTTTTCGTGCCGGACGAATTGACCGTGCCGACCGGCGCAAAAGTCAGCCTGACCTTCCATCACACCGGACAGATCATGACCCAGAGCCACAACTGGGTCCTGGTCAAACCCGGCACCATGGAAGCCGTGGAAACGGCCGGCATTGAAGCGGGCGAAAAGAACAACTGGTTGAAACCCGGCGATCCAAATGTGCTCGCCGCAACCCACCTCATCGGCAAAGGCGCGCACGTGACCTTTGAATTCATTGCGCCGGCGCCGGGCGACTATCCGTTCATGTGCACAACACCCGGACACGGCGAAGATATGCACGGCATTTTACACGTCACACCAAACTAACCAGGGAGATAGAGATGAAAAAGTACCTTTTCGCACTGCTGGCCGTCGTCGGACTCGTTCTGACCGGACCGCACGCCCAAGCTCAAGAGCTGAAGAACCCGGAAAAGATCGCCTACGTGCTGAAGCTTATTACGCATATCAGCAATGACCACCTGCGCCAGGTCGACCGCAAGACCTACGACCGCATTGCGCACGAAGGCGAAGAATTGCACGAAGCTGCCGCCGCGTTCGAAAAGGAAGTGGCGGGCGAAGACGCTGGCCTGAAGACCAAAGTCTCTGTCGCCCTGAAGGACGTTCTCGCGGCGAGCGATGCCATGGCTGCCAAGAGCAGCACCAACGATGAAGCCGTGCTGCGCGCGGCTCACGGTGAACTGGCGAAGAAGATCGCCACCCTGGACGCGTTGTTCCCCGCGGCGATGCGCCCCGAAGCCGGCTTCATGTTCAAGCCGGGCGAGCGCGCCAAGGTTGCTCCGAAGTAGGCTAAACCTAACTCGCGAAAGTCAAACGCCCTCACCAGAAATGGTGGGGGCGTTTTCTTTTAGGTGTTCTCGGTCAGCACGTCTTTCACTTTGCTGGCGAGCTGGCTGAGGCTGAAGGGCTTGGGCAGGAAGTGGAAGTCGGCGGTGTCGACAATGTCGCCGCGGGCGACCTCTTCCGAATAACCCGAGATCACGATGATCTTAATCTCTGGGCGCTCGACCCGGATCAGGCGGGCCAATGTGCCTCCATCCATGCCCGGCATCATCATGTCGGTGATCATCAAATCCACGGCTGGCGTATCGCGCAGGATATCCAGCGCCTGCTCACCGGTTCGGGCTTCCAGCACTTTGTAGCCTTTGTTCTTGAGCGCGCGGGCTGCAAACACGCGCACGGCGTCTTCGTCTTCCACTAAAAGAATGTTGCCGTGACCACCAAGGTCGGCGTCCTTCGGCGGTTCGCCATCGCGGCCGGCAGCTTTATTGGTGCGCGCAATCTGCGCCGCAACGGCCATGGCTTCGCTCTCTTCAATGCGCGGCAGATAGAGCGTGAAGTTAGCGCCCTTGCCCACCACCGAATCCACAAAGATAAACCCGCCAGTCTGGCGCACGATGCCGTAGACCGTGGCAAGCCCCAGGCCTGTGCCGGCACCGGGGATTTCTTTTTTGGTCGAGAAGAACGGCTCGAAAATGCGTCCTAGATTTTCGACCGGAATGCCTTTGCCGGTATCAGATACGGCGACCCGTACGTAGCGGCCCGGCGGAACCTGCTCCGCGCCCAACTTGGTCGGCGTGTCGAAAGTCTCGGTGCCGGTAGTGATGGTCAAGCCCCGCCGCCCGTCCCCCCAGGCCGCGGGGCTTTTTTTGTCCGCGTTTTGGACGGGGAGTTATCCACAGCTTAGTGTGAACGGATGGCCTAAAGGGGCCTATTCCCAAATGAAAACAGCCGACCTTAAAAGGTCGGCCGCGCAGCCTAAAAAATAGGGACGACGGTTAAACCAACCAAGGGAGGGCAAGGCAGGCCCAACCGTCGCCCCTTCTTCCAATCCTTCCGCTCAGCAAGGAGCAGCTGGTCGAAGTCATTGCATTACGTGCTAATGCGACTTATTATTAATTGCGAATTCGATACCGCGCAAGACCTAATTTTCGAAAAACGCACAGACATTCTCACAAGGTCTGGACGAGTTAACCCAATGATAATGATAAATATTATATTAGTTTTTGCGGTTAGGGTCCGGGGCTATTACATCGGTAGTGAGATTCATTCTCAATGAATCTGGTCACTGCGTCGCAACAGCGTTTGATCCGGGATGCGTCAACGTTCATATGAACTCTGTGAATTATCCAGATCCCAAGACCCCGCACGAAATGTCGAAGGAAGCCCGCGTGCCTGCGAGCCTGCCCCTTTCGGCCTTTGTGCACACGAATGTTGACGCTATCGGCGGCGCGAACGGAAAACAGCGCGCCGCGGTCAGTACGGTGGTCTTAGCGGTACAGGTGATCCTGGCGTTGGGTGTCACATATGGTCTCGCGCGCCAGAGCGTTGTGGAAGTTCCGCAAGCGGTGACGGTGAACCTGCTTCCCGAAAAGGAAGAAGAAACTAAACCACCGCCGCCGCCCATGAAGCCGATGCTGCAAACGCCGCAGATCACGATGGATGTGCCGCCGCCGGTACAAATCTACATGCCGCCGCCGCTGGTGCAGACGCAGGCGCCGGCTCCCCCGATCACGGCGACAACAACGCCGCCGCCGAGCAATCCCGACGCCGTCATCGAAACCTATCAGCAGAAACTGCTGCGCCATCTCGGCCGATTTAAGTATTACCCGGCGGGCGCGCGCTCACGGAAACAACAGGGTACGGTTTTTGTGCGCTTCACGATGGATCGGGATGGCAAAGTTTTGTCTGTTGCACTCGACAAACCGAGCCCGTTCGCCCTTTTGAATGACGAAGGCCTCGCCATGGTCAACCGCGCGCAGCCTTTGCCCCCGCCGCCGCCGGAAATGGAAGGCAATCCCATCGAGTTAATTGTGCCGGTGGAATTCTCGCTTAAGAACGCGCGCTAGATAATATCTAGGTGCCCGTCCGCTCGGCGATGCGGTCGGCAAGATCCTTTAAATTCCCCCGCAATTGCTGGAATGCAAAGTTCAGCGCAAAGATGCGCCCCGTAATCTCGATGTTTTGCTCGCGCAATAACTGTTCGGCACGCAAAGCCGCGAGCACGGTTGTGATACTACGATTGCTCCAGCGCACGGGAGCGTTCGTTACAGCCGTTCTTCAATACTGCTCTGGATCCTCGGGACAAGCCCGAGGGTGACGGGCAGCGTTAGTCTGAACAGCCTAATCGGACCGGTGCGTGCGTTCCATGCGTTCGTGGCGCTCTTGCGCTTCGACGCTCAACGTGGCGATGGGGCGGGCTTCCAGGCGCTTCAAGGTGATCGGGTCGCCGGTTTCTTCGCAGTAACCGTACGAGCCGTCTTCGATGCGCTGAATGGCGGCGTCGATTTTGGCGATGAGCTTGCGGGCGCGATCACGCGTGCGCAGTTCAAGGGCGCGTTCCATCTCGGCCGAGGCGCGGTCAGCCAGGTCCGGCTCTTGCAAGCCGCCTTCCTGAAGGCTCTCGAGCGTTTCTTCGGATTCCTTCAGCAGCTCACCGCGCCAATTGATCAGCTTGCGGCGGAAATATTCCTGCTGCTTGGGATTCATGAACGGCTCTTTTTCCGTAGGCCGGTAGTCCGGCGGAACCGTAACGTTCATTTGCGTCAACTCGCGTCCCCATTCGTAATGGCGCGGGACTATATGGGTGCAGCCCCGTGTCCGCAAGGCCGTCTATCATGTTGTTTTTGTTATAATTTGTGATTTTTAGGCGAACCGACTGCGACAAAACGGCCACAGATACGCCTTTCAGCCGGCTGGGAATTTACGAGATTCGGCGGCTGAGTTTGGCCAGTTCGACCTCGGCCCGGAGTTCAATTTCATCCAACAGACGCGAGATCATGGGGTCGGCCCCGCGTTCGCGCTTCTCACGCATCATCTGGGCCAGCTCTTGCAGACGGTCTTTCGGGATCGCGCCCATGAGCAGACCGCGGCGGATATCTTCCAGCCGGTCGAGAATTTCTGTGCCGCGCTGCGCACGGCGCTGGCGTTCCTTGTGGTCGGGCTTGCCTTCGGGATCGACGCTTTGCGCGGCGAGAATGCCGCCAGCGTTGATGCGACCGCGCCATATCGCGTTGGAACGCCACGGCCATGCGAGCAATGGCCACAGCCTCTTCGAACCGATTCATGCGGCGCAAAAGTGTGACGCGCTGGATCAAGGCATCGGCTTGGCCGGGAATGGCGCTCAGAAGGGCATCGAGCGCTGCCAGTCCTTCATCGGAACGCCCCGCGTCTGCCAAAAGCATCGCCAGATTGACGGTATAGACAGGCTCGCGTGGATTAAGTGTGGCGGCGGTCTGGAGATGCACCAGCGCCGCATCCATATCGCCCAGATGGCGCTTGGCGAGGCCAGCAATGTTATGCGCGTCGGCGTCGTCGGCATGACGATCGAGATAGGTCGCGATCAGAAGATCGGCGCCAGCGGCGTCGCCGGCTTCAAGGAACCGCAGCCCCTGCTGCAAAAGGGGCGAAAGCGGCTTCAGCGCTGCGGGAGATTGTACATTAGAAGACATGGGCGCATCACCGGATGGCGGCGCCATGGCGCACCATGACCCGCTTAAGCGGATTCAGACGAGCTTTGAGGCCGGGTAACTTCGGGCGCAGGCGCCGGAGTGGTCGTCGCGCGCAGACCCGCCGCCAGATTGCGGTTGATGTTGATCAGCACATCGAGGTCGGCGGCGCTGCTGCTGCGCATGGCCTTGGTTGTCTGCTTGTCGACAAAGATGCTCAAGGACATGACGTTGGCCTTGATCTCGTTCGGCAGCTGATTTTCGGGTTCGGTCAAATCCGCCTGGATGATTGTCCAGAGCAGATGGTTGAAACGCAGCGCCTTCGAATATTCTTCGATGCTATTGGTTTTGCCCTTGGCTTCTTCCAAGAGCAAAGCTGCCTTGGTGAAGGCCATGGCTTCAACTTCGCGCGGCTAGAGATTGCGCTTCTGTTGCTGCTGGTATGCTGCAACTTTATCTTTTGACATTACCCAAGGCCTCCGTCTCGAACTTGATCAATTGCCGACATAACTTCAGCGCCCGGTAGTGATCGGCCGCCATGATGTGCTGCGACATTTCCACCATCAAATCGACCGCGCGCGCGTCCATGGGTACTAAGATCATTTGTCTCATTAAAACGAAGTAAATTCCATGGTAATCCTTCTCCCGCGCCGGGTTGATATACATGTTAAGGATCGTCACGTAGAGCTTTTTGGCGATCGTATCCGCCTTCTCTTCGGTGATGATGTCCTTTTCCCGCACCACGGGCACGCGGTTTAGCACCACAAATTCCGTCTTAACCGGTCCGTTGGCGATCACCGACGTACCGATCAGAACCTTCTCGTTGGGTTTAAGCGTTAATTTAAGCGGCATAAAACCCTCGGCGTCGCGCGTTTAGTCATGTGCGGGACCATGAAAATATCCACATAAAGGGCCGACGGCGAAAGGCGCGTCAGGCGTAAAGCGCGCGGAGTATGAATCGATTTGCGTCTCGCTGGAAGCCCGCATAACGGCGTAGCGTCCGCAAGCGTGCGACGCAGGCGGCGGCGGGACAGAGCACGCGGACGAAGGCTTTGATAAAGCACGGCTTGATCCTTCTGATCATCCGACAAAGAAGTCGCCCTAGAAGAGCCTGAGAATGGCTTCTTCGGATTTCTGCGCGATCGAGAGCGAGATTGTGCCGAGCTGCTGGCGCGTTTGCAGCGACAGAAGGTTGGCCGATTCTTCGTTCATGTCCGCGTTTACAAGGTCAGCCGCACCGCCCTTAAGGGTGGTGATGATCTGCGTGGTGAAATCCGCGCGAATCTGCAGCAGCGACGAATTGGTGCCGAATGTTTGCGCGGACTGGCGCACGGTCATCAACGCCGAGTCGATGGCGCGCAGAGCCGAGTTGATCGCAAGAATGCCTGATGGACCGGTCTGACCCCAGACGTTGGTGCCACCGGCAGGACCGGTTGCCGTCGCCGAGCGGCCCATGATCGAGGTGAAGTCAGAAACCTTGAGCCCGCTGATCACCAATTGGTTGATGGCTTGCGCTTCTGTGCGTTCGTTGAACTTCACCGTCAGCGAGTCGGCGCCAGGCGCGAAGGCAGCGGTGGAATTTTTGAGAAGATTGATACCGTTGAAGCTGGAATCTTCGGCCAGATTGTCGACTTGGCTGCGCAGTTCGTTGAACTGGCTCGCAAGCTTCGCACGGGTCGAGCTTTCCGGAGCAGAGATGGCGGACTGTGCCAATGCCTTCATCTGCTTCAACAGGCTTTCCATCGACTCGAGGCCTTGAGTCGCGGCTTTAATAACGTTGATGCCGCCGGTGATTTCGTCCTTGATGCTCTGCAAGTCCGAAGCACGGCTATTGAGGTTGCGCGCCTTGAAGAAGGCCAGCGCATCGTCGATGGCGTTGTTGACCTTTAAGCCTGTCGCGAGGCGCTCTTGCGTGCGCCCGATCAGGCTTGTGGTGTTCTGCAGCGACAACAGATTCGTCCGCGTCGCGGTAGAGAGCGTAATTTCCTGAGCCATTTCAGACCTCATGTCGTGCCGGCCGTAGATGCGTTATCGGCCGGCCCGTTGCGTCATCACACCGTCAAAATAACGGTATGCGCGTCAAACGATCTTCTACGCATCCACACTTAGGAATAAATGGGAAAGCAAAATAAAAGGTTAACAGGGCCGCAGTGTTCCAATCGCCGAATAAAAAATGCGATGGAGAAAAGAATAAGCGCTCAACGGCCGCTGCATAAAATGCGAATAAAAAAATGGGGCGACCTTTCGGTCGCCCCAGTTTATCGAGCCTAGATTTCGGAAGTTTAGAACAGACGCAGGATCGACTGTTCCGAACGCTGCGCGATCGAGAGCGAGATCGTGCCCAACTGTTGGCGCGTTTGCAGCGACAAGAGGTTGGCAGATTCTTCGTTCATGTCCGCGTTGATCAGGTCGGCGGCGCCGCCCTTCAGCGTGTTAATGATGTTGGTGGTGAACTCGGCGCGGATCGAGAGCATGGCCGCGTTTGTACCGAATTCCTGAGCAGCCTGGCGAACCGTGACCAACGCCGAGTCGATGGCGCGGATCGAGGCGGTGATCGCCGTAACGGCCTGAGCGCCGGTCTGACCCCAAAGTGCGGGGCTGCTACCGGGCGCGCCGACCGCAACAGCGGAGGCCGCCATGATCGAGGTGAAGTCCGAGACCTTCAAACCACTGACGATCAACTGGTTGACCGCAGCGTTTTCTGTACGCTCGTTGAACTTCACCGTCAGCGAGTCGGCGCCGGCCTGGAAGGCACCGATGCCGTTCTTCAGCAAGTTGACGCCGTTGAAGCTAGAGTCTTCAGCGAGGTTGTCGACCTGGCTGCGCAGTTCATTGAACTGGCTGGCCAACTTTGCGCGGGTCGAGCTTTCCGGAGCAGAAATGGCGGACTGCGCCAAAGCTTTCATCTGCTTCAGAACCGACTCGATCGACTCGAGGCCCTGCACCGCGGCCGTCAACACGCTGATACCACCGTTGATGGCGTCCTTAATGGAGGCCAAGTCGGAGGCGCGGCTGTTGAGGTTACGGGCTTTGAAGAAGGCCAGCGCGTCGTCGATTGCGCTGTTTACTTTGAGGCCTGTGGCAAGACGTTCTTGCGTACGACCAATGAGATTGGTCGTGCTTTGCAGCGACAACAAGTTGTTGCGCGTTGCACTCGAGAGAGTGATGTCACTCATAGGGTTAGCTCCTTTTCTAGGACACACGTCACGACATTTCTGTCGTCTCAGCACTACTTCCGCTCACACGGAAAACTCCCAATTCAGGAGCCCAGGCTGAGCAGGAAATGTATATGTGCTCTCGTCTCGGCTGTCAAATACTCCGTGGGGAAAATTAAACGTTCTTTTAATACAATGACTTAGGATGACCCAAGCCCCTGGAAAGACCCTAGGTCCCGGGTCGAGATATACAACTATTAGACGTGTGGAGCGTTTATTTTGGTCGAACAAGAGTCGGAAGGATATGTGGCGATTGCCTTCGACGACGGCCGATATCTCGATATCGCGGCCAATCTTGCCCTGTCTATTCGCCGCGCCGAAACCCGGCCGATCAGCGTCCTGATCAATAAGAAAATCAAATTCAACCCCGCCTACGCCGATCTCTTCGACCAAGTGATCGTCGTGGACGACGATCCGGCAATGCGCGGCGCCATGAACAAAGCCCGGTTGTTCGGCCTGACACCTTACGACCGCACGATGTATGTCGACGCCGATTGCCTTCTGTTCAGTCCACGCATTGAGTTTTTCTGGCGCAAGTACCGCGGACAGGCTTTCGCGGTTGAAGGCCACAGACAAAGCAGCGGCCCAGCGTTCTCATGCTCGCTCGGCGTAAAGGATGCGGCCGTTCTGTGCGCCATGTTCAATCTGGCCTACATCAGCGTGTTCAACGCCGGCGTCATGTACTTCGAACGCAGCGACGCATCCAAAGCCGTGTTCGATAAAGTGCTGGAGATTTACAACAGCCCGAGCCGCGATGCCGTCAGCTACGCCTACAAACACGCTGGCGAATATGCCGATGAGCCGTTTTTTGGCGTGGCGCTCGCATCTTTGGGCATTGCGCCCTTCGAGCCGCCCGCGAGCAACCGTCTTCAGGTCACCACGCCGAACCTGGTGGAAGCCACGCTCGACATCGATACCGGTGACTTGCGCGTTGTGAAACAGACCCCGGGCGCCAAGCCGCAAATCTGGGCCGGTGTGCTGTGCCATTTCTGCGGACTATCGCCCATGGACATCTATTTCGATCTCGCCGACAAACTTCGTGCTGAAGCGCGGTTACCGCTGATGGATCGCGCGATGTTCAAGCCGGTGGTTCTCACCACTCCGATACAACACGCCTAGGGATTATATGCCTGATCAGCGCCCCTTGATCCTCGCTACCAGCATCGTACCCGGACGCGATGTTGAACTGCATCGCGCGACGGTCAAGTCGTGGCGCGCGGCCGGCTGCGAAGTCATATCGGTCAACGGTGCCGCCGAGACCGCCTCACTGCGCAGCGACTTCCCGGACCTGACCATTGTCACCGCACCCGCAACGGCGGAGCGCTTCGCACATAAACCTGTGCCTTATATCCACGATCTTTTGAAAGCGTTGCGCAACGCCTGCGCCGCGCGCAACGCCTGCGCCGCGCACAACGTCTCTCCGGCGCAATGCACTGTCGGCATCATCAACGCCGACATCTATTTCCGTGACGTGCCAAACCTGGCCGCAACATTGCATCGCGAGGCCCAAGGCGCTTTGGTGTTAGGGCCGCGTGTCGATGTCGATGCTTCGGCTTCGTTCACCTCGTTTTATCCTTCAGGCAACGAGACCTATTCCGTCGGCTAAGATTACTTCTTCATGTCGGGGGATGTGCTTGAGGCCTTTGCCGATAGTCCGTTCTGTATGGGCATGCCTTTCTGGGATTACTGGATGCCGCTGGCGGCACTTCTGCAAGGCTATCAGCTGAAGTCGCTTGAGTCGCCCGTGGCCCTGCATGTGACCCATGAAACGCGGTGGGACAATTCGGTTTACTTCTTCTTCCATTCCCTCGTCGCATATGTGATCGAGCTTTGCCGCAAAACCAGCCGCCGCGACGAGTCCGCCGCGGCCCGGCAATTTGATCTGCTGTTCGACGTGTTGTCTCATACTTATAACGGCGTCTTCGCGCGCGGCACTGAACCGCTGGCCGGAACGGCTGCGCCCGATCCCGTGGGCATCGCGGCCCTCGCCGACTTCTATGACCGTTTCCAGGAAGTGGCCGTGCATCACATCAAGTCGCGCGCCACGTCGATCAAACTGATTGAGAGCACATGAGCGCTGGCGACGCCTTATATCAGCAAGCCGTGGCGCGCCATCAGGCCGGAGATCTCGGCGGGGCCTCTGACTTGTATCGCGAAGCCATCGCCGCCGATCCCACACATGCCGACGCCATGCACATGCTGGGCATTGCAGCCTTTCAATCGGGCCTTGGTGGTGCAGCCGTCGAAGCCATCACCGCTGCACTCCGTGCGCGTAAACATTTCCCCGACGCCCAAGGCAATCTCGGCACCGTCTTGCAAAGCTTGGGACGTTTAGCGGAAGCCGAAGAAGCTTTGCGCGCTGCCATTGCGCAAGCGCCTGCAACAGCGGCCTTTCACTTCAACCTCGGAAATTTGCTCGCCGCACAAAAAAAGCGAGCCGAAGCCGTCGCGGCCTATCGCGCCGCCATCGCGCAGCAGGCGGTTTATCCCGAGGCCTACTCTAATATGGGCGTCGCCTTGCGCGATCTGGATGACGTTGTTGGCGCCACCGCGGCATTCGAAAGCGCCATCGCTCAAAAGCCCGACTACGCCGAGGCGCGCTATAACCTCGCCAACGCCTATCGCGATCTTGGCCGGTTGAGTGATGCCGAAACCGAAATCCGCAAAGTTCTGACACTTCGGCCCGATCACGCAAAAACCTACAATAGCCTCGGCGTGATCCTGAGCGATCAAGGACGCTCCGACGAAGCCGTTGGCGCTTTTGCCGCCGCGACAACATATGATCCCACGTATATGGCCGCCGCCAGCAACTGGCTGAGCGCCAAACAATATATTCCCGGCGTGACCAATGCCGATTTGACCGCGGCCCATATGCGCTGGTATGTGCAGCACGGCGCGGCTGTGCTGCCTAAATTGAACCATTCGAATACGCCGATGAAAGATCGGCCCTTAGTGGTCGGCTTCGTTTCTCCCGACCTCGGGCTTCATCCTGTTGGCATTCTCAGTGTGCGGATGTTTGAAAACCTAGATCGCAATCAAATAACCTCCATCGTGTTCAGCACGCGGCCCGAAGCTCTTGATGATGCCATCAGCGCGCGTATCCATGCGGTCACGGACTGGCGTCATGTGGATGGTCTCAGCGACGAAGATCTCGCGGCGGCAATTGAACGCGCGAACGTCGATATTCTGTTCGACCTGTCGGGCCACACCGCCGGTCATCGTTTACGCGTCTTTGCCCGCCAGCCCGCGCCCCTTCAGATCAGTTGGCTTGGGTATGTTGGAACAACCGGCCTGCAGACCATGGACTATGTTCTGGCCGATCCCATACAGGCCCCACCCGATGACAAGGCGCAATACGTCGAGAAAATTCTGCGCCTGCCCGGCGGCTACACCTGTTTCGATGCGCCAGCAGAAGCGCCAGCAGTCGGCAAACTCCCGGCGCGCAGCAATGGCTTTGTGACCTTCGGCTGTCTCAACAATCCGTCCAAGATCAATGATGCCGTCATCGCGAGCTATGCCGCGATCCTGACGCGCGTGCCAAACAGTCGCCTAAAAATCAAATTCAGAGGCCTCGAGGACGCGGGCGTTCAAGCGCGCTTGCGTCAAAGTTTCGCCGCTCACGGCATACCCGCCGACCGTCTGGATATTTCCGGCCGGGCGGATCGCGCTGCCTTCCTTGCCGCCTATAACGAGATCGACATCGCCATGGATACATTTCCTTATTCGGGCGGCCTGACCACCTGTGAAGCGCTTTGGATGGGATGCCCCGTGGTCACATTCCCGGGCGTGACCTTCGCGGGGCGTCATGCCGCCGGTTACCTGCACAATGCCGGCCTGTCCGAGCTGGTGGCCAACGACCAACCGGCTTTTGAGTCCCTAGCCGTATCCTTGGCCGGCGATCTCGACCGGTTGGAAGCGTTACGGGAAAGCCTGCGCGACCGCTTAGCCGCCTCCCGGGTCTGCGACGGCGCTTGTTTTGCCGCCGATTTCACGGGGGCTTTGAAGGGTATTTGGTCCGAATGGTGTGAAAAGCACCCCCGGCAGCCTTTTCCCGGAAACTTGTTTGCGATTAAAGTGTTGTTTACCAATCGTTTGTTAAGCGTATCCTACGCGCCAAGTGTGCCCTCAATGGGCAACCTCATATGGGGAAGGAAGAGTTGATGTCGGATTTCATGATGAGCCAAGTGCAAGGCCTGCTTGGCAAGGTCGCCGATGATATCGATAAGCTCGACAAATCGACCACGGCGCAGACGGAAATGTTGCTGGGCGCCATCAACGATATGGCGGCCAACATGTTCGCGACCTAGGCGCTGTTGTGTGTTCTGTTGCGCGACCACCCCGTCAATCCGGCTCATGTTAAAGAGTGGATCAGCAAACAAACCCAAGCCGGCGGAACTGAAGCGCCGAAGGCTCACGCCGTTGTCGACATGCTGTTGGCCTTCGATAAGAAATAGCCCTTCTGTCTCGTCCCCGGGCCGTTCCTTAAATCGTAGCACGGGGATATGAGCGCAATGCTGTACGGCGCCTATCGCATTCTCACCACCATCGCCGGTCTGGCTCTGCCGCATTGGCTCGCGCTGCGCGCTAAGCGCGGCAAGGAAGATCCCGCGCGCATTGCCGAGCGCCGCGGCGTTTCAGCCGTGCCGCGCCCGGCCGGACGCCTCGTCTGGTTCCACGCAGCAAGCGTCGGCGAAGCGCTGTCCATTTTGCCGCTGGTCGATGCCGTTTTGGCACAGGGCTGGCGAGTTCTAGTCACCACCGGCACTGTGACATCGGCGCGGCTTCTCGCCGAGCGTATGCCCAAAGCCGCCATTCATCAGTTTGTGCCGCTGGATTACCTGCCTTGGGTACAGCGCTTCCTCGACCATTGGCATCCCGAGCTGGTGTTGTGGACAGAGTCTGAACTTTGGCCGAACACCTTGAGCGAAATTGCCGCGCGTAAAATTCCGGCCTTTCTCATTAACGCTCGTCTGTCGGACCGCAGCTTACAAGGATGGAAGCGCGCGCCGGGTTTCGCGCGCGAGATGCTGGCGGCCTTTACGCTGATCATTGCGCAGTCAGATGAGGATAAAGCCCGCTTCACCCAACTTGGAGCAACGGGCGTCGTTGGTGCGGGTAATTTGAAACTCGCCGCAGCGCCGTTACCAGTGGATGAGACGGCGCTTGCGACGTTACGCGCCGAGATCAGCAAGCGACCCCGCTGGCTTGCGGCAAGTATTCATCCCGGCGAAGACACCATCGCCGCCCAAGCCCATCACACTGTTAAAGCGCGGCATGCGGGATTGCTCACGATCATCGTCCCGCGCCATCCCCAAAAAGCCGGCGACATGGCGGCGGCCATTACAGCCATGGGCTTAAAAGTCGCCCGTCGCAGCCTGAGCGACATCATCGCCCCCGACACCGACATATATATAGCCGACACCATGGGCGAGCTGGGCCTGTTCTATCGGCTGTGCGATTTGGCGTTCATGGGCAAATCATTGGCCGTTGGCGGCGGTCAAAATCCTGCTGAAGCCGCGCAACTGGGCTGCTCCCTGTTGTTGGGGCCGGATATGAGCAATTTTCGCGAAACATCTGCTGCGCTAATTGGCTGCAAAGCCGCCGTCGAGGTTCGCAACCCCGCCGCCCTTGCGGCCGCTATCGAATGGCTTTTGCAGGACAGCCGCACACGCGCGCGCATGAGTGAAAATGCGCGGGCCGCGGTGGCGCGCCATGCCGATGCCGTCAACGAGACCCTCGCCCATCTCGCCCCCTATCTTGAGGGCGCTTAAATCCGATAGCATAGGCCGATGGACTCAGACTCCGAACGACGCTTACGCGAACTGCGCCTGAACCTGGCCGAAGTGTGCCTGGAAGGCCGCGTCGACCGCATTGCCGCGTTGTGCCGCAATCCGGCTGGAGACGCGCTCATGACCATGATCAATTCCGGCGTGCGCCACCTTGCCATGACCAAGGCCGACCAGGCTGTGGCCGAACGCTGTCACCGCATCTTGAGCGTCGAACACGATATCGGCCGCAAGGTCGCGGCGTACTTAGCGCTCAGCCTGTTTTCGTTCCCTTGACCTGACCGATTTTCTTTACCAGTCGTGATGTTAGTCTACTGCATGTTTTGGCTCTGTTCGAGTGGTACTGGTATCGGGCTATAGGTCACCGGCGCCGGCGGCCTATAGCCGAGCGATGAATGGGGCCGCTTGGTGTTGTAGTGC
>CANJRX010000010.1 GCA_947476895.1 Fidelibacterota bacterium | reverse complement strand
GGTGGTGGTGCCGTCGCCGGCCAGGTCGTTGGTCTTGTTGGCAACTTCCTTCACCATCTGCGCGCCCATGTTCTCGAACTTGTCTTTCAGTTCGATTTCCTTGGCGACGGTGACGCCGTCCTTGGTGATACGCGGAGCGCCGAACGACTTTTCGATCACGACGTTACGGCCCTTGGGACCGAGCGTGACCTTCACGGCGTTGGCGAGGATGTCGACGCCGCGCAACATGCGGTCGCGCGCGTCAGCTGAGAATTTTACGTCTTTGGAAGCCATGATTAGATTTCCCTTACGGAATGTTATTCAGAAAGAAGTCGAAAGGCCGAGTTACTCGATGATGCCGAGGATGTCGGATTCCTTCATGATCAGCTGCTCTTTGCCGTCGACTTTCACTTCAGTGCCGGACCATTTGCCGAAGAGGACCTTGTCGCCCTTCTTGACGTCCAGCGGCACGAGCTTGCCGGCTTCGTCGCGGTTACCCGCGCCGACAGCAATGACTTTGCCTTCCATGGGCTTTTCCTGAGCGGTGTCAGGAATGATGATGCCGCCCTTGGTTTTCGCGTCCGAAACAACGCGTTCTACCAGAACCCGATCGTGCAGTGGCCGAAATTTCATTTCAACCCTCCTTCTAATTGATTGATATTAAACAGAATTTATTCCCCTGAAGGGTGCCCGTTAGCACTCTCCCCAGACGAGTGCCACGTACCTAAGCCCTCACCCGTGGGGAGTCAAGTGAAGCGCCTGTGAAAAGGACGGCAGAACAGCCCCTGGTACGGGCAGGATGGAGTATTCTGACAGCGCTGGACGACGTGGAGGGCTGGGAAGTGCGGCTGATATTTTCCGCAACGCTGATGATTTTAGTGAGCGCGATTGCGCCGGGTGTGTCCGCGCAAACGACGGACGCGCCGCTGACCCTTGAGGACGTTGCCGGCATACCGAGCGAGCGCCCGACGTTCCCACAACTCGATCACCCGGCCATCAACTATGAAATCGAAGCGCCGGCCGATGCCGTGGCGGTATTAAACGGCCGTCTGCTCGACGGCTCTGCACACCTGAAATTCGATGGTGCGGGTGGATATCTCCAATCCCTGCTCGATACTCTGGGCGTTTCCGTCGACACGCAACTTTTGGTGTTTTCTAAAGCTAGCTTGCAGCGGAAAGAGATCGAGCCCAAAAACCCGCGCGCACTATATTTCGCGGACAATATCATCGTCACCTTTATTCGCGGCGCGCCCCTGCTGGAGATCGCAGTTCAAGACCACAAGCAGGGCATGATTTTTTATGTGCTTGAACAGAAGCCGGTCGAGACGGCCGTTTTGGAACGCGGCAACGGCAAATGTGTGAACTGCCATGTGACGCGCACGGGTATGGGCATGCCCGGCACCATAAATCGCAGCGTAGCGACGCAAGAAGATGGCTGGCCGCTGCAGAGGTTCGGTAGCTATGCCGTCGATCATCGCAGCCCCCTGGCACAGCGCTGGGGTGGCAGTTACGTGACGGGGATCACAGGTGCCAAACACATGGGCAATACCTGGATTCCAGGAGACGAGATTCCTGATGCATTGCCCGATGAGGTTCCACCTAAATTTTCTTCGCTTGCGGGGCAGTTCGATCTCGCCGGTTATCCCACAAACCAAAGCGACGCAGCCGCGCGGTTAGTGTTCGATCACCAAATGCACATGATGGATTTGATCACGCGCGTTGGTTGGGATGCGCGCGTGGCCTTGCACCAAGAACCGGGTGGCGGCGATATAGTGCAAGCAATACTCAAGAACGATGCGCTCGAACTCGTCGATTACATGCTGTTCGTGGACGAAGCCGACATGGCGGACGCGGTTGTAGCCCCATCCAAATTTTCGAAATCATTCACCGCAAAAGGCCCGCGCGACCGCAAGGGCCGCTCGCTCCGCGAGCTGGACCTGAAGACGCGCGTCATGCGCTATCCCTGCAGCTATATGATTTACAGCGCTGCGTTCGACGCCCTCCCGGCCCCCGCAAAGGATGCGATTTATAGCCGCCTTTGGGATGTTCTCTCGGGTTCAGAACGCAGTGAAAAATACGTCCGGCTTGCCTCTGCCGACCGCAAAGCGATTGTCGAAATCCTGCGCGATACGAAAAGCGATCTACCGAGATATTTTAGATAGGGCTTAAGCCTTATCCGGCCCCAGCAGCGGGTGGTTTTTGCGCTTATCGCGGTATACGAAAAAGAGATTGCGGCTGTAGATCAGCAAACCGCCCGCTTGCGGCACCATAAATATCGGCTCTCGAATCTTGATCGCGTACATCAACGTCAGGGCCGCGCCAACGAGACTTAAGTACCAAAACGCTACCGGAATTACGCTACGTCCTGCGCGTTCGCTCGCGGCCCATTGCACAAAGAAACGCGATCCGAACAGGACCTGTCCGATGATGCCCACAACCTTCATCGCGTCCATGGTTGAAAACCATTCAACGAACCACGTCATAGGGCTCTCCGTTTAGATAATTAAAACGTCCGGTCCGGCAGGGTATTTCTACGCAGCAGCCAGAACACACCCAGCATATCGACAAGGCCAATCGCGCCCCGCTGCAGAATGCCGTATTTCGAAACCCCACGCGTGCGCGGGCGATGATTGACCGGCACGGAGATTACCTTGCCGCCAGCGCGGATCACGAGCGCCGGCACAAAACGATGCAGCGCATTGAAGCGCGGCAGTTCCAAAAACAAATCGCGGGCGAGAAGTTTGATGCCGCAGCCAGAATCCGGCGTGTTGTCTTGCAACAGCGTGCCGCGCACGGCATTGGCGATTTTGGATGCGATAAGGCGCGCTGCATTGTCGCGCCGTGCGCCGCGCCGCCCTATGAATAAAGCCCGCGGCGCGCGTTCGCCCAACTTGTCGCGCTCGGCCAGCAATTTGGGAATGTCGGCAGGATCATTCTGGCCATCGCCGTCCAGCGTCGCGATCCAAGTTCCGCGCGCCGCGGCAACGCCGGTGATTGTTGCCTGGCTTTGCCCGCAAGATGCCCGGTGCCGCATGACGCGAAGCTTATTGTCGGCGGCCTCAAGGCTCGCGAGTTCCGAGATCGTCGCGTCGCTCGATCCATCATCAACGAAGATAATCTCGTAATCGAGCTTTCCCATCAGAGCCGCATGGATTTCCGCCGCCAAAGGGCCAGCGTTGCCAGCCTCATTCTTGACGGGAATCACAACAGACAGTTCAAGCGTTTGCATGCCGCCGTCATACACGGCCTCTTTGTTGGGGCCAAGTAAATGAGTCACTTAAATCAGTTGGATTCCCGCTTTCGCGGGAATGACAATGGCGGTAAACCCATGCCCATGATGGCTCCTTCCCCTTCAAAAACGCGCGCTATGGCGTGGTGGCTGGCGATTTGCGCCGCCATGGTTTTTGGCATGGTCGTGCTGGGGGGCGCGACCCGTTTAACTGAATCTGGGCTTTCCATTGTCGAATGGAAACCGCTCACGGTCACGCCACCCCTGACTCAAGAAGCGTGGCAGGCAGAGTTCGAAAACTACAAAACCTCGCCACAGTTCAAAAAAGAGAACAGCTGGATGACCGTCGATGATTTCAAAGGCATCTTCTGGCTGGAATACCTCCATCGCCTGTGGGGTCGCATCATTGGCGCGGCGTTCTTGCTGCCGTTCCTGTGGTTCCTCCATAAGCGCGCGGTGGATCGCCCGTTGGCCCAAAGACTGGGCGGGCTGTTTGTCCTCGGCGGCGCGCAAGGTGCGCTGGGCTGGTACATGGTCGCGAGCGGTCTCGTGGATCGGCCCGACGTCAGCCAATACCGTTTGGCCGCACACTTGTTTACGGCCCTGGTGCTGTACGCCGCGCTCGTCTGGACATCGCTCGATCTGTTCCGGCGCGACAATCCTACGACTGTCACAACAAATTCATCTTTTGCCGCATGGACTCTCGCCGTCGCGGGCTTTGTGTTGTTCGTGATGGTGTCGGGTGCCTTCGTCGCCGGGCTTGATGCCGGCATGATCTACAACACTTTCCCGATGATGGACGGCAAGTTCATTCCCGACGGCCTTTATCCGATCGGCGCGCACTCGCCCTTCGAAGACATTAAAACCGTCCAGTTCAATCACCGTGTTTTGGCGATCACGTTGGTCGCGCTTGTAACCGTAATATGGGTGAAGTCGCACAAAGCGGGGCTGGACGCTGAGGGGCGCAAACTTGCACTTATTCTCTTCGCGGTGGCTTATGCCCAGGCCGCGCTGGGGATTTCGACGCTTTTGACGGTTGTGGCCCTGCCTCTGGCCCTCGCGCACCAAACCACAGCCTTGATCCTGTTTACCTTCGCCCTATGTCTAGCGCATCATGTGCGCGCTTCCGCGCCTTCGTAAGGACCACCCATGGCCGATCTCAAAGAAACCGAGAATTTGTTCTTCGCCAAAACCGGCATGGACAAACGCGCCGTGGACAAGATTGTGTCCACCGCCCTCAAGGGCTGCGACGACGGCGAGTTGTATCTTGAATATTCCCAGTCGGAAAATTTCCTGTTCGATGACGGCCGCATCAAGAATGCGTCTTTCGATACATCGCAGGGTTTTGGCCTGCGCGCGGTGTCCGGAGAGACCACAGGCTTCGCGCATTCATCGACACTGAACGAACAAGCTTTGATGCGCGCCGCCGATACGGTGAAGGCTGTGCGTTCCGGTAGCGGCGGCACCTTGGCCGATCCGCCGCAAGGCACCAACCAACAGCTTTACACCGACGCCAATCCCCTGCCCGTCGTGCCCTTCGATGTGAAGGTCGCGACCCTGGCCGAAATCGACGCCTATGCCCGCGCCAAGGATCCGCGCGTGAAGCAAGTCACGGCCTCGCTCGGCGGATCATGGCAAGCCATACACATCGTGCGCGCGGGCGGTGAAGCCGTGGCCGACATCCGCCCGCTTGTGCGCCTCAATGTGAATATCGTCGTCAGCGACGGAACACGCATGGAAACCGGCAGCTACGGCACCGGCGGCCGCGTACTCTACGGCGAATTTCTGAAGCCGGAACGCTGGAAGGCCGCCGTCGATGAAGCTCTGCGCCATGCACTAGTAAATTTAGAATCCATCGACGCGCCCGGTGGCGAAATGCCTGTGGTGCTTGGCCCAGGTTGGCCCGGCATTCTGTTGCATGAAGCCGTCGGTCACGGCCTTGAAGGCGATTTCAATCGCAAAAAGACTTCGGCGTTCTCGAACCTCATGGGCCAACGCGTCGCTGCCAAAGGCGTCACCGTTATCGACGACGGCACGTTCAACGATCGCCGCGGCTCGCTCACCATCGATGATGAAGGCACGCCTACGTCGCGCACCGTTCTCATCGAAGACGGCATCCTCACCGGCTATCTGCAAGACCGCTTGAACGCACGCCTCATGGGTATGCGACCCACGGGTAATGGTCGCCGTCAAAGCTACGCCTATCATCCGATGCCGCGCATGACGAACACCTTCATGATGGGCGGCGACCGCGATCCGCAGGAAATCATCAAGTCGGTGAAGAAGGGTCTTTACGCCGTCAGCTTCGGCGGCGGCCAGGTGGACATCACCTCGGGCAAATTCGTGTTCTCGGCGACAGAAGCCTACATGATTGAAGACGGCAAAATCGGCCCTGCCGTAAAAGGTGCAACGCTGATCGGCAACGGTCCCGATGTCATGACCAAGGTCTCGATGATCGGCAACGACATGATGCTCGATCCCGGCATCGGCACCTGCGGCAAAGAAGGCCAAGGCGTGCCTTGCGGCGTCGGTCAGCCGACGCTGAAAATCGAGCAACTCACCGTGGGCGGCACGGCGGTTTAACATGACCGGCAAAAACAAACTCCGCATCGTCAACGTGCTGTTCTGGATGGCCATCTGGATCGGCGTCAGCTACGCCACCGGCACCCTAGGCGAATGGGTGGTCATGGCGTTCCAAAGCGTGATTCCCGTCATGATGGGCATGATGATCCACATCGCCCTTCGCCCCATTACGAACGCAGACTCGCCGGAACCGCAGTTTCAGCCGGCACCGCCAAAGCAATTGTAACTGCATCGCAACAATGTGAGCGGAAATCGCCTCACCTTTCGCGAATTCCCTCCTGCTGTTTTCCAATTCGCCTTGTATAGTGACGCCTCATTCCAGGGAGGAGTGTCATCATGAAACGTTTCATCAGTTCGACCGCTATCGCCATGAGTCTTTTGATCGGCAGTGCTGCTATCGCCGCTGACGTCCCCGCCAATGTTAAAGCCGCCGTGGCCGACAAAGGCCGCCCCAGCGCCGACACCGAGCGCGACGCCAACCGCAAGCCCGCCGACGTGGTGGCTTTCGCAGGCATCAAGGCCGGCGATAAAGTCGCCGACGTCAATCCGGGCGGTGGTTATTTCACGCGCATTTTCTCGAAGGTCGTCGGACCGAACGGCAAAGTCTACGCCACGATCAGCGCGGCCGGCCTTGCAGCCAAGCCCGCTTCGGGTGACGGCATGCGCGCGCTGCAAGCCGATGCCCAGTACGGCAACATCGTTGTGAACGCGTCCGACTTCGACAAGCTGACGGCACCCGAGCCGCTTGACGTGGCCTGGACGTCCGACAACTATCACGACTTCAAAAACCGCGGTCCCGGCTTCACCGAAGGCATGAACAAGGCGATCTTCGCCGCGCTCAAGCCGGGCGGCACCTACATCATCATCGATCACGCTGCGGAAAAAGGCTCGGGTGCGCGCGACACCAACGCCCTGCACCGCGTCGATCCCGATTTGGTGAAAGCCGAAGTGCTGGCCGCCGGCTTCAAGCTGGAGTCCGAAAGCAACGTGCTCCTCAATCCTGCCGACAATCACAGCAACAAGGTGTTCGAAGGCGATACCAAGGGCAAGACCGACCAGTTCGTCTTCAAGTTCAAGAAGCCGTAAAACTGCGGTCTATCTATCGAAACGGGGCGGCAGGCAACTGCCGCCCTTTTTCTATGCCTCTGAAATTCCAGCATTTCGTTTGAAGAGGTCATGATGTTCTCGCGACGCGCTTGACTCTTATCGGCCTCCCGCGATGATTGCGTGAATGTGATGGGGTTCGGGGAGTTTCCGCATGACGCGCTATGCTTCGGTTTTCATCGCCACCTTCACGGCTCTGGCACTGACCGCCACCGCCGACGCCGCGCAGCGGACACGCGCCGCCAAACCCCCGCCGCCGCCTCCGCCGCCACCGTTCCGCGTTGAGGTGCCGACAAAGCCCATGGCGATGACCCGGCTGGCCAACACGATTCCGGCGGGTTCACAGATAGGCAAAGCCGAGGAGGACTGCGGCGTCGTTGCATTGGCGGAGGGCATCGAGTCTTTCTTCGGAAAAAAGAAGAACCAAGACGATTTTGGAAAAATCACGAACGACGACACGAATGGGACCATCCCTATCTACCTTGAGCATGCGATCGCCGGCGTACCGCAGCAAGATTATGCGAATGTGTTTAACGCTCAGGCCACAGAACTTGGATACACGCTTCCATCGCAAACGGCGGCTGGCAGCCTTTTCTAAACACAGGAGACTAAGGGCCCGGAATTGATGGTCGGCGCGGCAATTCTCTCTCTGAAAGAAGAAGGGTGTTTTGATAAGCAGACCGAAAACCAGTTTTCGACCGCTGAGACGCAGCTAGAGGCAAGAATGCTTGTCGAATGGCAAGTTTTCGACCCGTTGGAAAAGAAGCTGCTGTTTCGCGTCACGACCGAAGGTTCGGCGAAAGTTAAAATGCGCACAACCCAGCGCGATATCGTGCTTAAGGTGACGCGCGATGCCTTCGGCAACGCTGCCAAGATCGCCTTATCCGATCCGAACTTTGTCGAAGCCGTAAAGGACACCCGCGCGCGCCCGCCCTCGACTAAAAACGGCGAGCTCTTTCCTGAAGCAAACTCTTCTGCTGCAGCCCCCGCGAGCGCCAATACCGCCTTGATTGCGCAAATCCCGCTCAGCACCAAAGACTTCCGCCAACAGGTCGTGACCATCCTCACCCCGGGCGGCACCGGTTCAGGTTTCTATATTGCCGATGGCCTGCTTTTGACGAACCATCACGTCATCGCAGGATATACGGATGTCAAAGTGAGATTCTTTGGTGGCCGCGAAATAGCAGCGCAAGTCATAACCAGCAACGCCAAGCGCGACGTGGCGCTCGTCAAGACAGAAGTGCAAGCTTTCCACGGCTTACCTCTGCGCGCTGAACCGCCGCCGGAAACGTCTCCGGTTTACGTCATTGGTTCGCCGCTCGGCGAAAAGCAGGAAGGCAGCATTTCGAGCGGCATCGTAAGCGGATTCCGCAACGAAGCGGACGGCCCCTACATTCAAAGCGACGTCGGCGTCACGCACGGCAACAGCGGTGGGCCCATGTTTGACGACAAAGGTAACGTGATCGCGCTTACCGTCCTCGGCAAACTGTCCGACGGTCAGGCGACTCAGGTAAATTTCTTCATTCCCATCGCCGATGCGCTCAAGGTTCTCGCCATTGCGCCGGTCTTGAACGCGGGATACCCACCTGTAGTGATGTCGGCGAACAAGTAACAAAGACTTTCGAGACTCTGCCGAGATCAACCTGCGCGCAGAAAGCAAGCGCACTTAATTCATTACCCGAAAACATTTTTGGGAACTTCGGTTGCCCACGAAGGTTTCTACATATGTCCGCCAAGGACTTTTTGTGGGAGGGTGCCATGCTGCAGACAGACCGGATGTTTACGCGTTCGCTAGTCAAAGCTCCTGTATCCACTGCGCCTTTAGGATCAGCCGTTGCCGTCGCCGCCTACGTAGCCGCGGCCTATGGCCCGTCGCCGGCCGACGGCCACCGCGCCGAGACGAATATGTCCAATCAACAGCAGTCCCGTTACTCGCCTTTGCTTGCGGCCGAGTAAAGTTCAGTCCCGGAAACGCTTGCCGAACAGATATGTGACATTGATGCGACGGTTCTCGTAACCGTCCTTGAACCTGATGGCGTCCGTCTCGTGGAACAGGTTCGAGTTGAACAGCACCGCGCGATTACAACGGTAAGGCACCGTTTGCGATCCGGCCTTGTTGTCCTTCAGGAACTTCATAATACCGTCTGAACTCGTGTTGTTATATTCGGCGTAAGTCCACGAGGCCGGTGCCGGCACGTCGTACACAATCATGCCGCCGGAATTGGCATCAAGATTGGCCTCGTCGGGCGTGATCCAGAAATTCAAATTCACCTTGGCGAAATCGGCATGCACATTGATGCCCCGGCCCATGCGCGAGGTGTATTTGAAACCCCACAATTGCTCCAGCCGCTGACCGCCGAAAATGCGGGGCATCGTGCGCTGTAACTCTGACGCTATCTGAAGATGTAGAGGGCTGACAAATCCGCCTTCACTGAACGCACCAAGATATTGGTTGATGTACTCCTGCCGCCAGATGGTCGACAGCAGGCAGAACTTCCGCAGTTCCGTGAGCGCGTCCGCCGACAACAGATTGTCGATCACCACGAGTTCAGGGTTGCTTTTGACGTAGCGGTCCTCAATCGCGGCCCAATCGTTGGCGGGGTTCAGGCAAGGTCCTGACAGTGCCTGCGCCGGATAGCGGAAGACCTGCTCGCGGAACCGCGCCAGGGTTTCGATATCTGCATCATTCAATGGAATTCGCGCACCTTTTTGGCGCGCGTGGATCTCGGAAAGCTTCGCGTGCGCTTCGGGAAAGCTGTGGCCGGCGCGTTCCAGATAATCGACCTGCTCGAGATCATGCTGTACCCGGAAATCCGAAATGCTTTTCTGGCGGCGCAAGTCCGCCGCCGAAATCAGCGCCTCGGCCTGCGCGACTTCGGCTGCCAATTGTTCGATACGCGCGGCCTTGCCTGCATCCTGCATCGTGTGTGCAAGCAGCCTTTGTTTGGTGCTCAACAAACCCGGCGCAAGCGCTACGGCTCTTTCGTAGCTCGCAACGGCTTCGTCACGACGACCCAATTCCTCCAGCGCCCCCGCGCGGTTGGCGTGGGCCTCCGCATAGTCTGGTTCCGCCGCAAGGGCGCGGTCGTAGCTTGCGAGCGCTTCGTCGTGGCGCGCAAGACTGCGCAGCGCATTGCCGCGATTAGACCAGGCTTGGGCAAAGCCTGCGTTCAGCGCGGTCGCACTGTCATAGCTGGCAATGGCCGCTTCAAATTTTTCAAGCCGCTGAAGCGCTACGCCCCGGTTGGTGTAAATCTCGGGCACGCCCGGCTCCAGGGCGATGGCGCGGTCATAGCTCTCAACCGCCGCCTCAAACTGCCTGAGGTCTTGCTGTGCGTCGCCGCGGCAGACGTAGGGCGCGGCTGCGCCCGGAACCAGCGAGATGACGCGATTATAATGCGCGATCGCTTCCTCATGACGTCCCGCATCCACCAAGGCGAAGGCCTGTTGGAGAATCGCTTCGGGGTCAGCCTGCGTGTGATCGCGTTTTTCAGACATGTGTTGAGGCTACAATTATTACGATGAATTTCCGAGGGCGTAGTACCGCGGAGTTGTATTGCCCTCGCAAATCACATAGGTCAAGCCGGTGATCCTGGCGCGAATTCCGTTCAGCGTGGCGGTAATGCACCATGCGCCCGGAACCAGGCGATGGCATCACTCAGGGCTTCATCGACGGGCCGCGCCGTATAGCCAAGCTCGCGTTCGGCCTTGGCGTGGGTAAAGAACATGCGTTTGCGCGCGAGTTTGATGCCGTCCACGGTGACAAAGGGCTCACCCGACTTGAACAGACGAGCGGCGAATTCTGCGGCATAGGCGATGGGCAGGATCAGGCCGTGCGGCACTTTGATGGTGGCCGCCTTGCCGCCGGTCAGCGCCGCAATACGCTGGAGGATCTGCTGCAGAGTCAGATTCTCGCCGCCCAAAATATAGCGCTGGCCGATCACACCCTTGTCGTGCGCGAGCGCATGCCCCTCGGCGATATCGTCCACGTGAGCGAGGTTGAGACCCGTATCGACAAAGGCCGGCATGCGGCCCGCTGCTGCTTCAATCACCGTGCGCCCCGTCGGCGTGGGCTTCACATCGCGCGGTCCTACAGGCGCGGTGGGATTGACGATCACCACCGGCAACTTCTCGCTGCGCACCAAATCCTGCACGGCTTCTTCGGCCATATATTTGGACCGTTTATAAGGTCCCACCATATCGACAAGCTGCACCGGCGTGTCTTCGGTGGCGAGCGAACCGTCGGTCGGAATGCCGAGCGTCGCGACGCTGCTGGTATAGACCAAACGCTTGGCGCCCGCGTCCGCACCGGCGCGCAACAGCGCCGTGGTGGCTTCGACGTTGGTCGCATACATCTCGGCGGGATTGGGCACCCACAAGCGGTAATCCGCCGCTACATGATAGAGGCTATCTATACCCTTCACGGCTTTTTCGCGCGCTGCCGGATCGCGCAAATCGCCTTCAATGATTTCGATGTCGAGCCCCGCGAGATTGCGCCGGTCGCCACCTGCACGCGCGAGCACACGGACCGCCTCGCCACGCGCCAAAAGTCGCCGCGCCACCGCCGAGCCGATAAAACCGGTTGCTCCTGTAACTAAAGCCGTCATCTTACGTCCTATAGCGATTCCCGTGTTTGGGGCTGTAGACTTAGCAAATAAGCGTCTCTGAATACATGAAACAAGTCATCTTCACCGCCGACGATTTTGGCCTCTGCACCGAGGTGAATGCCGCAGTCGAAAAGGGCCATAGCGAAGGCGTGCTCAGCGCCGCGAGCCTGATGGTCGCCGCGCCCGCCGCCGCCGATGCACTTGAGCGCGCCCGACGCCTGCCGCGGCTGAAAGTCGGCCTGCATCTGACCTTGGTGGATGGACGCCCGTTACTTCCCGCGCACGAAATTCCGTCACTGGTAGATGGCACGGGCCTTTTTTCCACGAACCTCGTCAGCGCCGGCATCAAGTGGTTCTTCTCTCCCACCGCGCGCCGCGATCTCAAAAAAGAAATCCGCGCGCAGTTTGAGGCCTTCCGCGCGACGGGGCTTAAACTCGATCACGTCAACGCCCACAACCATATGCATCTGCACCCCACGGTGCTCACGATCATGCTCGATCTTTTGCGCGAATTCGGCTGGCAGAGTGCGGGCGTGCGCGTGCCGCGCGAACCGCCGCAGCCGGGATTGGCGTTGTGGCTCTGGCTCATGCGCCGCCGATTGAAGAACGCGGGCCTTCGCATCAACGATGTGCTGGTGGGCTTACGCGACACTGGCCATCTCACGGAAGATCGCGTGCTGTCCGCCTTAGACAAGCTTCAGGACGGCGTCAGCGAGTTCTATTTTCATCCCGCCACGACGGCGACCGCGATGCTGGAAGCCAACGCGCCCGGCTATGATCGTCTGGGCGAACTGCACGCCCTGACCAGCCGGCCCGTAGCCCTGCGCCTGCAAGCCCTTGGCTTAATGCCCAAGGGTTTCAGTGATTTGCCCCTCGCACCCCTACGTACGTGATTTTTTAGTCATGTTGTTTCACTATATTTCCCAGGGCCTTGCATTCCCGGCTTCGCCCGATAGGATGAAAATACAATTATTACGTTGGGGACTATGACGCTCGCGACACTCACCTCGAACGGCGCTTCGATCCCGTTCACACCGCATTATTTTGCCGAACTCAAGAGCACCGATCCGACGGTCGATGCCGCGAGCTTGCGCGCGCGTTACAACGCCGACGGCTACGTGATGCTGCGCGACGCAATCCCGGTGCACGTCGTGCTCGATTTGCGCGAGGCCTATCTCAGCCGCTTTCCGGCCGAACTTTGCAAAGACGGCGATACACGCCGCGGCGCGTTCACCGGCCAAGTGCCCGCCGATCTGCCGCGCCATGGATTCCCTGGTCACCCGGCCCACGACTTCGTGCGCTCCGGCGTTTTCCAGGATTTCGCCAACCTGCCGGTGTTCAAGGCTTTGGCCGAGACGTTCTTTGATGCGCCTGCGACGCGCATCAAGCGCACGCCCTTGCGCCACTTCCTGCCGGGCCGCCAAGTCGCCAGCCGCCCGCACATGGACCGCACCTATATAGAAGGTGTGGCCGCCGACGTGGTGACCATCTGGGTGCCACTCGGCGATAGCCCCCTCATCTCCGGCGGACTTTTGTATCTCGAAGGGTCTCATCAGGACCCCGATCTGGAAAGTAACGTGCGCGACGCCGCGCCCACCGACCGTAGCGATAAGCGGCCTTTGAGCCACGATCTCAAATGGGTTGCCGACCGCACCGGCCGCCGCTGGCTCTCTGCCGATTACCGCGCCGGTGACGTGGTCATTCACACGCCGACCATCGTTCATGCCTCGACCGATCCGGGCGATACCGATCACATGCGGATTTCCACGGACATCCGTTTCCTGCGCGCCGGGAGCGCCACCGACCCACGCTGGACCAGCGACTGGTCTGCAGATGATGGGTACTAGCGCCAGGGAGTAGCGTTATACTCCGCTCATGTTGAGCACCTTCGCCCAAAACCTCGTACGCGCCTGCCGGAGCAAACCGGCCGTTGCGATATTGCTGATCCTGCTGCTGACCGCCGGCTCCGTGTTCGGCGCCTTGCGCGGCCTCGGCATGAACACCGATTCTCTAGCGCTGTTTGATTCCGGTCTCGACTTCCGCGAGGCCCAAGCGCGCTTCGACGCACAGTTTCCCGCAGAGCAGGATTTGATCGTTGCCGTGATCGACGCCGCGTCAGCCATGGAAGCCCAAGCCGCGGCCAATAAGCTGACCGAGAAGCTGAAACCGCGCAGCGATATTTTTCTCAGCGTACAGAACCCGACCGGCGGCGACTTCTTCTCCCGCAATGGTCTCCTCTATCTCTCCGCTGATGAGTTGGATGACCTCTCCATTGAACTCGCGCGCGCGCAGCCGTTCCTGGGCGCCATCGCCACCGATAGAAACGCGCGCGGCGTTTTCCGCCTGTTTGAGTTTGCCTTCCGCGCCGCGCGTGAAGGCGAAACCGCCGCCGCGCAAATCGCACCCGCTGCCCAAGAGGCGTCCGGTGTTATTGAAAAAGTGCTCGACAACAAACCGGCCACTTTGAACTGGGCGAGTTTGTTCAAAGGCTTCGGACCTGCGGGCATGTCGGCCCGGGCCATGGTGCTGACCCAGCCCAAGCTCGACCTTTCAGCCTTGGAGCAAGGCGGCGTTGCCAGCGCTGCCATCCGCGACGCCGCGCGCGAGTTGGGCCTGACGCCCGAGAACGGCATTCGCGTGCGTCTCACCGGACAGATTCCGTTGTCGGATGAGGAATTCGCGACCGTGGCCGAAGGTACAGGCACATCAGGCCTTATCTCTGTCGTGTTGGTCGGCATTCTCTTGTTTATGGCGCTGGGTTCGGCGCGCCTCGTGTTCGCGGCGCTGATAACGTTGCTGGTCGGCTTTCTGCTCACGCTCGGCTGGGCGACGATTTCCATTGGCGAACTCAATCTCATCTCCGTCGCGTTTGCCGTGATGTTCGTCGGCATCGCGGTCGATTTCAGCATTCAGTTCGCCATGAGATACCGCGCTGAACGCCATGCGCGCGGCGAAGGTAGCCTCGACGCAGCACTTGATGCGGCCGGCGCGGTGATGGCCAAGCCCCTCACCCTCGCCGCCGCCACTACGGCGCTTGGATTCTTCTCATTCCTGCCGACCGAATATCGCGGTGTATCGCAGCTCGGCGTCATTGCGGGCGGCGGCATGATCATCGCGCTTGTTCTCAGTTTCACATTCCTGCCGGCCCTGCTGCGCCTGATGCGTGTGCCGGGCGAACAGGCCGAAGTGGGCTACCGTTGGGCTGCGCCCATCAACGCGGTGCTGCTGGCGAAGCGCAAACTTGTGCTGACCGCGACGGCGATTTTGGCTGTTGCTGCTTTGGCGGCCTTACCCAAACTCGCCTTCGACTTCGATCCCTTGAAGCTGAAAGACCCCACCACTGAGTCAATGTCGACCGCGTTGGAGTTGATGGACGATCCGCTGATCAATCCCAACTCCATGAGCGTGCTGGTTTCAACGGCGGACGAAGCCAAAACCTTGGCCGCGCGTTTGAACAATGTGCCGGAAGTTGGCCACACGTTGACGATCTTCGACGTCATCCCCGAAAACCAAACCGACAAGCTGATGGCGATTCAGGAGCTCTCGTTCCTGATGGGGCCAGTGCTGACGCCGGGCGTCGCGCAGAAACCAGCGCCGACGCATGCGGAGCTGATTAGCGCGGCCCAGCTCGCCCGCGATGAAGCCAAAGCTTATGTCGAGAAACCGGGTGCAACCGGCCCCTTGCGCGATGCCGGGCAGCGCCTTGTCACAGTGCTTGACCGCTTGCTTGGAAACCCAACACAGGAAAACTTCGACAAACTTTCGACGTCACTGTTAACCGGCTTCGATGCCGCGATTGCGCCGCTCGCCGCCGGCTTAGGCCCGGCGCCCGTCAGCCTCGAAGATTTGCCCGACGACATCCGCGCGAGCTTCATGGCCAAAGATGGCCGTTACCGCGTGCAAGCCTTCCCGCGCCAAGCCGGAGCCGAGGCCGAAAACCTCAACCGTTTCCTGAAAGCCGTGCAAGCCGTCGCACCCGACGCCATCGGCGAGCCGCTGATTATTTACGAAAGCGGAAATATCGTAACGCGCGCCTTCATGACCGCCGCCGTGCTGGCGCTGGTCGCCATCACGATCTTGCTGTTCATTGTCTTTCGCCGGCCTGCCGACGTCGCGCGCGCGCTGGCACCATTGCTACTGGCATCGTTACTGACGCTGGGCACCTTTTCGGTCATGGGCCTCGCCATCAACTTCGCCAACATCATCGCGCTGCCGCTGTTGCTCGGCATCGGCGTGACGTTCCCAATTTATTTTGTCACGGCCTGGCGTGATGGCGAAGGCGTGTTGCTGGCTTCACCCGCCGGGCGCGGCATGCTTTACAGCGCGCTTACAACGGCCGCGGCTTTTGGAAGCCTCGCGATTTCCAAACATACTGGCACGGCGAGCTTGGGAATTCTTCTGACGCTGGCGCTGGCGTATACGTTGCTGGCGACGCTGATCTTCCTGCCGGCGCTGTTGGGTAAGCCGCCAGAAAAAGCTTAAGTCTCTTTCTTCGCTTCCGCCGCCAAGCGCTTCATATGCGCCACAAGATCAGCAGCACTCCCCTGCTTCAGTACCGCCGCGAATTGTGCGCGGAAAGTTGCAAGCTGGCTGATGGCGCCGTCGAGATAAATGTCGACCACCTTCCAGCTGCCACCAATCTTCTGCATACGGTAATTGAACGCCACCGGCGCCATGCCGTTGGGCTTCAAGAGCGTGTTGACCAGGATGTTACCTTTGCCGTCATCGGGCGATTGGCTTTTGGTCTCGAAGCTTTCGCCGTCGAAGGCGCTGAAGTTGCCGGCGTAGTTGGCCACGGTCCAGGCGGTGAACGCGGCGATGATGTCGGCGTGCTCGGCCTCAGACATTTTTCCCCACGCCGCGCCGGTCGAAATGCGCGCCATGGTCGGGATGTCGAAAGTTTCTTTCACCACGGGCGTCAACTTGGCGGTGCGGCCGTCGAAGCCGAGCGCCTTGCCGTTTTTCATATTCGTGATGAGCGTGGCGTGAAAGCGCTCTACCACTGCGGTCGGCGCCGCATCTTGTGCCACAGCTGAACCAAAAGTGAGGGAAGCCCCGGCAAGCAGGAGACCCAAAAGCCACAATTTCCTAAATAAGCTGCTAAACATGCCGGGCTCCCTCAGTTGGACCTATACTGCACCGCGAAAAATTGTCATTTATAAGACAACAGCATAGGGGACGGAGTATAGGCGCGGGTCTCGCGCCCCTCAGCAAAAGAATTTCATGTCGCAGATTGAACAAACCGCCCAACTTCGCGTCCTAAAAACTCCCGAGCCCGTAAAGGCCGCGCAAAAGCCGGGGGCCAACCCGGTGTCTTTCGACACCTTGCGGCTGGTGCTCGACAAGGGCGGTCCGGGCTTCGCGCAGTTCGCGCTCAACAATGCCTGCAACGCCAACTGCGGTTTCTGCAATTTCGCGCGCGACAAGTTTCCGAAGTCGGAATGGAAGTACGTTGAGCGCCAGGGTGCCCTGGACGCCATCGATACGCTCTATCGCAACGGCGTGCGCTACATGGTGTGGACAGGTGGTGAGCCGACGCTGCACCCGAACCTGATCGAATTCACGCAGCATGCCTCGAACCTCGGCATGAAGGTCATGCTGGTTTCGAACGGCGGGCTGTTTAAGCCCGAGAAGATCAAGGCGCTGCACGCTGCCGGCACCTCCAGCTTCATCATTTCCATCGATGCCGCCGAGATTGAAGCACACGAGAATAACCGCGGTCTGCCGGGCGTTTGTGAGAAGATCAAAGACGCCAACCGCGTGCTGAAAGAACTTGGCGTGCAGTCCACAGCTTCGGTCACGATGAGCCGCTTGCTCGACTATGAAAAGCTGCCGGAGTTTTTATTGTCGCTGGGCTTTGGCGCGGTCACGTTCTCGTACCCGGTCACGGAACTCGGCTCCAACTTCCTTGGTTTCTCGACGTCAGAGCTCGTCAATTATTCGAAAGAAGAATTGCTGGCGGCCTTCGACAAGGTCAAAGCGCTGAAGAAATCCGGCATCCACGTCCTGAACCCCACAGCGGGCCTGGAAGAGATGCAGCGCTACATCACCGGCGACGAGCAGAAATTCCCCTGCCTCGGCGGCTTCCGCTATTTCTATCTCGATTGGGATCTCATGCTGTGGCGCTGCCACTATTGGGAAAAGCCCATGTGCCACATCAGCGAGTTCGACGAGACCAAGCTGGTCCGCGACGGCTGCACCCGCTGCATGATCGACTGTTACCGGGATTCCTCGGTCATGCACCACGTCGGCGTATCCGTCCACGACACCTATCAGGCGCTTAAAAAAGGTGACATCGTAGGCGGAGTTAAGGCCTTGACCCGAAAGGGGAATTTAGGCTCACTCGGCGCGGTTATGGAAGAGCTGCCGTGGCTAATTCGTTTCTGATAGTTTCGATCTTGATATTGCACTGCCAAAAGGGCCTCCCGTCATGATGAAAACCCTGTTCCTGAACCCGCCGTCCTTTGAAGGTTTCGATGGCGGCGCCGGGTCCCGTTACCAGGCAAAGCGCGAAATCAGGTCCTTCTGGTATCCGACATGGCTGGCCCAGCCCGCCGCCCTTGTGCCCGGCTCGAAGCTTGTGGATGCGCCCGCCAGCGATAAAACGCTCGATGACGTGTTGCCCATGGCCGACGACTACGAATTATTGGTCATGCACACCTCGACCCCGTCGTTCCCGTCAGACATCCGCGTGGCGCAGGCCTTTAAGCAACGCAATCCGAAAATCATCATCGGCATGATCGGCGCCCACGTGGCGGTCGATCCCTATCAGTCCATGAAGGGCAGCACATCGCTCGATTGGGTCGCCGGCAGCGAATTCGATTTCACCTGTAAGGAAGTCGCCGAAGGCAAAGACTACGCCGACATCGACGGCCTCACCTGGCGCAACGCCAAAGGCGAGATCATCCGCAACAAGCCGCGCGAACTGCTGCACAATATGGACGAACTGCCCCATGTGGTGGACGTCTATAAGCGCGACCTGAAGATTGAAGACTACTTCATCGGCTATCTGAATCACCCGTATCTGTCGGTCTATACCGGCCGCGGCTGCAAATCGCGCTGCACCTTCTGCCTGTGGCCCCAGACCATCGGCGGTCACGTCTATCGCACGCGCTCGGTCGAGCACGTGGTCGATGAAATCCGCAAAGCCAAGGAATACTTCCCGCAAGTGAAGGAGTTCTTCTTCGACGACGATACGTTCACCGACGATTTGCCGCGCGCCGAAGAGATCGCCAAAGGCCTCGGCAAACTCGGCGTGATGTGGTCGTGCAATGCCAAGGGCAACGTGCCGCGCAAGACGCTTGAGATCTTCAAGGCCAACGGCATGCGCCTGATGGTCTGCGGCTATGAGTCCGGCAACCAGCAGATCCTGCACAACATCAAAAAGGGCATGCGCGTTGAGCAGCTGCGCGAGTTCTCAAAGAACTGCCGCGAACTGGGCCTGAAAATCCACGGCACCTTCATCGTCGGCCTGCCCGGCGAAACCAAAGAGACCATCAAAGAAACCATCGCATTTGCGAAGGAAGTGAACCCCTACACGCTGCAGGTTTCGTTGGCCGCGGCTTATCCGGGCACTTACCTTTATAACCAAGCCAAGCAGAACGGCTGGCTCTTGGAAGAAGACAACGGCGGACGTTTGGTGGCCGATCAGGGCATTCAGGTGAGCTCGATCAGCTATCCGCACCTCAGCCATGAAGACATTTTCGAGAGCGTCGAGCAGTTCTATTCGCAGTACTACTTCCGCCCCGGCAAAATCTGGGAGATCACCTCCGAGATGCTGACGGATTGGGAAATGATGAAGCGTCGCCTGCGTGAAGGCGTCGAGTTCATGAAGTTCCTGAACAAGCGCGAAAACCGCGACCAGAAAAAGACCGCAGCTTAGAGTTTCCAGTTACCTGATCATGGCATTCGACCTCATTCAGGCAGCGCTGCTTCTCCCGGTCATCGGGGGCAGTATCTATGGCGCACTGTCGGTCCACACAGCCGCCAAGTTTTTCAAGGCTGAGTCGACGCCTGAAAGCTATCTGCCGCCCATCACAGTGCTGAAGCCGATCTACGGCTTAGACAAAGGCCTGGAGCAGAACCTGCTCAGCCTCTGCCGCCAGGATTATCCTGACTACCAGATTGTGCTCTCGGTACAGCGCACCGACGAGCCGGCGCTGCCGCTCTTGCGCCGCTTAGCAGCCGAATTCCCTGACCGCGTGACCCTGGTGATCAAGCCCAGCGAGCCGGTGGTGAATGGAAAAGTGCAGAACCTCGTCAACGCGCTCACTGCCGCGCGTCACGACGTGTTGATCATCAGCGACAGCGATGTGCGTCTCGCGTCCGACTATCTGCGCACCATGGCGGCACCTTTGCGCGACAGCGATGTGGGCTACGTCTGCTCGCTTTACCGCGCCATTGCGGCCGACCGTTGGTTCGAAAAATTGGAACTCCTGACGTTCAATACCGATTTCGTACCGAGCCTGGTGTTCTCGCACGTCAACCAGATCGCACCCTTTTGCATCGGCGCCAGCGTGGCGTTCCGCAAGTCGGACTTAGAGCGCACCGGCGGCATGGCTGCGCTCGGCGAATATCTCGTGGAAGATTACGAACTGGGCCGCCGCCTGATCGGTCTCGGCAAACGCATGGTGCTTTTGCCCCATACCGTCGACATCCTCGCCGACTACCCGACATTCACACGCTGGTGGAATCATCAGCTCTATTGGGATCAGAACACCCGCGCCGCCAATCCTGTCGGGTTCGCGCTTACGATTTTCACGCGCGCCATTCCCTTTGCGCTGCTGTTCGCAATCACGCGCAATTTCGACAGCATCGGCATGGATGTGTTGGCTCTCGCCCTTGTGATCCGCCTTGGCACCGCGGCCTGGATCTCCAGCGCTTACCTCAACGACCGCGAGGGTTTGCGCGCCCTGTGGCTGCTGCCGCTGCGCGATATTCTTGCATTGATGTCATGGTGCACGGCCTTCTTGCGCCGCAGTTTCGAGTGGCGCGGCCACCGTTTCGGGCTTACGAAAGATGGACGCATCGTGGCGCGTGAAGCTGCAATGCCCTTGACCGATACCGACCTTTCTTCGAACCCGGCGGCCAAAAGCTTATGAACACGAAAGCCCACATCCTTGTCACCGGCGGCGCCGGCTTTATCGGCAGCCACACCGTCGACCTGTTGATGCATGCGGGCTACCGCGTCTCGGTTTTGGATAACC
This sequence comes from Fidelibacterota bacterium, assembly GCA_947476895.1. Classification (GTDB taxonomy): domain Bacteria; phylum Pseudomonadota; class Alphaproteobacteria; order Rhodospirillales; family Rhodospirillaceae; genus SHVO01. The sequence goes on along the minus strand of CANJRX010000010.1, from coordinate 45,213 downwards.
TTTCCACCGGCTACCTTACGAACATCGAGCAGTGGATTGACCATCCGCGCTTCAATTTCGTCGATGCCGATATCACCACCGATCTGACGGCGGCGTTCGCCGGCATGGTACGCCGCTTCGGCCGCATCGAGCGCATCGCGCATTTCGCAGCACAAACCGCTGTGCCGATTTCCATGGACGATCCGGTGGGCGACATTCAGACCAACCTGGCCGGGACGGCCCGCATTCTCGAATACGCGCGCCACAACAAGGTCGCGAAAGTGTTCTTTGCTTCCAGCTCGGCGGTCTACGACGACGACGCACCGGTGCCGGTATCTGAAGAGTCCCGCGCACGCCCCACGTCGCCTTACGGCATCGACAAGCTGGCAGCCGAGTTTTACCTGGATTATTACGCGCGCCTTTACGGCCTGACGTTCACTGCTTTGCGCTTTATGAATGTCTTCGGCCCGCGCCAAGACCCTAAAAGCTGGTATTCCGGCGTCATCTCGATTTTCCTCGAGCGTGCTGTCACCGGCCAGCCCATCACCATTTTCGATGACGGCAATCAGACACGCGATTTCGTTTACGTCACCGATGTCGCCGAAGCCGTGGTGCGCGCGCTTCTGAGCGATGCCGGCAACAACGCCATCATCAACATTGGCACCGGCGTTGAAGTCACCATCAACGCGCTGACTCATACCATTCTGGAACTCGCGGGCTCGGCGTCGCCTGTGCGTCATGAACCGGCCCGCGCCGGCGACATCCGCCGCTCGGTCACCACCATGGACCGCGCCGTTGCTCTGCTCAATTTCAATCCGCGCGTTGAATTGCGCGAAGGCCTGCACGCGACCCTCGCCTGGGTGCCGCAGGAAAAGACCAAGCCCGTCGCCGGTTCCGGCGCGGCGGCGTAATCAATGCTCGCGAAGCTATTTAAGCTCGTCACCCTTGGCGGGGGACTGGCGCTTTTCGTTTGGCTGCTCGCCGATGTCGATCTAGAGGCCGTTCAAGAGAACATCTCCGTCATTGGCTGGTTTGGCGCGGTTGCTATCGTGCTGGCCTTCTCGATTGGCTTCTTCGCGGATGTAGCCTCATGGCTTTTGATGTTCCGCAGCATTGTCGTCAATGCGCTGTGGGCCTGGCGATTGCTGTTGGTGCAATTGGTCGGCGAGGCCCTCAACGTCGTGACACCTTTCGGCTCGCTCGGCGGCGAGCCTTTCAAAGCGCTGCTGCTGAAACGCCATTACGACGTTTCGTACCGCGAGGGCACCGCGTCTCTGCTTCTGATTCAGACCGTCAACAGCCTGGCCATGGCGCCTTTTGTGCTTATAGGCGCGGTCCTCATTTCCAATCGGGGGGTTCTTTCGCCGGTACTGGAAAAAGCCCTGTTGATTTCCGCCCTCGTCATCACGGCGTTTATGCTGATGGTGTTCGCCGCACTCCACATGCGTGCGCTGGCCATTCTTCAGCAACGCCTCGGCCAAAGCCGCTGGGCCGACCGTTTGGGACGCGGGCTTCAAGCCATGCGGGATGTGGAAGAGCACCTGTTCACCTTCGTCCGCCACACGCCGGGGCGGTTCGCAACCTCGTTCGTGTTTGCCTTCGTCAATTGGTTCTGCGGCGCGGTCGAGATGTTTTTGATTTTCTGGTTCCTAGGCCATCCCATTTCCATGGCCGACGCCTGGATGGTCGAAGCCACCATCGTGCTGGTCCGCGCCGCGACCTTCTTTGTGCCGGGACATCTAGGGGTCCAGGACGGCGCCATCACCTTGATCGGCCAGGCCCTGACCGGATCGTCCGAAATCGGGCTTACAGTCGCTTTATTGCGCCGTGGTCGCGAACTTGTGTGGACAGCCATTGGGCTGGCTATTGGCGGCTGGTTTGGGCTGAAGAACCCTGCCCCCGCGACGAAGCACCCGTAACCGCTTGAAGAACCGCCATAACGCAAGTTCTTGGCGCATTACAGCGGATGCCTACCCGTGTAACACGCGGTAACACCGGTGCGATTTGTCCTGTTTAAACTGTCGTTTACGTAAGGAACGGGCGTCGGAAAGCGCTTTGTGAATCCTAGAAATTTGGACTACGCTTCAGGTTCAGTGCGGGGGATTTGAAGCTCAGGTTTTTAGTCCTGGGGAGGACTTCAAGTTCAAAACTGCGCTGATTTACCGGCGGGGAGTCGCCACCATGAAGCGCGTCACGCTCTACAGCCAATCCCGCAGAATGGGCCCTTATGCCCAGATCGGCCGCGCCGCACAGGCTGCCATCGAAGAACCCATTGAGCCGCCGGCACCGCCGCCGCGTGTCGTTGTCGCTTTCCGCCGCTTTACCTCGCGCTATAGCCGGCCGCTGTCGATCGTCGGCAGCGTGCTTCTGACTCTGGCCATTGTCGCCGGGTATAACCAGTACACCTTGCCGCGCAAACTCACGCAGCGCGATATCGATTCCGCCGTGCTTCATACCCTCGAGAAACAACCCATGGCGCCGTCACGCGCGTCCGTGGCTTACGACATCATTCGTCCCTCGGTGGTGCGCGTGAATCAGGTGGGCTTGGAAGACAGCGAAGATACCGAAAAGGCCGTCGGCACCGGCGTCGTGATTGAAGAGTCCGGCACCATCCTAACCAACATCCACGTCGTTGCGGGCGCCGAGCGTATTTCGGTGACCTTCTTCGACGGCACCAAATCCGATGCCCACGTCGTCTCGGTCCAGCCGGAAGATGATCTGGCCGTGCTGAAGACAGATGCGGTCCCCGACGATCTGAAACCCGCCACGCTTGCGTCCACACGCGGCCTGCGCCCGGGCGACGAAGTGATCGCCGTGGGCCACCCCTTCGGCATCGGCCCGTCGGTGTCTTCGGGCATCGTTTCGGGCATGCGCCGCGACTACCTGAACCCCAAGGGCAAAAAGACGCTCACAAACCTCATTCAGTTCGACGCTGCGGCCAATCCCGGCAATTCGGGTGGACCGCTGGTGACGGCGAAGGGTGAAGTCGTCGGCATCGTCACGGCCATTCTCAATCCCACCGAGCAACGCGTTTTCATCGGCATCGGTTTTGCCGTCCCCATCGAGAACGCCGCTTCCGCAGCGGGGCTCTCGCCCTTCTAATTCTACTGCCGTCACGCGTTTAACCAAACTCAAACACAACGGAATCCCATGACCGATACAGCACCCCAAGGCGCCGAAGTTGCCACCTTGATGCAGCGCGTCCTTTACGAAGTGAAAAAGGTCATTGTCGGCCAGGATCACTTCCTCGAACGTGTGTTGGTGGCAATTTTGGCCGAAGGGCATCTGTTGGTGGAAGGTGTGCCCGGCCTCGCCAAAACCCTGACAGTCAACACGCTTGCAAAAACTATCCGTGGTCAGTTCAAGCGCATTCAGTTCACGCCCGATCTGGTGCCGGCCGATCTTGTCGGCACACGCATCTACAACCAGAAGACCGGCGAATTTGCGACGTCGCTGGGACCGGTGTTCACCAACCTGCTGCTGGCCGACGAAATCAACCGCGCGCCCGCCAAGGTGCAAAGCGCGTTGCTGGAAGTCATGCAAGAGCGCCAAGTCACCATCGCCGGCGAGACGCACAAAGTGCCGGCACCCTTCCTGGTCATGGCGACGCAGAACCCCATTGAGACCGAAGGCACCTATCCGCTGCCGGAAGCCCAGGTCGACCGTTTTATGATGAAGGTGATTGTCGGCTACCCCACGGAAGAAGAAGAGTTCGTGATCGTCGGCCGCGTCACCGGCGTCGCGCACGCTGTTTCATCCGTCTGCACCACGGAACAGCTGCTGGCACTCCAGAAAGAATGCCAGATGGCCTACGTCGATCCGTCGCTGATCCAATACGCGGTCAAGTTGGCGGCTGCTTCGCGTAACCCTGAAAAGTACGGCATCCCGGATGTGGCGCGTTATCTGCAATTCGGCGCTTCCCCACGCGCACCGATCCACCTGATCGAAGGCGCACGCGCGCTGTCATATTTGCGCGGCCGTTCTTACGTGCTGCCCGAAGACGTGACCGACCTCGTCGGCGACGTGTTCCGTCACCGCATCGTGCTGTCTTACGAAGCACTGTCGGACGGCGTCAGCGCCGACGAAGTCATGCGCCGCGTGATGTCGCATATTCCTGCTCCTGAAAAGCCCTTGGAAACACATGTCAAAGTCGCCGCGCACGTCTGAGGCCGCGCTTCGCCGCTTAGAGTGGACCGTCCTTAAGAAGCTGGACGGTGCGCTTCATGGCGACTACCGCACATTGTTTAGGGGCATCGGTCTGGACCTCGCGGGTTTGCGCGAGTACCAGCATCACGACGACGTGCGCCATATCGATTGGAACGTAACCGCACGCCTGCAAACACCTTATGTGCGCCAATACAACGAAGACCGCGAAGTCACGGCCTGGTTCCTGCTCGATATCAGCCCGTCGGTGGATTTCGGTTCCGAAGCCATTAAAAAGCGCGAAGTCTTGCGGGACTTTGTCGGCGTGATTGCCCGCCTGCTCACGCGTCACGGCAACCGCGTGGGGGCACTCCTCTACAGCGGCGGCGCCAACGGTGCGATTGACGCCATGATCCCGGCGCAGACCGGACGCCGCCATGTGCTGCACATCCTTGAAAGCTTGAACGCGCGCCCTGAACTGACGCAGGCGCCCGAAACCAATCTGGGCGATTTCCTGAAAACGTCGCTGCAGCTCATTAAGCGCCGCTCGATTGTGTTTGTGGTCTCGGATTTCATCAGCTCGCCCGGTTGGACGGAAGCGCTTGGACATCTGGTCATGCGCCACGAAGTGTTGGCCGTGCGCCTGTTCGATCAGCTTGAAATGGATTTGCCGGATCTTGGTCTCCTCGTCATGCAAGATGCGGAAACCGGCGAACAGATTTTTGTCGATACCCACGACAGCGGCTTCCGCCGTCGCTTTGCGGAACTCGCCGAGAAGAGCGAAGAGGCTCTCAGAACTTCCTTTAGCAAGGCCGGTGTGGACGCTTTAGAGCTTTCCACCAGCGACGATCTGGTCGATGTCATTTTACGTTTTGCCGACTTACGCAAACGTCGCAGTCAAATCGCCGCCGGCGGCGGTATGCCCAGCCACATTCAAGCCCGAAATTCGGAAATACGCGCATGACATTCCTTTGGCCCCACCTTCTCTGGCTGCTCCTGGCGGTTCCGGTCCTGATCGGACTGTATCTCCTCATGCTGCGGCGGAAGAAAAAAGCCTCCGTGCGCTATGCCAGCCTCGCCATGGTGAAAGACGCTATGGGCGTAGGCGCCGGCTTTCGCCGCCACGTACCGCCAATCCTGTTCCTCGCGTCACTGACGGTCATGATCGCGGCCATCGCGCGTCCCGCCGCTGTGGTGACATTGCCCTCGCAACGCTCGACCGTGATTCTGGCCATGGACGTCTCGGGCAGCATGCGCGCCGAAGACGTCGAGCCGAACCGCATGGTGGCTTCGCAGGCCGCCGCTAAGGCCTTCATCGCTGAACAGCCCGCCGATACAAAAATCGGCATCGTTGCTTTCGCCGCGTCGGCCCTGCTTGTGCAAGCGCCCACCAACAACCGTGAAGAGTTGAACGAAGCCATCGACCGCTTCCAGACCCAGCGCGGCACAGCCATCGGCAGTGGCCTTTTGGTCTCGCTGCAAACGTTGTTCCCCGGCGAGAATTTCGAAGTCCAGCAGCCCGACTTCCGGCGCGGCATGCGCGGCGGCAGCCGTGGTCAATCCCTGGATGAGCAAGCCGCCACCAAGCCGGAAGCCGAGAAGAAGATCTTACCGCCTGGCTCATTCCAGTCGGCGGTTGTCATCCTTTTGACCGACGGCCAAACCACCACCGGTCCGGATCCTATGGAAGCCGCGCACATCGCGGCTGATCATGGCGTGCGCGTTTACACCGTCGGCGTCGGTTCCACCGAAGGCATCAACCTCGGCTACGAGGGCCGTTCGATGCGCGTGCAACTGGACGAAGACACCCTGCAGACCATCGCCGATCTGACACGCGGCCAGTACTTCCGCGCCGGCAATGCCTCGGAGTTGAAAAAGATCTACGAGGCCATGAACGCGCAGCTCATCTTGGAAAAAACCAAGACCGAAATCACGGCTGGGTTCTCGGCGGTCGCGGCGGCCTTGGCGCTCATTTCCGTAGCACTCTCGATGCTGTGGTTTAACCGCATCCTCTAAGCAGATTTTATGTGCGGGAGATTGCGCGAAGCATCTGTGGTGCGCGCGAGGCTGGTGCTTTGAGCACCGCGCCGGTGAGTGTTCTTAGCCCTTAGAGGGCAATCCAGCTTACCAGGCTGAACAGAACAACTGCGACCATCACATCACCAAAGTGGCGCGGCAGCATGCGGTCGTAGGCATCAAAAAAACGATCAAGACTTTCCATTGTACTAACCGTCTCGTTATTTCTGACTAAGGCTTTCAACAAGTAGCTTTGCTGATCTCTGTCACGAAATATAACGGGGTAAACAAGGTCGAGTTGCGGACAGCGTGTGGTATTTGTGTGGCACAGCTGTGCCAAAAAAGTCGAGGGCGCCGGAACCTTTTCGGTCCCGACGCCCAATAGTGCTTTTAAGAAGCCCTAGATTTAGCGTGCCAACCAGCTAAAACGTGAGCGCTGTTGACGGCCCATGGCGCGGGCGAACGTCTGCGGCATCAGCACTTCGCTCGCGGTCATAACAGTGGCAGCAGCGGCTCCCAACTTGCTAATGCCACTGAGCAAGCCGGCCCGGCGATTGCGGTTTCTGAACAAACCGAACGCACTCACGGCCGCCAAGGCCGTCATAACCATGCCGATTTTGCTGCGACCGTTGCTTTGAACTTTTACGACTTTGCGGGCCATGTTGGGGTTCCTCTTTCACCATAAATGTTGCTACTGCGAAGGCAGCAGATGCCTAATAAACGCAACGTGAACCCCCAGAGTTCCAGCCTGTATGGCGTCGATAATGCCCCTGGGCTACTATTTCCCCGGGAAAAACAGGGGAGGATTCTATGCTTAAGTATTTGATGACGGGCGTTGCTATTGTGGCGCTGGTGACTCCGGCTGCCGCGCAGCAAGCCCGTCCGGCGCGCGACGGCTTTTACTGGCTGAACGAGCTGAACCGCGCCGCCACCGTAATGGTGGTCGAAACCAAGATCGTTCCGAAACCGCTCGGCAAGACCATTGCCGAGTCCGTGGAAAAAGTCGGCATCCGCGCCGACGCGGATAAAAAGCTGCGCTCCAGCGATTATCTTCAGGTCGAACCGCTGCTGATCGAAGAAGGCGGTCCCGACGTGACCCGCCTGCACTCCGGTCGCAGCCGCCAGGAAATCGGCGCCGTGACGCGCCGCCTGACGCAGCGTGAACAAGTTCTCAAAACCATGTTGAGCCTGGATAAAGCCCGCGCGTCGCTTCTGGGTTTTGCCGCCAAATATCCCGACGCTCTGGTGCCGGCCTATACGCACGGCGTCCAAGCCCAGCCAATTTCCTTCGGCCACTGGCTGCTGGGATACAGCGAAGCTCTTGAGCGCGACTCTCAGCGTTTGAAGGCGGCCTACGCCGACGTCAATCGCTCGGCTATGGGTACGGGCGCACTCGGCACATCGAGCTTCCCGGTGGATCGCAACCGCCTTGCACAGCTGATGGGTTTTGAAGGCGTTATCACAAACTCCTTCGGCGCTAATCAGATTGCGCCTATCGACACAGGCGTTGAACTTGCATCCATCGCCGCCTCCATCGCCGTGACGATCAGCACCTTCACCGCAGACATCCAGGCGCAGTACCGCATGTCGACGCCATGGATCATCCTGGAAGAAGGCGAGCTGACCGGAACCAGCAGCATCATGCCGCAGAAGCGCAACCCGTCCGGCATGACGTCTTTGCGCATCATCACCGGTCAGGTCGTGGGTGATACTGTGACTTATCTCGTCAAGGCGCATAACACGCCGGCCGGGATGAGCGATTATAAAGGCGACGATTCTGAGCAGGCCTTGAAAGGGGCTGCTTCGGCGTGCGATCAGCTGGCCGCGTTCATCGGCGAGCTCAAGTTTGATCCGGCGCGCGCGCTGGATGAAGTGAACGCCGACTATTCGGTGACGACGGAACTGGCCGACATTCTACAACGCGAAGGTGAAGTTCCTTTCCGTGTGGGCCACCACTTCGCCTCAGAACTCGTGACCTTCGGCCGCAATGCAAGACTGCGCCCGAGCGAGATCAAATATACCGATGCCCAGCGCATTTATGAAACCGCGGCGAAGGATTTCAAAATTTCGGTCGTCAAACTTCCGCTGACCGAAGCGCGCTTCCGCCAAGCTTTGTCGGCTGAAAACATGGTGCAATCGAGCAAAGGCCTCGGCGGTCCGCAGCCGGCCGAAGTCCAACGCATGCTGAAGGAACAGCAGGCGACGCTGGCGAAAGACAGCAAGTGGTCGCAGGATAAGGGCGCGGCGCTCGATGCCGCATCGAAAGCCATGCACGAAGCCTTCGATAAAATCCGCACCGGCGCTTAAGGGTCTTAAAGCACGCCGTCCTTTTGGGCGGCGTGCAACCCTTCGATCACCTGATCGGCCTGCGCATCCGTCATGCTGGCGAAGATCGGCAGACACAGCTGCCGGCCGCAAGCGATTTCAGATTGCGTAAGATTGCCGGGATCGAGATGCTTCAGCACCTCGTTCTTATGCAGCGGCACTTCATAGACTTCGCCGCTGCAATTAACGCCGCGCTGTTCGCGCAGCCATTTCTTCGCCGCCGCGCGGTCCACACCTTCGGGCAGCATCACGACATATTTATAATAGTTGGACACACAGCCTTTGGGCTGCAGCATCGGGCGTAGACCATTGCCGCCACCCGACAATGCTGCGTCATAGCGCGCAGCGATACGGCGACGGTTCGCGATCATGGTCGGAAGGTTATGCAGGTGCCGAAGGCCGATCACGGCATGGGGTTCCGACAGACGCCAGTTGTAACCCATGCGGATATGGGTGTTCTGCAAGAAGCTGGCCTTGCCCTGGTCGCGATAGATGCGCGCTTCATTAGCCATAAAGTCGTCGTCGGTGACGATCACGCCGCCCTCGGCGCTCGTCATAACTTTCGTCGGATAAAAACTGAACGAACCGGCCAAGCCAAATGTGCCCGCGTGTTTACCGTCCAACGTCGAGCCCTGGGCGTGAGCAGCATCTTCCATCAGCCAGATACCCTTCTTTTCGGCGAAGGCGGTGATGGCCGGCATTTCCGGCGTAATGAAACCCGCAATGTGGACGATCATGATGCCGACAGTGTTGGGCGTCAGGCGGCGTTCAATTTCCGCAAGGCTGGTGGACAGCGTCGCCACATCTGTGTCCATCAACACCGGCGTGCCACCCGCCGAGATCACGGCTGCAGCCGTGGCAAAAAAGGTGTTGGCCGGCACCAGCACATCTTTGCTGGCCACATTCATGGCGCGCAGCATGATCTCCAGCGACGCCGTGCCGCTGTTCACCGTGATCGCGTGCTTTACGCCCATGCCGTTGGCCAGCAGCTTTTCGAATTCCTCGCCGAACGGTCCCAGCGTCAGGCGTCCGCTTTCCAGCACCTGCGAAATACGCTCAGTGATCCAGGCGCGGTCTTCGGGCGAAAAGTCGATACGGGTCGGCGGAACTTGCGTAACCATCTGGAAGCCTTGCAGGGGTCAAAGAATGTGGCTGCAATCTATGCAAAATACTTCGTCCAGAGAACAGAAAGTTGAACCGCTGCGCGCCCTAGCGTAATGATCAGGCTTCGATCAGCGGGGACGACACGTGGGCACAGTTGAAACACCATCGGGCAAGGGTGCGGGGGATGAGAATTTCCCGGTGGGGTCTTGGCTAATCCCGCGCGATCTGCGTCCCCATGTGGCGGCTTATTACGCCTTTGCCCGCGCCATCGACGACATTGCCGACAACCCCGCCCTGCCCGCTGCGGAAAAAATCGCCCGCCTGGATGGTTTCGCTGCTGCGCTCGTGGGCGAGGACAATGACCCGGCCTATGCAAAAGCCCACAAACTCCGCCAAACGCTCATCGAAACGGCCATCCCGGCCGCGCACGGCCTCGATCTGATCTCAGCTTTCAAACAGGATGCGGTGAAGCCGCGCTATGAAAACTGGGACGAACTGGTTGATTACTGCCTGCGCTCAGCCGCACCCGTGGGCCGCTTCCTGTGCGACCTGCACGGCGAAGACCGCGCGCTGTATCCACTGTCGGACGCGTTGTGCAACGCGCTGCAAGTGATCAATCATTTGCAAGACTGCGCCAAAGATTACGCCGAGATGGACCGGGTCTATCTGCCCCAGGATTGGATGCGTGCGGAAGGCGCGACGGTCGAGGATTTAAAACTCGCCGCCGCCACACCAAACTTGCGCCGCGTGCTGGATCGTTGCGTCGCCGGCACAGAAGTATTGCTCATCGAGGCGCGTAAGTTACCGAAGGCCATGAAGCACCGCAGCCTGGCCGCCGAAACCGCCGTCATCGTTTCCATTGCCGACAAGCTGACCGAACGTTTGGCCCACGAAGATCCCATCGCCACACGCGTAGAACTCAGCAAAGTTGGATACCTGAGCGCCGCAATGCGCGGACTGCTGCGGTTGTGGTTCTAATGATCGGCCTTGTCGCCCTGTTCGGGTTGGCCGCCTGGACCTACTTACTCCTATTTCATCACGGTTTCTGGCGCGCGGACCAACGCCTTCCCAAACAGGCCGAGCCTCTCACCACCTGGCCTTCGGTAGTCGCCATTGTGCCCGCGCGCAATGAGGCTGAAACCATCGCCGCCGTCGCGGCGGCGCTGTGCGCACAAGACTACGCCGGCGATTTCCGTGTGATCATCGTGGATGATTCCAGCTCCGACGGCACGGCGGACCTCGCGCGCACAGCCGTAGGTCACAGGCTCGATGTACTCACTGCGCCGCCTCTGCCCGCAGGCTGGACCGGCAAGCTCGCCGCCTTGAACACCGGCATCGCCACAGTTGAGGTCGCCGATTTTCTTTGGTTCACGGATGCCGACATCGTTCATCCGCCGGAAACCCTCACGCACCTTGTCGCGAAGGCCGTCACCGACCAGCGCGATCTTGTCTCACTCATGGTGCGCCTCCGCTGTGAAAGTTTCTGGGAGCGCCTGCTGATCCCCGCCTTCATTTTCTTTTTCCAGATGCTCTACCCCTTCCCAGCCGCCAACAGCGATCGGTCCAAAATCGCCGCTGCGGCCGGGGGCTGCGTGCTCTTGCGCCGCGAGACCCTGATCGCGTCCGGGGGTCTGGAGGCCATTCGCGGGCGAATTATCGACGACTGCGCCTTGGCCGCGTTGATTAAGGCAGCGGGCGGGAAAATTTGGCTGGGTCTGGCTGATGCCAGCACCTCCCTGCGGCGGGCCGACACTTTGGCACCCCTTTGGGGCATGGTGCGCCGCACCGCCTATACCCAGCTAAACCATTCCCCTGTCACACTTTTCTTCACGCTTTTGAGGCTAGCATTGGTATTCCTGGGGCCACCCCTCGCCGCCTGGGCGATCATGGCAGCAACCTACGCGCCCACGCTGAAGGATTACGGCCGAAGCCCTTGGGAGGGCTGGTTATTGCCTGGGGCGACCCTGCTGTACGGCGCCATGACCTTTGACTCGGCTGTGGCCCATTGGCGACAGCGGGGCGGACAATGGAAGGGTCGAAACTATAACCCTTCATCCGACCCCGGGAATCTGTCAAAATCCCTTTAGGAAACAAGATATTGTGGGATGGTTCCGACACACCGCTGGGAGGCGGACGTCGGAGAACGATCACAAAATTAAGTCGTCTCTGAAGCGCGGGGCCTGTAAAACCCGCCCGCGCATGTTGCGACTGCTCAGCGGTCCGGTAACCGCTTACGGCCAAGAAGGCATAGACGTTTGACACATCATGCGACCCCTTTGCTCGACAGCGTTGATACCGTGCAAAAACTGCGCGCGCTTGCGCCGCAGCAACTCACCCAGCTGTCTGCCGAACTGCGCGCCGAAACCATTGATGCTGCCTCGGTAACCGGCGGGCACTTTGGCGCAGGCTTAGGTGTGGTCGAACTGACGGTGGCGTTGCACTACGTCTTCAACACGCCCGCCGACCGCCTGATCTGGGACGTCAGCCACCAGGCCTATCCGCACAAAATTTTGACCGGTCGTCGCAAAGGCATTCGCTCGATCCGCAAGAAGGGCGGCCTCTACGGCTTCACCCTGCGCAGCGAAAGCGAGTTCGATCCTTTCGGGACCGCGCACAGCTCTACCTCGATTTCCGCAGCGCTCGGCATGGCCGTGGCGCGCGACCGCAAAGGTAAAGATAACCACGTCGTTGCGATCATTGGTGACGGCGCCATGAGCGCTGGCATGGCTTACGAAGCCTTGAATAATGCGGGTTCCTTGAATTCGCGTATGACGGTGATCCTCAACGATAACGGCATGTCCATTGCACCGTCGGTCGGCGCGTTGACCGATTACCTGAAAGACCTTTTGAAGGCGCGTCCGCTGCTGACGCCCACCGATATTCAAGCCTGCATGAGCCAGCAGTGCGATAAACTCAAAGCTAACGCCACACTGTTCGACCAATTGGGCTGCACCTACATCGGCCCTATCGATGGCCACAACGTCGATCACCTCGTGCAAGTCTTGAGCATTATCCGCAACGCTCCGAATCCCGGAGCGGTGGTGCTGCACGTCGTTACGGAAAAAGGCAAAGGCCACGGCTTCGCTGCGCCCAACACCGAAAATTATCACGCGGTTGATCGCTTCGATCCCGTAACGCGCGAAATCCACAAAGCCAAAGCCTCCGCGCCGACGTACACCAAGGTCTTCGCCGAAAGCCTGATCGAAGAAGCCGAGCGCGACGAAGATATCGTTGCGATCACCGCCGCCATGCCTTCGGGCACGGGCCTTGATGTGTTTGCAAAACGCTTTCCGGATCGCTGCTATGACGTGGGCATTGCTGAACAACACGCCGTCACCTTTGCCGCCGGCCTCGCCACCGAAGGCATGAAGCCTGTCGTTGCGATTTATTCCTGCTTCCTGCAACGCGCCTACGATCAGATCGTGCACGATGTGGCCTTACAGCACCTGCCGGTGCGCTTCGCCATCGACCGCGCTGGTCTCGTCGGCAACGACGGCCCCACACATGCCGGCAGCTTCGATATCGCCTACCTCGCTTGCCTGCCGGATATGGTGGTCATGGCCGCTTCCGACGAAGCCGAACTCAAGCACATGATCGCAACGTCGCTCAGCATCGAAGATCGCCCGTCGGCTTTCAGGTTCCCGCGCGGCGAAGGCCGTGGCGTGGCGCTGCCCGCGCGTGGTGAAGTCCTGCCCATCGGCAAAGGCCGCATTTTGCGCGAAGGCGGCACGGTCGCAATCCTGTCGCTCGGCGGTCGTTTGGTCGAATGTATGCTGGCGGCTGATGAATTGGGCTTGCGCGGCCTGCCCACCACCGTCGCCGATGCCCGCTTCGCCAAGCCGCTCGATGAAGACATGATCGTTCAACTGGCCCGCCATCACGATGTGCTGCTGACCATCGAAGAAGGCTCGGTCGGCGGCTTCGGTTCGCACGTGCTCAGCATGCTGGCTGAAAAGGGCGAGTTGGATAACGGCCTTAAAATTCGCACCATGACGCTGCCCGACCGCTTCGTCGATCATGCCAAACCCGACGAGCAATACGAAGATGCCGGCCTGCAGGCGCGCCATATCGTCGAAATGGCGGTCGCCGCGCTCGGTACAAGCAAACACATTCGGGAAGTCGCGCGCCGCTCGCGCTGACGCTTTCTCCAATCGAGGTCCCCGCGCATGGGCTTGGCGCAAACCGTCATCATCGAACCGGCCTCATCGGACCTCGATTTCATCCGCGCCAAAGTGCAGGCCGCGGGATCTTCGTTCTATTGGGCCATGCGCTTTTTGCCGCCGAAAAAGCGCGCGGCGCTGTTCGCCATTTATGCCTTCTGCCGCGAGGTAGATGACATCGCCGACGGCGATTTACCGCGCGAAGATAAAATCGTCGCCCTCGACCGCTGGCGGCGCAAAGTTGAAGACCTTTATGCCGGAAAACCCGACGACGAGATTACCCGTGCACTGGCACCGGCTGTCACAGCCTATATGCTGCGCAAGAAGGACTTCATCGCCGTCATCGAAGGCATGGAGATGGATGCGCGCGGACCCATCATCGCGCCGCCTTTGGAAGAACTCGATATCTATTGCGACCGCGTCGCGTCGGCCGTGGGTCGCCTTTGCATCCACGCCTTTGGTGAACCGACGACGGCCGGCGAGCGTGTCGCCGACCGTCTGGGCCGCGCCTTGCAGCTTACAAACATCCTGCGCGATGTGGACGAAGACGCCCGCATTGGCCGGCTGTATCTACCGGCTGAATATTTGACCGAGGCCGGGATCACATCAAAGTCACCGCTCGAGGTTGCGAGCGATCCGCGCCTTCCAGCCGTCGTCGCACGCGTCGGTGCTATGGCCGAAAAAGCCTTTGCTGATTCCGAAGCCGCGATTGCGCTGTGCGACAAAGATGCTGTGCGCCCCGCCGTGATCATGATGCGCGTCTATCGCCAGCATCTGGACCGCCTTAGCGCCAACGATTGGAAGGCCGTTCCACCACTCACGGGCTTTGCCCGCATCAAGGCCAACGCCTTTAAGCTGTGGACCGCCATTCACACCGGCCTCTTCTAAATGCAGAGCCACGTGCACATCATCGGCGCCGGCATGGCAGGTCTCGCGGCGGCTGTGCGCCTGCGTCATCTGGGTCAGCGCCTGACCGTTTATGAAGCCGCACCCCGCGCCGGCGGACGCTGCCGCTCATATCATGATCCGCAACTCGATTGCGTCATCGACAACGGCAATCACCTGCTGATGAGCGGCAATACGTCCGCTATGGAATATCTGTACGAGATTGGCGCGCGCGATAAATTAGCTGGCCCGACGGACGCCGCCTTTCCGTTTATCGACGTGACGACCGGACGACGCTGGACCGTGCAACCCGGCAAAGGCGCGGTCCCCTGGTGGATTCTCAACGCCACACGCCGCGTGCCCGATACGAAGATCAGTGACTACTTCTCTGTGTTGAAACTCCTGGGCGCAGGTCCAGAAGATACCGTGGCTGACCGCATCGGCACTGCCGGCACGCTCTACCGCAATTTCTGGGAACCACTGACCGTCGGCGCGATCAATACCGCGCCGGAACAGGCGGCTGCCGTTTTGATGGGCCCTGTGCTGCGCGAGACATTCCTGCGCGGCGCTGAAGCCTGCAAGCCGCTGATCGCCCGTGTGAGTCTGGCTGATGCGTTGATCGATCCGGCACTCGCGAAACTGAAAGACAGCGGCGTTGCTGTGCATTTCGGAACGCGCATCCGCGCCATTACAACGAACGGCCACGTCACAGCGTTCGAAACCGACAACAACACAGTTGCTGTCTCCTCCAATGACATCGTCATTCTCGCCGTGCCGCCTTGGATCGCTGAAACTCTTTTGCACAATGTCAAAGTCCCGCCGGCGGGGGAGCCCATCGTCAATGTACATTACCGTTTGCCACACAGCGTCACTGCCGAGGGCGAAGTCCGGATCGTGGGCGTTGTCGGCGGTCTCGCGCAATGGGTGTTCGTGCGGGGCGATCTTGCCTCGGTTACCATCAGCGCGGCTGCGGCGGTCGTGGACAACGCAGCGGAAGACATTGCCCGCGACTGTTGGCGCGATGTGGCGCTCGCGTTGGATTTAAAAGATATGCCCGAGCCGCGCAGCAGGGTTGTGAAAGAGCGCCGCGCCACGTTCGCGCAGACCCCACAAACCCAAGGATTGCGCCCTTCGCCCGTTACATCTTACCCGAACCTCTTGCTTGCCGGGGACTGGACCGCTACAGGTTTGCCCGCAACCATCGAGGGGGCGTTGCGCTCAGGATTCAAGGCTGCCGCGTTAGCGGCGCAACGCATCACCGCACCCGCGACGACAAAAGCCGCCTGATATGAATGTCGATGTAACCTCTGCCGTGCTTCTGGACCGCGTCATTGCGGACACGACGGCTGCGCTGAAACAGCGCCAGCGTCCGGACGGCCATTGGGTGTTCGACCTCGAGGCCGACGCCACCATCCCGGCCGAATACATCATGCTCAACCATTACCTCGACGAGATTGAGGACAAGGTTGAAGCGGAACTCGCCGTTTACATCCGCAGCATTCAGGAGGACCACGGCGGTTGGCCCTTGTTCCACCGCGGCGATTTCGACATGAGCGCCACAGTGAAGGCTTACTACGCGCTAAAGCTGGCGGGCGACGACATCAACGCCACGCACATGAAGCGCGCGCGTGAAGCTATCCTCGTGCGCGGCGGCGCAGAGAAAGCCAACGTCTTTACGCGCTATGCCCTCGCCCTGTTCGGTGAAGTTCCGTGGCGCGCAGCCCCCGTGATGCCGGTTGAGTTGATGCTGGCCCCATCGTGGTTTCCCATAACGATCTACCGCATCTCTTATTGGTCGCGCACAGTTGTCGCACCCCTGCTCATTCTCGCCGCCTTGAAACCACGCGCCAAAAATCCGCGCGGCGTGCGCATTCAAGAGCTCTTCGTCACGCCGCCATTGACGATCAAAAAGTGGCTGCACAATCCTACCGGCCACTGGGGCGGCGCCTTCTTCCTCGCGCTCGACAAAGTCTTGCGCGTGATTGAACCGCATGTGCCGAAGTCCATGCGCAAGCGCGCCATCGACAACGCCCTCGCGTTTTTCACCGAACGCCTAAACGGCGAAGACGGCCTCGGCGCTATTTTTCCGGCGATGGCCAATTCGGTGATGGCGATGGAAGCGCTTGGCTATCCAAAAGATCATCCGGCGCTTGTCACCGCAAAGGCTTCCATCAAAAAACTGCTTACCGCGGGCGAAGGCAAAACCTTCTGCCAACCTTGCGTCTCGCCCATCTGGGATACGGGCCTCGCAGCGCTCGCGATGTTAGAGACCGGCGAAGCGGGTCAATCCGTTGCCGAAAGCTGCGAGTGGCTTAAGAGCAAACAGATCCTCGACTTTAAAGGCGACTGGGCCGTAAAGCGCCCGCATTTGCGCCCCGGTGGCTGGGCCTTCCAGTACAACAACGATCACTATCCCGACGTGGATGACACCGCCGTCGTCGGCATGGCCTTGCACCGCGCTGACCCTGCGAAATACGCCGAACCGATCAAGCGCGCCGCCGAGTGGATCGAAGGCATGCAAAGCACCAACGGCGGGTGGGGTGCTTTCGACGTCGATAACGCCGACGCTTATCTCAACAACATTCCGTTTGCCGATCACGGCGCGTTGCTCGATCCGCCGACGGCCGACGTGTCTGCGCGTTGCGTAAGTTTCCTCGCGCAAATTGGCTACGAGCGTTCTCACCCTGTCGTCGCGCGCGGTATCGAGTATTTAAAACGCGACCAGGAAAAAGATGGCAGCTGGTTCGGCCGTTGGGGCACCAACTATATCTACGGCACATGGTCAGTGCTGAATGCCCTGAACGCCGCCGGCGAAGATATGAAACAAGACTACATCCAGCGCGCCGTGAAATGGCTGTTCGCCCACCAGAACACTGACGGCGGCTGGGGCGAAGACGGCGCGACCTATTGGAAAGAGCGCCGCTATGAACGCAAAGCCAGCACGCCCTCGCAAACCGCTTGGGCCATCTTGGGACTCATGGCTGCGGGCGAGGTAGATCACGCGGCCGTCAAACGCGGTGTCGATTTTATCGCCGCGGCGCCCCGCGAAACCGATGGTCGCTGGAAAGAGCCGTGGTTCACCGCCGTTGGCTTCCCGCGCGTGTTTTACTTGCGCTATCACGGCTACGCCGCCATCTTTCCCTTGCAGGCTTTGGCGCGCTACCGCGACCTCAAGGCCAGCAACACCAAGGCCGTACGCTACGGCATGTGAGCGCAACTCGGCGCAGGCCAGCGCGTTGAATCGGCATGGCCAAAAAAACCGTCAAGATCGCGACCTTCAACGTCAACAACCTCGTGCGCCATTTGCCCAATCTGCTCGAGTGGTTGGGCACGTCTAAGCCCGATATCGTTTGCCTACAGGAACTGAAGACGGCCCACGACGCCTTCCCGGCCGCTGCTCTGGCGAAGGCGGGCTACAACGCAGTGTGGAAAGGCCAGAAGACTTGGAACGGCGTTGCCATCCTGGCCAAAGGCGCGGAGCCGGTTCTTATCCGTGACCGCCTGCCCGGCGACCCCAAGGACGATCAAAGCCGCTACATCGAAGCCGCCGTCGACGGTTTGATCATCAATTCGATCTACTTGCCCAACGGCAATCCGCAGCCGGGACCGAAGTTCGACTACAAGCTCGCCTGGTTCGAACGCCTGAACCGCCATGCGGCAAAGCTGCTCAAATCCGGCGCACCCGTGGTCATGGCCGGCGACTACAACGTCGTGCCGACGGACGCCGATATCTACAATCCCAAATCCTGGAAGCGTGATGCCCTGCTGCAACCTGCCACGCGCGCGGCCTATCAGCGCCTGTTGAAACAAGGCTGGCTGGATTCGCTCCACGCCAAATTTCCGAACAAGCCGGTCTATACGTTCTGGGACTACTTCCGGAACCACTGGGAGCGCGATGCGGGCCTGCGTATCGACCACATCCTGCTCAACGCCCAAACCGCCAAACGCCTGGTGAAAGCCGGCGTGGACCGGGAGGTGCGGGGCGGCCCCAGCCCCAGCGATCATGCCCCGGTCTGGGTTACCCTGAAGCGTTAAAGCCCCCTGCCCGTGTAACAGGCCGTCAGACTTTTTCTCCCGTCCCGGAAACTCTGTGCTCGCTCTGGCGTTGTATTCGCAAGGACCCCACGCACCGGGATGCCCGGCGTCGCGCGCCTTTTAGGAGAAACCGATGAAAACATTGAAATTTGCCGTTGCGACAGGCGCCATCTCGCTTCTGATGGCCGGCACCGCTCTAGCCCAGAACTATAATTATCGCGAAAGCCTGCCATACCGCGACAGCCTGCAACAGGAGCACCGCGCCGCTGTTTACTATTCGCGCGGCGACCGTTTGGCCGAGTATTACCGCGACGGCGAATTCCGCGTGCGCGATCTACGCGGCAACAACCTGCGCAATCCCAACCGCGGCGAAACCTGGGTGCGGGTGAATAATCAGTTCCTGCGCATCAACAGCCGCAGCGGCACGATTGTCGAAGTCATCCGCATCGCTGATCGCAGCCCGCGCGATTGGGGCAGACCGGCGCCGGACGCGCGCTTCCCTGATCATGGCCCGCCGCCGCGCATCAATGACCGCGACGACCAGGAAGCCCGTTGGCGCGACCGTTACGACCGCGATTTCACCCCGGCCAACGATCAGTTCTACAGCAACTGCCGCAACAAGACCGATCCAGCCGGCGTGATCATCGGCGCGGTATTGGGCGGGCTGCTCGGTAACGCGGCCAGCAACAACAGCACCGGCGGTACCGCTGCCGGCGTGTTCGCAGGCGGCGCGATCGGCGCCATGCTCTCGACCAAACTGGATTGCGAAGACCAAGCCTATGCCCGCCGCACCTACTCCGACGGCTTCAACTCGGGCCGCACCAACGTGAAGTATGAATGGCGCAACCCGAAGAACGATAAACGCGGCGACTTCACGGTTCGTAACTACTACGGCGATCCGGATGGTTTCCGTTGCGCCAACTACACGCAGACCATTTATGTCGGCGGCCGTCCCCAGGAAGCCTCGGGCCGCGCTTGCCGCCAGCCGGATGGCAGCTGGGCGATGCTCAACTAGCTTCGTTTCTTAAGGACTTCGATCGAGCGCTCTCCTAAAGAGGCTGTGATCGTAAAACGGGCCAGCTCTTCCATAAACCGGAGGGCTGGCCCGTTCCTTTTAGCCCCTCGCCGCTTGACGATATCAACTCAACCGGCGATAGAAGAGCTATGACCAAACTCGGCATAGTCACCGGCATGGCCTTTGAGGCCGATATCCTGCATGCGGCAGCAGACCGCCTTGCGGAAGCCCAGCGGCCGATCATTGTCTGCCACGGCTTTGGCAGAAGTGCCTCGCGGCGCGCGGCCCTGGAAGCCGTAAGCCTAGGTGCCGAAGCGCTGCTCAGCTTCGGCATCGCGGGCGGTCTGGACCTCGCTCTCAAAGCCGGCAATGTGATCGCAGCGACGGCGGTTCGCGATGGCACCACCACGATCCCTTGCGATGAAGCTTGGAGCGCACGCTTGCGGGAACGCATCGACGGGTTCGCGCCGATCTCAGGCGTCATCGCGCACGGCGCGCGCGTGCTGACGACGCCGGCGGAAAAGCGGCTGTTGCGCGAGGCCACAAGCGCGGCCGCGGTTGATATGGAAAGTTATGGGATCGCCGAAATCGCCGGCACAAAAGATCTGCCCTTCACCGCTCTGCGTGTCATCGCCGACACCGCTGAGGATGCTTTGCCCGATGTGGCGGTCGCGGCCACCACGCCCGACGGCCACGTCGCGGTCATGCGCTCCGTCGTGGGCGCGCTCGCTCACCCGCAGCAAATTCCTGCGTTGATTTGGCTGGGACGCCGTACGAACACGGCGCGGGGCGTTATGAAGGAATTAACCGACCTTGGCTTGGCGCGGAGCTTCTTCGTGTAAAGCGGCGGTCAAGGTTTTGACCTGCTTTTCGAAGACGTACTGCGCGGGGCGCTGGTTCTCGAGCGAAATTTCCGGGGCCATGGGACCTTCGGTATTTACGCCCTTCAGCATCACCATCAAAGCTTTAATCGGATGCTTCGCGGTCTCGATCACCGAGGTCGGCTCGAAGCCCGAGTGCACCATGCAGTTGGCGCACTTCTCATAGTTGCCCACGCCGTAGTCGTCCCAGGCGGTGGTTTCCATCAGTTCCTTGAAGCTCTTCACATAGCCTTCGCCGACCAGGTAGCACGGACGCTGCCAGCCGAAGACGTTGCGCGTCGGGTTGCCCCAAGGTGTGCAGGCATAGGTCTGATTGCCCGCGAGGAAGTCGAGATAAAGGCTCGACTGATTGAACACCCACTTCTTCATACCCTTATCGAGGCGCTCTTTGCCGAGGCGGAAGATGCTGCGGAACAGTTCCTTGGTTTTGCCGCGCGACAGGAAGTGATCCTGCACGGGGGCGCGTTCATAAGCATAGCCCGGCGCCATCGTTACACCCTCGACGCCCAACTCCATGGCGTAGTCGATGAACGCGGCCACTTTCTCGGGCACGGCGTTGCTGGTGAACAGCGTGCAATTAATCGTGACGCGGAAGCCGCGCTTCACGGCTTCCTGAATGGCTTCCACGGCGCGGTCGAACGTGCCGGGCTGCGAGACAGCGTGATCGTGTTCTTCCTTGAGACCGTCCAAGTGCACTGACAGCGTGAGATACGGGCTCGGCGTAAACTGATCGAGCTTCTTTCTGAGCAGCAGCGCGTTGGTGCAGAGGTAGATGAATTTTTTGCGGGCGATGATGCCTTCAACGATCTGAACGATTTCCTTGTGCAGCAAGGGCTCGCCGCCGGGGATCGACACCACCGGCGCGCCGCATTCATCCACCGCCTGGAAACATTCTTCCGGCGACAGGCGCTTGTTCAGGATGCTGTCGGGATAATCGATCTTGCCGCAGCCCGAGCAAGCCAGGTTGCAGCGGAACAGGGGCTCTAACATCAGCACCAGCGGATAGCGCGTATTGCCAAGCATCTTCTGCTTAACGATGTAAGCACCGACGCGGAGCTGCTGAATGACGGGTACGGCCACGGGGTAACCTTTCTTTTTATTGCGCCGCTGCGGCGACTCGTTCTATTGCGCCGCCGCGGCGGCGACGTCTTTAAGCTGACGCGGCAGTTTGAAATGAATGTTTTCCGTCACGCCGTCCAACATCTGGACTTCGATATCGGCCAGCGTGCGAAGCTTCGCGATCAATTCGTCCACCAGCGCTTCCGGCGCCGAAGCGCCCGCGGTGATGCCCACGACATTTTTTCCGGTGAGCCATTCCGGCTGCAAGCCATCGGCATCGTCGATCAAATACGATGTAATGCCCATGTCCGCGCCCAAGTCGCGCAGACGATTGGAGTTCGAACTGTTCTTGGCGCCCAACACCAGGATGACGTCGGACTTTTCGGCCAGCTCGCGCATGGCATGCTGGCGGTTCTGCGTGGCGTAGCAGATGTCCTTCACGTCGGGACCGTGAATTTCCGGGAAGCGTTCTTTGAGTGAATTGATAATCCCGCGCGTGTCATCGACCGACAGCGTGGTCTGCGTGACGTAAGCCAGCTTGCTGGGATCCTTGACGTTCAGAGTCTGAACATCGGCGACTGAGCCAACTAGATGCACGCGCCCGTCGATCTGGCCCAGCGTGCCTTCGACTTCGGCGTGACCAGCGTGGCCGATCAGCACAACTTCAAAACCTTCGGCAGCGTAGCGCTGGCCTTCGGTATGCACGCGCGCCACCAGCGGACAGGTGGCGTCGAGAACTTCCAGGCCACGCAGATCGGCATCGCTGACTACTTTGCGCGAGACGCCATGCGCCGAAAATACGGTGATAGCGCCCGCGGGGATGTCGTCGACTTCATCCACGAACACGGCACCCTTGGCGCGTAGGTCTTCGACCACGCGCTTGTTGTGCACGATTTCATGGCGGACATAGACCGGCGGCCCGAACTTCTTCAGGGCCAGCTCGACAATCTCGACCGCACGCACGACGCCGGCGCAAAATCCACGCGGCTGCGCGAGTAAAACCTTCATCACGACCGTCCCTCAAACGCTAATCCGGCTAGTTATACCTTGTGCAGCGCAGCGGCCAAGCGCCTTCACTCGTCGTTTATGGCCATAAGGTCTTGTAATGTCAGGGAATGACCCGGAAAAATCAGGCCGTCTTAATAAAAATTCTTAGTTTACAGGCACTTAGGGTTAGGGCGTAGACTGCGGCCATGCTGCAACACCTCAAACACAGACCGGGCCTGCTCATCGGTGCGGCCGTTGGCCTCCTGGTAGGCCTGGCGGCAGGGCGGGTTACACCCGGCCTAACCGGGGCCCTTTTGGGCTGGTGCGCGGGCGTGGTGGCTTACCTTGCGGTGGATATCTGGGTCGCGTCCCGCGCGACCGTGAAGACCATGCGGGCGCGTGCCGAAGCCGTGGACCAAGGTCGCACCACAGTATTGTTCGTTTCAACCGGCGCGGCGATTGCCTCTCTCGCCGCGATCCTGATCAACATGGCCCATGCCAAAGGCACGCCCGACAGCGGCTTCGTCTCTGCCCTCGCGGGGATCACGGTATTGCTCTCATGGATTTTCGTGCACACGGTTTTCGCCTTCACCTATGCGCACGATTTTTATAAAGACGGTGACGGACTGATCTTTCCGAAAACGCCGCATCCTGATTATTGGGACTTTGCCTACTTCGCTTTCGTCATCGGCGCGACGGCCCAGGTCTCGGACGTGAACATCACATCATCATCGATCCGCCGCCTAGTGCTGGCGCACGGCATCATCGCGTTCTTTTTCAATACGGCGATTTTGGCGTTCGGTGTGAACCTTGCCGCGAGTTTAGTGACCTAGCCGCCGATCTCTTCGCGCAACATTTCCAAGGTCAGCCATTGTTCTTCGCCCGCGACAATCGCGGCTTGGGCCGCTTCAAGATCGGCGAGGGTTTTCTTGAAACCTTCCGGATTGCGCGTAAACAGCGCTGGATCATCGAGCTTTGCTTGAAGGCGCACGACATCCGCACGCAAGCCTTCCAGTTTCGCGGGCAATGTTTCCAACGCGTGTTTTTCTTTGAAGCCCAGTTTCGCTTTGCGCGGCGCAGCTTCGGCCCTCTCGCCGGTCTTCTTTGATTTGCCGACCTTCGAGCCATCCATAGTGTTGGCGACACGCGCTTTGACCCCATGACCCCGCTGCGTCACCATGTCCGAGTATCCACCCGCATAGGTCATCCACTTGCCGTCGTCTTCGAAGGCGATGACAGAGGTAACAACGCGGTCCAGGAAATCGCGGTCGTGGCTGACCAGCAAGACCGTGCCGGCATAATCGGCCAGCATTTCCTGCAACAAATCGAGCGTTTCAAGGTCAAGGTCGTTGGTGGGTTCGTCGAGCACCAGCAGGTTCGAAGGCCGCGCCAAGGCGCGCGCCAACATCAAACGCCCGCGCTCACCGCCCGAAAGCCGCGCGACAGGCGTGTTGACCTGCTCGACCCCGAACAAGAAGTCCTTCATATAACCAATGACGTGTTTGCGGTCGTCGCCGACCGTCACCATGTCACCGTGCCCTTGCGTGAGCACTTCTTTCAGGGTCGCTTGCGGATGCAGCGATTCACGCTTCTGATCCAGCGTGACCATCTGAATGTTGGAGCCCAACTTGACGGTGCCCTTGTCGGGCGTAAGCGTGCCCGTGAGCATATTGAGCAGTGTCGTTTTGCCGGCGCCGTTGGGACCGACGATGCCGATGCGATCGCCGCGCGCCACACGGATGGACGCATCCTTCACAATATCGCGTTCGCCGTAGGACTTGGCGATGTGTTCGGCATCGATCACCAGCTTGGCGGTGTTCTCAGCCTCTGCTGCTTTCATGACGACGTTGCCGGTCGCGCCGCGATACTCACGCCGGTCCTGGCGCAGCTTGTGCAAATCGCCCAGGCGTTTCTGATTGCGCTTGCGCCGGCCCGAGACGCCGTAGCGCACCCAGTCTTCTTCGCGCGCGATTTTGCGGTCGATTTTGTGCTGCGCCACTTCTTCTTGTGCCAGCACCTCATCGCGCCAAGCCTCGAACTCGCCGAAGCCGCGATCAAGGCGGCGGATCTGGCCGCGATCCAACCACGCTGTGGTGCGCGAAAGATTGCTCAGAAACCGACGGTCGTGGCTGATGAGAACCATCGCCGAGCGCATGCTGTTCAATTCCGATTCCAGCCATTCAATGGCCGGCAGATCGAGATGGTTGGTCGGCTCGTCCATCAGCAAAATATCCGGCGCGGGCGCCAGGACGCGGGCTAATGCGCAACGGCGCAACTCGCCACCCGAAAGCTTGCTTGGGTCTTCCGTGCCGTTGAAACCGAACTGGCTGAGCAGGTAAGTCGCACGGTGAGGATCGTCGTTGGAACCAAGCCCGGCTTCCACGTAAGCCAAGGTGGTGTCGAAGCCCGCCATATCCGGCTCTTGCGGCAGATAGCGGACCGAGGTGCCCTGCTGTAACGCGAGGTCGCCCGTATCGGGTTGCACCAACCCGGCAGCAACCTTCAGCAACGTGGACTTGCCCGAGCCATTGCGACCCACGAGGCACAGGCGCTCACCGACCGCAACCGACAGGTCAGCGCCGTCAAGCAGGGTCGGCCCGCCAAAAGACAGGTGAACATTACGTAGAATGAGAAGGGGTGCGGCCATGCGGGGTGATAGACCCGATCCCATGCTTCACCGCAAGGGGCCTTGTAACTTTCGGTTACTGCCGGTGCGCTTGGCGAAACAGCCCCGAGCAAGCTAGGGTGCGAGGTACACTGGGGAGAGACACCGTCGTCATGCGTAATTTTGCGGTTTTGGGGATCAGCTGCTGGTCCGGTTTTATGCTGATGGCCTTGGAGCTGCTAAGCGGGCGCATCCTCGCGCCGACGTTCGGCAGCAGCATCTACGTCTGGGGCGCAATCATCACGATTTTCATGCTGGCCTTGTCGATCGGCTATCTGATCGGCGGCAAGCTTTCCATGTCTGAGCCGCAGATCAAGGTGCTGTGCGGCCTGCATCTTTTGTCGGGCCTTTTGCTTCTGCCGATCCTTGCCTTTGAAGGGCCGGTATTGGATGGCATTTTTGACTACACCCAAGACCCGCGGCTGGGTTCGCTGATCGCCAGCGTGATTCTGTTCTTTCTTCCGGCGGTTGTCTGCGGCACAGTTGCGCCTTACGCCGTGCGGCTCCTGGTCAAAGACCACAAAGACGCAGGCTTTTATGCCGGCTTGCAGTTTTTCTTCTCGACGTCGTTTAGCGCTGCCGGAACCTTGCTCACGTCATTTTACTTTGTGCTGATTTTCGAAGTTAACCAGATTCTGCTGCTGTTGATGGGCATGACAATCGCCATGGCCACGACAGCCTTCCTGATCTCCAGGCGGAGTGCGTGATGAAACATGCTGTGAAATACCTGGCTCTCAGCCTGATGGGGGCAGCTTTGTGGGCGCAGCCTGCTGCTGCGGAACTTCGCACCATCCATTCCGAAAAATCGCTGTATCGGAATATCTTCGTGACCGAGGACGGTGATCTGCGGTGTCTCACGTTCCGCAGGGCCTCAGCCGGCACGCGTCAGACCTGCATCACGTTGAAAGATCCGCTGTATCTGTATTTCCCCTACGCCCGCATGATGATGGGCGCGCTCTATCTCAACCCCGATCCCAAACACGTTTTGATCATCGGTCTTGGCGGCGGCACGCTGCCGATGGGCATACGCAGCTTGATGCCGGATGCCGAAATTGACGTCGTTGAAATCGACGCTGCGGTCGTGAAAGCCGCGCGCGAATACTTCACCTTTAAAGACGATCCGAAATTAAAAGTGCACGTTGAAGACGGCCGCGTCTTTGTCAAAAAGACCATGAAGACGAATACAAAATACGACCTCATCATGCTCGACGCCTTCGAGGACGACTACATCCCCGAGCATTTATTGACGCAAGAATTCCTGCAGGAAGTCAAAAGCATCATGACCCCCGGCGGCGTGATCGCCGCCAATACCTTCTCCAGCAGCGGCCTCTATCCGTATGAGTCTGCGACTTATGCTTCGGTATTCGGGAAGTTCTACAACCTGAAAGCTGCCAACCGCGTGATCTGGGCGCAGAACGGCGAACTAGCTTCCCAGGCCACGGTCGACGCCAATGCGACCGCCCTGGAAAGCAAACTTGAGCAGCGCGGCGTCAACCACGGCATGCTGATGCTCATGCTGAACGGCAGAGACGATTGGGACCCCAAAACCCGCGTTCTAACCGATCAGTACTCTCCGTCTAACATACTGAATAGTCAGAAGAAATAGCGGCTGCATAGCTGGTATTCCAAACTTCATATTGCAGTGCAATATGAAGGCCCTTATATCCTTCACGTCACCTGTATGTTGAAGGAATTTCCCTATGCGTCATTTTGTTGTTTTAGCGTTCGCCACCCTGTTGGCCTCAACCGCCTTCGCCGAAACCACCCCCAGCGTTTCCACGAACCAAACGCGCATCTGTGAAAGTGCTCGCCTCAGCGATCTCGAACGCCGTGAATGCCGCGCCATGTTCAAGAATGCGAGCGATGACGCTGCCCGCGCAGTTGCTTACCGCGTGTTCTATGAGCGCATCAACGGACCGGTCACTGCCACCAGCAAGGCTGACTAAATAAGCCTGCTGTTGCGGTGGGGCGTGGAGTGGCTTATGCCCCTGTCATGATCGACGCATCCCCCATCGCGACGGAAACGTCCGAACTCACCTGCGAGAGCTGCCATAAGCCGGTAGCACTTTGCGTTTGCGCCGATATCCCGGCGGTCAAAAACCCCATCGCCAATAAAGTCGCGCTCCTGATCCTGCAGCATCCGCAGGAACAGGACGTCGACCTTGGCACCGCGCGCCTGACGGCGCTGCATTTCAAAAACGCTACGGTCAAAGTCGGATTGTCATGGCCGAGCCTCGGCAAGGCTTTGGGACGTGATGCCGATCCCAAGCGCTGGGCGATTTTGTATTTAGGCTCCGTCAAAGCCAAAGAGCTGATGCCGAACCGTGACGTCGTCGCCCTTACAAAAAAGGGCACTGCGATGCCAAACCAAGATGCGGCCCTCGCCGACATCGAAGGCATCATTCTACTGGACGGCACCTGGAGCCAGGCCAAGGCATTGTGGTGGCGTAATGCCTGGATGCTGAAGGCCCAACGTGTCGCGCTCAATCCGCGCTTCCCGTCGCGCTACGGCAAACTGCGCAAAGAACCGCGCCGCGATGGGCTTTCGACTTTGGAAGCCGCAGGCCTTCTGCTCAGCCGTCTCGAGCAAAAACCCGAGATCGAAACTACCCTCTGGGCCGGCTTCGATAAAATGCTGCTGCGCTACCGCGCTTTGCGCGAGGAAGCCAAACGGGCCTTGTCTAAGGATTCCTGAATATCGGCTTTGCGCCCCGTGTCGGCGCGTTCGTGACCGGGCCGCACAGGAACTTGTAGCGCGCGCTCTAAGTACGGCACGGCCTCGCTGCCTTTGCCCGTCATCACCAAATAATCGCCGTAGAAATAATTGTTATCTTTGCCGGTGGCATCGATCTCTAACGCGCGTGTCAGATACTGCGCGGCTTTGCGTTTGTCGCCGAAGCCGATGGGCCACCCCGGCATTTCGTAATACATCATACCGAGCGAGGTCTGGATCATGCCGTCCAGCGCCGTAGGGGCGATGTCTTCAGCCTGCTCCAATAAGCGGCGCGCGTCCTTCGCGAGACCCAGCGCAGAGATATCGCTACGCACTTCGGCTTCGATCAAAAGCGCTAACGCGTGCCAGACCAATGGCTCGGCCTTGCCTGGGTTCGCCGCTTCAATGGCAGCGGCCTCACGCACCAGCTCGCGCCCGGCAGCGATTTTGTCGCGCGAGCCTTTCATCTCGTACCGGATCTCGGCCCAGCGGTCTTCGACCTTAAGAAGTGCCGACGCCATGTCCGCAGCCACGGCGGAATTCGCCAAAAACAGGCCAATAATGAAGCTCAGCCACTTCATGCCAAACAATCCATGCTCATGTAGAGTAATCTAAACCTCATTCCGTGGCGTAAAAGAGGCAAGGGGTAGGGATGAGAACGCCAGAAACACCAAGCTTTTACGACAACCTGACGCCCATGCGCGATCCGGGCCAGGTCTACGACAGCCGGCATTATGTGCCCGTGCCGTCCGACTGGTTCATTGCCGTATCCGATATTAAAGGCTCGACCGCCGCCGTCGAGACTGGCCAGCATTCCGACGTTAATTTCGCGGCCGCAGCCATGATCGCGTCGCTCAATAACTTGTGCGGCGCCATTCCCTATCAGTTCGGCGGTGACGGCGCGGTGGCGCTCGTGCCGCCTGAGCATGCCCTCGCAGCGCGCCGTGTGCTCGCGCAAACCCGCCGCTTCGCGCGCGAAGAATTCAAACTGGATTTGCGCGTCGGCCTGGCACCTCTGGTGGAAATCAATGCGCGGGGCAAAGAGGTCCGCGTGGGCCGCTATCAGCCCGCACCGGCCAGCGCTTATGCCGTGTTCCTGGGTGACGGTGTCGATCTGATGGAATCCTCCGTCAAAGGCCGCGCCGACGACAGCCTCGCCGCCCTCGCCATGATCAACGACGCCGACGACGACGGCCAACCGCCGGACCTCACGGGCCTCTCCTGCCGCTGGACGCCCTTGCGGGCAGCACGCGGCAAGATGGTGGCGCTGGTGTTGCGCAGCAATGATCACGGCACGCTGCATACGGAACTCACACGCATTGCCGGAGTACCTGCCTTAACGCTGCCTCGCTTGAAAATTTGCAGGCGCGTTGGCCACCCAAAGGGTTGATCCGCGAGGCCAAGGCCCGCAAGCTCAAAAAATCCTTGGCCTTGATGACCGTGCTCGTCGGCCTGGAGACTTTCGTCGCCTACATCTTCGTCAAATACAAACTGAAGCTCGGTAAGTTCAGCGCCGAGAAGTATCGCAACGACGTCATGCGGGGTGCGGTTGACTTCGCGCGCTCCGGCGAAACTCTGGCCCTGGTCTTCGACTGTCCGCTCGAGAATATCGAATTGATCCGGGAGTACCTGGAGCAGCGCTGCACGCGCAATGAACTCTGTTACGGCATGCATGTATCAGACCATGCCGTTATGACCTGCCTGGTGACGTCGGCGGTGGATGACAAACACGTGCACTTTGCCGATGGCGGAGACGGCGGCTACACCAAAGCCGCAAGGCAGCTGAAGGCGCGGCTTAAAGCCGTTTAACCGCGCCCCGCGCTGGTTTAGGCCGGCTCGCGCTTGTGGAAGGTGCCAGAACCCGACACGTTGGTATGCATATGTTTCGGCTCACCGATGTACGTCACCATTCCCGAACCACTGATATCGACATCCAGACTGGTCAGGGCCTGAACCGTCACTTCGGCCGAACCGCTCATATCAAGTTCAGCGTTTGCGATCACAAGATTGGGCATGTTCGCTTTGCCCGAACCGCTCATATCGAGGTTCAGCTCGTCAAGCTTGCCATTGGCTTCAATAGTGCCGCTGCCCGAGAAATCCACGTCAAGTTTGCCGCCATTGAGACCCGCCATGGCGAGCTGTCCAGCGCCCGAGAATTTCACATCTTCCAAACGCGGGACTGTGATGTAGACCACTAAATTACGACTTCCCGTATGATTCTGCCGCATGCTGATCCTGAGGCTGTTGCCGCGCACGCGCGTTATAACGTCGCTGATGACGTCAGGGTCGCCTTCGATCCGCACGGACTGCTGCGCGCCAATCGTGATGCGCACGCTGCCGAAAGACGAGAAGGCGACTGAATTGAAAGCCGGCAAGTCGCGTACCGCGCCGGTCTGTTCCTCGGGACGGGAGGATTTCTCGGCGAGCGCGGCGGTTTTCATCTCCGCTGCGTTGGCGCGCTCCATAGCCTGCGCCACGTTGCGGCGGGTTACCGACTGCGCGCGTTCAATAGCCCGTTCAGCGCGGTCCTCAGCGCGTTCGGCGATGCGTTCTTGCAAATCGCGCATGCGCTCGACGGTTTCCTTGCTGAGGCCACTGGGCGGGCTGGGGAGCGCGTGGATAGTAGGTTTTGCGGGAACTGCTGGTGTCGCCGGTACATCCGGGAAAAGCAACAAAGGCCCGACGGGTTCAATAACCGGTCTCTCCGCGATCGGCGGCGGCAGAGGCATTTCAGCAACCGGACTCGGCGCGGCAACCGCTGGTGCACGCACCAGACTGACGGCGGCAGCCAATGCGACCGGGATAACGGCGATGGCGATGACGGTTTGCATTATGCGGGTGACACGCGCGGGCAAAGCGTCTTCTTTCAAGATGTGTTCGATGCGGCGGCGGATGGTATTGGGCCGCGCCATGGCCACGGCCATGAAGGTCGCACGGGGTGTGGCGGCGAATTCGAGCAAGATCGCGGCATAGGTGGGGCGCTGATCGTCATTGGCGACGGCTTCAGCATCGCTGGCCAATTCGGCGAGTTCCGCAAGCCGGTCATAGAGCCACCAGCCCAAGGGATTGAACGAAAAGACAGCGCGGTAAACCGCCGCGATGAGCAGGACATAAAAATCGCCACGCGCGACGTGGGCGCGTTCGTGCGACAGAACTGCATCGCGTTTCTCGGCAGACCATGTGCCGTAGTCAGGCGGCAGCAAAATCGTGGAACCCACCGTGACGGGGGCGCTCAAAGCGGCGCTGGCGCGAATGTCGTTGCCGACAGCCCAAGGGGCCGTAACACGGCGGGCGCGGCGCAGCAACCGCCACGTCAAGCTGGCGCCCATGATCAGGCGGAGCATCAGAACCGCTGTCACCACAGCGTAAACACCGAATGCGATTTGAACCCAATCAAAGCTTTGGGTGTCAGCGACGAATGCAGGCTGGGTCTCTTCCGCTTCGTACTGTGTCGAAATGGGTGCGGTGCTGTTGACCACAACTTCTTCAACGGCGGGCGTCGATACTGTCACCGGAACGTCCAAAGCCGGCAGTGTGACAATCACCGCCTGCATCAGGAAAGGCATCAAAAGTGCTGCGAACAATACAGCGCGCCATGCGGCAAGCTGCACATGCGGGTTGCGTATCTTGAATGCTGCAAACACGCCTCCCACCACGACGGCAATGGCGAGTGCGCGTAGCGAAGCTTCCAGAAGCAATGCGAGTGTCATTTTTTTTCTCCCGGCTTCTTTTGTTCACGCCTTTGGTCTTGGGCCTTCTCGATCTTCTTGCTCAGCGCCTGTAATTGACGCTGATCGAGCATCTTTGAGTCCACCATGCCCACCAGCACTTCTTCCAGCGAACCGTTGCAGAACCAATCGACAATGCGTTTGACGGCCTTGGCCGCCACTTGGCCGCGCTCTTCGGCGGCCTGATAAATGTAGGTGCGGTTATCCACGGTGTGCGTGACGAAGTCTTTTTCCTCCAGCCGGCGCAACACGGTGCGGATGGTGGATTCCTTCAAGGGCCGCGCGAGATGCTCGCGCACCGCTTCGGCGGTCATGGGACCTTGCGCCCAGATCAGCTGCATCACGGCGCGTTCGAGGTCGCCAAGGTCCTTGCCGGTGTCTTTGGAGATGTCGGTCATAAATACGTTACCCTCTGTACTGCTACGATTCGTAGCATATGTGTTTCGAGGCGGCAAGCCGGCACGTGGTTCATTCAATATCGGCGGTCAAAGTCATCTGATAGCGCCGCGGGTTTTTGGGATTGAACGAACCCGACGATCCGACATTCCAGCCATAGGCATTGGTGACATTCTGCACCTGCCCGCGCCAAGACATCGGCATTGAAAACATTGTGAAATTATAGCGCGCGCCAAGATTGAGCTGGTTATAGCTTCCGGTCTTATAGGCATTGTCGGTGCGCGTAACTTGGCCCGACAAGTTTGTAAATTGCGCGTTGATGCCGAAGCCCTTCCAAGCTTCAGGCTGATACTGAAGATTAAGCAACACATTGCGCGGTGTAGGCCCCACGGGGATCGGACCAATCACGCCGCGGTCCACGGGGTCACCCGACACGCGCGGTTGCAGCAGGATCATGCCGCCCACAACAGTAAGACCTTCAGCAATTTGCCCGGTGACGGAAAACTCGATGCCGCGATGGCGCACGCTGCCGAGCGGACCATAGACGTTCGCCGTATTGATATTGAAATAGGGTTTCTCGACCTGAAAGACGCCGGCAATGACGCTGAGGCTCACCGTGACCGCGTAGCGCAAACCGGCATCGACCTGTTTTGTCAAACTCGCGGGCATCGCTTCACCGCGGTTAAGAGCGCTATTGGGCGCGATGCCGGATTCTTCGAGCCCACGCGCGTAACTTGCGTAGACCGCCAAGCGATCAAGCGGAATAAAATTGAGCGAAGCATTGTAGAGCATCGGTTGCGCCCGTGAGGTGACCTCGGGCAGACCAGGCTGACGGATATCGCGATGATAGAACGTCTTCTGCACACCAATGCCCAGCGCACCGGTGCCGGCCCACAAGGCGTCATAGGAGATGCCAAAAGTCCCTTGCTGCGTGTGGTCCTGCGTCGACGGCCCGAAATTAAATGTCGGCTCGGGCAAAATCCGCGACCGCAAAGCCGAAGAGCGCAGCCGCGCCACTTTCCAGGCGCAGCTGGAACAACAGGTGGTTGAACGCACGTCCGAACTGAACCAGGCCAAGGTCGCGGCCGAAGCCGCCAATGCCGCCAAGGGGCAGTTCCTGGCCATGATGAGCCACGAACTGCGTACGCCGATGACCGGCGTCCTCGGTATGGCCGATCTGCTGCTGACCACCGATCTGCATTCCGAGCAACGCAGCTTGCTTCAAACGCTCACGCGCTCGGCCAATACGCTGCTCGATCTTCTGAACGACATTCTCGACTTTGCGAAAATTGAAGCCGGGCGCGTGGACCTTGAAAACATCGATTTCGACCTGGCGCAATTGGTGCGTGACCTCGGAACCGTGCTCTCACCCTTGGCCTCGGAAAAAGGCAACACCATACGTGTTGTCGTCGGCCCCTCTGTGCGGCGCACTTATTGCGGTGATGCAAAACGCTACCGGCAGGTCCTCATGAATTTGGTGGGCAACGCCAATAAATTCACGACCGATGGACAGATCACCATCTCGATCGAAGAAACGCCTTTGAACGACGACCGCCTATCTGTTGAAACGCTCGTCACTGATACCGGCATTGGGATTGGCGACGGAAACCGCGAACACCTCTTCCAGCCGTTCATTCAGGAAGACATCTCGACGTCGCGGAAATTCGGCGGCACGGGCTTGGGTCTCGCCATTAGCAAAAACTTGGTAGAGCTGATGGGCGGCCGCATATGGGTCGATAGCCAGCGCGGCAAGGGCTCGACGTTTGGTTTTGTCGTCGTCTTAAAATCGGGCGACGCCTCACGGCTTGAGAGCATCAGCCATACCGTGCGGCGCAACGTCCCCACCATCGACGAGCTACCCAAACCTGCGCGCGCCTTGAAGGTGCTTTTCGCGGAAGACAACGACACCAACCGCACGCTAGTCACGGCTTTGCTGTCGCGTATGGGGCATCAGGTGACAGCGGTCGAGAACGGCGCCCTCGCCGTCGATGAAGTCGCCCGCAGTGCTTACGATATTATCCTCATGGATATGCAGATGCCGGTCATGGATGGGCCATCGGCGATGCGCAAAATCAGAGCCATGGACGGGCCTGTCGCAAGCATTCCCATTATTGCGCTGACAGCCGACGCCATGCGTGAGCATCACGAAAACTACGTAGCAGCCGGGGCGAATACCGTCATCACCAAGCCGGTAGACTGGCAAAAACTGTCGGGTGAAATGGAGCATCTGACCGGTGGCGCGCAGTCCGGACCTCAGCCCAGTAGCGCCATAGTGCCTGAAGAAAAGGCCACATACTCACCCATCCGGGACACGGCGTTTCTAACCACCATCGCCGATAGCGTTGACGCAAGCATCCTCGGGACACTGCTCGACAGCTTCGCGGAAAATATCGTGACCTATTCGACGGCCATCACAAAGGCCTGCTCCACCGACGACCTTAAGAACACCAAGCGCACGGCGCATGCTCTTAAAGGTTTAGCGGCCCAGTTCGGCGCGGCGCGGTTAAGTGAATTTGCGCGCGAGCTGGAGCTGACGGCCACCGAACACAGCCATTTAGAAGCCCTGGCACCCCAAATTGCCGTTGCGACCGCGGCAACTCTTGAGGCCGTCCAGGATTGGCGCGGCCGCCGGCGCAAATCGGCCTAAACGTCCCAACTTTAGATTGCGTAACGCTAGGCCCTACGCCACCGACGCAGCCTTGTGCGGCGGCTCCGGCCCGTGCAAGCTGGCTTTCCTGCCACACACGCCGGGGGGCCGCGTGGACAAAATCGATCAATCGAACGCCGATGCGGGCTGCACGCCCGGGCGTCTCGTGTTTAACGGCAGCGGCGACTTTATCCGAACGGTGCGTACACGCGCCGACGCTTATTTTGCCGGCCGCAAACGCCGTGACGATCCCCGCCTTTACCGTAAAGCGGTCATTATCCTCGCATGGTTCTTTGCCTCTTACGCCTTGTTTCTGACCACCGAAACGCTCTGGGTTCAGGCCCTGCTCTGCGTGTCTTATGCGCTCGCCGCCGCCGCAGTCGGTTTCAATATATTTCATGACGCCATTCACGGCTCGTTCTCGTCCAGCCAACGCGTCAACG
This sequence comes from Fidelibacterota bacterium, assembly GCA_947476895.1. Classification (GTDB taxonomy): domain Bacteria; phylum Pseudomonadota; class Alphaproteobacteria; order Rhodospirillales; family Rhodospirillaceae; genus SHVO01. The sequence goes on along the minus strand of CANJRX010000010.1, from coordinate 10,032 downwards.
CCTTCGTGAGCCGCCTGTCGTGCTGCGTGCTCGGCGCGGGGCGATACTTCTGGTGGTACAAGCACAATGTGCTGCACCACCGCTTCACGAACATTTTTGAGTGGGATGACGATATCGAGACGCGCGGCAGTCTGCGCATGAGTCCGCGTCAGCCCTGGGAGCCTAAGTTCAAGAACCAGCATCGCTGGTTCTTTGTGCTTTACGGCCTCACGACGCTGGAATGGGTTCTCGTGAAGGATTTCGCGCAGTATTTCACCCTGCGCATCAATCCTTACCAGTCCATCCCGCCCTTATCGCCGCGCGAGAAACAGGAATTCTGGATCTGCAAGGCGATCTATTTCGCTGCCTTCATCATTCTGCCGTTTTTGGTCATGCCGGTGGGGCACGCCATCGCTGGTCTGCTGATTTTCCATTTCACATTGAGCCTGTCGCTCGCGTTTATCTTCAACCTGGCGCACGCCATCGAGAAGACCGATTTTCCGGCGCCCTCGGGAAATCCTGCGACCATCGAAGATGAATGGGCCGCACACCAGATGCGCACCACCGCCAACTTCGCCACCGACAATCGGCTACTCAACTGGTTCACCGGCGGCTTAAATTTTCAGATCGAGCACCATCTGTTTCCCGGTATCTGCCATACGCATTACCGGGCTTTGCGAGACATGGTGCGTACGACAGCCACGGAGTTCGGTCTGCCCTACCACAACTACGATACCTATATCGGCACGGTGCGAAGCCACTTCCGCATTATGCGCACCTTGGGAACGGAACCGGCGCGCGCCGCAGCTTAGAGCGTCGGCAATTCGCGCGAACGTCCCAGCGGAAAAGCCACATCGATCTTATGAATATCGATGTCCGACAGCGTTAAATCCCCGGCCGCGGCATTGTCCTTTACGTGACTTGGCGCGACCGCTTTCGGAATGGCTAATAGATTTTTCTCGCGCGTGAGGAACGCCAACGCCACTTGCCGCGGGCTGGCTTTATGAGCCGCTGCAATCTCGGACAGCACACGCCCGCCCGGTGTAGCGGCTCCCGGGAAATCGTTTTGTCCAAAGGGACTATACGCAACGACTGCCACATTATTTTTCGCGCACCAGGAAATCACAGCATGTTCAATGGCGCGCTCCTGCAGATGATAGAGAACCTGGTTGCAGGCTATGCGGCCGACGCCGGCGATCTTTTGAGCGTCCTCAAGACCGCCAACGTCGAAGTTACTGAGACCCCAGGAAAGAATTTTACCGTCGCTTTTCAACTGCTCGAAAGCCGCAATAGTGCCGTCCAACGGGTGTCGGCTGGGCCAATGCAGCAGATAGCAATCGAGGTGATCTATTTTAAGCCTCGCCAGCGACTTCTCGCAGGCCGCGACAGTTCCCTTACGCGATGCATTGGTGGGCAATACCTTGGAGACGATAAAGGCCTCGGCCCGTCGGCCCGCAATCGCTTCGGCCACAATCTCTTCGGCCGCACCGCTGCCGTACATTTCGGCGGTATCGATGTGCATTATGCCGAGATCCAGGCCATGGCGAACGGCCGCGACCGCAGCCCTGCGGTCACCTTGTTCAATATTCCAGGTGCCTTGACCGATCACCGCAACGCGGCGTCCGGTGGATCCGAAGTGGCGCTGTTCCATGATCGCCTGCGCTCCTGTACGTGGTGAAGGCCTAGCTTCACCGAAGCGTTCCTACGGCGTCAATATTCTAACGAAATAGGACTCAGCCCTTTACTTCGGTCTGCGGGCGGTCGGTGCCTTTAACGTATTCCTCGTGCCACATACCGTTGCGGTCTTCGTAGGAAATCGCTGCAGAACGGCCGGCTATGCCCTGCTCGGCTGCAGCGACTTCGGCAGCGCGGCGGGCCGAATCATGCGTGCGGTAGGTTTCTGAATAGGAGCCGTTGGCCCGATAAGCCCAGCCGCCGTCATGTTCGACAATTTCATAAACCACTTTTACCATAATTCTCTCCATGATCCGGCCCTGAAATGCGCTGTGCGTTAGCTAAACCTTTGGCCGGACGATTTAAAATGCACTGATTCAGAATGCTCCCAGAAGGCCCAAAGTTCCCGACAGTCTTGCCCACATATGGAACCTTTCCCCCACATCTCCGTTTATTGCTTGAGTGTCATGTGCGCGTTGCGCGCACTTTCCAAAGGATGGGCACGGCGATGCAGGTACATATCGTGTTTGATGCGTGGACGATGGTTTGGCTGGCCGCGTGCTTCATGTTTACCGGTTCGGCCGTAGCCTATTGTGTTTCCTTCTTGAATCACGCGGACGAGTAACCCCCCTTATCCCAGCTGGCCTATTTGGCAGCTCGCGTTGCGCGGGCTAAACTCCATGGATGCGACGTGATTGCACGGGTGGCATTAGCTGAACCCGATATTCACGTTTTTGGGGAAACGAAACGCGGGACCTAAATTGATCAGCGTGAGGAAATTATTGTTTTCAGCAGGCGGCGTTGCAGTCGTTCTCGGCACGTTACTCGCAGGGCCTGGGCTCCAGATCGCTTTCGATTCCAGGGCGCAGGCGCGAGATTGGCGCACCGCCAGCCGCGCCCCCATGGGCTGGGCACCCGATCCCGCATCATATGAACCCGCAGTGGTGCAAGCTTATGCCGCGCGCGCCGTACGCTGGCGCGGGGCTTTCGCCGTGCACTGCTGGATCGCGGTGAAACCGGCCGGCGCTTCAAGCTATCAGCGCTATGAAGTCATGGGCTTCAATATGTCACGCAATACATCGGTCATCCGCGAAACCAGCACGCCTACGCCCGATCAACGCTGGTTCGGCTCAGAACCCATACTGCTGCAAGACATTCGCGGCCCTGAAGCCGAGGCTATTATTGCGGCCTTTCCGGCGGCGGTAGCGTCTTACCCCTATCCCACCACCTACCTTGTCTGGCCGGGACCCAACAGCAACACCTTCATTGCGCATCTGGCGCGCGAGATCCCGGCGCTGCGGCTTGCGCTTCCCGGGAACGCCATCGGCAAGGACTACACCAGTTGGAAGGTGCTTGCGTCCGCGCCCAGCGGCACCGGTTTTCAAATCTCGCTCGCGGGGATTTTTGGCGTCATGCTGGCCCAGCGCGAGGGCATCGAAGTGAACGTGCTTGGCCTCGTCTTCGGCGCCGACCCGCTTGACCTCGCCATCACCATTCCAGGCGTGGGACGGTTGCCAGCGCGGCCCGATTGGACCAATGGCAAGCATGTAACTGGCGCTGGCGCGGTCGATGACTGATTGACCGCGCGTGTTACGTGCACGGTTTTATTGAGCGTTTTCAGTCTGTTTGCGCGTGTTTATGTATGACGCACTGAGCATAAGTCGGGCCGAAGCTTGAAAATTCGGCGCTTCTTGTGTATAATCCATGCTCGAGTTCTTTGCCTGCCTTGCCACATGCCTTTACGGGCCATTCAAGACAACGCTGGATTCGTGAAAAGTTGGGCGACAGTCGCCCAACGCAAACTACGCATACATGCGTTAATAGGAGGCCAATATGGCTAGCGGTACGGTAAAGTGGTTCAACACGCAAAAGGGCTTCGGCTTCATTCAACCGAGCGGCGGCGGCAAAGATGTGTTCGTGCACATCAGCGCTGTTGAGCGCGCCGGTCTCGGCACGCTGAAGGATGGCCAAGCCATCTCTTATGATGTCGTCAATGAGCGCGGCAAAGACGCCGCCGCGAACTTGAAGCTTGCGTAAGCAACCAGTTAGCGACGCCTAAAAATAAAGCCCGGCGCTTTCGAGTGCCGGGCTTTATAATTCCGCAGGTCATATTGCCTGCTTATTTTCGCGTTTCACATGCGACATTCGTAGGATTCCACGATGGCCGATAAACGCCTTCCCCGCGCAACATCAGAATCTCAGCGCGAAGCCCGCGCCAAGCGCGATGTGGATTTCTTTGCCGAAAGAAAAGCGAAAGAAGCTTCCAATCTCGAGAAGACCTTAAGGCTGCGCGCCCTACGTCTGGCTCACGAAGCTGCCACACCGAAGGTCGAAAAACCTGCCCGCAAAGCTAAAAAAGCCGCCGGAAAAAAGTAGCGGTATCGCCGATTAAGCATGAGCGGCGTTGGCCGCCTCCGGCATATCGGGCATATCTTCCACCAACAGTTCATCTTCCATGACGACGCGTTCACGGCCTGAAGAAACGGCCTGAATACGGTACTGCGGATCGAAGCCGCTCAGCGGCAGCAAGCGCGACACGGTATAGCGTTCGTTGGGATCTAAGCGGACTTGGCGGTCGGCCATCGTGCGGCCACGCGGCAGGCACTTTACCTTCTGCCCAATACTGAATTTATGTCGAGTCATTGAGAAATCCTTCCTGCGTTCCGGGCGGTGCGCCTTTCGCTGCTCGCCATAAATCTGCGGCGAACACCGTGGCGTCATCTGATTGTCTAACTGCTAAATTCTCATTGCGTTTGCACATATGCAAAGCAAGAGCCGCGATATCTTCGCTGCGCGCAGCATAGCACTTTAGGCCCGGTTTTACGCTAAAAATCGAAGGTGCCTATTTGCTATGCGCGCGCGCCATCGAATGCTACAATGTCACTTAACCTCGCCGTTGCGCGCTTTCTCGACAATTCGACCTGACGACACCCACTGAAGAGCCTTCAGCGGGCATATCTGCCGTCGTCTATTACGTCCGATACAATTGTAAGTTCAGGACCCGAATTCATTACTCGGCATGCCGCGCACGGCTGCATTAGGAGCAAACCTACATTTTGTCCGTTGCACCCGATCACCCTGCGAAACCGGCCCGATGCCCAGCGTGTCAACTTCAGCTCTGCAAGGGACGCGGCGAGCCGCCCCACGCTGGCCTCACGCGTGTGGGCCAAGATGAAGTTTTGCAAAACGCCACGCGCTACCAGTGCAGCATCTGCAGCGCTGTCATGATCCGTAGCCAAGACCGCTCGGCACCCGGCTGGTCCCACAAACGTTGATTTTCACTGAGTAGGAATCGCGCCATGAAAGATAACCTTATGCGTACGTTCGATGCACGGTCTACCGGCGGCAGAGCTGCCAAGGTAGAGCGCACCACGTCCGCTTTTGAGAAAGAGCGTAATCGCATTCGCCTTGCCAACGACGAGAAGACGGCGCGCTTGCGTGGACTGAGGCTTGCGAAGGAAGCGACTGAACGTGAAGCTGCCGCGGCGGCGATTGCCGCCGGTGGCGCAGCGCCGGCCGCCCCCAAGCCCCGCAGCCGCAAAAAGGCGCAACCCGCCGAGGACAAAGCTTAGCAAAAACGCGCCATTTCGCCTCTTACACGATTTCGATCAAACTATCTGCGCGCGCCAGCGTTCTACGACGAACCCGCCCTCGCTGGATCCAGCGCGTATACAGCCATCGTTACGGCAGAAAGAACTCAGTGGCCATCATCCTAATCGTCGAAGACGATGTCTTTATCCGGGGACTGGCCGAGATGATGATACAGGATTGGGGACACCAGACTCTGCTGGCGAGCGACGTGGACGAGGCGCTTTTTACCTTACGGTCTCCGCAGCCCATCGATGCGCTTTTTACCGACATCTATCTTAAGACATCCGTCCTTGGCGGCTGTAACGTCGCGATCGAAGGCGTTGCCCTGCGTCCGAATTTACGTGTGCTCTATACGACCGGCAATACAGTCACCGAGATGATGAAAGCCATGTTCGTCAATGGCCGGCATTTTCTGCGCAAACCGTATACCGAAACTCAACTTCAACATTCCGTTGAAGGCATGCTCGCGGCGTAGTGGGGACCAAGGGAATGTCAGCTGTCATTGCCAGCGAAATTGTCGAAACCGTGCCCAGCGCGTTGATGATTCTCGACCGCAATCTGAACATCACCTCTGCCAATCGCGCGTTTTACCAGACCTTCCGCACCACCCCCGCCGAGACCGAAAACTGTCATATCTATGCGTTGGGGAACGGGCAGTGGGATATTCCGGCGGTCCGCACGCTGTTAGAGAGCGTTATCCCGAGCCAAACGTCGGTCGAGAATTTCGAAGTCGAACACGACTTCCCCACGATCGGCCGCCGCACGATGCTAGTCAACGCGCGGAAAATTCTGCGCCCCGGCGAACTTGATGGCGGCATTGTGTTGGCGATTGAAGACGTCAGCGACGCGCGCGCGGCACAAGCGGAGAACACGCGCATCTGGCAATTGACGCAGAGTATTGTCGATACCATCCGCGATCCGCTTGTCGTGCTAGAAGACGACATGACCATCGTTACCGCCAGCAAGACCTTTCTGACGATCTTTGGAATCACCGAGGCCGAAACACGCGGGCGTCGGTTATCGGAACTGGGTCAGCGGCAGTGGGACGTGCCCGCGCTGCGCCACTTGATGGAAAAAGTACTGCCCGAAAACAAGCCAATCGAAAGCTTTGAAATCGAAGACAATTTTCCGGGCCTTGGCCTGCGCGTTTTCAATCTGAATGCGCGGAAAATTTCTCAACCTGGGAACCGCACCCACCGTATGCTTCTGGTCTTCGAGGACATCACCGACCGCAAGCAGCGCGAGCGCGACGTTGCGATGCTCGCCAACCAAATATCGCACCGCATTAAAAACAACCTGCAAGTTATCGTCGGTCTGATCGGCTTCGAAGCCAAGGCTACAGCGGGCCCATGCGTGCAGGGCTACAAAGCGATGCAAGCGCGCATCAGCGCGATTGCCGAACTTTACGATCTGATATCGCACTCAAGTCGTGGCGGCACCATCACGGCCGATGCCTACCTGCGGGAGATCGCCAAAACAATGTCGGCGAGCTTATTGGGAGAGACCTCGGATATAAAAATCGAGGTCGACGCCGAAGTATTGGATATTGATCCGGACCGGGCCGTGCCGTTTGGGCTTCTGGTCAACGAGTTGACGACCAATGCCATCAAACACGCTTTTCCTGACGGCGCTGGACGTATTGTATTGAGTCTGAAACGGACCGGCGACGGCATCGCGCTCGTCGTCGCCGACAACGGCATCGACATGCAGGAGAAGGACGCGGTGAAAGTGCTCGAACGCCGCGGCTTCAACTACGTGTCGATTTTTGTCCGTCAGTTGGGTGGCGCAATATCCGCGTCAATGCCCGGTGATACCGGCACGACTGTGAAGATACTGTTGCCGCACCTCACCACGCCGGACGCGCCTGTGCGCGCCGCGGCTTAGGTATATTTAGCGATTATTAGCCGGCTTAGAGGCGACGCCTGATCGCCATGACGATGTTTGCTTGCAGCGCTTGCAAACGCGTTCACCCGCCCAAACGCTGGGGAACTGATCCGTGCAGTTCAAGCAACGGCGCTGCTTGATCTCTTCAGGCACAATTACCTCTTCTGCGGAATCGAACATAAGTCACCTTCCAAAATGGGAGATTTCACCGCGTGTCTAAATGACGCGCGGGATCGCGGTGTAAGTTGTGTGTCTGAGGACGCGGGAGAGCGCGCGTTGAGGCCCCATATGGGGCCTGAAGCGCCACTTTACAAGGGAAATTGGTGGATCAGCCTGGACTTTACCGCCACGCAGGCATCTAGTGGTACATGCTACTCGCGACAACACAATTAGGAGCGATATTCATGGCCAAAGGTCAGGAAAAACCCAAGGACAAGAAAAAGCCCAAGCAAGAGAAGTCGGGCACGCCGAAATCAGCTTATGCCCAGAGCATGGCCGGCAAGAAGTGATCGAATTAATCGTACCTGGCACGATTTAGGAATTGTGCCAGGTACGAATTAATTTCTAATTGGCGGCGCAGATCGCTTTACCGCGCGCGGTAGAGGCCGCCGGCAGGAACGCAAGGTCGCCCGAGGCCGTCGCGGCCGTCGCCTGATCAACCAGGCGCTTGCCATCCACTTCCAACAGATAGCGATCTTTTACCGACTGCCGCACGGCCTTCTGCACAGCGCAGACATAGCCCTGACGGTCGCCGTAACGCTCTTCGACCGAAGCGCGCGGATCTTCCGCTTTATCACGCTCGGCTTTGGTGCGGGCAAACGGCACATAGCCGCCCACCAGCGAACAGATTTGGCCGGCAGTCACGCCGCCCGACGTCACGTTCCAGCCCAGATAGGTGCCAAGCGGCGACGAATGCAGCGGCGAGCTGACGCCGACGTTGGCCGGCTCATTACCATCGGCATCCACTTGCGGGATGTACGTGGGCAGCACCTGGCGCACCGGCGGGGGTTGGTTGTCGATGATGCCCGACACATCCTTGCCGATGAAACGCGGGCCGAAGTCGTAATCGAGCGCTACGTTGGTTAAGCCGAACGGCTGCGGCGCACCGGGGATCGCCGGGAAATTCAGCTTGCCCTTTTCTGCCGGCACCATCTGACCGGCCGCAAGCATCGGATACTTGCTTTGCGGCGGCTCTGTTCCTTTGCTCACCCAATCGGTGAGCGCCGTGAACAACGCGCGCATGGAATCCTGCTCGGGGTTCGGATTGTCGGCCAGCACGCAGCCGTTGGTCGGCGGCTGTTTCACGCTGAAACCACCGTCACCGCCGCCATGGGTCGTGCCCGGAAAGTAGTAGCGGCGCACGTTCGCCGGAATGGGAATGTCTTTCTTGGCGTCGGTGCCAAGAAGACCCAGCGAATAACGCTGGTTCCACATCTCGATGCCACCGAAGGTCTCGAAAATCTTCGGGCAGGTTTTGGTGGCGTTACACCGATCCAGCATCGATGCCGTCGGAATGCCGCGCGCTTTGTCTTCCGTCGGGCTCCACCACAACACCGCCTCGCTGCCGGGGGCGTACATGGTGGCCGAGCCGCCAGGAACCGAGAAGCGATAATTGATCGGATTGAAGCGTCCTGCGATATGGGCAACAGCGCCGTCCCAGACAATGCGCCCGGCTTCGTCTTCATTGAAGCCCAAATGAATGAAGGTCTTGGCCGTATTGCCGGACTGCGAGTTGCCCTGGCCGATCACAGACTTCACCGCACCAACCATAGGATTGGCGGTGCCGGCGCTGTCTTTCTGCTCATAGCGGAAGTACGAAATGATATCGCGTGTCGCCGCCAGACCCAGAGCCATGACCGTGGGGTTCTTAGCGGTGAACACGAGTGAGTACACCGACTTGGGATCGAAGCTGCCTTTGGTGAGCTTGATGCAAAGATTGCCAAGGCTGGTCGAAGCTTCGGCGGGGGCTTTGGTTTTGCAATCGGCCCACATCCAATCGCTCGCGGGAATATCGGTACGCGCGCCGGTTTGCTCGCCGCGGATATTTTCGGCAGGAGCCTTGGAGAACTTGGCTTGTTTGGTGTCGAAGTTCACGGGCGCATAGGCCAGCGCGCCGGCGCGGCCCATATCAATCTTAGTCAAGTCACCCGTGGGACCATCGCCATTGATAGTAGGAATGCGCACGAGGAACGGTCCCGTGATGGGCGATCCGTCGGGATTCTTGGCTTGGGGAACGGTCACGCTTTCAATCTGCGAGTCTGCCACGGATTTATCAGCCGTCGGGAACGGCACCACGTCGCCCTGCCAGCCCGTCGAGAGCATGGTGTAGCCGCGCTGCTCCATGAAACCGTCGCCCAGCTCGTCCTTCTGGGTGGTTCCGAGATTATAGTTGGACCGCAAGCTGCGGCCGCGATTGGGAAGGTCGTAGAAGATCACGCCGTTGCCCTTGCTGGCATCGGTCGGCTTCAGCAACGTGAAGGTCGCGATGTATTCCACATGGCCACGCGCGTTCTTGGGCGCGAGCGTTATGTCCTGAATGATGGCGTTACGGCGGTCGGCGGGATCAACCTCGCCAAAAGCGCGACCGCGCAGCATTTCATAGGAACCGGCAGCGCCAAAGGCCTGACCGTTGAAGGCCGGTGCGCGTGAATCAATCACGATTTTCATGACCTTCGCGTTCGCCGTATTGGCAGCGAGCGCCGTACCGGCCAGCAATAGAAACGTCCCAAGCTTGCGCATGATTTAGCCTCCCCTTTTAAGTGTGCGTCGTCAAAGCATTTGGGACAGATTGGGGCGTGATTTAGCGGAGTGTTAGCCTCATCTGGTTGATCGATCTTAGGCGGCGAGCTTGCGGTGAAGCAAGCGACGATGTTCGATGGTTTTCCGTTTGATGCGGTGTCGTTC
>CANJRX010000009.1 GCA_947476895.1 Fidelibacterota bacterium | reverse complement strand
GCCAAGATTGTCACGCATTCCCGCTACGTCACATTCCAGATGGCCGAGGTCGCGGTGCCACGGGACATGTTTGCGGAGATTCTGCGGCTGATAGCTCAACTTCGAGCGCCGCCATCTCCGGCTTGAGGCGGGCGGTGGCGGCAGCAAGGATAAATCAACGGGAGAAGTGTGCCTTGATCACGGAAAACAGGGATATCGGCGGACTGAGAAGCCCTCGTTCCCCGCGCTCTGACAGCAAATCCAGGATAGCACCGTTAGAGTTTGCTATAGGCGGCGATGAAGCCCACGGTGATGCCCGAAACTGGGGTTCATCCGGGGAATGTCGGAATAAGACCTGCTTAGATATGAGTACTACGTATCTCGTGTTAATGTGTTGGCCCTTATTCTAATTGTGGAATTTGTTGCATGTACGACAACCATCTCAATGCGGAAGCCCTGGCAATACGGGCGACTTTGCCGGCCTTCAACTCTTTTCTGGTCAAAGAGCTGGCCGCTTTCCCGCTCTACTTTGGTTGGGTCGACTGCGATCCGGGGTATGGAAAATTCAGAATGCTGTTGGGCGGCCATGACGATGCTGTCGCGCTTCGCTATTTTTGGAATGGTTCATACGAAAAGGCCACGCTAGGTCTATGGCAGCAGCTCGCAAAGCAGTGCGAATTAATAGTCGATATTGGAGCGCACACTGGAGTTTATACGCTCGCAGCGAGGTCCGCAAATTCTGAAGCCTCCGTCGTATCGTTTGAGCCGAGCTACATAAATTACGGCCGCCTGAATCTGAATATGAGAATCAACAGGTTCAACACAGGGAACACTTTTGTTCACGCAGTTGGCGATAAGGACGAGGTTCTTCCCTTCTCGATTCTCATGCCAATGGATTATTTGTCTGCAGGTGGCGCTCTGGGAACGCGGACAGGTGCCCATGTAACGCCAGTTCAAGTTGTTGCTCTCGATACCTTCATTTCCAGTGCCTTCAAACCAAAGGTGGGCATGGTCAAAATCGACACTGAAGGGCATGAGAGCGAGGTTATACGGGGCATGACGGGACTAATCAGTGCCTCCCGGCCCATCATATTTTTTGAGTGCATTGGGGCGGAAGCAGGAGCGGCAACTCAGTCTCAATTAGAAATACTTGGATATCGATTTTTTGAGGTGGACGACGCCGCTGAGACGATAACGGCTGTGAAAGTCATCGCGCCACATTTTGATTCAAAGAATAAACCATTGCATAGCCGCGCAAACCGCCTCGCAGTCCCAAATGAAAAACCGATTCCTTGGTAGTCGACGGTTCACGAGCGCGGTTTGTGTCGACCTGTCAAATACGCAAGTTATGAACGCCATGTCGGAACCCCTTACGCGACGCCCGCAGCATTTGGCTGCGAGTTCAGTGTTAAACGGCTTTGGAATTGGGCGGCGCTTTATCCCCGAAGCAATCAGCGTTCACATACTGCCGATGCTGGGCGATGCACGACTTAATCTTGTCCATCTCTTCGTTCGAGATGCCGCGCCGCTCTAGGTAACCCGTGCAGTCGGCGTTGGTGCGGAAGGCGGCATGCGTTTTCGTAAGGCATTTGCGCAAGCCGACACCATCACGGACCGAAGTTGCTGAAGCGCTATGGACAGCGCCAAAGCCGAGGATGAGCCCGAAAACCGATGCCAGTGCCAGACGACGTGCCATGCTGCTCTCCGTGTGCTTTCGGCGGTTGCGCCGATGATCCTGAACGTACCGGACAACGCAAAGTTCCAGGCCGGCAAAACACGCTTCTATACGGGAGTCCGCCGACTCTAGCCGCTTCCCTCAACATTTGGTATAAGTCCAAGGATTATCAGCCGCTTATTGTAGTGCGGCCGGTGAGTCGCGCCCTTTTGGGTGCTGAATGATAACGCGGGGACGATAGGGACGCTCGATGGCCGGCCATTCTCAATTTAAGAACATAATGCACAGGAAGGGCGCGAAAGATGCCAAGCGCGCCAAGCTTTTCACCAAGCTCGCCCGTGAAATCACGGTGGCGGCTAAGCTCGGCCTCCCTGACCCGGCATATAATGCGCGCTTGCGTGCAGCCATCGCCGACGGCAAGGCCGAGAGCGTGCCGCGCGAAAACATCGAACGCGCCATCAAGAAAGCCAGCGGTGCCGATCAGGAAAATTACGAAGAGGCGCGCTACGAGGGCAAAGGTCCCGGCAACGTCTCGCTGATCGTTGAAGCCCTGACCAACAACCGCAACCGCACCGCTTCGGAACTGCGGACCGCTTTCGATAAACACGGCGGCAGTTTGGGCACGACCGGCAGCGTTGCTTATAACTTCCAGCGTGTCGGACACATTCACTACAAACCCGACGCCGGCAACGAAGACAAAGTCATGGAAGCCGCCATCAATGCCGGCGCCGACGATGTGCAGTCGGGCGAGGGCGGTCACGATATCTATTGCGCGCCCGATAGCTTGAACGCCGTTCAAAAGGCCGTTGAAGCTGTGCTGGGCGAAGCCGAGACATCGCGCCTGGAATGGAAGCCGACCATGATGGTGAATTTGACGGCTGAAAAAGCCGAAGTGCTGCTGGACCTGCTCAACGTGCTCGACGACAACGACGACGTTCAGCGCGTCATCGGCAATTACGAAATATCAGATGAGGTCATGGCCCATCTCAACGTTTAAGGTCTCAACGCGGGGCGCGACGCCTTTGGTTTCGACGGTTAAATCCATTGCCGGTGCAGTGCGTATCCTTGGGCTCGATCCGGGATTGCGCAATACGGGATGGGGCGTCATCGAGGCCGATGGCAATCGTCTGCGCTTTGTCGCCGATGGCGTGGTGCAACCCGATCCCACACTCTCGCTCGCTGAACGCTTGCAGGTTCTTTTCTTAGAAGTGCAAGGCTTGGTCGCGGCTTATGCGCCACATGAATGCGCCATTGAAGATACCTTCGTGAACAAGAACCCCGTTTCCACGTTGAAATTGGGGCATGCGCGCGCCGCCGCCATGTTGGCGCCTGCGGTCGCCGGCATTCTGGTGGCCGAATACAAACCCAATCTGGTGAAGAAGTCGGTGGTCGGCGCAGGCCATGCCGACAAAATTCAAGTGGCGACAATGATGCGCATATTGTTACCGGGCAGCGCTTCAGGTTCCACAGATGCTTCGGATGCTCTGGCTGTTGCCGTGTGCCATGCCCATCATCGTATTTCCCTTCTTAATATGAAGAGGGTGAAATGATCGCAAAGCTACGCGGACGTTTGGATTCAACAGGTGAAGACTGGGCGGTCGTTGACGTCGGCGGTGTGGGTTACATGCTGTTCTGCGCCTCGCGCACGCTCGCTGCATTGCCTCCGGTGGGCGAAGCAGTGGAGTTCGCCGTCGAAACCCACGTGCGCGAAGACCACATTCATCTTTACGGCTTCTCGACCACCAGCGACCGCGAGATGTTCCGCACCCTGACCACCGTGCAGGGCGTAGGCGCGAAAGTCGGCCTCGCTATTCTTTCGGCGCTGTCGGCGGAGCAGGTGGCGCAAGCCATTGCCGCTGGAGATCAATCGGCCTTCAAACGCGCGAGCGGCGTCGGACCGAAGCTGGCCGCGCGTCTGGTTGTAGAACTCAAAGACAAACTCGGCGCATTTGCCTTCAAAACACCGACCATCACGCCCATCGCCAACAAGGCTGCGAAAGCCGCGGGCGGTAACGTGATGGAAGACGCGGTCTCGGCCCTCGTGAATTTGGGATATCCGCGCATGGATGCTTTCGGCGCGGTATCGCGCGCCGCTCAGGCCGCCGGCGGAACTGCTCCGCTCGGTGCGTTGATCAAGAACTCGTTGCGTGAGCTTGGAGGCGTCGATGGCTGAAGACGCCCGCGCCATCTCCGCATTACGCCAGGACGAAGATGCTGACGCATCTTTGCGCCCGAAGCGCATGGGCGACTTCATCGGTCAGCGCGCCATACGCGAGAATTTGAGCGTGTTCATCGCCGCCGCCAAAGAGCGCAAAGAGTCCCTCGACCATGTGTTGCTGCACGGTCCGCCGGGATTGGGCAAAACCACGCTGGCGCAAATCGTCGCGCGTGAATTAGGCGTTGGCTTTCGCGCGACCTCGGGCCCGATGATTCAAAAGGCCGGCGACCTCGCTGCGATCCTCACCAACCTCGAAGCTAACGATGTGCTTTTTATTGATGAAATCCATCGCCTTAATCCTGCCATAGAGGAAGTTCTTTATCCGGCAATGGAGGATTATCAACTGGACCTCATCATCGGCGAGGGGCCAGCGGCGCGTTCAGTACGCATCGAACTCCAACCCTTTACACTCGTCGGTGCCACCACACGTTCAGGTCTGCTGACGACGCCACTCAGGGACCGGTTTGGAATTCCTTTGCGCCTCGAGTTTTACAACGCGCCGGAACTGGTCGAAATCGTGCAGCGCGGTGCGCGTGTCATGGGCGTGAAGATCAGCGACGACGGCGCGCTGGAAATCGCTAAACGTTCACGCGGTACGCCGCGCGTGGCGGGGCGCTTGCTGAAGCGCTTGCGTGATTTTGCGTCGGTCGAAAAAGCTTCAGAAATTAATTCGGCCCTGGCTGATAAAGCGCTCAAGCGTCTTGATGTGGATGCTGTGGGTCTCGATGCCATGGACCGCCGCTATCTCGCCTGCATCGCGCAGAATTATGCCGGTGGTCCGGTCGGTGTTGAAACCCTCGCGGCGGCGCTGGCCGAAGAACGCGATACCATTGAAGACGTGATCGAGCCGTTTCTGATTCAGCAGGGCTTGATCCAACGCACACCGCGCGGGCGCATGATCTCTGATGCTGGTTACAAACATTTGGGATTAAACGCACCGCGCCGCGATCCCGCGCAGTTCAATCTCCTTGATGCGGCGGAAAAGCCATGAACGCTTTGACGCCCACATCCGGTGTGTTGCAAGGCCGCCTCCATGTGCTGCCGGTGCGGGTCTATTACGAAGACACGGATGCGGCGGGCATTGTTTATTACGCCAACTATTTAAAATACGCCGAGCGCGCGCGCACTGAAATGCTGCGCACCATCGGTGTCGAGCAGACGAAGCTGCGCGACGAAGCCGGCATGGTTTTTGTGATGCGCGAAGGCGAAGTGAAATACCGCCGCCCGGCGCGCCTTGACGATGCACTGATGGTTGAAACCGCGCTGGTCGAACTGGGCGCGGCCTCGGTGCGTATGCGCCAGGTCATCAAACGCCCAAAAGAAAATGCCTCGGAAGAGGTGGCATGGTTCATGGCTCATGTGGCATGTACCGGCCTAGACGGCAAACCCATGCGCATGCCCGCGACGTTGCGGCAGGCGTTGGAATCTTATGTGAGTGAAGAATAAAACGTTGAACGGGGTAGGTTAGGAATGGAAAACGAAGTAGCGACAGCGGCCCTCGCGGCCCCAGGTGTCATTCACCTCTCGGTGGGCAACTTGATCTTGCAGGCCGACCCAGTCGTCAAAGCCGTCATGGCCATGTTGGTGTTCGCCTCGCTGTGGAGCTGGGGCATCATCTTCGACAAGATATTCCGTCTGCGCTCACTGACGCGTCAGGCCGAGCAGTTCGAAGAACGCTTCTGGTCCGGCAGTTCGCTCGAAGAGTTATATGAGCGTATTGGCCAACGCCCCAAAGATCCGATGTCCTCGATCTTCGTTGCCGCCATGAAAGAGTGGCGCAGATCTTCGGGCAAGGGCGGCTTGCCGCCGGCCACCGGCGTCGTTGCCGTGGCCGAGCGTATGGACCGCGTCATGAAGATCAGCCTTGAGCGCGAAATGGATCACTTGAACCGCCGCATGATCTTCCTCGCGTCCACCGGCTCGGTCTCGCCGTTCCTGGGATTGCTCGGCACCGTGTGGGGCATCATGAACACCTTCACCTCTATCGGCGCCGCCGCCGACACCAGTCTTGCGACTGTCGCGCCCGGCATTGCCGAAGCGTTGTTCGCAACGGCGCTGGGTCTGATCGCGGCCATTCCGGCGGTAGTGTTCTACAACAAGATTTCGAGCGATCTCGCGCGCTATGCGCTGCGCCTTGAAAACTTCGCCGGTGAATTCGGCGCGATTCTGTCGCGTCAGCTGGACACAAAATAATGGCATCCTTTATCAAACCATCTTCAGGCGCCAAGACCAGCCGCAGAGCGTTTGCACCGGTCGCCGAAATCAACGTCACGCCGATGGTCGACGTGATGTTGGTGCTGCTCGTGATCTTTATCGTCACCGCGCCGCTGCTGACCACAGGCGTCAACGTCAACCTGCCGCAGACCGCGCGCACGCGTTCACTGCCGCAAGACAACACCGCCCTCACGCTGACGGTTCAGAAAGACGGCACGATTACGCTGAACGCCGTGAAGCAGGATGCGGTCACGTTGGATCTTGAGACGTTGATCGGACGACTCTCTGCGGTCCGCGAAGCCAATCCGCAGATCCGGGTTTATGTGAAGGGCGATAAAGACGTCGCTTACGGCGTGATGATGGATGTCATGGCGGGCGTCACCGCTGCCGGCATCACGCAAGTCGCCTTCGTCACCGAACCCAAACGAGCCGCTGCCAAGCCGCGCTAATTTTTTAGGACACGTTACTGCTGTGATGTCGCGCGATAACGATATACCGATGAAATCGAACCGTCCAAAAGACGGCAAGGTCGAGCGCGCCGTAGCTGAAGACAGCTTCACGGGCGGGCGCTTTATCGGGCAGGGCTATGCGCTGTCGATGCTATTGCACGGCGGCATTTTAGCGATGGCCTGGCTCGGCATTCCGTTCCTGCACCGCGAGCTGCCGCACGAAATACCGCCCTTGATCGTCGACTTGGTACCGATCGAAGACATCACATCGGCTGCGCCGCCGCCGGCCCCTGATCCGATACCCGATCCGCAGCCGGTTGCACCTGAACCGCCGAAGCCGATCCCAGCCGCCGAAGCGCCGCCGGCCGAGGTCATTCCGCCGCCACCGGAACCCAAGCCTGAGCCGAAGCCCGAGCCGGAAAAGGTTCCGGATCCGCCGAAGCCCAAGCCGCCGCCGCCGAAACCAAAGCCCAAGCCGCCCAGCAAGACCGACGACGTGGCCATGCTGCAAAAGCTGCTGAAGGACATGCAGAAGAACGCGCCGAAGCCGCAGCCGAACGCGAAGCCCTCTGACGCGCCGCCGACAAATAACATCGCACCCAATGTGTCGGACCGGGCGTCCATGACCGAGCTTGATGCTATCCGTCGTCATATCGAAGGCTGCTGGCGTATCGATCCGGGTAAAGAGGGCGTCGAGAACCTGTCGGCCGAGATCAAAGTGTTCATCAACCCGGACGGGTCGGTGCAACAGGCGCAGATCGTCGATATGACGCGCTATTTCGTGGATTCTTCGTTCCGTACCTTCGCCAATTCCGCCCGTAACGCGGTCCTGGGCTGCGGTAACATTCCGATTTCGCCGGAGCGCTACAACCAGTTTAAAGAAATCGACATGAACTTCTCGCCACAAGGGCGAATCAATTAAGCAGGGCGGATCAACTAAGACCCCAACATCGTTAATAGGTCGGCTTGCAACGTCGACACGCCATCGCCACAATTGCTGTACAAGCTGGCAGGCTATAACTCGGGAAACGGATAGATCTTGATGAATATTGGCGTGATGCGGACTGTTTTGAAGCGTGTTGTCTGGGCCGGTGCTTTGGTTGTGGCTGCTGTCATCAGCGCCCCTCACGCTTACGCCCAGGTGAAAATCGACATTACCCGCGGCCGTGTCGAGCCGATGCCGATTGCTATCCCGCTGTTCCCCGGTAATACGCCCGAACTGAAACAGATGGGCAAAGACGTCGCCGAGGTCATCGCCAAGGACCTTGAGCGTTCAGGTCTTTTCCGTCCCCTCGATCAAAAAGCCTTCCTGCAGGAACTCTCGTCGCTCGACGTGCAGCCGCGCTTTGCCGATTGGCGCACACTGGCTGCGCAGGCGTTGGTGCAGGGTTCCGTGGACATGCAGCCCAACGGCCAGATCCGTATCGCATTCCGTCTGTGGGATGTGTTTGGCGGCCAGCAGATGGAAGGCAAAGGATACGGCACTGACCAGGGCAACTGGCGTCGTGTCGCGCACATGATTGCCGACCTGATCTATTCCACGATCACTGGTGAATCAGGCTATTTCGATACGCGCATTGTTTATATCGCTGAAAGCGGCCCTGCGATCAGCCGCGTGAAGCGCCTTGCGATCATGGATCAGGACGGCGCCAATCACCGCTATCTCACCGATGGCTCTGCGCTGGTGCTGACACCGCGCTTTTCGCCGACGGGACCGGAGATCACGTATCTCTCGTATTTCCGCAACGTGCCGCGCGTGTACATGTTCAACATCGATACGGGTCGCCAAGAAGTGCTGGGCGATTTCCCCGGCATGACGTATGCGCCGCGTTTCGCGCCGGACGGAAATGCAATTACGTTCTCGGCAGCGCTCAACGGCAACTCCGACATCTACACGATGGATTTGCGTTCGCGCAAAATGACGCGCCTTACGGATAATCCCGCCATCGATACGTCGTCGTCATATTCGCCGAAGGGCGATCAAATTACCTTCGCGTCGGACCGTGGGGGTACACAACAAATTTATGTGATGAATGCCGATGGCTCGAATCAACAGCGCATCAGCTTCGGCCAGGGCAGGGGACGCTACGGCACACCCATCTGGTCGCCGCGCGGTGATCTCATCGCATTCACGCGTTATGCCACTACAGATGGAAATTTTTATATTGGCGTCATGAAGCCTGATGGCTCGGGCGAACGTCTGCTCGCTCAAGGCTTCTTGGTGGAAGCACCAACCTGGGCGCCGAATGGGCGCGTCCTGATGTACTACGCCCAATCGCCGAACCGTGGCCCCAGCAAACTGTTCTCAATCGATCTAACGGGCGAGAATCAAAGAGAAATTATCACGCCGCAGGATGCTTCTGACCCGGCGTGGTCGCCGCTGTCGCCGTAAGCCCACCTCTTTCTTCATAGGGCTGAGGCGTTTAAGCAACGCTCCTGAGATTTCTGGTCTTAGGCTTTGGAATTGCTGCGTTTTTTGGGTAACAGCCAGCCAAATTGCGCGGAAAACCGCCTCTTTTGCCGTCCAGAAAGTTAGAGTGCGGTGCGGTAGGCTATTGATTCCTGGCATTTAACTGGTAAAAGAGGGGCGAATTTGTACTGGACTCAATCGCTGGGTCGCCAATTCAGTGCGCATCGATAAGTAACTAAACACTAGGGGAATAATAATGAAACTCCGTTTTTTGGGCTTGGTCGTCGTCTCTGTTGCGATGATGGTATCGGGCTGCGCTAAGAAGCCCGTCGAAACCAAGGCCGCTGCGGCCGCATCCACACCGGCGCCGGCTCCGCAGCCGCCGTCTGGTCCGGCCCGTGAATCTCTCGAATATTTCAACACGGTTGTCGGCAACACGGTCAACTTCGGCTACGACAAGTACGACCTGGACGCCGCTTCGCAGGCCAAACTCAAAGGCCAGGCTGATTGGTTGAAGCAGTATCCGGCCCGCACCCTTACGGTTGAAGGTCACACCGACGAACGCGGTACGCGCGAATACAACCTTGGTCTCGGCGATCGCCGTGCCAACTCCGTGCGCCAGTTCCTGATCGCCGAAGGCGTCACCGCCAACCGCATCAAGACCATCTCGTACGGCAAAGAGCGCCCCACCTGCGTGTCGTCTGACGAAGCTTGCTACGCAAAGAATCGTCGCGGCCTGTCGAGCGTTCAGTAAGATATCCAACCGGCTCCGGCTTTAAGCCGGAGCCGTGTCGGCTTTTAAAGGCGCATGGCGACTGTGAGGCTAAGGCCTGGCAGTTGCATGCGCCTTATTCTTGCCTGGATAATGGTTCAGCGTAACATTACGCCAAGATTCTCACGGCAAGCGTTGAAGGATTGATGATGCGCGCGCTTATGCATTCGGTTTTCAAATTCATTCCGGCGGCCGCACTCGGCCTGGTTTTGCTGAGCGGTACGGCTCATGCCCAAAGCGACCGCGAGGTTGCCAACCGCCTCGCCAAGATCGAACAGGATCTGCAGCGCCTTCAAAAGCAAACGCCGGCAAAGCCGGGCGATCCCGCTACGGCAGCAGCCGCGCAAGAAGGGGCCAGCGACATCACGCTGCGGCTCCTCGCTATTGAACGCAGCGTCGAACAGCTGACCGGCCAAATCGAAGAAACCAAATTCACCGCTGATCGCTCCGCCAAGCAGATTCAAGTTCTGCAAGATGATCTTTCCTTGCGTCTCGCCCGCATCGAGCAGTCGCTGGGTTTGGGCAACATGCCGCCCGCGCAAACGCCGGCTGCGTCCACAGCTCCCGCGCCGTCATCAACGTCGCCGATCGCTGGTCCCCCGGGCGGACCGCAAGGCCAGCTGGTTCCGTCACCTTCCGCACCTACGACATCTGACGTCGCTATTGTGCGCTCGGCGGACGATCCGCTTTCGCAGCCGATGCGCCTCCCGCGTTCCACTCCGGTTACACCTGCGCCGGCCACTCCGTCAGCAGCACCAACACAAGTGCCCGCAGCGGCAGCTTCCGCTGAAGCCGTTGCGCCTGGTGGCGGTTTCGTCATCCGCACCGATGCGAACGGAAAACCTTTGGCGGCTGATCCCAATGGACCGCAAACGCCGCCGCCGGCAGCACCCGAACCGCCGCCGCAACAGATGGCGCCGAAAGCAGCGCCTGGCGCCGGTCCCGTGACATCGAGCCAAGTGGCCTTAGCGCCCGCCGGTGCTGCAGTGTCCTTGCCCGAAGGCACACCGAAAGCGCAGTACGACTTCGCGTTTGAATTCTTGAAGCGCCAGGATTATCCGCACGCTGAAACCACGCTGCGTGATTTCCTGAAACGCCACCCGAAAGATCCGCTGGCCGGCAATGCGCAATATTGGCTCGGCGAAACCTATTACGTGCGCGGCGATTTCCAGCAGGCGGCGGTGGAGTTCATGGCCGGCTACCAGAATTATCCCAAGACCAACAAAGGCCCGGATAATTTGCTGAAGTTGGGCATGTCCATGGCCAAGCTCAATCAGACCCAAGGCGCTTGCACCGCTTTGAGCCGCATTGCGAAGGATTATCCCGATGCGGCCGATACGGTGCTTGCGTCGGCCAAGACCGAGCGCACGCGCCTCAAGTGTAAGTAGCGGTGCAGTCGCACCCAAAACATCAACCCGTAAATATTGCCGCGCAGTTTTCTGCGGCCATGGCCGGCTTTCGTCTCATGCCCGGTGCGCGCGTTGCTGTAGCCGTCTCCGGCGGCGGCGACAGCATGGCGCTCGCGCGTTTGCTGGCGGCCTGGGCAATTCCCAATAAAGTTTTTGTGCAGGCCCTGACGGTTGATCACCGCTTGCGCGATGCTGCCGCTGTTGAGGCGCAGCAAGTGGGTGCGTGGCTTGATCTTCATGACATTCCGCACACGGTTCTCGCCTGGAACGACGGTCCTCATGCGCGCACGCTGACACGCAGCGCCCAAAGTGCTGCACGCGAAGCGCGCTACGGCTTGATGACCGACTGGTGCTCGGCCAACGGCTGCTCGCATCTGTTTGTGGCGCATCATGCCGACGATCAGGTTGAGACTTTTCTGCTGCGGCTTTCGCGCGGCAGCGGTGTCGACGGCCTTGCGGCTATGGCGCCCACGGTCGTGAGAGATGGAATTGTCGTGTCCCGTCCGCTGTTGGGTTTCACCAAGGCGCAATTGCTCGACGCCTGCCGCGAGATGGATCAGCCGTGGATCGAAGATCCGTCCAATGAAAGCGCTGCCAGCACGCGTGTGCGCTTCCGCCAGGCGCAAGAGCTGTTGGAACGCGAAGGTCTGACCCGCGACCGCCTCCTAGCCACAATCGGACATTTGCAGCGGGCGAGGGCGGCGCTGGATTATGCCGTTGCTGCGCTACTCGCGAAGGGTTCATGGGATGCTTACGGCGTTACGCGCCTGTCGCTCGCTGACATTCTCGCCGCGCCCGAGGAAATCGCGCTCAGGGCACTTTCGCGCCTTCTGACGGCTGCTGGTGGACAGGCCTATGGCCCGCGCTTTGAAAGCCTCACGCGCCTCTACGGCCGCATGACTTCCGGCCCCTGGGCCGATGCGACCTTGCACGGATGCTTCATTGCCCGCGATGGCGGTGATGTGGTTATCAGCCGCGAGGCGGCCCAAATCACCGAGGACACGACGCTTGAGGCCAATACCTCAGTCATCTGGGATGGCCGCTTTAAACTGAGCTTGGCCGTCTCGAACGCCGCGCCGGATTTCACGATTTCGCGGTTGGGCGCCACCGCCGATCTGACAGCTTTGTCAGACATCGAGCGGGCGAGGCTGGACGATATTCCCGCCCGCGTGCGTGTCACATTACCCGCGTTATTCGACGCTAATGGTCTCGCAGCACTGCCTCATGTGGGCTTTACGCGCGGCGACGTGGCGGAATTGGCGGGCTTTCGCCTTGGACTGACTAGCATTTCTGAGGAAAAAGCCTGCAGAACAAGCGGTGATGCCAAATTGTGACACTGAAAAGTGTCGTAACTATCTAGGGTTATAAACGCTTTGCTTGCTTTGGCGCTTTGGCGCACTATTTAGGTCTTAACCATTCCAAACTGTGCTTTTCAACCCGTCCATCTTGTTAGGGGACCGACTTGAATATCAGCCGTAATCTCATGCTGTGGGCCATTATCCTGGTCTGCGTCGTTGCGCTGTTCAACCTGTTCCAGGGTGGAGCGCGACAGGGCGCCAGCAAGGAGATTTATTTCTCCGATTTCATGGCCGCGGTCGAGCGCAGCGACATTCAAGACGTCACCATCCAAGGTCCGAATATCTCCGGCTCGTTCAAGTCGGGCGGCGATTTCCGCACCTATGCACCGGAAGACCCCACCCTGGTCCCGAGCCTGCGCGAGCATAACGTCACCATCAAAGCCGTTCCGCGTACCGACAACGAACTGTCGTTCTGGGGCATCATCGTGTCCTGGTTCCCGATGCTGCTTTTGATCGGCGTATGGATCTTCTTCATGCGCCAGATGCAGGGCGGCGGCGGCAAAGCCATGGGCTTTGGCAAGTCTCGCGCCAAGCTGCTGACGGAAAAGCAGGGCCGCGTCACGTTTGATGACGTGGCGGGCGTAGAAGAAGCCAAACAAGAATTAGAAGAAATCGTCGAATTCTTGCGCGACCCGCAGAAGTTCCAGCGCCTGGGCGGCAAAATCCCCAAGGGCGTGCTGCTGGTTGGTCCTCCGGGTACCGGTAAGACGCTGCTGGCGCGCTCCATCGCCGGTGAAGCCAACGTGCCGTTCTTCACCATCTCGGGCTCTGACTTCGTTGAAATGTTCGTCGGCGTTGGCGCATCTCGTGTGCGCGACATGTTCGAGCAGGGCAAGAAGAACGCGCCGTGCATTATCTTCATCGACGAAATCGATGCGGTCGGCCGTCATCGCGGCGCTGGTCTCGGCGGCGGTAACGACGAACGCGAACAGACCTTGAACCAGTTGCTGGTCGAGATGGATGGCTTCGAAGCCAACGAAGGCGTTATTCTGATCGCCGCCACCAACCGTCCCGACGTTCTCGATCCGGCGCTGTTGCGTCCGGGCCGCTTCGACCGTCAGGTCGTGGTGCCGAACCCCGACATCGTCGGCCGCGAGCGCATCTTGCAGGTTCACAGCAAGAAGACGCCGTTGGGCTCTGACGTCGACTTGAAAGTTATCGCGCGCGGTACGCCTGGGTTCTCAGGCGCCGATCTCGCGAACCTGGTGAACGAAGCCGCGTTGCTGGCCGCGCGTAAAGCCAAGCGCGTCTTGGGCATGCAGGAATTCGAAGAAGCTAAAGACAAAGTGCTGATGGGTGCGGAACGCCGCTCCATGGTCATGTCCGAAGACGAGAAGAAGCTGACCGCGTATCACGAAGGCGGCCACGCGCTCGTCATGCTGCATGTGCCGAGCCATGAGCCTTTGCACAAGGTCACCATCATTCCGCGCGGCCGTGCGCTGGGTGTGACGATGTTCCTGCCGGAACGCGACAAGTACAGCATGTCTAAGATCGAACTGCAGGCCCAGCTGGCCAGCTTGTTCGGCGGCCGTGTCGCCGAAGAAATGACCTTTGGTATGGACCGCGTGACCACCGGTGCGTCGGACGACATCCGCCGCGCTACCGACATCGCGCGCAAGATGGTCACCGAGTACGGCTTCTCAGAGAAGCTTGGACCGCTGCGTTACACCGACAACCAGGGCGAAGTCTTCCTGGGCCATTCGGTGACGCAGACTAAAAACGTGTCTGACGCCACCGCCGGTTTGATCGATGAAGAAGTGCGTAAGTTCGTCGAGCACGGTGAAGCGACCGCGCGCAAGATCCTTGAGGATCATCGCGAGCAGCTGGAAATCATCGCGCAGGGCCTGCTCGAGCACGAAACCCTGAGCCGCGAAGAAATCGAAGCGCTGCTACGCGGCGAGAAGATCGACAAGGAGAAGAACCCGCCGCGTCCGCGCGAACCGGGCCGCCGTTCCTCAGTGCCGCCCTCAGGCGCGCCAGCCGGACGTCCGC
Source organism: Fidelibacterota bacterium (assembly GCA_947476895.1). Classification (GTDB taxonomy): domain Bacteria; phylum Pseudomonadota; class Alphaproteobacteria; order Rhodospirillales; family Rhodospirillaceae; genus SHVO01. The sequence continues at coordinate 53,075 of CANJRX010000009.1, read as the reverse complement.
CCTTCGGCCAAGACCCCGCGCCACAGCCCGGCGCATAGGGAATAGCTTTAGCGAACTAACATGAACCCCGCCTCAAAAGGCGGGGTTTTTGTTTGTGGATAAAGGAACGACCCCTCCCTGACCCTCCCCTTGCAGGGGAGGGAATAAAAAGGAGTTCCTCCCCCTGAAAGGGGGAGGTTAGGAGGGGGTCGTTTCATTCCTCCGTCCGTCGTATGTTTCGGCATGTTCAAAAAGCAACCACCGATCCAAGCCTACATCACGCCGCGCGCGCTGCTTTCCGGCAAGGCGGCAACGGAAGCCGTTGCCGCGAAGTGGGCGTGGCCGTTGGGTGCGGATATGGCTTACGGCGCCATGGAAGTGTCGACCTTCGAGAACGGCACTTATACGCGCTTGGGTGCGATTGTACGGGCGGCCTATGACAAAGATGCGCGTTCGATCCCGTCGCATATCCGGGCGTCTATCGAAGCGCAGATGGCGGTGTTAGGGGCGCAGCCCGCATTTACTGGCTTCGACATCACGAAGCCCGTCCTCATGGGCGTGCTGAATGTCACGCCCGATAGTTTCTCCGACTGTGGCCAGCACTGGCCTCACGAGGCTGCGATTGCGCACGGCCTCGCCATGGTCGAGGCGGGGGCTGCGATCATCGACGTGGGGGGTGAGTCCACACGTCCGGGCGCTAAACCCGTAAGTGTGACGGAAGAAATCGCGCGGACAATTCCGGTCGTGAGTACATTGGTCGCGCGCGGCATTAAAGTGTCCATCGACACGCGGCACGTCGGTGTGATGACGGAAGCCATTTCAGCCGGGGCCGCGATCGTCAACGATATCACGGCTCTCAAAGACGAAAAGGCGTTGGAGATCGCCGCGCGCGGCAATGTCGCGGTGATCCTCATGCATATGCAGGGCACTCCGCAGACCATGCAAAACGATCCACGCTATGTGTGGGCGCCGGGGGATATTGCGGGGTTCTTGGCCGAACGCGTTGCAGCCTGTGTCGCCGCCGGCATTCCCAAGTCGCGCATAGCCATCGACCCGGGCCTCGGCTTCGGCAAAACCGACGTACACAATGCCGCCATTATGGATCACCTCGCCATGTTCCGGGGTCTTGGCTGCGCCGTGGCTTTTGGGGCATCTCGCAAAGGCTTCATCGGCCGCATGAGTAAGGGCGAGCTCGCCCAAGACCGGTTGCCCGGTTCCTTGGCAGCAGCTTTGCATGCCGTGGCCCAGGGGGCGCAGATCCTGAGAGTTCACGACGTGCCTGAGACTCGTCAGGCCTTAGTGGTAGCGGCTCGCTTTAATAACGGGAACTAATTAGCCCGCACTTGATTCCATATGTACGAAAGCTCAAAACTACCCGCCAAGCCCCTTCCTCTGGAGACCTTATGACTGGTCGCAAACTGTTCGGCACCGACGGCGTCCGCGGCCTTGCCAATACTGAACCCATGACCGCCGAAACGATCATGCGCCTTGGCGTGGCGGCGGGGCGGCGTTTTACGCGCGGCAATCACCGGCACACGGTGGTGATCGGCAAAGACACGCGCCTGTCGGGTTACATGTTGGAACCGGCCTTGGTGGCGGGGTTTGTCTCGGTCGGCATGGACGTAATTCTCGTAGGCCCGATCCCCACACCGGCCATTGCCATGCTCACGCGCTCCATGCGCTGCGATTTGGGTGTGATGATTTCGGCCTCGCACAATCCGTTCGAGGATAACGGCATCAAGTTGTTTGGTCCCGACGGCTACAAACTCTCCGACGCCCTTGAAGCCGAGATCGAAGCTATGATGGGCAGCGATCTGGGTGAAGCGCGTATCGCAGCACCTAGCTTGGGCCGCGCCAAACGCCTGGAAGACGCCGCCGGTCGCTACATCGAATATGCCAAGACCACATTTCCGCGCGGTGTGCGTTTGGATGGCCTTCGCATCGTGGTCGATTGCGCCAATGGCGCGGCCTACAAAGTGGCGCCAACGGTATTTTGGGAACTAGGCGCGGAAGTTATCAAAGTCGGTGTTGAACCCGATGGCTTCAACATCAACCGCGAATGCGGTTCGCTGTATCCGCAGCGCATGCAGGAGCTGGTGCCGCTTTATCGCGCGCACTTGGGTCTGGCCCTCGACGGCGACGCCGACCGTGTTCTGTTCTGCGACGAGCGCGGCGAGATGGTTGACGGCGACCAGGTGCTGGCCTTGATCGCGCAGCACCTCCAGCGCAGCAAGCAGCTTGAAGGCGGCGCGGTGGTCTCGACGGTCATGAGCAACTTGGGCCTGGAACGTTACCTGCAGGCACAGGACATCAAACTTCTGCGCACCAAAGTCGGCGACCGCTATGTGGTCGAGCAGATGCGCGAAGGCGGCTACAACCTCGGCGGCGAGCAGTCGGGCCACATCATCATGGGCCAGCACGCCACCACCGGCGACGGCGTCATCGCAGCGCTGCAGGTTTTGGCGGCGCTTGTTGAAAACGGCAAACCCGCCAGCGAAACCCTACGTTTGTTCAAACCCGTGCCACAGCTGTTGCGCAACGTAAAACTCGGGAGCGGCGCAAACGCTGATGCGGTTTTGAAGCTGGAAGCCGTGCAGTCCGCCATCGCAGCTGTTGAAAAACGCCTAAGCGGCCGTGGCAGATTGGTGATCCGCAAGTCAGGCACCGAACCTTTGATCCGCATCATGGCCGAAGGTGACGACGCCAAGGAAGTCGATACGGTTGTGGCGGAATTGTCGGCGGTAATCACGAAGGCGGCGGCGTAATGACTGAGTCGCCGCCGGACGCAGTTTTGGCGGTCGAGAACAATACCGAGATTGAGCCGCTTTTTTCGATATCGGTTTTCAAACTCGCAGTTATGTCGTTCTTTACGTTTGGGCTCTATCAGCTCTATTGGTTTTTCAAGCACTGGCAGGCATTGAGGTGGCGGGAAAACCTCGACATCAATCCTACTGCGCGCACGATATTTGTATTTATTTTCTGCTACAGTCTGTTTTCCAGAATTCAAAAAATAGCCGGCCCAACTGGAGCGCGGAGTTACCCGGGTTGGTCGACGGCGGGTTACATCATAGGCTCTTTGTATTTTAATCACCTGCCGGATCCTTATTTTCTCGTGTCCCTCTTTACGTTTGCATTTCTGATTCCGGCGCAGATAGCGGCCAATCGCGCAAATGAATCTCAGAATCTGAATTTCGACCGCAATGCCCATTTCACTAAGGCGAATATGGCGTGGATAGCGGTTGGTGCCCTCCTGCTCGGTTTCGGAATCTGGGCGACGTTCCTTCCCGATCCGCCGGAAGGAATGGATGTTCTGGCCCCGACCGAGGCGGCGGCGGCATAGATGATAGGTCGCGTTCTCATCATTGCGGGTTCTGACTCCGGCGGTGGCGCGGGGATTCAAGCCGACATCAAAACCGTTACGGCGCTGGGCGGCTATGCCATGACGGCCGTTACCGCCATCACCGTTCAAAATACGCTGGGTGTGCGCGGCGTTCATGAAGTGCCGACGGATGCGGTGGCCGCACAAATCGCTGCTGTGCTGGAAGACATCGGCGCGGATGTCATCAAGACCGGCATGTTGGCGTCGGTACCGATCATCGCAGCGGTGAGTGAAGCTTTGAAAAAGTCGGGGCCAAACATTCCCCGCGTCGTCGATCCGGTGATGCGCGCCAAAGGTGGCCATGCGTTGTTGCACGAAGATGCAGCGACAGCCTTGATCGAACATCTCGTGCGCGGTGCTGCGCTCATCACGCCCAACCTGCCGGAAGCTGAAGCGCTTACGGGGCGCCGCATCAAGACCGTTGATGATATGGATGCGGCAATACCGGCGCTGCGCAAACTTGGCGCGCACGCAGTTCTTCTAAAGGGTGGTCATCTGGAAGGGCCACGCGTCGTTGATCTTCTGATCACCGCCACCGACATCATGCGTTTCGAAGACAGCCGCCTGGAGACCGCTGCCACCCACGGCACTGGCTGCACGTTGGCTTCGGCCATCGCGGCGGGCCTGGCCGACAAAATGTCCTTGCCTGATGCGGTCGCCCGCGCGCGGGCCTATGTGCGCAAAGCCATGCAAACCGCACCGGGTTTGGGGCAGGGGCACGGACCCCTGAACCACGGCCATACGGTCGGGCCTTTCAGCCCCGCCAAATAAGCCAAAAAACCGCAGAATCCTGCGGGTTTCAGGCGCATTGACGGGCATGGGAACGGTTCCTAAACTCCGCCCCCTTTCAGGCCCTCCACAGGATCAAGCTCCCCATGTCAGCGAATGCCAAGCCGTCGGTCAAACCGGCGCGTAACCAGTTTTCTTCCGGTCCTTGCGCCAAGCGTCCCGGCTGGACTCTCGATGCTTTGAAGGGCGCCCTGGTGGGCCGTTCTCACCGCGCGAAGCCGGCGAAAGCCCGCATCAAGCAGGTGATCGACAAAACCCGCGCCATCTTGGGCGTGCCGGCTGACTACCGGATCGCGATCGTTCCGGCGTCCGATACCGGCGCTGTTGAAATGATGCTGTGGCATACGCTGGGTGCGCGTCCGGTGGATATGCTGTCGTGGGAAAGCTTCGGCGAAGGTTGGGTCACCGACGTCGTGAAGCAGCTGAAGCTGAAAGACGCCCGCAATATTAAATCCGATTACGGCAAGCTGCCCGATCTTACCCAAGTGAATTTCGATCACGATGTGGTCTTCACCTGGAACGGCACGACATCCGGCGTGCGCGTACCCAACGGCAATTGGATTCCGTCGGACCGCAAAGGCTTGACGATTTGCGACGCCACTTCGGCCGTGTTCGCCATGGACATGCCCTGGGATAAGCTTGATGTCGTCACCTACTCCTGGCAGAAAGTGCTGGGCGGCGAAGCGCAGCATGGCATGCTGATCATTAGCCCGCGCGCCGTTGAGCGCCTGGAAAGCTACACACCGCCGTGGCCCATGCCGAAGATTTTCCGCCTGACGTCCAAAGGCAAATTGAGCGAAGGCATCTTCGAAGGCGACACCATCAACACCGTCTCCATGCTTTGCGTGGAAGACGCGGTGGACGGCCTCAATTGGGCTGAAAGCGTCGGCGGCTTGAAGGGCCTCATCGCGCGCTCGGAAGCCAACCTGAAAGTCCTCAGTGATTTCGTTGCCAAGAACGATTGGATCGCCTTCCTCGCCGAGAAAGCCGACATCCGTTCGTGCACTTCGATCTGCGTGACACTGCCGAAAGCCGGCAGCACGGAAAAGCAGACCGAAGTCGCCAAGAAAATGGCGAGCCTGCTCGAAGCCGAAGGCGTTGCGGTTGATATCGGTGCTTACCGCGATGCGCCTCCGGGCTTGCGCATTTGGGGTGGTGCCACGGTTGACACCTCCGACCTTGAAAAGCTGATGCCCTGGCTCTCCTGGGCTTACGCTGAGGCGCAAACGGCAGCGTGAGCGAAGCGCCCCAAGACGAATCGCGCGCGGGCATAATCTATTCCGCGGCTGCGTATACGATCTGGGGAATCATGCCGATTTACTGGCGGCTTTTGGGCGACGTGCCGTCGTTCCAAATCACCGTGCAGCGCGTGGTGTGGTCGGCGGTGTTCGTGGCCGCCGTCACAGCATTCCGCGGAAACCTGGGCCGTGTGCTCGCGATCATGCGCACGCCCAGCACGTTGGGTACGCTTGCGATCACCAGCATGCTCATCAGCGGCAACTGGGCGATCTACATCTATTGCGTCGAGACCAACCAGTTGGTTGAGTCCAGCCTCGGCTACTACATGACGCCGTTGGTGTCGTTCGCTTTGGGCTTTGTGTTCTTCCGCGAGCACATTTCAAAGCTGCGGCTCTTCTGTATCGGCCTCGCGAGCGTCGCCTTGATTTTGCAGCTCTGGTCCTTGGGGCATTTCCCGTGGATCGCGCCGGCTTTGGCGATAAGTTTTGGCATCTACGGCTACCTGCGCAAGCGCGCCCCTGTGGCGGCCCTCGACGGCCTGTTGGTTGAAACGCTGCTGCTGTTTCCGTTCGCCTTGGGCTTTGTCCTGTGGTGGCAGGCGCAGGGTGTGGGTGCGTTCTCGCTGGATACCCCCCTGAAAGACCTGCTGCTGATTGGGGCAGGGCCGACCACCGCCATTCCGCTGGCCATGTTCGCGGCCGGGGCCCGGCGCGTCAGCATGACCACCCTGGGTTTCCTGCAATATTTAGCTCCCACCATCACCTTGCTGATGGCGGTCTTCGGCTTCCATGAAGCCTTTACGCAAATCGACCTGATTGCCTTCGGTTTCATTTGGACCGCTCTCGTGATTGTGGGCCTAGAAGGGCGATTTTCTAAGGCTAGAACGGCGATTTTCTAAGGCTAGAACGGCTTGAAATAGATGCGGCGGCTATATAGAAAAGTCCGCCAATAGAAGGGGTCTTCACCGTGTCCAAACCTAAAGTCCTGATCAGCGACAAGCTGAGCGCCGCCGCCGTCGAGATTTTCAAAAATCGCGGTATCGAGGTCGATGTCAAAACCAGCCTCAAGACGGAAGAACTGCTGGCCATCATTAAGGACTATGACGGCCTCGCGATCCGTTCGAACACCAAGGTCACCGCTGCCGTTCTGGCCGCTGCGCCGAATTTGAAAGTCGTCGGCCGCGCGGGTATCGGCGTGGACAACGTCGACATCGAAGCCGCCACGTCGCGCGGCGTCGTGGTCATGAACACGCCCTTCGGCAATGCCATCACGACTGCTGAGCACGCCATCTCCATGATGATGGCGCTGGCCCGCGACATTCCGACGGCGAGTGCGTCGACCCACGCCGGTAAATGGGAGAAGAACAAGTTCATGGGCGTCGAGCTTTACGGCAAGACCCTCGGCGTCATCGGCTGCGGCAACATCGGCTCCATCGTCGCCGACCGCGCGCTCGGCCTGAAGATGAAAGTGCTGGCTTACGATCCGTACCTTTCGGAAGAACGCGCGAAAGATCTGGGTGTCGAGAAGGCGGAGCTGGATACCATCTTCACTCGGTCCGATTTCATCACGTTGCACACACCACTCACCGACAACACGCGCGGCATTATCAGCGCGAAGTCCTTTGCGAAAATGAAAAAGGGCGTGCGCATCATCAACTGCGCGCGCGGTGGTCTGGTCAACGAAGCCGATCTGAAAGTCGCCATTGAAAGCGGTCAAGTGGCTGGTGCTGCGCTCGACGTGTTCGAAGAGGAACCTGCCAAGGCCAATCCGTTGTTCGGCATGGAGAAGGTGGTCTGCACGCCGCACTTGGGCGCCTCGACCAATGAAGCGCAAGAAAATGTAGCGCTGCAAATCGCTGAACAGATTTCCGATTACCTGTTGTCGGGCGCTGTCACCAACGCGCTCAACATGGCGTCGGTGTCGGCGGAAGACGCGCCGAGGCTGCGCCCCTATATGAAACTCGCCGAGGAACTCGGCAGCTTTGCCGGCCAGTTGGTGCAAGACGGCTTGAAAGCCGTGACCGTCGAATACTCCGGCCATGTGGCGACGTTGAACACGCGTCCGCTGACCTCGATCTTGATCAAAGGCCTGCTTAGCCCGCTGATGGAAAGCGTCAACATGGTCAATGCGCCGACCATCGCCCGTGAACGCAACATCAAGGTCACCGAAGTCAAACGCGACCAGAACGATTTCTACCAAACCCTTGTGACGCTGACCGTCACCTCCGATAAGGGTGTCGCCAGCGTGTCTGGTACCTTGTTCGGCGGCAATGCACCGCGCCTGGTGGATATCGATTCCATCCATATCGAAGCCGAAGTCGGCCCGCATATGCTTTACGTCACCAACACCGACAAGCCGGGCTTCATCGGTGCGTTGGGTACGACCTTGGGGCAGGCGGGTGTGAACATCGCCTCGTTCCACCTGGGCCGGTCCAAGAGCGGCGGCGACGCCATTGCGCTGTTGCAGCTCGACCAAGCTGTGAGCGACGAACTGCTGGGTAAGGTCAAGGCCTTGCCGCATGTGAAGCAGGCGCAAAGCCTGGCTTTCTAAGAAGCTGACCCCACACCGGCGATGGAAATCGCCGGTGTCTCGCGCTAATCTTGGGTCATGGTGCTTGAACTCAAGCGGGCCGAAAGCAACTACAACGCGGACCTTCTCAAAATCCGCGTGGCCGTACGCACGCGCCTTGGCATTGTGGCCGGCGTTGTGATTGTCGGGATATTTCAGGTTAACTATGAGGGGCAGCCGCTCCTCCAGGCGGTGGCGCCGTTGCTTGGGATCGCCGCCTTTGGCGTTCTGGCGGTTTTCGCATTTGCCGCCCGCGACAAGAAACGCGCCCAGGAAGTTTATGATTCGAGCCGCCTTCACGTACCCAGCCGCAAAACCGGGCGCTGAATTCTGGCGAACACATTGATTAACCACTGTTTATTGCCGCCTGCTTACTCTTGTTGAGTGGCAGCGGGGGGCGTATAACCGCGCGTTTGCGATCTGCCCCCAAGTTGTGACCCATTTCCACCCCAGGCCACGCCGTCATGAGCGATACCACCTCTAGAACACTGCTGCCCGAAGGCCTGCGCGATGTGTTGGCCCCGGATGCTGGCTTTGAGTCCGAGGTTATCAATCGGCTCAAGAACAGCTTCGCCGCCAACGGCTATACGCTGGTGAAGCCGCCGCTGGTGGAGTTTGAAGAAACGCTGCTGTCCGGTGTGGGCAAGGCCATGGGGGCGCGCATTTTCCGCATGCTCGATCCGGTGTCTCACCGGATGCTGGGCGTGCGCACCGACATCACCACCCAGATCGCCCGCATCGCCGCCACACGCCTGGCCGGCGCGCCGCGTCCCTTACGCCTGATGTACGCGGGCCAAGTGCTGCGCGTGAAGGGCAGCCAGCTGGAACCCGAACGCCAATTCTCACAGGCTGGATTTGAGTTGATCGGCGCCGAAGCCGGTGCGGCCGATGCCGAAGCCATTCTCGTCGTCGCCGAAGCCTTGCAGGCTTTGGGTGTTGAAGGTGTCAGCATCGACCTGGGCCTTCCGACGTTGGTGCCCGCAATCCTGGCTGCACATAAAGCCGACGACGCCGAGCGTTTGCGCGCGGCCCTCGATCACAAAGACGTTGCTGAGATCAAAGCCGCCGGCGGAAGTGCAGGGGCGCTGCTTACGGCGCTTGTCGAGGCATCAGGACCGTTTGAAGCAGCGCAAGCGCGCCTGAGCAAAGTTACGCTCCCTGCGGCGGCCAAGGCCGAATGGCAGGGCCTGGTAAATGTGGCCGAAGCGGTGCGCAAAGCTGCGCCCAATCTCGCGCTGACTGTGGACGCCGTGGAAAATCGTGGCTTTGAGTATCACACCGGCGTGACGTTCTCGATCTTCGCGCGCGGCTCGCAGCGCGAGCTGGGTCGCGGCGGGCGTTATGCATTAGGCAGCGCTGAACCGGCGACGGGGGCCACGTTCTTTGTCGACGCCTTGTTGTCCGTTGTGCCGCGTCCGGCGGCGGCCCGCGCGTTATTCGCGCCGCTTGGCACGCCGCGTAGTGTTGTTGCCGCATGGCAGGCAAAAGGATGGAGTGTCGTTGCAGGTCTCGCAAAGGCCACCGACGACGCAATGGAAGCAAAACGTTTGGGCTGTACGCACGTGCTTGCGGGCGACGCAGTACAAGAAATTAAAGCTTAAAAGGACAACGTAGGTCATGGGTAACGTAGCGGTCGTCGGCTCCCAATGGGGTGACGAGGGTAAAGGCAAGATCGTTGATTGGCTTTCTGAGCGCGCCGATATGGTGGTGCGTTTCCAGGGCGGCCATAACGCCGGCCACACGCTGGTCATCGACGGCAAGACTTACAAACTCTCGCTGCTGCCTTCGGGCGTAGTGCGCGGTAAGCCATCGATCATAGGTAACGGCGTAGTTGTCGATCCTTGGGCGCTGCTCGATGAAATCAAGCGCGTCGGCGATCTGGGCGTAAAGATCACGCCAGAGATTTTGAAATTGGCCGACAACGCTGCGCTGATCCTGCCGCTGCACAAACGCCTCGACCAATCGCGCGAAACCGCTGCCGGCGCTGGCCAGATCGGCACGACCGGTCGCGGCATCGGTCCTGCTTACGAAGACAAAGTCGCGCGCCGTGCGTTGCGCGTGTGCGATCTGACCGACGACGCGACCATTGCCTACAAGGTCGAGCGCATGCTGGTGCATCACAATGCGCTCTATCGCGGCATCGGTCAGCCGGAGGTGGATGGCGCGGAACTGATCGCGCAAATCAAAGAAATCGCGCCGAAGATTTTGCCTTACGCCGTGCCGGTGTGGGAAATCATGGCCGACGCACGCCGTGACCGTAAGCGCATCCTGTTCGAAGGCGCGCAAGGTGCGATGCTCGACGTCGATCACGGCACCTATCCGTACGTCACGTCGTCCAACACTGTGTCAGGTCAGGCTGCGGCGGGTTCGGGTATTGGTCCGGGCGCTGTCGGTTATGTGCTCGGCATCACCAAAGCTTACACCACGCGCGTAGGCTCCGGTCCGTTCCCGACGGAACTCACCGACAATGTCGGTCAGTTGCTGGGTGAACGCGGTCACGAGTTCGGCACCGTTACGGGGCGCAAGCGTCGTTGCGGTTGGTTTGATTCGGTCATGGTGCGCCAGGCCATTAAGGTCGGCGGCATTACCGGGATCGCGCTCACCAAGCTTGATGTGCTCGACACGTTGACCGAAATTAAAGTCTGCGTGGGCTATGACTTGAACGGCACGCTCATCAATCGCTTCCCGTCGGCGATGGCGGAGCAGGCGGCAGTGACACCGGTTTATGAAACCATGACCGGCTGGAATTGCTCGACGCAGGGTGCGCGCAGCTGGGCGCAATTGCCGGCGGAAGCCATCAAGTACATCCGCAGAATCGAAGAACTGATCGAAGCACCGGTGGCGCTTTTGTCGACCAGCCCCGAGCGCGATGACACCATTTTGGTCCGGGACCCGTTCCTGGATTAGGGATGGGTTTAGCGACCCTGACGGCCGTTTTATTAACCTTCGGGGGCCCCAAATGTTAAAAATCGGCCAAATCGGCTGAGTTATCAGCGTTGTGCTGGCCTTTTGGGTCCCGTACAATGCGCCCCAGGACCGGCAGAAGCCTGTCTCGATTTTTTAGGACTGTTGCGCCATGGCCGAAGCGGCTACGGACCTCAGACAGCCGCCAGCACAACCTCGTGCTGCCGCGGCCCCGACGCTCGTTTCAGTTGCGGCTGCTCCAGCGGCCGCACCCGTAGCGTCATCGTCAGCTACTGCACCCGCTCCAACACCAACGCCGCCACCCACACCGCAGTCGTCCGCGAGCGGCAGCTTCATTGTCGTGCGCGATCGCTTCACGCTGTATTGCGACCGGCCAATCCCCGCGCTCGATATGCCGAATGCTTTGGCCTACGAGGTCGTAGACCGCAAGCAAGAGGGCCGGCCGCTGTATGCCCTAGTCTGCAAACCCGAGATGCCGACGCGCGTGAGCGTGATGCGCATCTTGAAGGGTTTGGAAATTCCCGCCGTGTTGCACATGGTCGATTGGGGCGTGGCCGAATGGCCGCTTGCCGATCGTAAGTGCGTGATCGTCATTTATCATCGGCCGCTTGGTGGCCGCGTGATGGACACGATGGCGTCGACCTTCAAGCGTGTTCCCGATCACCAGTTCGCGCGCGCTATCATCAAGCCCATCGCCGATGGATTGGTAGAGCTGGGGTTAAAGGGCATCGCGCACCGCGCCATCCGTCCCGACAATCTTTATTACATGGACGAGCAGCGCACCAAGATCGTGCTGGGCGATTGCGTGACTTCGGTGGCAGCTCACGATCAGCCGGTTGTGCTGGAGACCATTGAATCCGGCATGGCCAATCCGTCCGGTCGCGGCGGCGGCACCCATGCCGACGACATGTATGCCTTCGGTGCGACAGTGCTGATGCTCGCCATCGGCCGCAATCCTTTGCAGGGCGTGCCCGACGCGGAAATTATTCGGCGCAAAATCCAAACGGGGTCTTACGCTGCGCTGGTGGGCGACGAACGCATGCCGGTGGCGCAGATCGAATGTTTGCGCGGACTGCTGACGGACGACACCGAACAGCGTTGGGCGGCGACCAACATCGACCTTTGGCTCAATGGTAAGCGTCTAACGCCGATCCAAGCTAAAGCTGAATCGGCGGCGCAACGTCCGATCCGTTTCGCTGATCAGGAATTCCATTCGATCCGTCCGTTGTCCTACGCCATGTACCAGAACTGGGAAAAGGCGATCAGTATCATCTCGGACGGCACGCTGGAAATCTGGATCAGGCGCGGCCACGAGATCAACGAACTGGCCGACGGCATCGATTCAGCCATCAAAAGCACCGGCGCCATGTCAATGATGGGCGGCAACAAGGGCGACACCGATGATGTGATTGTCGCACGCGTGCTGATGCTGATGGACCCCAAAGCGCCGATCCGTTTCCGCGATTTCCGCTGCTTCATCGAAGGTTTCGGTCAGGCGTTGGCCATCGCGATGCTGCGCAAACAAAAGCTTCAGCCGTTCTCGGATTTCATCAATCGCGAACTTTGGCGGCATTGGTTGGGTGCGCAAGCCGGCAAAATCGCCGCCGATAATCAGCAGTATGAAACCGTCTTCCGCGATCTGAAGAATTACCTCAAGGACCCGAACTCGGGTGCGGGCATTGAACGCTGCGTATACGAATTGAACGAATGGCAGCCTTGTATGAGTCCGCTGATCGAAAATCAGTACGTCATGGAAGTGAAGGGCGTGCTGCCGGCCCTGGATGCTTCAGCTAAAAATGCCAATACGAAGTTGTGGCCGGTGGATCGCCATGTGGCAGCCTTCTTGCGTGCGCGCTATGCCAAGGGCACCGGTTCGCAGATCGATTCCATGAACGACCCGCGTCCCGACCGCGCCACCATCGGCATGCTGAGCGTGCTCGCCATTGTGCAGTGGCGCTTGGGTCCTGAAGCGCTTTACGGCTTGGCAGGTTGGGTTGGCGCGCTCATGGGGCCCGTCATCAACAGCTATCAGAACCGCAACAAGCGTAAGGATCTTGAGAAAGAAATCCCCAAGCTGGTGCGCAAAGGGAACCTGGCCGAACTTTATAATTACCTCGATAACCCTGAAGAGCGTCAGAAGGATGCCGAGGGTTTTGCCTGGTCCAAGGCTGAATATGCGGCCGCCGAGAAAATGATTTATGATTTCGAGCACGGCCAGATGGACCGTCAGGAATCGGCCATCAAGCTTGGCCGCCAGACCGGCGCCGTGGCCGCGACCTTGATCATGTTTGTGACTTTTGTCGTCGTCCTCATGGGTAAGTTGCTGTGATGAAAAAGCGCAGCACACTTTTCCTCTACGTCATGCTGGCCATTCCCATCGGCCTGATGATGATTCCGACTGTCATTGTGCTCGCCGTGGCCATGGTGCCGACCGGCGTCGCCTTCATTATGGAGCGTGGCAAAGGCTATTACGGCGGCCTTACTGTTGGGGCCATGAACCTGGCGGGCGCGTCGCCCTATCTCGCGGATCTGTGGACTCAAGGCCACACCGTCGCCGTCGCCCTTGGCATCATCACCAACGTCTTCGCGTGGATGATGTTCTACGGCGCGGCATTGTTTGGCTGGGCGATTTATTCCACCACACCGGCGGCGGTCAGCGCCTTTATGACCATGACCGCCGGCCAACGCATTACCGGCATGCGGGCGCAGCAAAAAGAACTGGTGATGAAGTGGGGACCGGATGTTGAATCGGTCTATGAGCCGCCCGGTGCGGCGGCGGCGGCTGCTGCGGCTGCACAGGAACACGCCACAGCCGAACCCATGGCGCCGAAACGCTAGTCTTCGTAGTTGTTATCCAGGTCTTCGACGAGTTCAATTTCCGACAGAGCTTCCATCAATTGCGTGATGTCCTCGGGCAGCTCAGAGTCGAAACGTAGTTTCTTTTCCGTGACCGGATGAATGAAGCCGAGGGTCGTGGCGTTTAACGCCTGGCGCGGGAAGTTCTTTAGCAATTCGACCAATTCCGGCGGCAGCCCTTTCATGGACCGGCGGCGGTTGCTGCCGTAGGTCGCATCCCCAATCAACGGATGGCCGATGCTCGCCATATGCACGCGGATTTGGTGGGTACGCCCCGTCTTCAAGCGGCAGCGCACATGGGCCGCGAGTTCGCCGTAGGTTGTGGCGGTGCGGTATCCGGTTTCAGCGAATTTTCCGCCGCGTTGGAGCACCGCCATTTTTTTACGGTTGAAACGGCTGCGGCCAATCTGGCCGGCAATCTGTCCCATATGCGAATTCGGCACGCCCCACACAATCGCATCATAGGTGCGTTCGATGGTGTGAGCGGCGAACTGCGCCGACAATCCGGCATGGGCCACGTCGGTCTTCGCGACGACAAGAAGCCCGCTGGTGTCCTTGTCGATGCGGTGAACAATGCCCGGCCGTTTGACGCCGCCGATTCCGGCGAGGCTGTCGCCGCAATGGGCGAGCAGGGCGTTGACCAAAGTTTTGTCGAGATTGCCGGGTGCAGGGTGCACGACCAACCCCACCGGCTTGTTGAGCACGAGGAGATGTTCGTCCTCATAAACGATATCCAGATTCATGCCCTGTGGTGTGGGCGTGGCGTCGACGGCGGCGGGCAGGGTCAGCTGAACTTTCTGACCCGGCTTCAGCCGACAGGCTGGGTCAGTTTCCACTTTGCCGGCGATTGTGACCGCGCTCTCTTCAATGAGGGTCTTGAGGCGCGACCGCGATACATTGGGGATGACGTCGGCCAACCATTTATCCAAACGCGCGCCGGCGGCCTCATCGGGCACCAGGACAGCGCGTTTGATATCGGGCTTTTTTGCGGCGGAGGTGACAGGAATGTTCATGGATGCGCCGACAATATCACTTCAATGTGAGACACCATAGGTTCCGCGAAAGCGCGGGGTGTCGTAAGATATGGCTATGACTGAGCATTCGCCTTTAGCACTGCATTTATCCGCGCCCCTGGCTGAAGCCCTCCGGCGCGTCGCCGCCCAGGCCTATCCGCAAGAGTGCTGCGGATTGCTGGCCGGCGCGGGCGAGATGCATATCACGGTGAGTGACGTGGTGCCCACGGCCAACATCGCCGAAAACCCGCGCGAGACCTTCGCCATCGACCCGCAGGCACAGTTCGATCTGTTGCGGGCCACGCGCGGCAGTGAAAAGCGGGTCATTGGCCATTACCATTCCCATCCCGATGGCAGCGCTGTGCCATCGCCGCGTGACTTGGACAAGGCCTATGATCCGGAAGCGATCTGGGTCGTGGTTGCGGTTGAGGGCGGCATGGCCTCTGCACCACGCGCTTTCCATCACCCCGCGGGGTCCACGGATTTTGTGGAAGTTCCGGTGGTGTCCTGATGCGCGCGCCCATTTCACGCCGTACAGCGATGCAAGGCTCTGGTGCGTTCGCGCTGCTGGCTGCAGCGCCGGGTCAGGCGGCAACACCCACGGCGCAAGCACCGATCCGCTTGCATCTAAACGAGAACCCTCATGGTCCCTCCGATCACGCCAAGCAAGCCATGCAGGCGGCGATGAGCGATGGCTGGGCCTATGACAATGAGGACGTCTTCGCGCTGCGTCGCATGATCGCGGCGAAAGAAGGTTTGAAGCCTGAGAATGTCATCATCACCGAAGGTTCGACCGAGCTTTTACGCATCGCGGGTCTTGCTTTCGCCCGAGGCAAAAACATCGTGGCGGGCCTGCCGACGTTCCTTGCCATGATGCAGTACGCGACGCGTAATGGCGGTGAGGTGGAGTGGGTCAATCTCGATAGCGACATGCGCCTCGACCTGAACGCTATGGAAGCAAAGGTCACGGACAAGACCGGCGCGGTTTATATCTGCAACCCTAACAATCCCACCGGCACGGCCGTCGATGCGGGCCGGCTGCGTAAGTTCATTGAAAGCGTTTCGAAACGCGCGCTGGTGCTAGTGGACGAAGCCTATATCGATCTAGCCGACGATCCTGAACACATGACGATGATCGATCAGGTGAAGTTGGGGCGGAATGTGCTGATTGCCCAAACCTTCTCGAAAATCCACGGCATGGCGGGTTTGCGCGTGGGCTATGGCCTGGCGCGGGCTGATATCATCAAACGCCTGGAAGACCTGCGCATGTCGGTGCCGAACCGCATGGGCTTGCGCGCCGCCCTGGCGAGCTATCAGGACATTGAGTTTTTGGACTACAGCCGCTCAATGGTGCGCAGCTGTGTGTCCTTCACCTGTCAGTTCCTTGACTCGATGAAACTGAAGTACATACCGACGCAGACGAACTTCGTGCTGTTCGATGCGGGACGTTCAAGCGTGGAGTTCGCGTCTCACTTGCGCGGGAAATTCATCCTGGTGAATCCGCAGCTCGATCCCTTAAGCACCTGGGTGCGGGTGAGCATGGGACGCATGGAGCACATGGAAGCTTTCGCCGCCGCCACCCGCGACTTTTTCAAAAAAGCCTAAACGAAAGCAACGGCGCGGCGCGGCTTTTTGGGAGCTTCGACGTGCGGCGTCGGCGCAACCTTAAGCGTCTCGACCCGAATTTCACGAGGCGCGTTTTCGATGTCGCCGGTGATCTTGTATTTGCTTTGGAACGTCTTCCACCAATCCGGCACGCCCAGCGCCAAGGGTTCGCCCAGCGAGTGGCGATAAGCGGGTTCTGTCAGCAGATGGCAGGTAGCCTCAACCTTATCGACGCCCAGGCGCTGCAGGATGGCTTTCACCACTTGGTCGTAAGGCAGCTTTGTCTTGTCGATACCGCGCACCAGTTCGATTTTATTGACGATGAGGAAGACCATGTCCGAAACCACGCGGTCGGTGCGCTCGGCGGCGGCGTCAACGTGTTCGGCCAGCACGCTCATCAGCTCACTGGCTTCGTCGGGCGCGAACAGCGCGCGGATGTTTGCTGCTTCGAGGGCGATGACGCCGGCGAGGTAATAATCGTCGAGCGGATGAATTTCCAGAATCGCGCGGCGTTGGTCGTAGCTCAGCGTGCAATCTTCCAAGCCGGCGACCAGGGTCTTTTCCCAAGCTGGGAAAGTCCGCTTCGCGGCCTTCGTCATGTCTTTCAAAAAGGCGCTGATCGCGACTTTCGGTTCGATGATCGGTTTCGGCGAAAAGGCGGCATGTGCCATAAGTGCTACCAGATGTTGTATGTTTTCCTACAGTACGAACGCACGATGCGGATTCTGGTTGCGTGGGGCTTCCGCCAAAAACCCCAGGCTTTCCGCCATTTTCTCGCCACAATTTGACCCAAGTATTTGATCGGTATAGATTTTTGCGGTCTTCAACAGCACTGCGGCCCAAAGCCGGCAAAGGACAGCGTGTCTAAAAGCACCCGCCGCCATCCCGATCTGATCCTTCTCAACGTGGTTGAAGACGAGGGCTTTGGCTTCACGTACCTCTCGCCCGAAGACTTCGACTACGCCGCCGATCATTTCATGCTGCCGGCGTTGAAATTCGCCGAAGCCGATATGAGTGACGCCGAAGCGCGCCGCGAGCTGGCTTACGATTTTCTCTGGCGCTATTTCAGCAAGCCCAATGCCAAAGGCTACTTCCGCGATAATGTGCGCTGGATTGCCGCTGCAGCCGTGCGCGAGAAGTTCGCGAACGAAGCGGCCGCCGGAAAAATGCCGCGCGTTATTCTGATCACGCGGAAAAGCGGCGACGGTGGCGGCATCGTTATTCGCGACGCTCAAGAATATCTTGAACATCCCGGTTATCCGTTAGCGGTAATTGTAGGCAAAGCTTCGGTCGGCGGTGGCGCCGCGCAATTCTTCGCGAGCCGCGAGGCTTACGAGAAGGTTGGCTCAAGCGTGCCAACTCAGGACATCTGGTTGCCGCAGATTGTCTACCGCCTCTATGCCGAGACACCCTCAGTGGTGATGGGAATTCCCAAGCCCGGCAAGAACGGCGAGATGGGCGTGGAATGCATGGCGCTCGGCTTCGGCGAGCGCGGCAATCTGGTGGAACGCAAGACCCACTAAGGCGTGGGCGTTTTCTCTTCTTCAGTTTCCAAGGCCACGCGCGCGCGAATGTCGGGCGCGGCGATATTCTTTGCGAGCGTGAGTTTAATCACGAGGGCGTCGAAGGTTTCTTCCTCGCCGCGTGCGATCACGCCGTCGAAACGCGCTTCACGTTCCGCGCGCACCTCGGGTCCCCAAAGGACTTCCGTCTCCGCGGGGCCGAGCACGCAGAACGAAATGAGGGCAGCCGCTTCACGCATCAGATAGTCGTGCGCCGCGCCGTTCTCTGCGGACAGTAGATTGGCCCATTTGTAGACCGCAAAGCGCATACCGTCGTCGACGTAAGCTGGATTGACCTCAAGTTGCCCAAGGGTGCGGTCGAAGACCTGCAGCGCCGAGCGCCGCTTGCTGCCACCGAAGATGTCGAAAAAACTAAACATCGTTAGCCTCTCAGGTTGGCGATAGGGGCGGTGATGCCCGGTTCGCGGCGCATATAGGCGTTAGCCTCGTCTTCGCGGGTGACGTAAAATCCCAGCCGTTTATAAAGCCTTTGCGCGGGATTGATCCGCACCACTTCGAGCGTCATGGCTTGGCTGGCGTTCTCTTGCAACAGGCGCTTCATCACAACAGTTCCGATGCCACGGTTCTGAAAAGCCGGGTCGATAAAGAACTGCGCGAGAAACAGTGCGCCGTCCTGAAGTCGGGTTTGCAGCCAGCCGATGTCTGCGCCATCCAATGCGATGATCCTGGCTTCACGGGCGCTCCAGCGTTTTCGAAAGTATTCCCCCTGGGAGGCTTTATCGACGTTGAGGGCATGAAGCAGTCCGGCACTTTCCGCGGCGTAAATGCCCCAGCAAAAGGCGAAGTCGGTTTCTTGGGCGGGGCGCAGCGTAATGTCCATGGCTGGACAGTACCCTTGCATTCAACCCCACGCAATTTGGGGCGAGTTCGCGTATATTCAAGACGTCCGTTGCAATAAGAGGGTTCAACGATGCCGCCTAAACCGACCGATGGCCGTAATTCGCCGCAACTGCCGCCGGTGCAGGTCTGTGGTAAATGCGACGCAGAGTTCCGCTGGGAACCGAGTGATCCGCGCGTGAAGGGCTCGCCCTTGGTGGCGCGGGTCTCAAAACCTTCCGACGAATGCGATTGCGGTTACGGTAACGTTCCGCCGCCACTGAACTTCTAATGCCGGCCGAGGCGCCAGACTGGTCGACAATTCCAGCGCCCGTTGATGACGGGGCGACGGCGCATTTACCCGGCATGAAAATGCCCGCAGTGAATTTACCCGCCACCGATGGCCGTACGGTGGACCTTGCGAGCCTTCCTAGCCGTATCGTGGTCTACGCTTATCCAAGGACTGGCAAACCCGGCATCGCATTGCTCGACGGCTGGGACATGATCCCCGGCGCTCGCGGTTGTACGCCGCAAAGCTGCGCCTTCCGTGATCATTATGCAGAACTTAAAGCGCTGGGGGTTTTGGAGGTCTTCGGTCTTTCTACGCAAAGCAACGACTATCAGCGCGAAGCCGCCGAGCGTTTGCATTTACCGTTCGCGATTTTGTCGGATGACAATATGGCGCTGACGCGTGCGCTGAAACTGCCGACGTTCGAGACGTCAGGCCTGACGTTGCTCAAACGCTTCACGCTAATCATCAAAGACGGCGTGATTGAACATGTGTTCTATCCGGTATTTCCGCCGGATCGTAACGCAGATGACGTTATGGCGTGGTTACGCAAAGCGATCTAGGCCGAGACCTTCGAGATCAATCTCCGGCTTACGGCCCGCAATCAAATCAGCAATGACGCGTCCCGAGCCGCAGGCCATCGTCCAACCCAGCGTGCCGTGACCGGTGTTTAGGAATAAATTCGCGTAGGGGGTCGCGCCAAGAATGGGAACGGAGTCCGGGGTCGTTGGGCGCAGGCCGCTCCAGGCGTGGAGGTCTTTATAGTTCGATGCCTCGGGGAATAGGCTTCTCGCGTTGCGCACTAAAGGTTCGACGCGGCGCGGATCGAGATCGGTGTTCCAGCCCGCCAACTCCGCCGTGCCCGCGACGCGCAGTTTGTTGCCGAGGCGCGAGAACACCATGAAGCTGGTCTCATCGGTGATGCTGACGCTGGGCGCGGCGGCCGGATTGTCGATATCGACGGTGATGGAATAACCCTTCGCAGGATAGATCGGCAGCGCGAGATCTAGATCGCGCGCGAAGTGGGGGCTGTAGCTGCCCATAGCCAAAACATAAGCGTCGCCGGTCTCGTCGCCCTGATCAGTGATCACGCGCGAGATTTGTCCTTTAGACGCTTCGATGCGGCGGATCGTCACGCCGCCCTTGAAGATCACACCGCGCGCCGCTGCGAGCTTCGCGAGTTCCGTCGTGAACTTCTGCGCGTCGCCGCTTTCGTCTTCGGGACTGAGCAAGCCGCCTTCAAGATCGGTTCTGGCCGCATGGGCGAGGGCGGGTTCCACTTTCGCGCACTCCGCGGGCGTCAAAACATCTTGCGGCAATCCCATGGCCGCCAGTTGCGCGGCGGTGTGGCGGCCCTCGGCGAATTCGGCCGGCGTGCGGTAGATGTGCAAGATGCCTTGCGTGATCTGGTCATACTGAATGTTGGTTTTCTGACGCAGCGCCTTCAGCACGGCGCGGCTGTAAAGGGCAACGCGCAGCGTGCGCTCCATGTTTGTGCGCAGGCGGTCGCTCGTGCAGTTGCGCAGGAACTTGAGGCCCCAGCTCCATAGCGACGGATCCCAGCGCCAGGGCCGGAACAACAACGGCGCGTCGGGCTTGAACATCCACAAGAACGCCTGGCCCGGCACATGTGGCGCGGCCCAGGGTTTAGCGTGACAGGCGGAAATCTGCGCACCGTTCGCAAAGCTGGTTTCCAAACCGGGCGCAGGCTGGCGGTCGAGGACCGTGACCTGATGGCCGTCCTCGGCCAAAAAATAAGCCGTGGCCGTGCCGACGACGCCCGCACCGAGAACGACGATCTTCACAGGTGTGGGTCCGCGTTATGATTTGGTTGCTCAAGGATCATGGGGCCAAGGTATAGTCGATCAACCCCATCCGCTAGAAGCTGCTTGCGAGAAATATGACCGCGCCCTTTTCAAATGTTGTGCTGAGTGTTGCCGAGATGTATGCGGCCGATAAGGCTGCCGAAGCGCGCGGCGTCGCCAGCTGGGATTTGATGGAAGCGGCGGGTGCGGCGGTGGCACGCCTGATCAAGGAACGCTGGGAGCGGCAGCCTGTAGCTGTCCTGTGTGGTCCGGGCAACAACGGCGGCGACGGCTTTGTGATCGCGCGGCTATTGGCCGAAGCGGGTTGCGACGTTCGTCTGGCGCTTCTGGGACCTGTGACTGAGCTGCGCGGAGACGCCGCCCTCAATGCCAAAAAATGGCGCGGTGCAATTCTACCGCTCGCGCCTGACGTTCTAGAAGGCCGCACGCTGGTGGTTGATGCGATTTTCGGTGCGGGTCTTACGCGCGGATTAAGCGGCGCAGTGCGGGCGGTGGTGGAACGCATCAACGCTGACAAACTCACCTGCGTCGCGGTCGATGTGCCGAGCGGTGTCGCGGGCGATACGGGCCTTGTGCTTCCCACCGACACCGAACCCGGTGTGGCGCCTCAGTGCGTGGCGACTGTGACGTTCTTCCGCCGCAAGCCGGCGCACTTTTTGTATCCGGGCCGTGCGTTGTGCGGTGATGTTGTCGTCGCGGACATCGGCATTCCGGAAACGGTGTTCGACAAAATCGCGCCGACAACATTCCATAACACGCCCGGCCTTTGGGCGCTGCCGCAGCCGGGCTGGCAGGATCATAAATACTCGCGCGGTCACGGCGTTATTATCGGTAGTGCTGCCACCACTGGCGCAGCACGGCTGGCCGCGCGGGGCGCAAGGCGGGCAGGGGCGGGCGTTATCACAATGGCCGTACCCGCGAGCGTTGTGCCGATTTATGCGGCCGATGCGGCGGGCGTGTTTGTCACTGCCGCCGACAGTGTTGAATCGCTTGACGCCTTACTCGCGGATCGTCGCCGTAACGGCGTGTTGATCGGGCCGGGTGCGGGCGTTGGTCCCGAGACGGCCGTGCGCGTCGTGAAAATTCTTCATGCCGAACGCGCGGTGGTTCTGGATGCTGATGCGCTGACCAGTTTCGAAGACGATCCCGATCAATTGTTCAAAGCAATCCGGCGACAAAAAGCGCCCGTCATCATGACGCCCCACGGCGGCGAGTTCGCGCGCCTGTTCAAGAGCATTCCTAAAACCGGCGACAAGCTCACCCAGGCGCGCGCGGCGGCGGCGTTAAGCGGCGCGGTCGTCATTCTGAAGGGGCCCGACACCGTGGTGGCTGCCCCCGACGGCCGCGCAGCGATCGCCGACAACGCTCCACCCTGGCTGGCCACAGCCGGTTCGGGAGATGTTTTGGCCGGCTTTGCTTTGGGCCTGCTTGTGCAGGGGATGCCGGGCTGGGAGGCTGCGTGCGCTGCGGTATGGCTGCACGGTGCCTGCGGGGCGCGTTTTGGCCGCGGATTGATCGCCGAAGACCTGCCGGAAGCCCTGCCCAAGGTCCTGGAATCCCTATAAATCCCCGAAACCCCAAAGATACCGCCAGGATAGGGCCGACAGGGCTTGATCCGGGCAGTACTTATTGGCTATCAACCCGCATCCTTTAATGGCGCGACTTCCTAAAAGGCTGGGACGGTATCGCGCCCGCATCTTCGGCGGGTGTGGTGGAATTGGTAGACACGCCAGATTTAGGTTCTGGTGTCCGTAAGGACGTAGGGGTTCAAGTCCCTTCACCCGCACCAAGACCACGACGTGGCTGAGGACGAGACAGTTTTAACGATCAACACGGGATCACGAGTTTTTCATGCAAGTCATCGATAAGAACACCGAGGGTCTCACCCGCGAATTCAATGTCGTAGTCCCGGCGACATCCATCGAACAGCGCATCAATTCGCGCCTGACCGAAGTCGGTCAGCAGGTGCGCATGCCGGGCTTCCGCCCGGGCAAGGTGCCCATGAAACTTTTGAAGTCGCGCTTCGGCGATTCCGTGCGCGGCGAAATTCTCGAGAGCACCATCAATGAGTCGACCCAGGCGGCGCTGACTGAAAAGTCGCTGAAGCCCGCTTTGCAGCCCAAGGTCGAACTGGTGAGCTTCGAAGAAGGCAAAGACCTGGAATTCTCGGTGAAGCTGGAAGTGCTGCCCGAGATCGCCGGCGCCGAACTTTCGAACATCGAAGTGACCCGTCCGACCGCGCCTGTGAGCGACGAGGAAATGGACAAGGCCATCGGCGACTTCCTGAAAAGCCGCCGCTCGGCTGAAACCGTCACCGAAGCGCGCGGCGCCAAAGACGGCGACGCGCTGGTTGTCGATTTTGTCGGCACCAAAGACGGCGTTGAATTCCAGGGCGGCAGCGCCAAGGGTGCGACCATTGAACTGGGCGCGGGCGGTTTCATCCCGGGCTTCGAAGAACAGCTGATCGGCGCCAAAGTCGGCGACACCGTGAACCTGAAGGTCACGTTCCCGGAAGAATACCACGCCAAAGATCTGGCCGGTCAAAAGGCTGAATTCAAGGTCGACGTGAAGGAACTCAAGTCCTTCAAGACGCCCGAACTGACCGACGAAATCGCCACCCAGATGGGCGATAAGGACGTCGAAGCTTTCAAAACCCGCATGCGCGGCTTCTTGCAGCAGAGCCATGACAATGCCTCCCGCCTGCGTATGAAGCGTGAACTGTTGGACAAGCTGTCCGACGGCAACACTTTTGACGTGCCGCAAGGCATGGTGGACATCGAGTTTGAAGCTATCTGGCGTCAGATGGACCAAGTCTTGAAGTCCGGCCAGCTGGACGCCGAAGATGCCAACAAGAGCGAAGATGAATTGAAAGCCGAATACCGTGGTATCGCCGAGCGCCGCGTGCGTTTGGGGCTGTTACTGTCGGATGTCGGGCAGAAAAACGGTGTCCAGGTGTCGCAAGACGACCTGACCCGCGCCTTGACCCAGGAAGCCATGCGCTACCCGGGCCAGGAACAGATGGTGTTCGAGTATTACCAAAAGAACCCCCAAGCGCTGGAATCGCTGCGCGCCCCGATCTTCGAAGAGAAGGTCGTGGATTTCATCTTCGGCAAAGTCAAAGTCACCGACAACGAAGTCAGCTTGGACGAGTTGATGCGTGACCCCGATGATGAAGGCGAAACAGCCGAGAAGGCTGACGCTAAGCCGAAGAAGAAGGCAAAGGCCAAAAAGGCGAAAGACGCCGAGTAGGCCTTCTTAACGTGCTTCGTTAACGCGGTTCTTAACCAGCTTCTTAACAATCCGGGATGCCGTAACATTACGGCGTGCGTCTCACGCTTGCGGGGACGTATTTATCCCTTATGTTAGAGACTTATTGAGGGGCTGCCTGCAGTCCTGGACGCGGTCCGTCGCGTTCGAGGTCAACCCTTCGCAGGCCATATCAGGTGAAACATGAGAGATCGCGATCCCGTCGAGTGGTACAGCAACAACTTGGTGCCGATGGTGGTCGAGCAGACCAACCGTGGTGAACGCTCCTACGACATTTATTCGCGCCTGCTGAAAGAGCGCATTATCTTCCTGACCGGCCAGGTGCATGACGGTGTCGCGTCGCTGATTTGCGCGCAGCTGTTGTTCCTGGAAGCTGAGAACCCCGGCAAAGACATCAGTTTCTACATCAACTCGCCGGGCGGCGTTGTCACCGCCGGCTTGGCGATTTACGACACCATGCAGTACATCCGCTGCGATGTGTCGACGGTTTGCACGGGCCAGGCTGCATCGATGGGTTCGCTGCTGATGGCCGCCGGCGTTAAGGGCAAGCGCTATGCGTTGCCGAACGCACGTATCATGATTCACCAGCCCTCGGGTGGGTTCCAAGGTCAGGCCGCTGACATCGAAATCCAGGCCCGCGAAATTCTTTCGCTGCGTTCGCGCCTCAACCAGATTTATGTCGATCACACAGGCCAGACTCTCAAAGCGATCGAGAAGGCCATGGACCGCGACAACTTCATGAGCGCCGAGGAAGCAAAGACCTTTGGCTTGATCGACACCGTGGTGAAAGAGCGTCCGCGTCCGGCCGATAAAGACGGTGGTCCGGGTCCGCTCGCGCCGTCAGGTCCTGGTCCGGTGGCGGCTGTTTAAGGTCGTTCGTCAACCCGAGGTTTAGCGCTGCGCTGATAACCACCCCAAAAGTCTGGAAGCCCCTGCATAACCACGAGAATTTGCCCCCATTCCTCGCGTTGCATACAACGCATAGCGGTAACGTTGGGAATAGTGGCGGGTTGGAGGTTGTGCGGGGTGGAAAGGCTCGGTTAACATACGACATGTAGTATTTGAGCCGGTGAACCAAACCCAATGCTTTGGCCTCCGGTGGAGTTAGGTAATGACAAAGTCGTCCAACGGCGATTCTAAGAACACCCTCTACTGCTCGTTCTGCGGAAAGAGCCAGCACGAGGTCCGCAAACTGATTGCCGGACCGACCGTATTCATCTGCGATGAATGCGTCGAATTGTGCATGGATATCATCCGCGAAGAGAACAAGACCAACTTGGTGAAATCGCGCGAAGGCGTTCCGACGCCGCGCGATATCCTGAAGGTGCTCGACGATTATGTAATCGGCCAGCCTCACGCCAAGCGCGTGTTGTCGGTGGCGGTGCATAACCACTACAAGCGCCTGTCGGCTTCGACCAAGAACGCCGAAGTGGAAATCTCGAAGTCCAATATTCTGCTGATCGGCCCGACGGGTTGCGGCAAGACGTTGCTCGCGCAGACGCTGGCCCGCATTCTCGATGTGCCGTTCACCATGGCTGACGCCACGACGTTGACCGAAGCCGGTTATGTCGGTGAAGACGTCGAAAACATCATTTTGAAGCTGCTCCAGGCTGCTGATTACAACGTCGAGCGGGCGCAGCGCGGCATCGTTTATATCGATGAAATCGATAAAATTAGCCGTAAGTCGGATAATCCGTCGATCACCCGTGACGTTTCGGGTGAAGGCGTGCAGCAGGCCTTGTTGAAGATCATGGAAGGCACCGTTGCCTCCGTGCCGCCGCAGGGCGGGCGCAAGCATCCGCAGCAGGAATTTTTGCAGGTCGACACCACCAACATCCTTTTCATCTGCGGCGGCGCTTTCGCCGGCCTCGAAAAGATCATCGGTCAGCGCGGCCGCGGCACCTCTATCGGCTTCGGCGCCGATGTGAAGTCGTCGGACGAACGCCAGACCGGCGCGATCTTGCGCGAAGTCGAGCCGGAAGACTTGCTGAAGTACGGCTTGATCCCGGAATTTGTCGGCCGCTTGCCGATCCTTGCCACCTTGGAAGACCTCGACGAGAGCGCTCTGATGGACATCCTGACGCGTCCCAAGAACGCCCTGGCGAAACAGTATCAGCGCCTGTTCGATATGGAGAACGTGCACCTCACGTTCACCGATGATGCGCTGAAAGTGGTCTCTCGCAAGGCCATTGCGCGCAAAACCGGCGCACGCGGCTTGCGCTCCATCATGGAAGGCATCCTGCTCGATACCATGTTCGACCTCCCGGGCCTTGAAGGCGTGGAAGAGGTGGTGGTGAACGGCGAGGTTGCTGAAGGGCGGGCTAAGCCCTTGTATATTTATGCAGACCGACGCGGAGACGTGGGCACCCCGGCGTAAAAAAGCGCCTTGCTTGTCAAGGTCTTGATCCTGCGCCCGCGTATCCTATCTTCCCTGCATAAGTTAAACTGGTTGAGGAATCGGGCGTTCCGGTTCCGGCAACTCTAACGAGCGCTCGTTCGTTAGTGATGGTGCGGCCCGATACTCCTCTGGGCCGCCTGAAAGAGGTGTTCGGTGGATACTGCTAAAGGTCCGTTTTTCCCAGTTCTGCCCTTACGGGATATCGTTGTATTTCCGCACATGATCGTGCCGCTGTTCGTCGGCCGCGAAAAGTCTGTGCGCGCCCTCGAAGACGTGATGGCGGACGATAAGCAGATCCTGCTCGTTGCTCAGAAAGACGCCTCTCAGGACGATCCGTCCTCGAAGGATATTTATGAGGTCGGCACGGTCTCCACCGTGCTGCAACTGCTGAAGTTGCCTGACGGCACCGTGAAGGTGTTGGTCGAAGGCGGCCAGCGTGCGCGCATCACCGGCTACAAGAAAAACGATTCCTTCTTCGAAGCGTCGGCTGAATTCCTCGATGAGCCGAAGGAAGAAGACAAGGAACTGGAAGCGCTCTCGCGTTCGGTCGTTTCGCAGTTCGAGCAGTACATCAAGCTCAACAAGAAAATCCCGCCGGAAGTTTTAGTGTCGGTGAACCAGATCGAGAATGCCTCGAAACTGGCCGATACGGTTGCCTCGCATCTGACGTTGAAGATCGCTGAGAAGCAGGAACTGCTGGAAGTCAAAACCGTCTCTGAGCGCTTGGAGCGGATCTATGGCTTCATGGAATCCGAAATCAGCGTGCTCCAAGTCGAGCGCCGCATCCGTAACCGGGTGAAGCGTCAGATGGAGAAGACCCAGCGCGAGTACTACTTGAATGAGCAGATGAAGGCCATTCAGCGCGAGCTGGGCGAAAACGACGAAGGCCGCGACGAAGCGACGGAGTACGAGGACAAGATCAAGAAGATCAAAATGTCCAAGGAAGCGCGCGACAAGGCTATGGCCGAGCTGAAGAAGCTCAAGTCCATGAGCCCGATGTCGGCGGAAGCCACCGTCGTGCGCAATTATCTCGATTGGCTGACCGCTATTCCGTGGAAGAAGCGCAGCCGCGTTCTGATCGATCTGAAGGCCGCCAAGGCGCAGCTCGATAAGGATCACCATGGTCTCGAGAAGGTCAAAGAGCGCATCGTTGAATACTTGGCCGTGCAGAGCCGCACGAAGAAAGTCAAAGGCCCGATCCTGTGCTTGGTTGGACCGCCGGGTGTCGGCAAGACTTCGCTGGGTCGTTCGATCGCGAGCTCGACGGGACGCGCCTTCGTGCGCGTGTCCTTAGGCGGCGTGCGTGACGAAGCCGAAATTCGCGGCCACCGCCGTACCTACATCGGCTCCATGCCCGGCAAAATCATTCAGGGCATGAAGAAGGCCAAGACGTCCAATCCGCTGTTCTTGCTCGACGAGATCGACAAACTCGGCGCCGATTGGCGCGGCGATCCGTCTTCTGCCTTGCTCGAAGTGCTGGACCCGGAACAGAACTCGACCTTCCAGGATCACTATCTGGAAGTCGATTACGACCTGTCCGACGTGTTGTTCATCACGACGGCGAACACGTTGCGCATGCCGCAGCCGTTGCTGGACCGCATGGAGATCATCCGCGTCTCGGGTTACACCGAAGACGAGAAGGTCGCCATCGCCAAATGCCACCTGATTCCGAAGCAGTTCGGCGCACACGGGTTGAAGAAGACCGAGTGGAGCGTTTCAGACGACGCCGTCCGTGATCTGTGCCGTTACTACACGCGGGAAGCTGGCGTGCGTAGTCTTGAGCGCGAACTGGCGAACCTCGCCCGTAAAGCGACCAAGGAAATCATCCTGCGCAAACTGAAGAAGGTCGCCGTGACACAGCGGAACCTGAAGAAGTTTGCCGGCATCCAGAAGTATCGCTTCGGCCAGGCCGAGCGCGAAGACTTGGTCGGTGTCACCACGGGTCTGGCTTGGACGGAAGTGGGCGGCGAGTTGCTGTCCATCGAAGCGGTGATCATGCCCGGCAAGGGCGGGGTCACGCTGACCGGCAAACTGGGCGATGTGATGAAGGAATCCATCCAGGCCGCGCGCTCTTATGTGCGCAGCCGGGCGCGGGTGTTCGGCATCCGGTCGAAATTCTTTGAAAAGCACGACATCCACTTGCACGTTCCGGAAGGTGCGACCCCGAAAGACGGTCCTTCGGCCGGCGTGGCGATGTGCACAAGCATCGTTTCGGCCCTGACCGGCAATCCCGTCCGCAAAGATGTCGCCATGACCGGCGAAATCAGCCTGCGCGGCCGTGTTCTGCCCATTGGCGGTCTCAAGGAAAAGCTGCTGGCGGCTCTGCGCGGCGGTCTGACCACCGTGCTGATCCCGAAGGAAAACGAAAAAGATCTGGAAGAAATTCCAGAGAACGTGAAGCGCGATTTGAAGATCGTTCCGGTCACGACGGTTGATGAAGTGCTCTCGCTGGCGCTGGTCAATCCGCTGGTGCCGATCTTGAAGGATGATCTTGAAGACGAAGTGGTGGCGCCGAAACCGGCTCCTCTGCCGGAAGCCGAAGACGAACCGCTTCTGACTCACTAACGCGCTAGCGCTTTAAGACAACGCGGCGGACATTCTCGTGACAGCACGGGGAGGTCCGCCGCTTCTTTTTTAGGCGTGTCATAAAGCGGTGAGGGGGCCTGATTTGGGCATTTATTCCCCAAAAACCGCCAAAAATCGCCGTTTAGCGCATTGACGCATGCTAAAATCGCGGCTTACACTTCGCGCGTACAACCGGCGTAAGGCGGAAAGTATGACGGTGCAGCGGGCAAATGACACGCTGACCGGTCAGGGGTTGCCGGATGTCCCTCAATTCCAGTCATCAAGTTCAATCAACAATCGCTCTCTAAGATCATCAAGGGGTCGCATATGAATAAAAACGATTTGGTTGCCGAAGTTTCGGAAACGGCAGGACTCTCGAAGGCCGACGCCGCGAAAGCGGTCGACAGCGTGCTCGACGTCATCACGGGCTCGCTGCGCAAAGGCGACGAAGTCCGCCTGGTGGGTTTCGGAACCTTTGCCGTCGCCAAACGCGCCGCCAGCGAGGGCCGTAACCCCCGCACCGGCGAAAAGATCAACATTCCGGCTTCCAAGCGCCCGAAGTTCTCGGCCGGTAAGGCCCTGAAGGACGCTGTAAACCGCTAATTTCTAAGTTTTGAGGCAGCGCCGGCCGTATAAAAGCGGCCGGCGCTTTTCTTTTCTGCGTTCCGGCATTAGGTTGCCGGCTTCTCACGGCTTACTTGGCGGGTGAGGGCGATTAGCTCAGTTGGTAGAGCGCTTCCTTTACACGGAAGATGTCGGCGGTTCGAGTCCGTCATCGCCTACCAGCCTACGCTCGCGCAGCGAGCGGAGGCTGCCACGCTGAAGCCCGTCAGGGCGAAGGCGGGCCTATCCTGCCGCGAGCTTCGGCTCGGCAAGCCTTACATCCCCAAATCATTACATCTCCAAAACAATCACGGGCGTTGGGAAACTAGTTCAGCAACACGCCGTTGTATCCGGGCCTCCCACTTATCCCAGTGGGACAGTCACAATTGCTTGGAGCACACATCATGACAGACGCAACGAAATTGACGGACGGCTCGCTCATCGCAGCTGACAAGGTCAACGGCACTGATGTTTACAATTTCGAAGGCGACAAGCTTGGCGAAGTCGAGGACATCATGCTCGACAAGATTAGCGGCCAGGTCGCTTACGCTGTTTTGTCCTTTGGCGGATTCCTGGGTATGGGCCACAAGCACTACCCGCTGCCGTGGTCGGTGTTGAAGTACGACACGCAAAAGGGTGGTTACGTCATCAACCTGGACAAGGACCTTTTGAAGGACGCTCCGTCCTACGACAGCGACGCGGAGTTCACCTGGACGCCCGATTACGGCCGCGGCGTGGACCGCTATTACGGCACCACGTCGATGTGGATGTAGCCTACATCCAATAGCTGTGCGTATTTGAACCCCCGGGTCTGTAACAGGCCCGGGGGTTTTGCTTGGGCGGCTGAGGCCAAAATCGCCCACCCTCGCAGGCCCCGCTGAGGCAAAAAATCTCGCTATGTCAATGTTTTTGCAGCCATCACGCGGCTTGACTCCTAGACCTCGCGCCGTTTAGATCAGCCATACTTGAGCGGGCAAGGGTGGGGGTCCTGGTCAGCCATAAGAATAATCCCCGAGTTGGGCCGTAAAGGCTTGTAATTAATAAGAAAATTCGTTTGAAGGATTGCCTGGCGCGATCCACGAACGCTGCTGGGGCAAGGCGCGGTTTCAATGCAAAGTATGCTGGTTGAATATCTGCCGATCCTGATTTTTCTCGGCATCGCTTTTGGCCTGGCCTTGGTCTTTGTCTTGGCCTCCCTGATCGCCGGTCCCAGCCGTCCCGACCCGGAAAAAAGTTCAGCCTACGAATGCGGTTTCGAAGCCTTCGACGACGCCCGGTCGAAGTTCGACGTGCGCTTTTACCTGGTGGCGATCCTTTTCATCATCTTCGATCTTGAAGTGGCCTTCCTGTTCCCCTGGGCGGTGAGCCTTGGGAAGATCGGCATGTTCGGCTTTTGGTCGATGATGGTGTTCCTCGGCATCCTCACCGTCGGTTTCATCTACGAATGGAAGAAAGGGGCATTGGAATGGGAATAACCGTTCCGGCTCACACCGTGCCTGCTGTGGCCGCCACAGATCCGATCCGCGCGACCTCGCCGGAAGACGGACAGCTGATGGCCCGTGTCGCCGACGAGCTGCAGGACAAAGGCTTCCTGCTGACGTCGCTCGATGCGCTGACCAACTGGGGCCGCGCGGGTTCAGTCTGGCCCATGACCTTTGGTCTGGCCTGCTGCGCCGTCGAGATGATGCACGTCGCCATGGCGCGTTACGACTTCGACCGCTTCGGCATGGTGTTCCGTCCCAGCCCGCGTCAGTCGGACCTGATGATCGTCGCCGGCACGCTGACCAACAAAATGGCCCCGGCGCTGCGCAAGGTTTACGACCAGATGCCGGAGCCGCGTTACGTAATCTCGATGGGCTCCTGCGCCAATGGCGGCGGCTACTATCACTACTCGTACTCTGTCGTGCGTGGCTGCGACCGTATCGTGCCCGTAGACATCTACGTGCCGGGTTGCCCGCCGACCGCTGAAGCACTGCTCTACGGCATTTTGCAGCTTCACAAGAAAATCCGCCGCGTCGGCTCCATAGACCGGTAAATCATGACCCAGACTTTAACCATCACTGACGAACTTCGCGCGGCGGCTGCGCATATCGTAGAGGCCCTGCCGGGCGACGTGATGTCGGCTGACATCGTGCGCGGCGAATTGATTGTGCAGGTCGCGCGCGCTTCCATCGTGAAGGTCGCGACGTACTTGCGCGACAACGTGATCTGTCAGTTCACGCAGCTGATCGATATTTGCGGCGTCGATTACCCCGAACGCGCCGAGCGTTTCGAGGTGGTCTATCACCTGCTCAGCATGAAGAAGAACACACGCGTGCGTTTGAAGGTGCCGGCCAGCGAAGATACGCCGGTCGCGAGCCTCACGGGCGTTTTCCCTTGCGCCGATTGGTTCGAGCGCGAAGTCTGGGACATGTACGGCGTTTATTTCTCAGGTCACCCAGATCTGCGCCGCATCCTCACTGACTATGGTTTCGATGGTCACCCGCAGCGCAAAGACTTCCCGCTCACGGGTTATGTCGAGATGCGTTACGACGAAGACCAGAAGCGCGTCATCTATGAACCTGTGAAACTGGTTCAGGATTTCCGCACCTTCGACTTCCTGTCGCCCTGGGAAGGCATTCAAAAGCTGCTGCCCGGCGATGAGAAAGCAACGGTTGCGCCCGCGACACCTCCTAAGCAGGGAGGTGCGTAATTATGAGCCCCGACACAACGCGTCCCACATCTGAAATCGAAATCGAGAACTACACGCTGAACTTCGGCCCGCAGCATCCGGCTGCGCACGGCGTGCTGCGCCTTGTGCTGGAAATGGACGGCGAAGTTATCGAGCGTGTTGATCCGCACATCGGCCTGCTTCATCGCGGCACCGAAAAGCTGATCGAATACAAAACCTATCTGCAGGCGATCCCGTATTTCGACCGCCTCGATTACGTCTCGCCCATGAACCAGGAGCAGGCGTTTGCTCTGGCTGTGGAAAAACTTTTGGGCATTCAGCCTCCGCCGCGCGCGCAATACATCCGCGTGCTGTTCGCGGAACTGACGCGCATCCTGAACCACATCATGAACATTGCGTCTTACGCGATGGACGTGGGCGCCATGACGCCGTTCTTGTGGACCTTCGAAGAACGCGAAAAGCTGATGGGCTTTTACGACGACGTTTGCGGCGCGCGTATGCACGCGAACTACATTCGTCCGGGCGGCGTGTCGATGGATATGCCTGCCGGCTTGAAAGAACGCATTGGCGATTGGGCCGACAAATATCCCAAGATGATCGACGATCTTGAGGCTTTGCTGACCGACAACCGTATCTTCAAGCAGCGCACCGTCGACATCGGCATCGTGTCCGAAGCCGAAGCTATTGCCTGGGGCTTCACGGGTCCGAACTTGCGCGCCTCAGGAGTGCCGTGGGATTTGCGCAAGTCTCAGCCTTATGACTGCTACGACCAGCTTGAGTTCGATGTTCCCATCGGCAAGCACGGCGACTGCTATGACCGCTATCTGGTCCGCATTCTCGAAATGCGTGAGTCCGTGAAGCTGATCAAGCAATGTCTTGAAAAGATGCCGTCCGGCCCCGTGCGCGTGAACGACCGCAAGATTCAAGCGCCGCCGCGGGGCGAAATGAAAACCTCGATGGAAGCGTTGATCCATCACTTCAAACTTTACACCGAGGGCTTCAAGGTTCCGGCTGGCGAGTGCTACGTCGTCACCGAAGCGCCCAAGGGCGAATTCGCCGTGTACCTGGTGTCCGACGGCACCAACAAACCATACCGCTGCCGCATCAAGGCGCCGGGCTTCATTCATCTCGCCGGCATGGATGCCATGCTGCGCGGACACATGCTGGCCGACGTTCCCGCGGTGCTGGGATCAATTGACATTGTGTTCGGCGAGGTTGACCGATGAGCACGCGCGCCCTCGCGAAGGAACAACCTGCGAGCTTTGCGTTCAACGCCGACTATACGGCGCAGTTGAATCGCATCATTGCGAAGTATCCGGCGGGCCGTCAGGCCAGCGCGGTGATCCCCGCACTCGATCTTGCGCAGCGTCAGGAAGGCTGGGTGACCAAGCCCGCCGTCGAAGAGATCGCCAAGATTCTCGGCATGGCGCCGATCCGCGTGCTGGAAGTCGCGACGTTCTACACCATGTTCAATTTGTCGCCGGTCGGCAAAACGCATGTGCAGGTTTGCACAAGCTTGTCGTGCTGGCTGCGTGGCTCCAACGACGTTGTGAAGGCTTGCAAAGAAAAGCTCGGCATCGGCATGGGCGAGGTGAGCGCCGACGGTAAGTTCTCGCTGGCCGAACTGGAATGCTCGGGCGCTTGCGTCAATGCTCCAGTTCTCCAGATCGGCGATGACTATATCGAAGACGTCGACTACGCCAGCACCAGCAAACTTCTCGACGCGCTGAAGCGCGGGGAAAGCGTGAAGGCTGGCTCCGTCACGGGCCGCGACGGCTCTGCGCCCGCGGGCGACGTCATCACGCTCGGCGAAAATCCGACACCGCCGCAAAAACAAGATTTCACCGCAGCCAAAGCGGCGTTCGAAAAAGCTAAAGCCGAAGCGGCGGCTAAAGCCGCAGCTCCGAAGGCATAGAGGGACCGTAAATGCTCGCCGACAAGGATCGCATTTTCACCAATCTCTACGGCCGCCACGATTGGCGCCTGGCCGGCGCACGTGCGCGCGGCGACTGGGACGGCACCAAAGAAATTCTCGATATGGGCGCGGATTGGATCATCGATGAGATGAAGCGCTCAGGCCTGCGTGGCCGCGGCGGCGCTGGTTTCCCGACGGGCTTGAAGTGGTCCTTCATGCCGAAGACCGAAAGTGATCGTCCGCATTACCTCGTCGTCAACGCCGACGAAGGCGAGCCCGGCACATGTAAAGACCGCGACATGCTGCGCTTCGATCCGCACAAGCTGGTCGAAGGCTGTTTGATCGCCAGCTTCGCCATGAAGGCGCACGCTTGCTACATCTACATCCGTGGCGAGTTTTATAATGAAGCCTCGAACCTTCAGGTCGCCATCGACGAAGCCTATGCGGCGGGTTTGATCGGCAATAATGCTTGTGGTTCAGGTTGGAAGTTCGACCTCTATCTGCATCGCGGCGCGGGCG
Organism: Fidelibacterota bacterium; assembly: GCA_947476895.1. GTDB lineage: Bacteria > Pseudomonadota > Alphaproteobacteria > Rhodospirillales > Rhodospirillaceae > SHVO01. The sequence continues at coordinate 18,270 of CANJRX010000009.1, read as the reverse complement.
CTTATATCTGCGGCGAAGAAACCGCATTGATCGAAAGCCTCGAAGGCAAAAAAGGCCAGCCGCGTTTGAAGCCGCCGTTCCCGGCCGGTGTGGGCCTCTATGGTTGCCCGACGACCGTGAACAACGTCGAGAGCATCGCGGTTGCGCCGACCATTCTGCGCCGTGGTGCGTCGTGGTTCTCGAGCTTCGGCCGCCCGAACAACGCCGGCACAAAAGTTTTCTGCATCTCAGGCAACGTCAACAAGCCTTGCAACGTCGAAGACGCTATGAGCATTCCGCTCAAAGAGCTGATCGAAAAGCATTGCGGCGGCGTGCGCGGCGGCTGGGACAATCTGCAAGCCATCATTCCGGGTGGCGCGTCTGTGCCTGTACTGCCCAAGTCGATCTGCGACACTGTTCTCATGGATTTCGATGCCTTGCGCGACGTGAAGTCGGGCCTGGGCACCGCGGCCGTCATGGTCATGGACAAGTCCGTGGACATTGTTGCTGCGATTGCGCGTCTTTCGGCCTTCTATAAACATGAAAGCTGTGGTCAGTGCACGCCGTGCCGTGAAGGCACCGGCTGGCTCGCGCGGGTCATGAAACGCATGGTCAAAGGTGAAGCCACGCTCAGCGAAATCGATATGCTCGAGCAGGTCACATATCAAATCGAAGGTCACACCATCTGCGCGCTGGGCGATGCTGCGGCGTGGCCTGTGCAAGGTCTCATTCGTCACTTCCGTCCGGAACTTGAGCGCCGCATTCGCGACTATCGCGACGCCAAGACCCGCGACAAAGCTGCAGCGTAAGCGGTCGGGGGTAAGGGGATAATATGCCTAAGCTAACCATCGACGGCATCGCGGTTGAAGTTCCGCCCAACACCACCATCCTCCAGGCGGCGGAATCGGTTGGCGTGGAAATTCCGCGCTTTTGTTATCACGACCGCCTGTCCATCGCCGGCAACTGCCGCATGTGTTTGGTGGACGTCGAGAAGTCGCCGAAGCCCGTAGCTTCCTGCGCCATGCCGGTGGGCGAGGGCATGGTTGTTCACACCAAGTCCGAGCGCGCCAACAAAGCGCGCGGCGGCGTCATGGAATTTCTGCTGATCAACCATCCGCTCGATTGCCCGATCTGCGATCAGGCCGGCGAGTGCGATCTGCAAGATCAAGCCATGGCTTACGGTTTCGATCGCGGCAGCTTCCACGAGAACAAGCGCGCGGTGCGCGACAAATATATGGGTCCGGTCGTCGAGACCGTCATGACCCGCTGCATTCACTGCACCCGCTGTGTGCGTTTCGCGACCGAAGTGGCGGGCGTTCCGCAACTGGGCGCAACAGGCCGCGGCGAAGACATGGAAATCACCACGTATCTGGAAGGTGCGCTCGCGTCTGAACTTTCGGGCAACGTGGTTGATCTGTGCCCGGTAGGTGCGCTCACCAGCAAGCCTTACGCGTTCAATGCGCGTCCGTGGGAACTGCGCAAAACTGAATCTGTCGACGTGATGGATGCTGTCGGCACCAACGTGCGCCTCGATGCCCGCGGCCGCCAGGTCATGCGCGTACTGCCGCGCGTCAACGAAGACGTGAACGAAGAGTGGTTGGCCGACAAGAGCCGTCACGCCATCGACGGCTTGCGCTATCAACGCCTCGACAAGCCTTATATCCGCAAGAACGGCAAACTCACGGCAGCGAGCTGGGACGAAGCTTTCGCCGCCATCATCGCCAAAGTCAAAGGCATGAACGGCGCGAAGATCGCGGCCATCGCTGGCGATACGGTCGATGCCGAAGCCATGATTGCGCTGAAAGATTTGATGACGGCGCTGGGCTCAAGCAATCTCGATTGCCGCCAGGACGGCGCTGCGCTCGATGCCTCCGTGCGTGCGTCTTATCTGTTCAACTCCACCATCGCTGGCATCGAACAGGCCGATGCGATCCTGATCGTCGGCGCGAACCCGCGCAAAGAAGCGCCGGTGCTGAACGCCCGTATCCGCAAGCGCTACCTGCGCGGCGGTTTGCAGGTTGCCGTGATCGGCGACGCGCAGGACCTGACCTACAAACTCGAAAACCTCGGCGCTGATGCGTCGATCTTGGCGAAGATCGCCGACGGATCACATCCGTTCGCTGCGACACTGAAAGCCGCCAAAAAGCCGATGATCATCGTCGGTATGGCGGCACTGACCCGTACCGATGGCGCGGCGATTTTGGCTGCGGCCAAGTCGGTTGCTGACAATTGCGGCGTGGTAAAAGACGGCTGGAACGGTTTCAACGTTCTGCACACCGCGGCGGCCCGCGTCGGCGGCCTCGATCTCGGCTTCGTGCCGGGGGCAGGCGGCAAAGACGTGCGCGGTATTCTCGCCGGTGCCACCAGCGGCGAAATCGAAGTGGTCTATCTCTTGGGCGCCGACGAAATCGACACCGCCAAGCTGGGCAAAGCCTTTGTGATCTATCAGGGCCACCACGGCGACCGCGGCGCGCATCGCGCCGATGTGGTTCTGCCGGGCGCGGCCTATACCGAAAAAGACGGCACCTATGTCAACACCGAAGGCCGCGTGCAGCGGGGCTTGCGTGCGGTGTTCGCGCCGGGTGACGCGCGTGAAGACTGGACCATCATCCGTGCCCTGTCCGAGAAATTCGGCAAGACCTTGCCCTACGACAACATCGCGCAAGTGCGCGCACGTCTGGCTTATGTGAACCCGACCTTTGCCGGCGTCGACAAAGTCATGCCCGCCGAGTGGAAAGCTTTTGGCGTTTCAGGCGCGATTGCTGCCGGCGGCTTCGTCTATCCGGTGCAGAATTATTACATGACCGATCCCATCAGCCGCGCGTCGCGCACCATGGCGCAATGCACGGAAGAGTTTGTGCTGGGCGGCTCCAAGCAAGTGACGGGCACCCATGGCTGAGTTTTGGACTGAATATCTCGCGCCGTTTCTCTGGATCGCCGGCAAGATTCTGCTGTTCGTGGTGCCTGTCGCGCTGACCATGGCGTTCCTGACACTTGCTGAGCGGCGGATCATCGGCGCCATGCAGCTGCGCATCGGCCCGAACGTCATTGGTCCGTTCGGCTTGCTGCAGCCCTTCGCCGACGCGGTGAAGCTGCTGTTCAAGGAAACCGTCGTGCCCACGGGCGCCAGCACGGTCGTCTTCTTCCTCGCTCCCATGGTGACCTTCTCGCTGGCCCTTTTAGGCTGGGCGGTGATTCCGGTCAGCGCCGGTTGGTACATTTCGAACCTCAACGTCGGCGTGCTCTACCTGTTCGCCATTTCGTCGCTGGGTGTCTACGGCATCGTCATGGCCGGCTGGGCATCCAACAGCCGTTACGCGTTCTTGGGCGCGATGCGTTCGGCGGCGCAGATGGTGTCTTACGAAGTCTCCATCGGCTTTGTGATGATCGCGGTGCTGCTAACAGCTGGCACGCTGAACCTTTCGGAGCTGGTCGAATCCCAGCGCGGTATGTGGTACTTCCTGCCGCACTTCCCGATGTTCATCGTGTTCTTCATCTCGGTGCTGGCGGAAACCAATCGTCACCCCTTCGACTTGCCCGAAGCTGAATCGGAACTGGTCGCTGGTTTCATGACCGAATATTCGTCGATGTCTTTCGCACTGTTCTTCCTGGGCGAATACATCAACATGATCGCCATGTCGGCCATGGTCACGACGCTGTTCCTGGGCGGCTGGCTTGGTCCGCAGGATATGCTGCCGGGCCTCGGCTTCTTAGAAGTCGTGCTCGGCTGGGTGCCAGGCATCATCTGGTTCGCGGCCAAGGTCGCGTTCTGTCTGTTCATATTCATCTGGGTGCGCGCCACGCTGCCGCGCTTCCGTTACGACCAATTGATGCGTCTCGGCTGGAAAGTGTTCCTGCCGTTGTCTCTGGCGTGGCTGATCCTCACCGCGGGCTTCCTGGTTTACACCGGCAAGCTGGCGCATTGAGCGTAGTGGGGAAGGAAGGTTCACATGGGATTTCTTGATAGATCAGCGCGCACGGTGCTTCTGGGCGAAATCGCCTCGGGCATGTGGCTGACGTTGAAGTACATGTTCAAGCCGAAGGTGACGATCAACTATCCCTTCGAAAAAGGTCCGCTCAGCCCGCGCTTCCGCGGCGAACATGCGCTGCGCCGTTATCCCAACGGTGAAGAGCGTTGCATCGCCTGCAAACTGTGCGAAGCCATTTGCCCGGCCCAGGCCATCACCATCGAAGCGGAACCCCGCGCCGACGGCAGCCGCCGCACCACGCGCTACGACATCGACATGACCAAGTGCATCTACTGCGGTTTCTGCGAAGAAGCCTGCCCGGTGGACGCCATCGTCGAAGGGCCGAACTTCGAGTTCGCCACCGAGACGCATGATGAATTGCTCTACAACAAGTCAAAACTGCTGGCCAACGGCGACCGCTGGGAGAGTGAACTGGCGAAGCGTTTGGAAATGAACGCGCCGTACCGGTAAGCCGCTAAAACTGAAAGACGACTGGGATGATGGGGTTACTTAAAGTGAGACAGGGGAGGGGCGCATGATTATTGCATCGCTCGCATTTTACCTGTTCTCGTTCATGGCCATTGTCGGCGCTTTGAACGTGATTTTCCAACGCAACCCGGTGCATTCGGTGTTGTGGTTGATCTTCACGTTCTTTAACGCGGCCGCTTTGTTCGTGCTGCTGGGCGCCGAGTTCGTCGCCATGATCTTGGTGGTGGTCTACGTCGGGGCCGTGGCCGTTCTATTCCTCTTTGTCGTCATGATGCTCGACATCAACGTCGTGGTCTTGCGCGAAGGATTCCTGAAATATCTGCCGGCCGGCGCGCTGGTCGGCGTCATTCTGCTGGTCGAACTCGCCATCGTCTTCGGCGGTTGGACCATGGCGCCTGATGCTGAGAGCTTGCGCCTCGTGCCCACGCCGAACCCGAGCGACGTCGCCAATACCCAAGCTCTGGGCCAAGTGCTTTACACGAAGTACGCCTATCTGTTCGAGGCTTCGGGCCTGGTGCTGCTGGTCGCCATGATCGGCGCGATTGTGCTGACGATGCGCACACGCACGGGCGTCCGCAAACAGAAGATCTCTGAGCAGGTCGGTCGTGACGCCAAAGAAACGGTGGTCATGGTCCAAGTGCAAAGCGGGAAGGGGCTGTCATGAGCGAAGCAGCAACCACCGGCGGCTTCCTGACCATCGGTCTCAGCCATTACCTGACCGTGAGCGCGATTTTGTTCACGCTGGGCATCTTCGGGATCTTCCTGAACCGGAAGAACCTGATCGTCATCATGATGTCCATCGAGCTGATGCTGCTCGCGGTGAACATCAACTTCGTTGCGTTCTCAAGCTTCCTCGGCGATCTCGTGGGCCAAGTGTTCACGATGCTGGTGCTGACGGTGGCGGCGGCGGAGGCGGCCATCGGGCTTGCCATCGTTGTCGTGTTCTACCGCAGCCGCCGCTCGATCGAAGTCGAAGACATCAATCAGATGAAAGGCTAGGGCACCCGTGCTTATCGCTGCCGTATTCCTTCCGCTTCTGGGCGCCTTCATCGCCGGCTTCTTTGGCCGCATCATTGGCGACCGCGGTTCGCAGATCGTCACTTGCCTCGGCGTCGGCTTGGCCGCGTGCTGCGGCATTTATGACTTCTTCACTGTCGCCATCGGCGAACACGATCAAGTCGTCAACCTGATGACGTTCCTCTCGTCGGGCACCTTTGAAGCCCAATGGGCTTTGCGTTTCGACACCCTGTCGGCTGTCATGGTTATGACCGTCACGACAGTCTCGACGCTGATCCACGTCTACGCTTGCGGCTATATGTCGCACGACGATAGCCAGCCGCGCTTTATGGCTTACCTGTCGCTGTTTACCTTCGCCATGCTCATGCTGGTGACGGCTGACAACCTGGTGCAGTTGTTCTTCGGCTGGGAAGGGGTGGGCCTTGTGTCCTACCTCCTGATCGGGTTCTGGTTCAAGAAACCCTCGGCCAACGCCGCCGCCATGAAGGCCTTTATCGTCAACCGCGTTGGCGACTTCGGCTTCCTGCTTGGCATCTTCGCGGTCTATGTACTGTTCGATGCCGTCTCCTTCGACGTGATCTTCGGCGCGGCCGAAAGCAAAGCGACGGCGGAAGTCACCTTCTTCAGCATCCACGCGCACGCGCTGACCATCACCTGCTTGCTGCTGTTTGTCGGCGCGATGGGTAAGTCGGCGCAGTTATTCCTGCACACCTGGCTGCCGGACGCCATGGAAGGCCCGACACCGGTCTCGGCACTTATTCATGCCGCGACCATGGTGACCGCGGGCGTGTTCCTGGTGGCGCGTATGTCGCCGCTGTTTGAGTACGCTCCGAACGCCTTGGCGGTTGTCACCGTCGTCGGCGCGACCACGGCGTTCTTCGCCGCCACGGTCGGCTGCGTGCAGAACGACATCAAACGCATCATCGCTTATTCCACCTGTTCGCAGCTGGGCTACATGTTCGTGGCCTGCGGCGTGTCGGCCTATCAGGGCGGCATCTTCCACCTTATGACCCATGCGTGGTTCAAGGCTCTGCTGTTCTTGAGCGCGGGCTCGGTGATCCATGCCATGTCCGAAGAGCAGGACATTCGTAAAATGGGCGGCGTCTACCGCCTGATCCCGATCACCTTCGCCGTGATGACCATCGGCACCATCGCCATCACCGGCATCCCGCCGTTCTCGGGCTACTTCTCGAAGGACATGATCATTGAATCCGCGCACGCCGCGCATACGGGTGTGGGCAACTACGCCTACTTCATGACGATCGTGGTGGCACTGCTGACCTCGTTCTATTCGTGGCGTTTGATCTTCCTCACGTTCCTCGGCAAGCCGCGCGCTGACCATCACACCATGGAGCACATCCACGAAAGCCCGTGGATCATGCTCGGACCACTCGTGGCGTTGTCCGTAGGCGCTGTGTTCATCGGCGGTGCTTTTGCCGACCATTTCATCGGCGAGGGCCGCGAGCACTTCTGGCGTGAGGCGATCCGCGTGCTGGAGCATAACGACAGCATCCACCGCGCCCATACCGAGCATGTGCCGTTCCTGATTCATTGGCTGCCGCTGATCGTCAGTTTGCTGGGTCTGGGCTGGGCCTACTTATTCTATATCCGCCGTCCGGATATGCCTGGCCGCTTGGCCGCCGCGTTCCCCGGCGTCTACCAGTTCCTGCTGAACAAGTGGTACTTCGACGAGCTGTACGATTGGCTGTTCGTGAAGAACGCTTTCCGCCTGGGCCGCTTCTTCTGGAAGAAGGGCGACACCGGCATCATCGACCGCTTCGGTCCGGATGGTCTGGCCGCGGGCACCGTCGCCGCCGCGCGCCGCTTGGGCACCGTGCAGACGGGTTATCTCTATCACTACGCCTTCGCCATGATCATCGGCATCGCCGCCATTGTCTCGTGGTTCGTTCTTGGACGGGCGGGGTAAGGGCCAATGACCGCTTTGTCCAATTTCATTACACACCTGCCGATCCTTTCGGCCGTCACGTTCCTGCCGATCGTGGGCGCGTTGTTCATCCTGATGCTGAGGGGCGATAGCGAAACCGTCGCCCGCCAATCGCGCTACGTCGCCTTGTGGACCACGCTGCTCACCTTCATCCTGTCGCTGGCGATTTGGTATCAGTTCGAGAACGGCACGGCGGCCTTCCAGCTTGAAGAGAAATTCGACTGGTTGCCGCAGTACCGTATTTCTTACCACATGGGTGTGGACGGCATTTCGATGCTGTTCGTCATCCTGTCCACCTTCCTGACTCCGATTTGTATTCTCGCGTCGTGGGAATCCATCGAGAAACAGGTCAAGGAATTCATGATCGCCTTCCTGGTTCTGGAAACCATGATGGTCGGCATGTTCTGCGCCATGGATATGGTGCTGTTCTATGTCTTCTTCGAAGGTGTCTTGATCCCGATGTTCCTGATCATCGGCGTATGGGGCGGTGGACGCCGCGTCTACTCGGCTTTCAAGTTCTTCCTCTACACGTTGACCGGATCGGTGTTGTTGCTGGTGGCCTTACTGGCCATGTACTTCCAGGTCGGCACCACCGACATCCCGGCCTTGATGGAATTCAAGTTCAGCCGCGAGATGCAGATGTGGCTGTGGCTCGGCATGTTCGCGTCCTTCGCGGTCAAGATGCCGATGTGGCCCGTGCACACCTGGCTGCCGGATGCCCACGTTGACGCGCCCACGGCGGGATCGGTGATCCTGGCCGGCGTGCTGTTGAAAATGGGCGGATACGGTTTCTTGCGCTTCTCGCTACCGATGCTGCCTGAAGCCAGCCTCTACTTCGCGCCGCTGGTGTTTGGCCTGTCGGTGATCGCAGTGATCTACACGTCGCTTGTCGCACTTGTTCAGACCGATATGAAAAAGCTGATCGCTTATTCGTCCGTCGCGCACATGGGCTTTGTGACGATTGGCGTGTTCGCCGCCACGCAACAAGGCGTACAGGGCGCGATCTTCCAGATGCTCTCGCACGGTGTCGGTTCGGCCGCGCTCTTCCTTTGCGTCGGCGTGGTCTATGACCGCCTGCACACCCGCGACATCGACCGTTACGGCGGTCTCGTCAACAACATGCCGAAGTATGCCTTCGCCTTCATGGTGTTCATGCTGGCCTCGGTGGGTCTGCCGGGTACGGCGGGCTTCGTCGGCGAATTCCTGATTCTCACCGGCACGTTCCCGGTCTCAAGCTGGGTCGCGTTGCTCGCGGCCACGGGCGTGATCCTGGGCGCAGCTTACATGCTCTATCTGTATCGCCGCGTCGTGTACGGCGAGCTGACCAAGGCTGATGTCAAAGAAATGCTCGACCTCGATCCGCGTGAAATCGCGATCCTCGCGCCGCTCATCATCGTGGTGATGTGGATGGGCATTTATCCGATGTCGTTCCTCGATGTCATGGATGCGTCGGTCACGAACCTTTTGAAGCACTATCACGACGCGCTTGCCACGCGCGCCGCGGACATCACGCCGCTGGGCGGCCAACTGTTCGCCTGGCTGCGGTAAAGGAACGAACTCATGCTGACCGAAATGCCTCTGTTCGCTCCGGCTTTCCCCGAAATCTTTATGGCGATTTCGGCCTTGGTGCTGTTGCTGCTGGGCGTGTTCCTCAAAAAGGACTCAACCAACCTCATTACCGTTCTCGTGGTGATCGTGATGGCGGTGGCGGCGGGCCTTTCAATCCAGGGTCCGGAAGCCACCACCACCTTCGGCCGCCTGTTTGTAATCAACGGCTTCACGGTTTTCGCCAAGGTGCTGACGCTTATGGGCGCGGCCTTGACGTTGTTCTTGATCAACACCTGGGCGCACGATGAGAAGGTCGCGCGCTTTGAGTTACCGCTGCTGATCCTGTTTGCCACCATCGGCATGATGATGATGATCTCGGCCAACGATCTCATCTCGCTCTATGTCGGTTTGGAACTGCAAAGCTTGTCGCTTTATGTGCTCGCGGCCTATCACCGCGACAGCCAACGCGCGACGGAAGCTGGCGTAAAATATTTCGTGCTGGGCGCGCTTGCGTCCGGCCTGCTGCTGTACGGCTCGTCCCTAGTCTACGGCTTCGCCGGCACGACCAATTTCGAAGGCTTGGCTGGGGCCATGAAGACCGGTCCGAACGCCATTGGCGTGATCGTCGGTGTGGTGTTCGTGATCGCGGGCCTGGCTTTCAAAGTGTCGGCTGTACCGTTCCACATGTGGACGCCAGACGTTTACGAAGGTGCGCCTACACCCATCACGGCCTTCTTCTCTATCGCCCCCAAGATCGCGGGCCTGTGCCTGTTCCTGCGCGTGCTGGTCGGACCCTTCGCCGCCATGATCGAGCAATGGCAGCAGGTGATCATCCTGATCTCGGTGCTCTCTATGGTCTGGGGGTCGGTGGCCGCCATCGCGCAGAAGAGTATTAAGCGCCTGATGGCCTACAGTTCCATCGGCCACGTCGGCTATGCCTTGATCGGTTTGGTCGTGGGTAACGAAGAAGGCGCACGCGGCCTGCTGTTCTATATGCTGGTCTACCTGTTCATGAACGTGGGCACCTTCGCGGTCATCCTGTCGATGCGCGTCAAAGGCCGATACGTCGAGCAGATCAGCGATCTTTCCGGCATTGGCCGCACCAACAAGGGCATTGCTATGGCCTTGGGCGTACTGATGTTTTCCATGGCCGGCATCCCCCCCATGGCGGGCTTCCTGGGCAAGTACTTCATCTTTGTCGCCGCCGTAAATGCCGGCTTTGTGACGTTGGCCGTGCTTGGCCTTTTGGCCAGCGTGGTCGGGGCTTACTATTACCTGCGCCTGATCAAAATCATGTATTTCGACGAACCGGCCGCCGCTTTCGATCCGCCGAGCCTGACCACAGGGATCATCATGGGCGTGTCGGGCGTTCTAATGCTGGTTATCTTCATCGTACCGGCGCCGCTGGTGAATGGTGCAGAAGCCGCGGCGAAAGCTCTCTTCCTCGGTTAATCCGGGGGCTAAGCGCCGCTTTTCTTAACGCTTTCAGTGAAGTCGAGGCAGGTTTGACTCAGGCCTGGTTCACAGCAGCCCACGCGCCGCCGGAGCCGCATCTGCCGCCGGACTGGCGAGTCATGGCTTTTGACTCTCTAGACAGCACCAATGCGGCCTTGAAGCGCATCGTCGAACAAGAAGGTGATGTGCACGAAGGCCTGATGGTTTGGGCCGCCACGCAAACCGCCGGCAAGGGCCGGGCAGGGCGGGTGTGGCAAAGCCCCCGCGGCAACGTCTATGTCTCGATTTTGGTGGCAGCACCTGAAGTTGTTTCGCATGCGCCCGAACTTGGCTTCGTGGCAGCGGTTGCTTTGCGTGAAACCATTGTTGAGCTACCGCGTCATAACGCCGGCGAACCAAAGATCTCCTGCAAATGGCCTAACGATGTGCTGATCGAGGGCGAGAAGGTTGCGGGCATCCTGCCGGAAATGGTCAGTGATGACAGCGGCCGGACGTGGATCGTGCTCGGCTTCGGCATCAATCTGCAGGCTGTGGTGCTGGATCCTTCGGCTTATCCGCCGACCGCACTTTCGTTGCACGGTATCGATACCGCTCCGCCGCATGTTCTGACAGTGCTGACACGTTCGTTACACAAATGGTTGCATCGTTGGCGCACCAGCGGCTTCGATGTCATCCGCAAACACTGGATGACCTGCGGCCCGGATATCGGCGCCAATGTCGCGGTGGGATTGCCGGAAGGTGCGGTGTCGGGCGCTTTCTTAGGATTGGACGACGACGGCGCACTGCTATTGGATACGCGCAAAGGCCACCGGCGGATCGTCGCCGGGGACGTGCTGTTTGGGGACGGCGCTCATGTTACTGGCGATTGATTGCGGCAATACCAACGTCGTGTTCGCGGTCTATGACGGCGACACGCAGCTCGGCCAATGGCGCGCCGCCACCAAAACCGACCGCACCTCTGACGAATATGGAATCTGGCTGACGCAGCTTGTCGAGCGCGATGGCGTGAAAGTTTCTGCCATCACCGAGGCGATCGTTGCGTCGGTCGTGCCGGGCAAGAATTTCGATCTCAAACGTTTGTGCGAAAAATACTTCAACTGCAAACCGCGTTTCATCGGCGATGCAGACGTCGGTCTGGGCGCTGCCGTGCGCGTCGATAATCCCAAGGAAGTTGGTGCTGACCGCGTCATCAACGCCATCGCAGCCCACGCGACGTATGGCGGCCCCTTGATTGTCATCGACTTCGGTACCGCCACCACTTTCGACGTCGTGGACAAAACCGGCGCCTATTGCGGCGGCTGTATTGCGCCCGGGATCAACCTCTCCATGGAAGCCCTGCACATGGCGACTGCACAATTGCCGCGCCTGCAAGTGGTCAACCCTGGCCAAGCGCCGGTTATTGGCACCTCAACTGTTGCCGCTATGACCTCGGGCGTGTTCTGGGGTTACATCGGGCTGATCGAAGGCTTGGTGGCCCGCATCAAAGCCGAGCGCGGTGAGAAAATGGTTGTCGTTGCGACCGGCGGACTTGCCCCGCTTTTCGCGGAATCCACCGCAGTTATCGAACACATCGACCCCGACCTCACCATGCGCGGGTTGCAGCAGGTCCATAAGCGGAATAGCAAATAAGGTATGAACCGCTCCGCACCCTCCGACGTTAAAAGCAATTTTCCGAAAGGCTTGGATCAAGGCCTCTGGTTTATCCCGCTCGGAGGGTCCGGCGAGATTGGGATGAACCTCAATCTCTATGGCTGTGACGGCAAATGGCTGATGGTTGATTGCGGCGTCACGTTCGGGGACGAGAGCATTCCCGGTATCGACGTCGTGATGGCCGACCCGAGTTTCATCGTCGAGCGGCGCGAGAAGCTGGCGGGGATGATTGTCACCCATGCTCACGAAGATCACGTCGGCGCCGTGGCCCACCTTTGGCCGCAGCTGAAGTGCCCGGTCTACACCACACCCTTCTGCGCTGCGTTCCTGGAGTACAAACTCAAGGAAGCGGGCTTGGATGGCCAAGTGCCGGTGACGGTCGTGCCCTTGGGCGGGCAGGTCGAGATCGGCCCCTTCAAGATCGATTTCATCACGCTGACCCATTCCATCCCGGAACCCAACGCGCTCGCCATCCGCACCCGTTATGGCACGATCTTTCATACCGGCGACTGGAAGTTCGATCCCAATCCCATGATCGGCGCGCCCACCGACTTTGCCGCCCTCACGAAGATTGGCGATGAAGGCGTGCTGGCCCTGGTGGGAGATTCCACCAATGTGTTCTCGGAAGGCGAAGCCGGTTCTGAGGGCGACGTGCGCGAAAGTTTGATCGAGCTTTTTTCCCGCTACACGGCGCGGATCGCGGTGGGATGTTTTGCCTCGAATCTAGCGCGGCTGGAATCCATCTGCCGGGCGGCGGAAGCGAATGGCCGTCATGTCTGCCTGGTCGGGCAGTCCCTGTGGCGCATTGCCGAAACCGCGCGTCGGACCGGCTATCTGGCCGATGATCTTAGGTTCTACGAGGCCACTGACGCCGCACACCTGCCGCGCGACAAGGTGCTTTATATCTGCACCGGGAGCCAGGGCGAGGCCAGGGCAGCGCTGATGCGCATCGCCTCCGGCAATCATCAGGACGTTTCGTTGGACGAGGGCGACGTGGTCATCTTCTCGTCGCGGGTCATTCCCGGTAACGAGAAGGCCATCGCCAAGGTCCAGAACCATCTGGCCAAGCTGGGCGTCGAGATCGTGACCACCCGCGATCACTTCATTCACGTCTCCGGGCACCCGGCCCGGGACGAGCTTCGCCACATGTACCAGATGATCCGTCCCAAGATCGCCATCCCGGTCCACGGCGAAGCCATGCATATGCGCGCCCACGCCAAACTGGCCGAGGAATGTCAGGTGCCCCAGGCGGTGCTGGTGGAAAACGGCACGGCCGTGAAGTTCGAGAACGGTCGGGGCAAGGTCATGGGCACGGTCTGGAGCGGCCGCCTGGCCTTCGAAGACGGCGAGGTGGTGCCTTTTGCCAGCGCCATGCTGCGCGACCGCAAGCGCATGTTCTATGACGGCGCGGTTGTGGCGACTGTGGTGCTGGATGACGACGGCGAAATGGTCGGTGACCCGGCCGTCTCGGTGCTCGGGATGAACGATCCGGTCGGCGAAGAAGACTGGGACGAAGTGCTGGATAGGGCCGTCAACCGCCTGCCCAAAAAAGCCCGCCGCGATGACGTTGTGGTGGAAGAGGCGGTCCGCTCGGCCGTCCGTAAGGCCTTCGCCCCCAAGCGAAAACCGGTAGTGAAAGTGCACGTCGTCAGGGTGTAAGCTCTGACGATTGAAGGTGTCTGCTCATGATTCGTTTTATGAGTCTTATCAGTATAGTAACGCTCTCTACTTCAAGTGCTGCCTTAAGCGCTGAAACGGTAAAACTATCCACGGGTGACTGCAGCAAACTCGTGCAGCACGTCCCCGCCGATGCCGCTTACAAGCCGGGGGTAGATGTGCGCGGTAAGCCCGTGGTGCCCGCCGATCTTGGCGGCGGTTCAAGCATCACCATTCCAGACGAAATCAACATTCAGATCGGCATCGACCTGGCCGACCGGCTGGCCTTGCGCGACGCCCGCCGGATTCAGCCCACGACGCCGGGACTTCCCGGCCAGCCCACACCGTCGGACCCGGTGCGCAAAGTTCTGCCCTATGAGGGCAAAGCCGCCATTGGCACGCTCACGATCAAGGGCAATGACGCCTATTGGAATGGCGAGCGGATTGCCCCGCAGGACGAAGTGCTTCTGGCGGCGGCTTGCGCCAAAGGACTAACCGCTGCCGGCGTTACACTGCCCACGAAGAAACCGACCCCTCCGTCCGGCCAGGGGCCGGCCAATCAATAAGAGGCGCGCCTTCCGCGCGCCGGCACTCCCCTTACAGGGGAGGGAATAAAGCTTTAATTCCTCCCCCTGAAAGGGGGAGGTCAGGAGGGGGTCGTTCGGCCGCTTTATTGCCTAATGAGGGGGCTTCGCCTATGGTCCCCGCATCATTGAACGCAGCGTTTATCCAAGGACTCCCATGCGTCTATCGCGCTTTTTCCTGCCCACCCTGAAGGAAAACCCCACCGAGGCGCAGATCGTCTCGCACCGCCTGATGCTGCGGGCCGGGATGGTCCGCCAGCACACGGCCGGGATTTATAACTGGCTGCCGCTCGGCACGCGGGTTTTGCAGAACATCATCCAGGTGGTGCGCGAAGAACAGAACGCGGCGGGCGCCCAGGAAATCATTATGCCCACCATCCAGTCCGGCGACCTCTGGAAGGAAAGCGGGCGCTATGACGATTACGGTCCTGAGATGCTGCGCATCAAAGACCGTCACGAGCGCGACATGCTCTACGGCCCCACGCATGAAGAAGTGGTGACGGATATTTTCCGGAACAATATCAAAAGCTACCGCGACCTTCCTAAGAACCTGTACCAGATCCATTGGAAGTTCCGCGACGAGGTGCGGCCCCGTTTTGGCGTGATGCGCGGACGCGAGTTTTTGATGAAGGATGCTTACTCCTTCGACACCGACTATCCGCGTTCAAAGCACGCCTATAACCAGATGTTCGTCGCCTACTTACGCACCTTCGCCCGCCTGGGCTTGAAGGCAATCCCGATGAAGGCCGACTCAGGCCCCATCGGCGGCGACTTGAGTCACGAATTCATCGTGCTTGCCGACACCGGCGAAAGCGCTGTGTTCTGCGACAAGGGCCTGCTCGAAAAGCCAGCCCCCCAGAACGTCGACTACGAAAGCGACCTGCAGCCGATCATCGACGAGTGGACCAGCCTTTACGCCGCCACCGACGAAAAGCACGATCCGGTTGTTGCCGGTAAGCTGGGCGACAATCTGGTCAGCGCGCGCGGGATTGAAGTGGGTCACATCTTCCATTTCGGCACCAAGTACTCGGACCCCATGAAGGCCGCGGTCATCGGCTCGGATGGCAATGCGTCCAACGTGTTCATGGGCTCCTACGGTATCGGCGTATCGCGCCTTGTGGGCGCGATCATCGAAGCCAGCCACGACGAACACGGCATCGTATGGCCCGACTCTGTGGCCCCGTTCGATGTGGGTTTGATCAACCTCAAGGTCGGCGATGAAGCCTGTGACGCCGCGTGCAAACAAATTTACAACGCCTTGAAACTTAAAGGCCGCGACGTGCTTTATGACGACCGAGATGATCGCGCCGGGGTGAAGTTCGCGGATATGGACCTGATCGGCCTGCCTTGGCAGGTCGTGGTGGGTCCCAAGGGTGTCGCCAAGGGCGTGGTTGAGCTGAAGCGCCGTGCGACCGGCGTTAAGGAAGAACTGAGCTTTGAGGCGGCGGTCGCGAAATTGACGCTGATCTAACGGGTGATCTAAAGCATGATTTTCGGCCCCTTCGAGCGGATGGTGGCGGTGCGCTATTTAAGGGCGCGGCGCAAAGAAGGCTTTGTCTCCGTTATCGCCGGTTTTTCGCTCGTGGGCATCGCGCTTGGGGTGGCCACACTTATCATCGTTATGGCGGTGATGAACGGCTTTCGGGTCGACATCATGGACCGGATTCTGGGCGTCAACGGCCACATCAACGCCTACGGCGTGAGCCAATCCATTGTCGACTATGATGCCAAGGCCAAGGAACTGCTGTCGGTTCCCGGCGTGATCAGCGTTGTGCCGACCGTCGAAGGTCAGGTGTTGGTGACATCTAACACCAACAGCGCCGGCGCTGTGGTCCGCGGCTTGAAGCACGAAGACGTGCAGCGGCTGCCCTGGCTGGCTGATCACATAATCGACGGCTCGCTGGATTTATACGAAAAGGGCGAGGGCATCCTGATCGGCGCGCGCATGGCGGATCGCTTTGGCGTGCGGGCCGGGCAGGAACTGACCCTGATTTCGCCCAAGGGCAATGTCACCGCTTTCGGTTCCGCGCCCCGCGCTCATGCCTTCATCGTTTCCGGCGTCTTCAATATGGGCATGACCGATTACGACGGCGGCATCATCTTCATGCCGCTGCCTATGGCCCAGACCTACTTCATGTTTCCCGGCTCCGTGACCAACATGGAGATCAAGGTCACCAACGCCGATAGCGCCCGGGCGATTGCCCTGCAAGTGGCTGGCGTGCTGGGCTCCGACGTACGCGTGCTGTCGTGGGAAGAGACCAACGGTCCCTTCGTCAACGTGCTTCAGGTCGAACGCAACGTCATGTTCCTGATCCTGTCCTTGATCATCCTGGTCGCGGCCATGAACATCATCTCGGGCATGATCATGCTGGTGAAGGATAAGGGCCGCGATATCGCCATCCTGCGCACCATGGGTGCGACGCGCGGCATGATCATGCGGATCTTCTTCATCGCCGGGGCCAGCGTCGGCATCATCGGCACCGCGGTCGGCTTCGCGATCGGCGTAGTGTTTTGCGACAATATTGAAAATATCCGGCGGTTTATCGAGCGTGTGCTGGGCACCGAGCTGTTCTCGGCTGAGATTTATTTCCTCACCCAGATGCCCGCCAAGATGGAATGGCAGGAAACCACATCTGTCGTGGTGATGGCGCTGGTGCTGTCTTTGGCGGCGACGCTCTATCCGTCCTGGCGCGCGGCGAAGACCGATCCGGTGGAAGCGCTGCGCTATGAATAACGTGCCCGCCCTTCAGCTTCAGGCCGTGCATCGCACTTACCAGCAGGGTGGCGGTGGTTTGCATGTGCTGAAAGGCGCCGAAATGACCATCGCGCGCGGCGAAGTCGTGGCGCTGGTTGGACCGTCTGGCGCGGGCAAATCGACGCTGCTGCATATCGCAGGACTTTTGGAGCGCCCCGATTCCGGCGAAGTCCGCTTCAACGGCCAGGACTGCGGCAACTTCGACGACGAAAAGCGCACTGAACTGCGCCGCAGCCGCCTTGGTTTCGTTTATCAGTTCCATCACCTGCTGCCGGAATTCTCGGCGGTGGAGAACATCATCGTTCCGCAGATGATCGCGGGCGTGGACAAGGCTGTTGCCAAAGAACGCGCCATGTCTTTGTTGAACGACATGGGCCTTGCCGCCCGTGCCGATCACCGTCCCGGCAAGCTTTCCGGCGGCGAGCAGCAGCGCGTGGCCATCGCCCGAGCGCTGGCGAATAATCCGACGGTTTTGCTGGCCGACGAACCCACCGGCAATCTTGATCCCGACACCGCTGAAGTGGTGTTTGCGCAGCTGGTGCGGCTGGCGAGGGATCATGGTCTCGCGGCCATCATCGCCACACACAATCCGGCCTTGGCGAGCCGCATGGATCGCACAATCAAGCTGGAACACGGCGTTCTGACGCCGACAAGCTAGAGATCTTCCTCAAGTTGTAAGGTGAGACCGCGTTCCGCAACGCGTGTCTAAACATGCCCAATTTACACTTCGGCATCTGCCTTAATGCACTGAGAACATTGTCAGTTTTTTGACGTTACACCTGCACAGAGCATCAAAGACATAACAACTCACCAAACACGAGTATTCATGACATCCGCAGCAGACACCGGCCGCCGCATTCTCACCGTCCTAGGGACGCGGCCGGAGGCTATCAAGTTTGCGTCGCTGATTCATCGATTAGACCAGGATGACCGCATTACGCATGCGGTCTGCTCCACCGGGCAGCATCAGGAAATGCTGCAGCAGGTTTTTGACGTGTTCGGCATTACACCCACGTACGACCTGAACCTGATGACGCACGGCCAGGACCTGACGCAGATCCTGGGGTCTATGCTCATGACCTGACCGATTTTCTTTACCAGTCGTGATGTTAGTCTACTGCATGTTTTGGCTCTGTTCGAGTGGTACTGGTATCGGGCTATAGGTCACCGGCGCCGGCGGCCTATAGCCGAGCGATGAATGGGGCCGCTTGGTGTTGTAGTGCT
>CANJRX010000008.1 GCA_947476895.1 Fidelibacterota bacterium | reverse complement strand
GCGTCACCGTCGCCAAGGAAATCGAACTGAAAGACAAGTTCGAGAACATGGGCGCGCAGATGGTGAAGGAAGTTGCCAACAAGACCAACGACCTGGCCGGCGACGGCACCACCACCGCCACCGTTCTGGCTCAAGCCATCGTTCGCGAAGGCTGCAAGTCGGTCGCGGCCGGCATGAACCCGATGGATTTGAAGCGCGGCATCGATAAGGCCGTGGAAACCGTCACCGCCGAGCTCGTGAAAATGAGCAAGAAGGTAAAGACGAACCAGGAAATCGCCCAGGTCGGCACCATCTCGGCCAACGGCGAAAAAGAAATCGGCGACATCATTGCCAAGGCCATGGATAAGGTCGGCAAAGAAGGCGTCATCACGGTTGAAGAAGCCAAGGGCCTCGACACCGAACTCGACGTCGTCGAAGGCATGCAGTTCGATCGCGGCTATCTCTCGCCGTACTTCATCACCAACGCGGAAAAGATGACGGTTGAACTCCAGAACCCGTACATCCTGATCCACGAAAAGAAGCTCTCGGACCTGCAGCCCTTGCTGCCGATCTTGGAAGCGGTTGTGCAGTCCAGCCGTCCGCTTTTGATCATCGCGGAAGACATCGAAGGACAGGCGCTCGCCACCCTCGTCGTCAACAAGCTGCGCGGCGGCCTCAAGGTCGCGGCGGTGAAAGCGCCTGGCTTCGGCGATCGCCGTAAGGCCATGCTGGAAGACATCGCCGCCCTCACGGCCGGTGAAGTCATCTCCGAAGACCTCGGCATTAAGCTCGAAACCGTTACCCTGCAGATGCTGGGCACGGCCAAAGTTGTCACCATCGATAAGGACAACACCACCATCATCGACGGCGCCGGCAAGAAAGCCGACATCAATGCGCGTTGCGAGCAGATCCGCGCGCAGGTCGAAGAAACCTCGTCCGACTACGACAAGGAAAAGCTGCAAGAACGTCTGGCGAAGCTCGCCGGCGGCGTTGCGGTGATCAAGGTCGGCGGTGCGACCGAAATCGAAGTGAAAGAAAAGAAGGACCGCGTTGACGACGCCCTTCATGCCACCCGCGCTGCGGTGGAAGAAGGCATCGTGCCGGGCGGCGGCGTCGCCCTGCTGCGTGCGTCTAAGGCTCTCGCGAAAATCGACGTCAGCAACGACGACCAAAAAGTCGGCGTGGAAATCGTCCGCCGCGCGCTGTCGGTTCCCTTGCGTCAGATCGCTGAAAACGCCGGTGAAGACGGCGCCGTGGTTGCGGGCAAAGTGTCCGAAAACCCCTCGGTCACCTTCGGCTTCGATGCCCAGTCGGGCAAGTATGTCGACATGGTGAAAGCCGGGATCATCGACCCCACGAAAGTGGTGCGTGTTGCTCTGCAGGACGCGGCCTCGGTCGCCGGCCTGTTGATCACCACCGAAGCCATGATTGCTGAGCTGCCGAAGAAAGACGACGCCCCCATGGGCGGCGGCGGTGGCGGCGGCATGGGCGGTATGGGCGGCATGGACTTCTAAAGTCCGCTTCTCACATAACCTTACGGAAGAGAGCCGTACCTTCGGGTGCGGCTCTTTTCTTTTGGGGTGACGGCGGCCGAGGAGTATAAGAATTCCATGTCAATCAAACCGTCGTCCTCGTTCATGAAGGTGTTGTTGTTGCTGGCGGTGTTTTCGCTGGCGCCAATCACGCTTTATATTCTTTACACTCGGACCGGCGGACCGGCGTCGCAGAAGGAATTGCAGTTCCAAAAGAACCTGCGCTTTGCCTTCATGCAGGGTGTAGACGCCATCGACCTCGCGCCCTTGGCGGCGTGGCCTTACGTGAAGGTGTGCGCGCTGGAGTCCGGCCTTACGACCGACGAGGTCAACAAGATGCTCGGCTTCGAATATCAGAACATCGCCGAACTGCATTGGCTGCACCTCGGCGACTATTGGTCGCTAGTGTTTGTCGATGCCGAGCGTGAAGCCAGCTGGGGCAGGGCGCGGCCGGTAACGCCGGTGCGCATTCCCAAAAAGGACCTGGCCGATCTGAAGCTGCCGGCCGGTGCAAAAGGCCAGTGCATCACGCGCGATGGCCGCATCGAAATCACACGCCGCAGCGTCGCCGTCGGCGAAAGCCCCGTCACCGTACAACTCGTCAGCACGGTCGCAGAGTAGTCATGCGGGTTCTATGCGCCCTCGCTGTATCTGTTTTCCTCACGGCCCCTGCGGTTGCGGCGGACATCGAAATCCTGCAGTCGGAAGACACGGCGGTGTGCGACTATTTCAAAACCACGCGTCCACCCGCGCCCATCACATGGCAGCGGCTTGCCGATTCCTCGGACGGGTATAATTACCATGCCGTATTTGACTTCGAGAATACCGGCACGCAAATGCAAGTGCGCCGGCGCGACGACCAAATGCTGGCCTTTGCCGGCACATATTTTCTGGTAGCACCGCAGGGTGCCGATGTGTCGCTCGATTGGTTCCGCGATCAAGCAGGGGGCGCCAACGGCTTTAAGGGCCCACCCGCACCCATGAAGATGTATTGGCACGAAGAGATGAATTCCGATGCGGAAATCGTGCAGTTCAATAAGCGCTACTACGTGCGCGCGACACCGATCTACGACGACTTTCCGTTCATCATGATTCTGGAAGCCAAAGACGGGAAGTTGAAGCAAATCTGCCGCTATAAACGGCCGGATTAGACTACTTCGCTAGGATCGGCGTGCCGGCGAAAAGCAAGTGTTCCTTCGATTCCCGGCCGGGCAACGCAGTGAAGTAAGGCGCAAGACGCGCTTTCCACCATGCGGGTGTTTCAATAATCAAATGCGCATTGCGGCCGTCAGGCAAAGTCTTTTGCGCTGGCTCCAGCGCGATAAGCAGCAGAACCGTTTGCGGTTTCAAATCGCGTAAGGTCGCGAGTACGTCATCAAGATAGTCGGGCTCGATATGCTCCATCACATCTAATGCGACAATAAGATCGGGAGTTTTGGTGGGCAAATTATCTTTACCGGGCACGGCGGGGTCGTATTCCAAAACACGGATCGACTTATCTAATGCGTTCACGGCAGGCTTCAGCGTGCCTTTGCCGCAACCGAAATCGAGCACGACCTTAAAGCTGTTCTGCTTGCAGATATTGACGATGGTTTGCGCATAGGGCGCGGCCTTGGCGCCATAATCAAAGCGCTCATCGTGGAGCTGCTGATTAAGTTTGGCGTATTCGGGCGAGATCGTGCGTTTCATGGCCGAACTTTATCATTTCTCTTTTAAAAAATCCCGCACCGTCTCTACGGCATCCTTTAGTCCCACGCGCAGGTATTCAACGCCCGGCGGGAATGCGCCGCGCAGACGTGATGGCATCATGGGGTCCAGCAACACAAACACGCCGCGGTCGGTGGCGCGCCGAATCAGACGGCCGAAGGCTTGCTTCAAGCGCAGGCGCGTGACGGCGTCGTCATAGCCCTTTTTGCCGAAAGCTGTGCGGCGAGCTTTGTGCAAAATGTCGGGACGCGGCCACGGCACGCGGTCGAAAACCACCAGACGTAATGAGCGGCCCGGTACGTCAACGCCTTCACGCACGGCATCGGTGCCCAGCAGGCAAGCGTCTTCCTCGGCCCGGAAAATGTCGACTAGGGTCGAGATATCCATGGCGTCGACGTGCTGAGCGTAAAGCGGCAAGCCGGCTTCATCGAGTGCGCCTGAAATCTGACGGTGCACTTCGCGCAAGCGGGTGATAGCTGTGAACAGCCCCAGCGCGCCCCCGTGCGCTGCGAGGAACAGTTCGCGGTAAGCGCAAGCCACTTGAGTGAGGTCGTCTTTGCGCACGTCGGTGACGACAATCACCTTGGTGCGGTCGGTATAATTAAAGGGCGAGATCAGCGACGCGCGCGCAACTGGTGGTGCGAGGTGCGAAGCACCCACGCGGGCTTCGGCATTGGCCCAATCTGCGGCTTGATCTTCTTCGCCGTTCAGCAGCGTAGCGGATGTCACGGCCATGCCGTGGGTGTGATCGGCAAGCGCGCGAGCGAAGGGTAACGTGGGATCGATCCAGTGGCGGTGCAGGCCGACGTCGATGTCCTGGGCGTCCATGCGCTCGATGCTGAACCAATCGACAAACTCGGTCGGCGTCGTCGCCGTGAGTGCTCCGAGCATGGAACGCCAGGCCGCCACGGGGATCGCGCCGCGGCGCTCCAGCGTGCGCATCAAAGCTTCAATGCGCATGCGGGTGTTGGTATCGAGTTCCGAGGCTTCGGCATCGAGCTTGCGCGCAAAGCCGGCGATGAGGCGGCGCAGCGGTTGCTCAAGGCGGCCCAAGGCGGTTTCCAAAGCTTTCGCCGCATCGACCAAGCCGTCGATGGCCGGTGTGCATTCGGCTTCCAGCGAATAGGGTGAACCGGCATCGGCGCGGGCCATGACTTGCTGGCGTACGAGACCCAAGAACGCTTCCGTCGGTCCATGGGGCACGCCGTCTCTGATGCGATTACGCCAGCCTTGGCCCGGCAAGTGACGTGCACCAGCCAGTGTTTCGTCGAGCGCGATGGCGAGGCCGCCGTCGCTTAAGGCCTTGTCAGTAGTTTCACCGGCGGCGATTAAATCTTCCGTGCGTTTTTTCAGGCCGCGTGCGCGGGTTTTGACGGCGTTGCCTTCTGCGCCTAAAAGCCAACGGCGCAAATCGGCGGTTTCAAGGCCGCTCAAATGGGCCGAGAACGCGGAATCCGCTGCCTCGAAAATGTGGTGGCCTTCGTCGAAGACGTAGCGCGTCGGCCGCACGGCGTCGTCGATACCGCCCAAGGCGGCTTGAACCATCACAAGCGCATGATTGGCGACCACGATTTCCGCATGGCGCGCGCGGCGTACCGTGCGCTCGATGAAGCACTTTTGATAATGCGGGCAGGCGGCGTAAATGCATTCTCCGCGCCGGTCGGCCATGGTCAGCGTCTTCTCGCGGCCGAGAATTTCCGGCAGCCAGCCCGGCAGATCGCCGCCGATCATATCGCCGTTGCGCGTTGATCCCGTCCAGCGCGCGATCAGGCCGAGCGCGATGGCGTCGCCGGGTGACGTCTGCAGGCGGTTGACCGCATCCTCGTAATTCAAAAGGCAGAGGTAGTTCTCGCGGCCTTTGCGAATGACGATCTTGCGCTTCTTTTCGTCGGGGTCGGGATAAAGGCGATCCAGTTCCTGATCCAGTTGACGCTGTAAGTTGCGCGTGAAGGTGGCGAGCCACACGGTGCCTTCATTGCGTTGCGCCCACAGGCTGGCGGGCGCGACGTAGCCCAAAGTTTTCCCCGTGCCTGTCCCCGCTTCAGCCAAGACTAACTGAGGTTGCCCGGCGGCACCGCGCGGCTGAAAGGCAGCGGTGACGGTGCGTGTATAGGCGCGCTGCACCTCGCGGGTTTCAGCACCGGGACCGAGCAGTTGCGCCAGGCGCTCTTCGCTTTCGTCTTCGGTGATGGGATAGCAGCCGGGTGGCGACGGGGGTGGACGTTCTTGCCATTCCGGAAGGCCCATCCAGACACGTAACCCGGCGGCGGCTCCGTACCCTTTCGCAGCGTTGGGATCGTTGCCAAAGCCGAGGGCCGTCAACACCGGCGTGCCCCAGGGCCAGCCGCCGCGCGCCATGGCACCGGCGATTTCGGCGAGGGGCTTGGCTTCAAGATCGTGGAGTGCGTTCAGTTCGCCCAACAAGGCCTTCGCGCACTGAAGCAGGCACAAGGGCCGGTCTTCCAACGTGGCCGGCTCTTCAATGCCTAAAGCGATGGCAAGGCCCGCCACTGTGGGCAGACAGAATTGCGCAGGCCGCACAAAGGCGAACAACTCCAGCACGTCATAGGCGGGAAAGCGCTCGACCTTGAGACGCGCGGCCGTAGCCGGGCGATGACAGACGATGGGCCGTGCCGCAGCCACGCGCTGGGCCATCGCGCCCACCGGCTTCAAGGAAATCTCACCGCCCGGGTCCAGCACAGCCGCCGTGGTCCAATCGGCCACCACCACGGGCACGTCGGGCAGCAATATGCGGCGCGGGACAGGCGCTGGAATGTTCGGCGGGTCGGCCATGAGCGGACCTTTAGCGGCTGAAGGGCCTGGAAAGCAAGGCCAACCACCTGCCTTGACCAAAAGCGGCCCGCCACCTAGCTTGCCGCACGCCTTTCAACACGTTTTGCGGGGATTTTCCTCGCTTGGTTCAGCGTCCATGACAGATATTTCCGCCACCGCACGTACCAGCAACGCCTGGCCCTTTGTCGAGGCGCGCAGCCTTTGGGACGAGCGCTTAAAGGGTAAGGTCCCGGCCAAAGGTTATGTGCTGTTCGAAACCGGCTACGGTCCTTCGGGCCTGCCGCATATCGGCACCTTCGGCGAAGTGGTGCGCACGACCATGGTGCGCCGCGCCTTCGAAGCCCAGTACCCGGGCGTGGCGACCAAGCTATTTGCATTCTCCGACGACATGGATGGCCTGCGCAAAGTGCCGGACAACGTGCCGAACAAGGAACTAATCGCGCCGCACCTGGGTAAACCTCTTACCGTTATTCCCGATCCGTTCGGCACCCATGAAAGCTTCGGTCACCACAACAACGCGCGACTGCGCGCATTTTTGGATTCCTTTGGCTTTGACTACGAATTCCAAAGCGCGACGACGACTTATAAGTCCGGTGCTTTCGACAAAGCGCTGCTGCGCGTGTTGGAAAAGTACGATGAAGTGATCGACGTCATCCTGCCGACGTTGGGACCAGAGCGCCGCGCGACCTATTCGCCGTTTTTGCCGGTGTGCAAAAAGACCGGCGTGGTGCTGCAAGTGCCGATCATCGCGCGGGATGTGGCGGCTGGCACCGTCACCTATAAGGACGACGACGGCAGCGATATCACCGTGCCCGTCACCGGTGGTCACTGCAAGCTGCAATGGAAGTGCGATTGGGCCATGCGCTGGTATGCGCTGGACGTAGACTATGAAATGTCCGGCAAGGACTTGATCGATTCCGTGAAATTATCGGGCCGCATCTGCCGCATTCTGGGCGGCACGCCGCCGACGAATTTGACTTACGAGCTGTTCCTGGATCAGGAAGGCCAGAAGATTTCCAAGTCCAAAGGCAACGGGCTTTCGGTGGAAGATTGGCTGAAGTACGCGCCGCCGGAAAGTCTTTCGCTTTATATGTTCCAGAAACCCAAGACCGCGAAGCGGTTGTTTTTTGATGTGATCCCCAAGACCGTTGACGAGTATCTCGACTTCCTCGGCAAGTTTCCGGGCGAAGCCGACGATGCAAAGCTCAACAATCCCACCTGGCACATCCATAACGGCAAACCGCCGGCGGCGGAGTTTCACATTACGTTCGGAATTCTTCTGAACCTGACCGGCGTCTGCAATACCGAGAACCCGGCGGTGCTGTGGCAGTTCATCTCGCGCTACAAGCCCGACGCCAGCCCAGCGACAGCGCCGCTGCTGGATCGCCTGGTCAAACATGCGCTCGCCTATTACCGCGACTTTGTGAAGCCGACAAAAAAGTACAGAAAAGCCACGGATGTGGAGCTGCCCGCGTTCATCGAATTGCGAGACGGTCTCAAGTCCTTCACCGGCGAAGCGACGCCGGAAGGCCTCCAAACGCTGGTGTTCGAGATTGGAAAACGCCATCCGGAGGCCTTTCCGGGCCTGCGCGACTGGTTCCAGGCCCTGTATCAGGTCCTTTTGGGTCAGGATCAGGGGCCGCGTATGGGGTCCTTCATTGCTCTTTATGGGGTGCAGGAGAGCATCGCCCTGCTCTCGCGCGCTATTGCCGGTGAGGATTTGGCGATCTAGTTGCCGCCTAACTGGTTGCAGCGCAATATAAAATGACCCGTTGTTACCCCGGGAGGCCTTTACCTCCCGGGAATGAACCCCCTAAGATGGCGTGCATCGCGACATCCGCGACAAATTCCAAACGCCCGGCTTCACCATTCATATCGCCGGCTTCGCCAAAGTCATCGGCGATGTGGCCGATGGCGCGCTCGGCGTGGTGGCGTTTTTTGCTGTGGCGTTCCTGATCTCGGCGGTGCTGGTTTATTACTTCACCCATTCTGTGCGCATGATGCTGCTGCCGCTGCTCTGCTCGCTCATTGCCGTCGTGTGGAACATGGGCCTGCTTACGGTGTTTGGTTTCGGCCTCGATCCCATGTCGATCCTGGTGCCTTTCCTGGTCTTCGCTATTGGCGTGTCGCACGGGGTGCAGAAGATCAACGTGATCGGCGAGGGCATCATGGAAGGTATGGACGGCTTCACCGCCGCCAAAAACGCCTTCCGCAAGCTCGTGCTGACCGGCGCTGTGGCTGCGTTGGCTGACGTGTTCGGCTTCCTGACGATTTTGCTGATCGATATTCGTATCATTCAGGAAGTCGCTATCACCGCCAGCATCGGCGTGGGCTGCGTCATCCTCACTAATATTTTCCTGATCCCGCTGCTGGCGTCATTCATGCATCCGGGTGAGGGCTATAAAGCGAAACTTGAGCGCGCCACGGCGGCACGTGAGCCCGTGTGGCGGTTCTTCGCCTCGTTCACCCAACCGCGCCGCGCCATTGTCGCCATTGTGATCAGCGTGGCGCTGGGCGGCTTTGCTTATGCGCAATCCCATAAAGTGCGCATCGGCGACGTTCTGGCGGGTGTGCCGGAACTGCGCCCCGATAGCCGCTATAACCGCGACGATGCACTGATCACTTCGCACTTTTCCATCGGCACCGACATCATTCAGACGATTGTCGAGACGGTTCCGAATGGCTGTATTCAATACGACATCATGGACATGATCGACCGCTTCCAGTGGGAGATTGCGAATGTGCCAGCAGTGCGCTCTACACTTTCAATGCCACAAGCCGCCAAGCTTACGAATGCCGGCTACAACGAAGGCAACTTGAAATGGCGCGTGCTGCCGCGTAACCCGCAAACCTTAGTGCAGGCGACGCAAGGCGTTGAAACCGTCACAGGTCTTCTCAACCGCGATTGCAGCGTGATGCCGGTGGTGATCTTCATGGCCGACCACAAAGATGAAAGCATCGCCGGTGTGGTGAAGGCCGTGAAAGCCTTTGCCGCCGCCAACGATTCCGAGCGCTACACCTTCAAGCTGGCCACAGGCAACGTCGGCGTCATGGCGGCCACTAATGAAGTGGTGGCGGAGAACGAGTTCCGTATTCTGCTGTGGGTCTACGCCGCAATCATCGTGCTGTGCCTCGCGCTGTTCCGTTCATGGCGGCCGACCGTGGCCATCATCCTGCCGCTGATCCTGGTCTCCATGCTGTGCTACATGCTGATGGTATGGTTCGATATCGGCCTTAAGGTCTCGACGCTGCCGGTGGCGGCGCTCGGCGTGGGCATCGGCGTCGACTACGGCATTTACATCTTCGCCCGGCTGAAGGCTCTGCTGGCCCAAGGCATGAGCCTGGAAGAAGGCTTCTTCCACACCCTACAGGTCTCCGGCAACGCGGTGGTCATGACCGGCCTCACACTTACCATCGGTGTCGGCACCTGGATTTTCTCGGCCCTGCAATTCCAGGCCGACATGGGCCTGCTGCTCGCCTTCATGTTCATGGCCAACATGCTGGGGGCCATCATCCTGCTGCCAGCTTTGGCCAGGTTTGTGATGCCCGACAAAAAAGCCCTTTAAACCCGCACTTCGCCGCTCAATCGGCCCAAATCCGGGCCGCCCGCGTGTAACCGCGCGGGCGGCTTTCTTACAAATAATATCCTTGAAAAGGCCATTCGGCCCTATAGCTTCTGGCTCCCCAGGGAGGGGGGCCTAATGTCCGCTATTGTTTCGATTTCGAACCTGACCAAGACCTATGCCTCGGGGCTACAGGCACTCAAGAGCGTCAATCTTGAAATCATGAAGGGCGAGATTTTCGCTCTGCTGGGCCCCAATGGCGCCGGCAAGACCACGCTGATCAGCATCATCTGCGGCATCGTCACCCCCACCTCCGGCACCGTGATTGCTGACGGCCACAATATTCAAGGCGATTATAAAGCCGCCCGCATGAAGATCGGCTTGGTGCCGCAGGAACTGCACACCGACGCTTTCGAGACCGTGATCCACACCGTCACGTTCAGCCGCGGCCTGTTCGGTCGTGCGCCCAATCCGGCGCATATCGAAAAAGTGCTGCGCGATCTGTCGCTTTGGGAGAAGCGCAACGACACCATTCGCACCCTCTCGGGCGGTATGAAGCGCCGGGTGATGATCGCGAAGGCTTTGTCGCATGAGCCGACCATTTTGTTTTTGGATGAGCCGACCGCCGGCGTGGACGTCGAACTGCGTCGCGATATGTGGGCCATGGTGCACACCCTGCGCCAAAGCGGTGTCACGATCATTCTCACCACGCACTACATCGAAGAAGCCGAAGAGATGGCCGACCGCATCGGCGTTATCAGCAAAGGCGAGCTGATTGTGGTTGAGGAAAAAACCGCGCTGATGAAAAAACTCGGCAAAAAAGAACTGACGCTGACGTTGCAGGATGCCCTGACCGAAGTGCCCGCGGCGCTGGCCGAATGGAAGCTGGAGCTGAAAGCCGACGGCCATGAGCTGCATTACACCTTCGACGCCAATGCCGACAGCGGCACGGTGCCTGCGCTGTTGAAGCGCCTCGGTGAGCTTGGCATCGGCTTTAAAGACCTCAACACCAGCCAAAGCTCGCTCGAGGAGATTTTCGTGAGCCTCGTCCACGGCGGCAAAGCGGGCGGAGCCGGAAAATGAGCAACTTGTCCTTCAACAGCCACGGCGTTCTTGCCATTTACAGGTTCGAGATGGCGCGCTTCATGCGTACGATCTGGCAAAGTCTGGTCGCGCCGGTCATTACGACATCGTTGTATTTTATCGTTTTCGGTTCGGCCATCGGCTCGCGCATGAGCGAAGTGGGCGGCGTGCCTTACGGCGCTTTCATCGTGCCCGGTCTCATTATGATGGCCTTGTTCCAGGAGAGCCTGTTCAACGGCTCCTTCGGCATCTACTTCCCAAAGTTCACCGGCACGATTTACGAGCTGCTGTCGGCGCCGATCTCGTCGTTCGAGGCTGTGCTGGCGTATGTAGGCGCTGCAGCGACAAAGTCGGTGGTTTTGGGCCTTGTGATCTTGGCGACGGCATCGCTGTTTGTGCCGCTCCACATCGCGCATCCGTTTCTGATGACGGGCTATCTGGTGCTGATCGCTGTGACCTTCAGTCTATTCGGCTTCATCCTTGGCGTTTGGGCCAATAGCTTCGAGCAGTTGAATGTGGTGCCGATGCTGATCATGACGCCGCTGACCTTCCTGGGCGGCGCGTTCTATTCCATCGAAATGCTGCCGCCCGCGTGGCGCGTGGTGACGCTGTTCAACCCCGTGGTCTATATCATCGACTGCTTCCGCTGGAGCTTCTTCGACATGGCGGATGTGAATGTGGCCTTGAGCTTTGGCCTGACAGTGGGCTTTTTCGTGGCCTGTTTGATCGCGGTCTCGATCATCTTCAAGACCGGCTGGCACCTCAAGAACTAGCCCTTCAGCAGCGCGTCCATCTCGGCTTTCCTGGCCAACACGTCCGGCAAGGGCGGCTGCGTGGCGGTATAGCCGATGATCTGCATCAGCTTTTCGGTGGGCACGCGGCCCTCTTTGCCGACGAAAGTGGTGTTCATAATGGCGATGCTGGCGGTCTCATTGTGCATCTTGCCGCCTTCCGCGATTAGTTTGTGTTCCAGATAAATCCAGCGTTCGTCCCAGGCGAGGATACGCGTGGTGACGCGGAATTTCTGGAACGGGTTGATGGCGCGGCGAAAGCGTATGGCGCTTGATCCCAACACCGGGCCAAGCCCTGCACCGCGCAGTTTAGCCCAAGCGCCGTTGCGGATCATGAAATCAACGCGGCCTAAATCCATAAAGCTATGGTAGCGGCTGTTGGTCATGTGGAAGTTGAGATCGAGATCGGTCGGCATGCAGCGGAAGGTGAGAAAGCTTTCGCCCATAATGTCGACACGCTTGCCGAAGCGCGCTGTCAGCAGCATCCAGAATAGACGGAAGATCAGGTTCATGGCGGCGGATTACGCCGCCATGCCTGCGTCGAACAGTTCATCTTCCAGGTCCATGATGGTGTTGCCGCCGGCCATGATCGAGGCGAGCAGCGCGCTGGTCTGCGGCATCAACTTCGCCATGTAGAACTTAGCGGTCTTGACCTTGGCTTTGTAGAAGCCGGTGGGATCGTCGTTCTGCTTGGCAAGCGCCAGCTTCGCCATGCGCGCCCACATGAAACCCACGGACACGTAAGACAACATTTTAAGGAGGTCGGTCGCACCCGCGCCGGCTTCGTCGGGATTGCTCATACCCTTTTGCGCGATCTGGCCTACGGCGGCCTGCAAGCTGCCGAACCCTTGCGCAAGCGCGGTCACGATTTCTTCCAGCTCGGGATTGGTGATGTTGTCTTCGATGAACTGCTGTACGGGGTGGAAGAAGGCGCGCATGTAACGGCCATAATGCGCCGTCATTTTGCGACCCACCAGGTCCAGCGCCTGAATGCCGTTGGTGCCTTCGTAAATCTGCGTGATGCGGGCATCGCGCACGAATTGCTCCATGCCGTGTTCGCGGATGTAGCCGTGACCGCCAAAAATCTGCACGCCGAGGTTGGCGTTATCGAAGCCGATGTCGGTGCCGAAGGCTTTGACCACCGGCGTCAGGAACTGGATGAGATCGTCGTGTTCCTGGCGTTCGGCTTCGGTCGCGGCCTTCTCGGCTTTGTCCTGGCTGGTGGAGACCCACATGACGAGGGCGCGCATGCCTTCGGTGAGGGCCTTCATGGTCAGCAGGTTCTTGCGCACGTCGGGGTGCACGATCAGCGAGTCCGCGGGCTTTTCGGGGCTGACGGCGCCCTTCAAGCTGCGGCCTTGCAGACGTTCGCGCGCGTACAACAACGCGCCTTGGTATGAAACTTCCGAAAGACCGAGGCCTTGCACGCCCACGCCGAGGCGCGCGGTGTTCATCATGGCGAACATGGCGCGCATGCCTTTGTTCTTTTCGCCCACCAGCCAACCTTGAGCGCTATCGAAGTTGATGACGCAGGTGGCCGAGGCTTTGATGCCCATCTTGTGCTCGATCGCGCCGCATGACGCGCCGTTGCGCGCACCCGGCGTACCGTCGGGCTTGGGCAAGAATTTCGGGCAGATGAACAAGCTAATGCCTTTGATTCCGGTAGGCGCATCGGGCATGCGTGCCAGCACCAAGTGCACGATGTTCTGCGTGAGGTCGTGCTCGCCGGCCGAGATGAAGATCTTGGTGCCGCTGATGTTGTAGCTGCCGTCGGCTTGCGGCTCGGCTTTGGTGCGGCATAAGCCTAAGTCTGTGCCGCAGTGAGGCTCGGTCAGACACATGGTGCCGGACCAGCTGCCATCGGTGAACTTGGGCAGGTAAAGCTGCTTTTGCTCTTCGGTGCCGTAGAGCTTGAGCGCATTGTAAGCGCCGTGGGTGAGGCCGGGATACATGCCGAAAGCCATGTTGGCCGAACAGATCATTTCTTCGACCAGCATGTTGAGCGCCTTGGGGGCACCCTGGCCGCCATATTCGGGATCAGCACCCAGGCCGGTCCACCCGCCAGCCGTGAATTGGTCATAGGCTTCTTTGAAACCCTTAGGCGTGCGCACGACGCCGTTCTCGAAAGTGCAGCCTTCTTCGTCGCCAGAGCGGTTCAAGGGGAACAGCACCTCGGCCGAGATTTTGCCGGCTTCTTCGAGCACAGCGTCCACCACGTCGGCGGAAAAATCGCCGTAACCCGGCAGGTTCGCGAGGCCATCGCCGTCGAACAGTTCGCGGTAAACGAACTTCATATCGCGCAAGGGGGCGGAATAGACGGCCATTACGGAACTCCTTTAGGTGTGCTCAATGACGATGTTTTGTACGGAGCGTATGATTTTTTGCACGTTGCGGATGGCCGGCACGATGGTGACGACACCTGGCGGATAGCTTTTGGGTACTTCGGGCTGATTTTTCTCGACGCGTTCTTCGATGATCGGATCGTCCCAGAACCATAGCTCGCGCATTTGCGGGATGTAGACCTTGGGCGTTACGACAACCTTGATCGTGGCGGGATTGCCTTTGTACTGACCGGGGCGAATTGTGCTGTACGAAAACGTCCCGTCCTTGGCGGTGCGGAGCGCGCCAGCGAGGCGGGCGTTGGTATCCACATCGGCACCCTTGGTCGCATAGTGTCCGGCGGCATCGGCGTGGAAGATATAGAGCGACACGCCCGCCAGCGGCGAGCGGCCGACGGTCGCGACTTTGCCCGAGACGATGAGTCGTTCGCCGGGTTCTTTTTCGTCCGCGATCTCGATTTCCGACGGGGCCTTTTCTGACGCGACGTATTTGCTGCCAGCGTAGGCCGCAGGGAGCGGTGCCGTTGCGGCATAGCTCACCCTTGCCGAAGCCAGCAAGGGAACGGAGAGCAGAAGCGTTCGCCGCGTAATCATATCGAGACCTAGTTACGTAATGGCTTGCCGGTATCGAGCATGACTTCCATGCGCGCCAGCGTCGCCGGGTTGCGGGCCAGTTCCAGGAATGACTGGCGTTCGAGTTTCATCAGATCTTTTTCGGTGACGGTTTCGGTGTGATCCGTTTTGCCTCCGGTCAGCACTTTCGCCAAAGCCAGCGAGACCACTTCGTCATGCGGCGTCAGCTTGCCCGCAAGCTTGAAGCCTTCCAGCGCCACCTTCAGTGCGGCGATACCGCCAGCGCCCGGCAGCGAGATCACTTGCTCCACGGGCGGTTTGTAACCTTCCGCTAGCGCCAGAACTTTGGCTTTGGCGTCGGCCAGCAAGCGGTCGCGGTTCATGGTGATGTTGTCGGCCTTGCGCAGGATTCCCATTTCCTTGGCTTCGAAGGCGGACTTCGCCACTTGCGCCGTGCCAATCAATTCGAACGCGCGGGCGACAGCCGGCATCGGACCCTTGGGCATCTTGGGATCGTTCTTGAGACGCAGCAGCATTTCCTTACAGCCGCCCCAGCCGGGGATCACGCCGACGCCGACTTCAACGAGACCGGTGTAAGTTTCGGCGTAAGCTTGAATGGCATCGGAGTGCAGCAGGATTTCGCAACCACCGCCGAGCGCCATGCCTAGCGGTGCGGACACCACGGGGAAAGGTGCCAGCTTCAGATTCTGATAGGTCTTCTGGCCGTCTTCGATCTGGCTTTCAAGCTCAGACCATACCGCGATGTTGGCGGCGAACAGCACGAGACCGATGTTCGCGCCGACAGAGAAGTTGGGACCTTCGTTGTGAACAACCAGGCCTTTCCACTTCTTGTCGTTCTTGATCAGCTTGATGACCTCTTTGTAGCCAGCCATGGTCATGGGATCGAGGCTGTTGGCGCGCGACGTGAACTCGAAGCACAGCACGCCATCGCCGATGTCCCAGACTTTCGCCGAAGGATTTTTGATGACCGGTTTGCCGGCACGCTTAATGTCGGAGAGTTTCAATACGCCCGGCGCGCGCACCACATCGGCGTAGTCGCCTTTGGTGGTGAGGTATTGCAGCTTGCCGTTTTCGGTGCGGTAGAAGTCGCCCTTTTCAGCGGCGAGTTTCAGCATCGGCGGTACAGTAATTTTATCGGCGGCGAGTTTGTCGGCGAACCACTTCGCGCCCATGGTATCGATGACTTCAAAGGGGCCAAGGCCCCAGCCGTAGCCGTCCTTCATGGCTTCATCGACATCGACAATAGTGTCGGCAATTTCCGGCACCAGCGATGCGGTATACGTGAGGCCGCCGCTTGCGACCTTCCAAGCATACTGCGCGCCTTTGTCGGATTGCTCGATGAGCGCTTTGAGGCCGCCCTTTTTCGAGGCGTTGAGGCTCGCGAATTCGGCTTTGACACTCGGCGTATATTCGCCGGTCTTAAGATCGAGGCTTTCCTTGATCTTGTTCGCACCGTCTTTGCGCAAGCGGTAGAAGCCACTCGGGCCTTTGCGGCCGATCCAGCCGTTCTTGAGCATGGTGGTAACGACCGGCGGTTCGCTGGAGATCGCGACATAGGCATCGGTCTTGGGCAACAGCGACAGCATGGACTTCGCCAGATGCGGCATCAGGTCGATGCCGATTAAGTCGAGCAAGCCGAACACGCCAGTTTTGGGAATACCGAAGGGGCGCGAGCCGATGGCGTCGGCTTCGTCCACGGTCAGGCCCATGGCGATAGCTTGAACGACAGCATTCTGCATCCAGTAGATACCGATACGGTTGCCGATGAAGCCGGGGGTGTCTTTTGCGACCACGACACCTTTACCCAAACGCACATCGCCGAATTCGCGCATCATTGCCAGTGCATCGGGACGGGTCTTGGGGCCGCCGACGATTTCAAGCAAGCGCATGTAACGCGGTGGATTGAAGAAGTGCGTGATCATGAAGTCGGGCACCATTTCGGGCGGCATGCCGGCTTCGAGTTCTTTGAGCGGAATAGTCGAGGTGTTGGATGACACCACCGAACCTTTTTTGCGCGCCTTTTGGATCTTCTTATAAAGATCCTGTTTGATGTCGAGACGCTCGATGACTGCTTCGATGATCCAGTCGCAGTCGGCCAGCATATCGAGATTGTCCTCGATATTGCCGGTGGTGATCATCTGCGCGTTGCGCTTCGACATGAACGGCGCGGGGTCGGTTTTTAAAAGCTTTGCGACCGCGCCTTCGGCGATAGCGTTGCGGTTGTCGCCCGTCTTGGGAACGATATCCAAGAGCACGCAAGGCACGCCCGCGTTGGTGATGTGCGCAGCGATGCCAGCGCCCATGACGCCAGCGCCTATCACCGCGGCTTTTTTGATTTCGGCCATGTGATGCGCCCCTTACATCGCTTCCAAAATGGTCGCGATCCCTTGACCGCCGCCGATGCACTGGGTGGCCAGCGCGTGTTTCTTTTTCTCGCGGACGAGGAGGGCCGCAGCTTTACCGGTGATACGGGCACCCGTGGCGCCGAGTGGGTGACCGAGGGCGATCGCGCCGCCGTCGATGTTGGTCTTCGACAAATCAACGCCGAGGTCTTTGACTACCGCGAGGCTTTGCGCGGCGAAGGCTTCGTTGAGCTCGATAATATCGATCTGGTTCATCTTCAGGCCGGCGCGGGCCAGGGCTTTTTGCGTGGCGCCCACCGGGCCGATGCCCATGATTTCGGGCGCGCAGCCGGAGACAGCGATAGAGAGAATACGCGCGAGCGGCGTGAGGCCATGTTTCTTGGCGTACTCTTCAGTGCAGACCAGCACGGCCGATGCGCCATCGGTGAGCGGTGAAGACGTCGCGGCCGTCACTGTGCCTTTTTCGCTGAAGGCGGGTTTCAGGCCCGCGAGGGCTTCAACCGTTGAGTCCGCGCGGATGCAGCCGTCGCTATCAACAATGCCGCCATCGGCTTTGATCGGGATGATTTCGTCTTTGAATTTACCGGCGGCTTGCGCAGCAGCGGCGCGCTTGTGGCTTTCAACCGCGAACTCTTCCTGGGTTTTGCGCGAAATCTGGTATTTTTCGGCCAGGTTCTCAGCCGTCTCGCCCATGCCGATGTAAGCGCGGGAGCCGGAATCGACCAAGGCCAAGTTCGGCATGGGATTGTAGCCGCCCATGGGGACGCGGCTCATGCTCTCAATGCCTGCCGCGATGAACACTTCGCCCGCGCCCATCTTGATGGCGCCGGCGGCTTGGTGAATGGATTGCATGGAGGAGCCGCAGAAGCGGTTGATGGTGTCGCCGGCTACGGTGACCGGCAATCCTGCCAGGAACACCACGTTGCGCGCGATGTTGAAGCCCTGCTCACCTTCCGGGAAGGCGCAGCCCATGGCCAGGTCTTCGATATCGGCGGCGTTGACCTTGGTCTTTTCCAGCAAGCCTTTGATCACGGCGGCGGCCAGGTCGTCGGGCCGCACTTTGCGAAGCGCGCCCTTATTGGCGAGATGGAATGGAGAACGCACGTAGCCCGCGATGACAACATTGCTCATGGTCTGGTCCCCTTATGACGATCTCAATTTGGCAGTTCAGGCGTTGCCGCTTTTGGCGTGCTCGGCCTCTTCTTGTTTCAGTTCTTTCTTTGACAGCTTGCCGATCAACGATTTCGGCAATTCATCGCGGAATTCGTATTCCGCGGGTTGTTCGATTTTCGAAACCTTGTCCTTCATGAACACGCGGATCTCGGCTTCGGTAAGTGTCATGCCGGCGCGCACTTTGATGAAGGCTTTGGGCGCTTCGCCGCGGTAGGCATCGGGGATGCCGATGACCGAGGTCTCTTCCACGGCTGGGTGCTGGTAGAGCGCTTCTTCCAACACGCGCGGGTAAATCTTGTAGCCCGAGGCGTTGATCATGTCCTTGATGCGGTCGACGATGAAGACGTAACCTTCGGTGTCGATGTAGCCCACGTCGCCGGTGTGCAGCGCGCCGTTTTTCATGACATCAGCGGTGTCCTTGGGGCGGTTCCAATAGCCTTTCATGACCTGCGGGCCGCGCACACAAATCTCGCCTTTCTCGCCGACGCCCAAAACGCGATCGTCTTCCAGCGAACGAATTTCGATGATCGTGCCGGGCATCGGTAAGCCAACGCTCCCGGGCTTGTTCTCGCCGACGGTGGGGTTGGTGCAAGCGACCGGCGAGGTTTCAGAAAGGCCATAGCCTTCCACCACCACGCACTTGGTCATCTGTTCGAAATTGCGTTTCACTTCCACGGGCAAAGGCGCACCGCCTGAAATACAGACTTTGATCGACGTGAGATCGTAGTTCTTCACGTCGGGCGCGTTGTTGATGGCAGTGTAGATCGTCGGCACCGCCGGGAACAAGGTTGGGCGCTTCTTATCGATGTTCTTCAGGCATTCTTTGAGATCGAAGCGCGGCATCATGATGATTTCGGCGCCGTATTCCATGCCGACCAGCAAGATCACGGTCATGGCGAAAACATGGAAGAACGGCAGCGCTGCAAGGAAGCGCTCATTCCCTCTATCTGGGCTGCCGTACCAGGCCGAGACCTGGCGCGCATTGGCGGTGATGTTGCCGTGGGTCAGCATGGCGGCCTTGGGCACGCCCGTGGTGCCGCCCGTATATTGAAGAATGGCGACGTCGTTGAGGGCGTCGATCTCGACCTGCGTTGGCTCGCCGTCGTTGTCGATCAAATCATCCCACCAGATCTGGCGGTCATCTTCTTCCACATCGGCGACGGTCTTGCGCTTGAACAGGTTGAACATCACCGCAGTACCAAACGGCAAAGCTTCGGCCATGGAGCAGACGATGAGCTTCTTCAGGGGCGTGTTGTTGAGCAGCGTGCGCGCCTTCGGATACATGGCGGTCAGATCCATGGTCACCAGGAACTCGGCGCCGGAATCCTTAACCATGTTCTCGAGTTCGCGCGCGGCGTAGAGCGGGTTCATGTTCACGACCGTGCCGCCGGCCATGAGAATGCCGAAGAAGGCCGCGATATAATA
This sequence comes from Fidelibacterota bacterium, assembly GCA_947476895.1. Classification (GTDB taxonomy): domain Bacteria; phylum Pseudomonadota; class Alphaproteobacteria; order Rhodospirillales; family Rhodospirillaceae; genus SHVO01. The sequence continues at coordinate 51,349 of CANJRX010000008.1, read as the reverse complement.
AGGCGTGTTGGGCAGCAGTAGTCCGACGCGGGTCCCTTTGGTCACACCAAGTTTCTGGAAACCTTCGGCGGCTTTCGCGGCCATCTCGCCGGTCTCGGCATAGGTCCAGCGCTTGCCCAAAAATTCCATGCACGGATTGTTGGGGTAGGCCTTCACGGCATCGAGCAGCAGCGTGTAGGCCGGCACCGTTGGAATCGGCATCGCCCAATCCACGAAGGCTGGATAGTTCTTAAGCCACGGATAGTCGGTGCGCGGCGGTGCGCCTGCAGCGTCTTCGGCTGTCTTAAGGCCTGTTGCCATAAGCCTCCCGCGACCGGCCGTTTGGCCATCAAACCGATCAGGGAAAAATCCTAGCGAATCAAACGCTTCGCTACCAGTGCCCATAGGAAACGGCCTGGAATATAGGGGTTGTGAGGGCTGAAGACGGCTGGGCGAAGGGGCTTTCGCGCGACTCCACCCTAAATTTCGCGTCAGGGACCCGCTATTTATCCAGCAAGCTGGAAAGCTTGAGGGCGATCCCCTTGGAGCCAAACACTTTAAGCTTGCCGAGCGTGAAGGCCACCATGGGGTTCAGATCGCCGTTGATAAGCTTGACCATGTTGTCGGCTGAGAGGGCGAGGGTGGTCTCGGCATCCTCATTATCCGGGTTGGGAATAATTTTGACCTCGTCGCCCGTCGCGTCGAGCAGGATCTTGCCATCGTCGCCCAGGTCGAAAAGCACCGTATGGTGCAGTTCTTTCAACTGGTCGGCTTTGCTCTGCATTTCGCCGATAAGATCTTCCAAGGCCATGGTGGTTCCTTTCCCGAGCAGCAGACTGCGTATCCGGCCCCATACCTGGGGTTCGAGTGCCAACCAATATGCCATAGAAGTATAAGTAATTCATGGCGTTAATTGACCTTACCGGGCTGACGGGCTAGCTTTGTGTCACGATGCGCGGGCGGCTAGGGGTCGCCCGTGGACTTACGCATTTGCGGTTGAGGGGCCGTCGGTCTTCCTCGCCTATTGAGTCACACTTCGAGGACGATCGCGGATGTCGGATACCCGAGCAGCGACGAACCCGGCCGGGGCTGCGCAAGCAAAGCCCAAGGACCTGCGCGCGCTCGTGCAGGACATGGGCCAGTGGCGTCATGCGCCCGAGGGCGGCGTCAACCTGATCATCATCAGCGCCACCGCTGCCTTGCCGGAAACCAAACGCACGCCGGAGCTGATCGATCAGATCGGCGAGGGCGTGGTCACGATTGCAGCCAAACATCGCGGTACGGTCTATCAGGTCTCTAACGTCGACTTCGCCATTATGGTGAAGATCAACGAGGCCATCCTGGTGGGCATGGTGCGCGATTTAAAGGTCGATATGTTGCGTACGATAGAACGCAACTTCCCCGGCTCCTTCGGCACCATCGATCAAAGCCGTTTGGTGCTCTCTTACGACCTCGTCAACAATTACCGCTCAGCGGCCGACCGCGTCGCCAAATACGCTGAAATCGCACAGCGCCAGGTGGCGGAAGCTGACGGCGGTGGCGATAAGCAACTGCGCCCGCTGACGACGGCCGACATCAAGAACGTCATGCGCGCTTATGAAAAGTTCGGCACCGACAAGTTCGTTAAAGCCTTCGTGCGTAGCCAAGACATTATGTTGAATATGCCTGGTAAATCGCCTGAGTCGGTGATGACCGAGTACTTCATCAGTATGGATTTGTTGCGCAAACCCTTGTTTGTCGATGTCGAAATGCGCGGCTCAGGCCGCCTGTTCAATGAATTCACGCTGGTGTTGGACCAGATCCTGCTCAGCGCCTTCAACCACATGCACACGACCGAAGCGCGTTGCTCGATCAATCTAAACGTCGAAAGCGTGTTCACCGAAGCTTTCGAAGCTTTCATCGAAGCCACGCCGCCCAGCAAGCTGGCGCAAGTGGTGTTTGAATTCCGCCAGTCGAACATCGTCGAGAACTTCGACGAGTTCCAGGTGGCGCGCGGTTTGATTAAATCCAAGGGTGCGCATATCGCCGTCGATCAGATTTTCCCGCAGACCGTGGGCTTGGTCGATTTGGATTGTATCGGCGCGGGTATTGCAAAAATCCATTGGCGCAACGGCGCCGAAGAAATTCTGAAAGAGCGCGAACGCGCGATCAAATATCTGATCGACTGCAACGTGCTGCCGGTTCTCATCCGCGTCGACAGCGAACGCGCGCTGGAAATCGGCGCACAGATGGGAATCAACATGTTCCAAGGTTTCCACATAGACAAAATGCTGGGCAAGCCTTCGCACTAAGTTCGCTTCTGCCACGCTTGCGCCTCATTGCGATGGAATAAAGTGCCCATAGACCTATGCGCATCCAGGCTAAACTTTTCATCCTGCTTCTCGTTATCGCCATCCTGCCGCTGGCAGCATTAAGCTGGCGCAGCGAACGCGCGACTGAGAACCTGGGCCAGGCCATCGCCGATCACGGCAAGGCCGCGATGATCGAGGAGATTGAAAGCCAGCTGCGCCAAGCGGTGGGTTATTCCTCGGACCTTATGGCGGCGCAGCAGCGTCAGGTCGAACTGGCGTTACGTTTGCAAGCCGCCGCGGTCGAGCGATTGCTGGCAGCCCCTGCGCCAGTCGTTGCAGAAACCCCGCCCCTTTATATGCACAGTGCTTTCGACGAGCCGCGCTCCTGGCCACCGGGAACCGAGCTTGCGCTCGATCACGCCATCGTTTCGCCGGGGCGTGAACAGCAGGCGGTGCCCATCAGCCGCGAGCATCAGTCGTTCCTGGTTGCGCCAGGTGCGGACCCTTCCGCCGCGCGCGACGTGATGCGCCGCATCGTGACGCTGGACGATGTGTATCGCCGCCTCAATGAAACCAACCCACGCCTGTTTTACTGGCAGTACACGACGCTGAAGGAAGGCGTGCATTCGGCTTATCCGGGGCACGGCGGCTATCCACCCAACTACGATCCGCGCGAGCGCGCTTGGTACAAAGACGCTGCCGATGCGCCCGATGTGGTGTGGACACAGCCCTTGCTCGATGCTTCGACGCGCCGGCTGTTGCTGACTGCGGCCATGCAGGTGCGCAATCCCGATGACAGCCTTGCGGGCGTGACCGCCATCGACATCGATATCTTGAGCATCCTTGACAGCGTGAACGGCCGTTTGCGTTTAGGGAACCGCTCGGAGAGTTTTGTGATCCAGCTCGCCGATGCCAACGGCGAAGTCTACCTTCCGTCCGCCACGGGCGGACCCGAAGCGCGGCCAACCTTGCGGGTCCTGGCATCGAGCACTTATCGCGATTCCGGATCGTCGTGGGATTCTGTGCCGGAAGCGCCGACCCTGACGTCGGGCACACCCGCTGGGCTTGAAGCGATTATTGACGACTTGCGTGTGGGCCGTGACGGCATCCGGCAAATGCCGCACCAGGACCGCGAGTCACTTTGGGTTTATGGCCGGGTTGAAGGCTTGAGCTCGGCTTTGCTGTTCATCGTACCCGTGGACGATATCGAGGTTATCGCCGAAGAAGCGCAAACGTCCGTGCGCAAGGCCATCGACGATCAGGTGCGCCTCGCGGGCCTCGCGTCGATCGCGCTTGTCGTGCTGGTCGCGGTGTTGTCGATGGTGGCGTCGCGTTCGGTCACCGAGCCGTTGCGCGAGCTTGCCGCGGCGGCGCAAGACCTTGCGAAGGGGAACCTGGATATTCGTGTTGAGGTTGACGGCAAAGATGAAGTCGCCGACCTCGCGGGCGCGTTTAACGCCATGGCGCCGGCCTTGCGGCAACATATCCAGACCAAGGAATCCATGGCGCTTGCGCGCGAGGTGCAACAGAAACTGTTGCCCGATAAAGCGCCAACCGTGCCGGGCTTCGATATCGCCGGCGCCAGTGTTTACAGCGAAGATGTGGGTGGCGACTATTACGACTTCCTGGATTTGCGCGACGATGCCGGCGAGCGGCGTATCGGCTTAACGGTCGGCGACGTGGCGGGCCACGGCGTTGTCGCCGCGCTCACCATGACCTCGGTGCGCGTGCTGTTGCGCGGTTACGCCGGCGACGGCACGACGCTGAAGCCGGTGATGCGTGCGGTCAATCGTCACTTGGCGGCGGACGCTGCCGCGGGGCGCTTTGTCACGTTGGTATATTTGGTGCTCGAGCCCGACACGCGCGAAGTGCGCTGGATCAACGCCGGCCACGGCCCGCTTTTCCTCTATCACCCGGAAATGGGCGACTTCGAGGAATTGCAGGCTCAAGATATTCCGCTGGGCGTCAATCCCGACTGGAATTTTGAAGAGCATGTGCGCGAAGAATGGCCGGCGTCGGGCATTTTGGTGATCGGTACGGACGGTATTTGGGAATCCAAAAACCCCGAGGGCCGCGTGTTCGGCAAAGACGGCCTAAAAACGGTCATCAAAAAGAACGCGGACCTGTCGGCGGAAGACATTTGCAAGGCGGTCGTCGACCGGCTGAAGGAATTCGCCAACGGCGAGCCGCAGCATGACGACGTGACGCTGGTGGTTGTGAAGTTCCCTAAAAATCCGGGGCCAACCGCCGTTTCATGACGCTCAACCTGATCAAACTGGCCGTGGGCATCGAGGACCTTGAACACCTGGAACGCCGCCAGAAGCAAACCCGCAATTCCAAAGGCCATTATCGCCACCGCACACGCATGACGCCGCAGCGTCAGGACGAGGTTCTGAGCGGTGGTTCAATGTACTGGGTGATCAAAGGCATGATCCTCGTACGCCAGCCCATCATAAATCTTGGTGTGGGCAAGGATGAACACGGCAAGCCGTTGTGCGTGATCGAACTGCAGCCGACACAGATCCTGGTCCAGCCGCGTGCGCAGCGCGCGTTCCAGGGATGGCGCTATCTCAAACCCGATTCAACTCCTGAGGATGTCAAAGCCGGCGGAAAACTTTTCATCGACCCCGACATGCCGCAGAAGATGAAGTTGGAACTCGCAAAGCTCGGGTTGCTTTAGTCCCATTTATGAAACGCGAAGAAGCCCGCGCCCACCAGGCAGCCAAACGCCGCCAGGTGATTCCAGCGGATGGCTTCGCCGAGATAGAACACCGAAAACACCGCGAACACCGAGACCGTGATGATCTCCTGCATCGTCTTCAGCTGCGCGGCTGAATAGACCGTGTAGCCGATACGGTTCGCCGGAAAGGCCAGACAGTATTCAAAAAATGCGATGCCCCAGCTGATGGGGATCACCATCCATAAGGACGTGCCGGGAAACTTCAGCTGTCCATACCAGGCGAAGGTCATGAAAACGTTAGAAAGTAACAGCAGCAAAATCCGCGAAATATAAGCCCAGTTCATGGTGCGCGGCTCCAAGGATGTGTCTGCGATCCGGATTAATTGTACCTGGTACAATTAATGTGCGGCACCTTCAGATTACTCGGGCGGGTAGAGGGAGCGGGCTATGCAGCGTCACCTTTTGGATTTGCTTGCAGTGCTTCTGACATTTGGCTGGTGCGCCGAGGCCTTTGCCTCCGACATCAGGACATTCCCAACCCGCCTAACGCTCTGGCCCGAAGAAAATATTTCCGCGATCACCGTGCGCAACTAAGATAGCGTAAAGGCCGTGATTCAGGCCGAGGTCACAGTTTGGACGCAAGATCGTACCGGCGACAAATATGAACCAACGCGCGAAGTTTTGATCAATCCTGCTGTCTTTGAAATCCCGCCGGGTGGTGAGCAGATCGTGCGCGTGGCGCTGCAGGCTGGAGAAGCCGTGCGCGAGCGGAGCTACCGGCTTTTCCTTCAGGAACTTCCCAACCCCGAGACTGCGCCACAAGGCGGAGCCGAGACATTATTGCGCATCGGTATTCCAATCTTTGTTCCGCCGATGCGCGTCAATCACGAGCTGGAATGGGCGCTGAAGCCAGCCGCGCCAGGTAAATGGTCCTTGACCGTTTCCAACGTCGGCTCGATCCACACGCAAATCCAAAGTATTCGCGTGCTGGATAACAAAGGCGATGTGTTGGGGAAGGAAGAAATCCTGGCTTATGTGCTGCCTGGCCAAGCGCGTACCTGGGAAATCCCGACAAAGGCGGCGCCGCGCGTAAAAGAGCTCATCTATCTCGAAGCCGTGACGGATTCCGGCGATGTGCGCGCGCAGGTGGAGATTAATCCGTCCGCTTCAAAACCTTAATCACTATCCTAAAGGCGTAAACGATCTATCCTTTCGGATAGAGCTGCGCGAAAGGCGTATATCCCAACGCACAAGATACTTTGCCGAGGATTCACGCAAAGGTGTTTGCAGGTCAATCATCTGCAACATCGGAGCGAACGCCCATATGAGCGCCCCTAAAAGAATTCCCGTCTCACTGTCCAACCACAAACTCAAGCTGGCGATCCTTATGATCGTCGTCCTTGCGGTGTGCACGGAAGTGGAGGCGGGGTATACGTTGTCGTCCGTCGCGGTCTCGGCGATTGTCAGGAATGCTTGCACGGCCGATACCGATGTTGCGATTAACGGAAAGGCTGTTACGGCCACTGCTTCTGTCAGCGCGGCAGGTGAAATCGCCGTCGATTGTTCGATTGGCACGCCTTACGCCGTCGCTTTTAATACCGGCACTATTCGCGGCGCATCAAGCGCTGAAGAGTCTGTGATCAATGCGCCAGGAACGCTGCCGTATGGCCTGTATGGCGACGGCGCATTCAAAGTGAAGTGGGGCACAGGCGCGGGCCCCGAAACCGTGAGCGGCACCTATCGAGAAGAACAAGCGCCGGTGCCGGTCTATGGAAAGCTGATCGCTAAACCTGCGAATCAAAATGACGCGAAGACCGATTTGCTCACCGTGACCGTCAACTACTAGCCCAGCAAAACCAGCGGCAGGCCGATGGCCATCACTGCAATACCGGCCAGTTTCGGTCCTGTCACGGCTTCCTGAAAGTAGGCGCGCCCCAGAATGAGCGCGCCTACTAATCCAATTGTGCGCTTAAATAGTTCAACCACGGCCACCAGGGTCATTTGATATGCCGCAAGTTGCAAACCGTAAGCGAGGCCCGCTGTTGCTGCCACGCCCAAAAGCGGCCTCACGGCCGCGCGTGGCAACACCAGCGCTTTGGCGCCGCCCGTTGCAAGCAGCCAAATCCCGCACGCGCTCCAAAGGATGATGAGCTGCGCTAAACCGTGCATGCCGACGGAGGCGTAGTCGAGGCAGATTTTGTCGACCGGCGGACTCAAAGACCACAGCACGATCACGCCGGTCATCGGTAGCGATCCCGGCTCCCGCGCGAAGCTGCGCCAGACCGTGAGCGGATGAAAGCCGCCCGTGGTGGGGATGTAGAGCAGAAACAATCCGGCGACGACGAAGAGAATGCCAGCGGCCTGACTCAGCGTGGGCCATTCGCCCAACATTACACCGCTGATGACGGCCGTGAGTGCCGGCACCAATGCCAACAAAGGAATCATCAGGCTGAGGGGTGAGCGCCTCACCGCCGTGAGAAAGAGGATGTTCGCGCCAAGGCCGATGACCGCGTCGGCGAGGCCCGGCAAAACATATTCCGGCGAGATGTGTGCATCGCCGCTGATGGCAGCCCAGAGTGCCAGCACAGGCGCTTCCAAACCGAAGCCATAAAACAGCGCCAGCATGGGGCTGGCCGCGACCGGCACGGCTTTGCGGAAATAGTCCGACGATGAGTAGGCCACAGCGCAGGCGATGCTGCAGGCTACGGCGGAAAGGCTGAGCGTCAGTCCGAGTGTAAACATTTCCCGAAATACCAAAACAAACGAAAGAGCGGCCAAACGTCAGGTTGAAAGCGTGCGCAGGCGGGTCAGTCTAGCCTCGCGCCATTGACCGTATAGCGTGTTATACTCATGGTATAAACCATTCCACGCCGACAGCTGACTCGCGGAGCACCATGCCTGATTTTGTGACCGACGTTCGTGATCGTATCTCTTCCGCCTGGAGCACCGTGCGCGACCGGCTTACGGGTGTGACGTCCGACAGCGATAGCGCAAGTTATTTGCCGTGGATCGCCGCCGTGCTGTTTGTGCTGCTGGTGGTCTATTACCCGGTCGGCATGATCATCAACAACCGCATTGAGGACGATGTGAACATCGTGCCGTCGCCGCAGTATGATGTGCCGGGCGGCAGCAAAGCTGTGGCTTTGGCGGCGACTGTCGTGGCCCGCGATGCGGATCACTGGCTGCCCAACGCGCCATTCTGGCATCCGGCGGCGGCGCTCGATAACGCACCGAATTTCCAACTGGGCACACTCTACGCTATGTCGCGCTTCACGCTGGAAGTCGGCGATTACTTAGGCCGCGTGCGCGGCTCTAGCGCTATCGATCCGAATTTAGACAAAGCTGTAGGTCTGCTCAAATACGATGGAACGACGTGGTATTGGGGGCAGGGAAATATCATTCCGAAGCCCAAGGCGGAATCGCAGTATCTCGAAGCCGTCGAACATCTCGATCTCTATAACCGCGATGTGGCAGCGGGTAAGTCCACCTACGACAAGCGCGCCGATAATTTGATTGCTTTGCTGGACCGCGTTGCGGCCGACTTGGGTTCGTCGAGCGCCGAGCTTGATGCGCGCGCACAGGCCGGCGGTGGCTATACGGACTTTGCGGCTGATGACATCTTCTACAACGCCAAGGGCAAGCTTTACGGGTATTACGTGATCCTGAACGCCCTGGGCAAGGACTTCGATGTTGTCATCAAGGAAAAGCAGGCCGGGGAAATCTGGGCCAATATGCTGAACTCGCTGCGCGAAGGTGCGCGCATGGACCCCTTGATTGTCGTCAACGGCGACCCAGATAGTCTTATGATGCCGTCTCACTTGCGCGCGCTGGGCTTTCCGCTTTTGCGCGCCAGTAAGCAGATGTTGGAACTGAGCGACGTTTTACGTAAGTAGGCCCATGTCCAAAATCGACAAAACCGACGAAGAATGGCGCAAAGAGCTGAACCCCGAGCAGTTCCGCATTCTGCGCGAGAAGGGCACCGAGCGGCCGTTTACGGGCGCTTATAATGACTTCAAAGGCGAAGGTGTGTTCGTCTGTGCCGGCTGCGGTGAGCAGCTGTTTGACTCAACGACGAAGTATAACTCCCGTTCAGGTTGGCCGAGTTTCTTCCAACCGCTGAACCAGGATGCGGTCGCCGAACATACCGACCAATCCCACGGCATGGCGCGCACAGAAGTAACCTGTGCCAAGTGCGGTGGGCATCTAGGGCACGTTTTTCCCGATGGGCCGCAGCCCACAGGCCAGCGCTATTGCATTAATTCCGCATCGCTGGCGTTCAAAGACAAAGCTAAAAAAGACTAGCTGCTCACGCGAGAGAAAGCTGTGACGCACAACCGCGTTTGCAAATAGCGTCGGCGTCAACGGGAAAATTTTCACACGTTTTGTCGTCATTGCTTGCCGATGCAGATTCAAAAGGTATTGTGCGCAGGTAGCGATGGCCCCCATCGCAACGGATATAAGGGGAGGGGGACTTCGATACGGCGCCGGCAGCGGTTCGGCCGTACGCGTCGGTATCAGCGCGCAGTCCTATTCTTTTCCAGCCCCGACTGGTGTCGCAGATTTATTCCTGCGACTTCCCGGCGACGAACTGCTTGTCAGCACAGTCGCGACCTATGGCCAGTACACCAGCAAAAATATCGAGGTCGATGCGCAAATACCGGTGAGTGATACGCTCAGCATCGGTGTTGGCGCCGGCGTCATACGCTACGAAAACGACAACGCGGTAAAAGGCCTTGAATGGTCGCTGGGCGCCTTAGCGCGCTGGCGTCCGAGTAAGAATATCGAAGTGTCCGGATTCGGCGGTCTGCTCGGATCATGCAATGGAGCGCAACAGCCGGGCGTGTATACGGCCGGCGCTTATCTGCCAACGCGTTTTCCACGCCATCAATTCTTTGGACAAACCTGGGCCAAGAACAGTTGCCGCGACAGCACCGGCGGTGTGCTCGGCCGCTTCGCGCTCGCAGACGATTGGACGATACGCGCAGGTGCGTTCCGCTCGCAAAGCCTTCAGCACCACAACCACGGCGACCTGTTGTTGAATGTTCAGCCCGACGGTTCGGCAGAGCATTATATTTATCGCCAGCCGCGCCAGAATTTCGTGTCCTATTCCGGCGAGGTGCGTGTGACCAAAGTCATCACCGCCGGACGTTTGCGTCATACCCTGGATGCCATGGTGCGCGGGCGCGATGTGCAGCGCGACTTCGGCGGCACGGATGTACACGATCTTGGTACGGGTTATGTCGGCGTTCGAACTCCTATACCCGAGCCGGTATTCACATTCGGCCCGCTCACCGACGATCACACGCGCCAAGTGACCACCGGCGTAGCCTATGACGGCCTGCTGGCCGGGGTAGGTGCTGCGGGTTTCGGTCTGCAAAAGACGTTCTACAAACGCAACGTTTTGCAGCCGGGTTTGCCCGAAGGCAAATCCAACTCACAGCCGTTGCTCTATAACGCCAACGTCAATGTCTTTGCGACAAAGGACATGGCGTTTTACGCCAGCTTCACGCGCGGGCTGGAGGAGTCCGGATCAGCGCCGGGGAATGCCGTCAATCGCGGTGAAGCTATGCCGGTGAACTTGACCAAGCAGATTGATGCCGGGATGCGTTACGCCATTACGCCGCGTGTAACGTTCATCGCCGGTGTGTTTCAGGTGGAGAAACCTTACTACAGCATCAATGCTGCCAACGTTTATGGCGCGTTAGGTTCGGTGCGCCATCGCGGTGTGGAGGTTTCACTGACAGGCCAACCGCTGGACGGCTTAACGGTTGTCGCTGGAATGGTGCTGCTGCAGCCGCGTGTGTCAGGTGATGCGGTTGACCGTGGCCTGACCGGGCGCGTGTCCGTAGGACCCAAGCCCCGCAACGTGCTCCTCAGTCTTCAGTATCAGCCTGAAAGCTGGCAGGGCTTCGGCATCAACGGGCAACTCAGCCACAACTCGGACCAGTTCGCGCACACTGATAATCTTTTGAAGGTCGATGCCTTCACCCAACTGAATTTGGGTGCGCGCTACAATTTTGATGCGTTTAAAAACCCAGCGTCTTTCCGCGTGCAGGTCCAGAACGTCACGAACGCTTTTGGATGGGGCGCCAATTCGTCGGGCAATTTCTTTCCGAAATCACCGCGGCGCTTTATCGCGACGTTGGCGGCAGACTTCTAGCCGCGCCCGCGGTAATTCGCCACGCCCTGTTCGGGCACCCAGACGTTGTCCGGCAGCCTGCCGGTTTGCCAAAACACATCAATCGGAATACCGCCGCGCGGATACCAGTAGCCGCCGATCCGCAGCCACTTCGGCGCGCTGGCTTCAACAATGCGCTTGGCGATGGAGAGCGTGCAGTCTTCATGGAAAGCGCCGTGATTGCGGAACGACGCGAGAAACAGCTTCAGCGACTTTGACTCAACGATGGTCTCGTCCGGCACATAGTCAATAACCAGATGCGCAAAATCCGGCTGGCCCGTGACGGGGCAAAGCGCCGTGAATTCCGGGCAAGCGAAACGGATCAAGTAATCCGTGTCTTGATGAGGATTGGGTACGGTTTCCAGAACCGCCACGTCGGGCGATGCGGGAATGGCCGAGGATGCGCCGAGGCGCGTCAGATTTTCATAGGTATCCGTCATATAAAGCAGTCTTAAAGGCTTTCGGCTTGCCAGAAAAGGTCTTGCGCCTTACCTCATGGCTATGGCGGACCAGCCCCCCAATTTTGCACCGACCGCGGTTTCCAATCTGGACGAGGAACTTATCGCGTCGCCGTGCATCAGCATCTGCACGGTCGATAGGGAGCTCGGCATGTGCATCGGTTGTTTGCGCACGCTGAAGGAAATCGGGTCGTGGCGGGTGATGACGCTGGCAGAAAAGAAAGTCGTCGTCGAAGCTTGTGCCGAGCGCGCCAAGACTATACCGCGTCGGGGCCGCGACCGCGCCCCTCTGCTGGCTTCGGACTAATCCAAAACTATTTTTAGGCGACGAGTCTGTTCGGGAACTTGCCGGCGTATGCGCCGTTGAGTCTTTCGGGAGTGGCGGATTTCCGCCATATCCAACGCTAGGGTTTGTGTTTTTAACTGTTCGCGCTACAATCGGTGGTAGACAAAGGAATCGGTGCCATGGGCAATCTTGTGACGGTGACGTTCGGAAGCGGTTTGGCGGTAGCCCAGCAGTTTGCCTCTGCCATCGCGGGTCAACCCGCTCTGCGTGATCTCGAAGGTATTGTCACCCGCACTGTGGGGTCTGCCCGAGCCCAGGGCCGTGATTACATGGCCCAGAGCCGCGCTGCTGCAACGGCCGTCATGGCCGTCCGTCCTGACTTTTCATTTAGCCAGGCCCTCGACGCTGTCGAGCATCTTCGCGCTTAACTCTTTTCGTTCCGCTCAGCGACAATAAACAGCCGCCGCATGGTGAAGAGCACTTTGCCATCCAGGCGCGCCGGATAAGTCGCGCTGGCGATGTCGGTATAATCATCCAGAAAGAGCTGTCTTTCTTCGGCGCGGAGCTCGGCGAGATACGTCGTCAGCGCCGTGCCGGACACCCACGTGGTCACGGCGTGAATATCGGCCAGCACATGGTGATAGTGCGTCTCCCACACATCGATCTGTTTGGCGTAGGGAATGAGGAGATTGTAGTAGCTGCCTGCGGGCCACGCGTGTTCGTGATAGGGCACGCCGCGCAGGCGTTCATGCCAGCGCGGTGTATCAAGCAACTTCTCGAGACAGTGATGATAAGGCGCATCGGCGGTGAGCGGCATTTGCGTGGCCAATACACCCCCGGGCGCGACACTGCGCATCAGGCGCGGAAACAACTCGCGATGATTAGGCACCCACTGGAACGCGGCGTTGGCGAAGAGCAGCGCCGGCGGCGTTTCAGGCGTCCAGGTGGAGATGTCGCCACTTTGCCAAGCAATGTCGGCCTTCAGCGCCCGGGCTTTTTCGAGCATCGTCGGCGATGAATCGATGCCGGTGACTTTGCGGTCCGGCCAACGCGCTTTCACCTGCTGGGTCAGATTGCCGGGTCCACAGCCTAGATCGTAGATCTGTCCGGGAACGCGTAAGTCGATGCGCGACAATAGATCCATGCCAGGCCGGGCGCGGTAGTCGGCAAATTCAAGATAAGTGGATGGGTTCCAGGTATTGCTGTTCGTCGTCATGGCGCAAAATGCTCGCTCTCGCTCACCATTTCCTCCTCATGCGTCGGCGCCGGGGCCGGAGGTTCGGCAAACACGGCGTTGCTGCGTCCCCGTTCGATCGCATCTTCAAGACCTTGCTCGGCGCGACGCAGTAAATCGCCTGCCCAACGGTCGGTATTATGCAACTGCGTGGCGCCGATGCTAACGGTGAAATTCACCGGCTCACCTTCGACCATCACGTCGAGCGCGGCGAGATCGCGGCACATGCGCTTCGCGAGAGTGAATGCGCCCACGCCTTGTGTTTCCGGCAAAAGCGCCAAAAAGCGCGCAGGGCTTAGCCGCCCAAAACTATCGCAGTGGCGCATCACGACGACGCAATAGCCGGAAAAAACCTGCACGATCACGTTGGCGGCCTGGCGGTTTGAGCCGAGAAGCGCTTCGTAGTTGTCGATCTCGATCATCAGGCAGGAATAGGGTTCGCGGTAGCGGCGCGACCGGGCAAATTCGTTTTGCGCGAGTAGCGTAATGTGCGCACGGTTCGAAACGCCACTAAGGTCATCGGATGTTGCGCGCCGCTCTAGTTCCAAGCGCAGCTCGAAGGCGGTGCGGCGCTCGCGCTCCAGGCGCAGGTTCGCAAAAAACATCAGCACCAACGCGGGCAGAATGTAAGTCAACGCTTCGGCCGCGACGAAACCGCTCGCGGCCGTAACGCCCCGTTGCGGCATATATATCAGCGCGCCGTAGGTCGCGGTTACCGCTACACCTACAAGTGCGCCGAGCGATGCGCGGAACGTCGGCGCGGCCGTGACGGCGAATATTCCCAGCAAAACAAACAGCAAGGCGTAGCGCGCGCCGCCGGCCAGAGGCACTTCGGCCGTGCCCAGCGCAATGTGCGCACCGACAACGGCTGTAATGAGCAGCGGATTGATTTCTAGAAATGGACCAGGTGTGCGGGCGTATGTCAGGCCGTATACCGCAAGCACGAAAGGCAGCAGCGCGAGCGACGCGCCTGCAAACTCCGGCGGCATGCCGAGACGAAATCCGACCCAGAGCGACGCCACGGCATATATCGTTCCGCCGCACAGCAGGAGCCAACGCTGACGAACTTGTCCTGCGCTGGTGAGGTGAAGCCGGTACGCCGATGTCTTGTCGGTGTGAAGCATGACTCGCCGATCTTAATGCGTTGCGGTCACGGGCGATATCAACCGCCGATATAAATACCCTAGGTCCGTTTTAGCTTTCGGCAATTTTGCACATATATGCAGGCCGCGAAGGGGCCTTAGTGCATATGAGCGACGGCGACGTGCGAACAGCCTTTGAGGCGTGCGGTGCTCTTCGCGGTCAGAAGGGCTTGTCCGGCCTGCTCTAATAGTCGTTCAGCGGTTTCGCCGGGCGCGGTGGCTCTGACGGCCTGCGCGGCGACGCCGCCGGCCACAGTCACGACGTGATGACCGTCTTGGGTTTCAATTGCACCGGTGATGACGTCACTCAGAAGTTTCGCAGCGGCCAAGGCTTGGTTGGCGAGCAGGAAGTCCGTCATCAGCACGACGAATTCGTCGCCGTCGAGACGGGCGACAATATGGCCGCGCTCTTTCGCCAAGCTCAGGCGTTCACCCACGCAGCGCAAAACTTCGTCGCCGATCTTGCGACCGAAAGCTTCGTTGATGAATTTCGTGCCGTTGAGATTAAACAGCGCAACGCCGACCATGCCGCCGCTGGAGGCATTATCCGTGATGGCTTGGTTCAGGCGCTGCATAAACGCAACGCGGTTCGGCAGCCCGGTTAGATCGTCGACAAAGGCCGCGCGGCTTAAGGTGCTTTCGCGCTTGTGGCGATTGAGCGCATAGCGCATCGAGCGTTCAAGACCTTCAACGGTCAGCTCGCCCTTCACCAGAAAATCATAAGCGCCGTGCGCGAGCGCGCCGTCGTCAACGCTGCGGTCGTCGAGTGCGGTCACGACGATGAACGGCACGTCGACATCGAAACGCCGCGCTTCGTCCATCAGATCGAAACCGGTGTGCGGACGTAAGTGATAATCCGTGAGGCACAGGTCCACACGTTCACGCGTCAAAACCTGCAATGCCGATGGAATCGTATCGGCATGATAAATGTGCGCGGCGTTGACGCCCACCGTGCGCAGAAATCTTTTGATCAGCGCCGCGTCCATTGCGTTGTCCTCGAACAAGAGAACGCGCAAAGCCGCGGGCTTATAGGTATGCGAATCGGTCATCGGTCTCCGCGGGTCTTTATCAGCCCGTTTTTTTGAATGTCGGTCACCCTATGCGGAAGGGGTTGATAGTTCGTGAATGGATTGGCGCAGAGCCACCTTCCGGTCAGGTTGCGTTCAGCGCGCATAAACCCTGAAAAAGCCGTCGAAAGCACTCTGGAGACCCGGGCGCGCCTGTTACAATTTTTTAGGCGATACATTATCGGAGTCGAATAATTTCGGGCCGATGAATTTTTTTAGCGGCAGACCGCGTTTTCATACCCTCCCTGCATCAAGTGTGCACTGCACCACTGCCCTTAAAAAGATCAAAAACTAACCCGTGAATTCATGCGCTTGCATGAAGTGTGCGCAGTGCCGGAACATCAAATGAGCCTGGATTTTCTATACAAAACAAAACAAATGCGGGTTCGGTTTTGGTGCTGCAATACACGCGTGATGCAGTTGATGGCGGCTACGTGAAACTTTCCTGAAAACAAAGGGTTCATTTATCGCGGTGCGGTCGACATTCAGGCTTGACTTAGAGCGGCCCATGCCGTTGGTTACGCCTCGTTAATGGGTGGCTTCGGAGGCGAGTGCCGAGACCGGATCTTCGTGATCCGGCTTCGGGGAGGGAATGTATTGCCAACCTCAGCGTCATGCTGGTAGACCCTCACAGCTTTCCGCCTATTACATCGGCTAATAACGTTAATTCAGTTTTTTGAGTGAACGCATGCAATATAACCAAAGCTCGGCCATCCCTGAGACGAATTACCGCCGCTTAGGCGGTTTTGTGGTCGTCGTTTTGCTTCACGTGGGGCTGCTGTGGGCGCTCCAATCCGGTCTGGCCAGGACTCTCGTCAATAAGGTGATGGGTCCGGTCGAAACGAAGATGATCGAAGAGATCAAGCCGGAAGAAGAAGAACCACCGCCGCCGCCGCCGAAGTTCCAGGCGCCGCCGCCCGTGTTCGTGGATATGCCCGATGTGGCTATCACGGAAGCGCCGACGACCAGCACCATCACAGCGACCAACGCTCCGGTGAGGGCTGCTCCGCCGCCGCCGGTGGCAGATGTCATCATCCCGCCGAAAGTCAATCCGCGTAGCCCGATTCAGCAGCCGGAATATCCCACCATGTCTCGCCGTCTTGGCGAAGAAGGTGTGGCGATCCTGTTGTTGACGCTGGACGCAGACGGCCGCGTTACGGCCTCTACCTTGGATACGACAAGCGGTTTTGAGCGTCTCGATGAAGCCGCAGTCAAAGAGTCTTTGCGTCCGCGGTTGTGGAGATTTCTGCCGGGTACCATCAATGGCAAACCGGCACCGATGCAGTTCAAGTTCGCAGTTCGATTTAAGATTGATAAGTAGCCGCCTAGGCAACCGGGGGTGCCGGGTGCCAGGTAAAATTTGAGTTAGAGAGTGTAGCGAGGATCACAAAATGAATATCCGATACAACCAAACTGTTGCTTCCAAGATGACGGCCTGGCTTTCGGCCATCGCCCTTGTGGCGGTTTTGGCCGGTGGCACTGCTGCCATCGCCCAGGACGCCGCTGCTCCTGCCGCCGATGCGGCTGCTCCGGCTGCTGACGCTGCTCCTGCCGCCGATGCGGCGGCTCCGGCTGATGCTTCGGCTCCGCCGACCACCGACACCTCGGGCACGCCCGCTGCTGCGGCCGCTGCTGCTGGTGGCACGGAAGTGGAAAACCCCTACGGTATCGAGCACATGTGGAAAGAGGGTGACATGGTCGCCCGCTCGGTGCTGATCATCCTGATCATCGCGTCCGCTGGTACCTGGTACATTATGATCATGCGTCTGATCGATCAGACCATCCTCATGAAGCAAGCCACCAACGCTCAGAAAAACTTCTGGGCCGCTGGCAGCTTGAAAGACGGTTTGGCCAAGCTTGAGCCGAACAGCGCCTTCCGCGCCATCGTCACCGACGGTCTCAAAGCCGCTGAACATCACGACGGCAAACTCACCGATCAGATCGACCTGAACGAGTGGGTCTCCATGTCGCTCCTGCGTGCTCAGGACGCCATCAACCATCGTCTGCAGTCGGGCGTTGCCTTCCTCGCGTCGGTCGGTTCGGTCTCTCCGTTCATCGGGCTGTTCGGCACGGTGTGGGGCATTCTTAAAGCTCTTATCGCCATCGGTGTTGCCGGTCAGGTGTCCATCGATCGCGTCGCCGGTCCTCTGGGTGAAGCGCTCATCATGACCGCCATCGGCCTCGCGGTCGCTGTGCCGGCCGTGCTGGGTTACAACATGGTCGTCCGCCGCAATAAGATCGCCATGGAACGTGTCCGCAACTTCAGCTCCGACGTGCATGCTGTTCTGCTCGCCGGTGGTGCTCGTCGCGCCTAATTAATCAGGCCGACCTTAGGAGGTTGTTACTATGGGTATGAGTGTAGGCGGTTCTGGCGAAGAAGATGCCGTCAACTCGACGATCAATACGACGCCGCTTGTCGACGTCATGTTGGTTCTGTTGATCATCTTCCTCATCACCATCCCTGTGGTTACGAAAACCGTCGAGCTTAAACTCCCGACGATTTCGAACGAAGCCACTGAGACAAAGCCTGAGAACATCGTGATCGAGATCACGAAGGACGGCAAAACGTATTGGAACCAACAATTGATACGTTTTGACGGTCTTCTGCCGCGGGTACAGCAAGTTGCGGGCATTGTCCCACAGCCTGAAATCCACATCCGCGCCGATATCGATGCCCGATATGAGTTCGTCGGACGCGTTGTCGCGACGGCCGCACGTGGCGGCATCATGAAGGTCGGTTTCATCACCGATCCTGAATTGAGAGTCTTGCCAAAGTAAGGTTAAGACGGCTGCTTGAAGGTCGCACTTCAAGCAGCCGGCTTTTTAAGTACGAACGGAGAAATAAGTCATGGGTATGAGCGTAGGTTCGGCGTCCGGCGAAAGCGAAGTGATGGTGGAAATGAACACCACGCCGCTGATCGACGTGATGCTTGTGTTGCTGGTCACCTTCATCATGACCTTGCCAGTGCAAACGCACGCCGTGAAGTTGGACATGCCGCGCCCGAATGCCAATAGCAAGCCCCCCTCGCCGCCGTCGGTGGTCGATTTGGAAGTGGACTTCGATGGCACCATTTTGTGGAACGGCAACGTCGTTGAGTCGATGGACCAGCTGGCCCGCTATCTGGCGAGCGTCTCGGCCAAAAGCGTGCAGGACGAAGTGCACCTTCGTCCTAACCGGCTTGCGAAATACGATACGGTTGCCAAGGTGATGGCGATTGCTCAACGCCTCGGTGTTAAAAAAATCGGTTTCGTCGGGAACGAACAGTTCCTGCAATAACAAGGTCTAGTGGTTCCCCACGACTTACATTTGTAAGCGTGGGGATCGCCACAAAAGGGCCAGATTCGCCGACGAAGCTATTGTCTTGGAAATGAGGAGTGCTGTTTCGGATTTTCCGTCAGCGTTCCTTTTTTATGTTTTGAGAGAGGGCACTATGACGACATCGAACACTGTTTCTCGCATTGCTTTGTCTTTGGCGCTCGCGGTGGGTATCGCCGGTGCCGGGACGATTGTAACACCCACGGTCGTCATGGCCGCGGAAAAGGCTCCGACTGTCGCGCCGGCCGTCGGCAAACCCCTTCAGGCCGCCCAGGCTGCTTTGAAGGCTGGTAACCCGAAGGAAGCCGTAGCACAGGCGACCGCCGCTGCTGCTGCCGCCAAGTCGCCTTACGAAGTTTATGTCTCCAACGAAATCCTTGGCGCTTCGTACTTGAAGGCCGGCGATTACGCCAACCTCGCGAAGGCGTTTGAGACCTCCTACAACTCCGGTTACATGCCTGCTGCGGAAAAGACGGCCCGCCTGAAGGTGCTGACCCAGGTTTATTACCAGCTGAAGAATTATCCGAAGACGGTCGAGTACGCG
The DNA here is from genome assembly GCA_947476895.1 of Fidelibacterota bacterium. GTDB lineage: Bacteria > Pseudomonadota > Alphaproteobacteria > Rhodospirillales > Rhodospirillaceae > SHVO01. The sequence continues at coordinate 32,174 of CANJRX010000008.1, read as the reverse complement.
AACCTCTACCTCAAGGAAGCCCCCAACGACATCGAAGTGCCGGTGCTGATGGCGCAGGTTTATTACCTGCAGAAAGACTTCAAGAAATCCTCCGAAGCGCTGCGCGCTATCGTGAAGGCGTCTGACTCTGCCGGTCGTCCGGTGAAGGAAGACACCCTCGCGCTGCTGATGGCCTCTGAATACGAGATGAAGAACGATGCCGGCGTCGCCTCGACGTTGGAAATGCTTCAGACCCGTTATCCGAAGCCGCAGTACATGAAGGATCTGGTCACGACGTACGAAAAGACCCTGCGCGGCGGCACCACCAAGACCGCTCTCGATCTCCAGGTGGTGAAGTTCCAAGCCGGTCTGTTCGATGATGCCGGCGACTACACCGCGACCAGCGAATTGGCGCTTCAGGACGGCCTGCCCGGCCTGGCCAAGAAGGTCATGGATAAGGGCGTCGCCGCCGGCGTGCTCGGCGTTGGCACGGCCAAAGACCGCGAAAACCGCATGATCTCCATGGCGAACACCCAAGCCGCCGCCGACCAAAAAGGTCTCACGGCCGGTGAAGCCGAAGCCTCCAAAGCCAAGACCGGCGAAGCGCTGATCAAGTACGGCGAAGCCTATTGGAGCTATGGCATGTACGACCAGGCCGTCGCCGCCACCGAAAAAGGTATCGCCAAGGGCGTAGCCGACATGGACGATGCCAAGCTGCGTTTGGGCATCGCCTACATCGGCGCCGGCAAGCGTCCGCAGGCTCTGGAAGCCTTCAAGGGCATCACGGCCGACAGCCCCGCCGCCAAGATCGCGGCGCTGTGGAAGCTGCAGAAATAATCACCTTAATCTGGTGAGTGATATCAAGCGCCGGCCCAGGAAACTGGGCCGGCGTTTTCTTTTTGGGGTGTCGGGCCACATAGGCCTGTAGTGCGTTTGGCGTGTAGAGCGTTTTAGTCTGACTTGAGGTAGACTCACCGGCTCACAAAGCCCTGCTCAAACTAAGGTAACCGCCATGCTGATCCGCCATAAGAAAGCGTCCGATGTCGCCTCGCACGAGATCACGCCCGAGAGCGTTTATCTCAATCGCCGGCGTTTCATCCAGGCCAGCGGCCTTGCAGCAGGCTCGATCATGATGGGCGCGGCACCCAGCGAAGCCGCAGTCCTGCCGGCGAAGGGTGCGAAGTTCGCGGATTTGAAAAAGGGCTACAGCAAGCTCGGCAAAGACGACGCGCTTACGCCCTTTGACGGCGTCACCACCTACAACAACTATTATGAATTCGGCACGGGCAAAAGCGATCCGGCTAAAACCTCGGGCGCTTTCAAGCCGCTGCCGTGGAAAGTGAAAGTCGACGGCCTGTGCGCTAAGCCGGGCACGATCGATTTCGACGAGTTCATCAAGCCGCACACGATCGAAGAGCGCGTCTACCGGATGCGTTGCGTTGAAGCCTGGTCCATGGTCATCCCCTGGGCCGGCATTCCCTTGGCTGAAATCATCAAGCGCTTCGAGCCGCAAAGCAGCGCGAAATACATCCAGTTCGAAACCATCGTGCGGCCTGAAGAAATGCCGGGGCAGCGCAGCTCATACATCCTGCCGTGGCCTTACATTGAAGGCCTGCGCATGGACGAAGCGATGAATCCGCTGGCGATTCTGGCGGTCGGTCTTTATGACCAGCCGCTGCTCGCCCAAAACGGCGCGCCGTTGCGTCTCGTGGTGCCGTGGAAGTACGGCTTCAAAGGCGTCAAATCCATCGTTCGCATCAGCTTCACCGAGACCGAACCCAAGAACACCTGGCGGGTGATGAATGCCGACGAATACGGCTTCTACGCCAACGTGAACCCCAAGGTCGATCATCCGCGCTGGACGCAGGCGTCCGAGCGCCGGCTGACTGGGGGCTTCCTTGAAGGCCGCCGCGCGACGTTGATGTTCAACGGCTACGAGGAAGAAGTCGCGCACCTCTATACCGGTATGGACCTGGCGAAGTTTTATTAGAAACCCCGCGCGTGTCCGATCAGTCCCTCCCTTCCAGCGACGCTGAAGCCGCCACGTCTAAGCCCCCATTTTCGTGGGACAGATTTCTACGCCGGGCTTTAAAGCCCGTCGTTTTTCTGCTGTGCCTGTGGCCGTTGACTTGGTTGCTGGTGCAAGTCGCCATCGCCTTTAAAGGCGGATCAAGCGCGCTTGGCGCCAATCCCATTGAGTTCATGATCCGTTATCTCGGCGATTGGGCGTTGCGGTTTCTTTTGATTGCGCTCGCGGTCACACCGCTTCGCATCGTTACAGGTTGGAACATCGTCGCGCGTTTGCGGCGTATGCTGGGCCTGTTCGCGTTTTTCTATGTCTGCGTCCACGTCATGACGTATGTCGGCGTCGACCATACGTTTGATTGGGCTGCGATCTGGGCTGACATCGTTAAGCGCACTTACATCACGGTCGGTATGGCGGCGCTCTTGATGCTGACCCCGCTTGCCATTACGTCCACCGACAAGATGATCCGGCGGCTGGGCGGTGCGCGGTGGCGCAAATTACATATGCTGGTGTATCCCGCGGCCATCGCGGGCGTGATCCACTACTTCCTGATGATCAAGGCGGGCTTTCAGCTGCCGCTGATCCACGCCGTCATCCTGACGGTGCTATTCGGTATCCGTCTTTACAAGAAGCGGACCTGACGCCGCATTGCGCTTGAGCGAAATGCGCAAAGCACCGTTTGTGTGCATACTGCCACTCATACGCGGATGCACGACGACGATGTGCCGGCGTGTGCGTATACGGCGTTCAAATTGGCCGTCCGTTTCTTCCGCCGCCATCTGAATTTGAAGATCGCTGATGTCCATGCGAACCCCCTTTGCGGTCAGAACGAAGGCGCGCAACTGTTGGGGTTCAGGCGATTGACCACTTGAAGCCACAACGCGCAGTTTTTCCAGGCAGCAGAGTTGAGGTGTTGTTTGGCGGTTTGGATGGCGGCGTCTAGAGCACCGGCGCCGTGAGTGCGGCGAAGTTCATCTGCGAGAGCGTCGACATCAGCGCGATACAGAGGGTCAGCCATGATCTGTTCTCCAGTCTCGGTGCCATTCTAGCGCCATTACTATAGACTCGAAACAAATGGCCGGAGAAGCCGAAAGACGGCGGAAACCGCCTTTTTCATCGGATTGTCTTGAATGATTTACACCCGCAACGCCCCTAGGTTTTTTTTAAGTCCCTGTATAAGATAGCGAAACGGTACGTAAATCCTTGTCAACCTTGGGTTATTTGAGGCTGGCCGGGGCGATGCCGCGGAACGGGCACGGCCAAGCAGATATGCCGGTAAAAAAGAAAGCTGGGGCAAAAAAGACCACGCAGCAGCCGCTGTGGTCGGTCAGCCCCCTTGCGGCCGCAACCGAGTCGCTGGTCTGCGACTGCGTCGGTGGCGCTATCGCCGCCATCAATAGCGCAGGCCGCAAGCTTCTGGGCCGCAAAGCCAAGGTCGGCACCTTGCTGTCACCGCTGCTCGATGATGCCACCGGTAAGCCTCTTAAAAGCCTGGCGACGCTGACGGCGGGCCGCCAACCCAAACACCTGATGCTGATCTCGATGCCAACGGCGCGCGCGTGCCTGTCGACGTGACGGCGAAGGCGCTGGGTGGGGCGGGGGCAAAGGCGCGTGTGCTGATCGTCGCGCAACCCGTCAAAGCTGTACCGAAAGCTGTCAGCAAGGCGGCGCCAGCACCATCTGAAAAGCCCGCCAAAAACCTGGGCGCGCCGTCCAGCCTGACCGCGCAGATTTTGGGTGCCGCCTCCAACGGCATTATTGCCGTCGATACACACGGCATCATCACGCTGGCCAATCCCGCGGCGGCGGATATTTTGAACCGCGATGCTGGCGCGCTGCAGGGTATTTCGATTGAGCGCGTGTTTGTCTTCGGCAGCGGTCACGACAACGCCGGCATGCCGATCCCCATTAAGGCGCAGCTGAAAAACGGGCCGCACCACGTCGATCACGATGTGCACCTCGCGCGCAGCGACGGGCAAAGCTTCGAGGCGGTCTATGTCATCGTCCCGGTCATGGAAGCACGCAGCACCGTGGGCTACGTCATCACTTTCCGCGATATCACCCAACGCCGCCGCGCCGAAGCCGAAATGCGCCTTGCCGCCGTGGTGTTTGATCACAGCCCGGAAGGCATCATCGTGGCCGATGCGAAGGGCCGTGTGACCAAGATCAACACTGCCTACCGCCGCATCACCGGCAACGAAAACAACGACGCCGTCGGCAAGCAACTGTCCGACATGCTGTTTGCGGAATCCAAAACGCCGTCCAGCGTGCTCGACATGCTTCAGGGCAGTGACCAGACGCAGTGGGAGCAGTGGTGTAAAAGCGGCAGCGGCCGCCGTTATGCCGCGCGCATTTCGGTCTCGGTGGTGCGTGAACACAACGGCAGCATTCAGCAATACGTCGCGATCATCGCCGACATCACGCGCCGCAAGTTGGATGAAGAGAAAATCATCTACCAGGCCAACTACGATCAGCTCACGAACTTGCCGAACCGCACGCTGTTCATGGATCGCCTGACGCGTATGGTGCTGGAAGGCCGCCGCGCGAAAACGAGTATCGGCCTGATGTTCATCGATCTCGACGGCTTTAAGGCCATCAACGACAACCTGGGCCACGATGCCGGCGATGAGTTGCTGGTGAGCACGGCGCGCCGGCTCGAGAAATGCGTACGCGAAGCCGATACGGTGGCGCGCCTGGGCGGCGATGAATTCACGGTGATCATGCCGTTGATCGATAACTTCGATGCCGCGGGCTTTGTCGCCGGCCGTATCATCAAGTCCTTGACCGAGCCGTTCGATTTGGGCGGTCGTGAGGGCAATGTCTCGGCCTCTATCGGGATTTCACTGCTTCCGGCCCAGGCTTCGACTGCCGGCGAGCTTTTGCACAACGCCGATGTGGCCATGTACCACGCCAAGCGTCAGGGGAAGGCCAATTACCAGTTCTACCGGCCCGAACTGGAAGAGAGCGTGAAGGTAAAAGATCGCGAGATCTAGCGCTCTAAACGCCCTGAATCCCCTTGCATTCCGCGCCCGCGTCCTCCAAAAGCATCCTCGATCGCTGGGGCCTTTCGATGGCGCGGCGCGTGCCGGTAAGCCATTGATAAATTAGTGAAATTTGTCAAATGAATCACGCTGCCGCTACCGTTTCTCACGCCGCGATGGCCAATGCCATCCGCTTCCTGGCTATGGACGCCGTTCAGAAAGCCAATTCCGGCCATCCGGGAATGCCCATGGGCATGGCCGATGTGGCGACGGTGCTGTTCACACGCTTCCTGAAATTTGACGCCGCGGCGCCCTATTGGCCCGATCGCGACCGCTTCGTGCTTTCGGCCGGTCACGGCTCAATGCTGCTCTACAGCCTGATGTACCTGACTGGCTATCCCGACATGCCGATCGAGCAGATCAAAAATTTCCGCCAGTTCGATAGCATCACGGCGGGACACCCCGAATACCAGCACGCCTCGGCGGCTGAAACCACCACCGGTCCTTTGGGCCAAGGTCTCGGCAATGCCGTCGGCATGGCGCTGGGCGAACGTTTGCTGGCAGCGCGCTTCGGCGCGGCGGTTGATCACTACACCTATGTCATCGCCGGTGACGGTTGCTTGATGGAAGGCATCAGCCACGAAGCCATTTCGCTGGCCGGACATTTGAAGCTCTCGAAGCTCATCGTGTTGTGGGATGACAACAAGATCAGCATCGACGGCCCCACGGACCTCACGGTTTCCGACGATCAGCGTAAGCGTTTCGAAGCGAGCGGCTGGAAAACCTGGGCGGTCGATGGTCATGATCCTGAACAGATCGCCAAAGCCATTGCCGAAGCGCAGAAGAGCGACAAGCCCGCGTTGATCGCCTGCCGCACCGTTATCGGTTACGGCGCGCCGAAGCTGGCTGGCACTGCCAAGACTCACGGCTCGCCTTTGGGCGCTGAAGAAATTGCCGGCGCGCGCGGTAAGCTCGCCTGGTCGCATGAACCGTTCGTGGTGCCGGAAGATGTGTTGAACGCCTGGCGCACGGCCGGCGCCCACGGCAACGCGGCGCATATGGCCTGGGTCGAGCGCGTGAAAGCCATGGGCGAGGCGATGCCCGAATTCCTTCGCCTGATTTCCTGCACGCTGCCGCAAGGCTGGGAGCAGGCCATCATCGATTTCAAAAAGAAGACCTCGGCCGAAGCGCCCAAAGTTGCGACGCGCCAATCTTCTGAAACCGTGCTCAATTTGTTGGCCCCGCTGATCCCCGAACTGATTGGCGGTTCCGCTGACCTTACAGGCTCCAACAACACCAAAGCCGCCAGCATGAAGCCGGTGACAGCTGCGGATTTCTCGGGCAGCTACATCTATTACGGCGTGCGCGAACACGGCATGGCGGCTGCTATGAACGGCCTCGCGCTGCACGGCGGCGTCATTCCTTACGGCGGCACGTTCCTGGTGTTCACCGATTACTGCCGCCCGTCGATCCGCCTGTCGGCGCTGATGCAGCAACGCGTGATCTACGTGATGACGCACGACTCAATCGGTCTCGGCGAAGATGGTCCGACGCACCAGCCGGTGGAACACCTGGCATCCTTGCGCGCCATCCCCGGCTTGCTGGTGATGCGCCCCTGCGACACGGTGGAAACGGCCGAGTGTTGGGAAATTGCATTGAATGCTAAGCAGCCGTCGATCCTCGCGCTCACGCGCCAGGGCCTGCCGACGCTGCGCACCGTTCACACCGATGAAAACCGCTGCGCTAAGGGCGGCTACGTGCTGGCCGAAGCTGACGGCAAACGTCAGGCGACGATTATCGCGACTGGTTCCGAAGTCTCGCTCGCCATGGATGCGCGCGCGAAGCTGAAGGCCGCCGGCATCAATGCCGCCGTCGTCTCGCTGCCGTCATGGGAATTGTTCGACGCGCAGGATGCGAGCTACCGCGCGGCTGTGTTGGGCAATGTCCCCCGCGTCGCCGTGGAAGCCGCCAGCACCTTCGGCTGGGAGCGTTACGTGGGCGACAAGGGCGCCATCATCGGCATGACGACCTTTGGCGCTTCGGCGCCCGCGCCGGAACTTTACAAACACTTCGGCATCACCGCCGACGCGGTTGTAGCGGCCGTGAAAGCGCGCGTTTAAGTGATGGTGAAGATCGCTCCCAGCATTCTCTCCGCCGACTTCGCCAAGTTAGGGGAAGAGGTGCGGGCTATCGATGCCGCTGGGGCCAATTACATCCACGTCGATGTCATGGATGGGCACTTCGTTCCCAACCTAACTATCGGGCCCTTGGTGGTGAAGGCCTTGCGTCCGCACACCAAGAAAGTGCTCGACGTGCATTTGATGATCCAACCGGTGGATCCTTACATCCAGGCCTTTGCCGAAGCCGGTTCGGACATCATCACCATTCACGCCGAAGCGGGTCCGCATCTGGACCGTTCGCTCCAGTTCATCAAAAGCCTCGGCAAAAAAGCCGGCGTCTCGCTGAACCCCGGCACGCCCGAGAGCGTGGTGGAATACGTGCTCGATAAGGTCGATCTGATTTTGGTGATGAGCGTGAACCCGGGCTTTGGCGGTCAGTCGTTCATCGCGAGCCAAGTCGAGAAAATCAAAAAGCTGAAGGCCATGATCGGCAATCGTCCGATTGAGCTGGAAGTCGATGGCGGCATCAATGCCGAGAACGCGAAAACCGTGATCGCCGCGGGCGCGAATGTATTAGTCGCGGGCACGGCGGTGTTCGGCACGTCCGACTACGCGGGAAATATTAAAAAGCTGCGCGGGTAATGAACGCGACCGCTGGTCTGTTTCCTTTCGACAACAGTTATTCCCGTCTTCCGGAACAGTTTTATGCGCGGCTTGCGCCGACGCCGGTCAAAGCGCCGCGCCTTATCAAAATCAACGAAGCACTCGCGCGGCATCTGGGTCTTGATCCAGCACAGCTTGCCACACCTGAAGGCGTTGAAGTGCTTGCGGGCAACCGCGTGCCGGCCAATGCTGATCCGTTGGCGATGGCTTATGCGGGACACCAGTTTGCGGGCTTCGTGCCGCAGTTGGGCGACGGCCGCGCCATTTTGTTGGGCGAGGTGATCGATGCCGATGGCTTGCGCCGCGACATCCATTTAAAGGGTGCTGGCCCCACGCCGTTTTCGCGCCGGGGTGACGGCCGCGCGGCCCTAGGCCCGGTCGTGCGTGAATACATCGTCAGCGAAGCCATGGCCGCGCTCGGCATTCCGACCACACGTGCTTTGGCAGCTGTAACCACCGGCGAATGGGTGATGCGCGAAGAGCCGCTGCCGGGTGCTGTGCTAACGCGTGTGGCGGCAAGCCACATCCGTGTGGGTACGTTTCAGTTCTTCGCGGCGCGCGGCGATTCCGAAGGGTTGATGGCGCTCACGCAGCACGTTATCGCGCGCCACTATCCAGCGGCGGCGCAAGCCGACAATCCCGCCCGCGCGCTGTTGGACGCCGTCATTCTGCGCCAAGCCATGCTGATCGCACGCTGGATGCTGGTGGGTTTTATTCACGGCGTCATGAATACCGACAACATGGCGGTGTCCGGTGAAACTATCGACTACGGCCCTTGCGCATTCATGGATGCCTATCATCCCGAAACCGTTTACAGCGCCATTGATCGCGGTGGGCGTTATGCCTTTGAGAACCAGCCAGGTATCGCCCACTGGAACTTGGCGCGTTTTGCCGAAACGCTGCTGCCGTTGCTGGCGCCAGACAAAGACGCCGCCATCAAGATCGCGGAAGAGGCTTTAGCCGCGTTCGCGGATCACTTCCAGAACGCCTATGCCACGGGCTTTCGTCAGAAGCTGGGTTTCCGTCAGGCGCGCGACGGCGATGAATTGATTGCGCAAGATTTGCTCGAGCGCATGGATGCAGGCAATGCGGACTTTACTTTGACCTTTCGTGGTCTTGCGGTGGCCGCCGCCGACCCCGCGCACGATGCCCAAGTCGCGCGGCTGTTCGCTGAGCCAGCCGCGTTGCTTGATTGGCTGCCGCGCTGGCGGGCGCGTTTGGCGGAAGAGGGTGGTGATGGTGATGCGCGCTCTATGGCGATGCAGTCGGTGAACCCCGCGTTCATTCCGCGCAACCATCTGGTGGCCGAAGTGATCGCCGCTGCGATGCAAAATGATTACGCGCCGTTCGAGCGCCTGCTGGCCGTGCTTGCGCGCCCATATGCGGATCAGCCTGATGCTGCGCGTTACACATTGCCGCCCGAGGAACACGAAGTGGTGCGCCAAACGTTTTGCGGTACGTAATTAATTGTACCTGGTACAATTAAATCTATTGGAGGGGGTTCATATGAAAAAAGCGAGTATGGCGATAGTGGCCGTCGGCTTGGCGCTTGTGCCCATGTCGGCACGCGCGGATATTACGGCGGCCACGCTCCTGTCGGATTGCGACAATGTCAAACAATCCGACGGCCAGCTGATGATGAACAAAGATTCCGAGATTAAGGTCGGCTCCTGCCTTGGCTATATGAGCGCCAGCATGGCCTATCTGTTGATCTTGCAAGCCACGCAACAACAGCGCGGCGAAACGCCCAAGGCTTGCGTGCCTTCGAAAGCCACGGTCGATTCCTTTCGCGCGGCTTTTATCTATTGGGCCGGCGCGCATTCGGAAGAAATGAGCAACAGCGCGTCGAACACCGTCATCAAATTCGCGGCTTTCAACTATCCCTGCCCGAAGAAATAACGCTCTTACAATTTCCAGTTTGTAGAAATCCGCTTCGGCTTAAAACCGTTTCGGCGCGAAGGCGCATTTCACATGCATTCTTCGCCAGCCCGTGCATATTGCCGTCACAAATTGGTAATGGCGCACACGCGCCGACGAGCAGGACGACGTCTATGGCCAACGTGATTCAGATTAGCGCGCATAACTCGCGCCTCAGCGCCAAACAAGGCGTGGATCCGATTGCCGTTGTGGGCCTGCTCGCCATTCACGCCCTGGCCGACGTGGACTTCCCGAAGCTGCGCTTCTGGCGGCACGTATCTGAGAATCTGGCGCTCGCGGCTTAAAAAGCGACTCCTTCGCGGATTCTCGCGGCCGTCTTTTATTCTTCATGTTCTTGGTAGTTCTTAGCCGTCCGAGAGGGTGGTCATCGCGCTTCAGCCCGTTGGCGAGGCTAGGTCCGATACCATTACAATGTAAAATATTGTTGTTTTTCAAAGCGTTATAATATTTGAACTGGCGCTCTCGAGCGCGCTTAGGCACTGAAATAAATACTTCATATTTCTGTCACAAAAGGTACGACGTCCGCCGATATTGATGGGGTGTTGCAGGCTTATCCCTCACTCGGAGAGACACCCTATGTTCAAGACATTCGCGGGCGCACTGGTTCTGGCCGGCAGCTTTGCCGCCGTATCGGCCTATGCGCTAGACGTGGACCCCGCCCTCAAAGATTACAAGAAACAAGCGGGCGTTGAAGGCAGCCTGAAGTCCATCGGCTCCGACACCTTGAACAACGTCATGGCCCTGTGGGCCGAGACCTTCAATAAAGAATACCCGAGCGTGAAGATCGAGATCGAAGGCAAGGGGTCGGGCACCGCCCCGCCGGCCTTGATCGGCGGCACTGCGCAATTCGGTCCCATGTCGCGCCCCATGAAGAGCGGCGAGATGGACGACTTTGAAAAGAAGTACGGCTACAAGCCGACAGGCTTGCGCGTCGCCGTCGACTCTCTCGCGGTGTTTGTGAACAAGGACAATCCGATCAAGTGCCTGAGCCTGGCGCAAGTGGATGCCATGTTCTCCAAAACCCGCAAGAAGGGCGGCAAGGAAGACATCAAGACCTGGGGCCAAGTTGGTCTCACCGGCGAATGGGCCAATAAGCCGATCTCGCTTTATGGCCGCAACTCGGCTTCGGGTACCTACGGCTACTTCAAAGAAACCGCGCTGGGCGAAGGCGACTATAAAGACAGCGTGAAAGAACAGCCTGGCTCGTCGGCCGTGGTGCAAGGCATTGCCTCGGACAAGTTCGCCATCGGTTACTCGGGCGTCGGCTACAAAACTGCCGACGTGCGCACCGTGCCTTTGAGCGCCAAAGACGGCGCGTCGTGCTTCGATGCCAATTCCGATACGGCCTATGCCGGCGACTATCCCATCACCCGCTTCCTCTACATCTATATGAACGCGAAACCGGGCGCGAAGATGGAGCCCTTACGCGCTGAGTTCGTGAAGTTCGTGCTCTCGAAGCAGGGCCAGACGGGCGTGATCAAGGACGGCTTCTATCCGATCCCCTCGGCCATCGCGCAGCAGGATTTGAAAATGCTGGGTGTGGAGTAAGGCTTGAGATAGAGACGAAAAATTCTCTCCAGATGCGTGGCGCCGGCAAAAATACAATGCCGGCGCCGCTGCATTTCCGGCAGAGGCTCTGTGACAGTTAGGCTACCCGTTTCTTAACTTTGAAAAATCAGATGTCCGAAACAGATTCAACCGCAGCCGACAGCCAAGCGCCCAAAAAGCGCCAGCGCCGTTCCATGAAAACCTCGCAATCGGTTTTGATCGCGGACAAGGTGGCCGATTGGACAATTCGTATCGGTGGCCTAGGTGTCATCGCCGCGGTGTTCGGCATCATGCTGTTTTTGACGCTGGTTGTGGTGCCGCTGTTTACGGGCGCTAAAGTTGATAGCGCTGCGGTGTCGGAAAAGTCCGTCGCGGGCGGCCGTCCGCTGATGGACATCGTCGACGAATATAAAACCGTTAGCGTTTCCATCGATGAAACCGGCGCGGTGCATGCTTTCCACATCAAATCCGGGCGCGCTTTAGAAGTCGCCGCTTACGATTTGGGCGGCAAGACCTTGACAGCCTTCGCGCGCACCTTAAATGGACGAGATGTAGCTTTTGGCTTTTCCGACGGCACGTTACGCTTAGCAACTGTCAAAGTCGGCGGCGTGGTGATCAATACGGCGGATGTACCCGGTGATCTCCAACGCCTGACCGAACAGGACTCCACTGACGGCAAGGATATTTTCACTGCCGTCAGTGGTGACCAAACGCGGCGTATTTCCATCGCAATCGAGTTGGGCGCGGAACAGCAGGTCGCACCGCAAGGCACCGCCATTGTCGCGGCTGACTACCGCATGGGTGGTGCATCTGAACGCCCCACCATTTCCTTCGTCACGGTAGATGCCGGGGGCATCGGCCGCCTCAGCCGTTCTGAATCCAAAACCAATATGATGACCGGCGTGACGACGACCTCGCTCACGTCATCTGAACTACCCGGCCTGCCCGCCGGCGTAAAAGTGCGCAACGTGCTGATGACCGATAAGGCCGACCAGGTCTATGTCGTCGATGCCGGCGGCATGGTGTACCGCTACGACAGCCGTGCTTTCGATGCGCCGGTGCTTGCGGAAAGCATTGACCTTCTGCCCGGCAACGTGACGGTGGGCGCTATTAGCTTTCTGATCGGCGAGCAGTCGCTGGTGGTGGCAGGCTCCGACGGTTCGGTGAACGTTTTCTTCCGTCTGCAGAATGCGGGCACAACCAATACCGATGGCTATGTTTTAACCAAAGCGCACGAACTTGAGCCGCATAGTGCAGCCGTTGTCGCCATGGACGCGAGCCAACGCGGCAAGATGTTCGTGACGGCGGATGCCAAGGGCGAGATCTGGCTGCGCCATTCCACCAGCGAACAGGTTCTCTTAAAGCTGAAGCCCGAACAGGGCACGCCCAGCTACCGCGCCGTGGCGCTGGCGCCACGCGAAAACGGTGTGCTCGCGGTGGCCGACGACGGCAAAGTTTATGCTTGGGATATTTCCGCCCAGCATCCTGAGACCACGTTGAACACGATTTTTGGGAAGGTCTGGTACGAGGGTTACCCCGAAGCGGGTTACACGTGGCAGTCGTCCTCGGGCACCGATGCCTTTGAGCCGAAGTTCTCGCTTGTGCCGCTGATCTTCGGCACGCTCAAAGCCACTATCTATTCCTTGCTGTTCGCCATTCCGATTGCACTCGGCGCGGCGATCTATACGTCGGAGTTCGTTCATCACCGTGTACGCGCGGTGGTGAAGCCGACCATGGAGCTGATGGCATCGTTGCCGTCGGTGGTCTTGGGCTTCATCGCAGCCCTCATCCTCGCGCCGATTGTCGAAACCTGGATTGCAGCGATTTTCTTCGCCTTTATCGTCATTCCGGCGGGATTGTTCTTCAGCGCCTATGTCTGGCAGCTTCTGCCCGGCCCTGTGGCATTGCGCTTCGGCGGATTGCCTAAGTTCGCGCTGATCTTCTTGTCGCTCGCGGTCTTCGGCTATGCCGCTGTGCTGGGTGCGCCGCTGTTTGAAGAGCTGTTTTTCGGCGGCGATTTGAAAGCTTGGGCCAATGGCGACGTCGGCTCTAGCGTGCCGTTCACAGCGTTGCTGGCTTTTCCGTTTGTGTTCTTTCTCATCAACGTCAGCTCGCGCGGCCTGGTGACCAAGTATCTCGGCTTTATCCTGCGCGGTGAAGACCGCACGCGGGCAGGGGTGACGGATTTCCTGTACTGGGTTGCGATGGTTCTGGTTTCAGGCGTAATTGCCTATGTCATTGCACTGTTCCTCGTGGGTCTCGGTATTGATCCGCGCGGCGGCGTTGTCGACACTTACGTGCAGCGCAACACCTTGGTCGTCGGCTTCGCCATGGGCTTCGCCGTTATCCCGATCATTTACACGATCTCGGAAGACGCACTGAACACCGTGCCGGAACACCTGCGCGCGGCGAGCTTGGCTTGCGGCGCGACACCCTGGCAGACGGCGACCAGCGTCATCATCCCCACGGCCATGAGCGGCATCTTTTCGGCCATCATGGTCGGCATGGGTCGGGCGGTGGGCGAGACCATGATCGTGGTGATGGCCGCCGGCAACACGCCCCTGATGGAATGGAACATCTTCAACGGCTTGCGGGCGCTCTCGGCCAATATCGCCGTGGAACTGTCGGAAGCGGTACGCGATTCCACGCTCTACCGCATGCTGTTCCTGGCCGCCCTGACCCTGTTTGTGATCACTTTTGTCGTTAATACCCTTGCCGAAATGGTCCGCCAGCGCTTCCGTAAGCGCACGGCGCAGCTGTAACCGGAGCAGGGTGGGATATAATGAGCGCCATGACCGAAACCCTTGCAGCGTCCGTTGAGGTGGTTCCGATGTCTAAATCCACCGGCCGCAGAACCGATATGCGCAGCCGCGGCGAACCCGTGCTGTGGAGCCTGGGCGGCGCCTTGGCCATCGGCATCGTCATGATCCTGGGCTTTCTGGCTCTCGTGTTCTCGAACGGTGTCATGACTTTCGTGCCCAAGCCCTTGGTTGTCGTGACCGAGGGCGATGGCGAGCTGACGGCTGGGGAGCCGTTCCGCAGCGAGTTGTTCAAGCCCGTCGCCGAAGACCTGGCCAAGCTGTCGCCGGAATGGCAGCAGCGCATTAAAGACGCCGACGGATACGCCAACCGCACGCTTTACCGCATCGGCAATTTCGACATTTACGGCGAAGACTTCCGCTGGGTGCCGGACTTTGACGCGACGAAGTTCGAAGAGCCCAAGAACTTAGTGTTCGTCGAGCGCATGGAGTGGGGCCCGTTCGTGGGCCGTGTGGTCGGTTTTAAGATCGACGGTGTCGATCAACCGTTCACAAGCCTGGACGATTCGAAATTCCGCGACGTGCACGACGCGTCGCGCGAACGGGCCCAGGACATTCGCAAGATCGAACGCGGCGATATCGGCGATATCAATCACGCGCTGGAACAAGAGCGTTTGAATTTACGCAAAATCGAGATGGCGTCAGGCCGCAACAGTGCGGAATACAAAACGGCGCAAGAGTCTTTGAATACCCGCAGTGCCGCTCTGCAGCTGCAGTACAACGAACTCGCGGCCACGGTCTCCAAACTGCGTGAAGCCAATGCCAAGAACACCCTCACGCTGGCCGAAATCGGCGGGCGCGAAAAGACCATCGAGTTTTCTGCGCTGGTGCGCGCCTATGCTGCGAACGATCTGAGCTTTGCGCAGAAGACCGGCGTGTATTTTTCCCGCTGGGCCGAATTCCTCGGCGGTGAGCCACGCGAAGCCAACACCGAAGGCGGCGTGTTCCCCGCGATCTTCGGCACGGCGGCCATGACCTTGCTGATGGTGATTGTGGTTGCGCCCTTCGGCATCATCACAGCGTTGTACTTGCGCGAATATGCCAAGCAAGGCCGTCTTGTGTCCTTCGTGCGCATTTCGGTGAACAACCTCGCAGGTGTGCCGTCGATTGTTTACGGCGTGTTCGGCCTAGGCTTCTTTGCCTACGTGCTGGGTGGATCACTGGATTCATTGTTTTACGCCGAGCGCTTGCCGAACCCGACGTTTGGCACTGGCGGCCTGTTGTGGTCGGCGCTGACGCTGGCCTTGCTGACCGTGCCGGTTGTGATCGTTGCTACGGAAGAAGCCTTGGCTGCGGTGCCGCGCTCCATGCGCGAAGGCTCGCTCGCCTGCGGTGCTTCTAAATGGCAGACCATTAAATACATTGTACTGCCCCGCGCCATGCCCGGCGTGATGACGGGCATCATTCTCGCCATGGCGCGCGGCGCCGGTGAAGTGGCGCCTTTGATGCTGGTCGGCGTGGTGAAGCTTGCGCCTGAGTTACCCATCGACGGTGTTTTCCCCTTCGTGCATTTGGAGCGTTCCTTCATGCACTTGGGCTTTCACATTTTCGACGTGGGCTTCCAGTCCCGCAACGCCGAAGCCGGTAAGCCGATGGTGTTTGTCACCACGGTCTTGCTGATCGGCTTGGTCACAATCGTCAACGCCACCGCGATCGTCGTGCGCAGCCGCCTGAAACGGCGCTTCGCCGGAAGTCAGTTTTAGTTGGGAATGGTCATGAATATGGATACAGCTGTCATCACCCGGCCGGATACCACGACCCCCAACACGGTCTATCACGTGAAGTCCGGCGGCAGCGGGACGATCCTTGATATCAACGACCTCTGCCTGTGGTACGGCGCGGCGCAAGCGCTGCACAACGTGCAGATGACGGTCGAGAAGGGCTTGGTGACGGCGCTGATCGGTCCATCGGGCTGCGGCAAATCGACTCTGCTCCGTTGCATCAACCGCATGAACGATCTCGTGGACAACCTTAAGATCACCGGCCAGATCCGCCTGTTGGGCGAAGATATCTACAACCGTAGCGCCGACGTCATCGCGCTGAGAAAGCGTATGGGCATGGTGTTCCAAAAGCCCAATCCGTTCCCGATGTCGATCTATGACAACGTGATCTATCCGCTGAAGGTCGACGGCGTCACCGACAAGGCGTTCTTGGCTGAAACATGTGAACGCGCGCTGCGCAGTGCGGCCTTGTGGAACGAAGTTAAAGATCGCTTGGACCAAAGCGCCCTCGGCATGTCGGGTGGGCAGCAGCAGCGCCTGTGTATCGCGCGCGCCATCGCCGCCGATCCGGAAGTACTGTTGATGGACGAGCCGTGCTCGGCGCTCGACCCCATTGCGACTGCGAAGATCGAAGATCTGATCAATGAATTGGCCGGCCAATACACCGTCGTCATCGTCACGCACAACATGCAGCAAGCAGCGCGTGTGTCGGACAACACGGCGTTCATGTACTTGGGCCGCTTGATCGAATACGGCGATACGGAAGTCATGTTCCAGACGCCCAAGTCGGGCAAAACACAAGATTACGTCACCGGCCGTTTCGGATAACAGGTGAATGGGCACGCAGGACCAAAACCCGCCGTATCACACCGCCAGCGAACCCCATGGGAATCGTTCGATTGCGGCTGAGCTGGCGACGTTGTCGGGGCGCCTGGGTGTCATGGGCGGCCTCGCCGAAGCGCAACTGGCCGCTGCTGTCGAAGCGCTGGCGACACGCGATTCCGAAGGTGCGGCTGCAGTCATCGCCGGCGACGAGGCAGTAGATGATCTGGAGACTGAAGTTAACAGCCGCGCTATGCGCCTTCTCACGCTGCATGCGCCCGTGGCCGCCGACCTGCGCGAAATCGTGGGCGCTTTGAAGATTTCCGCCAACGTTGAGCGCATTGGTGACTATGCCGCCAATGTCGCCAAGCGCAGCGTGATTGTGAATGGATACCCAGCTGTGCCCGCTTTGGGCGGCGTCATCGAACTGGGCCACATGGTGCGTCAATACGTGCAGAACACGTTCGATGCCTATGCCGAACGCGATATCGCCAAGGCCGAAGCAGTTTGGCGCGGCGACGCCGACATCGACGCGCTCCATACCAGCGTGTTCCAAAACTTGCTTTCCGACATGCTGGTGGAGTCCGACCACGTGCTTTCGTGCACGCACCTGTTATTCGTGATTAAGAATTTCGAACGTATCGGCGATCACGCCACAAACATCGCCGAGACCATTCAATTTCTGGTGGCTGGCACCCATATGGCTGAGAAACGGCCGAAACGGCCGCCAACGACCACCGCTTCACCCACTGATGCTTTTAATGTTCTTGGAGGACACCCATGAAACCGACAGTCATGATCGTCGAGGACGAAGCCTCGCTCGTTACGAT
Organism: Fidelibacterota bacterium; assembly: GCA_947476895.1. GTDB lineage: Bacteria > Pseudomonadota > Alphaproteobacteria > Rhodospirillales > Rhodospirillaceae > SHVO01. The sequence goes on along the minus strand of CANJRX010000008.1, from coordinate 14,727 downwards.
GCTGCGGTATAACCTCGAAAAAGAGGGATATAACGTGACCGAGGCCAGCGACGGTGAGGAAGCCGTCACGGTGGCCGACGAAACGCCGCCCGATGCGGTGATCCTGGATTGGATGCTGCCCCGGATGTCTGGGATCGAAGTCTGCCGCCAGCTGCGGCGCAAGACAGAAACCCGCACGGTGCCGATCATCATGCTGACGGCGCGCAGCGAAGAGACCGACAAAGTGCGCGGCCTCAACGTCGGTGCTGACGACTACATGACCAAACCGTTCTCGATGCCGGAATTGGTGGCGCGCGTGCGTGCGCTTCTGCGGCGCGCGAAGCCTTCGCAAACAAAGGGCCAGCTAAACTTTGTCGACATCATGCTCGATCTTGACGCGCACCGCGTGACACGCAACGGCAAGAATATCCACCTCGGTCCCACCGAATTCCGCCTGCTGCAATATTTGATGGAACGCCCCGGCACAGTGTTCAGCCGCGAAGAATTGCTGAATGGCGTGTGGGGTCCGGATATTTACGTCGAGCCGCGTACGGTCGATGTGCACATCCGGCGCTTACGCAAGGCGCTTAACATCGACAATAGCCTTGATGTGATCCGCACGGTGCGTGCGGCTGGTTACGCGCTGGATAGCAGCGGCGATCAGGCAGCGTAAACGCTCCGCGAAAGTCTGAATGAATTAGCCCCTTCGCGGTTTACACTGCGAAGGGGTTTTTCTTTACTCGCTGTCGTAGCTGAGCAGAGCTTCGAACGGCATATCGAGCTTGGCGCGGCCCTTGAGGAAGCCGAGTTCGATCAATGCGCAAGCGCCAACCACTTCCGCGCCCGATGAACGGATCAAGGCCGCCGCAGCCATCAGCGTGCCGCCGGTGGCGAGAAGGTCATCGACAATGACCACGCGCTGGCCGGGCTTGGTTGCGTCGTCTTGAATCTCGACGACGTCGGTGCCGTATTCCAAGCCATAGCTGTGCGACCTTACTTTACCGGGCAGCTTCCCGGATTTGCGGATCATGATGACGCCGCAGTTGAGCGGGATCGCAACCGGTGCTGCCACCAAAAATCCGCGCGCCTCGATGGCGGCTAGCACGTCGGGCTTCCAGGGCTTCAGAAGGGCCGTGGTGCGCTCAACGGTGGTGCGCCACGCCTCGGCATGGCCGATGAGGGTGGAAATATCGAAGAAATTGATGCCCGGTTTCGGGAAATCGGGAATTTGGCGAACGTGCTTCTTGAGATCCATGAAACTCGAAGTCCCCAGCTTTAAGACAGTGATACAATGCAGATACAAATCAGACGCCAATTTAGTTGGAATTTGGGTCCGGTTGCCAGTGTTTCTGGGCTAGATTTGAACAAAGCATAAGGAAGTTCTCATGTTCGCGGACCTGCCTCTGTACTTGGCTTTCCTGGGCACCGCCCTGGCGCTGTTTGTCGCAGCACTCGGCGTTTACATCATGATTACGGCCCATCACGAAATTCGCCTGATCCGCGCCGGCAATAAAGCCGCTGCCTATGCCTTCGGCGGCACGGCCATCGGCATGGCGATTGTGCTCTACGGCACGGCGTCGAGCACCTTTGTGGTGATGGAACTGGCGGGTTGGGGTGCTATCGGTCTCATCGGTCAGCTGCTGGTCTATTTCGTGGCCTCGCTCATCATTCCCGGCCTGAAGGAAGGCTTGGAAGAGGACCGCACGTCTTACGGTATTTTGCTGGGAAGCCTGTCCATCGCCATGGGCATCCTCAACGCCGGTGCGCTTAGTACGTAAAATCGGGGTACTTGAGATCGCGTTTCCTCTTACTCATATGAGCACCATGCGCAAATCACGTTACGTCACACTGCTTCTGGCCGCGAGCGCCCTTGCCGCCTGTGATCAGAACACCATGACCGGAAAAGACGAGACCCTTTATCCCGACGCGGCGGCCTGTGCGGCCGAGCGCGATCCGGCGGAATGCAACGCCGGTTTCGAGGCCGCAAAGGCAGAGCACCTGAAGCAGGCGCCGAAATTCTCGACCAAGGAAGAATGCGAAGCCGCAGGCTTCCAGCGGTGCGAAAGCCCACCGGCGCAAGTCTCGCAAGGGTATGGCGGCGGCTACTTCATGCCCATGATGATGGGCTACATGATGGGCCGTAGTTTGGGCGGCATGGGAGGAATGGGCGGTGGTTTTGGCGGAATGGGCGGCCAGCGCGGCCCAGCGCCCGGAAACGCGCCTGGGAATACGTCGGGCGCGCCGAATGCCTCGCCCAACACTGCCGGTGCGTCTCGCCCGGTGTATGGCGACCGCAACGGATATCTTTATGCCGGCGGCAGCGCCGTGGGCCGCGTGGCGCCCGGCACAACGTCGCTCGGCTCGCGCGCCATTCCCATGCGCACGGCAGCGCGCGGCGGCTTCGGCAGCAGCGCGCGCGGCTTTGGCGGCGGCGCCTAACCTTTGCAACGCGTAGAGATCGCACCGCGCAGCGATTGGAAAGCCAAGGCTGAAGCTGCGGGCTTCGATTGGCATTCAGCACCGACGCCTGAAGACCCCGTTGGGACGTATTGGGATGAAAGCGCCTATTGGCGGCTGACTTCTGATGAGGTGGACGTGCTGGAAGCCGCCACTACCGAATTGCATGGCATGTGTCTGGAAGCGGTTGAGCAAGCCATCAAACGCAAGCTCCTGCCGTATTTTGGGTTTGATGCTGCCGCGGTGGTGTTGATTGAAGAATCATGGCGGCGTCGAGACGATGACCAGCTGAGTCTCTATGGACGTTTCGACTTCGCCTATACCAGCGAAGCGCCGCCAAAAATGCTGGAGTACAACGCCGACACACCGACCGGGCTTTACGAAGCCGCCGTGATGCAGTGGATGTGGCTAGAAGAACGTTTTCCCGAAAGCGACCAGTTCAATTCGCTGCATGAAGGCCTCGTCGAGGCGTGGGGCAAGCTTCGTGAGAATTTGCCCCAAGGCGAAAACGAAGCAGCGGCCTTGCATCTGACCTGCCTGATGCCTCACGCCGAGGATGAAGGCACCTTGCACTATATGCTCGATACCGCGCTGGAAGCGGGCTGGACGGCTAAGGCTATTGCCGCCGGCGACATAGGTTGGGCGGTGCCGGAGGATGTGACTGATCCAACCGACCCGCGCGGTCACTTCACAGATTTGCAAGACACGCAAATTCGCACGCTGTTCAAGATCGTGCCTTGGGACTGGCTGCTCGCGGACGACTTCGGTGCGCGCCTATCGAGCGCGGTGATGGAGAAGCGCCTCACGGTTATTGAGCCGGCCTGGAAAATGGTGCCGGCCAATAAGGCGATCCTGGCGCTGTTATGGGAAATGTATCCTGGCCATCCCAATCTGCTGCCGGCTTTCATGGACCGCACTTCATTCGCGGCGGGAACGAAAGTCGTCGCGAAGCCCTTGTTGGGGCGCGAAGGCGCCAATATTTCCATTGCGATTTTGGGTGAGGGCGGCGCCTTGGACGGCGCTCCCATTGCCAGCCAGGACGGTGCTTACGGCGCCGAAGGCTATGTCTATCAGGCGCACGCGCCGCTGGCTTCGGCCACCGATGCGAAGGGCGTTACCCATAACGCCGTGATCGGCAGCTGGGTGATCGACGGTGTCAGCCGGGGGATCGGTATCCGTGAAGACACGGGCCTTATCACGCACAACCGCAGTAGGTTTGTGCCGCATTTGTTTTGAGGTAATCTCGCGGTTCGTTTTTCAGGGAGAGTTCCATGGCTCAGCTTGGCGCAAAAATCGTTCCGTTCCTGTGGTATGCGAAAGAGGCCGAAGAGGCCGCGAAGTTTTACGCTTCGATTTTTCCTAACAGCAGCGTCGATAGTGTCAATGCCATGCCCGCCGATAGCCCGAGCGGTCCTGAAGGTGCCGTGAAGGTTGTTGAGTTTACACTGTTCGGCCAACCTTTCACGGCCATGAGCGCAGGTGGGAAGGAGCCGTTCAATCACGCGATTTCCTTTACCGTCTCCTGCGACGATCAGGCCGAAGTCGATAGATATTGGGATGCGCTGCTGCAAGGCGGCGGCAAGACGCAAGCCTGCGGCTGGCTGCTCGATAAATACGGTCTGGCTTGGCAGATTACGCCGAAGGTGCTGACTGAGATGATGAAAGATAAAGACCGCGTGCGCGGCAAGCGCGTGGCCGAAGCCATGATGCAGATGATTAAGCTCGATATCGCCACGCTTCAGAAAGCCTACGACGGTAAATAGGGGAGCGCGCTATGGGGGAAGTGCAAGTTCCGGGCCGCACGCCGCGGGGACATTATTCCTATGCCACGACGCACAACGGCCTGATCTTTACGGCCGGCATGCTGCCGACCAAACCCGACGGCAGCCACGCCGCCGATATGGGCTTTGAGGCGCAATGTCGCCAGGCGCTCGAAAACCTGATGACGGTGCTGCAAGCGGCAGGCGCCAAAGATATTCTCAAGGTCACGGTCTATATCGTTGGCGCTGAAAATTGGGCGGCGTTTAATACGGTCTATGCCGAAGTTTTCGGCACGCGCAAACCGGCGCGTACTGTTCTACCCGTGCCCGAACTTTATTTCGGTTATCTCGTGGAAGTGGAAGCCATCGCATCGGCTCATTAATTGTACCTGGTACAATTAATTCCAAACAAATTTGCGGTCGCGGCGTTACGGCTGAATGGACCGTTATCAAAACCAGTCCGGGGCTTCGCCTATCGCCAGCTTTGAGGCCGGGCTTTTGGATAAAGTGGACGAGGGCTGTTTCGCGCTAGTCGCCAAGAACGACGTGCAAGCCTTCGCCGAAGCTTGCCGCACGCTGCGCCATTGGGAGCGTGAAGCCGAGACTAAGATGAAGGGTGAGGAAAAGCCGCCTAAGAAAAAGCCGCGCTAAGGAGCGGCTACGCGCTCAAACACGAGGTTGTAAACGCGGGCACGCGTAAAGCGGAGGCCTTGCACTTTATCGTCCGCGCCGCGCACCACGCGTAATATGCCGTCCTCGTTGAGGAAGCCGTCACGATATAACGGCACCAAGGTTGTTGGCGCGCTCGGCCGGTTAGCAGGCGTGAGCACAAGCCGGTCGCCTTCCACTGAGACAATCAGCGTGGCGTCGGCTTCGGGGCTCGCGTAACGGCCGACAAGCGCTTGCAGGTCCGAAAGTGTGGGTGCATGCGCTTCGACGCGGCGGAAGGTCACGACCTCGCCGTCGGGCGTGCGGCTTTCAAGAGTGCCCGTGCTGAAACTCAGTTCGGCCGTGCCGTTCTGGTAGCGGCGTGCGCCGAGGCGCACCAAGTCGGTGGTTTTGGTATCGGTCACGAGTTTGAGCGTGCCGGTGCCGGGCGCAATCCTCAGCACGCCGCCCGTGCGCTCATCAATATAGAGGCCGGCGAAACGTGCGAGTTCAGCCGCGGGCGCGGTGGACTTTGCCCTGGCCGGGGGCGCAAGCCCAATATATTGCGCCGCTGCGTCATGTGCGAGTTTGGTGGCGTTTGCGGTATCAAGATTACAGAGCACCGCGACGGAGAAGCCCTGGGCGGGGAAGCGCCCGATCCACGCGCGATAGGCCGCGGTCGAGCCACTGTGCGAGATTTCGGTCACGCCGTTGTATTTTGTGTTCACCAAGCCACGCGCATAGGCAATGCGGCGGCCATCGGTGAGTACTGCTGACTCCTCAAGGTGGCTGACAACAAAGTCGCCGAGTTTTTTCGAGGTCAGAGATTCGTTCCAGGTCAGAAGGTCGCCGACCGTGGTGAGCAGGCCACCGTTACCGTAGGCGTCTTCAAAGGGCATGTTCTGCGCAAAGCCGCCCGGCACCGCGTCATAGGCCACGGCGCGGTTCGGCACGATACGCCGGAAGTCGTCACGCCAAGCGGTCTTGCTCATGCCGAGCGGTGTGAACACATACTCCTTGGTGAACTGCGCCAGAGATTTTCCGCTGACGCGCTCGACGATGATGGCCGCGAGATTGTAGCCGGTGTTGGTATACGAGTAAGCCGCGCCGGGCGTGTAGTTCAGGGCGCGTTGGCGGGCGGCAATCTGCAATACATCAACGTTGGTGTGGATCGCCGAGGTGCGCGGCCAGCCGGCAAGGCCGGACACCACGCCCCAGTCGCGCAAACCGCTGGTGTGGCTGAGCAGGTTATTGATGGTGATCGGTGTGCCGTAGTCAGGCATCTCGGGCAGATATTTACGGATGTCGTCGGTGAGCGCGAGCTTGCCGTCTTGGGCGAGCAGCAGAATGGCCGTCGCCGTGAACTGTTTTGAAAGCGAGCCGGCTTCGAAAATCGTATCGGGTGTGTTGGCGACGGCATGCTCCAGATCGGCTGAGCCGTAGGCGCGTGTCACGGGCGGTTGACCTCTGGGCGCTACGCCCACGGCGCAGCCGGGCGTTTCGGCTTTATAGGCGCTGAAGACGCTATCAAGGTCGGCGGCTTGGACATGCAGCGGCAGGGCCGCGGCCGCGCACAACAGCATTGCTCGTGATAAGTGACGCATGATTCCCCCGGTCTCTTAATTGACGTCTTAGGCGGCCTTGGCCTCGTCGGAGACGGCCGGCGTTTCCTCGACGTTGGGATTGTGGTCTTCGCTGTAAAGTTCGTTTTCCCATTTCGCGACGACGGTGGTTGCTACGGCATTGCCGACGACGTTGGTCGCGCTACGGCCCATGTCCAGGAACTGATCGATACCGAGGATGAGCAGCAAACCAGCTTCAGGCAGCTTGAAGGTGGTCAGGGTCGCTGCGATGACCACGAGCGACGCGCGCGGCACGCCGGCCATGCCTTTGCTGGTGATCATCAGCAGCAAGAGCATGCTGAGCTGATCGGCCACAGGCACGTCGATGTTATAGGCCTGGGCGATGAAGATCACCGCGAAGGTGCAATACAACATCGAACCATCGAGATTGAAGGAATAGCCAATCGGCAAAACGAAGCTCGCGATGCGCTTCGAGACCCCGCAGCGCTCAAGGCCTTCCAGCGTTTTGGGATAGGCCGCTTCCGAAGAGGCGGTCGAGAAGGCGAGCAAGATGGGCGCGCGCACAGCGGCGAAGATGCGCCGGATACGCGGCCCCACGATCGCAAGACCCACCAAGAACAGACAGCCCCACAGAATGGCCATGGCGAGATAGAACTCGCCCATGAACTTGCCGTAGGTGACGAGGATGCCAAGGCCTTGCGTGGTCACGACCGCGGCGATGGCGGCGAAAATCGCGATGGGTGCGACCTTCATAACATAGCCCGTGATCTTCAGCATGACGTTAGCGACGCTATTGGCGAGGTCCGAAACCACTTTGCCGTGGTGGCCAAGTTTACCGCAGGCAACGCCGACAAAAACCGAGAACACGACGATTTGCAGGATCTCGTTGTTGGCCATGGCTTCGGCAATGGAACGCGGCACCAGATGGGCGACGAAATCTTTGATGTTCAGGTTCGAGGCTTGCACCAGAGCGGCGGCATGTTCTTCGGGGATGGGCAGATTGAGACCCACGCCCGGCTTCAACAGGTTCACCATGAAAAGGCCAAGCAACAGCGAAAAGGCTGAGGCGCCGACAAACCAGCCCAGCGTGCGCGCACCGACGCGGCCCAGGGACGTGTTGCCTTCACCCATATGCGCGATGCCGACCACCAGGGTGGAGAACACCAAGGGCGCGATAATCATTTTGATGAGACGCAGGAAGACGTCGGTGATGACGGAGAAGTAACCCGCCATCTCCTTGGCTTGGTCCGGATCGAGATTACTATTGAAGCCGTAGCCAACAATGATGCCCAGCACCATTGCCCCGATTATCAGATTTGTGAACCGTCCCGACATTTAGGCCCCCCGGAGATCACAGCGCTTTGATCACTGACGTTTATACACATAACGGAACCCATAACCCACATGACGCAACCCTTAAGCCGGCGGGGCGTTGCAAAGGGTGAGGTTTGTGCGGCTTTTATCCGCACACGGGAGGGTAGAAGGGGCGTCTTGCAGTTGTATACACTTTATCTAGGCCCGTGAGGCCAACCCACGATATGGCTGTGAAAGCATTGAATACCCCCGTTTTTCGTGTATCATTGGCGGAACACGTACATGGAAATACAACTTCTGGACGATAAGCGAGAGCCCCAGCTCTGGCGCACGCGGAGGCTCTCACCCAGCCTCCCAATGGTGAATTTGGGTAACCCCACGGCCAATGGCTTCATTGGCCGGGTTTTGGTCTGACGGAGCGCCACTGTGGCAGGACTTTCGATGGATGACGTCAATCGGCTGGCTCAAGACCCATCGCCTGTCACGCGTGCCGGTACGGCTGCCAAACTGGCGCAGCAATTCAACACCGCGAGTTTCAGCCCTACCGAGCTGAAGCTGGCCGAGCAGATTTTCCGCGTCATGGTGCGCGATGCCGAAGTGCGCGTGCGCGAGGCGCTGGCCGCCAATCTGAAACATAATCCCTTGCTGCCACATGATGTGACGGTGGCGCTTGCCAAGGACGTGGACTCGGTCGCGCTGCCGGTCTTGAGCGCGTCCGACGTGCTGACGGCTGAAGACCTTGTGCAGATCGTGCAAAGCCAAGGCACACCTGCGCGCCTGGATGCGATTGCAGGCCGCGCGGAAGTTGAAGCTGAAGTTTCCGCCGCCATTGTCGACATCGGTTCAGAAAGCGTTGTAGCGAAGCTGCTCTCTAATCCGGGTGCTGACTTCGCCGAGCCGACACTGCACAAAGTGGTCGATAAATTCGGCGATAGTGACGCCATTCAAGGGCCGTTGGTTCATCGTAATGTGTTGCCGGTGACTGTTGCTGAACGTCTGGTGACGCATGTGGCCGAACACTTGCGTGCGCATCTTTTGGCCAAGCATAAAATTTCGGCTGATCTCGCACTTGATCTGATCCTGCAAAGCCGCGAACGCGCTACCGTGGGCTTGGCTATGGGTGTCAGCGAAGCAGGCCTCGCAGCACTTGTCGGGCAGCTTAAAGACAATGGCCGTTTGACGGGCTCACTCGTCTTGCGCGGCGTCTGCATGGGGAACTTGCGGTTCTTCGAACATGCGGTGGCCGCTTTGGCAGGTTTAGCCGTCGGTAACACGCGCGTTTTGATCCATGATCCCGGCCACCGCGGCCTCGCGACCGTCTGGGGCAAAGCCAGCCTGCCGCCGTCCTACCTGCCGGCGGTGCAAGCCGCTTTGGATGTCGTGAAACAGACCGAACTCGACGGTCTCGATATGGACCCTGAGCGTTACTCGCGGCGCATTATCGAGCGCATCCTGACCCAATACGAAAAACTGGGCGTTGAGTTTAACGACGACGATCTGGAATATCTGCTGGCCAAGGTCAGCCAGCTGCCGGCGGCCTCCGTCAGCGTTCATTAAATACGGATTTAAAGGATTTAGGGGGCCTCTAGGGCCATACCCTTTGCCGGCCTTTTCCAGTAGTGTCGCGCCCATCAAATCTGGCCACTTAATCCTTGGATGAGGCGTATCCCATGAACCGCTCTTTCGCGCTTTTGGCCCTATCTTGCAGCGTGCTGTTCGGTGTTGCCGCGCAAGCGCAGCCCATGCTTCCCAAGAAAGCCCCGGTAGCACCCGTGGCTGAACCGGAAGAACCGATGGCGCCCTACTTCACCGGCGCCATCACCGAAGATGCCCAACAAAAAGCGATTTTGGAAAACGACGTTCCGCAAGCGACGCGCCCGCGCGAACGCGAAATTTTGGCCATCACCAAAGGCCGCGCCCGGCGTGAAGGCGGCGAGCTGGTTCTCACTGTAAAGGACAAGACCGTGCCGGTGCGCCTAGCGTCGGACACGTCCTGCCCCGAAGGTGAGGCCACCGAACAAAATTGCGTTGAGTACTTGCTGGTGGGCGATCTGGTGTCGCGCGGCATCTACCTTGTGCAAAAGGCGATGTATGAAACCCAAGACTATATCCTTGTCGACATGAACACCGGACGGCAGACGACGGTCGGCCTGCCGCCGCAATTCTCGCCCGACGGCAAACGGTTCGTCGGCATCGGCTTCTTCCACGCCGATGAAGCCGATCCTTATGCGTTGGAAATGTGGCGCCGTGAAAAAGACGGCGCGGTTTTGGAATGGAAGCTGCCTTACGGCGACAAAGAACTCGGCTACGTGGCTCGCGCCGACGTTTTAAAATGGAGCGGGGACAGCGTTACATTGGAATTCGACTCAACCGATTCATCCAAGGCCACAAAAGTGCCGAAATGGCAGGGCACGATTGCGAAGTCCGGCGATAGCTGGAAGTTTTCGCGGAAGTAAGTAAAGCCATTATGCGTGCGCTGAAATTTGGATTTTTCACTCTGGTTGGCGTTGCGCTGGCGTCCTGCGGCGATCCGAGCGCTAAGGCGAACCGTGCCGCGGAAGACGCGCAGATTGGCGCGGTGCTGGCAGATCTTAAGCCTGACGCAACGCGCCCGCGCGAGGCGGGGCTGATTGCTGCAAGCCATGAGCGCGTACGTCGCGAAGGCGATCAGTTGAACCTCGCGATCACAGACAAAGAGCCGGTGAAGCTCATCTCCAACCTGTGGTGTCCGGAGATGGATCTGACGGAAGAAAACTGCGTCGAATACATTTTGGTGGCCGACCTTGCGTCCAGCAATGCTTACGTGGTCGAGCAGACGTTTTATGACAGCAACGACTTTGTTGTCGTCGATACCCGCAGCGGGGCGCAAACGCGCGTTGCCACGCCGCCGCAGTTCTCGCCCGATGGCGAGCGGTTCATTGTTGTTGGCTTTGCCCTGGCGGACGGCGGCGATCACTACGCCCTTGAAATCTGGCGCCACGACGAAGACGGCGCGGAAAGCGAATGGCGCTTAGAGCATGGCGATGACGCGCTGGGGCGTGTGGCGTCGGCAAAGGTCGTGAGTTGGGAAGGCGATCGCATCGCGATGGAATTCGACCCTGGCGAAGCGGCCGCGAAGTGGCGCGGAACAATTAAAAAAGCCGGCGATAGCTGGCAACTTTTGAAGGACTAGAGGCGTATGAAGACTTCGATGAAATTTGGCCTGATGACGATGTGCTGTGCCGCTGCGTTGAGCGTTGGTCAAGCGATGGCCGCGGGCGCCAGCCCCACTGAACGCGCCCAAACCCAGGCGCTGGTTCAAGACGGCAAACCTTCGGCGACACGTTCGCGGGAAGCCGGTGTTATTGCGACGACCGGTGGCCGCGTGAAGCGCCAAGGCGACGACTTGGTGCTGGCGTTAAAAAACAAAGAGTCTTTGACGCTCACCACCTATCGCACCTGTGAGGGCATGGCCGCGACCGATACCAGCTGTATCGATTATGTGCTGGTAGCCGATCTGCCCGAGCGCGGCGTCTATGTGCTGCAGAAGGTGTTTTACACCCGGACCGATTACGCCCTGATTGACGCCACCACGGGCCACGCGACAACCCTTAGCGTGTTTCCGCAGTTCTCCGACGACGGTAAGCGTTTCCTCGTTGCCGGTTTCGATCAGGCTGACGATGGCGACGTGAATGCCATCGAAATCTGGCGCCGCGACAAAGACGGTGCGGTGGTGGAGTGGGAACTGCCCTACGGCAACGTGACGCTGGGCTACGTCGCGCGCGCGCGTCTTGTTAAATGGGATGGCGACGCCATTGCTATGGAGTTTGAGACGGGGGATGCCGCCGAAGGTAAGCCGGCGCCGAAGTGGCGCGGCACAATCAAGCGTGTGGGGACGACCTGGACTCTCACGAAGGACTAAAACCCATGCGTAATCTTTTGAAAATCGGTGCAGTGTTGACGTGCGTCCTCGCGATGTCGGTGGGACAAGCGATGGCCGCAGCGCCTGCGGAACCGCCGCTGCCGACATATTCTGCGGCCCCGCCGGCTGTCGCCGAAGCCGCTCAGATCAAAGCGCTGGTGGAAAGCGACAAGCCGCCGGCCGTGCGCCAGCGCGAGGCCGCGCTTATCGCAGGTTCGAGCGGACGTGCGACGCGGACCGGTGATAATCTGAAGCTGCTGTTGAAAAACGGCCAGAGCACGACGCTCTATACCCGGCGTTTATGCTTCGGCGTATCGGCCAATGATAACGACTGCATTGAGTATCAGTTGGTCGAAGACCTGCCGCACTACGGCGTCTATGTCGTGCAGAAGGCCCTCTACACGCGCACCGACTACGTGATGATCGACGCCACGACCGGCAAGCAAACGCTGCTGTTGGTGTTCCCGATGTTCTCGCCGGATGGCCAGCGTTTCCTGGTAGCCGGCTTCGACCGCGCCGACGACGGCGACCTCGATGCGTTGCAAATCTGGCGCCGTGAAAAAGACAGTGCGGTTGTCGAATGGCGCATGGCCTATGGCAACGCGCAACTGGGTTTTGTATCGGCCGCCCAGGTGGTGAAATGGGATGCCGCCGGCATCACCATGGAATTCGATCCGTCATCGGGCCGGCCGAAGTGGCGCGGCCTGATTCGCAAGATCAGCAACACCTGGGAGCTGGTGAAGAATTAAAGGCTGGCGCTTTGCTGCGTCAAAGGCGTTTCACCACTTTGCGATTTCGACCCATGTGAATGGGCGTAGACGTAGGTGAACTCGGCACCTAGCAGGAAAATCTGCGCGGTGTAATAGCCCCAAACGAGAAGCACGACGAGTGAACCGGCGGCTCCGTAAGCGCTGCTGACGGCGCCGTGGCCGAGGTAAAATCCGATAGCGGATTTACCGAGGGCTACCAGGAACGATGTCACCGCCGCACCAATCCAGACATCCCGCCACGCAATCGGCACGCGCGGCAGAATTTTGTAAATCATCGCGAATAGCACAGTCATCAGGGCAAAACTGACGACGAGATTAATGAGCTGCAGCACCACTTCCCACACCGCAAGGCCATCGGACCACCACGCGCTGAGCGCTGCCAAGGCAGCGCTAAAGACCAGGGAAATAACCAACAGAAAACCGACGCCGAGAATAAGGCCGAAGCTCAGGAAGCGCTCGTGCACGAGGCTCCAAAGGCCGGAGCTTTCACGTGATTCGACTTTCCAAATGCGGTCGAGATCGTCTTGCAACTCGACAAACACGGTGCTTGCACCAAACAGTAAGAGGGCAACGCCAACCACACTGGCAAGGATGCCGTCCATGCGACTTGCGGTTTTTGTGATGAGGTCTGTAATTGCCGCCGCGCCGTCGTCGCCTAAGAGTTGGCGCATCTGCGTGCTGATTTCGCGCATCACCACATCGTCGCTGAACAGCATGCTGGCCACGGCAACGATCACCACCAGAAGCGGGGCGAGTGAGAAAAAAGCGTAGTAGGAGAGCGCCGCGCCCATACTGGCGGCGAAGTCGGCCTGCCACGCCGCAAAGGAAGCGCGGACCAGTTTCCAGATTTCAGAGGTGAATTTGCCGACGGGTCCGGCGGACATGTACGCGTCCTTGTGTTTGGCGCGCGTTAACACGCGCCAAACCTAAAGGCGGCTAAAGCCAGAAAGTTCCCGTGTTTACGAGAAGCCCTTACCAAACCCCCGTATTGGGCATCGATACCCAAGGTTCGGCAGGGGCCTGGGCGGTGCCTTTTTGCAGAAGCTCGATGGAAATGTTGTCGGGTGAGCGGATAAAGGCCATGCGCCCGTCACGCGGGGGGCGATTGATGATGACGCCGGCTTTCTGAAGCCAATCGCATATGGCGTAGATGTCGTCGACCTCGTAGGCGAGGTGGCCAAAATTGCGACCGCCGGTATAGGGCTCGGGGTCCCAGTTGTAAGTCAATTCCACCCGCGGGCCTTTTCCGCCGAGGTCATTAACATCGCCGCCCGCGTCGCCGGGCGCGGCCAAGAACACCAAAGTGTAGCGGCCTTTCTCGTTGTCCTTGCGGTGTGTTTCCACCAGCCCAAGTTTATTGCAATAGAAGTCGAGCGATTGGGTGAGGTCGGTCACGCGAACCATGGTGTGCAGGTATTTCATTGCGAACTCCGGCTGCTATCGGACGTTATGATCTTACGGCGTGCGTTTATCGTATATCTAAGACAAGACCAAAGTGAACATCATCATGACGCGCCCTTTTATTATCGCCGCCACCCTTATTGTGATGTGTCTCGGCCTCGGCGGGTGTTCGGGCTTCGATGTGCTGAATATGCTGGCACCCCGCGGCGGTTACACCGTCGCTGCGGATATTGCTTACGGCACCGATGACAAACAAAAGCTCGATGTGCTGACTCCCGTCGCAGCGGCTGGCAAGCTGCCGGTCGTGGTGTTCTTTTATGGCGGGTCCTGGCGCTCAGGCAGCCGGGGTGACTATCGGTTCGCGGGCGAAGCGATCACGGGGCTGGGCTATGTCGCCGTCGTTGCCGATTACCGCCATTATCCAGGCGCAAAATTCCCGGCCTTTCAAAATGACGCGGCGCAGGCCGTGCGCTGGGTGCGTGAAAATATTGGCGCCTACGGCGGTGACACCAACGCGATCTTCATCATGGGGCATTCGGCCGGCGCGCATATCGCCGCGCTGACGGTGGTTGATCCCAAATATTTGCAAGCCGCGGGCGCGCCCGAAGGTACGATTAAAGGCTTCATCGGCCTCGCAGGTCCTTATGCGATGATCCCGAGCCAAGTGAAAGATGTGCGTGACGTGTTTGCGGGATTGCCCGATGAAAATGTCGCCCGGCCCGTGACATTTGTTGCGCCACATGTGCCGCCGGCGTTTACCTATCCACTGTGCGTCGTCAAAGCATTTGGGACAGATTGGGGCGTGATTTAGCGGAGTGTTAGCCTCATCTGGTTGATCGATCTTAGGCGGCGAGCTTGCGGTGAAGCAAGCGACGATGTTCGATGGTTTTCCGTTTGATGCGGTGTCGTTCCTG
>CANJRX010000007.1 GCA_947476895.1 Fidelibacterota bacterium | reverse complement strand
TATTGGCCTATGCCCGGCTAAGCGGACCTGAGCCTCCCACTTACCTTTTCTGCGGCGAAAGCTTGCCATGTTCGCTCCTCACTCCGTCTAGAGTGTGGATACAGGCAATGGATATGAGTGAAGCCTGGGATAAATCCCTCTAAGTCATTGACCTAGAAGGAGAAAATGGTCGGGACGACAGGATTTGAACCTGCGACCCCTTGACCCCCAGTCAAGTGCGCTACCAGGCTGCGCTACGCCCCGACCTTTTTTCGGCCGGGGTTCAATATCATGGGGTCCCGGTCCGAAGCGGCGCGCACTATAGACAGCACACCTCGGCAAAACAACCTAAGTGTAAGCCACTTGATAGCTTGGAATTTGGCGGTTTAGGCCCCTTGCAGGGCGCCGCGCAGCTCATTTCTGAGGGAGGTCAATTCGCCCAGCAGGCGCACGGCCTCGTCACGGGCGAGGCCCATAGGCACATCAGCGATGGATTGGGCGTCGGACGCGGGTGGTTCCTCGGCCGGAACCTTTACGCCGGTCTCGCGCAGGAGCTTCTGCACACCCTTAATCGTCAGACCGTCGGTATAAAGCAGCGTGCGGATGCGTTTTAGCAGCGTCACGTCTTCCGGGCGGTAATAACGCCGGCCGCCGCCCCGCTTTAAGGGCCGAATCTGCGTAAACTTGGTTTCCCAGAATCTGAGAACGTGCTGCGGCACGTTCAGGTCATCGGCCACTTCGCTGATCGTGCGGAAGGCCGCTTCCGATTTGGCCGGACGGCGCGCGTCGTTTCCCGGCTTGGCATCGCCCAAGATGGAATCGTCGCTGTCAGTGAAATCGTCTGAAGTCACGGTGTCGTCGGCCCGGCTGGTTGAGGAAGCTTAATTAGGGCGTCGGGGTGCGCGTGGAATGGCCCTGGCGGATACGGCCCTTCAACAGCTGAGAAGGCCGGAATACCAATACCTTACGCGGTAAAATGGGAACCTCTTCCCCGGTCTTGGGATTACGGCCGATCCGCTGGCCTTTTTGGCGCACGGAAAAGCTCCCAAACGAGGAGATTTTTACGGTTTCGCCTTTGAGGAGCGCCTGGGTAATTTCCCCCAGCACCATCTCCAGCAAATCCGCAGACTCATTCCGGGAAAGGCCCACCTCTTGATAGATGGCCTCGCTCAACTGAGCCCGGGTAATTGTTTCTCCCATCGTCGCGCTCTCCTGACCGAAGTCGCGTGAGTTCAAGAGGTTAGACCTTTGGCCGCCCACACGTCAATACAGGTTATCTATGTGTAGCAATGATTTAGAGGGTTACCCCCCCGGCTCAACCCGAGCGTTTGCCTGGATTACGGCTCTCCAGCGTGGTTGAGTGGCCCATGAAAATCCACTACGCCACCCTTTTGGCCGCCCTCGCCGCCGCGCCCGCCTGTGTTTATGCAGCCCAGCCGTCCCCACCGGACGCCCAGGAGCAGCTCTTCAAGGAATGGACCAAGCTCTGCGCCAAGGAAGCCAAAGCCAGCATCGGCGGGGTACGGGCCGGGATTCCCGGAGCTGCCGCGATGAGCGACGAAAAAATCCTGCGGCTGACCTTCGACGACTACACCACAGCCAAACAATCCGAACTGGCCGAAGCGGTCGAGCTGATGAAAGGCGAAGATCTTTTGCCGAATGAAGCGCTGTTTCTGTGTTTCGCGAAGCTGCGCTTGAAGAAGTAGCTACGGCGTTTTCTCGAAAATCTTTTTGGCGATGCCCAGCGCCGAAACCGTCGTCGGCCAGCCGGCATAAAACGCCACGTGAGTCATCGCTTCGATGATCTCGTCTTTCGTAACGCCATTATCGAGCGCACGCTCAATGTGGAACGGTAACTGCTCAAGGCGGTAGAGCGCCGTCAGCGTAGAGACCGTGATCAGACTGCGGTCGCGTTTGGAAAGATTGGGACGCTCCCAGATATCGCCGAACAAAACATCATCGGTGAGATCGGCGAACTTTGGTGCGAAGTCCCCAAGTGTGGTGCGCGTGACGGTTGGCTTGTCAGCCATTACATCCGCACCAGCGCCGAACCCCAGGTGAAGCCGCCGCCCATGGCTTCCATCAGCACCATCTGGCCGGGCTTGATGCGGCCGTCTTCAACACCGGCCGTAAGCGCCAGCGGAATCGAAGCCGCAGATGTATTGGCGTGACGATCCACCGTGATGATCACCTTCGCGGGATCAAGGCCCAGCTTTTGGGCTGTGCCATCGAGGATGCGTTTGTTGGCTTGGTGTGGCACCAGCCAATCGACATCGTTGATGGAAATCTTATTGGCTTCGAGGGCTTCTTGCACCGCGTCAGCCAAATTGACCACCGCGTGACGGAAAACTTCCTTGCCCTTCATGCGGATGTGGCCGGAGGTCTGCGTGCTCGAAGGGCCGCCGTCGGCGAACAGCATGTCGTAGTGACGGCCGTCGGAATGAAGATGCGTGGATAAAATGCCGCGGTCGGATGTCGCGCCTTTGCCGTCTTCCGCAGACAGAACGACTGCACCAGCGCCATCGCCGAACAACACGCAGGTGCCGCGATCAGTCCAATCGAGCAGACGCGTCATGACTTCGGCACCGACGACAACAGCCGACTTAGCCTGACCGGCTTTGATAAAGTTGTCGGCTACGGCAAGGCCGTAGATGAAGCCTGAACACACAGCCTGAACGTCAAACGACGGAACGCCGGGTCGGCCTAATGCGGCTTGCACGCGCGCAGCGGTGGCGGGGAATGTGTGATCGGGTGTGGTGGTGGCGACAATGAACAGGTCAATGTCTTTGCCGTCGCGGCCGGCAGACGCCAGCGCTTTCCTAATTGCTGCAATCGCCAGATCGGATGTCTTCTCGCCTTCGGCGGCGACGTGACGTTCGCGGATACCCGAACGATCAACGATCCATTCGTCGGACGTGTCGACTTTTTGAGCGAGTTCCGCGTTGGTCAGGATTTTCTCAGGCAGATACGATCCCACGCCTTGAATCACAGAGCGGATCATTGCGGCGCAGGCTCCGCCACCGCTTCGGTCGCTTCGGCTTGTACCTGTTCTGCGGCGATGCGCGCGAGTTCCTCGGCGATGCGGCTGTTGAGATCGCGCGAGATCATATCCACCGCAACACCAATGGCGTTAGCGAATCCGACCGCGTCTGTGCCTCCGTGACTTTTCACGACCACTCCGTTGAGTCCGACAAACAGAGCGCCGTTATAGCGGCGCGCGTCGAGCCGCGCCATAACTTGTGACAAGACAGGTTTCGCAAAGATCATGCCGAATTTTGCCAGCCATGAGCTGCGAATGGCGGTCTTGAGGAATTCGGCGAACATTTTGGCGGTGCCTTCGGCAGTCTTCAACGCGACGTTGCCGGTAAACCCGTCTGTAACAACTACATCGACGGTACCTTTGGTGATGTCGTCGCCTTCGACAAAACCCTTGAACTCCATATCGAGATGCGAACTGCGCAAGACCTGGGCCGCGTCGCGCAGCGGACCGGTACCCTTCCCATCTTCCGAACCGATGTTGAGCAGGCCGACGCTGGGGCGTTCTAATCCCAGCATGCAACGCGCGAAGCACTCACCCATCACGGCGAATTCCACGAGGTTGCGAGCATCGCACTGCGAGTTCGCGCCCAAATCCAGCATCACAGTTTCGCCGACGCGCGTCGGAAACAGCGAGCAGATCGCAGGACGGTCAATGCCGGGCAAAGCGCGCATGATGAGTTTCGCCATGGCCATCAGCGCGCCGGTGTTGCCGGCTGAAACCACGCCTGCGGCTTCGCCGTTCTTAACGGCCTCGATGGCTTTCCACATGCTCGACTGGCGACCCTGACGGATCGCCTGGCTGGGCTTAGTGTCGCCGGTGATGACTTGGTCGGTGTGGTGAATAGTGCAGCACGCGGCCAGGGCCTTGTCGGCCAACAGCAGCGGCTTGAGTTTGGCTTCATCGCCGAACAGCAGGAAGTGCGCGTTGGGGTAGCGCTCGCGCGCCAATGCCGCGCCCCGAAGGACGATCTGCGGGGCGTGGTCGCCGCCCATGGCATCCAGCGAGAGGGTGAAGGCCGCGCTCACAATGATCCCCGGACCAATTTACCTGCAACGCGTCGGCCCGAAGGCCGTTTCACGTTTCCCCCGACCGCCGGGGAAAATCCCCGTGCGGCGTGCACGGTCACTTGAAGATTATATGACGAACGGGACTAGGCAAGGGCCTCAGACTCGGAAGCGACTTCACGGCCGTCGTAATGGCCGCAAGAGGCACACATGTGGTGCGGACGCTTCAGTTCGCCGCAATTCGGGCATTCCTGGTGGGCCGCCGTCGTGAGCGCGTGATGCGAGCGGCGCATATCGCGACGCGACTTGGAGACTTTCTTCTTAGGAACTGCCATGGACGTAATCTTTCGTGGTGAATCTGACGAGGCCGGTATCCCCACCCAAAATGGCGGCAGGGAGCCGGAAAGCGCGACTAGATACCGAAAAACCCCTCGGGGCGCAAGGAACTTAGCTTTAGCTGTCCCGGCCCTCGGGACCGGACTTTTTGCCCTTTTTGAACTGGGCTAAGGCCGCAAAAGGGTTGGCAACAGCCGGCTCGTCGTCTTCCGCGGCTACCCCCACCCCAGGCGGCGGGGAAAAGGTCGCCCCAGGGGCCCGGGGGTATGGGTCCAGGGCCAGGGCCAAGTGAACTACTGCCACCTCGCCCAAGTCGATTCGGTCGCCTTTCGCCACCTCCGGGGGATCGTCCCCGCCCAGTTCCACGACGTCCTCGTCCTCATCAATGCCCCTGGCCTTGGCGCGGGCTTTTATCTTTTCACGCCGGGCTTTCTCTTTTTCGAAGCTGTCGTGGGTGATGAATGTGGCGCTGACCTCGTCCCGGATCGTGGCGGGAACTGCACCGAGACTCACGACGCACGTCTGAACAACCTTGGCCTTAATCTCGCCGGTGACTTTGAACATCCCGCTGCCCACGAACTTCGCGTCCAGCGTTGCGGTGAATTCACTGACATCCTGCAAGTCCAGGCGCGCGGCAACGCGGGCGCGCTCTTCGGGCGTGGCCTTCAGCGTATAGCTACGCCCGGTCAGCGTTAGGCTGGTAACGTCGACCGGAAACGAAAACTCAGGCGTCGGGTCCTGAAGGTGATCTGAAATGTCATCAACCGGCATGAGACGCCCCGTCACCTAAAACCGGCACAGCAAAATCCATCTGTCCGGCAATCATTTCCGCAACGTTCTGCACGCGGACATGCTGAGCGGCGCGCTGCAGATAGTCGGACATGCGCGCAAACTGATCTTCCGTAGGCTTTGAATGGCGATATAGATTTTCCTTCAGCGCCGCCAAAAGCGCCGCCGGATCGCCGTCGAGACCGTTTTCGTAAGCTTCGGCGCGGCCGAATAGCGCCTTGGCCATGCGCTTGATGTGATGCTTGATGCCCATATCGCCGATGCCCATCTCGCGTAAGGATTGGTCCATATCCGTGAACAGCAGCTCGAGGAGCGCCTTGCCGCTGGCCTCGCCCTCTATCCCGCCATCCCGCAAGCGCCGCAGCACCAGCATGGCGTGGATCACCACCATGTCGAACCGGCCGTTGACCGTGTCCGGCACCGCGAGAGCGCTGTAAAAAACCGGGTCGCGGGCCTTTTCCACCAACGTCCGGTAGAGGCGCAGTGCAGCGTCCTCGGTCGGGCTCGTGCGCTGGAAGAGTTTGGCGAACAACATGATGGGAACTTTACAGGTCTGAATTATGGCAGCCCAGGACTATAGAAATACTGGGAATTCGCCGCGAGGTGATATAATACGTCACGGCATGAAAATCAGAAATAAGGTGTTGGCTGTGCAGAAAACCGCGGGCTTGGCTTTAGCCGCCCTGCTGCTGGCTGCGTGCGCCAAGGATATCGAGCCGCGCGGCAACCTGCCGCCGCCGGAAGCTTTGGCTAAATTGGCCCCCGGCGAGCAAACCCGCCAGGACGTGCAGGGCATTCTCGGCACGCCAGCCACAACGGCCATTTTCGACGACGAGAACTGGTACTACATCAGCGCTCACACCACGCAGTACGCCTTCTATCCCAACCACGAACTTGACCGGACGGTTTATGTCGTCAGCTTCGACCGGCGCGGGATTTTGTCGGGCGTGCGTAAATTGAATTTGGAAGACGGCCTGAACGTCTCGCCGGAAGAACGCTCCACCCCCACCAAGGGCCGCGAGATCGGCATCCTTGAGCAGCTCTTGGGCAACGTGGGTCGTGTCGGCGGCGGCGCAACACCCGGTGGCGCTGGAGCGCCTCCTCGCTAGTCATATTTCATTTCAATCACGCATAAAAAAACGCCCCGGTTTAAGCCGGGGCGTTTTTCTTGATGATGTTTGGTCTGTTTAGCCGGCGAGAACGGCCAGCAAAAGCAGGGCCACGATGTTGATGATCTTGATCATCGGGTTCACGGCCGGACCAGCGGTGTCCTTGTACGGATCGCCGACGGTGTCACCGGTGACGGCAGCTTTGTGGGCGTCGGAGCCCTTGCCGCCGTGGTGGCCGTCTTCGATGTACTTCTTGGCGTTGTCCCACGCGCCGCCGCCCGAGGTCATCGAGATGGCCACGAACAGGCCCGTGACGATGGTGCCGAGCAGCATGGCGCCCAGCGCGGTGAAGGCTTCCGCCTGACCCGCGATGGCCGTAACCAAATAGTACACTACGATCGGCGACAGCACCGGCAGCAGCGACGGCAGGATCATTTCCTTGATCGCAGCTTTGGTCAGCATGTCGACAGCGCGGCCGTAATCGGGCTTCGCCGTGCCTTCCATGATGCCGGGGATTTCTTTGAACTGGCGACGCACTTCGTTCACCACCGCACCGGCAGCGCGGCCAACGGCCTGCATGCCCATCGCGCCGAACAAGTACGGCAACATGCCGCCGATGAACAAGCCAACCACGACGAACGGGTTTTCGAGGCTGAACTGAATGTTCAGATCACCGAAGTAGTGCTTCAGATCTTCGACGTAGGACGCGAACAGCACGACGGCCGCGAGGCCGGCCGAACCAATGGCATAGCCCTTGGTCACGGCTTTGGTCGTGTTACCAACTGCATCGAGAGCATCGGTGGCAACGCGCACTTCCGGGGGAAGATGCGCCATTTCCGCGATACCGCCGGCGTTATCGGTGACCGGGCCGTAAGCATCGAGCGCCACGACGATACCAGCCAGCGCCAGCATGGTGGTCGCCGCAACCGCGAGGCCGAAGATGCCGGCAGTCAGGTAAGCCACGATGATGCCGCCGCAGATGACGAGCACCGGCAGAGCCGTCGCTTCCATCGAGACCGCGAGGCCTTGGATGATGTTGGTGCCGTGACCGGTGGTGGACGCCTGGGCGACCGAGCGTACCGGACGGAAGTTCGTGCCGGTGTAGTACTCAGTGATCCAGATGATCAGGCCGGTGACAACCAAGCCCACGAAGGAGCACTTGATCAGATCGGTCGACGTGATGAGGCGACCGGTCGTCATCGTCAGGCCTTCAGCGAAGATGGTCTGCGTGACGTAAACAATCAAACCGGCAGAGATCAGGGCGGTAACGATAAAGCCGCGGTACAGAGCGGCCATGATCTTGCCGCTTGAGCCGATGCCCGAGAAGAACGTGCCGACGATCGATGCGAGAATGCAAACCGCACCGACGATGAGCGGATACATCATGGCCGCAGAAGCCTGGGCGTCCGTGAAGTAGAGCGAGCCGAGGTACATGGTGGCGACGATGGTCACGGCGTAGGTTTCGAACAAGTCGGCGGCCATACCGGCGCAATCGCCGACGTTGTCGCCCACGTTGTCGGCGATCACCGCCGGGTTACGCGGATCATCTTCGGGAATTCCAGCTTCGACTTTACCCACCAAGTCGGCGCCGACGTCAGCGCCTTTGGTGAAGATGCCGCCGCCGAGACGGGCGAAGATCGAGATCAGCGAAGCACCGAAGCTGAGCGCGATAAGGCCCCAGACGATGTCGCGCAGTTCCAAACCCTGGCTCTTGAGGACGAAGTAATAACCAGCGACGCCGAGCAGGCCGAGGCCCACCACCAGCATGCCCGTGACCGCGCCAGCCTGAAAGGCGACGGCGTGGGCGGGTTTCAAGCCGCCGGTCATGGCAGCTGCGGCGGTACGCACGTTAGCGCGCACCGAGACGTTCATGCCGACGTAACCGGCGATGCCCGAGAGCACTGCGCCGATGACGAAGCCAATGGCCACCGTAAGCCCGAGCGTAACGCCCAGGACGATCGCGACAACAATGCCTACGATGCCGATGGTTGCGTATTGGCGATTAAGGTAGGCGCCAGCGCCTTCCTGAATAGCCGCTGCAATTTCTTGCATGCGTGCGTTTCCGGCCGGCATCTTGACGATGCGCATTGTGCCGTAAACGCCGTAGAGAACCGCCAGCACACCGCAGACGATGACGAGTGTTTCCAAGGTCATGTTTACCCCGTTATGATTCGTGTATTTGCCAAGTTACAGAGGCAAATAATGATTAGGTTTCAATTACTTATTTGAGGGCTTCCACCCATCCCTCGAAAATCGGCGGGAGAGTGCCAGAACGATAGCGCGGGTGCAACATATCAGTATGGCGCCAGGATCAGGGCCTTTTCGGCGCGTTTCCTGGGATTTACTGGGATCTGCCGCTGCCCTGCTCGAAAACGTTGATCAGAAGCACGTCCTTAATACGGTCGCCGAACACGGTTTTGGCATGTTTCACGAGCCGGGACTTAATGGCCGGCGCGTCCACCATGTCGTGATTGGTGAAGTAATTCTGGAAATACGGCACCAGGTCGTTCAGCACGGAGTCCGAAAAGCGATTCATATTGGCTTTGATAAAAGCTTCATCGGAGCTGACATTGCCCATGATGCGGGCGATTAGTAACACGCGGCGCTGCACCTTGCCGTCGATGATCACCGGCACGACCATATCGTCCATTTTCACTAGGACGAACGCTGCAAGCGGCGGTTTGAAAGCGGTCTTCGCTTTAAGGTCCGCGGCTGCCTGTTCGGCTGCCGACAACTTGACCTCGATCTTAGGATTGAAGGGATTAGGCACGATCCCGAGCATGATCAGTCCACCGGCGCCGCCGCCGGCCACCAGAATCATGATCAGAATAATGACGATCGCGCGTTTCATAGAAGTGTCCCCAGTGCGACGCGACGATTAGACCACATTTTCGCCAGCCGTCGCTAGCGGTGGCGGTATCCGGTCCGTGACACCGGCACCAGCTTACCGCCGGAGGTGACTGTTACACCCTTGCCCCGTTCCGCCGAGACCGTCCCGATCACCGTCAAAGGGAACTTAAACTTGGCCGCAAGCGTTTCCAATGCGGGAACCCGCTCGGGCGGAAGCGTAAAAGCCAATTCGTAATCGTCGCCGCCGCCCAAAACCACGTCCCACCAGTCAGCGTCTGCCGTAATCGCGGCGCGCACGGCCGGGGAAAGCGGAACGGACTCACGATCGAGAACGATCGCCACATCGGAGGCTTCACTAAGATGACCCACATCGGCAACAAGTCCGTCGGAGATATCAAGGCACGCCGTGGCGAGACCTTTGAGCGCGCGGCCTATGGCGAGACGCGGCTGTGGAATGCGGTAGCGGGCAATCGCGTGTTCCGCGAGGGCCGTTGGCAGATCGAGAGTGGCATTGAGACAAGCCAATCCGACAGCCCCATCCCCGATGGTGCCAGTTACGCCTACGATGTCGCCCGGCCGAGCACCGCTTCGTAACAATGCGCTGCCCTTCTCCACTTCGCCAAAAGCTGTAATCGTGATCGTAAGCGGACCAGGTCCGCTTGTGGTGTCGCCGCCAAGCAGCGGGATGCCGAATTCCTGCACATCTACTGCTAAGCCTGCCACATAACGCTCTATGTACGCGTCGGTGATTGAATCGTTGAGGCTGAGGGCTTGCAGGAAGCCGATGGGTTGCGCGCCTTTGGCGGCAAGGTCTGACAGATTCACACGCAACGCTTTGCGCGCAATGGTCTCCGGCGGATCACTCTCGCGAAAATGCACACCAGCGATCAGCGTATCGGTCGTTGTAACGAGATGGCATCCGGGTGAAACGTCGATCAATGCGACGTCGTCGGCAAGGCCGAGCGCACCGGAAGCACCTTTGCTTAAGGGAGCGAACAGTTCGGCGATAAGAGTAAACTCACCGCGTCGTGTTCCCTTCTCGCTCATGCACGTCCCAACACTTTGGAAATGCGGTCGAGCACCGCATTGGCCATGCGCGGTTCAGAGCCGGCGTAAAACGCGTGCGCGACTTCAATGAATTCAGAAACCGTGGCACCTGCGGGAATATCGGTACGCGTCAGAAGTTCAGCCACACCACTGCGCAACAGCGCGCGCAAGGTCATTTCCAAACGCTCCCACGGCCACTCGGGCGACAGCGCGCCTTTGATCATGTCGTCGATCTCATCGCCGCGCTTTTGAACCGTGCGCACCAGGTTGATGAACAACTCGCTGTCCAAGGTGGTCAACGCAACGGTGGTTTCCTGTTCGGTGTCGGCATCTTGCAACACCGCGAGACCGCCGGTGCGGCCGATGAGGAAGTCTTTGATGACTTGTTCGGGAGGATTCTGGCTGGCCTCGATCTGGTAAAGGGCCTGCACGGCAGCAAGGCGCGCGCTGCTGCGCTCGTACATACCTTCAGATTTCTCGCGTTTAGGATCGGGAACAGATGACGTCATAACGCAAGGAATCTCCAAGAGCGCGTGATAGGCCTGGACCAGTCAAAGAGCGTAACACTAAGAACGTAACGTTTACGGGCGGGTTATAGCCCGAAGCCGCTCTTAACCTCAATGAGGCGCAAACACGCGCGCGCAGCGCGGCCGCCGGCGTCGCCCTCGCCCGGATTGGCGCGGTTTTGCGCCAGTTCCCAAGTTGGGCAGGTCAAAACGCCGTTGCCGATGGGGGCTTTCAGATCCAAAGCCACGCGCTGCAAGCCGCTCATGGATTCGGCGCAGACATATTCGTAATGATCGGTCTCGCCTTTGACAGCGCAACCCAAGGCCACAACGCCGTCATAACGCTGGCCGGACGTGCGGTCGGGATTCATGCCAAACAGCGCAGCCGCCGGCAGCTCCAGAATGCCCGGCACCGTCAGCACATCGAATTTCACATTGGCAGCGGTGAGCACTGCTTTTGTGCCCTTCAACAGGTCATCGGCGATCTCGTCATAAAAGCGCGCTTCGATGATCAGGACATAAGGTGAAGGAGCCATGCTGCGTTCTACTTTTTGCTTTTAACGTCGTCGTCGATCTTCGCGTGCCGCCGGACAAAGATCATAAACCCCATGATCTCTATGGCCGCAACGAGAAAAGCACCATTCCGCCCTGAAGATTCATCGACGCCTAATCGTTGCGACACGGTCACCGTCACCGCCAAAATCCCCAGAAACACGATCAGGCTTACCCAGCCTTGCCAGGTCTGGGGCATAAAGCCGAAGCCGATACGTTGACGCCTGAACCAGGGTTTAGCGTTCAAAATGATTTCCCTTGCCCGCTGTTATCTTCAAGATAGCGGGGAATGCCCAAAGAAACCAAGACCGCAAAAGTCGTAAAACCAGACAAGTCCAAGTATGCGTCGGCGCTGGGCACCATCAGGCTGCGCTACAAAAAGGACACCGGCACACTCACCTATGTGCAGCGTGGCGGCAACCAGAGTGCAGTAGACCGAAACGGCGTCAGTCTCGACACCTATATCCATGCGCTTTACGGGCTGATCGCACAGCAACCTGCCAAGACCGTCCTGATGATCGGCTGCGGTGGCGGCACCTTGGGCAAGATGCTTTCGCGCGACGGCAGCGATGTGACGATTGTCGATATCGACAAGGCCTCATTCAAACTAGCGAAGCGCCATTTCGGTCTGCCGCCTGATATCACCTGCCATGTGGGCGATGGTCTCGCTTATATGCAGCGCACGCGGCGGCGTTTCGATGTGCTGATCATCGACGCCTTCATTGGCGAAGACATACCGCCGCAGTTCACTGGCGACACTTTTTGCCGCGCCGCGCGTCGCTGTCTGAAGCGCTCCGGCAAGCTCTTCATGAACGTCTGCATCAACGACAAAGCCGATCTGACCGCCGCCGCCCTAGCCCTGCGTCTCAAGAACAATGGCTGGGCAGCGCGCCTTTTGGATCAGCGCGGCACCGCCCGCAACGCCATTGTCTTGGGGGGAAACGTCAAAGGCATAAAAAAACCTCGGCTGCGGGATCAACCGCAAACCGAGGTTTCTCGAATCAAACGCGAACTAAACGGTATGCACTTCCGCCGCATTAGGAAGCCTTCTCCGTAAGTTCCAACGCAGCGATCTCAAGGATCAGCTTCTGGAGCACAAGCTTGTTGAAGTCTTCGAGCTTTTTCACGACCAGCGTGAAAGCACCGCGGCCGCCCGTGACGTTCTTGGCGTAATACTGATCAAGATCAGCCGGAATTTTCGAGCGGAAAGCCGCCCGTTCATTCATGACCGGAAGGCCGTTGATGATGATGCCGGCTTTCACGACCGCATCGCGCGCGGTTTTCAGATCGCCGCCTTGGTCGCTGTAGCCGTCGCCCGACATGTCGATCACGCGGCGCACGGCCTTAATGCCGCTCAGCTGAATGTGACGCGCGCAGAAGTCGAGCGCAGCGCTGATGGACGTGGTGCTGCCCGGACGGTAGGGCGACTTTTCCAACTCGTCGGCAAAAGCGGCAGCGTCAGCGCCGCTGGAGATTTCGCGCCACGGCACCAAAACGCGCTGATCGGTGGGGCTGGACCATTCAACATAGCTGATGGCGATACGGCCATTGATGCCACCGCGGATTGCTTCGGCCATGCGCGGATCGCGCAGCGCATTGATGTACCCCGCGCGCTGAATGCCGGCTTCGCCTTCATCAACGCTCGCCGACACATCGACCGCCAGAACCAAGGCGACATCGAACTCTTTTGAATCAGCAGCGCGCGCTGAATTCGCGGCAGGACCCGCGACGAGCGCCAGAACGACGCACAAAATTCCCCAAACGAAACGCATAAAACTCCCTCCCTTTAGATCAACGCAACGTGACCTTGCGGTCCCGGCCGTTGAGATGGCGACACTCTAGGTATTTCTCTGCCCAAGAAAAGTAACAAAAAGTAGAGCTTCGGGCGGCGGAGTATCGCGACCACGCGGGCCAATGCAAGGATTTAGGTGGTTTCTGTGGAAAGCTCATAAATCCCAATACGTTAATCCTGCCTCAAAAAACTGATTATCTCTAACTTGCGCGCACATTGCGGGCGAAGTGTGGTTCAAAACTGGCCAAATGTTGGAGCGGCGTGAAGCACGGCGCAGTTACAAAAGCGGCGCAGTATTTCGCGATTGAATTCGCGTTTTTCTGTCCTTATTTACGCCCTGCGAGAAATTTCACATTTGCCGGGAGTAGAGCTTTGGTCCGTTTCACGTTTGCGCGTTTTGTATTTGGCCTCGTTGTCGCGGGCGCTGTGGTCTCTCCCCTCACCGCTTTTGCCGCGGCGCCTAAAGGCGGTGATGCCAATGCCGGCGAAGTTGCTTATCAAGAGTGCGCGGCGTGCCATTCCTTCGGTGAAAACAAGATTGGACCGAATCACTGCGGACTTATCGGCCGTAAAGCGGCGACCGTTGCGGACTTCCCGTCATACTCGCACGCTATGAAAGAGTCGGGCCTGACGTGGGATGAGAAGACACTGAGCGAGTTCATCGAGAATCCGCTGTCCTACGTGCCGGAAACCGCCATGGGTTTTGTCGGCCTTTCAGAAGAACAAGCGCGCCTTGATCTCATCGCCTACATTAAAAAAATGGATGCTGACGCCAGCGTTTGCCCGAAATAAAACCCTGTAACAACTTGCGCGTCGCCGTTACGCGGCCTCTAAAACATTTTTTAGGATGCGCGCTGTTTGCCCGATGCTATGAGGGGCAAGCAAAAATACTCGCATCATTTGTTTTGGGAGTCTGACTTTGGCAACGATCAATTTCATGCGTTCGGTTTTGAGTCTCGCGGCTGTGGGCGCCATCATTGCGCCGCTGAGCGCGTTCGCGGCAGGTAATCCTGATGCCGGCAAGGTCATGTACACAGAGTGTGCTGGCTGCCATGCCTTCAACAAAAACGGCATCGGTCCTGACCACTGCGGCCTGATTGGACGCAAAGCTGGCGGTCTCGCGACTTTCAAAAACTATTCGGAAGTCATGACGGCTTCGGGCATCGTCTGGACCCAGAAGACCTTCAGCGAATTCATGGCTGCGCCCATGGATTACGTGCCGGATACCACCATGGAATACATCGGCGTCCCCGATCAGGAGAGCCGTGACGATCTGTTCGCGTACATCAAAAAGATGAGCGACGATCCGAAAGTCTGCCCGAAGAAATAAAGTTAGACGGTTTTTTCAGTCGTCGCGCGCTTGAGGCGTAATATCCACAGGAGCGCGACGACAAATCCCTTGCAGCGCGGCAAGAGGATCAGCGTCAAGATGAGGCCGAGTGAAGGCCACATCACATACTCCATCCACAGCGGGATGTTGTAGTTACGCTCTACCCACCAGACGTTCGGAAACAACAGATGGCCTACGATGATAATCGTCAGCCAGGGCGGCATGTCGTCAGCGGGCAGATGGCCGTAGGCCTCGCCGCAATCGGCACAGTTCGGCACGATCTTGAGATAACGGTGAAGGATGTGGCCCTTCCCGCACCGCGGACAGCGGCCCAAAAAACCGCGCAGAAGCGAGAGGCCGGTATTTTCAGGAGTCACGCGTTCAGAGACGAGGCTCATGGGTTCACCCAAACTTGATCAGCCCACTTTGATGGGGCGCTGTTCGGCCACGTGCAGGCCGTAACCATCGAGGCCAATAATAACCTTCGACGTGTTGGTGAGCAGGATCATGTTTTTCACGCCGAGGTCGACCAGAATCTGGGCCCCCACACCGTAGTCCACGAGACGCGTAGTATGTTCTTCTCCGCGCGCCTTGGCGCGGATGCGTTCTGCAAGCTTTCCAGGTGTGCTGTCACGAAACAGCACGATCACGCCGCGGCCGTAGTCGGCCACCATCTGCATGGCTTTGTGTAACTCACCACTGCGCACCGACTGCACGTCTTCGAGCACATCCGGCAACAGATTGACGTGATGCATACGCACCATGACCGGCTGAACGCTGTTGATATTGCCTTTGATCAACGCGACGTGTTCGTCGCCGGTAACGGAATCGGCATAGACGCGCATCGTCCATTCACCGCCGGTCTTTGAGACGAAAGCTGTTTCGGCTTCCATACTGACCAAACGTTCGTTGCGACGCCGGTATTCGATCAGGTCGGCGATGGTGCCGATCTTGAGCGCGTGCAGCTGTGCGAATTTAATCAGATCCGGCATGCGCGCCATGGACCCGTCATCGTTCATGATCTCGCAGATCACACCGGCGGGAATGAGGCCCGCGAGGCGCGCGACATCCACGGCGGCTTCGGTATGGCCCGCGCGCACCAGCACGCCGCCGTCTTTGGCGACGAGCGGGAAAACGTGTCCGGGTGTGGCGATGTCTTGCGGCGTTGAGTCCGGATCAATGGCGACCGCAATGGTGCGCGCGCGGTCGGCTGCAGAGATGCCGGTGGTCACGCCCGTGCGCGCTTCGATGCTGAGCGTGAAGGCGGTCGAAAGGCGTGATTGGTTGTGGGCGGGCATCAGCGGCAGACGAAGATGCTCGGTGCGTTGGCGTGTCATGGACAGGCAGATCAGCCCGCGTCCGTTTTTGGCCATAAAATTCACAGCGTCGGGTGTGGCCATCTGCGCGGGGATAATCAGGTCGCCTTCGTTCTCGCGGCCCTCGTCGTCCACCAGGATGAACATTTTGCCATTACGCGCGTCCTCCACGATCTCTTCGATTGTGGATAGGAAATCGGCGTGGTCGGCATTGGTTCGCGGCGCTTCAGGCACGGGCATTACTCGGATTAAATTGTCGGCTGCATGAGACGCGCAACATAGCGCGCCAGCGTATCAATTTCCATGTTCACCGAACTGCCGGCTTTCAAGCCACCAAAGGTGGTCACGGCCAGGGTATGCGGGATGATATTCACGCCAAAGCTGGTGTCATCCACTTCGTTGACGGTCAAGGAGACGCCGTCCAGGCAAACCGAACCCTTGGCTGCGACAAATCTGGCAAGTTCTTTGGGCGGTGTGATGCTGAAGCGCTTCGATCCAGCTTCGTCGCGGACCACTTTCACCGTGGCAACGCCGTCGACGTGGCCGAGCACCATGTGCCCGCCCAACTCATCGCCAAGTTTTAAAGGTCGTTCGAGATTCACTTTGTCGCCGACCTTCCAAGACCCGAGCGTGGTTTTGTTCAACGTCTCTTGCGACGCGTCGGCCGTAAACCAGCCTGCACCCTTCTCCACGACCGTCAGACAACAGCCGTTGCAGGCGATGGATGCGCCCATGGCAACAGTGTTGAGATCGTAGGTGGTCGTGAGCTTGAAGCGCTTCGCGGCCTGACCCGGCGTGATCTCGGCGACAGTCGCTAAGTCTGTGACAATACCTGTGAACATGATTCTGTTTTCTCTTAGATCCTGCGAACCAGGATATCGAGGGTATCAGCGCCGAATACAAGCGTTTCAACGCGCGTGAAACTTGGGATCGCGGCGAGATAGGTGGCCTGCAAATCACCAACCGCGGGGATGCCCTCACTGCCGATGATTCCGCCCGCCCTAAACCAGGTGATCTGATCAATCATATGGGCCTTGAGGAACGCAGCCGCAACCTGGCCGCCGCCTTCCACCAGCACACGCGTGATGCCACGCTCCGCCAGCACGAGGCCCAAGGCATCGCTCTTGGCCGTGATGACATCGACACCGGCTTCCACAAGTGCTTCGGCTTTACGGCCGACTTCGGAGGTCACAACCCAGGTCGGAATGTCGCGCGCGGACTTCACCAAGCGAGATGTAAGCGGCAAACGCAAACGCCGATCCAACACGATGCGCACCTTGGGACGGCCCTCGTAACCTTCAAGTCTGCAGGTTAACTCCGGATCGTCGGCCAAGGCCGTGCCTGAGCCGATTAAAATAGCGTCGTAACGCGCCCGCAGTGCTTGTACCGCCTGGCGCGCTTCGGGGCCTGTGATCCATTTGCTATCGCCATTGGAAAGCGCGATGCGCCCATCCAGGCTGCTGGCGGTTTTCAGGGCATAGAGCGGACGGTTCTGGCCGACGCGAAGGAAAAATCCGGCGTTGAGGCGTTCGGCCGGTGCCTTAGCCAGGCCGACGTCTACCTGGATGCCAGCGGCTTTGAGGCGGGCAATGCCCTGCCCGGCCACGCGCGGATCGGGATCAATCGTCGCCACCACCACGCGGGCGATGCCGGCGGCGATCAGGGCGTCGGCACAGGGCGGCGTTTTGCCGTGATGACTGCAAGGCTCAAGGGTGACGTAAGCGGTCGCGCCTTTAGCGCTACTGCCCGCCCGTTTGAGCGCTTCCGTTTCGGCATGAGGACGTCCGCCGGACTGAGTCCAGCCGCGGCCGATGACGATATTGTCTTTGACGATGACGCATCCGACCGCAGGATTGGGCCAGGTGTCACCAAGATTGCGCGCCGCTAAAGACAGCGCCGCGACCATGAACGCGGCATCGGCGGCTTGCGATGGCGCGGCCTTGTTCATTAAGCCTCTGAGCTGGCTCCGTTAGGTTCCGCTAAGTTCTCAACAAAGCTCTCGAAGTCTTTGACTTCACGGAAGTTTTTGTAAACTGAGGCGAAGCGGACGTAGGCCACTTTATCAAGGCCCTGCAAAGCCTCCATGACCATTTCGCCAATGGCGCTGGACGGAATATCGGACTCACCCATGCTCTCCAGGCGGCGTTGAATGCTGTTCACCACGCGCTCGATACGCTCTTCGTTCACGGGCCGTTTGCGGCAGGCTGTGGTGATAGATCGCGCGATCTTGTCGCGGTCGAAGGGGATGCGCTGGCCGTTCTTTTTGACGACCGTCAGCTCACGCAACTGAATGCGTTCGAAGGTCGTAAAGCGCGCGGCGCAGGCCGGACAGGACCGGCGACGGCGAATGGCGGAGTTATCATCCGTCGGCCGTGAGTCCTTCACCTGGGTATCCATGTGACCGCAATAGGGACAACGCATGTATTCCGACCCCTCAAAACCCGGCCTGCCGTCCCATTTTAAGGATCGGCACGCCTGTTAATTCCCCTCGAGAATCCCTTATGACCCCAATTTATTGATAAATTGGAAACCTGCGACACAAATTCTGGACTCGCTCGAGAACGGCCTTCTCGACCCCCTCGGTTTGGCCCGGGTTGGCGGCCTGGGCGTCCAGGACCTCGCAGATCCATTCGCCGATCTGCTTGAACTCAGGCTTACCGAAGCCGCGGGTCGTGGCTGCCGGGGTGCCGAGGCGCACACCCGAGGTTACCGTGGGTTTTTCCGGGTCGAACGGGATGCCGTTCTTGTTGCAGGTCATGCCGGCCCGCTCGAGCAAGTGTTCGACCACATTGCCGGTCAGCTTCTTGGGACGCAGGTCGACCAGCATCAGGTGCGTGTCGGTGCCGCCGGCGACGATTTCGAGGCCGCCCTTGCGCAGGGTCTCGGCCAGTTCCTTGGCGTTATCAAGCACGGCCTGGATGTAGGTCTTGAACTCAGGCTTCAGCGCCTCACCAAAAGCAACGGCCTTACCGGCGATGACGTGCATCAGCGGACCACCCTGCAAGCCGGGGAAGATCGCCGAGTTCATCTTTTTGCCGATGTCTTCGTTGTTGGACAGGATCATGCCGCCGCGCGGGCCGCGCAGGGTCTTGTGCGTGGTGGTGGTGACGACGTCCGCATACGGCAGCGGGCTGGGGTGCAAGCCGGCCGCAACGATACCCGCGAAGTGCGCCATATCAACCATCAGCAAAGCGCCAACACTATCGGCAATCGCGCGGAAGGCTTTGAAGTCGATGGTGCGCGAATAAGCCGAACCGCCGCAAATGAGAAGCTTCGGTTTGTGTTCTTTGGCGAGGCTCTCGACCTGATCCATGTCGATGTAGCCGTCTTGGCGGCGCACACCGTAGCGGATGGGATTGAACCACTTGCCGGAAATGTTCGGCGCCGCACCGTGAGTTAAGTGGCCGCCCGAGGCCAGATCCATGCCCATGATGGTGTCGCCCGGCTTGATCAGCGCGAGGAACACAGCTTCGTTGGCCGGCGCGCCCGCGTGGGGCTGCACGTTGACATAAGCGCAATTGAACAGCTTTTTTGCACGTTCGATGGCCAGGCTTTCGGCGATATCGACGAACTCGCAACCGCCGTAGTAGCGCTTGCCCGGATAACCTTCGGCGTATTTGTTGGTAAGCACGCTGCCCACCGCTTCCAGAACCGCGCGGCTGACGATGTTTTCCGAAGCGATCAGCTCGATCTGCGTCTGCTGACGCTCAAGTTCCTTGGTCAGGGATTCCATGACTGCGGGATCAGCGTCAGAAAGGCTTTTACCGAAGAAAGCAGAAAGTACGGGACGGTCCATCATCAGTCCTTTGTTTTAAGCGGCTGAAGCCTAGCCAAGTTTTTCCACACGGCGGCTATGACGGCCGCCTTCAAATTCCGTTTCAAAAAACGCGCGCACAATTCCCTTAGCCGTCTCAGGCGATGTACTGCGCGCACCGAGGGCGAGAACGTTGGCGTCGTTGTGCTGGCGCGTGAGCTTGGCGGTCTCGGCGTCGTGCACGAGCGCCGCGCGCAAACCGGCGTGGCGGTTGACCGCAATGGAAATGCCGATGCCGCTGCCGCAGATCGCGACGCCGGCTTTGGCTTTGCCGTCGGTGATCGATTGCGCGAGC
This sequence comes from Fidelibacterota bacterium, assembly GCA_947476895.1. Classification (GTDB taxonomy): domain Bacteria; phylum Pseudomonadota; class Alphaproteobacteria; order Rhodospirillales; family Rhodospirillaceae; genus SHVO01. The sequence goes on along the minus strand of CANJRX010000007.1, from coordinate 59,298 downwards.
GCATGGCCAAAGTCGGGATAGTCGACTGAATCCGCCGTCATCGGTCCCAGGTCGAGCACCTTGTATCCCAAACCGGCCAAATCGCTTTTCAGCGCGGCCTTCAGGTCCACGCCGGCGTGATCGCTGGCGATGGCGACGGTGTCGCCAGGATGAACGAGGTGCTTTTCAGACATGTGACCGGACTTGCTTGAGTGCTCTCAGACGCGCACGAGATACCACATATCGCGCAGGCGTGCCAATGCAACACAAGGAATTGTTTTTATTGAGGAATTTGGCCTAGCCGCCAGCGTTCCGGCGCAAGACGGACTTGAGCTTGCGTAGCGCATTCATCTTCAAGCTGTAGGCGCTGGTATGCGCAGAGCCGACAACGCAAACCTCGGTGTTCGTCGCGGGGTCCAGGGCGGACACCTTCACAGCGTTGCCAATCACTTTGACCTCGAACAAAACTTCGCCCAGATCCGGATCGATGTCAGTTTCGTTACTCATGGTGTGCTTCGAACGAGTTTGCTTGCAGTTGATCGGGCTGCCGCCCAATCTTACACACGCATTATAACATGCCGGGAGATATGAGGCGATGAAGGCTGTCGGAATTCTTTTGAAACTGGCCGCCACGATTGCACTCATCGCCGTGCTGCTGGGCGCGGCCCTGTGGATCATGGCCAAAAGCGCCCTGCCCGATTTGGACGGCAACCTCAGCGTCGCGGGTTTATCCGCGCCAGTTACAATTGCGCGCGACGCGCACGGCGTTCCCCTGATCACAGCCCAGACCGAAGATGATGCCTATTTCGCGCTGGGATACGTGCACGCTCAAGACCGCTTGCTGCAAATGGAACTGATGCGCCGTCAGGGCCAGGGCCGCTTGGCCGAGTTGATCGGCATTCATGGCCTAGGTGTCGACAAATTCTTCCGCACCCTCGGCATCTACAAGCGCGCCGAGGAAGATTTCAAAGCCCTCGATGCGCCGACGCAACGCACGTTTGAGCGTTACGCGGCTGGGGTCAACGTGTGGCTCGGTGAAGGCCACGCCTTGCCGTTTGAATTCCGCGTGCTGTTCATTGAGCCGGAACCGTGGAAGCCGGCAGACTCACTCGTCTGGCAAAAGCTCATGGGCCTACAGCTCTCGGGCAATTGGGATAGCGAACTGGCGCAGGCCGCGCTGATCGCAAAGCTGGGACCTGAGAAAGCCAATGCACTAACGCCCGACCCCAAACCAACCGATCCCGTGACGATATCGCAGCAAACCAGTTTGTATTCGGGCCTCGCGCTCGCATCCTTGCGCGACGCCATGACTGCGGTGATGCAGCCCACATCAGCCTCTAACGTTTGGGTGAGCGACGGCGCACATACGCAGACCAACAAACCGATCCTCGCCAACGATCCGCATCTGGGTTTTCAATCGCCGATCATCTGGTATTTCGCGGGTATCGATACACCGACGCTAAAACTGTTCGGCGCCACTGTGCCGGGCGTGCCGTTGCACATGCTGGGTCACAACGACCGCGTCGCTTGGGGTATCACCACAACGGAGAGCGATACGAGCGATCTGTTCATCGAACAGCTTGGCAGCAATGCCGATACCTACGAAACGCCGGAAGGTCCCAAACCCTTCACGACCCGCACTGAAATTATCAATGTGAGATTCTCTGATCCCGTCGCGGTGACGGTGCGCGAAACGCGCCATGGCCCTGTGGTCAGCGACATCCTGAATGCCGATGATACTGCAAGCTTCGTTGCACAGAAGCGTGTGCTCGCCCTTTCCGCCGCGCTGTTTCAGCCGGGCGACAGTACCGCTCAGGGCGTCTATCGCATGAACCGGGCGACCAACACCGCGGGCTTTGTTGAGGCCATTCAGTCCTTTCATGCGCCGCATCAGAACATGATGTTCGCCGATGTTGACGGCGGCATCGGTTACTACGCGCCGGGGCGCGTTCCTATCCGCAAAGCCGGCGACGGCTTAGTGCCGGTGCCGGGCTGGACCGATGATTACGCCTGGACCGGAATGATTCCGTTCGAGGCCCTGCCCCACGAGATCACGCCCGCAAGCGGCGTTCTTATCAACGCCAACAATAAAATGGTGCGCGACGACTATCCGTTCCTGATCGCCGCGCATTGGTCCAACGCCTACCGCGCCGCGCGTATTGAAGAGATGGTGAGGCACACAAGAGTCGACGTGAAGACTACCGAGGCCGCGCAGCAGGATGTCATCTCGCTGATGGCGCGCGAGATGCTGCCTCTGCTATTGGATCGCGTCACGCCGCAAACCGACCGGCATAAAACGCTGCTCGATATGTTGAAGGCCTGGGACGGCTCCATGGATCGTGAGCGTCCCGAACCATTGCTGCTCGCGGTATGGTTGGAAAAACTCAAAGGCCGCATTTTCCAAGATGACCTTGGCGAGCTGTTCAATCAGTTCGGCGGCCTACGTCCCGAAGTCGTGCAGCGTGTGCTGACATCCGACACAGCCTGGTGCGACGATCTGCGCACCACGCAAACCGAAACCTGCGAACAACAAGTCGCCGGGTCCTGGAGCGACACCATGGTCTGGCTGGATGAAAACGGCATCAAGGATGCGACGACCGTGCAGTGGGGCAACTTCCACCGCGCGACCTTCGGTCACATCCTGTTTCAGAATTTTCCTGGCATCGGCACGTTGGGCCAACTCGCCCTCGGCAGCAGCGGTGACAACTACACGGTCAATCGCGGATCGTTCTCGCCCAGTACCGCCCGCGTGCCTTTCCGCCACAACCACGGCGCCTCCTTGCGTGCGGTTTATGACCTGGCCGACCTCAACCGGTCGCAGTTTGCCTTGGCTGGCGGTCAATCGGCCCATATGGCGTCGCCCTACTACGGCGACCTCCTGGAACCCTGGCGCGACGGCCTTTATTTCCGGGCCCCCACGGCTGCGGGGGCCGTCCATCACCTAAATCTCACGCCATCAAGGCCTTAGCCGGCGTCCAGAAGCCGACCGCTTGTGGCTTGTTAAGCGAAGATTTACATTATTCGTCAATGATTTGGGTTCGTTTGGCGGGCGAAGTCCGCCGAAGACCTTTGGGGCGACATAGAGCCTATGGCAGAGAGACCAGACTTCGGCGGCGCTGGCGGCGACGGTAAAGCGCCCATCATCATCAAGCGCGTCAAAAAAGGTGGCGAAGGTCACCATGGCGGCGCGTGGAAAGTTGCTTACGCCGACTTCGTGACGGCCATGATGGCCTTCTTCCTTTTGCTGTGGCTTTTGAACGCCGTCACCGAGCAACAGCTGAACGGTGTCGCCGACTATTTCACGCCCATCGCCGCCTCGACCCGCGAAAGCGGCGCCGGCGGTATGCTCGGCGGTCAGACTGTCGGTGAAGGTGCTTCTCAGTCTCGCACCGGCGCAACCGCCGCCGTGGTGTTGCCGCCCCCGTCCATCGGTTCCGGCGGATCGGAAATGACCGATCCCAATGAAAGCTCGAGCACCGAAGACTCTCAGGTGCGCGCGGCGCAGGAAGCCAAAGACCAAAAGCAGTTCGAGCAAGTAGCGCAGGATATCAAAGAACAAATCAGCGGCGTGCCCGATTTGGCTCCCCTGGCCAACAGCCTGATGGTCGACAATACGCCGGAAGGTATCCGCATCCAGATCATGGATCAGGATAAGGTCGATATGTTCTCGCCCGGCAGCGCGAATCTTTTTCCGCGCAGCAAGGATTTGCTGAAGCAGGTCGCGACCGTGATCCGCAAGATGCCCAACAAGATCAGCATCACCGGCCACACCGATCCGTCCACCGCAGTAGATCCTTCCGGTTATACCAATTGGGAGTTGTCTTCAGACCGTGCCTTAGCCACACGCCGCGCGTTGCTGGAAGGCGGCATGGATGATCGCCAGATTAATAAAGTCACGGGCGTCTCGGACCGCGAACCAATTGATAAAGGCCAAATGCGCTCACCGCGTAACCGCCGCGTTTCTATCGTTTTGTTACGGGCCGAAAACACCAAGGCGGAAGAATTTGATCGCCTGCCCCGTTTCCTGGAAAAGACCGGTGGAACACCGCCCCAGGACACCTCAACCGGTGAAAATTTAGCGCCTGGAGCAAAACCTTAGTTCCAGAACGAATTATGGCAGCGGCGCGGACTTGCCAGAGCGCCCCTTGCCCGCCATGCTAAGCAGACCAAATGGACCAGACACCACTTAAACGGCCTCAGTTCTTCTTCACCACGGCACCCTTGCCGTGTCCCTATCTGCCTGAGCGCCTTGAACGTAAACTGGTCACCGAACTTTCCGGCCCGGGGGCTGAGAACCTGCACGAAGGTCTCGCCCGTTCCGGGTTCCGCCGCAGCCATTCCATCGCTTACGCACCCGCCTGCCCAGGCTGCAAAGCCTGTGTGCCCGTGCGCGTGGTGGTGAAGGATTTCAGCCGGCGCCGCTCCCTAAGCCGGCAGTGGAAACAGAACCAAGATCTGGTCGCGATCAAAGTGCCGGCTCGCGCCACGACCGAGCAGTACGAACTGTTCGCGCGCTATCAGCAGTCGCGCCACGCCGGCAGCGATATGGCGCTTATGGGTTTCTACGAATACAGCGCCATGGTCGAGGACAGCCCCATCGACACGTTCTTGGTGGAGTACCGCGACCGCGCCGGTGTGCTGACGGCTGTGTGTCTCACCGACCGCACCACCGATGGATTTTCAGCTGTGTATAGTTTCTTTGAAGCGGGCGGCGCGCGTGATGGCCTTGGCAACTATGTCGTGCTGTGGCTGATCGAACAGGCCCGCCGCTTGAGCCTGCCCTATGTCTATTTGGGCTATTGGATTTCCGACAGCGCCAAGATGGCTTACAAAGCCCGCTTCCAGCCTTTGGAAACGTTGGGCGCCGCCGGCTGGACTCCGCTGGAGCTTCCGCCCGCTTTATCTCAGAAGTCGGCCGACAGTCTTACGGCGTAAGTCCGCTGGCCTAGAGGCGTAAAGCGGCCCGAGTTGCCGTCAACGTTCCAGCCGTTCTTATCCGTGACGTTGTTGATATTGAGCTTCACGCTCGCCTTCGTGGCGCCGACCGTAAAGTTATAGCGTGCGCCCACGCCCACGGTCACCACCGCCGGCATGTTGAAACTGTTGGTGCGGTTGGCTGTTTGCGCGCTGGTGTAGTCGCCCGACATTTCGAGACTGAATCCCTTCCACGACGGATGACTATATTGAAAGCTTGAGCTCAGAAAAAAGGGAGGCGTTCCGGGTTCGATTTTGCCAAGTGTGCCGTTATCGACCGGCAGCCCGGAAACCCGCGCCTTGATATACACCGCGCCCGCCACCACGGTGAGGCCGGTGATGGGCTTTCCGGTGAGCGAAAACTCAATGCCCTGATGTTTCAAGTTGCCGACGACAGCATAGACGTTGGCAGCATCGCGGTCATAGTACGGCTTACTGATATCAAAAACCCCGACCATCGCATCCACGCCTGGGATGATGGTATAACGCAGGCCTGCGTCGATCTGCTCGCTGAGCTGCGCTTGCAAGGGCTCGCCGGCGTTGACGGTTCCATCCGGCGCTGTGCCGAATTCCTCAAGACCACGTGAATAGCTGCCGTAAACGACCAACTTCCGCGAAACGTAATACGCCGCGGTTCCGTTGTAGAGCCAAGGCTCGCTACGGGTCGACGAGGTTGGTGAACCCAACTTCCCGAATGTGCGGTTGTAGAAGCTCTTCTGTAGACCGACGCTGAATTCACCGATATTCGCCAACTGTCCAGCGTAAGAAATACCGGGCGTATACTGCCGTACGGCGTCCTTATCGCGGATGCCGTAAGTATAAGATGGCTCTGGCTGTGGCGTGTAAACGCCGATCATTGCTGGGCCGAAGGTTACGGTTCTGCCACCCCCAAAAGTACGCCGCGTATCGCGGGCGCGCGTGGCGATATGAATCGTGTGGCGGAATTTGCCTTGAGTGAATACGCCGGTCGCGCGCACTTCGCCCGAGACCGAATACGAACGATGTGCCGGATACTTCAGGATTTCGAGGTTGCCGACGCCGGCCGCTGTCGTGTTCCGGTAATTGACGACATAGTTGGTCGAACGGTCGATCTCCGAACCGAAGACGGCGCCCTGTAGACGCCAGTTGGCAAAAGGCCGCCCCCGCACAATGAGTCCATAGCTCAGTTCATCCTGCGCACGATCAGCCCACTCCTGACCGTAGAAAACGTTGCGGTCGATCTCCGGCGGCGCAAAGGCACCGGCAGTGTAAACCGACGGCGATATCTCTTCATTCGCCTGACGCTGATAAAACACGAATGGGATCACATCAAGATTGTCGCTCGGTTGCCAGCGGAACGTCGTTCCCAAATTCCATCGGTCACCGTGCGAGCCGCCTTGAGCGTGCGGCGCTGAATACGGCAGGCCGCTGATTTGAAATCCGAGGGTGTCGGTGAGCGGCGTGGAAATTCCGATCAAGAATGAATTCAACCCCGTCGGCCGGCTGACGTCGGAGGAAAAGGTATAAAGCGTCTTTTTTTCTTCCGGCAAAACCAGCGACGTGTCGGCAATGCCCGTGGGCGCGGCAAATGGATAGGATTGCGCGGAAAGGCCCACACGCATGGTGGTGCTGCGAGCCGTGGCGCGGCCTACAAATGCCTGCTGATCGAAGTAGAGTCCTTCGATGCGCACGTTGCCCGCCTGCATGGGATTGAACCCGCGGGCATTGTTGGGGCCGTAAAGACCGACGTTGTCGTTGCCGACTTTGGTGCCGAAGGCGTCTTCGGCGACACTCAAGACGTCTTCATCCGCGCGCTGCGCCAATGCGGCGCTCGCCATAAAACTGGGTCCCATCAAAGCCACGGCGCTGACGGTAAGCTTAAAGTGCTGACTAATTTTCAAAACGATTTCCCCCGTACCCCGCAGCGGTGGTCCGATGCGGCCGCAATTGGCATCTCCATACCAATCCGACCACCGCAGGCGCGCCTTCCCCAAGGCTCGCCCTCTCCTTCCAGTGGTCTGAGCCGAATGTTAATTGAGGATTGTAACTTCCACCAGCGTTCAAAAAGCCGGGCACCCGGCCAAAGCGGCTGGAACGTGCTGCCTTCTATGCTCCCGCCGCCGGCTTAGAAATCCGCCGAGATTCTGCCTTGGAACGTGCGCACGGATGACGGCGAGAAGCGCCCGGAATTGCCGTCGACCTGCCATGCATAGGCGTTGAAGATATTGTCCACCAGCGCCCGCAATGTGATCCGGGTCGACCCTATCTTGAAGGGATAGCGCCCGCCGATGGCAAACGTTGTCAGGGTGGGAACCTTGAACGTGTTGGTGCGGTTCGCGTACTGCTTGGTTTCGGAATTAGCCTGGAACTCCATGCTGGCGCCCTTCCATGACGGCGCGCTGTACTGAACATTGAGACGCACCGTGTAGGGTGCCAGGCCTGGCTCGGTCGCGCCAATCGTGCCGTTGTCCACCGGCAAGCCGGACACACGACCTTTGATGTACACAGCGCCGGCAACCACTGTGACGCTGGAAATCGGTTTGCCGGTCAATGAGAACTCAAAGCCCTTGTGCTTCAAGTTGCCAACCACAGTGTAGAGGTTTGCCGCGTCCCGGTCGTAGTAAGGCTTGCTGATCTGAAACGCGCCGAGCATCAAATTGAGGCCCGGGATAACCGTATAGCGGATTCCGGCGTCGATCTGCGTGCCGACCCGCGCCTGCAAGGGCTCGCCGGCATTGAAGGTGCCGTCGGGCGCCGTACCGAATTCCTCCATCCCGCGGGCATAACTGCCGTAGGCGATAAGCTTCGATGACACGTGGTAAGCGACCGTAGCGTTATAGAGCCAAGGTTCGCTCTGGGTGGAACTGCGCGCACCGCCGAGCTTGCCGGTAGAGCGGTCGTAATAACTCTTTTGCATTCCGACACTGAATTCGCCCACGCCGGCCCACTCGCCGCCATAGGAAATACCGGGCGTGAGTTGCTTGGCGATGTCCTTGTCGCGAATGCCGTAGGTATAGCGCGGTTTCGGCAGCTCGTCGTAAACACCGATCTGGTGCTGGCCAAAGTTGAGGGTCATGCCGCCGCCGAAGGTCCGCTCGGTATCGCGGCCGCGTATGGCGAGGTTGATGGTGTGGCGGAATTTGCCTTGCGTGTAGACCCCGGTAGCGCGCACTTCGCCGGAATAGCTGAGTGAACGGTGCGAAGGATATTTCAGCACGCTTAATGTGCCCACGCCGTCAGGTTGGACGTTACGGTAGCTGACGACATAGTTGGTGGAACGGTCGATCTCGGAACCGAAGATGCCGCCGCGCAATACCCAGTTGTCGAAGGGACGCGCACGCAGCAAAAGCCCGTAATTAACGTCGTCCTGCGCGCGGTCGGCCCACTCCTGGCCATAGAACTGCCGACGATCGAAGTGCGGCGGTGCAAAACTGCCGGCGGTGTAGATGGAAGGCGATACTTCCTCATTCTCTTCCTTCTGAATGAAGAAAAATGGAATCGCCTCGATGGACTCCGTCGGCCGCCAGCGGCCGAAGGTAGCGAAGTTCCAGCGGGTGCCGTGCGACTCACCCTGAGTGCGCGGCGCCGAATACGGCACGGCGATCGCGATCCAGCCCAGTTCGTCGGTGATCGGGGTTGAAAAGCTGACAAAGCTTGAATTAACACCGGTCGGACGGCTGATATCATAGCTCGCACTGCCTACGATTCGCTTCTCGACCGGCATCGGCAACGAGATGTCAGCAATGCCGGTCGGCGCGGCAAAGGGATAGGACTGAGCGGAAAGACCCACGCGCATGGTCGTGCTGCGCGCGATGGCGCGGCCCATGAAACCCTGCTGATCGAAATACAGCCCCTCGATACGCGCGTTTCCCGCAAGCTGCGGATTGAAACCGCGCGCGCTGGTCGGTCCGTAAAGGCCGACGTTGTCGTTGCCGACTTTGGTGCCGAAAGCGTCTTCAGCGACGTTTAAGACATTTTCGTCCGCGCCCTGTGCCCATGCGGCGCTTGTCATAAAACCGGAACTCATCAATGCCAAGGTGCTGGCAATGATCTTAAGACGCCCACTGATTTTCAAAATATCCCCCGGAGGCCGCAGCACTGATGTGCCGTGGTCTTGCAATTGGCCCCCCGGCCTTTGCTCGACCATACGACGTGCCTTCTCCAAGGCTCGCCGGCTCCTCATGGTCTGAACTGAATGTTACTTGAAGATGACCCTTTAGACCAGGGGTCTTACCGGGACTATTCCTTGTTTATTCTTGTGTTGCAGGGCAAAAACGATATGAGTGTGACCAGTTTTTGGACCTCAATCGGCGCTTATGAAAACCGCCCGTCGTATCGAGTCATTTGTTCATTTCGGCATCATCGCGCTCGCGCTCTATCTCGTGGCGGCGAGCGTCATCGTTTACGTCCAGCTAGGTCGGCTGCGTAGCGCCCAGGATTGGGTCGAGCATACGCAGGACGTGCGGTATGCCATCCAGGACACCCTCTCCCTCTTCTTCGACGCGGAGTCTTCTCAGCGCGCGTACATGATCGGGAAAGACAATCTCTTGCTGATGAACTATTTCGCGGCGGTCACAAAACTCAACACCTCCATTAAAGACGTTGTGACTCTGACGCTCGATAATCCCGCGCAACACGACCGGGCAAAAGAACTTGAACAGCTCATTGCTCAAAAAACCGAGCAGTTGAAGGCTAATATTAATTACGCCATGGGAACCGATACGGCGACCGCGCAGGAAAACTATAGGACGGGCATCGCGCGCGCGACGGCGAATGACATACGTAACGTGGTCGATAACATGCTGGAGGAAGAGGATCGGCTGTTCGACATGCGCACAGCCGAGGTGAAGGAGACGGTTAAATTCGCCACGATCAGCTTTGTCGCTTTGCTGGTGCTTTTTATCGGAGTCGCCGCCAGCTACTTTGTGTCGGCCAGCCGCAACATCGCCGCCCATAACAAGATGCTGCAGGACTTGATGGAGGCAAACGCCAAGGCCGAGCGCGCCAATCACTTTAAAGGCGACCTTCTGAATTACCTGGGGCGCGCGCTGTATGAACCCTTGCGCAACATGGCGGGGTTTTCGGATCTCTTGCTCTACAGGACAACCGATGCCCTGACCGAAAAAGACCAGAAGATTGTGACGGACATTCGCGCCAATACCCGCTTCTTGTTGTCGTTGGCAGCGAATTTCCTGCACATCGGGCGGTTGCAGGCCGGTAAAGCTTTACAAATAGAAGACGACGATTGCGATCTGGTCGACATCATCAATGATGTGCTTGGCATTGTCGCACCTTCCGCCGCTAAGGCGGGGGTCAGGGTGCGCCATACCCTGCCCTTCGGCCGCGCGCTCATCCGCTGCGATAAAGAAAAGCTCAGCCAGATTTTGCTGAATTTGCTCGATAACGCCGTGAAACATTCGCCGCGGGGCGGAACGATTGACCTTTCAATTACGCGCACGGACAACGGCGACTTGATTTTCACGATCCAGGATACAGGTCCTGGCATTGCCCCGGATCGCTTGCGGCAAGTTATGATTCCCTTTGCCCAGATCGACAGTATGTTTGTACGCGAAGAACAGGGTATTGGTCTTGGCCTGCCCATGGCGCTGGGTTTTGCGCAAGCTCACGGCGGGACACTCGAACTGACCAGTAGCGAGCATGGTACAAAGGCTGTGTTCTCCGTCCCAGCAAACCGCGTGATCAGAATTTTCGAAGCGCCCCCGACAGCAAAATGAGAAATCCTATGATGACCGCATTTACACGCCTGATCATTGCAGTAGCGTGCAGCCTTGTGCTCGCGTCCTGCGCTAGTATGCTTGCGGGCGGCGCTAAAGGATTTTGCCAGCACAATCCGGGTGATGGCCCCTGCGTGCGCCAAGCGCCAGGTAACACTGACCACGCGCCTCCGCGTTGATCGGAACTTAAAGCTATGCCCAATATTCCCTACAAGAACGTCGACAACTATCAGCCCAAAGAGCTGCTGGACGCTGTGCTGGCGCGGCGCGGTGCGCGCGGCCTGCTGAATCTCGACCGCATGTTGATGCATAGCGCGCCTTTGACTGAAGGCTGGGGCGCGTTCTTCAAAAAAGTGCGCGGCGAGCTGAGTGTTGATTTCAAGCTGCGCGAACTAGCCATGTGCACCACGGCTCTGCTAACCGGCGCGCGCTACGAATTTAATTTGCATATACCCGAATGGACCAAAGGCGGCGCAATGCCGGCGCAGATCAAGGCGCTCGAGAATGTCGATGCCGCGGTGGTGGATAAAACCAACTTCGATGAAGCCGAACGCGCGGTGATTCAATTGGCTATCGAAATCACGCGCAATATTCAGGTCGCGCCAAAAACGTTGGCCGCTATGCGCGCCCACCTGCCCGGCGATCAGGAAATGGTCGAAATGATCGCGACGATTGCCGCCATGAACATGATCGGCCGCTTTCTGGCCGCGACGGGTGTTGAGCTGGAGAAAGAATAACGCTTAGCCCGAAAACGGCTTGTCTTCGCGGCTAAAGCCTTTAGGCGGGAGACGTCCCGCTGCGGCACGTTCGCCAACCCAATCTTTCAAATCTGTTTCCGTGCGTTCGCGGTCGCCGGATTTCCAGGTCAGGCCTTCTTTGAGATTGAAGACCTTGGCGTCGGCGGTGCCGCCGTCTTTGTAGCGCTGCAGAATTACGCCGCGCCCGCGTCCCATTTCGGGAATTTCCTTCAACGGGAAAATCAGAAGTTTGCGGTTGTCGCCGATAACGGCGACAGAGTCAGCGGGTTTGCCCGTGAGCAAATCTGTATCTGTGCCGGACGTTCCGGGGATCGGGGCGCAAACTCTACCCTTCTCGCCTTCGTCCAGATTCAAGCACTGCTTGCCGTTCTTGGTTTGAGCGAAAACCTGCTCGGCCTGCACGATGAAACCGCGCCCAACGCTCGAAACCACCAGGAATTTCTGTTCGCGGGCATAGACCGTCATGCCGAGAATGTCAGCATCGTTGGGCAAATCCACCATCAGGCGGATGGGTTCGCCGAAGCCGCGCCCTTGCGGCAAGCGGTCCACGGCGACGGTGTAGAAACGACCGTCGGAGGCGAACAGAAGAATCTTGTCGGTGGACTGCGCTTTGACGGCGACCTGAAAGGCGTCGCCTTCTTTGAATTTGGTATCGCCGCCGCCCGCGACCACATCCTCCTTGTGGCCCTTCATGGCGCGGATCCAGCCTTTGGCCGAAAGCACGACGGTGACCGGCTCTTTCTCCACCATCGATTCGATCGGCACCACAACGGCGGTGGGCGCTTCGGCGAGTTCGGTACGGCGTTTGCCGAGCGCGGTCTTCTGGCCGAATTTTTCTTTGGCCCACTTGATCTGCTCGGAAATCGCTTTCCAGCGCTTGTCCTCATCCTTCAGCAGGGCATTCAGCTCTTTCTTTTCTTCGGACAGTTCTTTGTGCTCGGTCCGAATTTCCATCTCTTCGAGCTTGCGCAAGGAGCGCAGGCGCATATTGAGAATGGCTTCGGCCTGGCCGTCGGTGAGCTTGAACTTCGCCATTAGCTTTGGCTTAGGTTCGTCCTCAGTGCGGATAATTCTGATCACTTCATCAAGGTTGAGGTAAGCGATCAAGTAGCCATCGAGCATTTCCAAGCGATGCGTGATCTGGCCCAGGCGATGCTTGGACCGGCGCACCAACACCACCTGGCGGTGATCGAGATAAGCCTGCAACACAGCGCGCAGGTCCATGACCTTGGGGATACCGTCGGCATCTAGCACGTTCATGTTAAGCCCGAAGCGGATTTCCAAATCGGTCTGGCGGAACAACTGTTCCATCAGCTGCGTGGCATCAACGGTGCGTGACTTAGGTTCCAGCACCACGCGCACGGTCTCGGTGGACTCGTCGCGAATATCGGCCAGGAATGGCAGTTTCTTTTCGTCCATCAGCGCGGCGATGCGCTCGATCAGCTTCGCTTTCTGCACCTGATAAGGAACTTCGGTGATGACGATTTGGTATTGGCCTCGGTCGAGCTTTTCCTCGACCCACCGCGCGCGCAAGCGCAACGATCCACGGCCCGTCCGATAAGCCTCGACGATGGTGTCGCGGTTTTCCACCAGCACGCCGCCGGTTGGGAAATCGGGACCGGGAATAAAATCCACCAAGGTGGCGATCTGCGCCTTAGGTGTTTTGATCAGATGCAACAGCGCGTCGCACAGTTCGCCCACGTTATGCGGCGGAATATTGGTCGCCATACCGACGGCGATGCCCGACGAACCGTTGGCCAACAAATTCGGCACGGCAGACGGCATAACTACCGGCTCGCTCTCTTCGCCGTCATAGGTGGGGCGCAGATCGACAGCGTCGTCATCCAGACCATCCATGATGGCCTGGGCAAAATGGGTCAGCTTGGCTTCGGTGTAACGCATGGCAGCGGCGTTATCGCCGTCGATGTTGCCGAAGTTGCCCTGCCCTTCCACCAGCGGATAGCGCACGGCGAATTCTTGGGCGAGACGCACCATGGCGTCGTAAATCGATGAATCGCCGTGGGGATGGTATTTACCCATGACGTCACCGACGACGCGGGCGCATTTCTTGAAACCACCGGCCGGGTCCAGCTTCAGCTGGCGCATGGCGTACAGCAGGCGACGGTGCACGGGCTTCAGGCCGTCGCGCACATCGGGCAACGAACGGGAAACGATGGTCGAAAGGGCATAGGCCAGATAGCGCTCGCCCAGCGCATCAGCGAGTGCGGTCTCGCGGATGATCTCGGGACGCTTGGGAGCTGCGGGTGCTTTGGCCATATCTGTCTCAACGGGTGAATCGGCGCAGCATAGCCATCCGCACCTAAAAAGCCACAACGGATAGTGGCTTAGGCCCTAAACCTATCTACGAAACGCGCCCGGGAAGCAGGCATTTCCTGGCGTTGGGGCTTGAAAATGTGGGTCTCAAAAAAATGCCCGGTCAGGGCCAAGCCCTGGATGATGTCGGCCGGCGCCAGGTTATCGGTCGAGGCATTTTCCGCGCGGACAAAGGCCGGCAAGGCCAACAGCCTCGGCGCATAGGGTTCCGCCGCCGCACGGCACACCGCCCGGCCCGTGCGCGGCGAAACGTGGGTCAGATCCTCGGTCGTCCCGGTCGCCGCGCAAACTGTGAGGTCGAGGCCGTAGCCCATGTCGCGCAGCAGCGCCAATTCCCACAAAACGTAATGGGCTTCCCACCCGGGTCTGCCGAGGTGTTCCAATAGATGCAAAGTGTGGCGATAGACCGCTGCGTGGGGTTCACGTTCGGGCAAGGTCGCTTCGGCCATGGAGCACAGCGCGGATAACCCGGACAGCACATCAGCCGCCTGCATGGCATCGGCGGCAAAGGGACGCAAACCTTCCACGGTGAAGGTGCCCAGGTGCTCATCCAGCCGCGCGCGGTACCAGACTTTGACGAGATTGCCGGGCTGAAGAACGCTGCGACCTTTTTTGCCGCTGCCGCCTTTAACGATTCCGGCATGGCGGCCCTGAGTCTCGGTCAGCGCCGTCACGATGGCATCATGTTCGCCGAAACGCCGAACCGCTAGAACGATGCCCTGATCTTCCCAGCTAATGGCCATAAGATTGGTTTCTAAAGCAGCGCGCTTAGTTGAAGCGCCCTAATTAAATCGGAGGAATACCACCGCCAGGCCCATGATGGCGCCCGCGATTCCGACGAACATCATGACATAGTCGGGCCACGACGTTGAGATGTTCTCGCCGCGACGTATGGCAAGAAAAGCCAACGCCACAACGCCTAAAATAAAGGAAGTTACGCCAAACAGTCTCACGGCTTGCCCACCAGACTTTCCCAACGCTCACGATTATATGAACGGAATCAGGCGTTGAAGTCGAGTCCCCACGCAGCGTACAGACTACGGTCTTCGTTCCAGCGTTCGTTAACCTTGACGTGCAGGAAAAGGTGAATGCGCCGGTCCATGAGCTTTTCAAGTTCCATGCGGGACGCCGCCCCAATGGACTTGATGCGTTGGCCGCCATTGCCCAGCACAATGGGACGATGGCTTTCCCGGCTGACGTAGATCACTTGATCTATACGCGCACTACCATCTGGTTTTTCTTCCCAACGCTCGGTTTCAACGGCGCAGGAGTAAGGCAACTCCTCGCGCAGATTGAGGAAGATTTTTTCGCGCGTGATTTCCGCAGCCAGAAGGCGCGCGGGCATATCCGAGACTTCATCTTCCAGAAACAGCCACGGACCCAGCGGCATAAGTTTCGCCAGGTGGTCGCGCAGATGATCGAGGCCGTCGCCCGTAAGCGCGGAGATCATGAAAATCTCATCAAAGATTCCAGAGGCGCTCATGCGCGCCGTGAGGTCGAGCAATTTGCCCTTGTCCGTCACGTCAACTTTATTCAGCGCGAGCAACGCCCGGCGGCCTGATGTTTTGATATCCGCAACGATGCGGTCCGTATCCGCGTCGGCATCGGCGTGTTTTCCGGCCTTTTCGGCATCGATCACCAGAAGGACGACTTCGGCATCGGCCGCACCCGACCAGGCCGCTGCCACCATGGCGCGTTCCAGGCGTTTCTTGGCCTGAAAAATGCCGGGCGTGTCAGCGAAGATCACTTGCGCGTCGCCGAACATGGCGATGCCGCGCACGATGGTGCGCGTGGTTTGCACGCGCGGCGAAACGATGCTGACTTTCGCGCCGACCAGCGCATTCACCAATGTGGACTTGCCTGCATTTGGCGCGCCGATTACCGCGACAAAGCCGCAGCGCATTTCAATAGGAGGTGTTTCGTCTTCGCTCACGCGGTCTGCTCCGATAATTTCTCCAGCAGTGCCGATGCGGCAGCCTGGGTGGCAAGGCGCTTGGTGCGCCCCTGCCCTGTCGTCTCAGGATAGCCCTGTACCATCACCGTCATTTTAAAAGACGGTGCATGGGCCGGGCCGGATTCTTCCACCACGCTATAGACCGGCAGCGGCAAACCGCGCCCTTGCGCCCATTCCTGCAACGCGGTCTTGGCATCCTTGGGCGGCACGATCTCGGCGTGCATCAAAGGAGCCCAATGGGTGGTGATAAACTTCTCTGCCGGCGCCAATCCACCGTCGAGGTAAAGCGCGCCGATGATGGCTTCACAGGCATCGGCCAGAACCGCTGTTTCAGCAGTGTCGGCCCGTTGGCCGCGCGCGACTTTCACATGTTCGTGCAAACCGAAACCGGCCGCCACACGCGCCAACGTCGGCGCGCTCACGAGGGCGGCCAAGCGCGGCGCGAGTTCGCCTTCGTCCTCGCCGGGAAATGCGCGCAGCAGCGCATCGGCGACGACAAGACCCAAGACGCGATCGCCCAGAAACTCCAGGCGTTCGTTACCTTCAACGGCAGAAACTGGGGCGTTGTCTTTGCGGGCACCCAAAGCGCCACGATGCGTGAGCGCCTGTTCCAGCACAGCTGCATTTGTGAAGCTGTGCCCCAAGACCTGCTCAAGGGGGTGTTTCACTTTTAGTGAATTCCGTCGAACAGACGGTCGAAGCGGATCGCGAAGGACCACTTCCAGATTTCCCAGATCGAGGCGGTGCCATCGGTCGAGAAGAACAGGAACTCGGCGCGGCCCACAAGATTTTCGGCAGGCACAAAGCCAACGTCTGCGCGGCTGTCGATGGAATTATCGCGGTTGTCACCCATCATGAAGAAGTGACCCTCGGGCACCAGGAACTCGCGGGTGTTATCCAGGCGGCGGTTGTCGCCTTCTTCAAGGATGTAATGTTTGAGACCGCCGGGCAGCGTTTCAACGTAACGCACGGGGCGGCGCACGCTGCCTTCGGTATCGCGGTAAACGAATTCGTCGACTTTTTCGCGCTCGATCAGGGTGCCGTTGATGAACAGACGGCCGTCCTGCATGCGGATGGTGTCGCCCGGCAAGCCGATCAGGCGCTTGATGTAGTCGGTCTTATTGTCCGACGGCAGCTTGAACACAATCACGTCGCCGCGCTCCGGCGTCGTCATGGCGATGCGGCCCGAAAACGGCACCAGGCTGAAGGGCACCGAATGTTTGCTGTAGCCGTAGGAATACTTCGAGACAAACAGGTAGTCGCCCACCAGCAGCGTCGGGATCATGGAACCCGAAGGGATGTTGAACGGCTCGAAAAGGAAGGTGCGGATCACCAATGCGACAAGCAGGGTGTAAAGCACCGTCTTGACGGTTTCGCCGAAGCCTTCTTGTTTTTTTGCTGACGTGGAAATGACTAATGAACCGGTTTGCGTCATGGGGCCAGATTTGCGTTATGGGGCCGGATGAAGCCAGCGCAGGCACATAAAGTCAAGGGAATCAGCCGATAATTGGCCTAAAGGCCCTGCGCTTTGGCGGAAAGATCGAGGTTTTTAAGCACCGCATCGATACGGGCTTTCAAGTCGGTCACCGTCACAGGCTTTACGAGATAGCCATCTACCTGAAGCTCCTTGGCTAATTTGACGGTCTCGGGCTTAGCGTCCGCACGGCCATCTCGTCTTCCATGGCCGATTGCATGAGATCGACGAAGGTCTGCGACGTCTGCATGGACTGCGCGAGAACACCGCGGATGTTGTCGAGCGCTTCAAGACGCTGCGCTTCCTGCTCGGCAGCGACAACGGTGAGTTTCGTGACAAGAAACCAGCCGGACACCGTCAAAGCCGCGGCGTAGAACACCAGGAAACCGATGCGGCTAAGGCGTTGCTTCACGAACTTTCCCTACGTGTTATCGGGAACGGCGGTGATCATCACAAAGGCTTCAGCGAGCGGGTATTCGTCGGTAATCGTCAGATCCACCTGCGCGCGCATCCCTTTGGGAGTCATCGTCGCAAGGCGTTCGGCCGCACCGCCCGTCATCAGGATCGTTGGCTTACCGCTAGACAAATTGACGACACCCAAATCGCGCCAATAAATGCCCTCGCGAAATCCCGTGCCCAAGGCTTTGGAAGCCGCTTCCTTAGCGGCATAGCGTTTCGCCAAAGTGGCAGCATAAGAATTGCCCGCACCCTTGCGGCGTTCAGCTTTCTTCTGCTCGGTCTCGGTATAGATGCGTTGAATGAAGCGGTCGCCGAAGCGCGCGATGGTTTTCTCTATGCGGCGGATATCGATCAGGTCGTTGCCGATACCCAGAATCATGCGCGCGCCGCATCCATGGCTTCGCGCATGCGCCGGATCGAAGCCTCAAACCCGATGAAGATCGCTTCGCCCACCAGAAAGTGTCCGATGTTGAGTTCCGCCAAGGCCGCAATCGCCGCGACCGGTCCCACGGTATCATAGCCCAAACCGTGGCCCGCGTGACACTCAAGACCGATCTTCGTGGCATAATCGGCCGCGGTTTGCAGGCGTTTCAAATGCCGCTCACGCTCCGGCCCGGGGGCGACTTCACAGTAAGCCCCGGTGTGCAGTTCCACGACCGGCGCACCAATGCTCTTGGCCGCATCGAGCTGGCGGGTTTCGGCTTCAATGAACATCGAAACCCGAATGCCTGCACTGCTCAGCGTGCTCACAAAAGGGGCCAAATGATTATGACCGCCGGCCACATCGAGACCGCCTTCGGTGGTGCGCTCTTGGCGCTTTTCCGGCACCAGACAGACCGCGTGGGGCCGATGACGTAAGGCGATTGTCAGCATCTCGTCGGTCGCCGCCATTTCCAAATTGAGCGGCACGCGCAGCTCGGCCATCAGGCGCGCGATGTCGTCGTCGGAAATATGCCGGCGGTCTTCGCGCAAATGCGCCGTAATGCCGTCGGCCCCCGCTTCAGCGGCGAGCAGCGCCGCGCGCACAGGGTCCGGGTGACGCCCGCCCCGCGCATTGCGCACGGTGGCGACGTGATCGACGTTCACTCCCAGCCTGAGTTTGGTCCCGCTCATACGTCGGCTCCCGCCGGGGGCAAAACGATGTGGGGACCTGGGCGTTTGCGCTCACGCCGTGCGATGCGGCGTAAGTGAACGCCCTTCAGCACGGGCAGCAGCGCAAAGTATGAACCGAGCCCCGCGACAATCGCCATCGGGAAGCTGCCCACCAGCATGGGCCAGAATATGGGCCACACCCGCTTATGGAACATCTCGGTATTGAGGTTCAGCGTGGCTTCAGTCAGGCCCTTGAACATGGCGATGAAATTCGGCGGATGATCGTTGACGTTGATCCCCATCATCCAGGCGCCCAGGTAGTAGGCCGCAAACCACAAAGGCGGCGCGGTCCAAGGATTGGCGGCCTGCGCGCCCAAGACGGCCGCAAGAATGTTACCCCGAATGGCCCAGGCCATCAGGCCGGCAGTTACAATGTGGGTGCCGTAAAACGGGGTCATGGCAATGCTGACGCCGCAGGCAAAACCTGCCGCAATGCTGGAGGGCGTGCCCGGTATGCGCTGCAGCCGGTGCCAGAAGTAAGCAATCGTGCGCCGCCAGCCCATGCGGGGCCAAATCACTTGGCCGACCTTGGTTAAAAACGACTGTTTATGGCGGCGTTGAAACATCGGGCATGATATCGCCTGCGGCCCTTTTGGGCGCAAGGGGAAAGCCGAAACTGTTCAGGAACTTAAGCGGGTTTTTCGCCGTTATTAGGGTGCAGCGCGGCCGTGCCGGCCGGCTTTCATACCTAGGAGGATCACATGCGTGGCGTTCTGTTGTGGGCTTTGGGCATCCCCCTCCCCGTCATCCTCCTGCTGTATCTCTTTAACGTGCTGTAGCGGCTTAGCGCCGGGCACGTTCTACAGAATTGATGGCCGGCGTCGCGCGTAACGCGGCGATGATATTGGTGAGGTGTTTGACGCCCCGCACCTCGATATCCAGACTCATCTCGAAAAAGTCTGTCGAGCGTTTGGATATTTTCAAGTTCGAGATGTTGCCAAAATTGCGCGCGATCACCGTGGACAAAGCCCCCAAGCTTCCAGGTTCATTGTTCACGACCAGATTGATGCGCCCGATATGCGCGTCTTTATCCTTGTCGGCATCCCAGGCCAGATCGATCCAACGATCGGGCGAGTCCGTATATTCCTGAAGCTTTTCGCAATCGACGGTGTGCACTTCAATGCCGCGCCCGTCGGTGACGATGCCGATGATGCGGTCGCCGGGCAGCGGGTGGCAGCATTCGGCGACGTGCATCGCCATGCCGGGCGTAAGACCGCTGATAGCAATGGGTCCACTCGCTTCATGTGATTGTTTGAGGCGCGCCTGCGACAGGTTGACGATGTTGTCGTCGCCGTCCATGCGCGTGCCGGGATAGACAGCCACCAGCACCTCGCGACCCACGAGGCGGCCTTCGCCCACTTTCGCATAAAGATCTTCGACGGAATCCACGTCGAACCTTTCCAGCACGCTATTCAAGCCCTTGTCGCTCAGCGCGAGGCCTTCTTTGCTGAAAGTCTTTTCCAGAAGTTCGTGACCGAGCTTCAAGTATTCAGCGTGCGCATCATCACGCACGCGGCGGCGAATGTGAGCGCGCGCCTTGCCGGTGACGACGAAGCCTTCCCACTCGGGTGACGGTTTCTGTGCGGTCGATGTGACGACCTGCACCTGGTCGCCGTTTTGCAACGGCGTGCGCAAAGGCACGATGCGGCCGTTGACCTTGGCGCCGACGCAGGTGTTGCCGACTTCAGTGTGCACGGCGTAAGCAAAGTCCACAGGGCTTGCGCCGCGCGGCAAGGCAATCAAATCGCCCTTCGGCGTGAAACAGAACACCTGATCATGGAACATCTCAAGCTTGGTGTGTTCCAGAAATTCTTGCGGCGACTGCGCGTGTTCCAGAATGTCGACGAGTTCGCGCAGCCACGAATATTGGCGACCTTCGACAGATTTGGTGTTGGTGTCTTTGTCGAACAGGTCGGTGCTTTTATAGCGCCAGTGCGCGGCCACACCCAGCTCAGCGACTTCGTGCATCTGGTGCGTACGGATTTGGATTTCGATGCGGTGGCGCTGGGGTCCGATGATCGACGTGTGCAAAGACTTGTAGCCGTTGCGCTTAGGTGTCGAGATGTAATCCTTGAAGCGTCCCGGCACGGTCGGATAGCTGGTGTGGATAATGCCGAGCACGCGGTAGCAGTCCTCGGGTTTATCCACCATCACACGGAAGGCCATGATGTCAGAGAGCTGCTCGAAGCTGACTTCCTTAATCTGCATCTTGCGCCAAATGGAGTACGCAGTCTTTTCACGGCCCGAGACGTAACCTTCGATGCCGCCCTTGCGCATGACCTGATCGAGTTCGTCCATGATCTTCACGACGAGGTCGCCGCCGTGCAGTTCCAGGAACCGCAGGCGCGCGAGGATCGAGGTGCGCGCGTCGGCGTGCAATTCGGCAAAAGCCAAATCTTCCAACTCGGTTTTAACTTCCTGCATGCCGATGCGTTCGGCCAGCGGCGCATAAATTTCCATGGTCTCCATGGCAATCGAGCGGCGCTTTGCGGGGGCGCTGATGAAGTTCAGCGTGCGCATGTTGTGCAAGCGGTCGGCCAGCTTGACCAACAACACGCGGATATCTTCGGACATGGCCAACAGGAACTTGCGGAAGTTCTCGGCCTGTTTGTCCTCCATGTTCTGAATTTGGATACGCGCAAGCTTGGTGACGCCGTCGACCAACCGCGCGACTTCATCGCCGAACAGGTCGCGCACGTCTTCAAGCGTCGCGAGCGTATCTTCGACGATGTCATGCAGCAGCGCCGTGACGATGGACGCGGTGTCGAGCTTGTAGTTGGTAAGGATGCCCGCGACTTCGATGGGGTGCGAGAAGTAGGGATCGCCCGACGCGCGCTTCTGCACGCCGTGCATTTTCATGGCGTAAACATAAGCGCGGTTGATGGCGTCTTCGTCAGCGTCCGGGTCATAGGACTTGACCCGCTCCACCAGTTCGAATTGACGCATCATGAGCCGCACTCCCATGTCATCCCCGCGAACGCGGGGATCCATTCATCAGCTAAATGGCGCGGAGTGTTTTGAGGGATGGATCCCGGATCGCGTGGCGCTAACGCTCCACTTGTCCGGGATGACAGCCGCGTTTTAGGCGAGTGAAAGCTGTTGCGCGACCGATCAGTGGTGTCAGCGTTGCGCGCGGGGGTAAAATTATAAGCTGGCGCGCTTCTATGCATCAGACCTTCGGATCTTCTTCGACGTCTTCGTAGGAAACTTTGGGATGAGACGCCGTAGCTTTCGGCTCTTCTTCGTTTTCGTCGATGCTCATGCCGGCGGCGGCCGCAACGGACTCGCTCATCTGGCTGGCGATGCCGGCGAATTCCGGGTTCGAGGCCATGGCGTCGAAGCCGTCTTCTTCCGGCTCGTCCACTTCAACATGGCGCTGCAGGCCCTGAACGATCGAATTGTACAGATCATCCGGGCTGACTTTTTCGTCGGCAATTTCACGCAAGGCCACGACCGGGTTCTTGTCGTTGTCACGCTCTAAGCGCGGTTCGGCGCCCGAGGAGATTTCACGAGAACGCTGCGCCGCCACCATCACCAGTTGGAACCGGTTGGGGACTTTTTCGACGCAATCTTCGACCGTAACGCGGGCCATGGGCTATTCCTTGCTTTGCTTCAATTTAGAGTGCGCGGATTCGGCAAATGGGTCAACGGTCCCAGCCCGTTCCCCTACGTATATAGGAACAGGAGCCAGCCTCCGGAAGTGGCGCTTATGTACGCGGTATCGCCTTTTGGCTCAAGGGCTAAGGCTTTACGGCCCGGATCTGTTGGCCAGGAAGCAGGTCCGTGATCAAGGCATCGACCGTAAGCCCCGTGACCGGGTGCCGCCAGCCGGGCGCCAGGTCCTTCAGCGGCAAAAGTACAAAGGCCCTTTCGTGCATCCGGGGATGCGGCATTAAAGGCGCACTCTCCTGCCACACCAGATTGCCGTAGGCCAAAAGGTCCAAATCGAGGGTCCGGGAGGCGTTGAGCTCACCCCGCACCCGGCCGAATTCCGCTTCTATGCGGTGTAACAGGTCCAGAAGCTTCGCGGGGTCGAGGGTGGCTTCGACATTGGCTACCCCATTCACGAACCACGGCTGGTCCGAAACCGGCACCGGGGCGGTCTCATACCAGGGCGACCGTGCCAGGACTTTGACCCCTTCGGCTTCCAGGCGCGCTAAAGCCGCTTCGCAGGTGGCCAAAGGCCCGCCCGCGGCGCTGGTCAAATTGCTCCCGATCCCGATTAGAATCATTTCAGACTTTCGCTCGTCCCTTGCTATAAGCCTCTATAGCGTTCCTTACAGGCTCTTTACGATCTAATTTTATACTTTAACTATGGTATGCATAACATTGTTTTGTATACATATTATATTAAATGCCTAAAGCACCCTCACCCTCCGCCTTCAAACAACCTCCTCGCGACTGCCCGCTCTGCCCGCGGCTGGTGGAGTTCCGTATGGAAAACCGCCGTCAGTTTCCGGACTGGTACAACGGCGCGGTGCCGGCTTTCGGGTCCATGGATGCGAGCCTTCTGGTGGTCGGCCTTGCCCCCGGATTACGGGGTGCCAACCGTAGCGGCCGCCCCTTTACCGGTGACTACGCCGGCGAGCTTTTATACCCCAGCCTGCTCAAGTATGGCC
Source organism: Fidelibacterota bacterium (assembly GCA_947476895.1). Lineage (GTDB taxonomy): Bacteria > Pseudomonadota > Alphaproteobacteria > Rhodospirillales > Rhodospirillaceae > SHVO01. The sequence goes on along the minus strand of CANJRX010000007.1, from coordinate 35,881 downwards.
GGGCACGCGGCACCTACGGGGCGGAAAGCGACGATGGTTTCGAGCTGGTGGACTGCCGCATCACCAATGCCGTGCGCTGCGTCCCGCCGGCCAACAAGCCCACGCCGCAGGAGCAGAACACCTGCCGCCCCTTCCTGATCGACGAAATCAACGCCATGCCCCGCCTCAAGTCCATTTTGGTGTTGGGACGCATCGCCCACGACGCGGTCATGAATACCTTTGGGCTGAAGAAGTCGCAGTACCCGTTCGCCCATGAAGCGACCCACCGTTTTAACAATAAACTATCAATTACTGACAGTTACCACTGTTCACGTTACAACGTGAACACGGGCAGACTGACGGCGCCGATGTTTCATGCCGCCCTCGAACGGGCGATATCTGCAACCTGAATGCGAGTTAGTTTGGTATGGATCGCGCGACTATCTTAAAGGCTTTCGAGACCAACTTCTGGGACCGGGCATCGTTCCTGGCCAAAGCCCGTAAAGATGCCGAAGTACAGGATACCTCCGACTTGCTGCTGGTGGATTCCGGCCTGCCGGCCAAAAGCCTGAACACCATCGGCCGCTCCACCCTTCATCCCCGTTTTGCCTTGGACCGCATCGAAGCGGCGGTGAAGCGTTTCAAGTCCAAGTCCGCGCCCTTCACCTGGGTTTTGGGTCCGCTGTCGGGACACGGCGCCATGGAGCCGGCGCTGAAAGACCTGGGCCTGACCTGCCCGGAAGAAGAATGGATCATGGCCATGCCGCTCGATACCGGCAACGTGCCAGGTAACCTGCCCTCGGGCTTTGACATCAAGCGCGTCGCGACCGCCGCCGCCGTCGAACATTTCGCCGAGGTGTTGGCCAACTCCACCACGCCGCCGGACGAGCACATCAAAACCTTTTTCGCCGATACCAAGGAAGCCGTAACCGCACCCGCCTCGCCGCTCCGCCTCTATGTCGGCTACGTCAACAATGAGCCCGTGGCCGTGCTGGAAGCTTTCAACGCCCACGGCATCATCAACTTCTACGCCATGGCCGCCTTAGCCAGCACCCGCGGCAAAGGCTACGCCGGCGCACTGCTGATTAGTGCGTTGAAGGAAGCCAAAAAGGCAGGCCTGCGCGTCGCTGGACTGCAAACACCGGAATCCGGCCGCGCGCTCTACGAGCGCATCGGCTTCAAGCCCGTGGGCCGCATCGCGGCGTATTCTTAAAGACTACGGCTTCGCCGCAATCGCGCGGTCGATGGCGCTGGTGATTTCCGGCGCGTCGGGGACGATCTTGGTGGGGAATGATGCGACCAGATCGCCTTTGGCGTCGATCAGGTATTTGTGGAAGTTCCACTTCGGGGCCTGATCCGCGCCCAGAACTTCTTTCGCCCACTTATAGAACGGATGCGCGTCGTCGCCCTTCACCGAAACCTTCGAGGCCAGGGGGAAGTCGACGTCGTATTTTGATTCACAGAAGCTTTTGATTTCTTCGTTGGTGCCCGGTTCCTGGCCGCCGAAATTGTTGGCGGGAATACCGAGGACGACGAGGCCTTTGCCTTTGTAGGCTTTGTAGACGTTCTCTAAGCCTTCGTATTGGGGCGTGAAGCCGCAGAAGGACGCGGTGTTGACCACCAGCACCGCTTTGCCTTTGTACTGCGCCAACGGCAGCGGCTTGCCCTCGATGGTCTCGAAGGAAAATTCGTAAGCGTTCTTGGCCATGGCGGAGCCTCCCGACAACAGAGCGGCAGCCAGCGCGAGGGCGCTTGTGAACTTAACCATACCGCTCTTCATCCCAAGGATTTCCGCGCATGTGGTAACCGCGCGCTTCCCAATATCCCGGCTGATCCTTGTCCATGAACGTGATGTGCCGGATCCACTTGGCGCTCTTCCAAAAGTAGAGGTGCGGAACAACCAAGCGAACGGGCCCGCCATGATCGCGGTCGAGGGGTTTGCCTTGCCAGCTATGAGCGATGAAAACATCGTCGCGGTCCACGTCGGCCAAAGGGATATTCGTCGCATATCCGTCATAACTTTTTACCATTAGGTACTTGGCCGAAGGTAGGGGTTTTACCTCGGCCAGCAAGGTCCGCATCGGCACGCCGACCCAGGTATTGTCGTACCTTGACCAGGTTGTAACGCAGTGAATGTCATTAAGGTAACTGACTTGGGGCTGAGCCATGAAGGCTTCCCAGTCCCATTTCAGGGGATGGGCCACCTGCCCGGCCACCGATAAAGCCCATTCCCGCTGGGATAAATTGGGCTGGATGCCAAGATCGAGCACAGGAAAGTCTTGGGTAATGCGCTGGCCCGGTGGGCGGCGGTCGCGTTTGGGATCGCTGGACGTGCCGGTGAGCGCACGGCCATCCTTGGCCCACTGCTCTTTTGTCCGCACCAGCTTGGCGTTCACGTCTGCGTGAGGGCCTTCAGTGTCGACCGGGTCATCGGCCATTCGGCGTCTAGCCTTTCGCCCGCATCACCCGGGCCTGCTCGCGCTGCCATTCGCGTTTTTTGATATCTTCGCGGCGGTCGATGCCGGTCTTGCCCTTGGCCAGACCGAGCTGCACTTTTGCCAAGCCCTTGTCGTTGAAGTAGAGGCCAAGCGGCACCACCGTCATGCCTTGGCGGCCGACGGCGGCCATGAGCTTGTCGATTTCCTTGCGGTTCAGCAGCAGCTTTCGTTTGCGCAATTCTGGATGCTGAAAGTGGCTGGCGCCCGGATAGCTCGGAATATGCATATTGACCAGGAACAGCTCGCCACCTTCGGGCTGCGCGAAAGCTTCCGCCAGCGTGCAACGGCCCAGGCGCAAGGATTTCACCTCACTGCCCGTCAGCATGATGCCGGCTTCGAAGGTATCTATGATCGCGTAGTCGTGGCGCGCTTTTCGATTTTGCGCGACCGGACCATGCGAGATGAGGCCTTTTGCCATCCGTGCTTTAGTTCAGAAGGCCGGCAGCGCGCATGGCCTCTTCAATCCGGGCTTTGCTCTTGAGCTTGAGCGGCGCGAGCGGCAGACGCACATCGGGTTCGGATTTGCCGAGCAAGCTGGCGGCAAATTTCACGGGCGCAGGATTGGTTTCCACGAACATCGACTCATGCAGCGGCGCGAGAATATCGCGCACACGGAAGGCGTCTTCGTAGGTGCCGAGGTGCCATGAATCCTGCAACGTCGCGCACAGGCGCGGTGCGATGTTGGCGGTCACCGAAATGCAGCCCACGCCGCCTTGCGCGAGGAAGCCGATGGCCGTGCCATCTTCGCCGGAAAGGTGGCAGAACTTAGGCCCCACCAACTGCAGCATGCGTTGCGGGCGGGACAGATCGTTGGTGGCGTCTTTCACGCCGACGATGTTGTCATGCTCCGCCAGCTTGGCCATGGTCTCGACCGACATATCGACCACGCAGCGCGCAGGAATGTTGTAAATGATGATCGGCAAGTCGACGGCGTTGGCGATCGCCTCGTAGTGCAGGATCAAGCCTTCCTGCGTCGGCTTGTTATAATAGGGCGTCACAACCAAGGCGGCGGCTGCGCCGGCCTGCTTGGCGTGCTTGGTGAAATCGATGGCTTCGGCGGTCGAGTTGGAACCCGCGCCGGCGATCACCGGCACGCGGCCGGCAGCAGCCTCGACGCAAAGCTCAACGACGCGCTTGTGCTCTTCATGGGTCAGAGTCGGGGATTCGCCCGTGGTGCCGCAAGGCACCAGGCCGTGAGAGCCCTCTTCGATCTGCCAGTTGACGAAATCCTGGAAGGCCTGCTCGTCAACTTTGCCCTTTTTGAAGGGCGTGATAAGGGCGGTAATAGAACCGCGAAACATGGGTCGCTCCTCGCGTTGAACGGCGCCGGATGTAACAGATCCGGCAGCCGGGGCGGACATTACCGTGCGGGCGGCAGCGCTACAAGGCATTGAACCTTTTACAGTATGGGCCCGTTATCCCGATTTATGGCAGTCTCGCAACGTGATCAAGCCTTGCCATGTGCGCTATTATTGTCATCTTGGCTCATATGACGACGCGACCTACGCATTCAACTTTGAGGATCAACAGGCAAACCCGCGGAATGCCTGCGGCTTTGGCTATTTTAGCGGCCCTTGCGGGCCTGTTTGCAGTTCCTGGCAACGCAGCCGAGCCCGCGAAAGTCATCCTCCCCGAGCGTAAACCGCCGGTGCCTGCGGCGAAGGCCGCCGCCGCGTCCGCACCCGCCGTACAAGTGGTCATCCCGGAACTGCCCGCCCTGACAGCGCGGGAAAAGGATGTTCTCACCCAGGCCATCAAACAGGCCCAAAAGCGCGATTGGTCTAAGGCGCGCGCAACCGTTGCGCTCGCGCGCAATCCGCTGCTCAGTAAAATCATCGAATGGGCTTTCCTGCGCGAACCGGGTCCTCATGCCGGCTTTGCTGAGCGCGTGGCCTTTATCACCGCTAATCCTAAGTGGCCCAACGCCAACGACATCCGCCGCCGCGCCGAAGACGCCATCGATCAGTCAGACTCATTGGCTGCGGTGGCCACCTGGTTTGAAAGCAACCCGCCCCTCTCAAACGCCGGTAAAGCCGCTTACGCGCGCGCGCTCTTGGCCGAAGGCAAGACCGAGCAAGCGCACGCCTTGGCACGCGAAGCTTGGACCACTGGCGCACTTAATAAAGAAGACGAGCGCGTTTTCTTGACGGAGTTCAGATCAATTCTGACGCCCGAAGATCATTGGTTGCGCATCGACCGCATTCTTTATGACGAACAAACCTCGGCAGCTGAACGCCTGATGCCTTATGTCGACCCGGGTCATGCCGCCGTCGCGCGGGCGCGCATTGTGATGATCACCAGCAAAGGCAATCCCGATGCTGCTGTCTCTGCTGTACCGCAGGCCCTGCAGAACGATTCAGGTTTGCTTTATAGCCGCGTCAAATGGCGGCGTGAACACGACGACGAACCGGGCGCCCGCAAGCTGGTGCCGGAATTTGCCGCCGGCGGCCCTCGCCCCGATTTGTGGTGGCGTGAACGCAATGCGCTGGCCCGCGACGCGTTGGCTGAAGGCAACATCACTGAGGCCTATGCCTTGGCAAAGCACCACGGCAGCCTTGATTCCGTAAGCGTCTCGGAAGCCGAGTGGCTGGCGGGATGGATTGCGCTCCGCTTCCTGAAGGACGGCGAGACCGCGCTCGCGCATTTCGAAAAAGTTTATGACTCCGTGCAGACGCCGCCAAGCCTTTCGCGCGGTGCCTATTGGACCGGGCGCACGATGGACTATCTGAATCGACCCGATCTTGCGGCCGAATGGTATCAGCGCGCGGCGGCTTTCGTGACCACGTATTATGGGCAGCTGGCGCTGGCCCGTCTTCAAGGCGACACCATTCCGCAGTTGCCGGATGACCCTGCGCCAACGCCGGAAGAGCGCGCAGCGTTTAACACCAACGAAATCACTCGCGCTTTACGCTACTTGATGGATGTGGACGCAAAAGTCTATCAGCGTGCCTTTGCGCAAGCGCTGACCGACAATGCAGCGTCTGCCAGCGACCGGCAGATGACGGCTGAACTTGTCGGCCGTTTTGCGCGCACGGATTTGGGCGTCATCATCGCCCGTAACGCCGCCCGCGAAAAAATCACGTTGGTCAAATACGGCTACCCGGCGCCGGCTTACAGTTATTCAGACGCGCCCGAGAAAGCCTTGGTGCTCGCCATCGCGCGGCAGGAAAGCAATTTCGATGTAGCTGCGCAAAGCGGTGTAGGTGCACGCGGCCTGATGCAATTGATGCCGCCGACAGCAAAGGCTTTGGCGAAATCAACCAAACAAGCTTACGCCGAAAAACGCCTGACCACCGACGGCGCTTATAATCTGCGCCTCGGTTCGGTCTACTTGAACACGCTGGTGGATACCTTCGACGGTTCCTACATTCTCGCCGCGGCGGCTTATAACGCCGGACCCAATCGTCCCAAGCAATGGATCAAACAATTCGGCGATCCGCGCGATCCTGCTGTGGACCCCATAGATTGGGTCGAGCAAATCCCCTTCGGCGAAACCCGCAACTATGTGCAGCGGATCATGGAGAACGTCATGATCTATCGCGCCGTTCTCAAAGGCACACCGCAGATTCAGAAAACCCTGGAAGCGGAATTGGTAAGGCACCAGTAGTTTGTTTTATTCCCTCCCCTGCAAGGGGAGGGTCAGGGAGGGGTCGTTTTGCTGGAACAGATAACGACCCCCTCCTAACCTCCCCCTTTCAGGGGGAGGAAAAGAACAGACCCAAAATAAAAAAGGCCGGATCACATCCGGCCTTTTTTTTCTCATCTCATGACAGAATTTTTTAGGTCGCGGCGATCGCCGGTTTCGGCATGCCGCCAACGCGGGCGCTGCCGATCAAGGCACGGTCTGCCGCGCGCGGCACTTCGACGACCGTCGAGGGTGCAGTTTCGGTGATGCGCTTGCAGTGGCCTTCCATGTAAGCACCTGGCTCGATGGCGAGGCTTTCGTGTTCAACGTCGCCCGACATACGTGCGGTGGACGCCAAGAACACGCTTTTCGCACGGATCATGCCTTTGATGGCGCCGTGCATACGCACCGTCTGCGCAACAACTTCACCGACAACGGATCCCTTAACGCCGACGATCAACGCCTTGCAACGAATGTCGCCATTCACCACGCCGTCGACTTGAATCTCGCCGCCGGAATTGAGGTTGCCCTCAATCGACAGGTCCGCGCTGATGATAGAGGGCACGGCTTTAACAGTCATTTCCGCGCGCGTATCTGTCGCGTGACCGTTGCCGTTACTTGCCTTAGCGTTTTTTGAAAACATCACTACCGGCCTTTAAAAACTTCAAAGGGTTCAAGTGCTGACCGTTGTAGAGCACTTCATAATGCGTATGCGGACCTGAGCAACGGCCGCTGCAACCGAGCTGTCCGAGAACACTGCCGCGAACGACTTTGTCCCCTTCTTTGACGTTGACGCGGGCCATATGGCCGTACCGCGTCACGAGCCCCATACCGTGATCGATTTCAACAATGCGACCATAGCTGCCATCCCAACCGGCGTGAACTACTTTTCCCTCGCCGGGGCTGACCACCGACGACTTGTATGCGGCGCCCATATCAAGCCCAAGATGTTGGGCCGTTGCGCCTGTGAAAGGATCGCGGCGCACGCCAAAGCTGCTGTTGATCTCGAAATTCTTGACCGGGGAATCCAGCGGCAAACGAACAATGAGACTCTGCAGATCGGTGAGTCGGTCGACATTCGCATTCAGCTGATTGAGCGACTCCTGCAAGGGACCCGAATCGCGCGCGGCCTGATCGAGCGGAATAAACGGACCGCCCTGCCCCGCAAACGCCTTCTGACGCTTGGCCAAAAGATCGATGTCGAGACCGGTGACGCTGAGCGACGCTTCGATGTCGGAGATTTTGGTTTCAGTCACTTCAGAGAAGCGGTGATAGAGCAGCAGCTGATTGCTCTCCATCTCGCGGATCTGATTTTCCAGCGAGCCGACTTTCTGCGAGAGGTTCTCGCGCTCGGACAACGCCATGTCACGCTGCAGAACAACCTGGCGAAGTTCCAAGCTGTCGGTCGCGATGAACGGGGTTTTCTGGTGGTGTCCAACGACGTCGACCATCGAGTCTTCAAGGTCGGCAAGTTCCGAGAGCAGGTTCTTGCGTTTTTCGTCGGCGTGGCCGCGATCAAGTTTGGTTTTGTTGAGAACGAGATCGACGTCGCCTGTGTCGCCGGTCAATGCGCCGGCCGGATCGATCAGCGCATCTTTGGCGCGGCTTTTAAGCTTCGCGACCAGACCGGTTTTCTTGTCGGCGCGGCCATTCATTTCGACGGCTTTGTTCTTCAGAAGCTCGGACTCACGATCAACTAAGGCCAATGATTGCTGGTAATTACTCTCTAAGTCCTTGGTCAGGTCGGCGACGCGTTCCTTGTAAATCGACACCTGAGCGAGCAGCTGCTCGTAACCCATGCGCGCGTCTTTGATTTCGATGTTCTTCGCACTGATGCGCTCAGAGTGGTTCATGGCGAGGCCGGAGCTGAACAGCGTCCAGGTTCCAATAACCATGCTCACCGAAACGATGACGGCCTGGCGATTGGTGGACAACCGAAGCGTCCGCATGCGCTCGCCCGAACGCACGATCAATTGGCGCTCTGGGAAGAAACGCTGCAGTAGTTTTTGTACTCGGTTCAGCCCACGATCCTGCGGGTCAAACTTCGAGTGTTGTTTGCCTGAGAACACGCCGCCCCTCTTATACTGATGACACCCGTTCAGTAGCGCTCAGGATTTTTAGTTTTTTTATCCCTGAGTTTAGCGCCCTACGTTTCCCTTGAAGTCCTTCCCCGCGTGAGAAGGCTCCCGTTCTTTTTGCAACGCAACAACCGCTCGCCGTGCCGGACAGACATCAATCTTTCTGCCGACAACAGCGACCAGGCGTAACGCCGGTGACGCTCGGGAAGAGCAAGCCGCTGGTCTTATCCTGCCGACTCTAACCCAGAAATTCAAAGAGAAAGTAAAAGTCTACTTTTAATTGTAATTTCAATGAGTTAACTATGTTTCCAAAGACATTTTGCCAAGGCCTGTCAATACCTTAATGTGGCATCTATCCACAGCCCCTAAGAGTCCGAGAAGTTCTTAGCCTATGTCCGTTAAGCCTCGTCCTTCCGCCCCGCCCGCAGATTCAGACCAAGCTGTGCCCTATGAACCGTTGATGCTGGAAAACGGCTGGCGGATCGGGGGCCCGGATTGGCGCAAGCCGTGGCCGAAGGGCCTCATGTTTCTCACATGGTTCGGCGCTGGATTTTCCTATCACGCGCCCGGCACGATCGGCTCGCTGAACGCCCTGCCCATGGCCGCCGGCATTGTCTGGTTCGCCGGTGCAAACGTTCTGGCGCTGGCCGCGATCATCCCGTTCGTGCTTGGAATGATTTACACCAAGCGCTATTTGCAGAGCACGCCTGACGCTGCCGACCCGCAGTGGATTGTGATCGACGAAGTTGTCGGTCTTTGGATCACCCTCTCGGTGGTGCCGCTAAATGTCATTTGGTACGCGTTGGGCTTCGGCCTGTTCCGCCTGTTCGACATTTACAAACCGTGGCCGGTCAGTTGGGCCGATCAACATGTTCCTGGTGCCCTTGGCATCATGCTCGATGACGTCCTCGCAGGCCTTTATGCCGCTGGCATATTGATTGGCCTGCAGTATGTTTGGACAACATATTTCTGAGCCGAGGATTAGAAGAATCAATGCCTTTACTGAATGATCTTCCTGCGGACCTCACCGACTTGGCGAAGGACGTCTTGAACGCCGCCAAGGCGCGCAAGAAGCGCATTGTTACAGCTGAATCCTGCACTGGTGGTTTGCTGGGCGGTTGCCTCACGGCACACGCGGGTTCGTCCGAGGTGATGGATTGCGGTTTCATCACCTATTCCAATGAATCCAAATCGCGCCTGTTGGGCGTGCCGCGTGATGCCATCGCCAGCATGGGGGCCGTAAGTGATCTTGTGGCCTCGGCCATGGCCGAAGGTGCCCTCGCCCAGACCGACGCCGACATGGCCGTGTCGATCACCGGCATCGCCGGCCCCGACGGTGGCACAAAAGAAAAGCCCGTGGGTTTGGTCTATATGGCCCTCGCGCAAACCGATCGCGACGCCATGGTGAAGCGCTATGTCTTTGCTGGAACGCGCAGCGACATCCGCCGGGCCGCCGTGGGCGCGGCCATGGAAATGCTGCTGCACAGTCTAAAAGAAGAACCTGCGGACTAAGACGCTGCCGCCAGGTGCACGCTCTTGGCGCAGTGGTTACAGCAAAAGAGTTTGTCGTTTGACTGCACGCCGTGTCCGATAATTTTACACCCGCAGTGGGCGCAAGGGGGCGCTAAGGCAGCGATCGCGCATTCGAAACTGTCGTAGGTGTGGGTTTCCCCCGCCATGACGACTTCGAAGCTGCCTTTGTAATCATTACCGCATTTCTCGCATTTGGCCATTGAAGCCTCCTATGTAGGAGTTCAACGTCCGCCGGAGGTGGGAGTTCCGCCTAGAGTGCAGGCTTGCCGTAAAGCTTCGCGGCGCGAGCTTCAAAAGCTGAAACCATGCGGTGCACGGCTTCCTCAAACAGAAGGCCGATCAGCGCCTGTAACAGTTTCGATTTGAATTCGAACGATAGATAAAAGTGCACGGATGTGCCGCCCTCTGCCGGCGCAAACTTCCATTCGTTCGTCAGGTGCTCAAACGGGCCGCTGAGATAGGTGACCGTAATCTCCTCAATGGGCTTCAGCGTCACGCGCGACGTGAACTGCTCGCGCACCATTTTAAACCCGACCACCAGATCGGCGGTGAAAGACGTGGGCGACTCACGCTTCGAGATGCGGCACGCGAGGCACCAGGGCAGAAATTCAGGATACCGCTCAACATCCGCCACCAGTGCATAAACCTGCTCCGGCGTGTAAGGCAGCAGCCGGGTTTCGCTGTGGGTGGGCATAAAGCTTAGATCCCGAGTTGTTTTTCGCGGGCTTCGCGCAGTTGTGCGAAGTCGGAATCGGCGTGATAAGACGAACGGGTCAGCGGGCTGGCTGACACCATCAGGAATCCCTTGGCGCGGGCGACGCGTTCGTATTCGGCGAACTCATCAGGCGTCACAAAGCGATCGACGGCGACGTGGCGCGGCGTGGGTTGCAGGTACTGGCCGATGGTCAGGAAGTCGACGTTGGCCGCACGCATGTCGTCCATGACCTGCAGCACTTCTTCCTTCATCTCGCCCAAGCCAACCATGATGCCCGATTTGGTGAACATGGCAGGCTCGATTTCCTTCACGCGTTCCAGCAGACGCAAGCTGGTGAAGTAGCGCGCACTGGCGCGGATTTTCCGGTAAAGCCGCGGCACGGTTTCGAGGTTGTGGTTGTAAACGTCAGGACGCGCCTGAGCGACCAGATCGACCATGCCGAGTTTTTTACGGAAATCAGGCGTCAAAACTTCAATCGTTGTATTCGGGTTGGCCGCGCGTACGGCCTTAATAACCTCTACCCAGTGGTTCGCGCCACCGTCGTCAAGATCGTCACGGTCGACCGAGGTCAGGACAACGTGGCGCAGACCGAGGTTGTGCACCGCTTCGGCAACATGCGCCGGCTCTTCGGCATCCACATTACCCGGTTTTCCGGTTTTGACATTGCAGAAGGCGCAAGCGCGCGTGCAGATGTCACCCAAGATCATCATGGTGGCATGCTTTTGCTTCCAGCACTCGCCGATGTTCGGGCACGCCGCTTCTTCGCAGACCGTGTGCAGCTTCAGGTCGCGCATGAGCTTGCGCGTCGCGTGGTACTCCGGCGACGTCGGCGCCTTCACCCTCAGCCAATTTGGCTTGGGTGCGCGCGGCAGGTTCTCAGCAATGTTTTCGACTTTGCTCATAGCCGGTTTTATTTTCCGCTTTTGATCTTCGCCAAGAGGCCCGCATAGTCTCGTCCGAAACCCGCGAGCGACATATTTTTGCCGACAAAATTACCGGCGCGGTAGAAGCCGATAAAGAAATGGCCGTGTCTCAGGAAATTGCGGGTCACGTCGTACATATCGGGCTTACCCACGTCGATCTTTCCACCGTGGATCTCCGTGGTGCATTTTTTGTCATCGCAGCCACTTAAGGCCAATACGACGGACGTGCCAGGGGCCAGCGATACTTTTCCTTCGGGCCCAGGTGCGCTTCCGAATGAAATGGTGATGCCGCGTACTTTTTCGGCGTCAGCGGGCACGTCGAATGTGACGACAGTGACCGCTGCGGTCTTTTTATCGACCGAAAACACGGCGTGAATGGCGTCCGCATCTTGTGCGCCGATAGTATGGCTAAGGGTGCACGTGTCAGCCGCGCATTGCGATTGCCAGGGCGTAACCACAACCTCGGCCTTTTTATCGGCAGGTGCCGTGTCGTTAGGCACCGCCAAACAGGCGCTGGACACACCGACAATCGCCGCCAGCCCTAGGCATGCAGGCAAGAACCACTGGCGATGTTGTTGTTTGCGTTTCATCACATATTTATCGCGCGGCCGTAGGCATCCAAAACCGACTCATGCATCATTTCCGACAATGTCGGATGCGGGAATACCGTGTGCATCAATTCCTGCTCGGTGGTTTCCAGCGTCTTAGCGATGGCGTAACCCTGAATCATTTCGGTGACTTCGGGGCCAACCATGTGCGCCCCAAGCAATTCGCCGGTCTTCGCATCGAATACGGTTTTGACCAGGCCTTGCGTCTCGCCAAGCGCAATGGCTTTGCCGTTGGCGATGAATGGATAGCGGCCGACCTTCACCTGATAGCCCTTATCCTTGGCCGCCTGTTCGGTGAGACCGACGCTGGCGATCTGCGGATGGCAGTAGGTGCAACCCGGAATGCCGAGAACGTTCAACGGATGCGGATGCTGGCCGGCGATTTTTTCGACGCAGATCACAGCTTCGTGGCCGGCTTTGTGCGCGAGCCACGGCGGACCCGTAAGATCGCCGATGGCGTAAACGCCCGGCTCGTCGGTTTCGCAGTATTGGCCGGCGATGACGTGCGTCTTCTCAACTTTGATCTTGGTGCCTTCGAGACCCAAGTTCTCGACGTTGCCGACAATGCCCACGGCTGAGATCACGCGCTCAAACGTAAACTGCTCGCTCTTGCCGTTTTGCTCGATGGTGGCAACCACATCATTAGCGTTGCGCTTCAGGCTTTTCACAACGGCTTTGGTCTTGATGACCATGCCTTGCTTTTCAAACTGCTTATGGGCGATGGCGGAGATTTCCGCGTCTTCCACCGGTACGATGCGGTCGAGCACTTCGACCACGGTCACTTTGCAGCCAAGGGTTTGATAGAAGCTGGCGAATTCGATGCCGATAGCGCCAGAACCAATGACGAGCAAAGTTTTCGGGAACGACGTCGGCACCATGGCGTGACGATAGTTCCACACCAACTTGCCGTCGGCTTCCAAACCGGGAAGTTCCCGGGCGCGAGCACCGGTCGCGAGAATGATGTTCTTGGCCGTGAGGTCCACAACGGGCTTGCCGTCTTTGGTCACGTTCAGCTTACCCTTGCCAGAGAGCTTGGCATGGCCATCAAACACCGTGACCTTGTTCTTCTTCATCAGGTGTTTGACGCCGGCGTTGAGCTGCGACGCAACACCGCGTGAACGTTTCACCACGGCTTCGATATCAAAACCGATGTTGTCGGCCTTCAGCCCAAATTCCTTAGCGCGATGCATGAGGTGATACACCTCGGCCGTGCGCAGCAAAGCCTTGGTCGGAATACAGCCCCAGTTGAGACAGATGCCGCCGAGATTCTCTTTCTCGACCAGCGCAACCTTCATGCCCAGCTGCGAGGCGCGGATGGCGGCGGTATATCCGCCCGGTCCACCGCCAACGACAATGAGATCGAAATTCGTGTCTGTCATGGCGCGGCCTATAAGATCATGCGGATCGGGTTTTCGATGAGCGCCTGGAATGCCTGAAGGAATTCCGCGCCCACGCTTCCGTCCACAACACGGTGATCGCACGACAGCGTGCAGGTCATGACGTTGGCGATGGTGATCGCGCCGTTTTTGACCACAGCGCGTTCACTGCCAGCCCCCACCGCCAGGATACAAACCTGCGGCGGATTGACGATGGCCGAGAATTCTTTGATCCCGAACATACCAAGGTTGGAGATCGAGAAGCCGCCGCCCTGGAACTCTTCGAGCTTCAGCTTCTTGGCCTTGGCGCGCGATGCAAGATCTTTCACTTCCGCCGAAATCGCTGCGAGGCCTTTTTTGTCGGCATTGCGCACGATCGGCGTAATGAGACCGTCCGGCGTGGCGACGGCAACGGAGATATCGACGTTCGTGTAAAGGCGCACAGCATCATCAGTCCAGCTGGCGTTAGCTTGCGGTACTTTGCGCAAGGCCAGCGCGCTGGCTTTGACAACGAAATCGTTGACCGAGACCTTCACCCCGCTTTCGGCCAGCTCTTTGCGCACCTTGATAATCTCGTCGATGTTGCAATCGATGGTGAGATAAAAGTGCGGGATCGTCGTCTTGGCTTCCAACAGGCGTTGCGCGATGACTTTGCGCATGCCGGTGTGGGGCACTTCCGTATAGGGCTGACCAAAGTCGGGCACAGGACCTGAAGCGGCCGCAGCTTTCGGCGCAGCTTTTTTGGCGCCGCCGCCGGCAACAGCTTGATCCACGTCGGCGCGCACGATGCGGCCTTGCGGGCCGCTGCCTTTGATGGAAGCGAGGTCGATACCGGCGTTGGCCGCGACGCGTTTCGCGAGCGGGCTTGCGAACACACGCGTTCCACTCGAAGCTTGCGGCTTCGCAGCAGGCGCAGCAGCGGGAGCCGTCGCAGGTTTTGCAACAGCAGGAGCCGCCGCCGGAGCGGGTGTCGCAGCTGCGGGGGCTTTAGCAGCCGGCGCAGTCGCCCCGCTGCTTTCACCTTCCAGCAACAGCACCGCGATGGGTTCGTTGACCAAAACTTTTTCGGTGCCTTCGGGAATGATGATCTTTCCCAAGGTGCCTTCGTCGACGGCTTCCATTTCCATGGTCGCTTTGTCGGTTTCGATCTCGGCGATCACGTCGCCGCTCGAGATTTTGTCGCCTTCTTTCTTCAGCCACTTGGCGAGTTTGCCCTCGGTCATCGTGGGCGAAAGGGCTGGCATCAGGATTTGAATGGGCATGATGTGTGCTCCTTACCGGTAACACACGGCACGCGCCGCTTCGACGATGTCGGCGACTTGCGGCAGCGCGAGCGCTTCCAGGTTGGCGGCGTAAGGCATGGGCACATCCTTGCCCGCGACACGCAACACCGGTGCGTCCAAATGATCAAACGCCTGTTCCATGATAGTCGCGGCAATTTCCGCGCCGATGCCGGAGAACGCCCAGCCTTCTTCACAGGTGACGCAGCGGTTAGTCTTCTGGATCGAGGCCAGGATCGTGGCCGTGTCCATTGGACGGATGGTGCGAAGGTTGATGACTTCGGCGTCGATGCCGGCTGCCGCGAGTTCTTCCGCCGCCTTCAAGGCTTTGCCGACCATGATCGAGAACGCGACGATAGTGACATCTTTGCCCGCGCGTTCGATCTTCGCCTTGCCGATGGGCAGCACGAAGTCTTCCACGTCGGGAACCTGGAAGCTTTGGCCGTAGAGGATTTCGTTTTCCAGGAAGATGATCGGGTTCGGATCGCGGATCGAAGCTTTAAGCAAGCCCTTCGCGTCAGCCGCCGACCAAGGTGCGACAACTTTCAAGCCCGGCACGTGGGCGTACCAGCTCGCGTAACATTGCGAGTGCTGGGCAGCCACGCGGGCCGCAGCGCCGTTCGCGCCACGGAACACGATGGGACAACCCATCTGACCGCCAGACATGTAAAGCGTCTTAGCCGCAGAGTTGATGATCTGGTCCATCGCCTGCATGGCGAAGTTGAAGGTCATGAACTCGATAATCGGAACCAGGCCGCCGAAGGCCGCACCAACGCCAAGGCCTGTGAAACCATGTTCGGTGATAGGCGTATCGATGACGCGCTTCGCGCTGAATTCTTCGAGCAAGCCTTGGCTGATTTTGTAAGCGCCCTGGTACTCGGCGACTTCTTCACCCATCAGGAACACGTTGGGGTCGCGGCGCATTTCTTCGGCCATGGCGTCGCGCAAGGCTTCGCGGACGGTCTGCGTCTTCCACTTGGCGTATTGAGTGTCTTCTTGCGCGGGGGCAGCGGCAACAGGTGCGCTGGGTGCTTTTGCTTCCGCGGGCGCTTTGGCGGCGGGAGCTTCGGCAGCAGCCTTCGCGGGCGCGGCCTTTTCGTTTTCCACCAGCAAGGTCGCGATGGGCGCATTCACCGCCACGTTCTCGGTGCCTTCGGCCACAAGAATCTTGCCGATCCGTCCCTCGTCCACCGCTTCAAATTCCATGGTGGCTTTGTCGGTTTCGATTTCGGCCAGGATGGTGCCAGACGTAATCTGATCGCCTTCCTTCACCAGCCACTTAGAAAGTTTGCCTTCAGTCATCGTCGGCGACAGCGCCGGCATCAGAATGTCGATAGCCATGTGTATTCTCCCCGCGCCGCGCTTTAAGCCGCGATGATGATGTCGGTCCAAAGCTCTGACGGATCAGGCTCTGGGCTGGTCTGCGCGAATTCGGCCGCTTCGATCACGACATCCTTGATGTCCTTGTCGAGAGCTTTGAAGGCGTCATCGTCCATCAACTTTTTATTGATGAGCACCTGGCGCAGCTGCTCGATGGGATCGTGATCCACGCGCATCTTCTGCAGCTCTTCTTTGGTGCGGTATTTGGCCGGATCGGACATCGAGTGACCGCGATAACGATAGGTCTTGGCTTCCATCAGCACCGGTCCGTTGCCCGCGCGCATGTACTCGACAGCTTCCATGCCGGCTTCGCGCACCGCGATCACGTCCATGCCGTCAACCGTCATGGTCTTGACGTTGTAAGGCTGGCCGCGGCTGGCGAGATCGGTCGAGGCCGAGGCGCGCTCGACAGAGGTGCCCATGCCGTACTTGTTGTTCTCGACGACGTAGAGCACCGGAAGGTTCCAGAGCGACGCCATGTTGAGCGACTCATAAACCTGACCTTGGTTGAAGGCGCCGTCGCCCATGTAAGCCATGCAGAGGCCGCCGTCGCCTTTGTACTTGTGCGCAAACGCGAGGCCGGTCCCGATCGGCACCTGCGCCGCAACAATGCCGTGACCGCCGAAGAAACCTTTTTCGCGGCTGAACATGTGCATCGAGCCGCCTTTGCCGCGCGAATATCCCGTGGCGCGGCCGGTCAATTCGGCCATGACGCCTTTCGGGTCCATGCCGCAGGCCAGCATGTGTCCGTGATCGCGATAACTGGTGACGAGCGTGTCGCCCGGGTTGGTGCAGGCTTGCAATCCGACCACCACGGCCTCTTGGCCGATATAAAGGTGGCAGAAGCCGCCGATGAGACCCATGCCGTAAAGCTGGCCGGCGCGCTCTTCAAAGCGGCGGATCAGCAGCATGTCTTTATAGAATTTGATGAGTTCTTCGGACGTCGGCGCGCTGTTGCTGCCGACCGGACTCTTTTTGGAAGCAGTCCCCTTCTTAGCCGTCATTTAGACCTCCCGACTGGCGTCTCCCGTGATTGACGAAACAATATTGCCGGAGCTTTGGGGGTGGCAAGCTAAAGGTCAGATAAGTATTTGCGATCGCAGCAAAATTGAAATCTGGCAGGGAGAGTGAGGGTAATAATTGCGCGGATTTGGCCACCCGCGACAGTTTTTAACGCTGCGTCGCGGCATCGCAACTGCAAGAAGAGCGAATATTAGATTGCTTACTATGTTTTACGCCCGAATCGGCGCGGAAATAGAGTTATACACATAGCATGATATGTAGATGAGGTGCGCGCGATAACTATTCCGCACGATCAGCGACAGCAGATTATAGTTTGGTCGGTGATTTCCCAAGCGCAGGAACCTCGTCATGCTAACACGTCGGAGCTTGTTGACCTCAGGCGCAGCAATTACCGGGGCAGCATTTCTGCCGCCGTCCGCACTTTATGCCGCGTCTGGCCCGCAGACGTTGAAGCCGAATGTCTGCAGTGCTGCGTTGAAGCCGATCTTGAGCTGGAACAACATTCCTGAATACAGATCGGAATCACCCCGGCGGACGTCGCTTCTCGAACCAGGAACCGACTTCTGGAAAAAAGACTGGCCAGGCTCACCAATTGAAGGCGAGCGCCTGACTCTTACAGGCCGTGTGTTGACGCCACAGTGCCAGCCGATTGCAAACGCTAGGCTAGAGTTTTGGCACACTGACTCAAAAGGCCTCTATGACTACGCGGGGTTCAATTTTCGAGGGCTTCAAAATGCCGATGACGATGGTCGCTATCGCCTAGAGACCACCATGCCGGGGTATTACAACCCTCGCCGCCATCTTCACTACTTGGTGGGCGTTCGTCTCGATGAAGATAAAGCGGGCATTCTTGTGACCAATATAATTGGTCTGCCGACTGAAGATGAGTTCAAGACCAATAAGCCGGGAGCGACGATCCACCCGAGCGCTTTCAAGAGAGAAAACGGCGTTCTAAGCGCGACCTTTGATTTTGTTATCGACGTCGGCTGAGAGTTTACTCGGCGGGCGTGGGCTTCGGAATATCCAAAGCCGGCATCGGGACGACGGTGTCATCCGGGGCGACAGAACCGACCATCACGCGGGCGCGTTCTTCGAGCATGTCGCGGTCGAGGCTCGCGGGACTTAAGAGCGCCACGCGATGTTCGAGCGCCTGCTTCTCTTCGGTCACTTGGGCGAGTTCAAAGTCGGTTTTGACGATCTCGTAACGCAGGTTCCACCAGGCGAGCAGACCGCGGTCGCCTTGCACAGCGTGGTAACCGAAGTAGGCCATCATCGCCGCACCCATCAAAGGGCCGATGATCTGATGCGCTCTTCTGCTGATGTCCTGACGCCGAGCCATTGCCATAAACCTGCAAAACACAATGAACATGCGCAGGGAATCACGCGCGAGTCATGCGGTCAACCCTCGCGATTCGGGACGATTCATTTTTCCGGGTCAGAGTCATAAAGTGTGGCAAATATGACTCAGGTTGGCGCGCGGCAGACTCGTAAGGGTTGTACTAACCCTTGATCTTCCGGCGACGCTTGAACGCAGCACCGCCGTACACCGCCGCCGGACCCAAATCGCCTTCAATGCGGATCAGCTGGTTGTACTTGGCCAAACGATCCGAACGCGACAGCGAGCCGGTTTTGATCTGGCCGCAGTTGGTGGCCACGGCGATGTCGGCAATGGTTGAGTCTTCGGTCTCGCCCGAGCGGTGCGACAGCACGGCGGTGTAACCCGCCTTGTGCGCCATCTCGACGGCAGCCAAAGTTTCCGTGAGCGTGCCGATCTGGTTGACCTTCACCAGGATTGAGTTAGCGAGGCCCTTGTCGATGCCTTCCTGCAGGCGCTTCGGGTTGGTGACGAACAGGTCGTCGCCCACCAGCTGCACTTTATCGCCGAGGGCTTCCGTCAAAGCCGCCCAGCCTTCGAAGTCGTCTTCGGCCATGCCGTCTTCGATCGAGACGATGGGATAACGCTTCACCAGGTCGGCGTAGAATTTCACCATGCCGTTGGCGTCGAGGGTCTTGCCCTCGCCTTCCATGGCGTACTTGCCCTTCTTGAAGAATTCCGTCGAGGCGGAATCCAGCGCCAGCACGATGTCCTGGCCTTCTTTGTACCCGGCAGCTTTGATGGATTTCATGATGAAAGCGCAAGCGTCGTCGGCGCTTTTCAGGTTGGGCGCGAAGCCGCCTTCGTCACCAACGTTGGTGTTGTGGCCGGCGTCCTTCAGTTGCTTCTTCAGGGCGTGGAATACTTCCGCGCCCATGCGGATCGCGTCGGCGACCGTGCGCGCGCTGACCGGCATGATCATGAATTCTTGGATGTCGATGGGATTGTCGGCGTGCGCGCCGCCGTTGACGATGTTCATCATCGGCACCGGCAGCACGTGGGCCGCAGCACCGCCGATGTAGCGGTATAGCGGCAAACCCGCATTGACCGCCGCCGCGCGCGCAACCGCGAGCGACACACCAAGAATGGCATTGGCGCCGAGGCGCTTTTTGTTGGGCGTACCGTCCAGCTCGATCATGGCGCGGTCGATCTTGACCTGATCGGCGGCGTCGAGACCTGCCAGCGCCGCGTGCAGCTCCCCGTTCACGGCGGCGACCGCTTTCTTCACGCCCTTACCGCCGTAGCGCTTCTTATCGCCGTCGCGCAGTTCCGAGGCTTCGTGAGCGCCGGTGGAAGCGCCCGAGGGCACGGCAGCCCGGCCGAAAGCGCCGCTCTCCAGCGTCACATCCACCTCGACAGTGGGGTTGCCGCGCGAGTCCAGAATCTCACGGCCGACGATGTCGATAATGGCGCTCATGGGGGTCCCCTCCGGTGGCGTAAAAGGTGACCGGTTGATGCCGGGAAAGCCGGTTCAGGTCAAGGCCCGCTCACTTATTCCCTCCCCTGCAAGGGGAGGGTTAGGGAGGGGTCGTTTCTTTTCGCGCTCGGATAAACGACCCCCACCTGACCTCCCCCTTTCAGGGGGAGGAAAAGCTAAAGCACTTCGTCGATGTAAGCCGCCATCCGCTTGCGCTGGGCGGCGTCGGGCAGACGCCCCGAGGCCGTCATGGCGTTTTCCGCCATGTGCTTGGCATCGGCGGTTTCCGTCAGCACGCAGGTCACGGCCGGATGCGCGAGGATGTATTTGAGCGAAAATTCCGCCCAAGTCTTGCAGTCGAACTCACTGGCCCAAGCCGGCAGCGGCTTGCCCTGGAGTTTGCTGAAATAAGCGCCGTTCATAAACGGGCGGTTGATCATGATGGCGACGCCCTTCTCCTGCACCAGCGGCAGGATCTTGGCTTCGGATTTGCGCTCGGTGATCGAATAATTGGTCTGTACGAAGTCAGGGCTTTCTTTGCGCAGGAAGGCCTCGAGCTGATCGTGGAGTTTGTCTTCGGAAACCGTCGCCCCGATGTAGCGCGCCTCGCCCGCATCTTTGATGGCGCGCAGCGTCGGCCAATGCGTCGCGAGATCGGTCAGGCTGAAAATCTGCATGAGATCGAGAGTCTTGCGGTCGTAAGCCTTCTGCGCTTCGCGGAATTGGGCGATGCCCTCGTCCTTCCCCACGCGATCAATCTTGCTGGTGATAAACAGCCGCGAGCGTAGCTCGGGTGTGTTGATGATCTGGCCGAATTTCGCGTCGTTCTCGGGATTGCGCGGCCACGTGTCGATAACTTTGCCGCCGTGAGCGGCAAGCGTGCGCAGAACTTCGGTCAGCGCACCGGGTCCGTCAGTTCCAATCTGCGAAACGGCTTTGGAGGAACCAAGCCCAATGACCGGCAGCGCTTCGCCGGTTTTGGGAATTTTCCGGGTCGGCATGGTGGACGCCGCGTGTGCCGGTAAAACAGCCGAAGCACTTAGGGCAGAAGCAAAGGCGATAACGTGTCGGCGACTAGGAACGAATTGGGTTCTGTGAGCGGTCATGCGACGTCCTCCCCTTAGATTTTAGTGCCCCTCTGGTGGCTGGCTCATCTTATCGACAAAAGCGATACCGACGGCCGAAAGAATAAAAGCACAATGGATGATGGTCTGCCACATCACGCCGGTTTCTGTGTACGAGGCGTTGTCCGAACCCAGGTTACCGGCTTCGATAAACGTCCGCAAAAGGTGGATCGAGGAAATGCCGATAATGGCCATGGCCAGCTTGATCTTGAGAACGCTGGCGTTGACGTGGCTCAGCCATTCCGGCTGGTCGGGATGGCCGCTGAGGCCCAGCCGCGAAACGAAAGTCTCGTAGCCGCCGACGATCACCATCACGAGCAGGTTCGAGATCATGACCACGTCGATCAAGCCCAAGACCACCAGCATGATCTGCTGTTCACCGAACGAGGCCGCACCGGCGATGAGGTGCCACAGCTCCTTGAGGAACAGCACCACGTAAACGCCCTGGGCGACGATCAGCCCGAGATAAAGCGGGACCTGCAGCCAGCGCGACGCAAAGATCAGCGTTGGCAGCGGGCGCAGCGGAGATGATTCAGGAAGTTTGGCCATGACCGACTATAGGTTTGAAGTTTAAGGGCTGCCCGTAAGTAGCCCTGCAAAAACCAATTTCAAGTTTTAGTCGAGCGCTACAGGATTCGCCTTGGCCACCTGGTCGAAGGCTTTCAGCGTGGCCAGGATACCCGCCATGTTCTTGAGGTAGATCATGTTTGGGCCGTCTGACGGCGCATGATCGGGATCGGGGTGGGTTTCCATGAACACCGCCGCCACACCAACCGCCACAGCCGCGCGCGCGATAACCGGCGCAAAAGCGCGGTCGCCGCCGGAGCTGGTGCCCTGCCCGCCCGGCTGCTGCACGGCGTGGGTTGCGTCCATCACGACCGGATACCCGGTCTTGGCCATGATCGGCAGGCTACGCATATCGGTGACGAGCGTGTTGTAGCCGAAGGACACACCGCGTTCCGTCACCAGAATGCGTTTGTTGCCGGTAGATTCAACTTTGGACACGACGTTCGCCATATCCCAGGGTGCGAGGAACTGACCCTTCTTCACATTGATCGCGGCTTTTGTATTGCCGGCAGCGAGCAACAGATCGGTCTGGCGGCACAAGAACGCCGGGATCTGCATCACGTCGACCACTTCCGAAACCGGCTGACAGTGTTCAATCTCGTGAATGTCGGTAAGCACGGGCAGACCAAGCTTTTCTTTGATCTCGGCGAAAACCGGCAGCGCGTCTTTCAGGCCGATGCCGCGCTTGCCGCTAACGCTGGTGCGGTTCGCTTTATCAAATGAGGATTTGTAGATCAGCCCGAGGCCAGCTTTGGCCGCGATCTCTTTCAAGGCCGATGCTACTTCCAGCGCGTGTGCACGGCTTTCCATCTGGCACGGACCGGCAATGATCGTGAGCGGCAGATCGTTGCCGATGGTGAGTGAACCGACTTTGACGTGGTGGGTTTTCATGAGCCCAATCTTAGGTATTGGCCGCCGTAAAAGCTACGGCTGCTTCGTTACAGTGAAGTCAGGCTTCCAGTCTTTGACCATTTGTTCGGCCTTGGCCACGTCGTCTTTAGTCATCTTGAAACGCAGGTTTTCCAGGATCACGCCGATGCCGCTCTTGGGATCGTCCTTGGTATCGCGCGCCCGGCCAAATTCGCCGGCCAGCGTGCTCCACATATAAGCGAGCACCAGGTCCTTCTCGATACCTGATCCGGTTTCATAAGCCGACCCCAGCCAAATGGCGGCGGCAGAGTCTTTCTGGTTAGCGGCCATGCGGAAATATTTCACGGCTATCCCAAAGTCCTGCGTGGTGCCTGCGCCCGAGGCGCGCATGCGGCCCACGTTGACTTGTGCCAGGGCAAGGCCCTGATCGGCGGCCGCAAGATAAAGCGCGAAGGCCTTCGTTACATCCGGCTGAACACCGGTACCGGTTTCATACATTTCACCGAGGGCACGCTGCGCCGGAGCAAAACCTTTATCCGCACTCGACTGATATAGTTTTGCGGCTTCCGCGAAATCCTGTTTCACACCGCGGCCGGTGAAATATTTGTCGGCCAGTAAACTTTGGGCCTGCGCGTCACCTCGGGTCGCCGCGCGCTTATTCCACTTGAGGGCCTCTGCACGGTCGACAGGTTTGTAGCCAAACCCACCATCGTACAAAACCGCGAGATAAGTCTGCGCCGTCACATCACCGGCGTCTGCTTTTGGTTTTAGAATTTTGAGAGCCGCAGCGAAGTCCTGCTTGTTGAGCAGCACAATGGCGCGGTCAACGTCGGCTGTGTTTTCAGCAGCGCGCAGCGGCGCAATACATACAAAAAGCGCACAGACGATTGCGACGAAGCGCAACATTACACCAGCCGCGATTGCGTAACGGCGGCTTCGATGAACGACGTGAACAAGGGATGCGGCTCGAAGGGTTTCGACTTCAGTTCCGGATGGAACTGCACGCCGATGAACCACGGATGGTCGGGATACTCGACCATCTCCGGCAACACCCCGTCGGGCGACATGCCGCAGAACTTGAGGCCGGTTTTTTCCAAGCGGTCTTTGTAATTGATGTTCACTTCGAAGCGGTGGCGATGGCGTTCCTGAATGCTGGGCACGCCGTAAATTCCGGCCACGCGGCTGCCCGGCGTCAGCACGCAAGGATAAGCGCCCAGGCGCATGGTGCCGCCTTTGTCGCTGGTTTGCGTGCGGCGCTGCACTTCATTGCCGCGCACCCACTCGGTCATCAAGCCCACGACTGGATGCGGAGTGTCGCCGAATTCCGTGGTGCTGGCACCTTTGAGACCGGCGATGTTGCGTGCGGCTTCGATCACCGCCATCTGCATGCCAAAGCAAATGCCGAAGTACGGCACGTTGCGCTCGCGCGCGAATTGCGCGGCTTTGATCTTGCCTTCCGCGCCGCGCTCACCGAACCCGCCCGGCACCAGAATGCCGTGAACGTGTTCGAGATGCTGCACGACGTCTTCACGTTCGAAAATTTCAGAATCGATCCAATCCAGTTTCACATTCACATGGTTGGCGATGCCGCCGTGCTCAAGCGCTTCGGCCAACGACTTGTAAGCGTCTTTCAGCTGCACATATTTTCCGACGATGGCGATGGTGACTTCGCCTTCAGGCTTGCGCACGCGTTCAACGATGTTCTCCCAGCGGCTGAGATCAACATCCTCCTCCGCCGGCAGTTTGAAGTGGCGCAAGACCTGCGCGTCCAGGCCCTGCTCGTGGTAGGACACCGGCACCTGATAGATCGTGTCCACATCCATGGCCGGGATGACGGCTTCTTCGCGTACGTTGCAGAACAACGCGATCTTGCGGCGGTCCGAAGCCGGCAAAGGCCGGTCGATGCGGCACATCAAGATGTCGGGCTGAATGCCGAGACCCAACAATTCTTTCACCGAGTGCTGCGTGGGTTTGGTTTTAAGTTCTCCGGCGGCGGCGATATAGGGCACGAGAGTCAGGTGCATGAACATGGAACGCTCGGGCCCCAGTTCGTTGCCCAGCTGGCGAATGGCTTCCAGGAACGGCAGGCTTTCGATGTCGCCCACGGTGCCGCCGATTTCGCAGAGGATAAAGTCTTCGCCCAAAATATCAGCCTGAATGAATTCCTTGATGGCGTCGGTGACGTGCGGAATGACCTGCACCGTGCCGCCCAAGTAATCGCCGCGGCGTTCCTTGGCGATGACGTTGGAATAGATGCGGCCCGTGGTGACGCTATCGGTGAAGCGCGAGGCGACGCCGGTGTAGCGTTCGTAGTGACCGAGATCGAGATCGGTTTCGGCGCCGTCGTCGGTGACGTAGACCTCACCGTGCTGATAAGGGCTCATGGTGCCCGGATCGACGTTCAAATAGGGGTCGAGTTTGCGTAAGCGCACGGTGTAGCCGCGCGTTTGCAACAGCGCGCCGAGGGCCGCTGAGCACAAACCTTTTCCGAGGGAGGAGACCACGCCGCCGGTGATAAAGATAAAACGCGTCATGGGCGGCTAATCTACCTCATCAAATCCGCACGGCAAGCACAGCCTGTCGTGCGGCTTTTTATTATTTTGTTGAAGTGCTGGTGGTGGTGTGAGCGGCGGTTGGGTGAGAACCGGCGCGGAGCGCATCAGGCCGTCAGTTGTTCGGCACAGCCGGCGCACCAGCCGGAGCCGGCGGCGCAGCGGGAGCAGAACCACCGAAAGCTGGCGCCGGCGTCTCGAGACCACCAGCCGCCGGGGCAGCAGCCGCAGGCGGCGTGGGGCCATCGGTGCGGATTTCATTGACCTTCGGAGCATTAGCGCCGTCAACAGCTGGCGTCGCGAAAATCGACGGGGCGGCAGGACCGGCGTGCTTGGACAGCAAAGCTAGGCCAAGGCTGGTGGCAAAAAATGCGATGCCCATGATCACGGTCGCGCGGCTTAAAGGATTAGCGCGTGGACGGGGCTGCATCATGCTGCCGATATTGGCGGAGGCGGAAAAACCACCGCCCGAGGCGTTGCCTTCGGTCTTCTGTAAAAGGATGAGACCGATCATCGACATGGCGACGACCAGATGAAGGACGACAACTACGGTTAACATGGCGCCTCAAATTCGAAAGCCGCAAAATCCCCGAAATTTCAGAACCTTGGGGTTCTGACCTGGGTACGGCGGAGTTGGCGGTCTTTTAATCGTTCGGCGGGTCTAAGGCTAGGGGAATTTGGCGGACGTCTCACCCCCCAGCCTGCTCTCAGAAGGCGATTTGGGGTCGCCCACCCTGCCCGTCAACCGGCTTGTTACGGGCAGGCCGCAATAATCCGCCAGAAATCCTCTAAATCCAGGCTGGCGCCCCCCACCAAAGCCCCGTTGACCCCGGCCGTCGCCAGGATGGATTGGGCGTTGGAGCCTTTGACCGAGCCACCATAAAGAATGCGCAAGGCGTCCGGTCCGGCTTTGAAAAGGCCCCGGATTTGGGCGTGGACCTCGGCGATATCGTCGGTCGTGGCCGTCTTGCCCGTGCCGATGGCCCAGACCGGTTCATAAGCCACAACCGTATTCGCCGACGTCGCCCCCTCGGGCAAAGAACCTGTCACCTGGCGCGCGATAACGGCGGCGGTTTCACCCCGTTCACGCTGGGCTTCGGTTTCACCGACACAAACGATGGGCATTAATCCGGCCTTCAAAGCCGCGGCGGCCTTGGCCTTCACCACGGCGTCGGTTTCCCCGTGGTCGGCGCGGCGTTCGGAGTGGCCGACGATGACGTAACGGCAGCCGATATCCTTTAAAAGAAGCGCGCTAACATCGCCGGTGTGGGCGCCTTTTTCATTGGCATGGCAATCCTGAGCCCCCAAAGCCAGCGCACTGCCGGCGATGGCCGCATTTACCAGCGGGATAAGCGGCGATGGCGGGCACAGGGCAATATCGACTTTAGAGGCCGTTCCAGCCTTAGCTGCCAAACCCTCGGTCAGCGCCTTAGCCGAAGCCAGGCTGCCATTCATTTTCCAGTTGCCGGCGATCAGGTATCTCATCGGTGCCCCCTCAAAGCGTAAGCTGCTTTGCTAGCGTGCTTTTAAAGATCCGGCAATGCGGCTGAAAATGCCAAAAAAGCCCCTATATGGACGTCGTATTCCGTTTCACTTCTTGTTTCCCTGGGGGCGCTTGCCGGGGTATGACACCCTCCCTATGATGCCGCCAAATCGCGGGCGACACCCTTTATTAGCCCGCACCCTCCTTTTATAGAGCGAACCGCCATGCTTGAGTTTTTCCGCAATCACGTCAAAGACAGCTACTTCTTCAAGGGGTTCCTTGTTCTGCTCGCCGGGAGCTTCGGGATTTGGGGCGTGGGTGACTTCATGGGACCCAGCGCGCTTTCGCCGGGCGTGGTGCTTCAGGCCGGTAAGGCCGAACTCAAAACCGAGATCGTACGCCGGCGCTATTCGCGCGAAATGGATCGCTTCCGCGAAGCCATGGGCGGCCGCGTGATGCCGGACGATCTGGTGAAACGCTCGGTCATGACCTCGATGATGAAAGAAATGACCGACATGGCGACGCTCGACGCGGCCGCCCGGGACATGGGCATTCAGCCGACCCGCGAGCAGCTTCGCAGCATCATCATGACGAACCCCGCCTTCCAAACCGACGGCAAGTTCGACCAAATGCTGTTCGACCGGACCTTGTCCGAAAACAGCTACACCGAAAACGCTTACGTCGAACTTTCGGAACTCGACCTGCGCCGCGCGCTTTTGTTGCAGCCGGTGACTGTCAATGCCGCAGCGCCCCAAGCTTTGGTGAATGCGCTGTTCGCGTTCCGTAACGAAACCCGCACAGCCGACACGCTGTTGTTGCTCGCCAACTCCATCAACCTTCAGAAGGTTCCTACGGACGACGAGCTTAAGGCGGTTTACGACAAGAACCTCGCGACCTTTACGCAGCCAGAGTATCGCAAGCTCACCGTGCTGGTTCTCAGCACCAGCGATCTCGTAAAGCCTGAGAACATCGCCGAAGAAGACATCAAAGCTTATTACGATCAAAACGGTTCGCGCTATCAAGCGCCCGAAACCCGGCACATCGCGCAGTTGGTTTTCAACACGCCGCAGGAAGCCGCGCGCGCGCGCGCGCTTCTCGCCCCAGGCGACACGCTTGAAACTCTGGCCGTTAAGGCCAAAGTTGGTCCGCCGATTGATCTCGGCGAACTGACCGCAAACTCGGCGCTCGGCAAAACCATTGCTCCGGCTTTTCAGGCCCAGGCTCAGGAAATCACGCAGCCGATACAAACCCCGCTGGGCTACCACTTGTTCGAGATCAAATCGATCACGCCCGAAGCGGTTAAAACTTACGACGCTGTGAAAGACGACATCCGCAAAACCATGGCCGCCGATAAGGCCGCCGACGCGGTCTATGACGCTTCGGTGCAGTTGGAAGACGCTCTCGCCAGCGGCACGCCGCCGCTCGAAGTCGCCAAATCCGTGGGTGCGCGCGTGATCTCAATCCCCAGCATCACCACTGAAGGCGAAGACAGCCAAGGCCGCAACGTCCTCAATCCGATCGATCCGCAGAACCTGATCACGGTCGCCTTTGCGACGCCGGTTGGAAAAGACAGCAAGCTGATGGACCTGCCCTCACGCGATGGCTACTACATCGTGCACGTCGATGAAATCACCGCGCCGACGCCAAAGGCCGTGCTCGACGTTCGCCCTGAAGTCGTCAAGCTGTGGGAATCCACCGAGCGCTTCGCGCAGGCACAAGCCGCCGCCGATAAGCTCGCGGCCAATATCAACGCCTCGACGCAGATGTCGGCGCTGGAAAGCAAAGACAAGTCTGTGACCTACGGCGACTTGGGTCCGGTGACGCGTTTTGGCGAAGCTTTGTCGAAGCAGCACATTATCGATGAAACGCGTGTCAGCCCGCAGCTCTTAGATAAGCTCTTCACCGCCAAACCCGGAGACGTCGTTGTGGCCCAAGTTGCCACCGGCGTTGTTGTGGCGCGCCTGAAAGATATCGCCACGCCGCAGCCGGTAGGTGAACTGGCGCCGGCCTATAACGAACTGGCGGCATCCGTGCGCAATGAAATCGGCAGCAACGTGGTTGATCAGATGATGCGCGCTTTCAATACGCGCTACCCTGTTCAGGTCGATCAAAAGCAGCTCGACGGCATTCTCGCCTCGCGCTGATCTGACACTCTAACGCCCGGCTTATATAAGAGTCTTACATGGACGTGAATCCGGGCCGCAGCGATTTCGCCACCCTCTACAATGCGGGCAAACCACAAGCGGTGTGGGCTGCACTGCCTGCCGATTTGGATACGCCGGTTTCCGTCATGCTCAAGTTGGGGCAAGACCGGCCCTTCACAGCTCTTCTGGAATCGGTTCAAGGCGGCGCGGTACGCGGCCGCTATTCATTCATCGCGCTTGATCCCGATATCGTCTGGCGCTGCAAAGGCCAGCGCGCCGAGATTTGCCGCGACGTCGGCAAACTGCCGCTGACCTATAAGGCCGATGACAAACCCACGCTGACATCCTTGCGCGCACTGCTCGCGGAATCGCGCATGGTGCTGCCCGATCATATGCCGCCGATGTCGGCGGGTCTCATCGGCTACATGGGTTACGACACCATTCGCCTTGCGGAAAATATCCCGGACAACAACCCGGACACGCTGGGCATTCCGGATGGATTGTTCATGCGTCCCACAGTCACGGTGATCTTCGATACCGTGAAGGACATGATGAACATCGTCGCGACGGTTTATCCCGCCGCTAATGTTTCGGCAGATGCAGCCTATGAAAAAGCCGAACGGCGCATCCATGCCATCGTCGCCGCGCTTGAAAAGGCCGTGCCGCTTAATGTGCCGGGCGTAACGCCGCGCTTTGAAGATGCGGTTTCAAACATCGGCCGCGACGGCTATCATAAGATGGTGGCCAAGGCGAAAGAGTACATCCTGGCCGGCGATATCTTCCAAGTCGTTCCGTCGCAACGCTTCCGCGTGCCTTTTACGCTGCCCTCCTTCGCGCTCTACCGCGCGCTGCGCAGGTTGAACCCCTCGCCGTTTCTGTTCCATCTCAATCTCGAAGGCTTTGCGATTGTCGGATCAAGCCCGGAGATTCTGGTGCGCTTGCGCGACGGTAAGGTCACCATCCGCCCCATCGCCGGCACACGTCCGCGCGGTAAGACCAAGGCTGAAGACGAAGCCCTTGCGCACGATCTGCTATCAGATCCCAAAGAACTGGCTGAGCATTTGATGTTGCTGGATCTGGGCCGCAATGATGTCGGCCGCGTGTGCAAGCCGGGCAGCGTGCGCGTGACCGAACAGAACATCATCGAGCTTTACAGCCACGTGATGCACATCGTTTCCAACGTCGAAGGCGAGATCAGCCCCGAGCATGACGCTATGGATGCGCTGATGGCGGGCTTCCCGGCGGGCACCGTTTCGGGCGCCCCGAAAATCCGCGCCATGGAAATCATTGATGAGCTGGAATCCGAACGCCGCGGCTTTTACGGCGGCGCTATCGGCTATCTTTCGGCCAACGGCGATATGGATACCTGCATCGCACTGCGCACGGCCTTAGTGAAGGACGGCGAAGTGGTCATCCAGGCCGGTGGCGGCGTTGTCGCCGACAGCGATCCCGAGGCCGAATATCAAGAGAGCAATAATAAGGCCCGCGCCCTCATCCGCGCCGCCGAAGAAGCCGTGAAGTTTTTCGCAGGCGGAAACCGCTAACCCGGCGCTTTTGCCGTCCTGCGTTTCAGAATTTCCGTGACCGGCACCAGTGTAATGCCGCGCGCACTTAAACCCGGCAGCCACTTCTGCAAAGCCGCCAGCGTCGAGTCATGAGGATGGCCGATGCCGATAGCCGCGCCGTGCGCTTTGGCTGCGGCGACAAGCAGTTCTAACTGTGCCGTTACAGCATCAACTGTCTCGACATTGTCTAGAAACACATCGCGCTCGACAAAAGGAACACCGACCGCTTTCGCCGCCGCCGGACCCGCCGTGTCGCCAATGGTTTTAGAATCCAGCCAGAGCAATCCACGGGCTTTCAGTTCTTCCATGACGACCGCCATGCGCGCGGCATCTTTGGTGAACTTGCTACCCATGTGATTGTTAACGCCGACATAACCACCCCACCCGTCCAGGTCGGCGGCGATGGTGCGGCGGATGGTGGCATCGTCC
Source organism: Fidelibacterota bacterium (assembly GCA_947476895.1). Lineage (GTDB taxonomy): Bacteria > Pseudomonadota > Alphaproteobacteria > Rhodospirillales > Rhodospirillaceae > SHVO01. The sequence continues at coordinate 5,337 of CANJRX010000007.1, read as the reverse complement.
ATGGTGATCTTGAGCGCGCCGGGCCCCGGGTTTTCCTTGGGGTCGATGGGCTCCATGGGCAGATGCGCCATGATTTCGTGCCCACCTTTACGGGCTTGCGCGACGAGGCCGGGCAAACCATCTGCGTAAGTCATGAGCGAAAGCGTCAGCGGCCCCTTCATCTCGATCATCTTGAGGGCGCGGGTGCGGTCGAGGCCCATATCGTCGATGACAATGGCGATCACGGTCTGGCCGGCGGCTGAAGCCAATGGAACAGCGTTACTCGTCAGCGCCTGATCTACGAGCGCCGGGCGGGTCGGCGGCGGTGCTTCTTTTACGTTCGGTCCGGCTTCAAAAATGCTGTCGTGCGCGGTATCGGTCGCAGGTGGCATTTCGATTTTGGGCGTCACAGCCTGGCGGGAGGGTTTTACATCGGCCAAAGGAGCGGCCGGGGGACGAGGCTTAGGCCGGGTCACTATATCAAGGCTGACGCCGAAAACCGCGCCGAAACCCAGCAGCGCAATGGCGCCGGCAATCAGGAACCCGGGCCGGACGCCGAACCAGTCCCGCTTCCTGCCGCTTTTGCTGTTGGTATGTCCCTCATCCATGGGCGTTCTCTAGACTATCGGCCTCTAAACGTCCATGAATTGAGCGGGGTTGCAACCCCACCTTGCCTTGACGCTGGGGGTCCCCGGGAGGCATGTTGGCCCCGATTTTAAAGGTAATTGCCATGCCCAACACATCCACCGCGCCCAAGTACCTGCTGGTCGATAACTACGACAGCTTTACTTATAACCTCTGGCACTTCTTTGGTGAGCTGGGCGCGGACGTTGTCGTGCACCGCAACGACAAGATCACGGTCGATGAGGTTTTGAGTCTCAAGCCCGCTGGCATCATTTTGTCGCCCGGGCCGTGCGATCCGGACCGCGCCGGTATTTGCCTGCCGCTGATCACCGCCGCCGCTGGAAAGATTCCGATCTTTGGCGTGTGCTTAGGATTGCAATCCATCGGCCAAGCCTTCGGTGGCAAAGTGGTTCGCGCACCCCAGCCCATGCACGGCAAAGTCAGCAGCCTGACCCACTCCGGTCACGGCATGTTTGCGAACATTCCCTCGCCGTTTTCGGCCACGCGTTATCACTCGCTGGTGGTTGACCGCGCGAGCCTGCCTGCAGAATTGGAAATCACCGCTGAATCGTCGGACGGCCTCATCATGGGCCTCGCGCATCGCAAGCACGCCATCACCAGTGTGCAGTTCCATCCCGAAAGCATCGCCTCGCAGTTCGGCCACCGCATGCTGCGGAACTTCCTGGTCTCCACTGGCCTTGATGCTAAGCCCGAGCCTGTGTTCAACGGCGGCGCTTCTATAAATACGAACGCTGCATGAGCGACCTTAAGCCGTACCTTGCCAAAGTCGCCGACGGCGCAGCCTTAAGCGAAGCCGACGCCGAAGCCGCCTTTGAAGTGCTGATGTCGGGCGCAGCGCTGCCGTCGCAGATCGGCGCGTTTCTGATGGCTTTGCGTGTGCGTGGTGAGACCGTCGCCGAGATGACGGGCGCTGCCCGCATCATGCGCGCGAAGGCTTTGCGGATCGATGCGCCCGCCGGAACGATTGATACCTGCGGCACAGGCGGTGACGGTGCCTGCACCTTCAATATATCAACCGCTGTAGCGCTGGTGGTCGCGGCGCTCGGCGTGCCGGTTGCGAAACACGGTAATCGCGCCATGTCGTCCAAGTCCGGCACGGCCGACGTGCTTCAGCAGCTGGGCGTAAATCTCGATGCCTCACCCGACGTCATTGCGCGTTCGTTGCGGGAAGCCAACATCGGCTTCCTTTTTGCGCAGCGTCACCACAGCGCCATGAAGCATGTCTCACCCATTCGCCAAGAACTGGGCCAGCGCACGATCTTCAATTTGCTGGGACCGCTCTCGAATCCCGCCGGTGCAAAGCGTCAATTGATCGGTGTGTTCGCTCATAAATGGATTGTGACGCTCGCCGAGACGTTGGGACGCCTTGGGTCCGAACGTGCCTGGGTCGTGCACGGCAGCGACGGCCTGGACGAAATTACCACCACCGGCAAAAGCTTCATCGCCGAACTCAAAGACGGCAAGGTCACGACGTTTGAAGTAACACCTGAAGACGCAGGACTTAAGCGTGCGAAGTCCGAAGACCTCAAAGGCGGCGACGTGGCCACCAATGCGGCGGCCTTGCGTAAACTGCTGAGCGGGGAGCCCGGTGCGTATCAGGATATCGTTCTGCTCAATGCCGCGGCCGCGTTGATGGTGGCTGATAAAGTTTCGAACCTGAAAGACGGCGTTGCGCTGGCACGCGAAGCGCTTACGAGTGGTAAAGCAGAGAAGACGCTGGCCGCACTCGTTGCTGTGAGCAATGCATGAGCGACATCCTCGCAAAAATTTGCGCCGATAAACTGGTCGTCGTCGCCGAACGCAAACAGCGCGTGCCGTTGGCCGAAGTTGAGCGGCAGGCCAAGGCGGCGTCTCCGGCGCGTGGGTTTGCTGCAGCGCTCAGCAGCAAAGCAAATGCCGGCCAATACGCCCTCATCGCCGAAATCAAAAAGGCTTCGCCGTCGGCGGGCTTGATCCGGGCTGATTTCAATCCTGCTGCGCTGGCCACCGCTTATGCCAATGCGGGTGCCGCCTGTCTCAGCGTGCTGACCGAAGAAAAGTATTTCCAGGGCGACGATGCTCACCTGAAGCAAGCCCGCGGTGCGGTGAAGCTGCCGGTGATCCGCAAAGACTTCATGCTGGAGCCTTATCAAGTGATTGAGGCGCGTGCCATTGGCGCCGATTGCATTCTCATCATCATGGCGGCGCTTGATGACTCCCTCGCCGCCGAGCTTGAATCTTGCGCAATCCAAGTCGGCTTGGATGTTTTGGTTGAAGTTCATGATGAAGCTGAACTTGAGCGCGCTTTGAAACTGAAATCGCCGCTGATTGGCGTCAACAACCGCAATCTCAAGACTCTCGCGACGGACCTTGGCACGACCGAACGTCTGGCAAAACTTTTGCCTAATGACCGCGTCTTGGTCGCGGAAAGCGGCCTTAAGACTCCCGCCGACCTCGCGCGCATGCAGCGCTGTGGCGCGATGCGCTTCCTGATCGGTGAATCGCTGATGCGCCAGAATGACGTTGAGGCCGCGACGCGCGCGCTGCTGACGGAGCAAGTGCATGCCTAAGAAGAAGGCCGCGAAGAAAAAGCTCACGCATTTCGATGCCAAGGGCAACGCCGTCATGGTGGATGTCTCGGCTAAAGCCTCCACCGTGCGCGAAGCCATCGCCAAGGGCTCCGTCTATATGGAACCGGCGACCTTGAAGCTCATCACGTCGCGCAAAGTGAAAAAGGGCGATGTGTTGGCAGTTGCCCAGCTGGCTGGCATTCAAGCCGCCAAACGCACGCCAGATATGATTCCGCTCTGCCACCCCATCGCCTTGTCGTCGGTGAAGGTGGACCTGGTTTGCGACGCCAAGGCTGTGCGCATCACAGCCACCTGCAAAGTCACAGGCCAGACCGGCGTCGAGATGGAAGCGCTCACCGCCGTTTCCGCCGCCGCACTCACGGTCTACGACATGTGCAAATCCGCCGACCGCGCCATGCGCATTTCGGATATTCGGCTCGTGAAAAAATCCGGCGGTAAGTCCGGCGTCTTCGAGCAGAAATAGTATGGGTGCGCCTCTGCTCCCCGTTGCCGAGGCACGCAGACTGATCGTCGAAGACTTAGCGTCCGTTGCCCCTGAAACCGTAAAACTTGAAGAAGCTTTGGGCCGCGTGCTGCGCGCCGACGCTGTGGCGCAAGTTTCGCATCCGCCTGCCGATGTCTCGGCCATGGACGGATATGCGCTGTGCTTCGAATCCCTCAAAGGTATTCCGCAGACTTTGACCGTCAGCGGGGAGTCCGCTGCTGGGCACCCCTATCGCAATATAGTCCGCCCGGGCGAAGCGGTGCGGATTTTCACTGGTGCTTACGTTCCGCCCGGCGCCGATACGATTGTGATTCAAGAGAACACCATAGCCTCGGAAAGCGGGGTCACGATCAACGAACACCCCCGGCTAGGGCAGCACATCCGCCCCGCGGGTCAGGACTTTCGTAAAGGCGATGTCGTTCTAACTTCACCCCGCCTGCTCACGGCCCGTGACGTGGCGCTTCTTGCCGCAATGAATCTACCGCACGTCCCGGTATCGCGCCGGCCGATTGTCGGCGTGCTCTCTACGGGCGACGAAGTTGTTCTGCCGGGCGATCCTATCGCCGACGGTCAGATTGTCTCCGCTAACGGCCCGGGCCTCTGTGCCTTTGTCACGGCACACGGCGGTGAGCCATTGCACCTTGGTGTTGTGAAGGATGACCCGAAGGCCCTGCTGCGGATCGCGGAACAGGTCGCGCACCTCGACTTACTTGTGACCAGCGGCGGCGTGTCCGTTGGCGATCATGATGTGGTCAAAGCGGCCTTGAGCAGCGCAGGATTCAAAGCCGGCTTCCATAAAGTCGCCATGCGCCCGGGCAAGCCACTCCTGTATGGACGACTGCATAACCTTCCCGTGCTGGGCCTTCCCGGAAACCCTGTGTCGGCCATGGTCTGCGCGACCCTATTTCTCAGTTCCGCCCTCGCCCGTCTGCAAGGCCTTCCCGGCGACGGTCCGCGCACCATGTCGGCGCAACTGGGCACAGACTTGAAAGCCAACGACAGCCGTGCTGATTTTATCCGCGCAACTTTGCAACACGGCAACGGCCTGCCCGTCGCAACACCTTTTCCAGTGCAAGATAGCGGCATGGTCGCAACCCTCGCCCGCGCCGACGCCCTGATCGTGCGCGAACCCCAGGCCTCTGCGGCAAAAGCCGGCGATACGGTTTCCATTATTCTTCTGAATTAAAACGCTCCCTCCCTCTTGCCAGCTGTTCCACCGGATTATACTTAAGTGATTACTTAACTATTTAAGAGGCCGCCATGACCCTCGTTTTGCATATGCACCCGCTGTCTTCCTTTTGCTGGAAGGCGTTGATAGCGTTGTATGAGAACGGCACGGCGTTTGAGCCCCTGATCGTGAACCTGGGCGATGAAACTTCGCGCGCCGCTTTCAAGAAAATCTGGCGCATCGGCAAGTTTCCGGTGCTGCGCGATGAAGCGAAAAATGTGACAGTCGCCGAGTCCACCATAATCATCGAATATCTGGATCAATATCATCCCGGCCCTACGCGCTGACCTGACGGCTTTTTTTGTACCGGTTGATTTGAGAGAATTGACCCCAACAGGAGGAGCTGAACATGGCGAGACGTGGATTAGGCGCGGAGCAGATTGTTTCCAAGTTAAGGCAGATCGAGGTGCTGATGGCGCAGGGCAAGTCTG
>CANJRX010000006.1 GCA_947476895.1 Fidelibacterota bacterium | reverse complement strand
GACTTGCCCTGCGCCATCAGCACCTCGATCTGCCTTAACTTGGAAACAATCTGCTCCGCGCCTAATCCACGTCTCGCCATGTTCAGCTCCTCCTGTTGGGGTCAATTCTCTCAAATCAACCGGTACAAAAAAAGCCGTCAGGTCACTGCCAAAACCGGCGCAGCTAAACCGAGAACTCCCGAAATCAGCACTGACTTCATAAAAGTGTTCATCGCAACCTCACCTGTCCTAGCGGCTTAACGCCTAAGGGATGAGCAGCTCATAGGGGAGTTTTTGGCTCACATGAGTGACTGAGACGGTTTCTGTCGTTACGACCTCTACGGCGCGTTGCGCAGCAGAAATCCGAACATCGCAGGCTTTACGTGATTCATCGGCTTGGCAGGCTACGCCGACAAGCAGATTAACCGGCGGGCTCGGCGGCGCTTGCATCATCCGCGGCTCGATGGTGATGGGTGAAAGGCTAACTGTCTGCGTTTCCGGCGCCTGCGGCGGGCTCACCGAGATATTGAGAGCCGATGCGGCAAAAGCCGGCACGGCAAATCCAACGACCGATACGATGAGCAGAGATTTCATAAGAGTTTTCATAACGACATTACCTTTCCTTCGTATCGATCATGCAACCTGTGATGTGTGGCTGTTGCGCGTCATCAGAAGTCGAACGTGTAATGCCTATTTCGGGCACGAAGTTCCCTGAGATATTTCAGCAAGACCCCGAACCATTCCTGCACTCAACTTACGCGGGATAGAAACATTGCGGTGTCGGGGTGCGTTATTTACCTGAGACCAGACTTGGTCGTCGCATCATCAGGAGACCGCAATGAATATCTCAGACGTGTATGAGGCGGATTTGGTTGCGGGCAAGGATCCGGGCGGTCCCAATTTGGGCGGCACCGGCAAAGGTGGCGATAACGCAGGCGACGAGCCCACGCCGGAAATCAAACCACCGCTGCCACAGGAGATTCCGGCGCCACAAACGCCGCAACTGGAAATTGCGCCTTTTCAAGCGCCTCCTCCGGCCGATCCTGGTTTACCTGCGCCGGAAGCGTGAGGTTTACTTCGCCTTAGCGAAAATCATGACGTGCTGCCATGGCAGGGTTTTGCTGTCGGTGCTGACCCACTGCAAACCGGTGACGGCCATTTCTTTCTTGGCCTGCGCTTCTGTCATCTTGTGAAGATCTTTGATCGGCACACTGGGATCTTCGCCGCGATATTCAACAAGCGCGATACGCCCACCGAGTTTAAGCGCCCGCGCCATGGCGAGGCCCATTTCGCGTGGATATGAAAACTCGTGATAGACATCGACGAGTAAAATGAGATCGATAGAGTTTGCCGGCAACCTCGGGTCCATGATGCTACCCAGGACAGGCGTCACATTGGCACCTTCGCCCTTGGCTTTGCGCGCATTAAGCAAGGTGAGCATCTCTTCCTGCACATCCTCGGCATAGACCTTCGCAACCAGGGGACTCATACGGAAACTGAAGTAGCCTGTGCCCGCGCCAATATCGGCGACGGTATCGGTGGACTTCAGACCCAGGATTGGCAGAAGTTTGACGGTGCCTTCTTCCTGTGCACGCTCTTTGCGCTCAAGCCATTCCGCACCCTCGAAGCCCATCACAAAGGCGATGTCGCGGCCCATATAGGCTTTGCCGATGCCTTCCAGCGAAAGGGCGGTGTTGGTGTAGCCGTTCTGCGCGTGGACGGGCATCGCGCAGATCAGCGCAAGCGCCGCCAAACCGACTTTCAAAACCCAACGCATGCATGCTCCCATTGTAACTGTTCCCTGATGGGGATCTGAGCATACGGCAGGTCGCCGATATAGAACAGCGGCCGCAAGGTTGATAAACTCGATCTATGCACAACGACTCATTAGCGCCCTGGCAAAAACGTCACAGCTTCTTGGCCGCGCAACATGGCCGGAATGCCCGCCGCACGAAGTTAGTCCTGGGATTGACGGTTGTCATGATGGTGGCCGAGATCGCCGCCGGCAGCCTGTATGGCTCCATGGCGCTGCTGGCGGACGGCTGGCATATGGGTAGCCACGCCGCAGCACTCGGCATCGCCGCGTTTGCGTATTCATTTGCTCATCGTCACGCCGAGAACAGCACTTACACTTTTGGCACCGGCAAAGTCGGCGACCTCGCGGCTTTTTCCAGCGCGCTTCTGTTGCTGGTGATCGCAGGATTGATGGCTTTTGAATCCGCGCAGCGCTTGGTATCGCCCGTGGATATTGAGTTTAAAGACGCGCTGATCGTCGCCGTCATTGGCCTCGTGGTTAATCTCGTCAGCGCGTGGCTGCTGAAAGAAGATCACGCGCATGATCATAGCCACGGCCATGAACATGGTCATAAGCACGAACACCACCATCAAGACCACAATTTGCGTGCGGCTTACGTGCATGTGCTGACCGATGCCCTCACCTCGGTGCTGTCGATTGCCGCCCTTGCCGCCGGGTTGCTGTGGGGTTGGACCTGGCTGGACCCGGCGATGGGAATTGTGGGTGCTGCCATCATTTTGCATTGGGCCTGGGGCCTGATGAAAACGACGGGCCGCGTGCTGTTGGATGCGGCACCTTCGGGCGCAATCACTGAGTCCGTGCGCACGGCTATCGAGGCGGAGGCCGACAACCGCGTCGCCGATCTACATGTATGGCGCGTGGGCCCGGGGCATTTGGCTGCTGTAGTAACAGTCGTCACGCACCACGCGCGCACGCCCGCGCACTATAAGACGCTGCTGGCGGGCATCCCGAGCCTCAGTCACATCACGGTGGAAGTCGAACGCTGCTGTGATCAGAAGCCGCACGCGGCTTAAGGATTGCTGTCACTCTTGGGCGGCAATGCGTCCGGGTCATGCTCGATGACCGTGCCGTATCCCGGCGGCCGCGGGGCTTCACCCGGCCGCACCACCGTCCACTGCACATTGGCTTTGCGGCCAAAGAGGAAAAACAGCAGCAGCAAAATGGGGGTGACAATCAGCGCGGCGACGAAGGCGTAGAAGAACAGAATGCCCAGCGCCGCCAGGATGATCACAAAAACAAACAGACGGAATATCGCACTGATCATGTCAGCGCCTTTTCATACATGCGGTAGGTCTTATAAACCCGCCCACCGACTTCTTCGATCGAGTGGCAGGTTTGCGTATTGCTCTCGAGTACCCAACTCATCTCGCACACCGGCATCCGCAGCTTAAGCGATGCATCGCGCACGGCGCCCACGGTCAGCAACGCGAGCAGCGAACCCATGGGCTTGTTCTTATACTCAGGCATAACGCCCATCAGCGGCACACGCGTGCCCGATACGAATGATCGACGCGTGATTAAACGCCACAGCAGCTTGGCCCAACCGAAGGGCGCAAGTTTACCTTTCAGATCGCCAATGATTTCGTTCAGATCCGGCAGCGCCAGGCACATGGCCACCGGCACGCCGTCGACCGTGGCAATGGACACCAGTTCCGGCACGATGATCAGCCTCATCTCACTAGCCATATGAGCAATGTCGGCCTCGGTCATCGGGATGAAGCCCCAGTTCTCGGCCCAGGCGGCATTGAAGATGCGCGCGACCGTGGCGATCTCCTCATCGAAGCGGCTCATATCGAGTTTGCGCACGGCGAGGCTGGGATTGCGGTCAAGGCCCCGCTTCAGCCACTTGAAGACCTTGCCCGGCAGGCCCGTGTCCATGGGCGTAAGATAAGCCCGCATATCCACGGCTTTTGTGAAACCCGCTGCCTCAACCAGCTCGGCATAGTAAGGCTGAGCGTGGCCCATCATCATGCGCGGCGGACAGTTGAAGCCGTCGATCAATAGGCCGGACTCGTCATTGACGTTGAAGCTGAAGGGGCCGAGGCAGCGCTTCATGCCCCTTTCACGCAACCACGCGGACGCAACTTCGAACAGCGCGTCGGACACTGCGCGATCATTGATACTTTCAAAGAAACCGAAGAAGCCGGTCGCATCTTTATAAAGTGCGAGATGGCTGTGATCGATTTGCGCAGATATGCGCCCCACCGGTTTGCCGTCACGTTCCGCGACCCACAGCATTGCCTCGCCGTGCTGGAACCACGGATTTTTTCCCGGCGTGAGGCGCGGGCTTTCGAGCAACGGAAGCGGCGCGATCCAATACGGATCGTGGCCTTGCGTGGCGTGGGGCACGGCGATGAATGATGGGAGGCTCGCGTCTTTGCCGACGCGGCGCAGCTTGATCGTGGAAGACACGGCGACGTCCATGCTTTGTGCGCTAGCCCGCGGAAGCCTGAGCAGCTTGGGCAGCAGCCGCTTCATCACGTTTGCGCGTGACGGGATTGGTATTGTAAGGCCAATTCGGCGTCAGCTTGGCGACGTGGGGATAGCTCTTCGCAACCTCTTCGTCGTAGCCGAGATTGAACACTGTCGCTGAGCGCGGGCGCGCCGCAGCGCCGGCATAGAAGGTTCCCAGCACTTTATCCCACCACAAGTTGGTGATGCCGAAGTTGCCCGTCTCATTATGAAAATGATGCGCCATGTGGAATTTCTTCATGTCGCGCACCCAATCCCATTTCGGCGCATAGCCTAGATGCTGAATGCAGTGGAAGTATTCATAGACGCACGTCTGCACAACACCGGTCGCGAGTGCGGCTAATGCACCGACCCAGCCCGCGAGCAAATAGCCCACCGGCATGCTCGCCAAAGCCACCGTCGGCAGCGTCGTGTAGAGCGCGCCGAACAGGACTTTCAGATTATTGGGATCGCTGTGGTGATCGTAGTGGATGCGCTTCCACGTGCCGGCCGTGAGCTTTGATTTCCACATCCATTTGCTGTGCAAGATGAAGCGGTGCAAGACGTACCAGACGACGGGATAGACAAAGAACGTCGCGAGCATCGAGGCCAAAACGGGCAATACCGGCGCGGCGTCGTTCAGCACGCCCCATAACGCGACCGCGCCCGACACCAGGGCGACGACAAAATAAGCTGCGATCGCGTAATACTGGAAATAGGCAGCCGACAGGTCCGCGAGGCCCATGCGGTCGAGGTGGTATTCCTTATCGCTCCAGAAGCCGATCTTGAAACTCAACGGTTAACCCCCAAAAGCGGGCCGCAGGACGCCCCGTATATAAGCCGCGTCAGGTACGCGCGCCAGTATGTTCAAGGTTAAAGATGAGCCAGAGGCCCAGCGTTCCAAACAGCGCAATGGGCAGCCATGCCGCCACAACCGGCGGCAATGAGCCGAACTGACCAAAGGCGAGCACAATGTTGTCAACGACGATGAACGCAAAACCAATGGTGATGCCCCAAACGAGCGTCACGACGGAGCTACCCGAGCGATGATGGGCGAATGCAGCAATGGCGGCCAGAAGCGGCATGAGGGCCAGCACAATTGGGCCCGCCAATTTTTGTTGAAGCCAGGTGTCGTAGAAATATCCCGGGCGCGAGCCAATGTTGACCGTGCCGATATATTGCTGCAAGGCGTTGAGCGACAGCTCGTTGGGATGGTTGGTGTCGCGCACAAAGTGCTCGGGCCTCAGTTTCGTGTCCCAGGTGAGCGGTTCGTTTTCGGTCGCAGCCGTGCCGCCCAGCCGCGTCATTTCAACAACCGACCAAGCGTTATTTTCCCAAAGCGCGAGGCGGATATTGTAAATGCCGATGATAGTGCCTTCGGTGTTTTGCTTGAACAGGCGTACATCCTGAAGCACCGCGCCGTCGCGCATCACCTGGCCCACACGGATAAGTGTGGCGCCTTCCTTCATCCAAACGTCTTCACCGGTGGCAACTTTTTGTTCGCCGGTCTTAAAACCGGCATCACGCCACTGCTGCAGCTCGCCGTTGGCTGGGACCACCACAAATTCTGAAAACACAAACAGTAGGACCGAAAGCGCTAGGCCCACGCTGACCAGCCCGCCGACGAGACTCAAAACTGAACGGCCCGCAGCGCGCATGGCCAGGATCTCGCTGGTCGTCGCCATACCAACCATCGAGGTCAGCGCGCCCAGAAGCGCCGCCAAGGGCGCGACGGTTTCTATCAGCGAAGGTATGCGCAGCATGACATAGCGGGAAAGCGCGTTCACCGGATCGCCGCCACCGGCCAAGACGTCATTAGCCGTCGCCAGCAGATCAAGCGTCTGCAAGAACAGGACCAGGCCCACCAACAACATGGTGAAGCGGCCGATAAAAGCTTTCATGAGATAACGCGAGAGGGTCATTAGGCGGCCACACGTTTAGGACGGAACACCGCAACAATACGGTCGGTAAAGGCCACCCAGCGCGCTTCCATAAGCAGAACCGGCGGCGTTCCAGCCTGCTTTTCGGTGCGGTAGAAAAGATAAAGCGTTGCGGCGGTGAATATTGCGAAGGCGCTCCAGAGCATGATCCCGGCAGGAGCCCCGGTAGAGGCGGCATAAGCGCCCGCGAATTCCAGAACCTTATGATAGCTGACCAGGATTAACAGGCCGAAGATCAAGCCAAACGAACGGCTGGCGCGATTGGTCATAATGCCAAGCGGCGCGGCCAGGATCGGCAGCAGCAGCATGGAGAGCGAGAACACGATGCGCCCGTGGAATTCAGAGGCGACCGCCGACGGCGCGATGACTTCCTCCGGCGGCTTATCGGGTGCGGGGTTGGCGTCGGCGACATTGCCGTGACGGCCCGCGATAAGATTGAGACGATAGCCGCGCATGAGTTCCATCAACGTCAGCTCGCGGGTGTCGCCGCCGCGGCCGCGGAACTTCACCAGATCGGACAGGTTCAGCGGCCAATCCATCATGCCGGTCTCTAACGTGGAGACGGCTTTGGTTTCTGGCACCCATTCGGAACGGTTCACTTCGTAAAGGCGCAGAGAAACCGTACCATCCAGGCCGCCGGTCATCAGTTCGCCGCGCTTAGCGGTCATGGTCACGAGATTTCCGCCGTCTTCCTGTTTGTAGAGGAATACGCCGTAGAGATCGCGTCCGCCGCCGCGCGATTGTTCGACGCGCAAGGTATAGCCGTTGGGCAGCGCCATAAACACGCCTTCGCCGATGCCCTGCTGGATCACGCCCGAGGTGATGTTGAACATGACGACGTTGAGCAGATAGCGCGTGTAGGGCTGGATGTAGCCGGTCAGCAGGATATTAAATCCCATCATGAACACCGCCAGCACCATGGCCGAGCGGATGAAGCGGCTCATGCCGATGCCGCAGGAATGAATCGCGTCCAGTTCCGACTGTGCTGACAACTTGCGGAAGGCCAGCAGCACACCGAGGAACAGCGCCATGGGCAGCGCGAGACCGATGTAATAGGGGATCAAATAAAACAGCATCTGAAAGACAACGAGCGTGGATACGCCGTTGCCCACCGCGATGTCGAGCAGACGCATCAACCGCTCCATCAGAAGAATGATGGCGGCGATGAACAGAATGACCGCAATCGTCGGAACGATCTGGCGTAAAAGGTAGCGGTCGATGGCTTTAATCATGGATCCATAGCCGGGCCGGGCCCGAGTTCAGAGAGGTATACCGGCGGCACCCCGTACCGCCGGAGTTTAGGCGACGGGCCGCGGGGGGACCAGTAGGGCTTTTTCATATCATTACAAGGCGCTAAGGATATATACCGCATATTGTCGCTGTAACCTGTTTTGACCCCATAGACGCAACCCTGTGAATCCTGTCGCCGTCATCACCAACAGCGGAAGCACCCGCAACCTGCGCGGGGATAATTGGATTGATCCCCTGCTCGCGGGTGAAGCCAATCTGGTCCATTTTAAGATCAGCCGGGCGGAGGAAGTGGCCGGGGCCGTGCAGCGCGCGGCCGATGCGGGCGCCGACACCATCATCGTCAACGGCGGCGACGGCACAGCGGACTTGGTATTCGCAGCGCTGTTCAACGGCAAGGCTTATGCCACCCTGCCCGCGCTCGCGCTGCTGCCCGCAGGCAAGACTAACATGACGGCGGCAGATTGGAGTTTGACCGGCGCGCCCGAAGCGGCCCTTCAAGCCGTACTGCGGTGCCGCCGTGAAGGCACGCTTGCGCGCTACATCGTCAACCGTCCGGTCTTATGCTTAAGCCAAAGCCGCGACAGGCCGCCCCTCTACGGCGCATTTTTTGGCTGCGCTGAGGTTGTCGAAGGAATTCATTTCTGCCGCAAACATATCTATCCGTTGAAGATGCCCAACGCCGTCAGCCACGTGGCGGCGCTGGCGGTGCTGTTGTGGCGGGGTTTACGCGCGAACCCAGAGCGCGGCAAAGTTATCGTCGAAGAAGACGGGCGCGTTTTGCAAGACGGCGAGTTCTTCGCCATCGGCGTCTCGGCGCTTGATGAACTGCTGCTTGGTATCCGGCCAATGCCGCACAAGGCACGCGAAGGTGCCTCGCTGCATTACCTCAGCGCACGCAAAGGTGTCGCGTCAATTGTTGGAATGCTGATCGATTTTCTGCGTCACCGGTTTGCGGCGGGATCCGGCCGCACGGCCGAGCGCGTCAACCAATTAACGCTGCGATTTACCGGCGCCTATACCTTGGACGGCGAACTTTACGAAGCTACAGCCGACCAGCCCTTGGTGCTCGATGGCCAGCACCGACTGAATTTCCTGCGGATACCCTTGTGACAAAACTGAGTGACATCATCGCGGCCGAAGCCACGCGCGACACTTTCCCCGCTGCCAAAGCCTTTGCGGCGCATCTTGCCGATCTGTACGGCCCCGCCACCGCAGGTGTGATCTTTTACGGCTCGTGTCTGCGCCAGAACACCGACGCAGGTCTTTTGCTGGATTTCTATGTGCTGGTGGATAGCTACACCAAAGCACTGCGCCATGTAGTTTCCGCTGCCGGCGCACGGCTGCTGCCGCCCAATGTCTACTATCACGAGATGCCGTTTGAAGGCCGCACCCTGCGTGCCAAAGTCGCCGTGATTTCGGTGGGACAATTTCTGCACGGTCTTGGACCTGAGACGTTCGCTTCGAGTTTGTGGGCGCGTTTCGCCCAGCCCACGCTGATCCTCCAGGCCCGCGACGAAGAACTGCGCAGTCGTCTGGTGGACGGATTAGCTGCGGCTGTCACGACCATGATCGCGCGCACAAAGCCACTCATGACCACCGTTTTCACCGCGCGCGATCTGTGGGTGCGGGCGTTTAGTGAAACCTATGCCGCCGAATTACGGCCTGAGCGGGAAAGCAAAAGCGCTGAACTCGTGGCCATGGACTTGGCGCGTTATGTCGAACTGACCACGGCCGTCTTGGGCGCGACCAACGCGAGCGGTCTCTACCGCGACCTCGCCTCATCCGACGAGCGCCAGCGTGCGACCGTGGCGTGGCGTCTGCGGCGTATCCAGGGCAAGACGCTGAATGCGCTGCGGCTTATTAAAGCCGCCTTCACGTTCCAAGGCGGGCTTGATTATGCCGTGTGGAAAATCGAGCGGCATTCGGGCGTGAAGGTTGAACTGACAGACGCAGACCGCAAGTGGCCCGTCTTTACCGGCGCGCGGCTGCTTTTAAAAACCATCAAGCGCGGTGGCTTGCGTTAATAAAAAACGCGGGGCTTTTGACCCCGCGTTTTTCTCGAATATCTCAGAAGGCTATTAGCCGACAGCGACGCGCTTCTTTTCGGCGGGCGCCACGATGCCGACTTTGGCAGCGACTTCGGCGAAGATCGCGATGACTTCGTCCAGCTGCTCTTCCGTATGGGCAGCGCAGAGGCTGGCACGCAGAAGCGAATAGCCGTAGGGCGTCGCCGGCGGCAGAGCCAGGTTCACATAGACGCCGGCTTCGATCAGACCGCGCCAGAAAGCGACAGCCATCACCGGATCGGGCGCGACCACAGCCACAACCGGGCTGTTTTCAGAGGCGATCTTGAGGCCGATGGCCGTGAGGCCAGCGTGCAGTTTGTTGGCATTGCGCATCAGGCGCTTGCGGAGCGCGCCGCCGTTTTTGACGAGGCCCAGGTTCACAGTCGCGGACGCTACCACCGACGGCGGCAGTGAAGCGGTGAACACATAAGCGCGGGTCATCAGACGCAAGATGTCGAATTGCGGGTGGTTGGAGACGCAGAAGCCGCCGACCGTGCCGACCGATTTCGAGAACGTGCCGACGATGAAGTCGACGTCGTCTTCGCAACCGGCTTCTTCCGGCAGGCCGCGGCCGTATTTGCCGAGCACGCCCAGCGAGTGCGCTTCGTCGGACAACAGATAGACGTTTTCGTATTTCTTCTTCACCGCGACGATTTCGGCCAACGGAGCTTTGTCGCCGAGCATCGAGTAGATGCCTTCGATGACAATCAGCTTGTTGCCGGGCTTATCGGCCAGACGGTTCAAACGCTTGTCGAGGTCGGCGGCGTCGTTGTGGCGGAAACGGATGATCTGGGCCGAGGAGCCGCGCACGCCGTCATAGATCGAGGCATGGCAATCGGCATCCATAAGGATGTAATCCTCCGGGCCCATCAGCGTCGAAAGAATGCCGAGGTTGGCGAGGAAGCCGGTGGAGAACACCATGGCGTGTTCTTTATTGAAGAACTCGCACAAGGAGTCTTCGAGTTCTTTGTGGCCGTAATAGGTGCCGTTGGCGACGCGGCTGCCGGTGGTGCCGGTGCCGCAAGCATCCAGGGCTTCATGCGCCGCTTTCAAAGCTTCGGGCGCGAAGGTCAGGCCGAGATAATTGTTGGTGCCGACCAAGATCGTGCGCCGTCCGCCAATCATGGCTTCCGTCTGCGACAGAACTTGATCCATCTTTACTTGGAAAGGGTTGACGCCGTCGTCACCGAACAGTGCGTCGCGTTGGCTCATGATAGGCGCAAAACGATCTAACAAAGCGGCCATGTGCAAGTCCCCTAACGATTACTATTTGTCTTCAGCGACGATCTTCTCAACCGCCAAGGCCAACTCACGGATCGTGGCCACGTCGGGTAGGATGTTGAGCGGCACCGAAATATCGAAGGCGTCCTCAACTTCGGCGACGAACTCCATCACGATCAGGGAATCAAAGTTCAGGTCTTCGCTGAACCGCGTTCCCGGCGTGAGTGCGATGCCGGCCTTGTTAAACGACTTCAGGATTTCGAAGAGAGCCGCCAAGGTATCTGGTGACGGCTCAGCGCCGGTGGGGGCGTTCATTTCCTTAAAACCGTTCCTCGTCCGCACCCGCTGCTGCAAAGGGTTCTGTTGCAGGTGCTAAGGGAAAGAGTGCGGGAATGACGGAAAGGTTACAAATCAACTCAGCCGTTACGATGTTAACAGCCCTTGTGAGGTGTACCAGGAGACCGTGTCCTTGAAGCCTTTTTCTATATTCCACAAAGGCTTATAGCCCGGAAAGGTTGAGCGGGCGCTGACCCAGTCCGGATGCAACAATTCGGGCACTTTTCCCCACGAGAGCACGGTCGGGCGGTGGGTGAGCACGGCCGCAAGGCTGGCGGCGGCGCCGACCAAGTAGAGGACGGCGGCCGGGATGGGGATAACTTTGGGCGCCGTGCGGAGCGCCGTCCCTGCCGCGGCGGCGATTTCGGGCCAGCTATGGGCGCCCGGGGTGCCGTCGTCGAACTCGATGGGTTGCAGCGGCAGGTCGTCCAGCCTGAGGGCAGCAATCACCGCCCCGGCGACGTCGTCCACATGGACCAGGGACGCCCGCGCGTTTTGGACCATGGGGGCCAGGACAAAACCCTTAGCGGCCATTTGGAAGATCTTGAGGGTCTCCATGTCGCCGGGGCCGTAGACGGCAGGCGGGCGCAAAATCACGGCGGGCAAGCCGGGCTGCAAAGTTCGGACGGCCAGCTCCGCTGTCCGCTTACTCGAAGCATAAGCCGACAGGCCGGGTTCGCGCGCTGCCAGCGACGACATCAGAATAAAGCGCGGCGGCTTAGGCTGGGCCGCGGCGATTTCGGCTAGGCGCCGCGTGCCGCCGCCGTTGATGTCGAGGAAAGCCTGGCGATTGGCGGCCTTGATCGCCCCGGCGCAATGCACGACGGCGACGGCATCTTTCACCAGCGCGGTCAAAGCTTCGGTATCTTCGAGTGTCCCTAAAGTCCAAGAAATTGCCGCGTCGGCATCCGCTTGCACACCGGCAGGCAAACGCCGCGCGAGGGCGCGCACGGTGTAGCCGCACTCGATAAGCATGCGCACAATGCGCCGGCCGATGAAGCCGGTCGCACCTGTTACGGCCACCAGAGGAAGGGCCATGACTAGCTGACGGGTGTTTCGAGGGCGACGATCTCGCCCGCGATAAACATTTTCTTGGCGCGGTTGCGCGCCAATTTGCCGGAGCTGGTTTTCGGCAAGCTGCGCGGCGGCACCAGCACGACGTCGCACGCAATACCAACGGACTCTTGAACGCGCGCGCGCACTTCGGCGGCGACGCGGGCACGGTCGGCAGGCTCGCTCGGGCGGCATTGTACGAGGATGGTCGCGCGTTCAGCACCGCTGGCGTCGGTCAGAAGAATGGCCGCGCTATCGCCGGACTTCAGGCCCTCGATATGCTCCACGGTCCACTCGATGTCTTGCGGCCAGACGTTGCGGCCATTGATGATCATCATGTCTTTGGCGCGGCCGACGATGACCAGTTCGTCACCAATCCAGTAGGCGAGGTCGCCCGTATCGAGCCATCCGTCTTTGAGAACTTCGGCAGTCTCTTCGGGATTATTGAAATAACCTTCCATGACGCTGTCACCGGCGACGTAGAGGTGGCCAATTTGACGCTGACCTAAGACAACGCCGTTTTCATCGCGGATCTCGCCGCGCTGCCCGGGAAGAATTTTGCCGCAGGCCACAAAGGCGCGGCCATCAGTCTCGTTCGCAGCCGGAACGGCGCGGTGATCTTCCAGCGCTTCTTTGTCGATGACATCGACAAGCAAGCCCGCGCCGGTATCGGAGAAACTTACCGCCAGCACGCATTCCGCGAGGCCATAGCTGGCATTGAAGGCCTTTTCCGAGAAGCCGTAAGGCTTAAAAGCTGCGGCGAAAGACTGCATGACGTGGGGCTTGATCATCTCGCCGCCGATACCGGCCACGCGCCACTTTGAAAGATCGAGATCGAGGGCACCTTCGCTCATGGTCGAGACGCGGCGCGCGCACAGCTCGTATCCAAACGACGGCGCGTAAGACATGCTCGCGCCATTGTCGCTGATGATCTTGAGCCACGTCAGCGGACGGCGCGCGAAATCTTCCGTCGGAAGATAATCGATCGACGACTGGCTGGTGACGCCGCCCAGCATGAAGCCCACAAGGCCCATGTCGTGGAAGAACGGCAGCCAGGACATGGCGCGCTCGCCTTCGGTATTGCGCGCGCCGTATTTGTTCATGGAATGACAGTTGGCCATGAGCGTGGCGTGCGTAACCATGACGCCGGTGGGAAAGCGCGTGGAGCCGGAGCTGTATTGAATATAGGACAAATCACCCGGACGGCCGGGGTTGAGCGTGCCGTTGCCTTCAGGCAGCGCCGCTACATCGGCGAGTGTGCCGACCAGCGCAAGCGATAGATCTTTGGCGGCTTCCTGGACGAAGGGCAAAAACTCGGCAGGCCCCAACACCATGCGGGCGGCAGACGAGGTCATCTGCCCTTTGATCTGATCGATGTAGGCTTCGCGGCGGCCGAAGGCGGTGGGCAGCGGCATGGGCACCGGAATGACGCCAGCGTATTGGCAGGCGAAAAACAGTTTCAAAAACTCAGGCGATGTGGCGGCCAGAAGGGCCACACGGTCGCCGGGCTTTATGCCAGCCGCTGAAAGCCGAAGCGCATGGCTTTTAGCGTCGTCGCGCAGCTCGCGGAACGGCAGAACCTTTTCCAAAGCGCCGCGCGCCGAATAGAAATTGAAGCCCGTATCGCCGCGGCCGGCATAGTCGAGGGATTCAGGAAGGGTAGCGAAATCCGCGAACCGCTTCTCGAGATTCGGTGTATGGCCGGGCGTCGGGCGCAAAACAGGCGCGTCGGCTGAGGCGGATGTGATTGGCTTTTGCATCTCGCGCGTTGTCACCTCAAAGCCGGGGTGGGTCAATTCACCGAATATTACAAATATTGCAGCTTTCGCGAAGGACCAGCAAATAGAACGGGGTACGGGCGTGGACGGGGCTTCTCGCAAGGCCCGTGATTCCCGAAAGCAATTGCCCTACTCTATGATGCATCACATTCAGCCCCTAGAGAGCGAGACGCGATCAATGGATAAAAAACTTCTGGCCGCCGCCGTATTCGGCGCCGCCGCTGCCGCCGGCGCGGTAACCTTGGGCATCGTCAAGGCGCCCGAGACCCCGACCCCGGCCACAGGGGAAATGACCGCCGAAATCCCGCCGGCCAAAGAGCAATGCTTCGGCGTCGCCAAAGCCGGCGAAAACGGCTGCGCCGCGGCCAGCCACACCTGCGGCGGACTTTCCACTGTCGATAACAGCGGCCAGGAATGGATGCTGGTCGATGGCGGCAGTTGCGTGAAGATGGGCGGCAAGCTGGAAGCCTTCGACGATCCCAAATCTGTGGAGCCGGAGAAGAAGGACGGCGTCACGTCGGGCGGCTAATGGGGGCGATTCCCCAAACCGTTCCTGCCGTTGCGGGCATCGGATTACGAACGCCGCATATGGTGTCGTTGGCGCGCGAAGACGGCAACACCGCGCTCACCGCACCTTGGGTCGAAATTCACAGCGAAAATTTTCTCATGGACGGCGGGCCGCGTCTTACCCTGTTGGACGCTATCGCTGCACGCTACCCCGTGAGCTGTCACGGCGTCGGGTTGTCGCTTGGATCAGCTGAGGGTCTCGATACCGCCCACCTCACGCGCCTCAAGCGCCTGTTCGACCGCGTGCGCCCGGCGCTTGTCTCGGAACACCTGGCGTGGAGCGTAACCCACGGCGTTTATCTCAATGATCTGCTACCGCTGCCCCTGACGGAAGAAACGCTTGCGACCGTGAGCCGCAATGTGAAGCAGGCGCAGGATTTTTTCGGCCGGCGCATTCTGATGGAAAATCCCTCCGCCTATGTGCGCTTCGCTGGCGCGATAATGAGTGAACCTGAATTTTTGACGCGCCTGGTAGAGCAAACGGGCTGCGGCCTGCTTCTCGACATCAACAACGTTTATGTCAGCGCCAGCAACAGTGGCTTCGATGCGGCAAACTATCTGCGATCGATTCCGGCGGCCGCCGTCGGTGAAATTCATCTCGCAGGATATGAAGAAAGCAGCGCGGGCGGCGCGGGCGGCGCGCGCCTGCTCATTGATACACATGGCGCATACGTCGCCGATCCTGTGTGGGATCTTTACGCCGCGACCATTTCGCGGATTGGACCCCGGCCGACCTTGATCGAATGGGACGCGGACGTTCCGGAATTACCGGTCTTGCTGCGCGAAGCGGCCTTGGCGCAAACGATCCTCGACGACGCGCGCTTGAGAAACTCGAATGTCGCGTGATACGACCCTTGCAGACATCCAGAGAATTTTTCGCGACGCCGTTCTCGGTGCGGATGATGCACCGCTGTCCGCAGTGCTTGAACCAGGGCAAGACGCGGGTATTGCGGTGTACCGCACCACCGTTCAGAAGAGTCTCGTCAAAGCGCTCGTGACAACTTTTCCTGTTGTGCAACGGATTATAGGTCCCAAAGCCTTTAACGATCTTGCGCAGCGGTTTGTCGTCACAGCACCCCCGCGCGCTGCGCACCTGTCGGCTTATGGCGCAGACTTCGCGAACTTCATCGTCGGCGATAGCGATGCGACGGCGCGAGCACCTTATTTGTCGGGCGTCGCGCGTTTGGAGTGGGCGCGCGCTGACTCTTATTTCGCGGCTGATGCCGCATCCCTCGAGTCCACACGGCTGGCGAACTTTGCGCCCGACAGTTTAGAAGGCCTTATTCTCCACCTTCATCCGGCCACACGCCTGATCGTTTCCCGCTTTCCGATTCTTCGCATCTGGGAGGTCAATCAACCGGAGGTCGCCGATGTGCCGCGCGTTGAGATGTCGGAAGCAGAGACAGTTTTGGTCACGCGCCCAGGCGCTCAGGTCGTCATGCGCAAACTAACGCCCGGCGATGCGGCCTTCATCGTCGCGTTGATGAGTGGAGAGACTTTAGGAGAGGCTGCTGAAGCGGCGCTCGCCGCGCAAAGTGATTTTAACTTACAGGCCGCGCTGGAAGCGCACTTCGTCAACGCCACGTTTCAGGACGCATAGGCTTACGATTTAACGTCGAAGCCGGTTTTGGCCAGCAGGCCGTAGAATTCCTTGATGGCTTTTTCTTTATCGGCCGGTTCCGGGATGTCGTCCGTGAACGCGGTGATGAAATCCTTACGGCGCAGATACGAAACGATGGTGTCACGCGCGATGGTGGTGGCGCGACCCACGGTCAACACGCCGGAGGCGCAGAACGTCACCAGACGAGTTGCCCGCTCACGGAACTCCAGGCGCTTGTCATCCAGGCGCTCGATGACGCCTTGGGAAATGATGTAGTCCGACACCAGCTCGTCGAACTTTGCCGAAACCGGATCGCGCAGACGCGAAGGCAGTGGGGAATCGATCACCAAGCGCTGCATGCCGGCCACTTCTTGCAGACGCGTTTTTTCTGTGCGCGCTTCGGGGGCGATTTTCTGAATCGTATTTAACTGACCGCTCAAGTCGCGCACCTGGTTTTCGATGATGGAGCGCATATCGGGATCATTGTTGGGGTCGTACATGGCCAGCAGGTATATGAACTTGCGCTGACCGGAAGTGAGTTTATCGCGCACGCCTTCCATGGCGCGCTTCTTACCCGTCGGTCCGCCCACGTTGCTCAAGCGGCCCCAGCGTTCAGTCAGGCCCACGGCAATCGGACGACCGCCAAGCACCCCGTGCGTCGTAACGACGCGGTCGAGGATGGTTTCAAAGAAGGCCTTATCGTCGTTGATGTCTTCGCTATTGGTCAGGCGCACGCTGTTGCCCAGGTCGCGCTCGAGGCGGTCGAACAAAACCTTCTTGGACCGTGGGAGCAAGTTGGCGGTGAAAAGTTGATTGAGCAGCACCACCAGTTCTTCGACCGCAAACTTGGTCGGCTTGCACTTGCCCTCGAGCAGATCGAGGATACGCATGATGGCATCGCCCAGGTGTTTCGAAACGCCAATGACGTCCTTGATGATGGTCTTGGACATCAGAATGTCGGCCATCATCTCGTCGACCATCGCGCGCGCGCTCGTCCTTTTGCGACTGCGCCATGGGCAGGACTTCGGACATCTTGGCCAGCCAGCCGGTCCAATTGACGGATTGCCGCACGAAGGCGACATTCGCGAGATAGCTGCGTTCTTCGACATCGGCCACGCGCGCATCGAGGCGGCGCAGCAGCTCGTCGAGGGTCGAACCTTTGAGTTCCGGCAATTCCTTTGAGTCGACCTCGCGCGCGCGTTTGGAAATGGCTTCCACCGCGGCGTAAATCTCGTCCTTACGCTTGCGCGCATCGACGCCCGTGGCGCGCGCGTGCAGGCTGGCGATTTTGTCTACGGCCGAGGGCACCATGGTGTCGAGGTTGAGCGCGCGTTTGAGACTCTTGTGGCTGTGCAAGAGTTCGAACGGCGTCATCTCTTGCTTATCGAGGTATTTGGCAAACAGCCGCGACATCGTGGTGCGGGCGGCGGTTTGATAATAATCGGCGGCCTTCTCGCACACCGGTGCTTCATTGACCGGCGTGATGCTGAAGTCTTCGTCTTTGTTGACGTCTTTGAGCTGCTTGAAGATCTCGGTCTCGCGGCGGCTTTCGTTGTCTTTGCTGCCGAAGATCGATTCTTTGACGATGCGCACGCCTTCAGTGGTTTTCAGCGCCAGCAGGTCGGTGGCCTTACGGCGCGCGGATTCCTCGCTGGGCATGACTTCGTGCATGACCCATCGTCCGCCCTTGTTGAGCTGAACTTCAAACTGCGCGCGTCCGGAGACCATTCTGGTTGTCCCGTGCGACCCCCATCCCCCAATGGATACGGGTCCCCCAACACCTAGCTGGCAGGGTGTAACAAATTCCTTAACTTTCGGCAAAATGGCAAATGGGCCCTGCTGCCGCTAACTCGCGAATTTATAGGCCCGATATTGCTCCCGAAGCGTGGTCTTTTGGACCTTGCCTGTGGGCCCGATCGGAAGGCTAGCCACGTATTCTACCGCGTCGGGCAGCCACCACTTGGGGACTTTCTGGATCAGATAGGCGTGAATCTGCTCCAGAGTGGGCCGAACGTCGCCTTTGGGCACACAAATGAGCAGCGGACGCTCCAGCCAGCGGGGGTGTTCGGCCCCAATCACCGCAGCCAGGGCGATATCCGGGTGACCCATGGCGGCATTCTCAAGGTCCAGCGAGCTGATCCATTCGCCGCCGGACTTGATGATGTCCTTGGCGCGGTCGGTGATGTGAAGGTAGCCATCGCCATCTAAGGTTGCGATGTCGGCGGTACTGAACCAGCCGTCTTCTGTGAGGGGACTGGCCTCTTCCTTAAAATACGATTTGATGACCCACGGCCCGCGCACCTGAAGCAGGCCGGCTGAGACGCCGTCGTGCGGCAGGACAGCGCCCTTTTCGTCAACAATGCGCATATCGACACCGAATATGGCGCGGCCCTGTTTCATTTTGATGTCGATCTGCGCGGCGCGCGGCAGAGATTTATATTTTGGCTTGAGCGTATTGATGACGCCCATGGGCGTGGTCTCGGTCATGCCCCAACCGTGATGCACATCGACATCGAAATCCAGTTCGAACGCGCGCACCATGGCTTCCGGTACCGCTGCGCCGCCGATGACGACACGCCGCAGCGCCTTTGGTTTGCGGCCCATCGTTTTCATATGCGCGAGCAGGCCCATCCATATAGTTGGGACACCCAGCGCACAGGTGACTCCTTCCTCATCCATGAGGGAAAACAAACTCGGCCCATCCATGGCGCGCCCAGCATAAACCTGCGCAGCCCCCATGAGCGGCGCGGCATAGGGTATGCCCCAAGCATTCACATGAAACATCGGCACCACGGGAAGCACGATGTCTTCGACGTTCATGCGCACGGCCGAGATCATGCCGTAGGAATGTAAAACCAAAGCACGGTGGCTATAGAGCACGCCTTTTGGGATGCCGGTGGTGCCCGAGGTGTAACAAAGCGAAGCAGCGGTGTTCTCATTGAACTCGGGCCACTCATAGGTCTCAGGCTGCGGCGCGATTAGTTCTTCATAGGTCAGCATGCCCTTGGCTTCGGCGGGAAGATTGGCAGCGTCACACAGCGCGACAACTTTTTCCAAAGTCGGCACCGCCGCCTTCAATCCCACAGCGAGTGGCAGGAAGGTGGTATCGAAAAACAACACGCGTGATCCGGCATGCGACAGCACGTAGGCCATCTGAACGACCGGCAGGCGTGGATTGACGGTGTGGCAAACCGCGCCGATGCCGGCGACGGCGTAATACAGCTCCAAATGCCGCCAGGTGTTCCAAGCCAGGGTCGCGACCCGGTCGCCGGGTTTGATCCCCAAGGCGATCAGGGCATGGGCCAGCTTTTGGACACGGGCGTGGGTGTCGGCGTAATTGGTGCGGTGCAGCGGGCCTTCGACGCTGCGCGTCACAATGGTGGTATCGCCATGATAGTCGGCCGCATACCGCAACAAGGGCGCGACCAACAGCGGGCGGCCCATCATAAGTCCAGCGAGCGTCATGTTTGCACCCTCCCGGCACCCCCCGATCATGGCAGCCGCGGCGTTAACCTAAAAGTATGGAAATTATGACAGCCTTAAGTTCGACCGTCCGGCTTTTAGCCCGGCGTCGAAGCTGCGAGGAGTCACCGGATCATGTTCACGACACTGTATCCTGCCCCATCTGCCCGTCCGTTTTTGCGCCTGCTCAGGCTTTGCGTCGTCGTGGGCACGACGTTTATGGCCGCCGCGTGCGGCGATGACTCGTCCCACGAGGTCAAGAACCTCAAGTCGCAGGTGCAGCGGGCCTACGGCAACAAAGAATTCGCGAAAGCTTTAGGCCTCGCACAGAAGGGTCTGACGTTGTCGCGCAAGACCGCAGGCGATAAAGCCCCCGACACGCTTTACTTTGTGCAGGCCATCTCCGAAGCAAATTTGTATATGCACAACACCCGCGGCGCCATCATGGCGCTCCGTGATGAATTAGCCATGCGCACCGCCGCCGGTCAGAAAGAAGACAAGCTTCAGCCGCGCCGCACCATGCTCATTCAGCTTGCCGAAGAAAATGGCGACCCCATGACAGCCGGCGCACAAGCCGCGCTGATCTCCAAGGGCATCGACATGGCACCGGGCAAAGATCCGCAGCCGGTGTACCAGGCGCGCATGACGGCGCATGTAAACGGCGAAGGCGACGTGGAAATGTCTTACAGCCTGGATTCCAACGGCGCAGTGACATCGGCCTCAATTATAAAATCGACGCCGCCGCAGGTGTTCGATCAGGTGGCGCTAGAGACCTTCAAGAAGTGGCGCTTTACACCCATGCTCGATCAGAGCGGCCGGCCGGTCTCGGCTTCGGGATTCAAATTCACGATGATGATCCGCCAGCGCTAACGGCTGCTCAGCGCCCGCTGGTCAGACACATCGTGGCGATGCCCACGACTTTATCCATAATGGCAGGCGGCGGCGGTTGGCCGGTCTCGTTGGCCTTGGCGTAGATTTCCATTTCCTGGCGCGTCAGACGCGACTGAGTCTCGGTTACTAAGCAATTACACAATTTATTGCGGTCACCGGACACGCCCTGCCCGCTCTGTTCCATAAAATTTGTGCAGATGTCTTGCAAAGGATTCGCCGAAGCGCGCGGCAAGGTCTGCGCGACGGCGGGTATGGCTGTGATTGCAAACAGCAATGCGAGAACGACGGTTTTCATGAAGTCCCCCAGAGATAAGTCTAGGCGGCTTGAGCTTCCGACTAAATCAGCAACATGTAAAGCCCGTCGGCGGTCGCAGCGCCGCGCAGCTTTTCACAGGTCTTGGCGTCGCGCAGCAGACGCGAGACGCGCGCCAATGCTTTGAGGTGATCGGCGCCGGCGCCTTCGGGGGCCAGAAGCAGGAAAACCAGATCGACAGGTTGCTCGTCGATAGCGTCGAAATCGGTGGGTTTGTCGAGGCGCGCAAACAGGCCGTACAGGCGCTTGAAGTCACTGAGCTTACCGTGCGGGATGGCGATACCGTTGCCGACGCCGGTGCTGCCCAGGCGTTCACGCTCGTTCAGGGTTTCAAAAATCTTGCGGTCGTTGACGCCGGTGATCTGTGTGGCGTGACGCGCCAATTCCTGCAGCACTTGTTTCTTGCTGCTGGCTTTGAGACCCGAGATTACGGCCTCGGGTTGAAGCAAATCGCTGATTTCCATGACTCGCCTTTACACCGCTTCCACGCGTTACAGCCTGCAAACCGAGCAGGCGCAAACAGATGTGGGGATGAAAACGAAAATCGCCATACGACGGGATAAACTCGTGTGTTTTCTTGTATCTTGAGCGGCGCGCATCGCGCCAAGTCCCAACCAAATGGGCGGTCCAAAAAGGTGGCGGAACATAGGCGCGGGTCTGTATGAAGTCAAGAATTGACCGGACCTTATAAAGGCGCGGTTTTTAGCGCCCCGTGTAACCGGCGGCCTTGTCCCGACGGCGTTGCACGCTTGAAGGAATATTGAGCGAATCCCGGTACTTGGCGACCGTGCGGCGCGCCACCTCGACGCCGTCACCGCGCAGGATATCAACAATCTTGTCATCAGAAAGCACGTCGGTTAGGGCCTCGTTGTCGATCATCATCTTGATACGGTAACGCACGGCTTCGGCCGAATGACTTTCCGCGCCCGCATGTGCAGACGGCAGCCCCTGCGTGAAGAAATACTTGAGTTCGAAGATACCGCGCGGCGTCGCCATATACTTGTTGGTGGTGACGCGGCTGACGGTACTTTCGTGCATTTCAATGGCGTCGGCGACGTCACGTAAAATCAGCGGCTTCAGGTGCGTTACGCCCAGGCGGAAGAAGGCCTCTTGCTGTTTAACGAGTTCAGTCGCGACTTTGAGAATTGTTTCAGCGCGCTGATTGAGGGCTTTCACCAGCCAGTTGGCCGATTGCAGGCGATCGGCCAGGAACTCTTTGTCGGTCTTCGTGATCTTGCCGCGGGTGACATTGCTGATGTAACTGCGGTTGACCAGCACACGCGGCAACGTGTCGGTGTTCAACTCCACACGCCATTCGCCGCTGGGCAGCGCCGTCATGATGACGTCGGGGATCACCGACTGATTGGTGCTGTGTTCGAACTTCAGAGCCGGTTTGGGATCAAGGGCGCGCACCTCGGCAATCATGTCCTGCAGGTCTTCCATAGACACAGCGCAGACTTCACGCAGCTTCTTGATGTCGCGGGCGGCGAGCAATTCGATGTTGGCGATAAACGCCGCCATGGCAGGATCGAAGCGGTTGCGATCGATAAGCTGCAGACGCAGGCATTCTTTCAGGTCACGCGCGAAGATACCGGCGGGATCGAAGCCTTGCAGCAGCGCCAGCACGCGCTCAACATCCGCGAGGGCAATGCCAAGGTGTTCGGCCGCTTCCTGCAAATCCGCGCGCAGGTAACCGCTTTCGTCCAGCTGGTCGATGAGGTACTGGCCGATAAAATGATCGGCAGGCTTCGTGACGGAAAGATTGAGCTGCTGCACAAGGTGGCTGCGCAGGTCGGGCGCATCGGCCACCGTGCGCTCAAGGTCGGGCATCTCGCCGCCTGCGCCACTGTTCCAATTGTCGGCGCTATGCGTATCCATGCCGTCGCCGTCACCACCCAGAGACGGCTCGGTCCCCTCTGCGGCGAGTTCGGCATCGAGCGGCGCTTCGTCTTGGCCGTCGACGGTATCGATCACAGATAAAGTGTCGTCGCCGCGATCGTCGGCATTGCCGGCGCTTTCCGTCAGAGCGCCCGCGTCGCCGCTTTCGTCGGTTTCCAAAAGCGGATTTTCAGCCAGCTCTTGTTCGACGTATTCCGACAGCTCCACGGCCGAAAGCTGCAACAGCTTAATGGCCTGTTGCAGCTGCGGCGTAATAACGAGGCTTTGGCTTTGCCTAAGATCTAAACGTGGCGAAAGAGCCATGGAAAAAGCATCACCCGGAAGCGTGGACTTTCAAAAACCATGCCACTTTTTCCGAAAATGCTTAAGAATTTCGTGACGCAGCCGCAGGTCGCTGATTTTTATGGGTTTTTCGGCCAGCTAGAGGCTGAAACGCTCGCCCAAATAGACCCGACGCACCCCTTCGTGGGCCACGATCTCGGACGGGCTGCCCTCGAACAGAACCGTGCCTTCGTGAAGGATGTAGGCGCGGTCGATGATGTCGAGCGTCTCACGCACGTTGTGATCCGTGATGAGCACACCAAGCCCGCGGTCTTTGAGATGGGACACCATCTCGCGGATTTCGCCGACGGCAATCGGATCGATCCCCGCCAGCGGTTCGTCGAGCAGGATGAAACTGGGGCGCGAAGCAAGCGCACGCGCGATTTCGCAGCGGCGGCGTTCACCGCCCGACAACGCCAAAGCCGGCGAGCGGCGCAGATGTTCGATGGAGAACTCGCGTAAGAGAGCGTCTACCAAAGCGCTTTGCGCGTCTTTGTCGGTCTCAATCACTTCAGCCACAGCACGGATGTTGCCTTCGACGGTCATACCGCGAAAGATCGAGGCTTCCTGCGGCAGATAACCAATGCCAAGGCGCGCGCGCCGGTACATCGGCAAAGGCGTGATGTCCTGGCCGTCGAGATATATCTTGCCGTGATCGGGACTGATCAGTCCGGTCACACAATAGAAAGATGTGGTCTTGCCGGCGCCGTTAGGCCCCAGAAGGCCAACCGCTTCGCCGCGTTTCACAGAGAGGCTTACGTCGCGCAAAACCGGGCGGCCTTTGTAAGCCTTGCCCAGACCACTCACCACCAAGCCGGTGTTGGGCACAGGCTGAGCGCCGGCGGAGCCGCGTGTTTCGCTTGCGGTATCGGGCGTCATTTTTTTCCTTTATTTGAAACAGCCGGCGCGGGCTTTGCTGCAGGCGGCGTTGGCGTCGCGTTGCCCTCTTTGGCACTGGGCGCGATTAAAGCCGAGACCCGGCCGTTCTCGCGCACGCCTTGCAGGCCTGCATCTTTGGCACTCGCATAAATGCGGCTGGTGCCGCCTTTGACATTCACCACGGCAAAGCCGCCGGCGAGCTGACTGTTGTTTTGGGTAATTTTCACATTGCCGTCGAGGTTGGCGATGCCGGTTTCAACATTGTAAGTGCCGCGCTCGCCGCGCACGACTTCCTTGGCGGTTTCCATGCGCACGTTGCCAAAACCTTGCAGCAGGCTGATGTCGCCGCGGCCGCGATTAAGAGCCGACCCTTTGGCTGCTGTCGCATCTTCTTTGAAGAAGGCGATGAGTTTGTCGGCGTAAAGACGGCGTTTCCCGCTGTCTTCGGCCATGGCCGCACCTTCGGCAACTGCAACCCGCTCATTGGCCCAGTACTGCAGCGCGCGATGCGCCGTCACGGAACCTTCGGGATTAATGAGCGAAATGTCTTTGCCTTCGAGCACCAGCACGCCCTTATCGAAATCGTACACCGCGGTTTCCCCGGTGGCGGTTTCGCTGGCGGATTTTATGGTCACGTTGCCGTTGACGAAGACGCGGTACACTTCGTTCGCGCCGTTGTCCTTAATGCGGTAGTCGGCGATCAATTCATCGCCCATCACCGTCACGTCGCCTTGCACGGCCTTCGCATTGCCGCGCGCGATCACGCGCTTGCTGTCCTGCTGCAATTCGAAGCCGCCTTCGGCAGTCACGTCAATGGGACGATCGGTGCCTTCCAGCTTCAGCGACTGCGCATGGGCAGAAGCGGCGACAAAGAAACCGCTCAAGGCAACTGCGCTGATCCAAGTGCCAAATCTCATGGTTTAGTTTCCGTTTTGACTTCGGCGGACGGAGCTTCCGCAGGCTTTGATGAGGCTTTGGAATCGGGGTTCAGTGTCATGCGTCCCGGCCCGTGAAACAATACGACCCGGCCGCGCTCGGACAAATCAAATCCACCGTTCGCATGCATGGTGCCGAAGGAGCCTTCGGCATCCACCGGCGCGCGGCCCGTGGCCGTGCCGTCTTTCAACATAATCACCGCGGCGGAGGTCGTAAGCTTATTGCCTTCCTGCTGCGAGACTGTGACGTCGCCGGTAAGATCCAGCTTTTGGTTATCGCGATCATAAATCCCGGCAGACGCGCCCGCGAGCATTACTGTTCCATTGTTCAAGCTGATCTGCGCTTTCGGCGTCACCAGATCGATCGACTTATCCTCGCTGGTGCGCTGGCGCACGCCGCCGGCGGTGACCGAGTAAGGCTGGCCTTTGTCGTCGGCGCCAAAGTAACGCGCGTTGGTCATGCTGAGTGAATCGGTCTCAGAGCCTTTGACCAGGTTCATCCCGATACGGAACCGTTCATCGTCCTGGCGGAACTGCGGCAAAATCACCACCAGCAGCAACAGGAATCCTGCGGCAACCGGCAAGCCGATTTTCATAATGGAAACGAACTTGCTGTACTGCGCGACGGATTCTGTGGCCGACGAATCGCGCGGCTGCCAGATCGTTTCGCGCTCGGCTTCGGTATTTTTTGTGTGTTCCGGGGGGCGCTCGGTCATAGCGCACCGGCCCGCAAAATATCGTGCATGCGCAAAATACCGACGGGCTTTTCATTCTCGGCGACAAAAACCGAGGTGATCTTCCATTCGTTCATGCGGCGCATGGCTTCCGCAGCGAGGATATTCTGGCTGGTGCTTTTAGGCGCCTTGGTCATGACATCAGATGCCTTAAGCTTGAAAAGATCTCCACCGATGTGGCGGCGCAAATCGCCGTCGGTGACGATACCGATAAGGCGGCCGCTGTCATCAACCACACCCGCGACGCCGAAGGTTTTTTTGGTCATGACCAAAACCACGTCGGACATCGGCGTTGTTGGTTTCACCAGCGGCAACTCCTCGCCGATGTGCATAAGGTCCTGCACTTTATAAAGCTTGCGGCCAAGCTGCCCGCCGGGATGGAAGACCTTGAAGTTGTCGGCTGTGAAACCGCGGCGCTCCAGAAGCGCTACCGCAATCGCATCGCCCAGCGCGATCATCAAAGTTGTCGATGTCGTGGGTGCGAGCGCCAAAGCGCCGGCTTCGCCCACGTTGGGCAGCAGCAGCGCGACGTCGGCGGCTTCGGCCAACGTCGAACCCGCACGGCTGGTGATGGCGATGAGCGGAATGCCAAAGCGGCGGGTATAAGACAAAAGGTCGCTCAGCTCGGGTGTTTCACCGGAGTTGGAAATGGCGAGTACCGCGTCACCCGGCGCAATCATGCCTAGGTCGCCGTGGCTGGCTTCGGCAGCATGAACAAAAAAGGCCGGCGTGCCGGTCGAGGCAAAGGTGGCAGCGATCTTGCGACCGACGTGGCCGCTTTTGCCCATGCCGGACACAATGGTGCGCCCGGTCACGCGACTGAGAATGTCGAGAGCTGCTACGAAATTGTCGCCAAGGCTTGCGGACAGGGCATCAAGTCCGCCCTTGGCATGCTCCAGCACACGCCGCGCGGACGCGATGTCGGCCTTGCCGGTATTGGAACCTGTGGAGGAGATGGCCGTAATCCTATGTTGCCGGGCGAGCCGGGCCGCATCAAAACCCACATCAAAACAATAAGTCAGAACCTAAAGAACGGCCGCCAAGGCCGCGCGTTCCGACGTCATCCTCAATCTGGGCCTTTTGCTCGCGGAAAGTATCGTTTCCAACCCCCAGGGGTCAACCCGCCCAGGGCTTGCCAGATTACACTTCAGCAAGAATTTGCCAATTTTAACAATGGGATAAGCTTCAATCGCCGGTTTGTTAAACCGTCTTAATGGGCAAAGATGTCTTCATCGGCCCAGCCGGCGATATCAAGAGCGGCACGATCGGGCAGAAACCGCAGGCAGGCGTTCAACAGTTCGGTGCGGCCTTCGCGCTTCACGAGCCGTTCCATTTCGACTTTCAGGCGGTGCAGATAGAGAACGTCCGAAGCCGCGTACTCCACCTGCTCATGCGTCAACGCGTCAGCGGCCCAATCGGAAGACTGCTGCTGCTTTGAGAGCTCGACACCCAGAAGTTCGCGGCAAAGATCCTTCAGGCCGTGTTTATCTGTGTTCGTGCGCACCAGCCGTGACGCCGTGCGTGTGCAGTAAACCGGCGCGCAACGCACGTTCAAGTACTTCTGAATCATCGCCAGATCGAAACGTGCGAAATGAAAAATCTTCTCGATCTTCGGGTCCGTGAAAACCGCCGTCAGGTTCGGCGAAGGCGTGCCCGGGATAATTTGCACCAGGTGCGCGTTACCGTCGCCGCTTGAAAGCTGCACCAGACACAGCCGGTCGCGATGCAAACGCAAACCCATGGTTTCCGTGTCGACCGCGACGCTGCCGGTGAAGGAAATATTCTTGGGCAAATCGCCGCGATGAAGATGATTGGTCACGTCAGCGTCCTGTCATGAAGTAGTGAAGCAGATAAATCATATCAACGGCTTAGTCGCAAGACCAGCAAACGCATTTCCTGCGTTTTATTACGGTTTTTACGCTATTGTGGAGTTTCATCACGGCAAAGCTAACCGCTCATATTAAGGATAGGTTCAATGAGGGGTGGCCCGAAAACGCTCACGGAAATCCGTTCGGCCGCTTGCAATTCAATCCTGGTCACAGTCACGCTGCTGGCAATTCCCGCCGCCGGCGCCAGCCTGCTGCGCAGCCTAGAACAAGGCTGGAAAGCGGTGATGGGACTGCACATCGCCGTCGTGCTGACGTTGATCGCCGTAACTCTTCGCCGTCATCACCTGAGCCTTACGTTCCGATCCATCACCATTATCGCCATTCCCTTTAGCATCGCCTTGGGCGGGTTGCTGACCTATGGGCGCGGCAATGGTGTCTCGATGTTCTTCATCTCGAGTTGCATGCTCGCTGGATGCTTCTTCAACCGGCGCGCGGCCTTGGGGTTTGTTGCGTTATGCGTCGCGACACTGCTCGCCGTTTACACCGCCTTCCGCTTTGGCCTGATCGATCTGCCGGTCAGTCCCGGCAGCTTCGACATGACCGCCCTCAGCAGGTTTGCTTTAAGCGTCAGCTTTCTCGTCGCCGCCGTGGCGCCGATCATCGGGCTCTCGGCGCTGTTGCAGTCGCTGGAAGCGGAACGCCAGCGCGCCGATGAAGCCGCCCAGGTGCGTGCGGACTTTCTTGCGCACATGAGCCACGAATTACGCACGCCTATGGCTGGGTTGATCGGCATGGCGGAAGCCCTGAAAGGCACGCGCCTCGACGACCAGCAGACGTCCTTCGCGAATAATTTATTAGGCGCCGGACAAAACCTGTTGTCCGTTTTGAACGACGTACTCGATTTTTCGAAGTTCGAGACCGGACATATCCAGCTCGATAAACAGCCCTTCAGTATTTCGGATATGGTCAGGAAAGCCTGCGCCGCCTTTGAACCGGCGGCCGTGAAAAAGGGCGTTGCCTTTACGGTCGATGTATCCCGCCTCACCCAGAACCGCGCCGTAGGTGACAGCCACCGCATTGCGCATGTTCTGGCCAATCTCGTCGACAACGCCGTCAAGTTCACCGCACGCGGCGAAATTGCGGTGCGTGCCGAACAAACGCCCCGTGATGGCGGTGATGTCATGCTGGTGTGTTCGGTAGTTGATACCGGCATCGGGCTCACAGCCGAACAGGCCGAGCAAATATTTGAGCCGTTCACACAGGCTGACGCTTCAATCTCGCGTAAATACGGCGGCTCGGGTTTGGGCCTCGCGATCTGCCGCAAGCTCGCCGAAGCCATGGGTGGTGAGATTTTCGTGACATCACAGCTAGCTCGCGGCTCGACCTTCACGTTTCGGGTGCCGCTCGCGGCAGAACGCGTAGAAACATCCCCTATCACCGCGACAGCGCGCGTCCCAAGTAACGTGCCGGTGTTGTTGGCGCAGCCTAAAGGCGACGCTCCTCTGCGCATTTTGGTGGCCGAAGACAATGCGAATATGCAGATGCTGATCGACATCATGCTGCCGCGCTTTGGTTATGTCGTGACGGTGGTGCATGACGGCGCCGCTGCCGTCACCGCCGCCGGCAGGAGGACGTACGACTGCATCGTGATGGACATGCATATGCCCATCATGAACGGACCCGACGCCATGCGCGCTATACATAACGCCGAGGCAGCCAAGGGCGCAGCACGCACACCGATGATCGCCCTGACGGCCGACCTTATCGCCGAACACGTACGAGAATTTCATCAAGCCGGCGCGGATACCGTCGTCGGCAAGCCGGTCGACTGGAGCATTCTCGATACAAAAATACGCGAGTTGACCGCGGAACGTGTGCCGCTGACAGATGCTTGATGGATGTCGATTCCTTGAAAGTGTTTCGACCACCTGATACAAAAACGCTCATTCAGTGAGTTTGGTTTGAACGGCGCCGAACGATGGCCAGCCCCGCAATCAGTGTCTTAAAACGCGCGACGTCCCGCGATGTCCGCACAGAGCCGTTTCCGTATCTCCATATCGAGAACGCCCTGCCGCCCGAATATTATCGCCGCCTGGCCGCGTCATTCCCGGGGCGCAGCTTGATGCTGGACGGCCAAACGCGTGAGCAAAATACGGCTTATGTTTTCTCAGGCGTGCCGACGTTGACTAACCCGGAAAGTCAGCCGCCAGAATGGTCAGCGTTCATGCGGTATCATCTCAGCATCGATTTTTTTAGAGACATCATCAAACTTTTCGGGGCCCACTTCCGCGCGATCTATCCGGACTTCGAAATGCGCGTCGGCAAAAAATTCGCCGACATGACCGTGGGTCCGCGCTTTGAAGGCGCCCCGTGGGACATTCAGTTGGATTGCCAATTTTGCGTGAACTCGCAGGTTGTCACGCCGTCCACCGTGCGCGGTCCGCATATCGATAGTAACCGCAAGCTCTTCAACGCGCTGCTATACCTGAGACTTGTTGAAGACGATTCAACCGGCGGCGATTTCGAAATTTACAAATTAAAACATAAGCCCGAAAAAGAAGAATACGGTGCGCGCGGCGACCTTTATGGCGTTGAAGATAATGTGGTGGAAACTGCCGCGTGCATTCCTTATCGCGCCAACAGCCTTGTGCTTTTCTTGAATTCTTTAAATTCGTTTCACGGCGTATCGCCGCGCGGCGTGACGCAAGTGCCACGCCAATACATCAACTTCCTTGTTGAATGTAACTTCCCGCTCTTCCCGTTTCACGCCAAGCACGTCCGGTACTAGGCGGGCGGTCTTTTGATTTCGAAAATGACCTGCTTTTTGTCGAGACCACTGACGGCGCGGGTATAGAGGCCTTCCCTACGCTTACCGCCGATTTTTTCCATAGCGCGCTGCGAGCGCCAATTGCTCTCGCCCACCCAGAAGATCACGGTCGGAACAAAACGAAACGCGTGAGCGAGCATAAGGCGCTTGATCTCAGCATTCGCAGAGCCACCCCAATAGGCGCGCACAATAAAAGTCCAGCCGATCTCGACTTCGCCAAGCGCGGCGTCATAGTCGTGATAGCGGCTGGAGCCGATGATTTTCCCGCTGGCGCGCTCAATAATCGCAAAGGCCATCTGCGACGTCATGGCGCCATCGAAGTATCCGCGAAAAACGGATTCCTTATAGCGATCATTGGCCGGATGAAGTTCCCAGATCAGGGGGTCGGACGCTGCCGCAAACATCTCGTGCCAATCCTCTGCACGGAGCGGCCGGAGAATGACGGTTTCACCCTCTAATGTGGGCTGAAAATCGGGTGTTGGCATTCGCGCTACTTCTTCGCGAGAACCGTCAAAGCCGCGGTGACCATGGCCTCGGTGGCAGCGCCGATGGTGGGTGCAGGATCGGGCGCCCAGAACGGGCTGTGGATTGACGGCAATTTGGTGATGTCGCCTTTAGCCGCATCCCACTTGTCGTGCGGCACGCCGCCCACCCAGAACAACAGGCTTTGGATCGATGTGTCGGCGAGATAGAAGCGGCCGAAATCTTCACCGCCCATTTGCGGCCTGATCGTCTCGACGCGCTCGACGCCAAAGCGCTTTTTGAACGCGCCTGTCAGTTGACTGGTGACGGCGTGCGTATTGAACGTCGCTGGTGTCGGATTATCGCGCAACGTCACCGTCGGCATGCGGTCTTCGGGCATACCCGCGGCAATGGCCTCGCCCTTGGCAATGCGCGCGATACCGTCGAGCAGTTGTTTGCGAACCTGTGGCGTATAGCTGCGCACAGTGATGAGAAGCTTCGCTTCGTCCGGGATCACGTTGTGTGTCGTCCCGCCTTGGAAGCTACCAACGGTCACCACGCCGGATTCCAGCGGATCAATTTCACGCGACACCAGTGTCTGCAATGCCGTCACGATGCGCGCTGCCAGTACAATGGGGTCGCGCGCGAGGTGCGGATAAGCGCCGTGACCGCCGGTGCCTTTTACTACGACATCGACGCTGTCGACGTTAGCCATGGTGTAGCCGTCGACATAGCCGATCGTGCCTGCGGGCAACGATGCCGAATCATGAAAGGCGATAGCGATCGAGGGCTTGGGAAAGCGCGTAAAAAGACCATCGGCCAGCATCGCAGCAGCACCCAGGCCGCGCTCTTCGGCGGGCTGGCCGATCATTACTAACGTCCCAGACCATTGGGCTTTCATGGCGGTAAGCCGGCGTGCCGTCGCGATCCAGGTGGTCATATGCGTGTCGTGGCCGCAGGCGTGCATGACGCCGGTGTTGAGACCTTCCGGAGTTTTGGTGCGCACCTTGCTGGCGAACGACAAGCCGGTTTGCTCTACGAGCGGCAGCGCATCCATATCGGTGCGGAGCAACAGCACCGGACCGGGCCCATTTTCCATCACCGCGACCACGCCGGTTTTGCCGACATTGGTGGTGACTTTGAAACCCAGCTTCTTGGCCTCGTCCGCGAGCTTGGCGGCGCTGCGCGTTTCCTCGAAGGCCAGTTCGGGATGCGTGTGAAAGTCGCGGTAAATCGTAAGCAAGTCCGGCATGTTTTTTTCGACGGCTTGCGACAGCGCATCGGCCGCAAAAGCGGGCATTGTGAATGCAAGCGCTGCAACGGCGGTTGTTACGCTCAGTCGTTTTCTGATTGCCATAAGTACCCCCAACCCAGTTAGCGTGACTCTATTGCAGCGGATGCGACAAATCTATCTCTCGCAGGATCGGATACAGCGAAAGCACTAAGAGGATAGCCATCGTTATGTTGAAGGCGCGCAATGCTGCCGGGTTTTTCAGTACACCGCGCAAGCCCACGCCAAAAGCCATCCAGGTTGTCACGCACGGCAAGTTCACGATGGTAAATATCAACGCGACGATCACGACGTTCTGGAATGGGTCTTCTTTCGGAACGTAGGCCGTGATAGCGCCGACAATCATTGTCCAGGCTTTGGGATTGACCCATTGGAACATCGCGGCCTGCGCGAAGGTAATGGGCTGCGCCGTTGCATCCTTATCAAGCGTGTTGCGTGACGTCGCAATCTTGTAAGCGAGGTAAAGCAAATAGACGGCGCCGACGATACGGATGATTCCATGCAGTTCCGGAACGGCTGCAAAAATGCTTGCAAGGCCCAGGCCCACCAGCAGCACCATCGCTCCGAAGCCACACACCACACCCATCAAATGCGGCAGCGTTAAGCGAAAGCCGTACGTAGCGCCCGACGACATCAGCATGATGTTGTTGGGACCAGGCGTGATGGAAGAGACAAATGCGAAGGCCACCAGGCTCATCGCGAGCGCAGCATTCATGTCCGTCGCTCCGCTGTTAGCGCGCCTTGGTGATGATGTCCTTCACCTTTTGCACAATCTCAGGCGATGGCACGTTAGGTTTGTTGGTGAGCATGATCGCAAAGTTATCGGCCACGGTTTCCTCGGGATGAATGATGTAGCCGGTGTTGCGGCCGATCTGTTCGATAAAGCCGGTGAGTTCTCGAGGATCGGCAAGGCGCACGTCCGCGTTCACATTATTATCGACACGCATAAACTTCATCTCAAGATAGCCGAAGAAGGTGCCGCCTTTGACGACATCGTATTTCTCGCTGCGCGAAAACAGGATCGGCGTCACCAAGACCTGCTGGCCGTCGAGACCCACGCTGATGCAATGCTCGTTCAGAGGCGCATCCGGATTGGAAATGCGCACGGCGGCGATCTTGGGCGGAAGCACAACGGTGCACGGATGATAGCCGATGGCCGCGTAAAGCTCATCGCGTAACTTCGGGTTCTGGCGGCTGAGCACATGGAACAGCTCGTGCGCGACGAGAAAGCTCAAATCGGGGCTGGCGAGCTGCGATGGCGGCAGGAAGATCGCGTTCGCGCGCGTATAGGCGGCGTCGCCCTCCTCCAGACCTGTGGTTTTTACAACCAACACCTGCGCCGGCCATTGCACAGGCAACGCATCAAGGCGCGGGCGCAGTTCGTCGAGCACCGGCTGCAGCTTCGTTTTGTCTGCGGCGGTCCAGTTAATGGAGTTGGAGCTGGAGAATTTTAAGAAAGCCTCTTCCGACACCACCTTATCGGTTTTCATCTTGGCCGCCCGGTCGAAGGGGCTAAGGCTGCGTACATACTCGTCGCGCGTCGAGAGCACTTTTGCCCCCTGCTCGGCCGTCGCAAAAACAAATGCACCATCTTTGGCAAGCGCAGGCTGCGAGAGCGCCGCCACCAGAAGCCAAAGGCCCAAAAGCTTTTTCATGTGCGCCTTTCTTTGCTTGATGAGTCGGCAATCCTAACGGACAGCCGGTTAGGAAGCGACATCTTCTAGCTTTCAGCTATTCGCTGGAGAGAAGGCCCATCTTCAAAATTCTGTCGGCAATATCGACGGCGCCGTTATTGCCTTCGTTTCCTTTTCTTATTTGATCAACCACGTCCATACCTGAGATGACTTCGCCCCAATATGTGAAGTTGCCTTTGATATGGGGGGAGTCGGCAAACAAGATGAAGAACTGGCTATCGCCGGAGTTGATATCCTTCCCATGTGACATGAAGACGCCGCCGCGCTTCGTCGGACCCGCATTGATCTCGGCAGGAATCGTCTGGCCGCTTCCCCCGCCGCCGTAAGGGGACCCGGTTTGCGCCATAAATCCTTTGATGACACGGAACCATGGCAGGCCGTTGTAAAACCCTTGGCTCACTAGTTGCTTGATACGCTCAACGTGCTTGGGCGCGAGCTCGGGATGCATTTTGATGAGAATGCGGCCGTATTTCATATCTATGAAGACCACGTCCTTTTTATCAGAGGGCGCAACCAACTGTTTTGCCGTCGTCTTAGCATCCGTCGACGCGGCATAGGCTGGCAATGCCGCAAGCAACGCTAAGGCGAGGAGTACAATTCTCGTAATCATGGGCGAGCCTGTAATAAGTTTTCCCTCGTGATGACATACGAGCGTTCTATTGTGCGTGAAATTAATTGTACCAGGTACGAATTAATGCGCGAATTAGTGCTTCGGGCGTTTTTTTCGCACAAAGTGGTGATAGGCGATAGGCGTCGCAGCGATGATCGCGAGGATCGCCAGGCCGAACATCATTGTCGGGTCCATAGCGAGGTCGCTCATCCGGAACCGGCCGCCGTGCGTAACCACTTCGCGCAAGGTCACACCGATTAGCACTTGTATAATTTGGCCCGGGAAGGTGCCGATAAGGGTGGCGAGCACGTAGCTTGACGTTTTCATCTCAAGCGCCGCCGCGGCGAGATTGACCACGACAAACGGA
The DNA here is from genome assembly GCA_947476895.1 of Fidelibacterota bacterium. Taxonomy (GTDB): domain Bacteria; phylum Pseudomonadota; class Alphaproteobacteria; order Rhodospirillales; family Rhodospirillaceae; genus SHVO01. Next base: position 89,665 of record CANJRX010000006.1, on the reverse strand, counting down.
CAGCCTGGCATCAACCGCAGCACCAGGAGATAGTTGAAGGCATCTTTCTCGAAGCCGTGTTGCGCGGCTTCCAAATATTTGCCCGCACGCAGGTGTACCCAGTGCGTGAACACGTGCCGCGCCAGCAGCGTCGCGCAGACCGCCCCGATGGTCGCGGCCAGGGGCGCGTAGATCAGCCCTTCAACCACGCCGAACAAAAAACCCGCAAGGATCGAGAGCCACATCGCGCCCGGCACCGATACCGCCACAAGTGCTATATAGGCGACGAAGTACAGCACCACTGACAGCAGGTAGTGATTATCAACAAGGTGCTGCAACGCTGCCAGGTGGCGCACGCTCCAGCGGAACATGGGGTTGATATAGGGCTCGAGATTGGTGTGGCCAAGATACAATGCGGCGACGGCCAGCAGCGCGCCCGCAAAAGCAAAGCCCATCAGCCGATACGGCGGTCCCCGATCAGCGCAGCTCAATTTCTTCCCTTTTGCGCGGGTCGGCATGTTTTCATGGGTCTCCCAAACATGTAACGCGCGCCAGCGAGAAGCTACTCGCGTGCGGTCAAAAAATTTTATGGGGATTTAGGCTTAGACGTTAACCCTGCCCGCCACGCCGCCAATTCCGCAGTGCGCCACGCCAATAAACGAATTCTTTGCCCGCGAGGGTCCAGGCGACTTCGCCGCGCTTTGGAATAAGCCGACCGTCCATCCGTTCATACTCCCAAAAGCGTCCGTGCCAAGGCAGCGGTATCATGCCGCCTTTCGTCGCATACATGCGCGAGGGAGCACTCATGCTTTCAATGAGGCCGTCGGCATCGAGCAGGAACGTGATTTCGCCGCGTGCTCCATCTGCACCGCCAGCAACCATGAGTGTCCGCTCATCGACGACGGTCCACACCAAAGTCGCGTTCTGCAGTATGGCATCCGGATTCCAAGGCAGTTCCGCCAGATAGCGCAAAATCTCGCCTTGGTTCATGTCAGCGGTATTCTCCATTTTAGCGACGGTCAGCGCCCCAAGTATGCGGACCTCCAGACGGCCGATACCGTCGACGAAGGAGTCGGCCACGCCCATGACTTTGCCGGGGCCCATGATCGCACGCCACACAAAAGCAGGACGATCTACGCCAGCGGTCTGCTGCGCCGTGAAGCGCGTTGGTTTGCTTTGTGGGGCGTGCCACATCACGCCTTCTTGTTCGAAATATACAAATGGAGTTGCCCGATCGTCGCGCGCGCCAAGTCTTTGCGCCAAGGCGAGAACAGCGGGCGGAAGTTCGGGGCCTGGACTTAGCGATGGGTTACCGTTTCGGACGATGGCCTCAAGCTTATCCAGCTTCTTGTTATATTGCCGGCTCGCAATCAAAACGAAGAGCCCGGCCAGACAGGCGAGCACGGTAATTCCGAGCACACACCAGAAGCCGACTTTGAAAAGTGTTGGTTCCATTTTCGAAACCATTATCCGCTCAATTCCCGGCTGACCCGTATCAATTCAACGGCGACGGTGGATCATCGCGCGTGAACGGGCACGCTGCGGCGGAGCACTTGAAAAAGCGCTCAACACGGCGGGATAGCAATGGGTTAGTAGTCGTCGTGGCAGCTTCAGTTCCCGCGCTGAGGTAACCGAACTAGGTATATCCCGAGCCTATAATTTCCCGCGCTCACGCCTATAAACGATCAGGATTCTAGCCGCATTTACGGCGCGGCTTCTATTTGACGTGGCATCCAACGCCCCCCCCCCTTGATTCCACGGGCTTGAGTCCGATGCGCTAATATCAACAGCGCAAATTGCGTGCCCTAGCTTGCGAATGAGTTCTGCCTATGAAAATTCGCAGCGAGAGCGCGGAGGAGAACCTATTTGTTAAAAGTCCTCATCATCGAAGATGACCTAATGATCGCCGACATGCTGGAAGAAGTCCTCCGGGCGAACAATTACAGTGTGTGCGGAATCGCCACCACGGTGGCTGAGGCCGTGACGTTGATCCTGCGTGAAAAACCGGACCTCGCGATTATTGACCTGCGTTTGGCCGACGGTGGATTAGGCACTGATATCGTGCGCCAGATCGTGGACAAGCGGGATATGGGAATTCTTTATGCAACAGGTAATGCTGCCAGTGTTGTTCTCACGAGCGCCAACGGGCATGCGTGTATTTCAAAACCCTACAGCGAGACAAGCCTTCTGCGTGCATTGAACCTTGTGACCGAAATAATGACCACGAGCACGGCATCGCCGCCGTTCCCGAAAGGCTTCAAAGTTCTTACGTCCTCGCAACCGGAGCGCTCCTTAAATGGATGATGCCGCACGGGTTCGCAAACTTCTTCGACAGCAAGCCGCGATCGCCCACTTCGGCAGTTTTGCCTTGAGCGAGGGCGACCTCCTTACGATCCTGACGGAAGCGGCAAAAGTATGTGCCGAGTGTCTCGATGTGCGATTCTCGAAAGTCTGCCGATATCGCGAAGATGAAAATGACCTTCTTATCGAGGCCGGATACGGGTGGCGCGCGGGCGTTGTCGGCAACGTCGTCTCCCGCGCCGACCAGAGTTCGCCTCAGGGGCGCGCCTTTATCACTGGCAAGCCTTGGATCTGCAAGGACGTACGGACCGAAGATGAATTTGTACTTCCGGCTTTCTATGCGGAGCACGGCATTGTCTCGACTATCGACGTGCTCATAAAAGGCAACGGAAAACCCTATGGCGTGCTGGAAATCGATAGCGACACGCAGCACGATTACGACGAACACGACGTCATTTTTCTGACGGGCTTCGCCAACGTTCTGGCAGAAGCGGTGGCAACCTCGAAACGGGTCGCCGTCCTTGAAACGACAATCAAAGAAAAAGATTCACTGCTGGACCAGAAGAAGGTGCTGGCGGAGGAACTTCAGCACCGCGTGCGCAATAACCTTCAACTTGTTTCCTCTATGCTGAATCAGCAACAAAGAGAGACAAAAGACGAAGAATCTCTGCGCGGCATTAAAGCCATAGCGCGCCGCGTCGCCAGTGTTGCTGAAGTGTACGATCACTTGCTCGGCAGCGAGATGACGCGAACAACAGATTTTGGCAGCTACGTGAAGTCGCTCTGCCGCAGCCTCGCCGAGATTCAGACATTGCCGGATATCAAACTGTCGTGCGACTGCGATACGGTGTTGCTCGACCTTGATGTCGTCACCGCACTCGGCATTGCGGTGGCAGAACTTGTGACAAATAGCTTCGATCATGCTTTTCCCGGCGGCAAGGGCTCAACCACGGTGTCCGTCAAAGCTGGGGCGGCAGAAGATACGCAAGCGACAATCGTCGTGAGTGACGATGGAACGGGCTTCGAACCCAACATTCAAAGTAAGAGGAAGGGTCTCGGGCTTGTGCGCCGCCTCGTTGAACAAGCGCGCGGCACGGTGACGGTAACGTCAGGCCTCGGCACCATCTGGACGATACGCGTTCCCAAAGACCGAGCGGTGACGGCGGCACTCGGGATTTAGCGGCGGAGATTGTCGCATCGGGGTATCGCTGGGAAATGAGGAGGGTTATTGCTCGGACCCACCTCCGCCCTGCTTCGCCGGGCTGCTGCGGGCGCTAGTTTTTGTAAGCTCGTTCCACTCGCTAACAAAAACTAAGCGTGGTGCCCAGGAAAGGACTCGAACCTTCACGACCTTGCGGTCACTGGCACCTGAAGCCAGCGCGTCTACCAATTCCACCACCTGGGCGCTCACAAGGAACGGCTTAAAAGCCAGCCCTATGAACAGGGCGAGACGGATACAGCGCCCGCCGGGGGATGTCAATGCGAGCCGCGCCAAGTCTTTGGCCGAAAACGGCCTTTTTGAGAGCGCCAACGTGTTGCCAGTGCAGGCCTTTTTATGCGAGTGATGATGCAGACAAAGGCGCTCTGGGGGCCCCTTTTAAGGGGTTGAATGCATGACTGAGAAATTGGTGACGATCTTTGGCGGCTCGGGCTTTATCGGGCGCTATTTGGTCCGGCATCTCGCCGCGCAAGGCTGGCGTGTGCGGGTGGCGGTGCGCGATACGCAAAGTGCGGCCTTCCTGCGGCCCGCCGGCAACGTCGGCCAGATTTCACTGATACCGGTTTCGATCACCGATGAAGCCTCCGTGGCCGCCGCCGTGCATGGCGCGGACGCCGTGGTGAACTTGGTGGGTGTTCTGTACGAGCGCGGCAAGCGCAGCTTCCAGAAAATCCACGTCGACGGCGCGACCAACGTCGCCAAAGCCGCCGTGGCCGCCGGCGTGAAGCGCCTGGTGCATATGTCGGCCCTGGGCGCCGATCAGAATTCACCGTCGGCTTACGCACGCAGCAAAGATGCAGGCGAAATGGCCGTGCGCGGGATTTTCCCCGGCGTCACCATTTTCCGCCCCAGCGTCGTGTTCGGCACTGAAGACGGTTTCTTCAATACGCTCGGCCGCATGGCGCAGCTGTCGCCGGCCATTGTGTTCTTCACCAACACCAATCCGCACGCGCCTGCGGGTGGCGGCGCGAAGTTCCAGCCGGTCTATGTCGGCGATGTCGTGGAAGCGATTGCGCAGTCCCTGACCGGCGAAGGTCATGCCGGCAAAATTTACGAGCTGGCCGGTCCGCGCGTGATTGATATGCGCGAAGCCTGCACGATCGTGAACCGTGAAACCCAGCGTCGCCGTTTGCTGCTGGGCGTGCCCTACCCCATCGCTAAGGTTTTGGCAGTGTTCCTGCAGTTCCTGCCCAAACCGCTTTTGACGCCCGACCAAGTCAAATTGCTGGAAGTGGGCAACGTCGCCACAGGCCGCCGACCCGGCCTTGCCGTTTTCGGGATCACACCGACCACCGTAGAAGTGGTGGTGCCGACCTATCTCAAGCGCTTCCGCCCGTTACAACAGACCAAGAAGCTGCGCCTGCAGGCCCGCTAACAGGTTTTCCTACCCAGTCCGACATGGCACAATGCTCCCCTGATTCAGGGGGGCTTTCGGCATGACACTTGCGCAAAAAGGTTTGTGGTTCGGTGTGAGCATCGCCGGTGCGGCGGCCATGGCGATATTGGCCCTGAACCGCGGCGAGACCATCAGCGCCATGTGGATGGTGGTGGCCTCGGTCTGCATCTTCATGCTGGCCTACCGTTTTTATTCCAGCTTCATCGCCACCAAGATCATGGCGCTGGATAACACACGCATCACGCCGGCCGTGCGCATCAACGACGGCCTCGATTATGTGCCCACAAATAATTTCGTGCTCTTCGGCCACCACTTCGCCGCCATTGCCGGCGCAGGGCCGCTGATCGGCCCCGTGCTCGCCGCGCAGATGGGATACCTGCCGGGCCTCATTTGGATTCTGGTCGGCGCTGTCCTCGCCGGCTGCGTGCAGGACATGGTGGTTTTATTCCTCTCCACACGCCGCGGCGGCGATAGCCTTGGCAAAATGATCAGGAACGAACTGGGCCGCGAAGCCGGCACCGTGGCGTTGATCGGCGTGCTCGCGATCATGATCATTCTGCTGGCCGTGTTGGGCCTTGTGATCGTCAAAGCCTTGGCGGAAAGCCCCTGGGGGACCTTCACGGTCGCCATGACCATTCCCATCGCCGTGCTGATGGGCGTTTACATGCGCTTCATCCGCCCGGGAAAGATCGGTGAAGCTTCGGTCATCGGCCTTGTGCTGCTGCTGTTGGCGTTGCTGGGCGGTGCATCGGTCGCGCAACATCCCACGCTGTCGGTGCTTTTCACCCTCACCGGCACGCAGCTGGCCTGGTGTTTGATTGTCTACGGCTTTATCGCGTCGGTCCTGCCGGTGTGGCTGGTGCTCGCACCCCGCGACTATCTCAGCACGTTCTTGAAAGTCGGCACGATCCTGCTGCTCGCCATCGGCATTGTCTTTACGATGCCCGAACTTCACATGCCGGCCCTGACGCGCTTCATCGACGGCACCGGACCGGTCTGGGCGGGCAGCCTGTTCCCGTTCCTGTTCATCACCATCGCTTGCGGTGCGGTGTCCGGCTTCCACGCGCTGATCGCTTCGGGCACGACGCCCAAGATGATCGAGAAGGAAAGCGACATCCGCCCGCTGGGCTACGGCGCGATGATTGTTGAATCCTTTGTCGCGGTGATGGCCTTGGCCGCCGCCTGCATTCTTGATCCCGCGGTTTACTTCGCGCTCAATAGTCCCGCAGCGCTCATCGGAACCAGCGTAGAAAGTGCCGCCACCGCCATTTCGCAGTTGGGCTTTGTGGTGACGCCGGAGACGCTGTCGCAGATGGCGGCGGATGTGGGCGAAAGCACCATCTTGTCGCGCACCGGTGGCGCGCCGACCTTGGCCGTGGGCATGGCGCACATCTTATCTGAATTCGTCGGCGGCAAAGCGATGATGGCGATCTGGTATCACTTCGCCATTCTGTTTGAGGCTTTGTTCATCCTGACCACGCTCGACGCCGGCACGCGCGTTGCGCGTTTCATGATCCAAGATTTATTGGGCTCCGTGTCTCCGGCGCTTGGCCGCACCACGTCGCTTGCGGGGAATTTATTGGCCACAACGCTGTGCGTCGCCGGTTGGGGTTACTTCCTGTATCAGGGTGTGATCGATCCCTTGGGCGGCATCAACACGCTTTGGCCGCTGTTCGGTATTTCTAATCAAATGTTAGCCGCCATCGCGCTGACGCTCTGCACCGTGTTGATCGTCAAAATGGGCCACGCGCGCCATGTGTGGGTGCCGTTGGTTCCCCTCGCCTGGCTTTTGATTTGTACGCTGACCGCCGCGGGCCAAAAGTTGTGGCATCCCGATCCCAAGATCGGCTTCCTTGCGCACGCCAATGTCTTCTCGACGGCTTTGGCGGAAGGCCGTTTGATTGCGCCGGCGAAGTCCATCGCGCAGATGGAGCAGCTGATTTTCAATGACCGCATCGACGCGGCGCTGTGTGCGCTGTTCGCCGTTGTGGTGATCGCGGTGGCTGGTTTCGGTCTGCGCACGGCTTTGCGCGCGCATGGCTCCATCGGCCAAGAGCAGGTGGCGCGCGCATGAAAAACCTGAAGAACGAAGCCTCGCGGAGTGTTCTATCGCTGCTGTTCGGGCGCATGCAGCAAACCGCACGCCTGATGTGCGGCCTGCCCGACTACGACGCTTATGTAGCCCACTTACGCAATCGGCATCCTGGTCAGCCCGTGCCGAGCTACGAAATGTTTTTCCGTGATCGCCAGGAAGCCCGTTATGGGCGCGGCATGGCGCGGTGTTGCTGACCTAGTTTTCGTTAGCGAGCGCAGCGAGCATACGAAAGCTGGTCCCCGTAGGGAGAGTTAGAGATAACTCACAGCAACAAAACCGCCGATCAGCAGCACCAGGAATGCCAGGAAAACCAGCGTCAGGCGCTTTTCGATAAAGGCGCGGATTGGCTCGCCAAAGCGCCTTAAGAGCGCAGCGACAACGAAAAACCGGAATCCCCGTGTGACGATACAGGCCGCTATGAACGTCGGGATGTCGAAACGCATCGCGCCGCTCATGATGGTGACGATCTTGAAGGGAATGGGCGTAAGGCCCTTTGCCAGGATCACCCACAGGCCGTACTGATCAAAGAAGGTGTGGAATTCATCGACTTTGCCCTGCAGGCCGTAGATCTCGATAACCCGCATGCCAATGGTGTCAAAGAGATAGAGGCCGATGCCGTAGCCCAGCAGGGCGCCCAGAACCGATGCGATCGTGCACACGCCGGCAATCAGCCAGGCGCGCGCGCGCTGCGCGATCACCATAGGGATTAGCATCACGTCGGGCGGGATCGGGAAGAACGAGCTCTCGGCAAAGGACACGACCGCGAGCGCGCGCAGCGCATCGGGTCGCGCGGCGAGGCGCATGGTCCAATCGTAGAGTTTTCTCAGCATGTTGATTGCTTTAAATGCCGTCGAAGTAAGGCCAAACGGTCATTACCCCAAAAGAGTTCTTGTCCGACGACGAATGTGGGTACGCCGAATACATTCAAATCGAGTGCTTGCGCAATGATTTCATTGTGACGGGTTTCGGCGGCACCGGAATCAACCGTTTGTCGTAGAACTTCGGGCTTTAATCCAGCTTTTACGGCGAATGTCGCGCAATCATCCTCGGTTACCGCGAGTCCGTCGATATACAGAGCGTTGAACATGGCACGGCAATACGCGGCGACAGCGCCCTGAATTTCGGCAGCGACACAATGGAGCGTGCAGCGGCGCGGGTCCGCCGGCATCGCAGGTTCATTGTAGGGAACGCCATAGAGCGCAGCCCTCCTGGCCAGATCGGTACGGCGATACTGTTCCGTGTATTGCTCGGATACGTTTGCACCGGACCATTTACCGTCGTCACCGCGCGCTGCAAACGGATTTTGGCCGCGGCGCTGCATGAGTTCGCTACTGACCATAGGCAGCCACGTGACGCGACAACCAGTGTCACGTTCAAGCTCAGCGATTTGTGTGGAAGCCAGATAGGAATAGCGGCTGCGAAGGCCAAAGAAAAATTTGACCTCGACGCTCACACCGAGACCCAAGCATACGCGACGGCCAGCACAGCGCTGCCTAACAACAGGCGATAGATTACAAAAGGCGTGAAGGTCGACCGCCGCAACCATGCCATCAAGATGCTGAGGCCGATCAAGGCCGCGAAGAAAGCGACGACGCCGCACAGAATGTCGATGTTGCTGATGCTGCCGTGCTCGACCGTGAACAGCGTGTAGGCATCGCGCGCGATGACGACGGCCGATACGGGGATCGACAACAGGAAATAAAGCCGCGCCGCATCGCGCCGCTCGTACCCGAGCAACCGCGCGAGCGTAATGCCCGCAGCTACAGCGCCCGGAACTAAAGCAATCACCTGCCCCAAGCCCAGCACAATGGTGTCGATAAACGTCGCGTGCTCGACGCGTTTTACGGTCATGCACATGCGGTCAAACAACCACAGCGCCAGCGCACCGCCGACGATGGTCCAGCCCATGACGTGCAGCGTTTCCCAATCACCGGCGAGGTAATATTCAAAAGCAAAACCCAGCCCCAGGATCGGTACCGCGGCAACGGCGAGTTGAAGAGCGAGCCGCGCGTCAGGATTGCGTTTGCCTTTGGTGGCGCGAATCACCCCGACAATCATGTCGCCCAGGTCGCTCCAGAAGTAGGCCGCGACTCCGAGCAGGAGACCGATGCGCACGGCCAGCCGGAAGCCATTTCCGGGATCAGGCCAATGGAGGAGTTTGGTGATAAGGGCCACGTGCCCTTCGGCCCCGACGGGAAAAACCTCGGTCAGGCTTTGTAACACCGCAAGCACAATTAATTGCGTGAGCGCCACAGTCTTCGCCTACCCCTTGTACCCCAAGGACTTATAACACCATGAACAATATGGCCAAAGACCAGAAACGCCCTTAAATTGGTAATCATATGATTACTAAAATGAAGAGAAGACGTATCCCGAGTCGGTCCGGGGATAGCCCCGTTCGGGACGCATCAGTTAATATGTCAATACTGTTGACTTAAATGCCGGATTCTGGTGGTTTGCGGCCTATTGCGTGGTTATTGTGCCTCGCACAATCAAAATTCGAGGTTTTGGCGGGCGCCTACCGCTCACCAGAACCGCCTTCCAGGAGTCTGCGGCCATGACAAAGACCGGGCCCCACACCGACGCCAAGAGCGACGCCAAAAGCGCTGCACCGGCCAAGCGCAACATGCTGCAGTTCCTGACGCTGGCGCAGGTACCGCCCGCCAAGCGCGAAGCGGAAGCCCGCCGCAAAGACTTTGGCGAGATCTATGAGAAGTGGCCGGAAGCCGACGCCGGCGACCAGGCCTCGCGCTGTGAGCAATGCGGCATTCCGTTCTGCCAGGTGCATTGCCCGGTGCAGAACAACATTCCCGACTGGCTGAAGCTTGTCGCCGAAGGCCGTCTGGAAGAGGCCTATGCCGTTTCATCCGCCACCAACAACATGCCGGAAGTCTGCGGCCGCATCTGTCCGCAAGACAGATTGTGCGAAGGCAGCTGCGTGCTGGAGCAATCCAAGCACGGCACGGTGACCATCGGCGCTGTAGAAAAGCACATCACCGATACGGCCTGGGAACGCGGCTGGGTGAAGCCCGTCACGCCCGAGATCGAACGCAAGCAGTCCGTCGGCATCATCGGCGCCGGCCCCGGCGGCATGGCGGCGGCGGAAGAACTGCGCAAGCTGGGCTACCAAGTCGAAGTCTATGACCGTTACGACCGCGCCGGCGGCCTGATGATCTATGGCATTCCCGGATTCAAGCTGGAGAAGAGCGTCGTCACGCGCCGCGTCAATTTACTTGAGCAATCGAAAATCAAGATTCACCGCAACGTGAACATCGGCACGGACATGAGCTTCGCCGATCTGCGCCGTAAGCACGATGCGGTATTGGTCGCGACGGGCGTTTACAAAGCCCGCGCTATGACCTGCCCCGGTGTCGGCGCCGATGGCGTGTTCCCGGCCATGACCTATCTGACCGCGTCGAACCGCAAGGATTTGGGCGACAAGGTGCCGGCGTTCGAAAGCGGCGCACTTAACGCTGCGGGCAAGAACGTCGTTGTCATCGGCGGCGGCGACACCGCCATGGATTGCGTGCGCACGGCCATTCGCCAAGGCGCTAAGTCCGTGAAGTGTCTCTATCGCCGCGACCGCGAAAATATGCCGGGCTCACAGCGCGAGGTGACCAATGCCATGGAAGAAGGCGTTGAGTTCATGTGGCTGTCGGCCCCTGAAGCCGTTCTGCACGATGCCAAAAACACAGTGACCGGCGTGCGTGCTTTGCGCATGCGCCTGGGCACGCCCGATGCTTCAGGCCGCGCCAAGCCGGAAGAAGTTGAAGGCTCGCAATTCGTCATCCCCGCGGATTTGGTGATTGAAGCCCTCGGCTTCGATCCGGAAGATTTGCCGGCCATTTTCGGTGAGCCGGCGCTCGGCATCACGCGCTGGGGCACGTTGAAGACTGACTATAAAAATTTAATGTCAACGATGGACGGCGTGTTCGGCGCGGGCGACATCGTGCGCGGCGCATCATTGGTCGTGTGGGCGATCCGCGACGGCCGCGACGTGGCCCAGCATATTCATAAGTACATCCAAGCGGCGCTTGCGACCAACGTCACCAAAACCGACGGCCGCCTGCGTAAAGCCTCTTAAGAATTATCTCTTACAAAAGAGTACGGCTATGACCGATACCCCAATCATCCACGAAACCGGCGAAGACTTTGTCGCGAACTATCGCGCCAACGTCGAAAAGCTGACGGCGGCGCACGCTTACGATCCCGCACAGGAACACGACTCCTGCGGCGTCGGCATGGTGGTGTCGGTGAACGGCAAACCGCGCCGCGAAGTGGTGACCGCGGGCATCGAAGCCTTGAGCGTGCTGTATCACCGCGGCGCGGTGGATGCCGACGGCAAGACCGGCGACGGCGCCGGCATCCATCTGGAAATCCCGCAAGACTTTTTCCGCGAACACGTCACGCAGTCAGGCCATGTGGTCACTGACGGCGAAACGCTGTGCGTCGGCATGGTGTTTTTGCCGAAGTCTGACCTGGGTGCGCAGGAAACCTGCCGCACCATCGTGGAAAGCGAAATTCTGAGCGCCGGCTACTACATTTACGGCTGGCGTCAGGTGCCCGTGGATATCTCGATCATCGGCGAGAAGGCCAACGCCACGCGCCCCGAGATCGAACAGATCATGGTCGCAAACCGCCGCGGCCTTACGGGCGATGACCTTGAGCGCAACCTGTACCTCGTGCGCCGCCGCATCGAAAAGCGCGTGCTGGAAGAGCATATCCGCGACTTCTACATCTGCTCGCTGTCGTGCCGCTCGATCATCTACAAGGGCATGTTCCTCGCGGAGCAGCTGACCTCGTTCTATCCCGATTTATTGGACGAGCGCTTCATCTCAAGCTTCGCCATCTATCACCAGCGTTATTCTACCAACACGTTCCCAACCTGGCACTTGGCGCAGCCCTTCCGCATGCTGGCGCATAACGGTGAAGTCAACACGCTGCTCGGCAACGTCAATTGGATGAAGGCCCACGAGTGCCGTATCGCGCACCCGCTGTTCGGCGACACCATTGAAGAGCTGAAGCCCATCATCCAGCCGCACGGCTCAGACTCCGCCGTGCTCGACAACGTGTTCGAGTTGATGTGCCGCGCCGGGCGTACTGCGCCCATGGCGCGCTGTCTGCTGGTGCCGGAAAGCATCAGCCAGAACGCCGTGATGCCCGAAGCGCATCGCGACTTGTTCGGCTACTGCAACGCCGTGATGGAACCGTGGGACGGCCCGGCCGCCATGTGCGCCACGGACGGCCGCTGGGTCATCGGCTACATGGACCGCAACGGTCTTCGCCCCATGCGTTATTCGCTGACCAGCGACGGTTTGCTGATCGTTGGCTCGGAAACCGGCATGGTGCGCGTCAACACCGCCCATATCATCGAGAAGGGCCGCGTCGGTCCCGGTCAGATGATCGGTGTCGATTTGAAGGAAGGCAAATTCTTCCACGACCGCGAACTGAAAGACAACCTCGCCAACAAGCGCCCCTTCGGCCAGTGGATCGAGAACACCACGCATCTTGATTCCCTCACCAAGGCCAACAAGACCACCAAGCCGGGCCTGAGCAAGGAAGACCTTCTGCGCCGTCAGGCCAGCTTCGGGATGACGCTGGAAGATATGGAACTGATCCTGCACCCCATGGCGCTGGACGGCAAAGAAGCTGTCGGCTCTATGGGCGATGACGCGCCTTTGGCCGTGCTCACCGACAACTATCGCGGCCTGCATCACTTCTTCCGGCAGAACTTCAGCCAGGTAACCAATCCGCCCATCGACTCATTGCGCGAAACCCGCGTGATGACGCTGAACACGCGCCTGGGCAACCTGGGCAATATCCTGGACGAAGACCCCGCGCAGTTGGAACTGCTGCAGCTGTCGTCACCGGTGCTGACCACCGCCCAGTTCCATGCCATGCGCAAATACATGGGCGACGCGGCCGGCGATATCGATTGCACCTTCGATGTGGAAGGTGGCGACAATGCGCTCCGCGCTGCGCTCGCGCGCATTCAATCCGAGTCCGAAGAGGCTGTGCGCGCCGGCAAGCGTCACATCATTCTGACCGACGAGAATATTGGCCCCGGCCGCGCCGCCATGCCGATGATCCTGGCCGCAGGCGCGGTGCACACGCACCTCATCCGCCAGAAGCTGCGCACCTTTACCTCGCTCAACGTGCGTTCGGGCGAATGCTTGGACGTACATTACTTTGCGGTGCTGATTGGCGCGGGTTCGACCAGCGTGAATGCGTACTTGGCCGAGGAAGCCATTGCCGACCGCCACCGTCGCGGCCTGTTCGGCGATTTGACCTTTGAGGAATGCGCCAAGCGTTATCAGAAAGCCATTGGCGAAGGCTTGCTAAAAGTCATGTCCAAGATGGGCATTTCGGTCATCAGTTCCTATCGCGGCGGATACAACTTCGAAGCCGTGGGTCTTTCGCGCGCGTTGGCGGCGGAGTTCTTCCCCGGCTTGTCTTCGCGCATCTCGGGCCTGGGCCTTTTAGGTATTCAGAAGAAAGTCATCGAGCAGCATGCTCGCGCTTTCCGTTCGGGTGTCGTGACGCTGCCCGTCGGCGGCTTCTATCGTTACCGCGCCAATTCCGGCGAAGCGCATGGCCACGACGGCCGCTTGATCCACATCCTGCAATCGGCCGTGGAGAAGGACGCTTACGCGACCTATCAGAAATATTCGGAAGGCGTGCGCAAGCTGCCGCCGATCCATTTGCGCGATCTGCTGGACTTCCGCAAAGCAACACAGCCCATTGCCGCCGAGCAGGTGGAATCAACCACCGAGATTCGCAAGCGGTTCGTGACCCCCGGCATGTCTTTGGGCGCGCTGGGTCCGGAAGCGCACGGCACGCTCAACATCGCCATGAACCGCATCGGCGCTAAGTCCGATTCCGGCGAAGGCGGCGAAGTGCGTTCGCGCTACAAGCCCGCGCCCAATGGCGACAACGCCAACTCGGCGATCAAACAAATTGCCTCAGGCCGCTTTGGCGTGACCGCAGAATACTTGAACCAATGCCGCGAGATTGAGATCAAAGTCGCCCAGGGTGCGAAGCCCGGCGAGGGCGGACAGCTGCCCGGCTTCAAAGTGACGGTCGAGATCGCCACGTTGCGTCACGCGACACCCGGCGTGATGCTGATCTCGCCGCCGCCGCATCACGACATCTATTCCATCGAAGATCTGGCGCAGCTGATCTACGACCTGAAGCAGATCAATCCGAAAGCGCGTGTGTGCGTGAAGCTGGTGGCGCGCACCGGCATCGGCACCATTGCCGCCGGCGTGGCCAAAGCCAATGCCGACGTGATCCTAATTTCGGGCCATTCGGGCGGTACGGGCGCTAGCCCGCAAACCTCGCTGAAATTCGCGGGGCTACCCTGGGAAATGGGCCTGACCGAAGTGCACCAGGTGTTGACGCTGAACCGTCTGCGTCACCGCGTGGTGTTGCGCACCGACGGCGGCATCAAAACGGGGCGCGACATTGTCATGGCCGCCATGATGGGCGCGGAAGAATTCGGCATTGGCACAACGTCGTTGATTGCCCTTGGCTGCATCATGGTGCGCCAGTGCCATTCCAACACCTGCCCCGTCGGCATCTGCACGCAGAATCCGGAGCTGCGCCAAAAGTTCACCGGTACGCCGGAGAAGGTCGTCAACCTGTTCAGCTTCATCGCTGAGGAAGTGCGCGACATCTTGGCTGGATTGGGCTTCAAGTCGCTGGATGAAGTCATCGGCCGCACGGATTTATTGCATCAAGTGAGCCGCGGTGCGGCGCACCTGGATGACTTGGATTTGAACCCGCTTTTGGTTCAGCCGGACTCCGGTGGTCTTCCGACACGCAACGCCGTTAAAGGCCGCAACGAAGTGCCTGAGACGCTGGACGCGCAAATGATCCTGGACGCGCGCCCACTGCTCGAAGAAGGCGAAAAGATGCAGCTGACCTATAACGTGCGTAACGTTGATCGTGCCATTGGAACGAAGCTGTCGCACATGATCGTCAAGAAGTACGGCATGGACGGCCTGCAGCCGGGCCACATCACCGTGCGCTTGCGCGGATCATGCGGCCAGTCGCTAGGCGCTTTTGCCGTGCGCGGCCTGAAGCTCGAAGTATGGGGCGATTCCAACGACTATGTTGGCAAGGGCCTCTCCGGCGGCACCATCGTGATCCGCCCGACGACCTCGACCACCTATCGCTGGAGCGACAACACCATCATCGGCAATACCGTTCTATACGGCGCGACCAGCGGTAAGTTGTTTGCAGCGGGCCAAGCCGGCGAGCGTTTTGCCGTGCGCAACTCGGGTGCCACCACGGTCATCGAAGGCTGCGGCTCTAACGCTTGTGAATACATGACCGGCGGGATTGCGGTGATCCTGGGCACTGTCGGCGCCAACTTCGGCGCAGGCATGACCGGCGGCATGGCTTTTATTTATGACCGCGAGAACCTGTTCGAACACCGCGTCAACCGCGACAGCATCATCTATCAGCGTATCGAAGTGGGTCATTACGAGACCCAGTTGCGGAACCTGGTGATGGAGCATCACCGCGAAACCTCGTCGCCCTGGGCCGAACAGATCCTGGTGAACTGGGACCGTGAAGTGCTGCATTTCTGGCAAATCGTGCCCAAGGAAATGCTGAACCGCCTGGAAATCCCGGTTACACGCGACGTGGCGGCTAAGCTGAAGGCATAAAGAAACGACCCCCACCTAACCTCCCCCTTTCAGGGGGAGAAATAAGTGAGCCTTCTCTTTTTCCCCTCCCCTAAAAGGGGAGGGTCAGGGAGGGGTCGTTGCGCCGTAGCGGCCTTCCCCTTCCCCAAGTCAAAATGCTCTAATGGCGCATCGGGGGGACCGCCATGACTTACACATCTCGCACCATCGCTTTTATCTCTTTGCTATTGAGCAGTGCTGCCGTTGCGCAAAGCGCACCGCAGCCCTTGCCCATGCCGGCGGAAATCGCCGCGCCGCGCGATGTGCCTTACATCGGCCCTTTGCGCCTCGACATTGACGCCACCGACACAACGCGGCGCATTTTCACAGTGCACGAAACTATCCCCGTGACGGGCGGCAGCCGCGTGACGTTGCTCTATCCGCGCTGGCTACCGGGCAATCACTCGCCGTCGGGCCGCGTCGAAACTGTCGCCGGCTTGATCATCAAAGCTGGGGGTGCGCGCCTGGAATGGACGCGCGACCCTGTAGACGCGCACGCTTTCCACGTTGATGCGCCTGCGGGCGTCACAGCGCTGGACGTGGAGTTCCAGTTCCTGTCTGCAGTAGATGGCCCGCAAGGGCGCATCGTCATGACCCCGGAAATGCTGAACCTGCAATGGGCGTCAATGGCGCTTTATCCCGCCGGTTATTTCACACGCCAGATCCCGGTAGTGGCCAGCGTCAAGCTGCCCGAAGGCTGGAAGCTCGCAGGCGGTCTTGAAACGGCATCGACCAGTGGCGATACAACCACGTTCAAGCAAACCACTTTCGAAGAGCTGGTGGACTCGCCGCTGTTCGCCGGCAAGTATTTCAAGGTGATTGATCTCGGCATGGCGGACAACGCGCCTGTGCGCCTGAACATCGTCGCTGATCGACCTGAACTTCTGGAAACCAAGCCTGAGCAGGAAAAGGCCCACCGGGACATGTTGGCCCAGGCCTTGAAGCTCTACGGCAGTCATCACTTTGATCACTACGATTTCTTGCTGGCGCTGACCAACCGCATGGGCGGCATCGGTCTTGAGCATCATCAGTCGAGCGAGAACAGCCTATCGCCCACGGCTTTCACCGAATGGGACAAAAATTCCGAAGAGCGCGATCTGCTGCCGCACGAGTTCACACACTCGTGGAACGGTAAGTTCCGTCGTCCCGCCGATTTGTGGACGCCCAATTATAACGTGCCCATGCGCGACAGCCTGCTGTGGGTCTACGAAGGCCAGACCCAGTATTGGGGTTATGTGCTGGCGGCGCGCTCGGGCCTGATCACCAAAGACGAAGCCTTGGAGGCTTTTGCCGCCACAGCAGCGCTGTACGACTACCGTATTGGCCGCGATTGGAAGGCGCTGCAAGACACCACCAACGATCCGATTATTGCCATGCGCCGACCTTTGTCGTGGCGCAGCTTTCAACGCAGCGAAGACTATTATTCCGAAGGCCAGTTGATCTGGTTCGACGCCGACACGCTGATCCGCGAGATGTCGAAGGGGAAAAAATCCCTGGACGATTTCGCCAGCGCGTTCTTTGGCGTGAACAACGGCAGCCACGTGCCCGCGACCTACACCTTTGAAGATGTCGTCGCTGCCCTGAATGCGGTGCAGCCCTATGACTGGACGACGTTCCTGCGCAAACGCCTCGATGGTCACGGACCCGGTGCGCCGCTCGATGGTTTAGCGCGCAGTGGCTACAAGCTGGTCTATACCGATACACCGACCGATTTGATGAAGACCCTTGAGACCGCAGGCGGCGGTGTCAACCTCACCTATTCGCTGGGCTTAAGCATCGGCCGCGAAGGCCGTCTGACGGATGTGCTGTGGGACAGCCTGGGCTTCAAACAAGGCCTGATCACCGGCACGCAAATCATTGCCATCAACAACGTCGCCTATAGCAACGACCGCATGAAAGACGCCATGAAGACGGCGCAAAAATCAGGCACCGCCATCGAACTCCTGGTGAAGAACGGCGATGTGTTCCGCACCGTGCGCTTCGATTACCGCGAAGGCTTGCGTTATCCGAAGCTGGAGCGCGTCAAAGGATCACCGGACGTGCTGGGGCAGATTCTTACGGCCAGAAAATAACTCAGCGACCGAAGCGTGATTTAATCAACCCAAACACCGCGCGTTGGCCAAGGGCCTCGCCGCCAGCGGGACGGCCCGGGCGGTCGGCTGGATTCCAGCCGTAGGTATCGATATGTATCCACGGCATGTTAGGGCCGACGAATTCTTTCAAGAACAATCCAGCCGTGATCGCGCCCGCGAAGGGTGAGTCACCGGCGTTGTTGATGTCAGCCACTTTGCTGTCGATCATTTTGCGGTAAGGCGCGTAGAGCGGTAAACGCCAGAGCGGATCGTTCGCAATTTTTGCGGCCGCCAGAACATCCGCCGCCAGCCCATCATCATCGACAAACAAGCCCGGCAAATCAGGGCCAAGCGCTGTACGGCAAGCGCCAGTCAGCGTGGCAAAATCCACCAGCAATGCCGGATTTTCCGAAATCGCTTCAGTTAAAGCATCACCCAGCACTAGGCGACCTTCGGCATCGGTGTTGCCGATCTCGACCGTGATGCCTTTGCGGGTTTTCAGCACGTCGCCGGGACGGAAGGCATTGCCCGAGACCGCATTCTCAACGGCTGGCACCAGCACGCGCAAACGCACCGGCAGCTCAGCCGCCATGATCATGTGCGCGAGGCCCAGCACCGTCGCCGCGCCGCCCATGTCTTTTTTCATCAGCGCCATGCCGCTGGCAGTTTTGAGATCAAGGCCGCCGGTATCGAAACACACACCCTTGCCGACCAGCGTGACTTTCGGCGCAGCCGCTGCGCCCCAGTTGAAGTCGATCAGCCGAGGTGCGACGGAACTCGCGCGCCCCACGGCGTGGATCATGGGATAATTCTGCGCGAGCAGCGCATCGCCGGTGATGACCTTGAAGGTCGCGCCGTGAAATTCAGCGAGATCGCGCGCGGCTTGCTCCAGCGCATCGGGCAACATGTCGGCAGCGGGCGTATTGATGAGATCGCGTGTCAGCGTCGCGGCAGACACCGCCCGCTCGACATAAGCGCGGTCGCAGCCAGCCGGCCACACCAAGGCCGCGCGCTGCGGCACCGGCTCGCTTTTGTAGCGCGAGAAACTGTAGCCGCCCAAAGCCCAAGCCAAAGCCGCCCAGGTCGGGAAATCCGGCGCTGCGCCCGCCACACTGGCCAACGCATAACTGCCTTTCGGCAACGACTTCGCAAGATTGCCGGTGACCCAGGGGTCATCGCCGCGGCCCAGACCTAGCACCACGGCGGAAATGGCGCCGTCGTCACCAGGCACAATGGTAGCGTTCACCGCATCGGCTTTGAAACTCACGGCCGTCAGCCACGCGCGCAGGCGCGGGGCTTGTGTGGCCACCCAGGCGTCAAACTTGTCGCCCGTGACCGCATGAATGGGAATGGCGTTGGCGGAGGAATCCACCAGCAGATTGAGCGGCGGTGTTGTCATAGATTCTGGCTCATAGTTTTTTGGGGCCTGGTTGCGGGCCTTCCACTTTCGCGGGCGGCTTAGTGGCTTTCGGGGGCGGCGGCACGATGGCGGACGCATCCATTAAGCCGTTCTCGACATAAAAGCGGTCGGCGCCGGTTTGAATGGGCACGCCGAAATCATGTGCCGCAATGCCTTTGTCCATGAGCTTGCCGCGCGGATGGCCGGCGCGAAACAGCGCCACATTCCGCTCGTGCCAAATGGCGCGCACAACTCCGTAAGCAAGCTCCGGGTCCATGGTGTCACGGCTGAATAAAACCGAACTCACGTCCAAGGTTTCCACCGCCGGCTGACCTGCGTAAGTGCCGGCCGGGATCACGCCGCGGCTATAGAACGGAAATACCTGCGCCAATTTTTCGGCGGCGGGTCCGGAGATGGCCACCAGTTTGATGGGCGTGCGTGAGGATATGTCTTCCACCGCCAGCGTTGGTGCACCGCTGACCATGAAGGCCGCATCCACGGATTTATCGGCGAAGGCATCAGAAACGGCGGCGAAGTCCATGAACTTCATCTGCACGGTTGTCCACTTCACCCCGTAGGCCGAGAGAATCAATTTAGCGGTGGCTGCTGTGCCGGACGCTTCCGGCCCCATGGCGACCTTTTTGCCCTTGAGATCGGCGACGGTTTTGATGGGCGCATCGGCGCGCACGATGAGGTGAATGTTCTCCGGATACAGCCGCGCGAGTACGCGCAAGTTAGCCAAAGCAGGTTGATCGGCGAAAGCGGCTGTGCCTTGATAGGCCCAGGCGGCGATGTCGGCTTGAGACAAGCCCATCTCAAGATCGCCCCGCGAAATGGCGCGCAGGTTTTCAGCAACGTCGGAAGTGGTCTGAGCGACGGCGATCAGACCCGGCACGCCACAGTTCCCGCCGCGGTCGCAGTTGCGCGAGCCCGGAGGATTGGAAATGGCGTTGGCGACCAGGCCGCCGAAAGGAAAGTCGGTGGTGCCGGTGGGACCCGAGCCGATTCGGATGACTTTGGTTTCTTGGGCTATGGCCGCGGTGAGGGTCAGCAGAAGCACGAGATTCAGACGGGTAGCGGTGCCAAGAATCCGTTTCAAAACTGAATTCAGCCCCCGCACGAAATTGCTCTCCACTGCACTGGCGTCTTGGTCCCCACAAGACATGGGTCACATAGCATATTCAACGTACAGGCGCTGCTTTTCGTTGCCATTTCCGTCATGATTCCACTGAAGTGTGACATCAATTTGACGCCCTCTATGCGTAACCGCGGCGCGGCAATACCATGCCCACATGACCACGTTAGAGATCGAGCAAATCCCCGTCCTCAAGGACAATTTCATTTACCTGGCGCGCGACTCGGGGAGCGGCGCTGTGGCAGTGATCGATCCTGCGGAGGCTGCCCCGGTCCTGGAGCGGGCGAAGGCTTTGGGCTGGCGCATCACCCATATCCTCAACACCCACCACCACCCCGATCACACGGGCGGTAATCTGGAAATCAAAGCCGCCACCGGCTGCAAGATTATCGGATCAAGTTATGACCCTGAGCGCATTCCCGGCATCGATATCCAAGTGAAAGACGACGACACGGTTGAAGTGGGTCAGAGCAAAGCCAAGGTGTTTTTCGTGCCCGGACATACTCGCGGCCACATCGCCTATTGGTTCGCGGATGCAAACACGCTCTTCATCGGCGACACAATTTTCTCTATCGGCTGCGGGCGGCTGTTCGAAGGCACCGCGCAGCAGATGTGGGACAATATGGTGCGGCTGCGTGCGCTGCCGCCCGAGACAAAAATCTACTGCGCCCATGAATATACCGAGAGCAACCTGCGCTTTGCCGTGACGATTGATCCCGCCAATACAGCGTTGCGAAAGCGCGAAGCCGAGGTCAAAGCCTTACGCACCGCCGGAAAATATTCGGTGCCATTCTTGATGGGCGATGAGCGCGCCGCAAATCCGTTTATGCGCGCGGACGCAGCTGAACTGGCGGCGGCCGTCAATATGACGGGCCGCACGCCGGTGGATGTGTTTGCAGAGATCAGGAAGCGGAAAGATACGTTCTAAGCAGCGTTTACGCTGTTAGTACATATGCTGGCCGCCGTTGATCGACAGGGTTGAGCCGGTGATGAAATCGGCATCGTCGGCCGTCAAGAACAGCACGCCGCGCGCAACGTCTTCGGCATGGCCGAGACGGCCCACCGGAATACGCGCGATGATTTTTTCCAAAACCGCCGGCGGCACAGCGCGCACCATATCGGTGTCGACATAGCCGGGCGCGATGGCGTTGACGGTTACGCCCTTGGCAGCGCCTTCTTGCGCGAGCGCTTTGGTGAAGCCGTGAATGCCGGACTTGGCAGCAGCGTAGTTCACTTGGCCGTACTGGCCCATCTGGCCATTGATCGAACCAATGTTGACGATGCGGCCGAAGCTTTTGTGACGCATGCCGTCGATAACAGCGCGGCACATGTTGAAGCACGAGCCGAGGTTGGTATCGATCACCGCCTGCCACTGATCTAGATCCATTTTGTGGATCGTGCCATCGCGCGTGATGCCGGCGTTGTTGACCAAAATTTCGATGGGGCCGAGGTCGGCCACGATCTTCGCCACGGCCTCTTGGCACGCTTTGAAATTCGAAACGTCGAACTTGTAGTGAGGAATGCCAGTTTCGGCAGTAAAGGCTTTGGCAGCGTCATCATTGCCGCTGTAGTTGGCAGCGACCTTACGGCCGGCGTTTTTCAACGCGATCGAAATCGCTTTACCAATGCCGCGGGTTCCCCCGGTAACAATCGCCACCCGTGCCGTCATGATCATCCCCTTCGTGTTTAGATATTGCCTCGGGCTCATGCCCTTTTGTTACCTGCATCATAGAGAGGAGTCGCGGGGCGGCAAGGCGAACGAATATGATAAAAGCGAAATGCCCTGCGGCATTTTTGCTGCAACTGCTCACGGGTTTTGGAACAATGTGCCAAAGACACCTCACGTCATGCCACAGATCACGCGAACCCTGGCCTACGGTTTGGTCAGGACATATCAATCCCAGAAAAATAGCGGTCTACGGCCAGAGGATAGCGTCGCCTGTTTTGCTTTGTGAAATGGCGAGCTAGTCTTGGAGATGGGAATCTCCACACGACCAGTTAGGGCGGAGGACGAAGATGCGTGGCGCCTTCTCTGGGCGCAGTATCTCGCATTCTACCGCTAGACGTTGCCAGAAGCAGAAACCAGCTCGACTTGGCGGCGCATTCTCGATCCACACTCGCGGCTTCTGGGCCGCGTCGCTGTCGATGCTGATGGAACGCCGGTAGGCTTTGCCATTTGCGTACTGCATGAAGGCACGTGGTCGGTAGCTCCCACGTGCTATCTCGAAGACCTCTGTGTCGATGAGATACACCGCGGAAAAGGAATTGGGCGGTTATTGATAGAAGACCTTTTGCACGAAGCCCGAGCCCTGGGCTGGGCCAGCGTCTATTGGGTTACTGAAGGCGACAACGTTGCGGCCAGGCGGCTTTATGACCACTTTGCTCCGGCGGACGGATACGTGCGCTACCGTATACCCACGCCTGGTTAACTTACTTCGTTCTTTCGATTGACAGCTATTGCGCCGAGGCGTACCACCCCTGCCCTTCGGGTCCATAACGGGGCCGCACAACACAGGGAGGCCGTTTCCATGACGATGATCAGCACCGCCTTCTTGCGCGGCAAATGCGCGCGACGCCCGACCCCCGACCTTCTCAGCTGATCCGCGCGGTCTTTCTAAAGGAAAGCCGCCCGGCCCTAAGCCACCGGCAGACCGACCAGAAAGACCGACCGATGATCGCCCACCTCTCTTCTCCCCACTTCACCCAGGAACTGCGCGCGACCTTTAAGCTCGCCGCACCGCTGGCCCTCGCGCAGTTGGCCCAGATGGGCATGGGCTTGACCGACACCGTCATGCTGGGCGCTTTGGGTCGCGATGCGTTGGCCGCGGGCGGTTTGGGCGCAGCGTTGTTCTTCACAATAGCCGCCGTGGCCCAGGGACTGGTGTTGAGCGTCGGCATCCTTGTTGCGCATGCACGCGGCGCAGAAGAGCGTGAAAAGATTCCGCCCCTGTTGCGCGGTGGTTTTGTCTTAGCGACGTTGACCGCCGCACCTTTGATGCTCGTGTTGTGGAACATCGAGCCGTTCCTCGTGTTCATCGGCGAGCCGGAAAAGCTGGCCCACGATGTCGCGCGCTATGTGCAGATTTTATTGTTCGCTGCTCCGGCTGCTATGTGGCTTGCCGTGCAGCGTTCGTTCCTCACCGCCATGGGCAAGACACGCCTGGTGATGACGGTTGCGGTCTTCGCGCTCATCGCCAACGGCGTGCTGAATTACGGCTTGATGCACGGTAAGTTCGGATTGCCCGAGATGGGCTATCTCGGGTCCTGCACCGCGAGCTTGATCGCCATGTGGGGCATGATGGCAGCCACCGCCGCCGGCATGCGCTTGGCCGCGCCCGCACCCCGCATGATTCAGCCGCTGCAGTGGCACGTCGTGCGCGAACTCGTAGCTTTGGGCTGGCCCATTGCCGTGACGATGGGCGTTGAGATTCTCTTGTTCCTAGCAGGCGCATTGATGATGGGCGTGCTGGGTGCAACACCGCTTGCGGCCCATCACGTCGCGATCAATGTTGCGTCCATGACCTTCATGGTGGCGCTGGGTGCAGCCCAAGCCGCCAACGTGCGTGTGGGATTCCACACGGGTGCGCGTGCATCCGAAGCCGCGCGCCGCGCAGCTTTAGCCGCACTCGTGCTTGGCGTTGGCTTCATGGCGGTGATGGCGGCGGTCATGCTGACCATGCCAACGCAGATCGCGCTGCTGTTCAACTTGAAGCCCGACAACGCGGCCGATGCCGATGTTATCGCCTTGGTCGTGCAGTTGCTCGCGATCTGCGCGTTCTTTCAAGTCTTCGACGGCGCGCAAGCCATCGCGGCCGGGGCCTTGCGCGGTCTGAAAGACACGCGCATGCCGGCTTTGCTGGCAGGATTCAGCTATTGGGCCTTTGGGTTTCCCATCGCCTGGGCGCTTGGATTTCCCATGGGTTGGGGCGCCACAGGCGTGTGGTGGGGCTTAGCATTGGGCCTTGCGGCCGCTGCGGTATTATTGAACGTCAGGTTCTGGCGTTTAAGCGCGAAGCTCGCGGCTTAGACGCGTTCGACACAGCTTCTTTTTTGATTTGTATGTGTGTTGAACGCTTAGACGCGTTCAACACACATGGCGATACCCATGCCGCCGCCGATGCACAGCGTGGCGAGGCCCTTTTTGCCGCCGGTCTTTTGCAGTTCGTGCAGCAACGTCACCAATACGCGTGCGCCCGAGGCACCGATGGGGTGACCGAGCGCGATTGCGCCGCCGTTGACGTTTACTTTAGCCGGATCAAATCCGAGGTCGTTGCACACGGCCAGGGCCTGCGCAGCGAACGCTTCGTTGGCTTCGATAAGATCGAGATCGGCGATGCTCCAGCCGGCTTTCTTCAAAGCCAAGCGCGACGCCGGAATGGGACCTGTGCCCATGATGGCGGGATCGACACCGGCCTGCGCCCACGATGCA
Source organism: Fidelibacterota bacterium (assembly GCA_947476895.1). Lineage (GTDB taxonomy): Bacteria > Pseudomonadota > Alphaproteobacteria > Rhodospirillales > Rhodospirillaceae > SHVO01. The sequence goes on along the minus strand of CANJRX010000006.1, from coordinate 64,950 downwards.
ATGCGCGCGAGCGGCTTCAAGCCGCGTCTTTTGGCTTCATCGGCCGACATCACAGTCAAAGCAGCCGCGCCATCATTGAGACCCGACGCGTTGCCGGCGGTGACCGTGCCGTCCTTCGAGAACGCGGGTTTTAACTTCGTCAGTGCATCGACGTTGGTGCCGGCGCGCGGATATTCGTCGGTATCGAAGGCCTTCTGTTCGCGCTTGATGGTGATCATCACCGGCACGATTTCGTCTTTGAACTTACCGGCTTTGATCGCAGCTTCGGCTTTGCTTTGCGACGCGGCAGCGAACTCATCCTGCTGCGCGCGGGTCAGCTGCCATTTCTGCGCAATGTTTTCAGCCGTCGTGCCCATGTGGTAGCCGTTGAAAGCATCCCACAGGCCGTCACGGATCATGGTGTCGATCATACTGGCGTCGCCCATCTTCACGCCGTTGCGCAAGTGAATCGCATGGGCCGACAAGCTCATGTTTTCCTGACCGCCCGCGACGACGATGGTGGCGTCGCCCGAAGCAATGCTCATGGCGCCGAGTGCAACTGCCTTCAAGCCCGAGCCGCAAACCTGATTGATGGTCATGGCCGAGACTTCTTTCGGCACACCTGCTTTGATCGAAGCCTGACGCGCCGGGTTCTGACCGAGACCCGCCGTCAGCACATTGCCCATGACGACGTCGGAGACATCTTCGGGGCTCACTTGCGCGCGCTTCAAAGCTTCGGCGATGACGGCTTGCCCCAGCTCAACCGCGCTGACACCGTTGAACGAACCGCCGAAGGCGCCGATGGCCGTACGCGTGGCAGAGGTAATGACGATGTCGGTCATGGAAGGAAGCTCCAGGTTTGCGCGGGGTTTAAGTCTGTAAATAGGCCGTCTTTGTAAGGCGGCGTCTAGCGGCCCGGCAAGGCCAATATGGCGCGCAGCAATGCGTGATGCGCATCAAGGCCTAGCGGGATTGTTGAGCCAGGCCAACAGCGGCTCATAGACGTGCCGGGGGGCGCCCGCCCCCGCCACCATGCCGATATGGCCAAGGTCGACGGTGACGGTTTTGGCCTTGAGGATGGCACGCGCGAGGCGCAGGGCGGACTCCGGCGGCACAATGCGGTCTTGGGACGGAATGAAGGCGAGTGTCGGACACGTGACGCGGGCAGGATCAATGACGGTCTCGCCAACTTTCCAACGCCCCTCGGCGGGATCGTTGTGGCCATACCAGTTCAACAACACTTCGCGTGCGACCGGCCCAGCAAGTGGAATGCCGTCGTTGAGCCAATCTTCCAATTCCACAAAGCGGCGCGCGTGGTCCGATGCGGGATCGAAGTTCGCGAAGCTTCGGAACTTGCGGCCTACCAATGTGGGATCAAGCGACGAGAACATTGCTTGGATCGCATCGATGGGCAGACATCCTTGCGCGCCCAGCATCACTTCGACCATGGGCTGCGCGAACTCCATCAGCGCGCGCGAGGCCGCTGTGCCTTCGTGATAATCCCAAGGGGCTGCGAGCAGCACGAGACCCGCGATAAGATCAGGGCGTAACACTGCGGGCGCGAGGCTGAGTGTTCCGCCAAGGCAGTAGCCAACCACCAATGGCGCTTTACCAGTGCGTTCCTTGATCTCTTCCAGGGCCGGGATCAATACGCCTTCAACGTAGTCTTCGATGGTGAAGGCGCGCTCGGCATCACCAGGCTCACCCCAATCGAGCAGAAATGTTTTTAAGCCGGAAGCTGCCGCCGCGCGCAGCAAACTGCGGTCTTCTGCGAGGTCCAAGATATAAGCGCGGTTGATGAGCGACGGCACAAACACAACAGGCGTCGCGGTTTTCGACCCGCCGTAATCAAGCAGGTTGGCCGTTCCGCGCCGCCATACTGATGCCGGCGCTGCGAGGGTGCGGCGATAGGGATGCGCCTGATAAGCGCGCACACCGCGCACAAAATTTTCCATGCGGCCGTTGGCTTGGCGATGGATGGCGTTGATGAATTGGGTGGGTTGAAGCGTCGCCGTCCAGGGCGCCGCGTCAGGACTCTGCTGGCTTGTTTCGGCCAGCAGCGCGCGCAGTGGGCTTAGCAGGCTTTCTGGTAGCTTCAAGTTCGGCAACGCGGCGTTCGAGGACATCAAGCCGGCGAAGGACATCTGCAAGATCAACCCCTCCATGGCCATGTGCAGGGCCAGAGGACGCGGCCCCAGCCGTTGGCCCGGGTGCGGAGGAAGCGGTCGTTGATCCGTCATGAGTCGGGGCCGATGCTGGGTTAGGAGCTGCATTCTGCATCATAGAGGCCGCCATCTGCGACCATGCTGCGGCGGGGCCGGAGAGCTGACCAGGATCGCGGGCGATTTTGGCGATCTGCTCCTGCCAAAGGTCCAAATACCGCTTTGCGAGAGCATCGTAGTCCGCTGAGGGGGGTACTTTTTCAGTCATAGGTAGAATTATGGGGTCTAACCTAGGGGTTTCGAGCGTGATTCCGCATGAATGTGATAACGGGCGCTTTGACAGGACGCCATTGTGCATAGCACAATAGCGCTTAACTGAGACTCCAAGGTTCCCAAAACATGGCCGAGCAAGACAGCGGCGCGAAAGCGTCCGTAATAACGATCAAGAAGTACGCCAACCGGCGGCTCTATAACACCTCCACATCCAGCTATGTGACTCTCGACCATCTAGCTGAAATGGTTAAAGAAGGTGCGGAATTTGTGGTGACCGACGCCAAGACCGGCGAGGACATTACGCGCAGTGTTTTGACGCAAATCATCGTCGAGCAGGAAGGTAAGGGCCAAAATTTGCTGCCCATAAAATTCCTGCGTCAGGTGATCGGCTTCTACGGCGATTCGCTGGGCGGGCTGGTTCCGCGCTATCTGGAACACAGCATGGAAGCTTTCCACCAGAACGAATCCCATATGCGCGGCGCCATGCAGGAAGCCATGAAAGGCATCCTGCCGATGACCCGCCTAGAAGAGATGGGCAAGCAAAACATGGCATTATTTGAGAACGCCATGAAGATGTGGAACCCCTTCACCCAGATGAACCGTGGCGCCGGTGCCGGCGCAACCGCTGCTCCCAGCAATACCAATGGCGCTGCGGCCCCTGAAAAGGCTGAGGACATCGATGCCCTCAAATCGCAGCTCAATGCCATGCAGGCTCAGCTCGAGAAGCTGGTGAAAGATCGCGGTTAGTCACCGCGATCACTTCCTCCCGCCGTTAAAATATTAAACGCCACTCGCAGCGAAGGCTTCATCGCGCCTAGGTTTTGTTAAAACGCGCGATGTTAACCGCGAGTTATTAACGTCCAAAAAGCGCAGAAAACTGCCGAATTTTTGATGTTTCAGGCCTTCTTTGGCTTTTAACAATCCCCCAACGTGTAATAACAATTTTTTACAAGAAACTACGGGTATTCATTTCCGCCGTTTCTTACAATCCATGGTGTCGGCTCGGGCGGGGACACCGGTGGCGGCAAAAATACGCAGGATGGAATTCATCCGCGAAAACTTCACTTCTGGTTGGGGACTTAAATCATGGACGGCGGCACGACAGTGAAAGCAGCGCCTGCGAATCGGGCGAGTTCGATCGACCGGCATGTGGGGTCGCGCATCCGCGAACGCCGCATCATGCTGGGCTTAAGCCAGCAACAGATGGCCGATATGATCGGCGTGACCTATCAGCAGGCCCATAAGTACGAGCGCGGCATCAACCGCATCTCGGCCGGGCGCCTGTACGAAATCACGCGCGTTCTGAACGTGCCGATCACCTATTTCTTCGAAGGCTTGGAAGCCGCGGAAGAAGACGCGATGAACCCGCGTCAACGCATGTGCCTGGAACTGGCGCGCAACTTCGCCAGCATCGGCAATCAAAAACATCAGGAAGCGCTGAGCCAACTGGCCCGCGCCCTGGCTGTTCAGCAGTAAAGACTACTCTGGGGGATGGGCGGCTTGGTCGGAGCAAGAAGCTCCGGCCAGCCACTCCCCACGAACTTCGTCCTCGGTTTCAAGCGCCAGACATTCGTCTCGGCGCTTTTTTATGTCTGCGTCTGATGCCAAGCGTTGATAGGCCCAGGCCGCAGCCCCGCGCACGAGCGGCGCTTCATCACGCAGCAACTTTTCCACCACCGGAAGAAGCGATGCATCGCCGCTATTGCCCGCAGCCATCAGCACGTTACGGATAAAGCGCGCGCGTCCGATGCGCTTGACAGGCGAGCCGGAGAACAAGGCGCGGAAAGCAGCGTCGTCGAGTTCAATGAACTCGCGCAGCTTCGGCGTGGTCAGTTGCGCCCGCGGCAGGAAGTCGGCTTCCGCGGTCGCTTGCGCGAACTTGTTCCACGGACAGACTGCGAGACAATCGTCGCAGCCGTAAATGCGGTTGCCGAGAGCGGGGCGCAGTTCTTTTGGAATGGCGCCCTTATGCTCGATGGTGAGGTACGAGATGCAGCGGCGCGCATCGAGCCTGTAGGGGCCAATGAAGGCCTGCGTCGGGCAAATATCCAGGCAGCGATGGCATTCGCCGCAGTGATCGGTTTCGGACTCATCTGGCGCAATATCAAGCGTCGTGAAGACTTCTCCCAGAAACAGCCACGACCCAAATTCGCGCGAGACAAGATTCGTATGCTTGCCTTGCCAACCAAGACCGGCTTGTTGCGCCAGTGGCTTTTCCAGCACCGGCGCAGTGTCGACAAATAATTTCACATCGCCCCACGACGCGAGCCAGGTGGCAAAGCGTTTCAGGCGCTTTTTTTGAACATCGTGATAGTCGCGGTTGCGGGCATATACGCTGATCGTCGCGGCGTCGGGCTGATCCAACGACGACCTGGGATCGGTCGCAGGTCCATAGTTGAGCCCGACCATGATGGCCGTACAGGCTTCCGGCCAAAGCACCTTCGGATCAGCGCGGCGGTCGGCGTTGGCCTGCATCCAGGCCATATCGCCGTGCAAACCCTCATCAAGAAAGTTTTTCAGATAGCCTTGCGTCTGCGCACTGGTTTCGGCGCGCGCGAAGCGGACCACGTCAAACCCCAGGCCGTGGGCAAAAGCGCGAATGGCCTCTTTGTCAGGCGGGGCTGTCATCTGTTTCGTCGGCCGCGCCACCTTTCGCCTGATCGGCGGCGAAGGATGCGGCGTAAGCGCTGAGTGTGCCGCTGGAAATGGCAGCGCGCAGTTCTTTCATCATCTGCTGATAGAAGGCGACGTTGTGCCAGGACAGCAGCATCATGCCGAGCACTTCATCGCAACGAATGAGATGATGGTAGTAGGCGCGGCTGTACGTGCGGCTGGCGGGGCAATCGACCGTTTCATCCAGCGGACGTTGATCATCAGCGTGGCGGGCATTGCGCATGTTGAGCGTGCCATAACGCGTAAAGGCTTGCGCCGTGCGGCCCGAGCGCGTGGGCAGTACACAATCAAACATATCGCAGCCACGCTGCACCGCGCCGACGATATCAAGCGGCTTGCCGACACCCATGAGATAGCGCGGCTTGTCCGTGGGCATATGCGGCATGGTTTTATCGAGCGTTGCGAACATCAACTCCTGGCCCTCGCCCACAGCAAGGCCGCCGATCGCGTAACCATCAAAGCCGATACCTTGCAGAGCGGCAGCGGATTCCGCGCGCAGGTCTTCATGAATGCCCCCCTGCACGATGCCGAACAGACCGTAGCCGGCACGGGGCACATACGCGTCTTTGGAGCGCTTGGCCCAGCGCATCGACATGCGCATGCTTTCAGCAACGGCGGGCTTTTCAGCCGGGAACGGCGTGCACTCGTCAAAGGCCATGGTGATGGTGGCGTCCAGCTGATGCTGAATCTGGATGGAGCGCTCGGGTGTCAGATGATGCTTCGAGCCGTCGATATGCGACTGAAACGTGACGCCATCTTCGCTCATCTTGCGCAGCTTCGCGAGCGACATGACTTGATAACCGCCGGAATCGGTGAGCAGCGGTCCCGGCCAATTCATCATCTTGCGCACGCCGCCCAGCTTGGCGACGCGCTCAGCGCCCGGGCGCAGCATGAGGTGATAGGTGTTGGCGAGAATGATCTGCGCACCCGTAGACGCTACCGTTTCCGGAAACATCGCCTTGACGGTCGCCGCGGTTCCGACCGGCATGAACGCCGGCGTGTCGATGAGGCCATGAGCGGTCTGCAAACGGCCACGCCGCGCGGGCCCGTCGGTTCCATCAAGGTGAAATGAAAAGTCAGCTGTCATCGCGAAGGGTTTCGTTCCAAGAGGCTGGCGTCGCCGTAAGAGTAAAAGCGGTAGCCGCTTGCAATAGCATGATTATAAGCGCTGCGCATAACGTCCAAGCCGGCGAAGGCCGCGACCAGCATAAACAGCGTGGATTTCGGTAAATGGAAATTGGTCATCAACAGGTCGGCGGTTTTGATAGGCGTACCGGGCGTAATGAAAATCGACGTATCACCCGCATAGGGCAAAACTGTGCCGTCATCACGCGCGGCGCTTTCAAGCAAACGCAGGGATGTTGTTCCCACGGCGACGATACGTCCACCGGCGGTGCGGGCCGCGTTGATGGCGGCAGCAGTGGCCGCGCTGACCTCGCCCCATTCCGCATGCATAACGTGATCGGCCGTATCTTCAACACTCACGGGCAGGAATGTACCGGCACCCACATGTAGCGTGACCGTCGTGCGCAAGACACCCACAGCATCGAGCGCCGCGAGAAGTTCAGGTGTGAAATGCAAACCGGCGGTGGGTGCTGCGATAGCGCCTTCGCGCGCGGCGTAAACGGTCTGGTAGTCGCTGCGGTCCTGCGCATCATCGGCACGCTGGATATAAGGCGGCAGCGGGATGTGGCCAACCTCAGTGAGTTTGGCCATCAGCGCGGGTCCGGCCAAATTGAATTTGACGACTGTCAGCGCGTCGTTGCGGCCCATGACTTCAGCCGTCAATCCACCGGGAAACTCCAAAAGCTGTCCGGGCTTCAAGCGTTTCGCCGGGCGCGCGAAACCTTCCCAGGCGTCAGGGGCAAGCTGCTTATGCAAAAGCACCTCGACCGCCATTTCACCACGACGACCTAGAAGCCGCGCGGGAAATACACGGGTGTCGTTGAACACCATGATGTCGCCCCGCCGCAAAAGCCGGGGCAGATCGCGCACAGCAAGGTCGGCGCGCGCCGCGAACGTGACATGCAGCAGGCGCGCGCTATCGCGAGGCGCCGCGGGCCGCTTGGCAATGCGTTCGGCCGGCAAGTTAAAATCGAATAAGTCTACCCGCATCGTGCGTGTCCTGGCCCCATCCTGACGTGGTAGAAAGCGGGATCGGGCTTGTGGCCTCGGTGTCCGGCCTTATAGTCAAAGACCGGATAAGTTCAAAGCTAAAGACGGATAAGGGTTTCGCGGCGTGACGTGGATTTGGGAAAAATTAGATACATTTTTGGGCGCTACCGTGGTGGCGAGCGCAGGCGTCGCTGCGAGTCAGGCTCAGGCTTTTATGGTGCAATATGTGCAAAGGCTGGGCGGCCATTTGGACGAGGCCTCGTCGCACCTGAACAATGTGCAAAACGGACTGCGCTACAAGCTGATGAGCGACACTGTCCGGAAGGAACTGAAAACCGACGCCGGCGGCCGCGTCGCCGACCTGCAAGCCGCCTACCACGCCATCGCCGACGCCAATGTTCTCGTCAAACCGTTCGCGCTCCTGCGTCATGCCGATCCCCAGATGCTGGCCGGCACATGGCATGACTTCGTTCCGGCCCTGCCCGCCACCATCGACGGGTATACCTATGTCGCCATGGGCATGATTCTGGGCTTCATCCTGTATGAGGTGGTGAAGCTGCCGGTGGTGATTTTGATTGAAGAACCACGCCGTCGAAAATTCAGACGCCGCGGTTAATCCCGGAATTTATTTCGTCACAACCGTACTGGCCGCAACGCCCAAATCGCACTTGGACGTCATGTCGACCAATGCACCCACGGTGCTGTTCTCAATGACGTGCTGAAGATAACCGGTCAGGTTCGAAAGCCGCACGTTGTAGTGCAGCAGCGAGCTGTTGACGGCCAGGCGCAAGGCATCGACTTGCGCTTCAAGTTGCGCGCCGGAGATTTCCAGCGATGCACCGGCCGCGATATCCGGGCTGGTCCATTGGCCGATTTGAGCGCCGGAATTGGCATCGTAGATTTTCAACACGGCATGATCGGTCGCCGCACCGGCATTCACCATACGCAGGCGCGAGTTATAGCCCTGCAACGTCGAAGCATGCACGTTGAATACGGTCGACGAGTCATCCGAATAGCCGCCGGAGCAGCTGGTGAGGTTCGCAAAGACGCCGCCGTTGCGCGCCCAAACGATGTGCTGCACATAGCCGGGGAAGGTACTGGTGATCTCGAAGTTATAATAAGCCCGGGCATTGTTGGTGATCGGCTGCCCACCCGCCGGAACGGCGTTGAGCTCGATGGTCTGCAACGCGATCTGCGGCGAAGCCTGCGCCGGGATGCTGGGGCTGGTCCACGTACCGACCACAGCGCCGGTCGCGCTATCGCGCATGGTCGCCGTCACGGTGCCGATTGCGGCCGAGTTATTGAAAATGCGCAGGAACGATTGGCCCAAAGCCGGCGCGGTTGAGCTGACGAGATTATTGAAGACGCGCTGATCTTTGCCGTTCAGGCGATCGATAGCTTTGCCCACTTGAATTTTCGGGATCGTAACACCCGAATTTTGCCGCGTGACCGGAATGCCGGTTTGTTTGAGAGCCTGCTCCATCGCGTCAAACTGGCCGTTGGGAAACGCTTGACGCATCACCGCCCAGCTGCCCGCCACATGAGGCGCTGCGACTGATGTGCCGCTCATGCTCACAAGGCCCGCACCGGTGCCGGAGGCGGCGAGCACACTGACGCCGGGCGCCATGACGTCCAAGGCCGAAGAGAAATTTGAGAAGCTGGCGACAGTGGTGCCGTCATCGGTGGCGCCGACGCCAACCGCAGATGAAACGCACGCGGGCGTGCTGATCTTGCCGGTCACGCCGCCATTGCTGGCAGCGACGGCAACGGCAATGCCTTTTTGGCGCAGCATGTCGATCACGCTTTTGCGCGGATCATCATCACAATAACCGTCGCGCAGGCCCCCGCCGATGCTCAGGTTGACGGCGGCGATTTTGAGATCTGCCGCATGTTCGTTGATGTAATCAAGCGCGTAGAGCACCGCGAGCGAGTCGGTCAGCTCGCACGGCATCGGATCAAGGCCGCACTCGATGGGATCGGTGACGGTGGAAAACACATCGATGGGAACGAGCTTCGCGCCGCGCGCGACACCAAAATTGATGCCGTCATTTCCAACAGCGACCGAGGCGACGTGCGTGCCGTGCGCGCAGCGTGTTGCGCCGGCAGGGCAGTTCGATGCCGCGCCCAAGCCGATTTGCGGCGACTTGCCGCTAGGACAATTGTTTTTCGTCGTTGTTCCGAAGTCTGCGCTGAAACACGCGTCGCCGACATTCTTGCCCTTCAGCATGGGGTGATTGAGGTTGAAGCCGTCATCAATGACCGCGACGGCGTAACCAGTGCCGTCATAGCCTTTGGCCCAGGCCGCGTTGACGTCGATGGAGGGCACCGACGAAGCGAGCTGCGACGTTTCGGTTCCAATCTTACGCTCGGTGCGCACCAGCGCGACCGATTCCACGTCGTCAGCGCTCATCAGGCTGAGCAACTGGTCTTGCGTGACGGTGGTCGAAACCAGGGGCAGTGTGCGGAAAGCTTTATAGGCGCCGATGCGCGCCCGGCGCAGCGACGGTTGCGCGCCTTCAACGGCGGCGGCTACGGCAGCCCGTTGGCTCGCAGCCGGTTCACGCGGCGACCAAGCCGCCCGGCCAGAGTCCGCCTTCAAGCGCACGATGACGCGCGCGACACCGTCGCGCTGGACCTTTTTCAGAACGTCTTCCACTTGCGCATGGGCCGGCACGGCCGCAGCCGCAAAAGCGGCGATGAAGAGACAACACAGGACGCGGAAAAATTTGGGGGACATGGCGGGGGACATTGTGATCACGGCCTAACAAACACAAACGCGCGCAGCGGAAGATCCGATGCACGCATACCCCGTCGAGACCAAGATCCGGCTTTTGCCGGTATTAACCGTGTGATCGGGTCGCATTATGGCGGTTTCCCTGGGTCCTGTCCACGGCACCCCTGAAATTTAGGGGCCTTAGCCAGGAACCCGCTACTCTTCCGCGAAAAACTTAATAAACCCTTTCTCGTCAATGACCTAAGCCTAGAAATGAGGTGCGCGATTCTGGGGACGAGGTACAATGGCCCCCGGACGGATTGGCCCTCTGGTGAAAGAAGCCGGAGGGATCTTGGGGAATAACGCGCAAAAACCGGCTTCGTCGGCAGGGGTCCAAAAGGCTCCGGCACGACCTGGTGACGGTATTTGGGGGCGGCAATGAGTGAGACGGTAGAGTCAGTCAACGGCGGCCCGAAAAGCCGGCCCAATCTGCTGCCGACCGCCGTGCTGCTGGTGGGCGCCGCGCTGGCCTATGGCGTGCTCGCCTTCCACATCCTGTTCAATGGCGCGACCTCGGCCGAAGAGGTCACCTACCTCATCAAATCTTGGTGGTATGCGACCGGCGTTGTTGCTCCTTACACGGCCACCGACGCCACGGTGCAAATGCCGTTCTATTTTTATCAGCTGGGATTCTGGCAACAGCTGGAAGGCCTGGGACATATTCCGGCCCGGCTGACATCTATCGGCCTTGGCGTCGTCAATGCGGCCCTGTTGTTTTTGATCTGCCGGCGTCTGACGGCCAACACGTTGGCGGCGGCGGCGGCGGTATTCATTTTCCTCGCCACACCCGCCTCGGTGTTTTTCTTTGCGACCGCGACACCCACGGCCATGGTCTCAGCGTTGCACCTTGGCGCGGTCTTTCTGATCGTCGCGAGCTTAGGACGCCAACGTCCCTTCGCCACCATCGCCATGGGCCTTCTCTGCGTCGCGATGTTTTTTTATCGCCAGAATATGTTGCTCGGCATTGTGGTTCTCGCGCCTTTGTACATTGCGGCTATCGGCCGCAAACGCCCGCTGCACGCCGCGATTTTGCTGGTCACCATGGCATTAGCGACCGCTGCTGTGCTGTTCAGCTTTCCTGAGAAGCTGAGCGAATATGCGCTCCGCCTGCCGCTGCTCTCGCCGCTGCTGGATAACGCAGGCCTGCTCGCGCCCAACTTCACGCTGATCGATCACGGCACCTTGAGCACAACCACCATGGGTCCGGCCTTCGAGCGCATTGCGCCGACCGACATTCTGGACGGCTTTGTGCTGCCCTACAGCGGCACCATCATCCTGGCCTTGACGCTGTTTGCTTTCGCCGGTGCCGGCTTGCGCGTGTTGTGGATCGCGTCGCTCTATTTCATCTGGCTGGCTGTGTCTCACTACCTCGTATCGCTCGGATACTGCGGACGCTGCATCGTGTCCTACGCGCCCTATTTCAGCGCCATAGGTGCGCTGGCGTGTGCATTGGCGTTGGCGATGATCGCACACCGCGCCCGGCAGAACGGGACACCAGCCGGACCTGTTGTATTGATCGGCGCCGTGCTGGCTGTGGCGCTCAATACCTTCGCGCCAAACCTTGCCTTACGCGCCGAAGACCGCGGCTTTCCCATTCCCCTGATGGCTCAAGGGCCCGAACAGAAAGACATCGAAACTCTGGCGCGCTGGGTGTCTGCCAACGCCACCATTCGCGAGCCGATCCTGGTGCTGCACAGCTTAGGCAATCAGCCCCTGCCGTCGTTGCCCTATGCCGTGTTTCTGGCAGGACATGTAATGCCGCCGCAAAGCCTCAATCCAGCGGCCAGCCGGCGTGTCATCAATCCGAAGCTCAGCGGCGCGGCGCGCGAGTCCGTGCAGGCCGCCATCGAAGAAGAATCGCTTTGGACCGACGCAACCTTGGCGCGGTGGATCGACCGCGATTACGACGTCATCGTCTTTCAGCAAGACCGTTCGATCGATCAGCGCGCCCAGTTGGCGGCGATCACCGCCAAGTTCAATCTGGCGGCCACAACGGTTTACAGAGGGGCCACAATCTCGCTCTACAAGCGCAAGACCGTACAATAGTAACACCGGCGTAAACGCTGGCACGCGCCAGATACGGACTGTATAAACGCATCGTATGAACGCTGCTCCTCCTTCTGCCGCTGACGGACCCGGCAAACTGCATATTCTTGTGCTGGATCCGCTGTTCCGCCGGACCGATAGCCCCGGAGCAAGCCGCAGCTTTGACTTAGCCCGCCAATTTGTGCGCGGCGGACATCGCGTCAGCATCCTCACGACGTCGGCGGCGCTGAACGATGAAACGGGTAACGAAGACTTCAGCATCACCGCCATGCCGGCTGGAACGCGCGCCCGTTTGGGTTACGCAATGTCGCCGGAGATTGAGGGCGTCTTCGCGCGCGGGGCGTTCTGGCGCATCTGGCAATTTGAAAACGTGGACGCGGTTTTCGCCACCGACCGGCCGCTCGCGACCCTGCCTCTCCTGATGCTGTTCTGCGCTGTGCGCGGCATTCCCTTACTGGTGGAAGCGCGCGATGGCATGCCCGCGCGTACGCGGGCCAGCGCATCCTTCGGACAACGCGCCGCGGCCTGGTTCGCGCGTGCAAAGTTCAAACTGGCGGCGCGGGTAGCCCGCCAAATCGTAACGCTCTCACCCGATATGCAGACCGCGTTGGTCGCGGAAGGTATCCGAGAGTCCAAAATCCACGTCAGCGCGCCGGGCTGCGACACCACGTTGTTCGCGTCCCAACCCGGATCGAGCGCGCCGGCCCTGACAGCTTATCCTGATCTCGCCCAAGGCATGCTCGTGGTCGCGGGCGGCAGCATGAATGCGGCCAACGATCTTGCGCCGCTGCTCGATCTGGCCGCGGCTGTGCAAAACCACATGGATACCGTGGGTGGACCTCTTGTGAATTTTGCGTTGTGCGGCGACGGCCCTGCGCGCAGCAAACTGGAAGCCCGCGCGCAAGAGCTGGGCTTGCTGAACAAAAGCGTGTGGTTTCTAAAGCCATTGTTGCGCCGTGATATGGCACCACTGTTGAGTGCTGCGGCCGCCGCCTTCGTCGGCAACACATCTTCGAGTTTGTTTTTCGACGCGCTGGCAGCGTCACGCCCGGTCATCCTGGCGGCGCCGGGATGGCAGCGCGATTTGATCGAAGGCCGCAGCGCGGGTCTGGCGTTGCCCACAAACGACACAGCTGCCGCGGCGCGCGATCTGGTGGATTTCCTGAAGGACGGCGACGGCCTTCGGCGCGCTAATCAACAGGCGGCAGCGTTGGCGGCCGGGCGATTCAACCTCGACCGCGTGACATCGAAAGTGCGCAGCTTGATTGAAGAAAGTGTCGCCGCCGATCCGCGCCACGCGGTCTTGCGCCGCCGCACGTTACGCGCCAAACGCATTTTTGATTTCGTTGCATCGCTCAGCGCATTGATCGTTCTGTCACCGGCGCTTCTGGTTTTGGCGATTGCCATTCAGATCAAAATGGGCGGACCGGTCTTGTTCACGCAGTTGCGCCCTGGACTGAAGGGCAAGCCATTCCGGGTTTATAAATTCCGCACGATGACCAACGCCAAGGATGCGAGCGGCGCGCTGTTGCCGGACGGCATTCGGCTGACGCCGTTCGGGATATTTCTGCGGCGCGTGTCACTGGATGAAGTGCCGCAACTCCTCAATGTGCTGAAGGGCGACATGAGCTTGGTGGGCCCACGCCCACTGTTGCAGGAATACATGCCCTACTACACCGCCGAGCAGCATAAGCGTCACGATGTGCTGCCGGGCATTACGGGCTGGGCGCAGGTCAATGGCCGCAACGCGATCACCTGGGAAGACAAGTTTGCCAAGGACGTCTGGTACATGAACAACTTGAGTTTTTGGCTAGACCTGAAAATCATCTTCAAGACGATTTGGATCGTCTTAAGCGGCCACGGCATCAGCACTGAGGGTCACGCCACCTATCAGCGCTTCGATGAGATCATGGCGCGCCGCCAAGGCGCGGAAGACGTCTAGAGCGGTTAGTTTATTTCTTGTCGCTCAACGCATAGATGCCGCCGATGATGCCGGCTGAAATTACGCCGACGACGACCCATGACAGCCCGCTTTCAAACAGGTAGTGCGTGTTTTTGGGCAATGCGTCCGGGTTCTGCGCCCAGGCGACGGTATTGCTGACGTTGAGCGTCGCCGTCCACGGCGTCGAGAGATCACGTCCGGTAAAACCAATATCGACCATGCCAGGGGCGCCGATGCGCGAGAAGGTTTGGCCGACCCGATAGGTCTGCGGCGAGGTGATCATGAAGCCGGCGCGCGGCTGGGCGCTATCCTTGGCTCCGGCGTGCAAAGGCAGGCGGAAATAGCCCATGGCAGCCGGTGCGGCGGTGCGCTGCGGGCCAAGTGCGGGGTTGAAGTCATAGCTCCCGGCGAAAGCGGGGGTCACGACCTGAGCGGCCAAAGCGAATGCAGCGACAACAAACGTGGATTTTTTCATGAACCGTCCCCTGAACATAAGGCGTTGGCAGGATGCCCCAGCCAAGGGCTGCGCGCAACGTGCGGAAAATGCATTTTTAAGGGGGTGCCCTCGACCCTTTCTCGCTCTGAAGCGTTATGATGGTGAAACCGGGCGTTATCTCGGTAAGGTATCCTTCCCTCGCGAGAAGTAATCCATTGCCTCATCCAGTCAAATACCTGCTTCCCCTCGCCGCCGCGGCCCTTCTGCTCGGCGGCTGCAGCAGCATCGGCAAGGGCGTGACCAAGGCCATCATGGAGAAGGCCGAGCAAAAGCCAACGCCTGAGAGCAGCTTTTGCGAAGTGACCGGCCCAGGGTTTCCAGGCGTCGCCGCGGGCTTTGCCAATGCGACAGCGGAAAAGCCCAAGACCACGCGCCTGATCATCGTGCACGGCATCGGCGCGCAGCAGCCCGGCTATTCCGAGCGTTTGCAGCGTAACCTCGCCACCCACCTTGGTCTCGATGCCATCGACCCCGTCGTCAAATCCATCGCCCTACAGGCGCCCCCTGATGCCAAAACCACAGCGCCGGGCGTTGCCTTGGGGTCCCTTAAAATCTCGCGCTTTTACAATACCAAGGGCTCCGAGCTCCTGACCTTCGAGCTGACCTGGGCCGAGCTGCTGGACGCTGAACGTAAACAGATCGCCTTCGACGACTATGGCATTTCAGCCAAAGAACGCGCCGAGTTGAACAAGTCCCTCAAAAGCCTGATCAACAGCTTTACAGATCCCCTGGCCTACAACGGCTCGAAGGGCGACATCATTCGCGGCAGCATGTTGCAAGCCCTGTGCTGGGTGGGCCGCGGCGCATGGTCGGATTATCCCGATTCAGGACGCGAAGCGTGCAGCTGGCGCGACACCAAACGCAACGTCATCCAAAGTGATGACATTATGATCTCGACCCACAGCTTGGGCAGCCGCGTGGCGCTCGACAGCATGCAGGCCCTGGGCACCTTGCGCGATTCCTTGAGCAACGATCTGAAAGCCCGCTCTGGTATGCAGGCCCTGGATTCGCTGCGCGATAAGGACGTGACGCTATTTATGCTAGCCAACCAGTTGCCGCTTTTGCAAATGGGCGAGCCGCCGCCGGTCGTGGCTAAACAGGGCGCGGCCTATTGCGGCCCATCAGCGCCAAAGATCAAAGACCGCTGGTTCAAGAGCATCTCGATCGTCGCCTTCAGTGATCCCAACGACATCTTGAGCTACACGATTCCGCAAAGCTTCACGTCGGATTTCATGGATTCACGCCTGTGTGCGGCGACAACCAACGTCGTGGTGTCCGTGGCCAGGCAGGTGTCCCTGGCCGTGACGTCCATTGCCTCGCCCCAGGTGGCCCATACCGCCTACGACAATGACGAGCGGGTATTACAGCTCATGACCCAGGGCTTAGGCCCCCAACAGCCCCCCACGGGCTGTAGCTGGATGAAATACAGCAGCGAAACCCCCGCTGCGCCGGGCTTGTAACGGCCCTCCTCAACAAAAAATTGCCCCAATTGCAGTCGTAAACTCAAAGGTAAGCTGATTCTGGAAGAATACTGGAGCCGGCCAACGAGGCTTTCAGGCTGAGGGGATCTCCTGAAAAGCCATAAGAACCGCCAAAAACGGGCGGCGCGCACTGAGGAGAGGGTATGATTCGGACGCTTAACCGCCAGCTTGCTGCGGCCCTGATCGGCACCGTTTTTGCGGTTTTGGCCGGCGGTGCGCCCGTAACCTATGGCGTGGCTTACGGTGCTGAGGACGATGACGGCGGCAACGTCGAAACCTGCGTGCCCATCCGTCAGATCGACGACAGCCGGATCATCGATGACAAAACCATTGTTCTGCGCACGCTGGGCTCCACGCCCTACCGGCGCATCGACCTGACTCATGAGTGCCCAGGACTTGTAGACGCCGACAATTTCTCGTCGGCCACATCCATAAGCCAGCTGTGCCGCCAGGATGTTGTACGCGTTTTCCGCAGCCCGATTGCCAGCCAGTGCACCATCGAGCGCATCGTGATTATCGACGAAGCTGAAGCCAAAGCTCTTCTGGCCAGCCGCAAAAAGTAATCCTCCCGCGGAACAAAGTCCGTCGATCTGTGTTTGGGATAGACAGCCCACAGCCCAGATCAATTGGAGGGACAATGCCGCACTTGCCCCAACCCGCGCGCAGCCGCAGTTTTGCTGCGACCCGCGTCGTACGCCGTGCATCCGAAACGCGTCCCCAGTCCCGTTCTAAAATCTTTACGGGAAGTTTGCAGGACGATCATGAGCTGCCGGTCGCAGCCCTGATTTCGGAAATCAAACGCCTGACTGAGCCGAGAGAAGCCTAAGCGTTACGACGTAACGCGGCCGTTCTCGATACCGATGACCGCGGCTGCCAGGCGGTCAACTTCGGCGCGTGTATGTGTCACGTACAAAATCGGAATTTTCACGTCGTCTCGAAGCTGCTCGATATAGGGCAGGATTTCCTGTTTGCGCGCGTCATCCAAGGACGCGAGCGGCTCATCCATCAATAAAAGACGCGGGCTTGTGAGAATGGCGCGGCCGACGGCCACACGCTGTTGCTCGCCGCCTGAAAGTGATCCGGGCTGACGTTCCAGTAACGCGCCAATACCCAGCACCTCGATGATGTGATCGGGTGCGGCGTAACGTCCCGCAGCGCCCGTGAGCTTATAGCCATACAGAAGATTGTCGCGCACCGAGAGATGCGGAAACAGACGCGCATCCTGGAAGATGTAGCCGACCTTGCGATGCTCGGGCTTTAAGTTGACGCCCGCTACAGAATCAAACAACACCTGACCGTCCACGGCGATACGTCCGCGCGCGGGTTTTAGAACGCCGGCAATCATGTTGAGAACGGACGTCTTGCCTGCGCCTGAAGGCCCGAACAATGCTGTCAGCCCCGTGCTGGCTTGAAAGGCGACAGCCAGTGCGAAGTCCCCGCGACGCAGTTCCACATCGACATCAAAGCTCATGTTGATGTCCGTATGCGGCTGATGGCGCGGCGTTCCATCCACTCGGAACCGATGATGGCCGCGACAGAAACGATCACTGACAGAATTGCCAGCCGCACGGCCGGGCCTTCGCCGTCCGGTGATTGCAGGAAGCTGTAGATGGCGATGGGAAGAGTCTGCGTTTCGCCGGGAATGTTGGAGACGAACGTTATCGTCGCGCCAAATTCGCCGAAGCTTTTCGCAAACGAAAGAATGGCGCCCGCAATAATTCCGGGCATCGAGAGCGGCAGCGTGATCGTGAAGAACGCCCGCCACCATCCAGCACCCAAAGTGCGCGATGCTATTTCAAGGCGGGTGTCCACCGCCTCAATGGAAAGGCGCATGGCGCGCACCATCAAGGGCAAGCCCATGATAGCCGCAGCCAGCGCAGCACCTGTCCAGCGGAAGGCAACCGTGATGCCGAAGACGTCATAGAGAAAACGGCCCGCCGGGCCGCGCGTGCCGAACAGCATCAAGAGCATGAGTCCGGTAACCACCGGCGGCAGCACGAGCGGCATATAGACGACGCCGCTCAGAAGACTTTTCAAAGGAAACTGAAAGCGCGCCAGCACGTAAGCCAGAAAGAATCCCGGCGGTAGGCTCAGCAGCGTACTCCACAGCCCGACTTTCAGGCTGAGACCTACGGCCTCCCATTCCGCTGGTGACAATTCGAACATCTATCTCACGCTGAAACCGTATTTAAGATAGATAGCCTTGGCTTCATCGCCCAGCAGGAAATCGCGGAACGCCCGTTCGGCCGCGCCGTCGTGACCGGTGACGATGGCCAGCGGATAAGAGATCGTCGGATAACTGGATGCGGGAAAAGTGCCGGCGACGGCGACTTTCTTTGTGAGCGCAGCATCCGTGCCATAGACGATGCCCGCCATTGCCTCGCCGCGCTCGACGAAAGCCATTGCGCTGCGCACGTTGTCGCCGCGCACAACGTTATCCTGGACAGACTGCCAAATTCCGAGGCTTTCCAAAGCCGCCTTGGCATAGCGACCTGCCGGAACGCCGGTGGGATCGGCGATGGCTAATTTACTCGTACCCAGCGTGCGTTTCAGCTCGAAGCCCATCGTAATGGCGATGTTCAATGGCCTATCAGCCGGCGTGATCAGGACCAGCGTGTTGCCCAGGAACGATGTGCGGCTGGTGGGAACGATCAGTTTCCGCTGGTCGAGATAATCCATCCACTCTTCGTCGGCTGAGACAAACAGTCCCGCCGGCGCGCCGTTTTCGATCTGACGTGCGAGTGCTGAACTGGCGGCAAAGGAAAACACCGGCTTGGGTTTGCCGGTCTTGGCATAGGCATTGCCCACGTCCGTCAGCGCTTCGGTCAGACTCGAGGCTGCGAAGACGATCAGTTTGCCGGCCTCTTGCGCGCGCAACGGCGACGCGCCGATGGCGATACATAGACCGACAACGACGCACACAATGAACCACCGCATAGCGCTCTCCCTGGACTGCATCGAAATATTATAACGGATATAACGTGGCGCGTTTATGGAATTTGACGCCTCTAGGTGAAGACAATAAGGTCTTCGCCCTGGGGATTTAGGCGGGGAATTTCAGATGTTTCAGCGTTTGATTGCCGTCGCACTGCTGGCTGGTCTATTTAGCGCCCCAGCATTTGCGCAAAGCGACGCTGCCCTTGTGGCGCGCGCCAAAGCCATTCAGGCCAAGATCCTGACCATCGACACCCACGTCGATATCCCCCTCAATTTTTCCACCGACGCCTACGACATGATGAAGCCTGGGCCCCGCGGCCAGCAGGTGCATCTGCCGACCATGATTAGCGGCGGTATGAACGCGCCGTTCTTCATCGTCTATGTCGGCCAGGGCGAGCGCAACACGGCGGGCTATGCCAAGGCCTTGGGCGAGGCCTTTACCAAGTTCGGCGCGATCCACAAACTCACTGAGGGTCTCTATCCCGACAAGATCGAGCTGGCCCTGACGGCCGCCGACGCGCGCCGCATTCACGCCGCCGGCAAGCGCATCGCCTTCATCGGCATGGAGAACGGCTACTCCATGGGTAAGGACATCCGCCTGCTCGATCAGTTCTATGATTACGGCGGGCGGTATTTTGGTTTGGTGCACAACGGCCACAACGACCTGGCCGATTCCGCGCAGCCGGATAAAACCAAGAATGAGCCGCCCGCTGAACACAACGGCATTTCGCCGCTGGGCAAACAGGTGGTACAGCGCTTGAACGAACTGGGGATCATGGTCGATGTCTCTCATTCATCGGAAAAATCCACACTCGATATTCTCGCAGCATCGTCCGCACCTGTGATCGCCAGCCATTCCGCAGTGAAGGCTGTGTTCGATCATCCCCGCAATTTGAGTGATGCCGCTCTTGAAGGCTTCAAGCGCAATGGCGGTGTGGTGCAGATCGTCGCTTTCGATACGTACCTGCGCGCTGTGCCGCCCGCAAAAACTGAAGCCATCACGACTTTGGATAAATCCATGGGCCTTGATCAGCCGGGCGCGCGGGCGAAGATGACGCCCGAACAAACAGGGGCCTATGACGCAAAGATGGCTGAGATCCAAAAGACCTGGCCCAAAGCCGGCGTGAAGGAACTGGTCGATCACATCGACTATGCCGTGAAGAAAATCGGCGTGGATCACGTCGGCATTGCATCGGACTTTAACGGCGGCGGCGGCATCGACGGCTGGAACAACTCTGGCGAGACCTTCAACGTTACGCTTGAGTTGGTAAAACGCGGCTACACCGAAGAGCAAATCGGTAAAATCTGGGGCGGCAACCTGCTCCGCGTCATGGACGATGTACAGCGCCACGCCGCTGATCTAAAAAAGCGTCCCCGCTAGATTTCAAAGGCTTTTTCGTTCATGCCCTCCAAACGCGCCAAAGCGCTGACCTTTGGCCAGCATTTGACCATCGTTGGGTCGCGCATGTTCCTGGGCGCGCTGACGGGCGCTATTCGCCTGACCCGCGGCGCGCAGCCGGAAGGCTGGCGCACGATCCGGTATGGCCTTCATCGCGAAGAAGTGCTGGATCACCTGCCCGCGCGCACGCCGGAGCAGCACGCCCCGATCGTATTCATTCACGGCGGCGGTTGGATGATGGGCTCCACCGATACTTACAGCCACGACTTGTTGTTTCTGGCCGAAGCCGGCTATCCAATCTTCAACGTCGAATACCCTAAAGCGCCTGAGCATATGCACCCGCGCATTCTGTTCGCGGTGTTTCAAGCGTTGGGATTTATCCGCGCCAATTTCCCGGAAGCCGAGGCTGTGCACCTGATGGGCGATTCCGCCGGCGGCAATCTTGCGGTCATGGCAGCGCTGTTAACTGAGCACCCTGAGTTTCTGGAAGCGGTCAATCCAGGCTTGCGGGTCGCAAGCTTGCCGAAGGTATTAAGCGTGACGTCGATCTACGGCGTGCTGGATCGCCACACCAGCATCACCGGCTTTCCCGGCGGGGACACCATGATTGAATCCTATGCCGGTCCCGGCGCTCTGGGTGAGACGGTGGATGCTGCTCATTCCATCACGCCCATGGACCTCACGTTCAAAAGCCACCCGCCGTGTTTGCTGGTATGTGGCGATAACGACCCGCTGCTGGCCTCGCAGCATCTTTATGCCGCACGGCTAAAGCGTGAAGGCTTTCCCGTTACGGAGCACGTGTACCCCGGCGGCATTCACGGGTTTTTCAATTTCCCGGAAAGCGCACCAAAAGCTGCGTGCCGGAAAGACATCCTGGCGTTCTTAAACGCTACGTCAGAGCGCTAAGCCATCCAACCTGGCAACTTGGCCGCTTGCTTCACCCAGGTCGTGATCTGCGCTTCGTCGAAATCGTTTTCATAAATATCGACCCAGCGCGCCTCTTTACTCATGCCGCCGGTTGGAGCTGGCCGCAGCTTCGTGCCTTTGAAGAAGGTGACTTTGACATAGCGCGTGAAGACGTGGAAAGAAACGAACCAGCCATTTCCCTCGACCCCATAGAACGGCGAGTTCCACTTCACGGCTTTGCGTACACCCGGCACAGCGCGCGTGATAAGCGCATCTAGACGCTTGCCAATCTCACGCTTCCAGCCTGGGATTGCCGCAATATACGTCCTTACCGGAGCGTTGCCGTCGCCTTTAGCAATTTGGGGATTCCCGCCCGCAAGAAGGACAACAGGTTTCTTGGCTTTTTGCGCTTTGGTTTTTTGCGCCGGCTTCGCGGACTTACGTTTGGCTTTGAGGGCGGCGCGCGGCATGGCTTATCTGTCGGCGGCGAGAATGCCGTAGAGCTCCGGACGGCGATCCCGGAAAAAGCCAAAGGCCGCGCGGTTACGGCGTACTTCATCGATATCAAAGCCAGCCATGATCACGCCGCTGTCGGTGCGGTTTAGCTCCGCAACCTTGTCGCCGCGATGATTGGCGATGAACGACGAGCCATAGAACACTTGGCCGTATTCGTTGCCGATACGGTTGGCAGCCACCACGGGCACGACGTTGGACACGGCATGGCCGATCATGGCGCGCTGCCACAGGTCTTTGGTGTCGAGCTCGGTGTTATCGGGTTCTGAGCCAATGGCGGTCGGATAAAAGAGAATGTCGGCGCCCAGCAGCATCATGGCGCGCGCGGTCTCCGGGAACCATTGATCCCAGCAGATGCCCACGCCCATCTTGCCGAATTTGGTTTCCCAAACTTTGAAGCCCGTGTTGCCCGGGCGGAAGTAGAACTTCTCTTCATAGCCGGGGCCGTCGGGGATGTGGCTTTTGCGGTAGGTGCCCATGAGTTCGCCGCCGGCGTCGATCATGACCAGGCTGTTGTAGAAATGCTGTCCGTCGCGCTCGAAGATCGAGGCCGGAATCGCCACATTCAATTTCTTCGCAATGGCTGCGAGCTTCGTGACCACAGGATGCGTCGCCGCCGGATAAGCGCTGTCGAAGTGCTTTTCTTTTTCCTCGCGGCAGAAGTAATGGCCCTGCAGCAGTTCGGGCGGCAGGATCACTTGTGCGCCGTCGCGCGCGGCCTGCTCGATAAAGCCGGACACGCGGTCGATGTTCTCCGCCATATCTTCGGAGAATGCGCATTGGATCGCTGCAACTCTGACCGTGCTCATGGCGCGCCTCTAGACTCTGGGCTGTTGCTGGGTAATGCAGTGGAACGACCCACCGCCGGTTATAACATTGTCGGCCATCAAACCTACGGTACGCCGTCCCGGGAAAGCCTTTTCAATCGCCTTCAGGGCCGCATCGTCGGTGGCGCTGCCGTAAAGCGGCACAACCACCGTCGTATTGCCGATATAAAAATTCATCGAGCTGGCGGGAATGATCTCGCCGTCTTCATTCTCAACGCGACCGGGCGACGGCACCGTGACGACATCGAGCTTGCGCCCGGTGACATCGGTGGCGGCTTTCAGGTCAGCGATAATCGCATTCAACGCGTCGCGGTTAGGATCATCCGCGCCGGCAGGTTCCATGCACATGACAACGCCAGGCGCGATGAAGCGCGCGATGTTATCGACATGGCCGTCGGTGTGATCGTTGGCCAGGCCATCGCCCAGCCAGATCAGCTTTTCGATACCCAGAGACGTACGCAAACGGTTTTCGATTTCCGTCTGCTTCAGCGTCGGGTTGCGGTTGGGGTTGAGCAAACATTGGCGCGTGGTCAGGCAGGTGCCGAGACCATCTACGTCGATGGAGCCACCTTCTAAAACCCAACTGTTGAAAGCTGCCGGCACATCGGCGCGCGCCGCGACAAAGGCCGCAACCTCGTCGTCGCCTTCGAGCACGTATTTACCGCCCCAGCCGTTGAAGATGAAACACGCCGCCTGAAGACCGCCCGCGCCGCGCGTGAAAATGGGCGCGGTGTCGCGCAGCCAAATATCACCGAAGCCCGCCGGGATGATTTCCGCGCCCGTGCCAGCCAAAGCTTTTGTCGCTGAGACTATGGCGTCATCGCCGTTGGCGAGGATTTTCAGGGCTTCGCCTTTTCCGCCGTCGGCGATGGCTTTGAACAGCGCGCCCACTTGAGCCTGCGCCGGCGCCAAGTCTTCCAGCCACAGGTCGGCCGCGCTGGGCCAGGCGGACCAGACGGCGTCGTGTGCTTCCCACTCGGCGGGTTGGATGAACGATTTCATGGGTTCGTCAGATACTGTCTAGCGACCCGGAGCGCAATGGCGGAATCATGAAAATGTGAAGCTGCCTGCCGAGCGGTGTATAAGACGGGAATGTCCTCTGGCAACATGACCGCCGACCGGCGCTTCGCCTATGCCCAGCTTCTGCGCCGCGACGGCGACGCCGAAGCCGCCGCCGACGTGCTCGCGCAAACCCTGGAACTGGCGCCCACCTGGCCCGAAGGCCAGTTCGCGTTGGCCGAAACCCTGGCCGAGGCTGGGCGAAAATACGACGCCATCGCCGCTTATGAGCATTATCTCACGCTCGATCCAGCCGATTCCATGGGTGCTGCGGTGAAGCTCGCACTTCTGACCGAAGTTAAGCCGGCCACCCTACCCGCGGCCTACCTCACCCGACTTTTTGATGAGTACGCGCCGCGCTTCGAGAAGGCGCTGATCGAAAAACTACATTATCGCGCGCCGCAAATCCTGCGCGAAGCACTGGACGAGACTGAACCTGCGCGAACCTTCACCCGCGTTTTCGATTTGGGCTGCGGCACGGGATTGGCGGGCGTCGCCCTGCGCGACCGCGCCGGCTGGCTGGGCGGTGTCGATCTTTCCGCCGCCATGGTCAAAGGCGCCGAGAGCAAAGGTGTCTACGATGAACTCGAAGTCGGCGACATGTTGGCGGCTTTGGAAAAGCTGGATGAGAAATGCGATCTCATCCTCGCCGCTGATGTGTTGACCTATGTGGGCGATCTCACCGCCGTCTTCATGCTCGCGAAAAAGCAACTCAACGCGGGCGGACTGTTTGCGTTCACTGTGCAACGCCTAGAAGGCGATGGCTTCACGCTGGGCGCAGAACATCGCTTCAGTCATAGCCGCAGCTATGTCGAAAGCTTGGCTTCGCAAAGCGGTTTTGAAATCGTGACGGTGAAAGACGCCGTCAGCCGCAAAGAGAAAGGCGTCGACGTGCCCGGCCTGCTCGCGATCTTGCGGGCCTAATCCAGCTGCAGCACAACAGCTTTGAGATAAGCGCTTTCCGGCAAATGCGGATGCACCGGATGATCGGCTGACGCACCCGCCGTGCGGATGATACGCCCGTCGCGGCCGGCGTCTTGAAGCCCGCGCGCAACAGCAGCCGTGAATTCTTCGAGCGGTGCGTTGTGGCTGCACGACGCCATGAACAATAGCCCGCCGGGCGACGTCACGCCTGCACAGAGCCGCGCGAGTTTGCGATAGCCCTGCATGCCGGCTTTGACATCCTTCTTGGATTTCACGAAGGCCGGCGGATCGCCGATGACCACATCCCAAGTTTGTTTTCGCGCAAGCGCGGCTTCCAGGAACGGAAATACTTCGGTGCGTTCGAATTTGCAAATCTCAGCGACGCCATTCTCTGTCGCAGCTTTCGCTGCGAGCGCCAGCGACGGCGCGGAACTATCGACGCCAAGAACCGCGGTCGCGCCCGCTTTGGCCGCCGGCAAAGCGAACCCGCCCGTATGGGTATAAAGATCGAGCATGGTGCACTTACGCGTGAGTGCGGCCATGAAGGCGTGATTATCGCGCTGATCGAAGAACCAGCCGGTCTTTTGGCCCAACATCAGATCGGCGAAGAACGTTACGCCGTTTTCCTCGACCTTCACCGGACCATCGACCACGCCGAACACCGCGCGCACTTGATCGTCGAGACCCTCAAGCGTGCGCGCATGGTTGTCGCCGCGCACGATGACCGTGCGTGCGCCACCAACGTCGCGTAGCGCAGCGGCTATGACATCGATCGCAGCGTCCATGCCCGCGGTATTGGGCTGAATGACATAGGCATCATCAAACCGGTCAACGATAAGTCCGGGCAGTCCATCAGCATCGGCGTGCACCAGGCGGTAGAAGGGCCGGTCGTATAAACGGTTGCGCAATTTCAAAGCCGCGGTGAGCCGCGCGGCAATAAAAGCTTGGTCGATGGCGACGTCGGGCTGGAACGCCAGCACCCGCGCCGAGATCAACGTGCGGGCATTGAAGTGCGCGGTGGCCAACAGTTGCCCCCCAGCGTCGGAGAGCGTCACCACGGTTCCGGACGGCAAGGCCTTAGCCGCCGGGTCCATATCCACTTCATTGGAATAGACCCACGGGTGGCCGGCCTTGAGACGCTTATGAGCGCCGGGCCGAAGCTTCAAACGGGGATGTTTTACGGTCGTGTTCATGCGGGCCGCACCTTATCCCCTCGCCCTTCTGATCCAAAGCTGAAAACCACGCGTCATGCCCTTGCGTGACCTGAACGGATCAGCCAAAACCGGAGCATGGACGCCACAGGAAATTCAAACCACCGCCGCGCCGTGATCGTGCTGGGCAGCGTTTTCCTAGCGCTGGCGCCGGTAGCAGTTTACGCCCGCATGGGAACGGTGGTTCTTCTGATTGCCACGCTGATCGCCCAGCCGTGTTTTGATGGCACCATGGCGACGCTGCGCCGGTTCAGTAAAAATCCAATCGTTATTGTGGGCGCGCTCCTCACGCTGTGGGCAATGGTATCGCTCCTCTGGACGCCGGAGCCGAGCATCATCGACGTTGCACGCACCGCTATCGTGCCCGTCATGGGCTTGCTGCTCGTGGGGGCTATTCAAGCGTTGCCGTCAACGGACAGCCAGCGCCTGGCGCGCTGCGCCATGATCGGCGGCATCGCTCTGCTGGCGCTCCTGAGCTTGGAAGTCTGGACCCGGGGCGCGCTTGTGCGCCTGATCCTGCCGCCTGAAGGCATTATTCCCCCCGGTCAAAAAAGCTTCGTCGTCGAAGTGGCAGCGCGCGGCGCGGCGGTGCTGGCGCCCCTCGTGTTCATCTTCACATCTCTGATTTACGCGCGCACGTCGCGCGCTTCTTTCGCCATTCTGTTTGTCGCGGTGGCTTTCGCGGTCACGCAGGCGTCCACCATGGATGCAGCCTGGCTTGCGGTGACGGCCGGCGCGATTGTTTTTTGTGTCGCGCTGTATGCACCGCGCATGGCGCTCGTGGGTTTGTTTGGAGCGCTGATAGCTTACGCCCTACTCGCGCCCATCATATCGACCTATCTGCTGACGCCGGACCTTGTGCCGATGACGGGCGCGGTGGACATGAAATGGGTCGGCACCCAAACGCGCCTAAGCATCTGGCAAGAAGCCTCGCGCCTCATCGCCGAGCAGCCTTTGTGGGGTCACGGCTTTGATTCCACGCGCGTGCTCGCCAAGACAGCACCCTTGATCTCTGGTACGCCCTGGTCCTCGCTGCCCCTCCATACCCACAACGGCTTTTTGCAGATTTGGCTGGAGCTGGGCGCGGTGGGCATCGCTGCTGTGGTTATCATGCTGGGGTTCACGGCGCGCGCTCTATGGCCCATGACGGCGCGGCCCCAACATCTGGCGATGACCCTGGCCACCCTGACCAGCACGGCGGTGATCGGCCTGATTAGCTTCGGTATTTGGCAGCATTGGTGGCTGGCCACCTGGATGCTGGCTGCGGGACTGTTACATTTAACGCTCCGCCAACAGCAGGTCTGATTGCGGGAGGGGCTGCCGAGGCGTACATTTACGCCTCATATCGCAGCTGCGGGAGCCAGCCATGATCACCCTTCAAGTCAACGGTCAAGCGCACGAAGTGGATGTCGATCCCGACATGCCGCTGTTGTGGGTATTGCGCGACACGCTCGGCATGATGGGGACCAAGTTCGGTTGCGGTATCGCCCAGTGCGGCGCCTGTACAGTGCAGGTGGACGGCGCGGCTATGCGCTCCTGCTCTGTGCCGGTCAGCGCGGTGGGTGACGGTAAGATCACCACCATCGAAGGGCTGTCGGTTGACGGCAACCATCCCATCCAAAAAGCCTGGGTCGAGCATCAGGTGCCGCAATGCGGCTACTGCCAAACCGGCATGATGATGGCGGCGGATGCTTTGCTGAAAGCCAAGCCCCAGCCTACCGATGCCGACATCGATGCCGCGATGACCAATATCTGCCGCTGCGGAACCTATCCGCGCGTGCGAGCGGCCATTCATACCGCAGCCAAAGCGTAAGGGAGGGAATCGCCATGAACGAGATGCCGAAACGCGCCCTCGACCGCAGACAGTTCCTTGTCACCAGCACGCTGGCGGGTGGCGGACTCATGTTGGGTTTCCATGTGCCGGGCCGCGAGGCGCAAGCCGCGACGGCTGCCGCGCCGACGCCCGAAGTCAACGCCTGGATCATGATCAAGAACGACGACAGCGTGATCATCCGCGTGGCCTATTCTGAAATGGGCCAGGGCAGCCTCACGGCCCTCACCATGCTGGTGGCCGAAGAGCTGGAATGCGATTGGAATAAAGTGCAGGCCGAGTTCGTGGACCCGCGCCTCAACATCACGCGCAACAAAGTTTACCGCGGCATGGCCACGGTCGGCAGCCGCGCGATCCGCAGCTCGCACGAATATCTGCGCCAGGCCGGCGCAAGTGCGCGCGAGATGTTGGTTGCCGCAGCTGCGCAACGCTGGAAAGTTTCCGGCGACGAATGCCAGGCAACCAAAGGCGTCATCACGCATATCCCCAGCAAGCGCACGCTGACCTACGGCGCTGTCGCCGAAGCCGCTTCAAAACTGCAAGCGCCCGAGAAAGTCGCGCTCAAGGACCCTTCGACCTGGACGATTGCGGGCCAGCCGCTGCAGCGCCTGGATATTGTCGATAAAGTCATGGGCAAGCCGGTCTATGCCATCGACGTGAAGCTGCCGGGCATGATGTATGCGGCTATTGCGCAGTCGCCGGTGTTCGGCGGCAAGCTGAAGAGCTTCGATGATACCGGCATCAAAGACCGCAAAGGCATCCACCGTGTTGTGGGTCTCGAAGCCGCTGTTGCAGTAGTGGGCGAAAGCTATTGGCACGCCCAGCGCGCTTTGAAGACTTTGCCCATCGTTTGGGACGAAGGCGCTAACAGCAAAACCAGCAACGCCGATATCGCGGCCTTTTTGTCGAGCGGGCTGACACAGGCGGACGTCCCGGTTGCACGCAACGACGGTGACGTAAACGCGGCCATGGCCACGGCCGCGAAAGTTGTCGAGGCGGAATACCACGTGCCGTTCCTGAGCCACGCAGCCATGGAACCCATGAACTGTACGGCGCACTTCACCGAAGATGGGTTGGAAGTTTGGGCGCCGACGCAAAACGCTGAAGCCATTTTGAATAGCGCAGCAAAAGCTTCGGGCTTAGACCCGCTGAAAGTGAACGTGCATCTCACCTATTCCGGCGGTGGGTTCGGCCGGCGCGGTGGCGCGGGTCCTGGCGACTATGTCGACCAAGCTGTGCGTATCGCCAAGGCCATCGGCCGCCCCGTGAAGCTGATCTGGTCGCGTGAAGAAGACATTCAGCACGATTTCTATCGCCCGATTTCCTCGGCCAAGTTCAAGGTCGGCCTCGATGCAGCCGGAATGCCCATTGCCTGGGATACGCGCATTGCCGGGCAGTCGATTCAAAGCACCGGCAATCCCAATGCCATCAAAGACGGCATGGATGCGGGCTTCCTGATCTGCTTCACCGACAATCCCTACGACGTGAAAAACGTGAAGGTGGACTACGGCATGCGCAATACGCATGTGCCCGTAGGCTATTGGCGTTCAGTGAACCATTCGCAGAACGGTTATTTCCGCGAAGCGTTCTTCGACGAAATCGCCCGCGCCGCCGGCCAGGACCCTTACGAGTATCGCCGCAAGTTGCTGGTCAACGCGCCGAAGCAGTTGGCCGTGCTGGACGCCGCCGCGCAGAAAGCCGGCTGGGGTACGCCCCTGCCCGCAGGCCGCTTCCGCGGCATCGCGCAAGTGGACGGTTACGGCAGCTTTGTCTCCGCGGTCGCGGAAATTTCCATGAACCCCGACGGCACGCCGCATGTGCACCGGATCACCACGGCCGTGGACTGCGGTTACGTGGTCAATCCCAATAGCGTTCAGGCGCAGATGGAAGGCGCGGTGGTGTGGGCCATGACGGCAGCGCTTTACAGCGAGATCACCATCAAGAACGGCCGCGTCGAGCAAGGCAACTTCGACACCTACCGTATGCTGCTTTTGAACAAGATGCCGCAGGTGGATGTGGTGCTGGTGCCGAGCGGCGGCTTCTGGGGCGGCATCGGCGAACCCGGCGCACCGCCGGTAGGACCGGCCATCGTCAACGCCATGCTGGCCGCGACAGGCAAGCCGACGCGCAGCTTGCCGATCATTAAACGGACGGTTGGTTCGGCTTAGAACATCTGATCCTTTGTTGTTTGGGGCAACATGATCAAGAAGCCGCAGATTGCGATCTTACTGCTGACGTTGTTCGTTACGCCGGCGGCCCTAGCTGGCGATATCGAAGATGCTTAAGACGCACTTGCGCGTAACGACGCCAAGCGTGCGCTGCAGCTCGCGCTTCCCCTAGCTGAATCGGGGGACCCAGAAGCCCAACAGATCGCTGGGGTAGCCTTGAGTGACGGGGAGAATGTTCCGCATGATTACCAGGCGGCCCTCAAATGGTTCCAGCTGGCGGCAACTCAAGGCAAGCGCCTTTCTCAAAATACGCTGGGCTCTTGGTATAGCGTCGGGGACGGTAAGTACGTAACGCCCGATGGCAAAGAAGCATTGAAATGGTTTCGCCTATCCGCTGATGCGGGCGATCCCATCGGACAGTATGGCATTGGCTACCTCTACAGCATCGGCTTGGGCGTGCGGCAGAACGCGGCCGAAGCCGTAGAATGGTATCGCTTGTCGGCTGCGCAGGGCTTCCCAATCGCTCAGATGGCTCTGGGACAAGCTTACGTACGCGGCGAGGGTGTCGCGCGTGATCCTGCGCAAGCAATAGAATGGTATCGGCGCGCAGCGGCGGCCGGGGACAAAGTTGCGCAATACACGCTCGCAGAAGCCTACCTTCAAGGTGCTGGAGTCGAGAAGGATCAAAAGCAAGCCGAACGTTGGCTGGAACTATCTGCTGAGCAAAACTATGCACAAGCGCAAGAACGGCTAGCGGAAGTGCGCAAACCAAGGACCGAATATCGGGACGAAAATGCAATTGCTGCCATCCGCCAGGCTGCGGAAGCGGGCGATGCGAAAATGCAACGCGCATTGGGCACGGCCTACGCCAACGGTCTTGGCGTCACTAAAGACGAAGCCGAGAGCTTCAAATGGTACAAGCGCGCGGCCGAAAATGGGGACAGCTATGCACAAAGTCAGGTGGGCCGGGCTTACGTTGATAGCACGGTCGTTTCCGCAGATGTGCAAGAGGGACTGAAGTGGATCCGAAAGTCCGCGGAGCAAAATGATCCCGAAGGCCAGTATTCCCTCGGCATTATGCATTTCAAAGGCCTGGGTGTTCCCAAGGAGCCTAAGGAGGCCGTGACATGGTATCGGCGCGCCGCCATGCAAGGCTATGGTCCGGCACAGTTTTCACTATCGGTCGCGTATTACCTTGGCGATGGCATACCAAAAGACGAGGCTCAATCGGCGGTATGGTTAGTGATTGCCGCAGGCCTAGGTGAACCCCGCTCTGTCGAAGCGGTCGCGCAAGTCCTTCAACGGTTCCCCATTGAGGCACGAGAGCACATCCAAATGCTCGCCGACAAATGCAAAGCTTCAAACTACAAAGATTGCGGGAAGTAGCGGCACGCCACTGTTAGAACGGCTTCGCAACCACCAGGATCACGATCCCGATCATGAGCAAGGTCGGGACTTCGTTGAGGATGCGATAGAAGCGCGCTGGCTTCGTGTTCGCGTCATTGGCAAATGCTTTGATGCACTTTTCCATGTAGCCGTGGCTGGCGCCCAGGCCCAGCACGAAGGCAAGCTTTAGCCAGATCCAACCCATGGACCAATCCACGATGCCGGGCGTGGACACCAGCGCGCCGCCTAATAGAAATGTAGCAACAGCGGCCGGGCGCATGATGAAGCGCATCAGCCGCGATTCCATGCCCTTCAACATTGTCGAAGCTTCCGAGCCGGGCGCAAGGCCTACGTGATTGATGAAGAGGCGCGGCAAGTACAGCAACCCCGCCATCCATGAGATGACGGCGATGATGTGCAGCGCCTTGAACCAGGGATACATCGTTTCCATCACATCACCACTTCACGACCGGCGGCATGCTCATCAAGTAAGCTTCGGGATTGGCATCCGTCGCAAAACCGAACTTCGTGCCGCGGTCGTAGACAAGGTTGAATTCGACGTAGCGGCCGCGCTTGTAAAGCTGCTTGTCTTTGTCGGCTTCGGTATAGGGCATGTCCATGCGGCGGCGCACGATCTTCGGATAGATTTCCAGGAACGCTTCGCCAACGCTCTGTTGGAACGCGAAGTCGGCGGGGAGATCGCCGCTGGCGAGGTCATCAAAGAAAATCCCGCCCACACCACGCGGTTCGCGCCGGTGGGGTAGATGGAAGTATTCATCGCACCACTTTTTGTATTTCTCGTAAGCGTCGCCGCGGTAACCATCACAGGCCGCCTTTAAGGCCTGGTGAAAATCTTTCGTGTCGTCGTCAAACGGGAACGTGGGCGTGAGGTCGGCCCCACCGCCCAGCCACATCTTGCTCGTGGCCATACAGCGGATATTCATATGCACCGTCGGCACAAAGGGGTTGTGCATGTGGGTGACCAGCGAGATGCCGCAAGCGGCAAAACGCCCGCCGGATTCTTTCGCGCCTGGCATCTGTGCGGTGCCCTGCTCTGAGGCCGTGCCCCAGACATGACTGACGTTGACGCCGACTTTCTCGAACACCTTGCCGCGCATAACGCGCATGCGGCCGCCGCCTTTAAGGCGATGGCCGGGCTCGCGTGTCCAGTCGTTGTGTTCGAACTTGCCGCCGCTGTCGATCTCTTCAAAAGCCGCAATGATACGGTCTTGCAGGTCGCGGTAGTACTTCACCGCTTCGGCGGAGAAACCATTTTCAGGGCCGTCGGCTGCGTTATCCATATGACTTCTCTATTTGGCCGAACGTTCGTGCACGTAGTCTACCAACCTAGCGACGGAGTCGGGATCGGTCTCGGGCCAAATGCCATGACCGAGGTTGAAGATGTGACCCGGGCCAGGACCCGCATCGGCGAACACTTCATCCACGCGCTTGCGCAGGTTGTCCGGCGAGGAAAACAGGTGCGCAGGATCAAGGTTGCCTTGGATGGCTTTATTGGGTCCGAGGATTTTGCGGGCACCGCCCAGGGACGTGCGCCAATCGAGGCCCACGACGTCGGCATTCAAGGTCGCGATGGAGTCGAGGTTGCTGCCGCATTGGTTAGCGAAATAGATCAGCGGCACGCCGAGGTCTTTGAGGCCGTCGATAATGCGTTTGACCGGCGGCAAAGCGATGCGGGCGAAGTCGCTGGGGCCGAGCAGACCGCCCCAGGATTCGAACAACATCAGCGCTTGCGCACCTGCACCCGCTTGCGCACGCAAATAGACGATCATGGCGTCGGCCAGCTTTTCCATGAGCCGCGCGGAGATTTCCGGCTCGGCCTGGGCGAAGGCGCGCGGCACCGAGAATTCTTTCGAGGGTTTACCCGCGACGAGATAGGAGAACAACGTGAAGGGCGATCCGGCAAAACCGATCAGCGGCACATGGGCAGGCAGCCCGGCGCGCGTCATCTTGATGGCTTCCATCACAAAAGGCACATCGCGTTCGGGCACCAACGTCCGCAGTTCATCGATCTGCTTCATGGTGCGCACAGGTTCACCGATGACTGGACCCGGCGCGTATTCCAGCGCCACGCCCATGCCTTCGATGGGCACCATGATGTCGCTGAAGATAATAGACGCATCTAATGCAAAGCGGCGAATGGGCTGCAACGTCACTTCGCAAGCCAGTTCCGGCGAGCGCGTGAGTTCGGTGAAGCCGACTTTTGAGCGTACCGCGCGGTATTCCGGCAAATAACGGCCAGCCTGGCGCATGATCCAGATGGGTGTATGCGCCGTGGGTTGGCGACGGCAGGCGGCAAGGAACGGAGGCAAAGCAGCGGTCATCTGAAAGTCCTTTAGGTATGCGTCGCCTGGCGGCGCTCATTGGCTTTATCGAGGACGCGTGATGCGCCCTTGCTGAGAAGGTCTTCGGCGACACGTACGCCGAGGGCTGCGGCTTCGGCGATAGGCGCCGAGCCTTCCGCCGCCACAAAGTCCGAGCCGTCGATATTAGCGGCGGCGGAATAGAGCGTGACGTTGCCGCCCTCTACCGTCGCAAGTGCGCCAACCGGCACCTGGCAACCACCTTCAAGGCGGCGCAGAAGGCCGCGTTCGGCATCGGCGGCAATGCGCGTTGTGACGTGATTGAGCGGGGCAACCCACTTCTGCGTTTCAGTGTCACCTTCGCGCGTGCAGATGCCGATGGCGCCTTGGGCTACAGCATTGGGGAAATCGCGCGTCGGCAGCGCCGCCGAAATGCGGTCGCCCATGCCGAGGCGCTTCAACCCAGCGCAAGCGAGAATGATAGCTTCGAATTGACCTTCGTCGAGTTTGCGCAGGCGCGTGGGCACGTTGCCGCGGAGTTCCATGTGCTGAAGATCGGGGCGTGTGTGCGCGAGGAAGGCGCGGCGGCGCAAGCTGCTGGTGCCGATGCGAGCCCCCTTGGACAGCGAAGCGAGGCCGCCGCCGGTCGCCGTCACCAGCGCGTCGCGTGGATCTTCGCGTTCTAGTACAGCCGTCAGCGCGAGGCCTTCCGAGAGAATAGTCGCGAGGTCTTTTAGGCTATGCACAACAATATCGACTTCGTTCGCGAGCTGAGCGCGGTCCAACTCGGCCGTGAAGAAACCTTTGCCCGGTGTTTGCCACAGAGGGACTTCCTGCTGCAAATCACCTTGGGTTTTGATGATGACGAGTTCCACAGCCGGCGCACCCGGCAGCGCTTTGATCAAGCGCGACGTTTCTTCGGCCTGCCACAAGGCCAGCGCCGAGCCGCGCGTACCAATACGTAACGTTTTGCTCACGCGTCACCTTCCGGTTGGAAGCGATAGCCCACGCCGCGCACCGTCAGGAAGTGACGGGGTTCGTGAGGATCGCGTTCAAAAATCTTGCGCAAGCGCAGAATGAAATTATCGACCGTGCGGGTCGAGGGATAAACCTCGTAACCCCAGACCTTTTCCAGCAAATCATCACGCGTGACGACTTCGCCGGGATGCTCCGCCAGCACTTTCAGGATCATGGCTTCTTTTTCGGTCAGGTCGTGTGTGGTGCCATCCCAAGCATGAGCCTGGAAAGTGCGGAAGTTGGCTTCGTTGCCGGCGAACGTAAGCGTCGCGCTGGTCGCAGGCTTGGCCAGCGAACTCTTGAACCATTCCCAGCGCCGCAGAATGGCGCGGATGCGGAGCAGGAATTCATCAAGGTGGAACGGCTTGGTCAGATAGTCGTCGCCGCCGGCTTCAAGGCCGCGCACGCGGTCTTGCGGATCGCCGCGCGCGGTGAGGAACAACACCGGCGTACTTTTGCCTTGCGCGCGGAGAGCCTTGCAGACTTCGAAGCCGTCCATCTGCGGCAGCATCACGTCAAGCACGATCAGGTCGTAATCACCCACCAAGGCCATCTCGAGGCCTAACTGGCCATCGTGGGCGGTGTCGGTCGCATAACCTTCGGCGCGCATATTCTCGGCCATGCCTTCGGCCAGGTGGAGATCGTCTTCCACCACAAGAATGCGGCTTTGTGCAGCTTCACTCATAACGCTCAAGTCTCCTGCGCGGTGGGCCAGGCCACGGTGAAGGTCGCGCCCTTCCCGGCGCCTTCGCTGTGGGCTTTGACGTGACCGTTCTCAAAATGCATGAAGCGCTGGACGATGAAAAGGCCTAGGCCTGTTCCCGCCGCGTCGCGCCCGCCGTGATTATCGATACGGAAGAATTTTTCAAATAATTTTGGGCCATCCGCGGGTTCGAAGCCGACGCCGGTATCGATAATGCGGAGCTCCGCTTCGTCGCCCGCACGTGTTCCGCGAATCGTTACAGTGCCGCCGCCGGTGGGCTTCATGGCCGACATGGCGTTTTCAATCAAGTTGCGCAGCACGCCGTCGACCGCCAGGGGATCAGCGCGCACTTCAAGCTGGGGCGCGATCTCGACGTCGAAAGCAACGTTCTCTCGCCGCGCGATGTCTTCCAGTGTGGCCACGACGTGACGTACGGCTTCCGCCAGCGACAGACGTTCTTTGTTCAACTGCACGCGGCCGCGGTCCAGGCGCGCGCTATCGAGAATTTTGGAGACCATGTTCTCCATGCGCCGCAAATCATCGAGCATGCGCCGCGAGAGTTGCTGGAAACGCTCGGGCGTCACCTGGCGCAGAACCATGGTCTCTAAAGACAATTGCAAGCTGGCGATGGGTGTCTTGAACTGATGCGACACCATGGCCATGAAGTTGTCTTGCTTCTTGCGGATAGCCTTCTCGCTGCTGAGGCCGCGCCACAACACCATGATGGCCAAGGCCTGGACTAACAGGAAGAAGCCGCTTTCCCAGGCGTATTGATTGACGTGACGGGTCTTCGCATCATCCAAATCCGTGAGCGCGGCCTCGGTCAGCGTGACCTCGCCGTTCACAACCTGCGCATGGGGGAAGATGGCGGTAATTTCTTCTGCGGACGCACCGAGCGCCGATAGCTTCTGCGCCGCCACCATGTCGTAGGTGTAGAGGTTGCGCACTTCGTTCGCGTTGTTATCAGCGTAGGTGCGTTGATCTACGAACCACCACACCACCTGGGCGACCGAAAACACCTGCAAGAATATGATCGCCATATGCAGGAGCCGGGTCGGGTCGAGGCGGAGACGGTTGATCATGAGCGTTTAATTAAGCAGCCGTTGCCAGGATGGACTCGCGCAGCGCTTTCGCAAACTTCGAAATATCTTCCGGCGTGTGGGCAAGCGATAGGAACATCACTTCAAACGCTGACGGCGGCAGGTAGACGCCGCGATCCAGCATGGCGTGGAACAAGGGTGCGAAACGCGCGCCGACGTTCTGGTCCAAAACTTCAGCCGAGCGCGGGGCCTCACCAGCTTGGAACGAGAGCCATACGATGGAACCGACGCGGATGACTTTCCACGGCGTGGAGACGTCCGCGAGCGCTGCGCCGACTTCCTTTTCCAGAAGTGCACCAAGTTCTTCGAGCTTGGTCCAAGCTTTTTCGCGGTCGAGAATGCGCATGGTCGCAAGACCCGCAGCCATGGCGACGGGATTACCCGAAAGTGTTCCCGCCTGATAAACCGGGCCTTCCGGTGCGATGTGCGACATCAGATGTTTGGAGCCGCCGTAAGCGCCCACCGGCAATCCGCCGCCGATGATCTTGCCGAAGGTCGCGAGGTCCGGCGTGATGCCGTAGTACTCGGCCGCGCCGCCTTTGGCGACACGGAAGCCGGAGATGACTTCGTCGAAAATCAGCAACGTGCCGCTATCGCGTGTCACCTTGCGCAGGGTCAGCAGAAACTCTTTGTGCTGCAACAGAAGGCCGTTGTTTGCGGGGATCGGCTCGATGATCACGGCGGCGATGCGGTCGCCTTGCGCGGCGAACAGCGCCTTCAGTTTTTCTTCGTCATTCAACGGCAGAACGATGGTAAGCGCAGCGAAAGCTTTCGGCACGCCGGCGGACGACGGTTGGCCCGCGGTCACGAGGCCGGAGCCGGCCGCGACCAAAAGGTGATCGGCGTGACCGTGATAGCAGCCGGAGAACTTGACGATGAGATCGCGTCCCGTTGCGCCGCGCGCGAGGCGGATCGCGCTCATGGTGGCTTCAGAGCCGGAGGACACAAAGCGCACCTGTTCAAGACCCGGATAGGCCCCAACCACGGCTTCAGCCAATTCCACTTCGGCGCGGCAGGGCGCGCCAAATGTTGTGCCAAGGGCTGCTTTGTTCTGGATGACTTCGATCACTTCCGGATGGCAGTGGCCGAGGATCAGCGGTCCCCACGAGCACATCATATCGAGATAACGGGCCCCTTCCTCGTCGACGATATAAGCCCCCTCGCCCCGTGTGAGGAATTTCGGCGTGCCGCCCACGGCGCCAAAGGCGCGCACGGGTGAATTAACGCCACCGGGGATCAGCGCACGGGCGCGTTCATAAAGTTCGGCGTTGGTGCTCACGAAAGCTTCTCCTTTGATGTGTCTTTGAGCGCGTCTTCCAGGCCTTCAAGATAAGCCTGCACCGCTTCGGGACCAGACTCGGCCGCCAACGCGCGCAAACCTTTGATCGGCGCATGCGCCAAACGGCGTGCGAAACTTTCAGCCCATTGACGCAAGGCTTCTTCGTCGGCGTTCTTCGGCAAACGGCGCAGGCTTTCCACCGCCGCCTGCTGATACTGCGCGGTCAAACGCTGCAGCATATGTGCAGATTCGCGGATGGCATATTCGCTGCGCAGGCGTTGCAGATGTTCGTCGATGACAATGCGCGCCGAAGCAAGCTGGCCGAGCTTGGCGGAACGGCCCGAGGCCGCATCCGCAATCACTTCATCCATGCCGACGCGGTGCAGACCCACGGCATCAGCAGCTTCGGGGTCGATATTCGGTGGCACACCCAGGTCGATCAGCAGCGGGTTCTTGCCGGTCGCGGCGAGCCTATTCAAAAGGGCGCGGTCGAGGACAGGTTCAGCGCCGCCGACAGCGGTAATGATGACATCAAAGCCCGTAGGGTCCTGCCTGAAGAACTCTAGCGCCAAAGCATCGGCCTTGACCTCGACGGCAAACTCTTGCGCCAGTTCCAAAGTGCGGTTGACGATGGTCATCGGAATCTTCTGCGCCATGAACGCGCGCGCGCAGTGGCGCGTCATGGGCGATACGCCGACCAAAGCGATGCGGCCCGGTTTATCGCCGAGATGTTCAAGCGCGCGCTTCACAGCGAAGTTTGCAAGGGAGTCGGCGTTGCTGGGACGTGCCGCTTGTTGATGCACATCCTGTGCAGCGCGCAAAGCTTCACCGAAAATGTAATCGAGCTGCGGGCCGCAGGTGCCTGCGGCACGCGCCGTGGTCCAAGCGGTACGCACTTGCGCATAAATCTCGCGCTCGCCGGCCTGGGCGGAATCGAGACCCGAGGCAACGAGGAACAGATGCTCGACGGCGCCTTCATCGGTCCAGGCGCGAAAAATGCGCCGGGTTTCGGTTTCAGGCAGAGGTGCGGTGGTGAGCAATTGGCCCAGCTTGTCGCGGCAAGACTGCACGGCCAGCGGCGTATCACCGGCCAGCACAAATTCAACGCGGTTGCAGGTGCCGATATAGGCCAGCTCCTGCGCGCCGATTTTGGCAGCCAGGGCAGGCAGGCGCGCGGCGATCTCGGCTTTCGGCAGGGCCAACTGGCCCAGCCGCTCGACACCGGCCGTCTTATAAGAAGCACCTATTAATGCGAATCGATTCATGGGCGCTCGATATCATAGCTCGCGTTAACGAATGTCACGGCCATGTCATAGGGCCACGCAACCCCCAGAATTTTGGCCCAAGAATTTTGGCGCTATCCGCCCTACATAAGGCTGTGGCATATACGCGCAATCGAAATGACGAAGGTTTTCCGCCTGTGACCGACACCCGCCTTGCTATTGTGGTTTTCAATCTCGGCGGACCCGATAGTCCGAAGGCCGTGCGGCCGTTCCTATTCAATCTGTTCAACGACCCCTACATCATCCCCCTGCCCCAGCCGCTGCGCTGGCTGTTCGCGACCACGATCTCGACGCTGCGCGCCAAAAAGTCTCAAGGCTATTACGAACGCCTGGGCGGGAAGTCGGTGCTTTTGCCGGAAACCGAAGCGCAAGCCGCAGCTTTAAGCACTGTCGCGAAGCCTTTCGCCGAAGATGCGCGTGTGTTTGTGTTGATGCGCTATTGGCATCCCATGGCGCGCGAAGTCGTCGCGGACCTGAAAGCTTACAACCCGACGCGCGTCGTTGTGCTGCCGCTTTATCCTCAGTTCTCAATCACCACCACCGGCACGACGCTCGCCGCATTGAAGCAGGAAGCCAAACGCCAAGCCTTCAATACGCCTATGGAAGTGTTGTGCTGCTATCCGACTGATGACGGCTTTATCGGTCCTGCCGCGGAAAAATTGCGCAGCGCGTATGAGACTTCAAAAGCGCATGGCAAACCGCGCGTGCTTTTCTCAGCGCACGGCTTACCTGAAAAAACCATTGCAGGGGGCGACCCTTACGAGTGGCAAGTGGCGCAGTCGACCAAAGCGGTGGTGGAGCGCGCGGACATCGCAGGTCTCGATTGGAAGATTTGCTATCAAAGCCGTGTGACGCCTGTGCCGTGGCTAGGCCCGCCAGTCGAAAGCGAAATCCGCCGCGCTGGCGCAGACGGCGTTCCCATTATCATCGTGCCCATATCGTTCGTCTCAGAGCATGTAGAAACGCTTGTGGAACTCGACGAAACCATGCGCGATCTAGCCAAGGAAGCCGGCGTGCCGCATTTCTCACGCCTTTCTGCCGTGCGCACCGATCCGGCGTTTATCAAGGCCTTGGCGGGCTTCACAGAATTCCTGCGCGCCAAGCGCACGCCGTGTTCATCGACGGGCACACGCATCTGTCCCGCGCAGTTCGGCCACTGCCCGCACACCTAAAATCTTTTGTAACTTATAGGTCCGTTCGCCCATCTTGCGCGTTAAGGTAGTGGGCGCCTTTTTGCGAGCACTCCTATGAAGACAGAAGACATCGCTTATCTCGATGGACCGCTCAACATGAGTGGCTTCGTTGCTTACGAGGAAAATCAATCCGCCCCTCGGCCTGGCGTGCTGGTCATGCATGAAGCCTGGGGCCTGGGCGAGCATGTGATCTCACGCTGCAAAATGCTGGCGGAGTTGGGATACGTGGCCTTCGCGGCTGACCTCTTTGGCGACCGCCGTCAAATCACCAAGCGCGAAGAAGCCATGGCGACCATCGCGGACCTCCGCGCCAATCCACAGAAGCTACGCGCGCGTACACGCGCTGCGCTGACGGCGCTGTCTGCGTTGCCGCAAGTCGACTCTCAGCGGCTGGGCGGCATCGGCTATTGTTTCGGCGGCACAGCTATTCTTGAACTGGCGCGCGATGGCGCGGACCTTGCAGGTGTCGTGAGTTTCCACGGCGGCCTCGAGACCACCATGCCTGCGGTGCCCGGCGAAGTGAAAGCGCGCATCCTTGTCTGTACCGGTGCGGACGACCCCATGGTGCCGTCGACGCAGGTCAAAACCTTCGAGGATGAGATGCACAAGGCGGGCGCCGACGTGCGCGTGATCAGCCACACCGGTGCTGTGCACGGCTTCACCAACCCCAAGAATGACGGCTCCATCGCCCCCGGCATTCTTTATAATCAGGCCGCCGATCACCAATCCTGGGCTGCGATGCGGGCCTTTTTCAGCGATGTGTTCGGTAAATAAACACAGTCGTCTTATCTAAATCATTGATTTAACGAAATATTACGGCGGGGTCATTAGCGTCACCATTGACGCAACCCCCTAGCTGGCTCACATATCGCCGCATGAACGCCGTTACCACCATCTCGAAGCCGCTGTTTTCCTATCGCAAGTACTGGGCGGAGCGCTTTGGCGCAGCCCCATTCTTGCCGATGTCGCGCGCGGAAATGGATCAGCTGGGCTGGGATTCCTGCGACATCGTGCTGGTGACGGGCGATGCCTATGTCGATCATCCCAGCTTCGGCATGGCGATCATCGGCCGGCTGTTGGAAGCGCAAGGCTTTCGCGTCGGCATCATCGCGCAGCCCGATTGGCAAAGTGCGGAGCCGTTCGCAGCCCTCGGCAAGCCCAACCTCTATTTCGGCGTCACCGGCGGAAACATGGATTCCATGGTCAACCGCTACACGTCTGACAGACGCCTGCGCCACAACGACAGCTACACGCCCGGCGGCGAAGGCGGCAAACGCCCCGACCGTTCAGTGATTGTTTATTCGCAGCGCTGCCGCGAAGCCTTCAAAGACGTGCCGATTGTTTTGGGCGGCATTGAAAGCTCGCTGCGCCGTATCGCCCACTATGACTACTGGTCCGACAAAGTGCGCCGCTCGATCCTGGCGGATGCAAAAGCCGACATTCTTTTGTACGGCAATGCCGAGCGCGCGATTGTCGAAGTCACGCACCGCATGGCCAAGGGCGCATTGCCTGCCGACTT
The DNA here is from genome assembly GCA_947476895.1 of Fidelibacterota bacterium. Classification (GTDB taxonomy): domain Bacteria; phylum Pseudomonadota; class Alphaproteobacteria; order Rhodospirillales; family Rhodospirillaceae; genus SHVO01. Next base: position 23,434 of record CANJRX010000006.1, on the reverse strand, counting down.
AGACGATGTGCGTGGCATTGCGCTTTTAAAGCCCGCGGTTCCTGAAGGCTGGACCGAACTGCCCGCCGACGATCTTGAGTCCAGCGACGAAGGGGCTCGCGCTGCCGGTCCGAAGACCGTCATTCGCCTGCCGTCATTCGAACAGGTTGAAAACGACAAAGAATCATATGCGCGTGCATCGCGCGTGCTGCACCGTGAGAGTAATCCCGGCAATGCACGCCCGCTTGTGCAAAAGCACGGCGACCGCGAGCTTTGGGTGACGCCGCCGCCGATCCCGCTGACGACACCGGAAATGGATGGGGTGTACGAGCTGCCTTACGCGCGCGGGCCGCATCCGTCTTACGGCGACGCTAAAATCCCGGCGTGGGACATGATCCGCTTTTCCGTCACCATCATGCGCGGATGTTTCGGCGGCTGTTCGTTCTGTTCCATCACCGAACACGAAGGGCGGATCATCCAGAACCGTTCTGAGGAATCGGTGTTGCAGGAAATCGGCAACATCCGCGATAAGACGGAAGGCTTCACCGGCATCATCTCGGATATCGGCGGGCCGACGGCGAACATGTATCGCATCGCCTGTAAGGACACGAAGACCGAAGCACTGTGCCGCAAGCCAAGTTGCGTGTACCCGGATATCTGCCCGAACCTGAACACCAGCCATGACTCGCTGATCCAGCTGTACCGCAAGGCGCGCGAACTTCCTGGCATCAAGAAAATTATGGTCGCCTCCGGTGTGCGCTATGACCTCGCAGTCAAAAGCCCGGCCTACATCAAAGAACTCGTGACGCATCACGTCGGCGGTTATTTGAAGATCGCGCCCGAGCACACGGAAGCCGGTCCGCTTTCAAAAATGATGAAGCCCGGCATCGGCGCGTATGACCGCTTCAAGCAATTGTTTGATCAAGCCGCCAAGCAAGCCGGTAAAGAATATTTCCTGATTCCCTATTTCATCGCGGCCCATCCCGGCACGACTGACCTCGACATGATGAACCTCGCCCTATGGCTCAAGAAGCATAAGTACCGCGCCGATCAGGTGCAGACCTTCTTGCCCTCGCCCATGGCGCTTGCGACCGCCATGTACCATTCGGGCAGCAATCCCTTGCGCCCGATTCGCCGCGGAAAGTCCGAATCGGTAGAGGCCATTAAAGGCCTGCGCCAACGCCGCCTGCATAAAGCGTTCCTGCGTTACCATGACGCCGAAAACTGGCCGATTCTGCGCGAGGCCCTGAAAACCATGGGCCGGGCCGATCTTATTGGACCCGGCAAACACCAGCTGATTCCCACCTGGCAGCCCGCTGGAACCGGCGGAAACGGTGGCGAAGGCGCTAGAACGGGCCGAAAACACAAGACTCAGCGGTTCCTGACCAAGGGCGTGCCTATTCCGCGTAAATAGCGCCGGAAATAGCGCGTGTTCCGGCCAATCCACTCGCTTTTTGCACCGCGATATGTGGATTTATTGAAAATTTACCGAATCTGCGCTAATTGAGTCGCCTCGAGTTCTTCGCCTGGCTTGCTACATGGCTTCATCAAGGCCTTCCCAAGACAACGCTGGATTCGGAAATGTTGTGCGATGGTCGCGCAACGCAAATGATACATGCATTCTCTAAGGAGGCCGATATGGCTAGTGGCACAGTAAAGTGGTTCAACGCGCAGAAGGGCTATGGTTTCATTCAGCCCGGCAACGGCGGCAAAGATGTGTTCGTGCACATCAGCGCTGTTGAGCGCGCTGGCTTGAGCACCCTCAACGAGGGCCAGAACATCAGCTTTGACGTCGTCAACGAGCGCGGCAAAGACGCCGCCGCGAACTTGAAGGTTTCGTAAGAAACTCTGACGTCGCTGCAAGATCCAGCCCGGCACTTTCGAGTGCCGGGCTTTTTCTTTGTCTAAACGAGTGGAAAGCCTTCGCGCTCGAGAACGCGCCGCACGGCGGGGCGCGCGATCATACGGTCTTTGAAAGCCGTCAGCGCTTTTAGCTCTTCGATCGGCTGCTTCGAGCGCCGGCCCCAATCGTAAAACCGCAAAGCATATCCATCGGCAGCGCTGTAGGTTTTGCCCAGCATCCACTCTTGCTTCTGAAGACGCTGATCGATTTCCTGCAGGTTTTTCCAGAACGCAGCGCGGCCGTTGGCTTTGATCGCCTCGAAGCCTGCCGGATCGTCGCTGAATCTTTCGGGACGGAATGACCGGCGGAAATTGATGTGCACGGTGCTGGCGCTCCAACCCAAGAGCGACATGCATTGCGCCCGCTCCAGGGGGTCCGTCGGAAGAATGTCGGCCTTAGGCGCGCGCTCAGCGATGTAGGAGATAATCGCGACGTTCTCCGTCAGCAACTGTCCTTCGATCAGCGCGGCTGGCGCAGTGCCTTTGGGATTGATCTTTTTATATTCGGCAAGAGCCTCGGGACTTTTGCTGTCCACGGGGACGGGATCATAGGGGATGCCCGATTCCTCAAAAGCGATGTGCGAGACCAGCGAACACGCCGGATACCAGTAATAAAATTTGATCACAGTGAATTCCCGATTGAAGGCTTAGTGGTTATGGCCGTCGTCACCGGCGGTGAGCGGAACGACCTTACGGATCTCCGCGCGCGCAATGGCAAGATCGTCGATGAAAGCCGGATTGCTGTTCATGAAGCCCACCAACACCGTCGCCAGGCTGTTGGCTGCTTCGATATCGGACGGAAAATGCACGCCAAGCACAACGCGGTTCTCGCCGTATTCGCGCGCACGAGCCAGAAGTTCATTGCGCTTTTCGGGTAGTAACGCTGTCAAAATCAGCGCCGCCGTCATGCCGCCATTTGCAGCGCCACTCGGATAGGAATAACTGGCCGCCGGAGCCTTTTCCGCAGGCTTGCACGGTAAAGCGCCGCCCTGCGGCGCTTTGTTCTCCACCGCCGTGCCGGGTTTGATCATCATAGCCGCGCCAGCATTCTCAGCAGGCATAACCTCTTTGCTGAACACAAAGGGACGCGAACGTTGCCAGCAGTCCTTCACGCGGTCCACTTCGGCATTGGTCTCCGCAGTCACTTTGCTAATGAGCGCAGAGGTGATGGGCAGATTTTCAGGCGTGAACTTCGGGCCGAGCACGGTCGCAAAGCCCGTGAAGTCGCGATCGGTTTGCGCGCGTTTGATCTGCGCGGGCGTGCGCGTTTTCTGAATGGCGAGGACTTTATCGAGATCCATCTGCTGCTGCACCGAAACCGGCTCCGGCGGCGGCGGCACGATCATGATGGAATCGATATGGCTTTTGGGCAGATAAGGCTCGCTCGACAGCGCCATGGCCGGCGGGGCGCTCAACACAACGAGCATCGCCGCGAGTTTAAACATGCGCATCAGACCCTCCCTCTCGTGTCACAAGGTAGCTTTATAACACGAAAATATGGGCAGATTCATAGCTAAGCCGGGCATTAGTGCAGCAGATAGCGCGGCCCTGGTTGCTGCCGCGCGTGCGTGTCGTTAGAGACCTTAACCCGGACGGGTAGGACGAGGCCTTCAACCGCCGCAAGGCCGGCAAAGGCGATCATGTTCTTCAGGGTTACGCGGTACGCCGTCGGCGGCAGCCAGCGTTTCAGAATCATAATGGCGTGACCGTTATGACCTTCCTGACACAAAGACAGCACATTGAGCATCAGCGCTTCATCCTCGCTGACATTGCCGCGCGTAGTGGCGTTGAACGCCGGACGCGGCTGGCCGGTCGCGGCCAGGATCGTCATGAACTGCTCAAAACTTTCGTGCGCAGTCTGCGTAAGGTTGGCAGCGATAAAGCCGTTCCGCACTAGGGCGCGGGCGCAGGGACCGTGCGACGTGTCGGCATTCCACCACAGGCGCATATTGCACAGCATGAACTGCTCGGACGCGCGTAAGGCACTGACGGCCCGAGTCTCGGCTGCCTGGTCGTCGCCGATTTGGAGCCAGGCGTTAGCCGACTGCCGCCAGATATCCTTGTCCATGGCTCTCCTTGAAATGAGCGTGGGATGCTCATGAAGAGACCATAGACTTATTGCGAATGATTATCAATAGCAATAATGGTCGGGGCTTCACCATTCGTGGCGTGGCCGTCGACGAAGACATCAGCCGCGGCTTGGATCGCACGGCCTTAGTGCGCCTCGCTGCGGGTCAGCGCGTGCAGATCATCGGCCAACGACAAACCGACGGCACCTTGCGCCCTGAAACCGTGATTGTGCCGAACCGGTTGAGTCCGTTGGACACTGGTGCGACGACGCGTACTGAAAGCGAAGATATACAGCCGCAACGCGGCGTTTACGGAACCACTGTCACGCGGACGCGAACGATACGCGAGATCACACCGGTTGAGCGTCCTGCAGCGGGGGTCACCCGGCCCGCGGTGCAACGGCCCGAAGTGCGGCCCGAGGCCCAGCGTCCGCCGCCGGTGCAGCGCCCGGGGCGTTAGAGTCTGGGGCGTTAGAGGCCGGCGATAGCTGCGAGCGCTTCGATGTCGAGGCTGCTTTCTAATGACGTGGCGATGTCGTCCAGCAGGCTGTCGATGAGATCAGCGTGGTTGGCGCCATCAGACGTCGCGCCGAAGCGGCCGAGAATAGCGGCCCGCACCGCGCCGCTTGCGAACAGGCCATGCACGTAAGTGCCCATGATGCGGCCGTTGGATGACACGGCGCCGTCCGGCCGATTGCCGATCATGAGGTATGGATTTTTCAACCCGTCGCCGGTGGTGCGGCCGACGTGCATTTCATAGCCTTCAAAACGCGCATCGCTGCCAGCTAACATGCCTGACGCAGGTTGCAGAATTTTGTCGCCGGTCAGCACCGTATCCACATCAAGAAGTCCCAAGCCGGCAACCTGCCCTGTCACGCCTTCGAGGCCATCAGGGTCGGCAATGGTGCGACCCAGCATTTGAAATCCACCGCACACCCCAAGCACCGCGCCGCCACGCCGCACATGCGCTGCCAGATCAATGTCCCAGCCTTGCGCACGGAAGAACGCCAAATCAGCCAGAGTAGCTTTTGTGCCGGGCAGGATGACGAGATCAGCGTCACCCGGCAGCGGGCTGCCGGGAGGAATGTAGGCGAACTGAACCTGCGGTTCGTTTTGCAAGGGATCGAAGTCGTCGAAGTTCGCGATGCGCGAGAGCATAGGCACGACGATCTTTACTGTGGCTGCGGACGTGCGCGGCGCATCGTCCAAGATCACGGCATCTTCGGCCGGCAATTTACGAATGCTGGAAAGCCATGGGATCATACCGAGATCGCGCCAGCCCGTGCGGCGGGTGATTTCGGTGCGGCCATCCTGAAACAACGTCGGGTCGCCGCGGAACTTATTGATGATAAAGCCCTGGATCATGTCGCGGTCGGCGGTCTCCAACACCGTGTGGGCACCTGCCAGCGCCGCGATGACGTGACCGCGATCAATGTCACCTACCAACACCACCGGCACATGTGCCGCACGCGCGAAACCCATGTTAGCGATGTCGCCCTGGCGAAGATTTATTTCCGCAGGACTGCCGGCACCTTCAACGATTACCAAGTCGCTTTGGCTTTGCAGGCTGCGAAAGCTTTCTAAAACTACATCCAGCAGTTCGGATTTTTTGTCCTGAAAAGCGCGCGCTTGCCATGTGCCCGCAACGCGGCCGCGCACAACCACCTGCGCGCCAGTATCGGATTGCGGTTTGAGCAACACAGGGTTCATATCGACCGTCGCGGGCGTGCGGCAAGCCATAGCTTGCAAGGCCTGCGCGCGACCGATCTCGCCGCCGTCCGCGGTTACGGCAGCATTATTGGACATGTTCTGAGGCTTAAATGGCCTCACCTTGAAGCCGCGGTTCGCGAACAGTCGGCAAATGCCGGCGACGATGACGGACTTTCCGACATCGGAGCCGCAGCCCTGGATCATGATGGCCGCCATTAGCTGCGTCGGCCCACAATCTCGATGACGGGGCCGGCCTCGCCGTCCCAAACGCGTGCATCGACGCCGTAAGCCTGGGCAAGGATCTCTGGTGAGAGTGCCGCGCTTGGCGCGCCGTCGGCCAATATGCGCCCGGCCGCCAGAACGACAACGCGATCCGACATGCGCAAAGCCATGTGTAGGTCGTGCAGGGTGACGACAACACCGCAGCCCTCGGCGGCCATTTTGCGGAATAAGGACGTAGCTTCCAGTTGGTAGCCGGGATCAAGGCCTGTCAGCGGTTCATCGGCGAGCAACCACTTGGGTTCGCCAGCCAGTACGCGTGCCAGCAATACACGTCCGCGCTCGCCACCCGAAAGCGTGAGCACGTTGCGATCCGCCATGGATTCAATACCGCCGGCTTTGAGCGCCCGATCAACCGCAGCGTCGTCTGCCGCCGACAAGCCGCGCGCGCCGCTAAAGGGGATGCGGCCCAAACCCACCAGCGTGCGCACATCAATAGGCCAGGCAACTTCGGGAAGTTGTGGAAGATAGCCGATACATTGCGCCCGCGCGCTGGGCGTTAAGCTCGTGATATCTGCTCCTTCAAGGGTTACCTGCCCGCGGTCGGGCACACGCAAGCCCGCAAGCACGGTCAGCAATGTGGATTTACCGGCGCCATTGGGTCCCACGATGGTGGTGACCTGACCGGGCGCGAACGCAAGACTGACACCGTCCAGAACGGTTTTCTCGCCCAGGCGCACATGGATATCTGATGCTTTGAACCCGCTCATACTGTTTTCCGACGCAGGCTGATGAGAAGCATCAAGAAGAACGGCGCGCCCAGGGCGGCCATGGCAACGCCCAATTTCAGTTCCGTACCCGCGGGCGTGATGCGAACGAGGATGTCGGCGGCGAGCACGATGGCCGCACCGGCCAAGGCACTCGGGACCAGCAAAGCGCCCGGACGCGCACCCACGAGGGGCCGCATGATATGCGGCGTGATCAAGCCGACAAAGCCAATGACGCCGGTGACGGCAACGCTAGCACCCGCAGCGAGCCCCACGCCGACGGCGAGCAGAAGCCGCGTGCGTTGCAGATTAATGCCGAGCGAACGGGCCCCGGCATCACCCAAGGTTAAAGCATCTAACGCACGGCCCGTAGTGAGCAAAACGGCGCAGCCCGCAGCGATGAAAGGTAGCGCGAGGCGCACGTCATCTACGCTACGGTCGGCCAGCGACCCCATCAGCCAATTGATGATTTCGCTGACGGCCCAAGGCGACGGCGAAAGATTGAGTGCGAGCGCGACACCTGCTGAGGACAGGGTATTTAAAATCATGCCTGCCAATATGAATGAGAGAATGCTAGAAGCACCCCCTGACAACAGCAGCAGCAGCGCGATGCCGATGATAGCGCCGACCATGGCGGCGACCGGTAGCACCCACGGCAGGGTCATCGCAGTGCCGAGATAGAGCGTCATGACTGCGCCCAAGGCCGCCATGCTGGAAACGCCAAGCACGCCTGGATCGGCTAACGGATTGCGCGCATAGCCCTGAAGGGCTGCGCCGGAGATGCCGAGTGCCATGCCAACCGCGACGCCTAAAATTGTGCGGGGCAAACGCAGATCAAAAAGAATGATCCACTGCGGATCATCGGCATCGTTGAACCAGGCGCTCAACGGAATCCATACGCGGCCGGCGCTCAGGCTCAACGCCGCGAGCACAACGATCGTAATGCTCAGTCCGGTCAGAAGGACGGCGCGCGACGGCATTTTCATGGCCGCGCCTTATGCGCTTCACGCGCTTTCATAAGAGTGTCCGCTGTCTGGATGAGGACCGGCCCGGCACAATAGAGCAGCCGGTCGGGGAATGTCGCGCGGGTCATGCGGGTTTCTAAACGCCGCAGTGATGGATGACGCAGCACACGATCAGCCCAAGTCGGCTTGTTGGCGCGGATTTCGCCCGCCAGCATCACTTGCGGCGGATCAACAATGAGTTCTTCGAGCGGAATATTTCCCCATTCGGCGCCGTAGCGAGCTGCGACATTGGTGAATCCCACACGGCGCAACATTTCGTCCATCAGCGTGCCGGTGCCCGGTGAAAAACCATTGCTCTGGAAGATGACGGCCGGCAAAGGTGAAGCGCCTTCGGGCATTTCGGCCGTCTTGATGGCGTCTTCGATTTTTGCCACGAGGGCTTCGCCGCGATCTGCGTGGCCCAAAAGGCCCGCGACGCGGCGGACTTGCGCCATGCTCTCGGCCACCGTCAGCGGCTCATCGAAAAGTTCGGTTTTGATATCAACACGCGCGAGAACGTTGAGGGTCGCCCGCGAAGAATGGCGGCTGGTGAGCACCAGGTCCGGCGCCAGGGCAATCACTTCCTCGCCCGTCTCGTACGTCTTTGGATATGTGCTCGCTATATCCGCGATGGTCGACGTGCCTTCTTCACTGGCGTAGTGACTGAGGGCCGCGATCTGTTCGCGGTCGGCGATGTTAACGAGGATAACGTCAAGGCAGGGGCTCAGCGACACCACGCGGCGCACGTCCGCGCGCGCGGAACCTGCAGCGCTTAGAAGAGCTAAAGTTAAACAGACGATAAATCTCAAATCGCTTGCTCCGTCATGGGAGGAGACCGACGGCCTCCTCCCACTTTGATGAAGCTAGAATCTAGCACGAACGCCCGCAAAGAAGCTGCGGCCGATTGATCCATAGTTGTTGGTGGTGACGTAATCCTTATCGAACAGGTTCTCGACACGTCCGTAGAGTTCCACGGTGTCCATCACCTGCCAGGCCGCGCGCAGATCGACCAAGCTGTAGGATTTTAACACTGTGCCGTTGCTGGCGTTGTCGAAGGCTTTGCCGACGTAGCGCAAGGCCACGGCGGTTGAGACTTCCATGGGCCAGTTGTATGTGAACGTCGCATTGGCCGTGTGTTTCGGGCGGCGTGCGAGGTCTTTGCCATTATTGGCGCTGCCCGCCGATGTGTTCTTGGTGTCGGTCAGCGTGTAATTGGCTTCGGCGACTAAAGCGTCGAACGTCGCCGAACCGGACAACTCAATCCCTTGCGCCCGGGCGCTGGCGATATTGTTGTAGAAGCCGAAGGTGCCGGACAGGCACAGCGGATTGGGGTTCGGACATGAGACAAAGTCGATCTGGCTTTTGGTCTTGCGATAGAAACCCGTGGCCGAAACCACCACCGTACCGTCGAGCGCATGCTGTTCGATGCCGGCGTCCCAGCTGTTGGCCTTCTCAGGCTTCACGTCCGGGTTACCGAAGTCGCTATAGAGCTGGTAGAGCGTCGGCGCTTTGAACCCTTGCGCGAAGCTTGCGCGCAGAATGGCATTTTGATCGTTCAACGCCCACGCCGCGGCGGCTTGGCCGAGTACGCGGCTGCCGAAGGTGTCGTGGTCGTCATAGCGCAAGCCGCCCGTGAGCGTGAGATCCGGCACCACTTCGCCCTGCACCTGCGCATAGCCGCTGGTGATGGTGGCTTTGGCTGTATCTACGGGCGGATTGGGAACGAACGCATTGGGTGCGGCCGTTCGAAGTGTTGATGTTTCGCGTTCGGCACCGAACACCGCTTCCCAGCCTTCAGCAACCGCGAAAGTGCCCTGGTATTCAAAGCGCTTGTTGCGACCAACAGACATGAAGGTGCTTTTGGTCACCGGCTGATCGGGATTGAAGCTATCGCGATCGATATCGGTGTAGCCAAAGGCGATGCGGTTTTTGAACCGGCCTTCGAGGAGATCGAAGTTCACGCCGCTGTAGCCGACAAATTCCGTGGTCTTGTTGAATTCGGCCGTATCGGCGAAGGCATAGACCGGCGCCGGGAAGCCATCGAGCTGAACGTGGCTATGGAGATAGAAGCCGCGCAGGTCGATAGAGATGGCTTCGTTCACATTGACGCGCACGCGGCCGTTGAGGCCCGAATTCTGATAGCCGTCTTTTTCAGTACCGCCGACAAACGTCGAGATGCCATCTGTGACGTAGTAAGCGCCGGCCAAACGCCAGTTCACATATTCGCTGTCGCCACCAACGCCGAGGCGTCCGTAGCCGGTGGAACGTGAACCACCTTCGGCGTCCGCTGAAACTTCAAAGGCCTGCGTCGGTTCGGTCGTGATCATATTGACGACACCGCCGATAGCCTGGCTGCCCCAGAGCGTCGACTGCGCGCCGCGCAGGATTTCGATGCGGTTGATATCGCCGACCAACAGATCGGCGAAGTTATAACCGCCGCCCGGCGACGACGGATCGTTGATCTTCACGCCGTCGATCAGAACTGTGGTCTGGTCGGTTTCGGCGCCGCGAATACGTAAAGAAGTCGTGCCGCCGACGCCGCCATTGCGCGAGAAACTGACGCCCGGGGTTTGAATCAGAAGATCGGAAACAGCAACGGCCTGGCTCGACTCAATGGCCTCTTTATTGAGAACCGTGATGGACGAGCCCACGCGGTACAACGGCTGCGGCGAACGTGTTGCGGTGACAACAACTTCATCAATGGCCCGCTCGCCGATATCGTCGGCAAAAACCGGCGCGATGTGCAGGATGGAAATGAGACTGGTGGTGGAAATAAGAAGACGCTTCATGGGCATCCCTTTTCGTGACGACAAGCGCCTGACGCGGGACTTGGCCGAAAAGAGACTTAGGAAGCCCCTGTGCGACTGCAGCCCGCGCAAGCGCGGTTAAAACAAACTGCCGTCTCTCGGGAAAAACCCGTTCGCGCGCCACACCCCGGCCGAACGAAGGACGACTGCGACAGGCAGGTCTCCTGGCTCGCGGGTTAACGTCCGTTGCGCATCGCCTTCCCGGATAAGAACACCAGTGGCTACGTGATGCGCGGACTAACCGCTTACAGTTGCGGGGGCAGCCCAGGTGTCACACCTGAGTTCCCTTTTCATCCTCTTTCCGAGGAACCTGTCACGGGCCGGATACTATAGCGCGTACCCTTTGCGGTCAATCCGACGAGGTAATTCGTGTTTGCCGGGTGGAATGTAACCGCTATCCTCGTGCGGAGCCGCCATCACAAACTCGGGGCATTTGTGATCCATGAAAAAATTAAGCGCTGAAAAACAAGCGTCACGCCGCGCGGTTCTTGCCGCGGGTCTTTCAGCCGCGGCTGCCACGGGCATCGGCATTGTTCCTGACGTCGCCGAAGCTGCGGAAGGCGCGCCGGATGGCACATCCACGCTGTCCTTCGCCGAGATCCCTCACAAACTGAGCCCGGTCCATGAAGTTTCACCCGGCCACGACGTTCAAATCCTTTTGCGCTGGGGCGATGCGCTGACGGAAGCCGCGCCAGCCTGGACACCTGAAACACAAAGCGCCGCCGCGCAGAAGGTTCAGTTTGGCTACGACAACGATTTCATCGCATTTAAGCCGTTGCCTTACGGCTCCAACTCTTCCACGCGCGGTCTGCTGTGCATCAATCATGAATCGACGCGCAATCAGCTGATGTTCCCGGGCTTCGACAAGCGCAAGCTCGATGACATCAGCAAAGAATACGCCGACGTTGAAATCGCGGCCTCAGGCCATACCATTGTTGAAGTTGCCCTGAAGAACGGCCAGTGGGGCGTGAATTTAAAAAGCCGTTATAACCGCCGCATCACCGCCGACACTGAGATCGACATCACTGGACCGGCGGCAGGACATGCGCGTATGCGCACGACCGACGATCCCAAAGGCGTACTCGCGTTGGGCACGTTTGCAAATTGTGCGGGCGGCGAAACGCCCTGGGGCACTGTTTTGACGGCCGAAGAGAACATTCATTTCTTTTTTGGCGGAGACCCGAAGCGCACGTCTGAGGCCGCCAATCATCAGCTTATGGGCCTGGGTGGTGAGCGGTTTTACGGGTGGCAAGCGCACTACCCGCGCTTCAACGTTGAAGCCGAGCCGCATGAACCCAATCGCTTCGGTTGGATTGTCGAGATCGATCCTTATAGTCCCGACAAACGCCCCGCCAAGCGCACGGCGATGGGACGTTTCAAGCACGAAGCCGCAGGTGTTGTGGTCAACCCGGACGGACGCGTAGTCTGCTACCTCGGTGATGATGAACTGTTCCAGTACATCTACAAGTTCGTCAGCAGCAAGAAGGTCAACACGAAAGACCGCATGCGCAACTGGGGCTTGCTGGATGAAGGAACGCTCTATACCGCGCGCTTTAACGCCGATAACACCATCACCTGGTTACCCTTAGAGTTAGGTAGCGGCCCGCTTACGGCCGCCAACGGTTTTGCAAGCCAAGCCGATGTCTTGATCGATGCACGTCGTGCTGCCAGCCTTGTCGGCGCGACACCCATGGATCGTCCGGAAGACCTGGAATACAACAAGTTTACCAACACGATTTTCGTGGCGCTCACGAAGAACAACCGCCGCACCGACGCCAACGTCGATGCCGCCAATCCCCGCACGCGTAACCGGCATGGCCATGTGATTGAAATCGTGCCGGGCTTAGACCACACCGCCCCGACCGCCCGCTGGCAATTTCTGTTTCTGGGCGGCGACCCGTCTGATCCAGCCGTTAAGGCGCAATATCACCCCGGAGTTTCGGCCAAGGGCTGGCTTTCCAATCCCGATAATTTCACTGTCGATCCGAAAGGGCGTCTGTGGATCAGCACCGATGGCGCCAACGATTACGGTTTTGACGACGGCTTATGGGCCACCGACGTGGTCGGAGAAGGCCGCGCGCTGACAAAGCACTTCTTCAGCTGTCCGATCGGTGGCGAATTGACGGGCCCGACTTTTACGCCCGACGGCACCACCCTGTTCTGTTCGGTTCAGCATCCGGGTGACACCGGTGACGATTCCAGTTTCGTCACGCCCGCGACGCGGTGGCCCGATTTCAAGGACGGTATACCGCCGCGCCCGAGCGTGATCGCCATTCGCACCACCAGCGGCAAACCCATCGGCTAAGCCCTTATCTATTGAAATATAAGGGAGAATCTGCCTCATTCCCTTGATGCGGATAGCCGTGGCATAACCGCCCCATGTCCGACACGTCATCCCTCGCCCAGCGCTTTAACGCCCTTTCCGATCCCGCCCTTTGGCGCGGAGTCGCACCGACGCTGAATGTCGGCAACGCCGAACTGTCGGCGGCTTCGGCACAGCCGCTGCCTTTCGAGGCGTCGCACCTTGCCGCCCTCAACGCCGACCTCATGCGCGAAGGATATTTTCAAATACCGTCCTTTGACTGGGGCCTGAATATTGCGCGCATCGCCACGGGCGTCAGCGCCGTGGTTGCCGCAGGATACTTGCCGGTCTTCGCCTTCATGTATGACGAGCCTTGGTACATGTATGCGCGTCTGCGCAACATCCTCGCCACCGTGCTCGACGAGCACTACATGATGATGCCCGCGTTCTGGGCCTGGCATGTGGACGGTGTGCGTGAACAAGCCGGCTGGGCGCCCCATCGCGACCTGGGTTTTCGCACGCTGCTGCCTGATCGCCGGCCCAAAGCGATGACCTTCTGGTTGGCCTTAAGCGAAGCCACGCCGCAAAACGGCTGCATGTATGTTCTGCCAGCGGACCGCGATCTCTTTTACGGCACGCCGCGCGATCACGAATCCCACATCGATTTGCAGAATGTGCGCGCCTTGCCCAGCCCCGCCGGCGGACTGCTGGCCTGGACGCAAGCCATCTTTCATTGGGGCGCGCGCGCGCGAAAGCCCATCACCACGCCGCGCATCAGCATATCGGTGGAATTTCAGCGTGGCGATCAGCAGCCGATCTATGAACCGCTGCTCGATCCGCGCCAATCGCCGGATCTGAGCTTGCGCCTGCGGCTGATCCTGCGGCAAGTCTTGCAATACAAGCTTATGTATCCGCTGGCCCCGGACCTTCAGTCTCTCGCCGAGGCCTGCGCCTACCGGCCCGGTCCGACGCCGGCGTTCCTGGAAAGCATGAAAGCAAAATAGCGCCGCATGCCGTCCGCCCCTGCCCAGGCCGCCTTTCAACAAGCTTTTGCTTTGCATCAGCAGCGGCACCTCGCGGAAGCTGTGCCACTTTACGATCAGGCGATCGCGCTTGATGCGCAACACGCCGAAGCCTTTCACTTGCGCGGCATGGCCCTTTTTGAACTGGGGCAGTTTTCGACGGCGGCCCAGAGCTTTCAAGCCGCCATCACACTCGTTCCCGCTTATGCCGCTGCGCTGAACGGGCTCGGCTTGGCCTTGGCGCAACTGGGCGATCAGAAAGCCGCTTTCGATTGTTATAGCGCTGCCATCGCCGCCGACGGCAGAATCGCGTCGCCCTATATCAATCGCAGCCTGCTGCTGCGCAACTGGGGCCGCTTGGAAGAGGCTTTGCAAAGCCTGAATATCGCGATCACGTTGCAGCCGAACAATGCCAATGCTCACAGCAACCGCGGCGCGGCGCTTTCAGAGCTGAAACAACCGGCGGCGGCCATTGCCAGCTACGAAACAGCCCTTCAGCTCAATCCAAACTATCCGTTCATCGCAGGCACGCGGATATTCTGTAAGACAATTATATGTGACTGGACCAACCTTGATCGCGAACTCGCCTCGCTGTTGGTCGCCATCGATCACGGGCAGCCGGTTTCGCCGCCGTGGCACCTCATCGGCTATGCCGACTCATTGGCGATGCAGCGTAAAGCTGCCGAAATGTGGGTCGCCGCTAAACACCCCGAGGACTTAGCGCTGGGTCCAGTACAGCGATACGCCGGGCATGCGCGGGTGCGGATTGGATACTACTCGGCGGATTTTCATAATCACGCCACCGCTTATCTTATGGCGGAGCTGTTTGAACTGCACGACCGCGACAAATTTGAAATCACCGCCTTCTCCTTCGGTCCGGCGACCGGCGATGATATGCAAAAGCGCATTGCCGGCGCCTGCGATCACTTCATCGAAGTGCGCGACAAAAGCGAACGCGAGATCGCGGCCCTTTCGCGTGAGATGGAGATCGATATCGCCATCGACTTGAAAGGGTTCTCAGCCGACAACCGCATCGGGATTTTTGCGCATCGCGCAGCCCCCATTCAAGTGAGCTACCTGGGTTATCCCTGCACTATGGGTGCGCCGTATATCGACTACCTGATCGCCGACAATGTGATTGTTCCGGAAGCCGCCCGCCCTTTTTACACCGAAAAAGTTCTGACGCTGCCGCACAGCTATCAGGTCAACGACCGACAGAGGAAGATATCGGAGCGGGCATTTTCGCGCGCGGAGCTGGGACTGCCCGAAAATGGCGCCGTCTTCTGCTGCTTCAACAGCAACTTCAAAATTCTACCGGCGATGTTCGATATCTGGATGCGCATTCTGAAAGCCGTCGATGGCAGCGTGCTGTGGCTGCTTGAAGACAATGCAACGGCGGCGGTGAACTTACGCAAGGAAGCCGAACGCCGTGGCGTCGATGCGGCCCGCCTGGTTTTGGCACCACGCATGCCGCCCGAAGAACATCTCGCCCGCCAGCGCGTCGCCGATCTGTTTCTCGATACATTGCCCTGTAACGCGCACACCACCGCCAGCGATGCGCTGTGGGTGGGCTTGCCTGTGCTGACGTCGCCGGGCGAAAGTTTCACATCGCGCGTCGCAGCCAGCCTTCTCGCGGCCATGGATTTGCCCGAACTCATCGCGGCGACATTGGCTGATTACGAAGCCTTGGCTATAGCGTTAGCCAGAGACCCTGCTCGCCTTAAAACCATCAAAGACAAATTGGTGCACAACCGCGCAACGTCTCCGCTTTTCGATACCGTCTCTTATACCCGCGCTATCGAAGCGCTCTTCATGCAGATGGTCTAGGCTTCGCCGGGCTTGAAGGGCTCTTCTTTGCCGGGCGGGACGGATTGTTCAGCCATGGCCAGCAGCATCGCGACGGTCACATAGGTTCCTGTAACCACCGTCAAGTCCACCACGCCCTGTTCGCCGAGAATGTCTTTGGCGCGAGCGAAGGTTTTGTCCGAGACGCGGTTTTGTTTCGTCAACTCCGTGACAAAATCAAACACCGTATCTTCGTCGGCCTGCATCCCTGACGGACGCTGGTTGGCCTTCAGTTCATCAATGACGTTCTGCGCAAGACCGCTGCGCAAGGCGATGGGTGCATGGGCAAACCATTCAACTTGCGAACGCCATTGGCGCGCGATGATCAGAATGGCGAACTCATTCAGCCGCAGCGGCACCGACGTTTTCCAACGTAAGTACGCCATAAGGTCGAACATGGCTTGGCCCATAACCGGGCTGCGCAGCATGGGGTTGTAAGGCCCGCCCAGACCAATGCTGGACACCTTCATCACCTGGTCGGCAAGGCCTTGCTGCTCAGGCTTCAGCGTTTCAGCCGTGAGCACTTCAAAACGCGGCGGGGTACTCATTGCTTAAATCGTCACGCCTTCATTGCGGAGCGGCATGTTGCGCAGACGTAAGCCGCTTGCGGCAAACACGGCGTTGGCGATCGCCGGTGCGACCGGCGGCAAGGCCGGCTCGCCTAACCCTGTGGGCGGGAAATCCGACTGAATAAAGTGCGCTTCCACAATGGGCGCGTTCTTCATGCGCAGGATCGGATATTCGGTGAAGTTTCCTTCCAGGATGCGGCCGTTCTCGATGCCGACCTGCAAGTTTAGCATCGTGCTGAGACCGTCGGTCACGGCACCCTGACACTGATTTTCGGCACCGCTCAGATTGATGATCGGGCCGACGTCGCCCGCCACGGTCACCTTGTGCACGGTGATGCGCTTCTGCGCATCGACGCTGACTTCAGCAACTTCGGCAAAGTGCCCGGCGTGGCTGAAATGGAACGCGAGACCACGGCCACGGCCCTTCGGCAACGGCTGTCCCCAGCCGGATTTCTCGGCGGCAAGTTTGACGACGGCAGCCGCACGGCCGGTGTTAAGTGCACCGGGGTTCTGCGGCGCCATCCAGCGCGGCTCGCCCATGATCTCCAGCAAGAATTCGACGTGGTCGCGACCTGCAGCGACCGCGAGTTCGTGAATGAACGACTGCACGGCAAAGGCGATGGCGTTAGACCGTGGCGCACGCCATGCGCCGCACGGCGTCATGAGCGGGAGCATGGTCTGCGTGATCTCGGCATTGGCCAAAAGCGGCGCTGGGAATTCCGTGGCAGCGATATTGCCGCCGGAGACCGGCGTCTTGCCGTCGGACGTGAAGGTAATGAAGTGGCCACGCCAGGCGATCAACTTGCCGTTGGCATCGAGACCGCCCGTGAACTGATGGAAACCGCCCGGACGATAGAAGTCGTGGCGCATGTCGTCTTCGCGGGTCCATTGCAGTTTTACCGGCGCATTGACGCGCTGGGCAATGGCAGCAGCTTCGCTGACCGGATCGTTGACCAAGCGACGACCAAATCCGCCGCCGGCCCGCAGTTGGTGCATAACAACTTTTTCTTCAGCGAGATTGAGCATCTTCGCGACGTTCGTGCGTGCACGCTCGGGCGTCTGGCTTGTCACCCACATCTCGATCTCGTCGCCTTTGAACCAGGCCGTGCAACCTTGCGGCTCCAACGTGGCGTGCGGGACAAAGGGATAGCTGTAGAAAGCTTCGACGGTTTTCGCCGCACCCTTCAAGGCTTCATCGACGTTCCCGATTTTCTGGATGCTGTCCGCACCAGCCTGTTTGGCGATGCGCTTGGCGTCGGCAATAATTTTTGTCCAACTGTCTTTGGACGCGCCGCTTTCGTCCCAAACAACTTGCAACGCGCGTTTGGCTTTGAAGGCCGACCACGTTGAGTCCGCGACGATGGCAACGCCAGGCATGACTTCCGAGGTAATGCCGTTGCCTTCAAGAACGAAGGCATCCTTCACACCCGGCAGCGTCTTGATGTAATCGAGATTGGCGCTGGCCACCTTGCCGCCCACGGCCGGACACTTTTCATAAACCGCGTAGAGCATGCCGGGCACGGTCTGGTCGATGCCGAACAACGGCTTGCCGGTGACAACGGCGAGGTTATCAACGCCGGTGAAGCGGTTGCCGAGCAGCTTATACTCGCTGCGTGTTTTGAGCGTGAGTTTGGTGGCATCGGGCACCGGCAGCGCCGCCGCTTTGATGGCCAACGATCCATAGGTCGCTTCGCGATTGCTGGCGGCGTGAATCACTTTGCTGGCAGACGCGGTACATTCCGACGCCGGAACATTCCACTGCTTGGCAGCTGCCGCGATCAGCATGGCGCGCGCGGTTGCGCCCGCACGGCGCAGCTGGTCCCAGCTATTGGGGATCGACGTGGAGCCGCCGGCGCTTTGGCGTCCATAAATTGCGGGGTTGATCATGGCTTGTTCGACACGCACATCAGCCCAGGCCGCGTCCATTTCTTCGGCGATGATCAGCGGGAACGCGGTCTTGATGCCTTGTCCGATTTCCGGACCCTTAGAGATGATGACGATGCCGCCATCGGGTGCGACGCGCAGGAAAACGTTGGGCGCGAAGTCTTTGGCTGCCATAGCCGCCGCAGCTTCAGCGCTGGAGGGCGTAAGCGAGAACGCGAGCACGAGTCCAGCACCAGCCGCGCCGGTAAACTTCAAGATCGAGCGGCGACTGAAGGCCCGCGGGACATTGCGCGGCGCCTGCTCAAACTCGGCGATGATTTCGGAGATATAGCTATCTGCTGAAAAGCTCATGCCACGCCTCCCTTGGCGGCCGCGTGGATGGCTTGGCGGATGCGGACATAGGTTCCGCAACGGCAGATGTTGCCCGACATAGCTTGGTCGATATCGGCATCGGTGGGCGCGGGTTTGTCTTTCAGCAAGGCCACCGCCGTCATGATCTGACCGGCCTGGCAGTAACCGCATTGCGCGACGTCATAATCGATCCAGGCTTGCTGCACGGCATTGAGCTTGTCCGTCGCCAACCCTTCGATGGTCGTAATGGCTTGGCCTTCGATGGCGCTGATCGGCGTCACGCAAGCCCGAATGGGCTGACCATTGAGGTGCACGGTACAGGCCCCGCACTGGGCAATGCCGCAGCCGTATTTGGTGCCGACCAAGCCCAGCGTATCGCGCAAGACCCACAGGAGTGGAGTCGAAGGATCTATGCCTTCAAGCGATTGTTCGGTGCCATTGACCTTGAACATGCCCTGCCTCGCGCCCTGTGATGATGGAAGGCTGAGGGTACTCTAGAAGCACAAGTCAGGAAAGGCTTACGGGCCGGGGAAACGACCGGACACCCGCAGATCACGCCGTCGTTACAAGCCGTTATAGCCGTTCGGAGCTATCGACCGCTTAGGCCATCAACAGGTTTTTGATGTGGGCCAGCAGGGTTTCGTGGGCATAGGGCTTGATCAAAACCATGCCGAATTCACCGGAGGCGTGTTCGGGCCCCGACGATTCGCCGGCCGCCAGCAACACCTTTACATCGGGGAACTGCTGATGAATCCATTGTGCAAGCCCGGTGCCGCTCATGCGCCCCGGCATATTTACATCGGAAAACACCAGTTCGATGGGTTCGCCGGCTGCAAAAACCGACAGGGCTTCGCTGGCATTTGAGGCCTCGAGCACACGGAAGCCCTGTTCGCGCAAATAATCGCAGGTCGCGAGCCGGATCAGAATTTCATCCTCGACCACCAGAAGCGTGGCTTTGCGTTTATGTCCGTTGGTGGGCTTTACGTGACGCCCGCTCTCGCCGGGTCCGTGGCCGGATGAATGATTGTCGGATACCAGTCTTAAGGCTGGAAACATCGGGGATCCCCTTCCACGAATTCTTAGGAACAACCACTAGAGGTAAGTATTTTTGCCGCAAAAGGTTCCCGGCGATCACAAAATTGTTACGCCCCCATTCTCAACTCAGGACGGCAGAGACGTACGACGGCGTTCTTTCAGAATGTGTATGCGCTTTAACAATTCTTGCGGATGAAACGGCTTTTCTAGCGGTCCTTCCTCGCACAAATCTCCCGCCCGGTCAGCGGCATTAGCGATGCCGGACGTCAAAATCACATCGATTCCGGAATATTGTGCGCGAACGCGCTTAGCAAGCTCCAGACCTGTTAGGTCGCCGGCCAGCCGCGCTTCTGCAAAGACAATGTCGACTTTGATATCGGAATCCAGCACCCGGAAGACCTCTTCGGATGACTGGCCTTCAATCACTTTGAACCCGCAGCCGCGCAAATATTCGGCGAGGGAGGCCCGCACCAACACATCCGGCTCCAGAATCATGACGGTGGAGGGAAGGCTGCGCGACTTTTGCTTTGGTTTGGCCGACATATAAGAAAAACGCCCTGACTGCATTTTTGTTTCTTCACCTGCAATGCGTGTCTAACTTATTGATTTAACGGCGAAATATTCGAAAAATGCCAGTGTGGTTGAGTCTTTTGCGGCGGCATGGGATGACGGAGCGGGAAATTTCGGGGGGCGTTGGGCGTGAACGAGGCCACTAACGTATTTGTCGCGAACCGGCGCGTGTTGCTGGCGAGCCTCGCCGGCACCGCCATCGAGTTCTATGACTTCTACATCTACGCCACGGCGGCCTCGCTGGTCTTCGGCCCGCTGTTCTTTCCGGCGACGTCGGCATCGGCGCAATTGCTGGCGGCCTACGCGAGCTTCGGCCTGGCGTTCGTCGCGCGGCCGCTCGGTTCAATTGTTTTCGGGCACTTCGGTGACCGCATCGGCCGCAAGTCGACGCTCGTCGCGTCGTTGCTCGTCATGGGCATTTCGACGGTGGCCATCGCATTTCTGCCCACGTACCAAACAGCAGGATGGCTGGCGCCGCTGGCCCTTTGCGTCTTGCGCTTCGGACAAGGCTTTGGCCTCGGCGGTGAATGGGGCGGGGCTGCTCTGCTTGCTGTCGAGAATGCGCCTCCAGGATATCGCGGCCGTTTCGGCATGATGCCGCAGCTGGGCGCGCCGGTCGGATTCATTATGGCGAACGGCCTGTTTCTGGTGCTGGGTCTTGTTCTCACACAAGAGCAATTCGTTGCCTGGGGATGGCGGTTGCCGTTTCTGTTCAGCGCGCTGCTTGTCATTGTTGGATTGTGGGTCCGCCTCAAACTGACAGAAACGCCAGCCTTCGCGGCAGCTCTTGCCGAAGCGCCGCCGGCGCGTGTGCCTTTGGCTGACGTGTTGCGGGATTATCCGCGCGAAGTCGTCGGCGGCATTTTCGGTGTGGTCGCGTGTTTCGCCATCTTCTATCTCACGACTGCGTTTGCGTTGGGCTACGGCACGACGACATTGGGTTACCCGCGCGAAACTTTTCTCGCCGTTCAATTGGGCGCGATTGTTTTTCTAGCGGTGGGAATCATTCTCTCCGGCATGTGGTCCGATCGTTTTGATGCACGCAAGGTTTTGATGGCGGGCTGTGTCGGCACAGTGTTGATCGGATTTCTGCTTGCACCGATGATGAGCGCCTCGCTCGTAACGACATGGCTATTTCTGTCGGGCGCTTTGTTACTGATGGGCTTGGCCTATGGACCGCTGGGGGCGTGGTTACCGGCCCTGTTCCCGGCGCGCGTCCGTTACACAGGTGCATCCATTGCTTTTAATGCCGGCGGAATCTTGGGCGGCGCAGTTACGCCCATCGCAGCCCAGGCCCTGGCCGAACGCGGCGGCCTTGCCAGTGTCGGCTATTACCTGAGCACCGCGGCTTTGGTCAGCTTTGTTGCGCTGCTCGCTTTGAGACGGCCACGATTGGCTCTATAATTTCGTCTCTCTCATAAGGTTCGAGGAGGAACCATGCCCATCATGAATCGCCGCGCGTTGCTATCCACAGCTTTGGCCGCAGCCGCAACGCCCGCAAGCCTCGCCATGGGTTCCGCGCAAGCCGCTGAGGCCGCGCCGAAGGCCGGCGCTGATCATCCTCCCGTCAAAGACGTTACCAAAACCCTCGCCCGCTACATCGTAAACGCCACTTATAACCAACTGCCGGACGATGTTCGCAAACAAGGCGTGCGCTCGCTTGTGAATTGGATGGGCGTTGCCGTTGGCGGAAGCCAGCTTGATGCCGTCAACATCGCTGCCACCGCGCTGGCGCCGTTCTCAAGCCAAGGGCAAGCCAGCCTTTTGGGCCGCAAAGAACGCATGGATATTATGAATGCCGCCTTCATCAACGGCGTGGCCGGCCATGTGCTGGACTATGATGATACGCACCTGAAGACCATCGTGCATCCGTCGGCCATGGTTGTGCCGGCGCTACTGGCGTACAGCGAATATAAACCCGTCAGCGGCCAGGATTTTCTGAACGCGGTGATCCTAGGAATCGAAGTGTCTTGCCGCATGGGCAATGCGGTGTACCCCGATCATTACGATGTGGGTTGGCACATCACCGGAACTGCCGGCGTGATTGGCACGGCGGCGGCCGTGGGCAAGCTCATGAAGCTGAATGAACAGCAGATGGTTTGGGCCCTGGGTCTCGCAGCATCGCAGCCGGTTGGCTTGCGTGAGTCCTTCGGCTCCATGAATAAGGCGTTCAACCCAGGCCGGGCGGCGAGCAACGGCATCTTCGCGGCACTTCTCGCGGCGGGCAACTTCACCAGCTCAAACCAGATGCTCGAAGCCGAGCGCGGCTGGGCGCATGTTGTCAGCACGAAGCAAGACTTCAACGAGATCGTGGGCGATCTGGGCAAGCGCTATGAAGCTGTGCTCAATACCTACAAGCCCTTCCCCTGCGGCATCGTTCTGCATCCTTCACTCGATGCGGCGATCCAGCTTCAGCGCGCCAACAAGATCGACAGCACGCAGATTGAATCCGTGGCCTTGCGGGTTCATCCCCACGTTCTTGAACTGACGGGCAAGAAAACGCCGGGCGACGGCCTGGAAAGCAAGTTCAGCGTTTATCACGCTGTGGCAGCAGCCTTGATCGAAGGTGCGGGCGGCTTGAAACAATTCAGCGACCGCGCCGCGCGCGATCCCAAGATCATCGCCCTGCGCTCGAAAGTTCAGCCGACCGTCGATCCCAAGATCCAGACCGATCAGGTCGACATGACCATCAAGTTCAAAGACGGCCGGACACTGCATAAGTTCATCGAGCATGCTGTCGGCAGCGTTGAAGTTCCCACCAGCAATAAGGATTTGGAACTGAAGTTCCTCGACGTGGCTGACGGAATTTTTCCGAAACAGCAGATCGAGCGCGTGATCGCGAACTGCTGGAAAGTCGAAAGCCTTGCCAACGCCGCCGACATTCCTACGTCTGCACGCGCCGTGTAGGAGGTGCTGGGTTATGGCTCTTGCGACATACGCAGTTGTTCGCGCGGGAAACAACTGGACCGTCAAATACGATAAGCAAAATTACGGCACCTACAAGACCCAGCAGGACGCCGTCAATAACGCCATTAAAACCGCCCACCGCGTCGGCGAACAAGGCCACGACGCGCAAGTGTTGGTGCAAGGCATCGACAATCGGCTGCGCGTGGAGTGAGTCTACGGCAAAAGCCCCGACCCGCCGAAGGACTAGATCTTAATTCGACCAGGCAACGTTGACGCCGGCTGTGCGCGGGCGCAGCGGCGTTTCTTGCATGATGTGACCCACGGAAAATGGGTTCCCGAAAGCATTGTGCGTCGTCAAAGCATTTGGGACAGATTGGGGCGTGATTTAGCGGAGTGTTAGCCTCATCTGGTTGATCGATCTTAGGCGGCGAGCTTGCGGTGAAGCAAGCGACGATGTTCGATGGTTTTCCGTTTGATGCGGTGTCGTTCCTG